>CAVWHX010000005.1:0-52500 GCA_963754925.1 uncultured delta proteobacterium
AATTCATCCAGCACGCTCAACACCTTCAACCGTCGCCCATCTGAGAGACAATCAGATAGAAAATCCATCGACCATCGCTCGTTGAGTCCTTCCGGAAGACGCAGCGGCTGCCGCGCGATGCTCCGGTATCTCTTGCGCTGGCTTCTTCCTCACGCTCAATCCCTCTTGCCGATACAGCCGATACACCCGCTTGTGATTCACCACATACCCTTCCCGCCGCAATAACACCTGCAACCGTCGATATCCGAAGCGTACCCGCTGCGCCGCAAGCTCTAAAAGACGCTCCCGCAACTGCGGATACAGTTGGCCTACCGAACGGTACCGAAAGCTCGATCGCCCGATCCTCATCAGCCCGCAGGCGCGTCGTTCGCTCACCCCAAATTCCTCGCGGGCATGCACAACGGCCTGCTTTCGCGCTGCGGGCTTCACCATTTTCTTGAGTTGATATCCCTCAAGATCTGGTTGTCGAGAGTGAGATCGGCCACGGCACGCTTCAGCCTTCGGTTTTCTTCCTCAAGCTGCTTCAGCCGCCGCGCCTCGCTGACGTCCATCCCGCCGTACTTGGATTTCCAACGGTAGTACGTTTGTTCGCAGAAGCCATGTGTGCGACAGAGATCAGACAGCTTCACCCCCGCTTCGGCTTCTTTCAATATCCCGATGATCTTATCCTCAGAAAACCGTTTCCCTTTCATTGAGCAAGCTCCTTTCCGGCATTCTAGCCGAAGGAACTCTCATTGAAAATGGTCCAGTTTTTGGGGGGCAGGTCATTAAGATCCAGTCTAAGCTCATTGTTTTTGTTTAGTTGCGCTGCATTATCAGAGAATGGTGAGCCTTTATCGATAAGATCTCGTATCGCAAGTCGAAAGAATCCTTCAATACAAGCCACCGAACCAATAGGTATGTATCGCAAGAGTTCGTTCCGCGCTCGTTCATCTGTAACGGATCGTGCTGCATCCAGCGCCTTATCAAGAGAATCTAGTCGAGTTTTCATGGCAGAATATCTTTGTACACCTATTGTTCTTTGCTTGATGGTCTCTATTTCGTTCACAAAGTCCCTATTCTTTTTCATGATTACTACCCCGTTTATAATGTGATCGTGCGATGTTCTCTTTGGTTTCTATATAAGTATACGACAAATTGGGGACTAATCTAATAAAAGGAAGGAACCTTGTGTTGCGGGTTTAGCGATTGTTGTCGAACAGAGAAAGGTGACGTGCCATGAGTTTTCAACGCCGTGCAATCGTTCTCGCCGCTGACCTCTGTTTTCCGGTTGACGCCTTACATCCTCGATCCGGGCCCTTTGCGTTTGTTGGCTTGAAGTTCTTGCTTGTGCATGCGGATAGATTTTGGAGTGACTTCCACCCGTTCGTCGTCGCGGATAAACTGCAGGGCCTGCTCAAGGGTGGGGGGTTGGACGGGCGTCAGAATCACGTTTTCGTCCTTGCCCGCAGCGCGTAGATTGGTGAGCTTCTTTTCGCGGCAGGGGTTGATGTTGAGATCGTTGCTGCGGTTGTGCTCGCCGACGATCATGCCCTCGTACACCACATCGTTGGGGCGGACAAACAGCCGGCCGCGGGGTTGCAGGTGAAATAATCCATAGGCAACCGCTTTGCCCGCGCGGTCCGAGACCAGGGAGCCGCTGTTGCGCGATTCGAACTCGCCCCGAAAAGGGCCGTAGCCTACCACCAACCGATGGAGCACCCCCTGACCGCGCGTGTCGGTCAAAAATTCGTTCCGATAGCCGATCAATCCTCGGGAAGGCACCACAAACTCCAGGCGCACTCGGTCGGAAGAACCGTGTTTCATAGTCTCGAGACTGCCGCGCCGGTAGAGCAGTTTTTCGGTGACGATGCCCTGATGTTCGTCGGGGCAATCGACATAAACCCGCTCCAGCGGCTCAAGGGTTTGACCGGCCTGCCGTTTGAGGATGACCTTGGTTCTGCCCACCGATAGCTCGTAACCTTCGCGCCGCATGGTTTCGATCAGGATCGCCAACTGCAGTTCGCCGCGCCCTTTGACCTCGATGGTGTCCCGATGGGGATCGTTCTCCACCACAATGGAGACATCGCGGAGGGTTTCCTTATGGAGGCGGTCGAGGATGCTGCGGGCCTGAACGTGGCGGCCCTCTTTTCCGACCAACGGCGACGTATTGATGCCAAAAGACATGGAAACCGTCGGCTCGTCCACCCGCAACCGCGGTAGAGGCTCCGGGGTACGGCCGTATGAATCAACTTTGCAGATCGTGTCGCCGATCAGTACGTCCTGGATGCCCGACAGCACCACGATGTCCCCGGCCTGCACTTCGGCGGCTTCCGACAAGGCCAAACCTTCATACAGCTGCAGCGACGTGACCTTCAAGGGGCGAGCCTGGCCGTCGGCGCCGATGCAGAACATATCATCCCGCAGGCGTGAGGAGCCGGCCACCACCTTACCCACCGCCAGCCGGCCCATGAAGTCGGAATAATCCAGGTCCGAGACCAGCATGCGAAACTGGTCGTCCGGGGCAACGGCAGGCGCGGGCAAGTAATCAATCATCGCGTCCAAGATCGGTTTGAGATCTTTGCCCCGGTGCCTACGATCCGCAGAGGCGATGCCCTCCCGGCCCACCGCATAAAACAACGGAAAATCCAATTGATCTTCATCCGCGTCAAGATCGATAAAGAGGTCGTAGATCTCGTCGAGCACTGCCTCGGGCCGTGCGTCCTTGCGGTCAACCTTGTTGATGATCACCACCATGGGCAGGCGCGCGGCCAGCGCCTTTTGCAGCACAAAGCGCGTTTGGGGAAGAGGGCCCTCAGCCGCGTCCACCAACAGCAAGGCCCCATCAACCATCGATAGTGCCCGCTCCACCTCGCCGCCGAAGTCGGCATGCCCGGGGGTGTCGACGATGTTCATTTTCACCTGACGATAGCGAATCGAGCAGTTCTTGGCCGCAATGGTAATGCCGCGCTCGCGCTCCAGATCCAAACGATCAAGAATACGTTCTTGGACGTCCTGGCCTTTACGGAACAAGCCGCATTGGGAAAACATCTGATCCAAGAGGGTGGTTTTTCCATGGTCGACATGGGCTATGATGGCAATGTTACGTAAACGGTTGCGGGAATGCTTTTTCATGGCGGGTTTTCTACTCCCTTTACACTCGAATGTCTATGTATTGTCGCTGGGTGTGTACGAAGCGGAGTACCGAAAACCCGAACTTACTCCCTATGATCTATCGTGTTTTTTTCCCATACCTCTTTCAAGTCTCGCTTCTTGGGGTCTGGTGTGTTGTGGTTTGGGTGCCTTGCTCCGGTCACGGCACGGACACCAGCCTAACCTTATACGTGAAGTCATCGTATATGTCGAACAGTGTGAGGCCGAAATAATATTTCTGTCCGCTTACGAGAGGCTGCAGGGCTGTGCCATCCTCGTTAAAGGTGGTCGAGGTCTGGGTCAATGGATAGGATGGGCTGGCCCAGATAAGGGTGTTGTTTAACAGTCTAGCTTCAACCGTATAACTTACCGCGTTGGGAACTTGGTCGCTGACATCGGTCCAGATAATGTAAGCGACGCCTTGGTCGAACATCACCATGATGCTCAAGGTTACACCAATAACGGACTTAACGGAATCATTCAGCGTCTGCTGGGAGCTGTCGCCATAGGTGATGCTAAAGGTGTACGGGTCACCGACGTTGGGAAGCAGGGAAGGATCGGAACGGGATACCGTGCCTGACGACATGCTCTCCGATCCAATGTCAGGTTGAAGGGTTTGGGCTGAGATGTTCGTTCCGGTGACTTCTGCCGCCGCGAGCACCGCGCATGAGGAAGTGACATAAAATCCGAAGAAGTACTGATTAGCGGGCGGATTGTCGGGCACATAGCCCACTTGGACCATTGGCTTTGCTCGCCACTGGTTGCCGAAGACCAGCCACTGATCGTTTGATTTGATGAGGTAGCCAAGCCCGAGGGAGTTGTCTGTGGTATCCGGCTCGGTCCAGGTTATGACCGGCCCCCCGGTTGTGCTGGTAATGGTCAGGGCAGCGGAAACGGCCGCCTGAGTTTCATTCGTCGCGACGGAGGTGACGTCGTAGGTAAACGTTCCAACCGTTGGCAAGAGTTCGTTGAGTCTGGTGCGGAGTTGAGAAACGTCCATGCAATTGTGCAAGTAATCGGGGGCAACCAGTGCCATGAAACCGTCTACATCGTGCGCCTCGGCTTTGGACTTGATGGCGGCGTAGAAATTGCAGAGGCTCTGGTCTTCGCTCGTACACTGGCTCCTGGCGCCGCCGTTGTTCCCGCAGCCTGAAACACATTCGGTCAAGAAAACAAAGGATAAAACACCGAACGCCATAATGGCCGCAAAAGATGAACCCGTTCTCAATGTCTTCCCTCCTTCTTAAAAGGATGGAAAAGAGGATAGGGGAAAAAAACCTCGTACCATCGTGATTCTTATACCAGAACATACTGATATTGCAAACAGTTATACCATCAGACGCGTGGAGTTATCTCATCAATATCCCCCCCATACCTGACGGCATGAGGTTTTTGTTTGATATAGCGGGGGCTGGATTTGAATACACTATCCGAACGGGTATCAAGTATGCTAGTACTCGTGGATTCTTGATCCAGGAGGTTAAGATGAAGGAAATCCACCTCACGCATTGCACCCTTATCGATGTCAGAACCGGTCACACCATCGAGGAAGCCGTCATCCGATGTAAGGGAGGGCGCATCCTTGCGGCCGGGAATGATGCGGGGCCGATACCCAAGGGCGCAGCGGTGTTCGATCTCAAAGGCAAGTACGTAATCCCCGGCCTAATCAATGCCCACTGCCACATGACTCTTCCGTCGGGGTCATACATCAGACCCAATGAGTTCTTTAGCATGTTCAAACAATTGAAGCTGCAGTTCACCCAGACGATTGCATCCGGCGTCACTACCGTGCGTGATATGGGGGCCTTTCCACGCCTCCTCCACCACTACCTAAAGCGGGTCAAACGAGGTTCCTTAACCGGGCCGCGGGTGGTCTTCTGCAACGCCTTCATCAACGTCAAAGGCGGTTATGTCGATCTGAACTGGGGCGACGCACATCCCCTGGAAAAATTCATGATCAAGCTCTTCGGCCCCATAACCACCAATGTCGATAACCCAGCCGAGCTCAGGAAAAAGCTTCGCCGCAACAGCCGCAAGGCCCATTTCATCAAGCTCTCGAGCCTGGATAATAAGTCCCTGATCGCTGGCAAACGCGATCTGGACCTCAGGGTCTACAGCGAAGCGGATCTGGCTTACATATTCGACTTCGCCCAGAAAAAGGCCCTGCCCGTCGCCGCGCATACGATGAGCGCCTCCGGTTTCACGCGGGCGTTGAAATATCCGTTCCATTCTTTGGAGCACATCGTCGCCGATGCGGTCCTTGCAGACGATCACATCCAAACCATCGCGGACAAGCGAATCGCCATCATTCCCACCATGGTGATCGGGAATATCTATGCCATGGCTGAGGCCTTCGAGACCTTGCCCGATGCGTACCGGACCGACTTCATCGAAAACGAGATCAAGATCCGGCGGGCCTATTGGGATGGCATCAGCGCGCGCGACGCCGACCCCTCGATCCACAGGACCAATGTCAGGGCCCTGGGGTGGTTCAAGCGCGAAAATTATGACTGGAAGGCAATGCTTAGGAAGGGGAAGTTCACGGTGGACCCCACCCCCTTCTTTGGTATGCTGACCAACGGCAGGGAGAATCTCAAGAAGATGAAGGCGGCCGGGGTCATCATCGGATGCGGCACAGACTCGGGCGTGCCCATGAATTATCACGGCACCCTGTACCGCGAGATGGAGTTCCTCGCCCGCCTGGGATTCAGCAACCTGGAAGTCCTCCAAGCCGCCACCCTGGTCAACGCCAAGATCCTCTGCCTGGAGGATCAGATCGGTGCCCTCGAACCCGGGAAAGCGGCCGATATCGTGGTCTTGAATACCAACCCGCTCACCGATATCACGGCCTACCGTCGACCGTTGATGGTTTTCAAAGACGGCCGGATCCAGGCACAGGGCGATGCCGCCGCGCCTACAAAGCCGCATCATGCTCTAAACTAAGTTGGGTGAAGGACCTGCATCAGATCGTCCGACCATCGACGGACAATAATGGTAAAAAATAAAAATTTTAGTTATAGGTCGGTAGAAACGAATAGTGCTGTGAGTATTTCAACATTTGTTCAGTAAAATCCATTGGATAAATAATTTTCACATCGATTATTTCACCGTTTTTTTCAACCGGCACGTATTCAGGATTGATAAAACCGCTATACGGGGCAAGATTCAACTTCTCGTAACGTTCAAGCACTTCCTTGTGTAGGGCGGAGTCAACCGTTACTCCATATCTTTCAACCAATGCCTTACCGGCCTCGTAATCGCCTTCGGATTTAATCCGTTGCACCTCCTTGAGCAATTCGCCAAACAACTTACGCAACTTCCCAAAATCGTTAATTACAAAATAGGTCTTTCCACCTTTTTCTTTCTTTTCAATAACATTATCAGCTTTCCCTTGTTCGTAACACCATGTAGCTATCAACTGGCGATCGCGCATATGGGCTTCTTCAATGTCCTTACCTGGTTTAATACGCACCAGTTGTGTCATGAGTCCATTACGAATCTGTGTAATGTACGATGTCTTAGCCGCCTCGGCGGTCGGCAAAAGTCCAAGCTCCACCAATTTCGGATCCATAATATAGTAGAGCGCAAACAAATCGGCACGCGCTTCTTCCAGTGTGGATTGATAATTTTTTAATGCGTCTGATTTAACGCCTGGTAACAATTGTCCGGAGGCATGCCCCACACATTCGTGTAAATCAGTATGCAGGCTGTCGGCAATGTAATCATAGTTATTGATCAGGTCAATTTCCTCCCGGCTGTAAGCAAATTCTTCGTTAAAACCATCGCCTTTGGCTGCCTGTTTATAAGCATAGGTGATGTTATCAATAGTCACTGACTTAGAACCATGCTCTTTGCGGATCCAATCGGCATTGGGCAGGTTAATACCAATCGGTGTAGCCGGGTAACAATCGCCGCCAAGCTGTGCGACCGTGATAACTCTGGCAGATACACCCTTAACTTCATGTTTTTTAAATCGACTTTCAACTGGTGAATGATCCTCGAACCACTGAGCATTGGCGCTGATTACTTCTGCACGGTGAGTAGCTTGTACGTTTTTGAAGTCCACTATCGATTCCCACGTTGCTTTCAGTCCCAACGGATCTTCATAGGTTTCAATAAACCCATTTATAAAATCGACCGATGAGTTCAAATCATTCAGCCATGCTACATTGTATTCGTCCCATTTTTTTAAACTGCCGGTCTTATAATAGCCGATAAGGGAGTTTATCACGTTCTTTTGTGTATCATTCTCAGTAACGCTTTCTGCCTTTTCAAGCCATCTAATAATCTCAGCAATGGCCAAGCCATACAGGCCATCTTGTTTGTAAGCTTCTTCAATAATTGTCCCGTTTTTCTTTGCCAATCTTGAATTCAACCCATACGATAGTGGCCTGGGATCATCAGTTGTACTCATTTTATGGTAGAAAGCCTCGGCTTCTTTTTGGGTAACACCTTCGTAAAAGTTAACCGCTGAGTTCAAAACCAAATCCTTACCCGGATCCAGGGTTACCTTTTTCGCAAGTATGGTTTTATCGAACATTACGGGAGTAATTTTTTTGAGAAATTGATCTTGTGTTTCGCCTTTTGCAAGGGGCAACTTCGATTGATCAGACTGAGTAATTAATCGTTTAAAATAATCCTGCGAAAAATCTGGAATGAGCTTATCTGAAGCATAATGATGATAAATACCATTGGAAAACCATACCCGTTTTGTATAGACCATAAACTTTTTAAAATCATCGGTGTTCCGATCGCCTTTGTAGGTTTCAACTACGTTTTCGAGGGTACGGCGAATGGCGAGGTTGTACTTGCCATTCTGGTCGAAAATAATATCGCGGCCTGCAATTGCAGCCTGGCTCAAATAATAAATTAGTTTTTTCTGGTTTAACGTTAACGTATCGAAACCAGGAACCTGATAGCGGAGAATCTTCAGGTCGGCAAACTTTTCAACAAAATACTTAAAGGTATCTCTTTGTTCGTTAGTTGATGCATCGTTGTGAGAATTTGTACAAGAAAATATAACCATACTGCTCATAAGGAGTAAAAAGATAGTTAATGTTTGCATTTTATTAAAAATTATATAAACAAAGATGATAGAGACAAAGATTATTACCATTTACGTTTAGGAAATCTAAAAGCATTTTCTCCCTTCACCGTCTTGATTTCCAACAGCGTCTTCTAAAATCTGGTTTAAAGTTAACTCTCAAAGCATTGCTAAGTCAATAATTGTAAAAAGCCACTCAACCATTGTCCAGGATGCTGGTGAGATCGCTCGCGCTGTCGCCGCACAGCTTGGACACGCCAATGAACAGTTGACATTGGACTGCGGAATAAGGCTAATACAATTCCTTACGGAAGGACAATCATATTGGTTGCCAGATTGTGAGAGTCGGCATCGGCGTTAGTACCAAGGAAATTGACATCGAAAACAACCATCAACCTGCCGGCGGCGGCGTCGGGTAACGTGCCTCGTGCATAGTATAATCCAGCGCCAACGTTGGACGCGTCTTTCGTCATAAATGCACCCGTGCCTGGATCCGTCGTACCATCTGAGGCCTGTATAGTAATGCTGGTGACCGTATTAGGACCGGTAAATGGCGATTGAACCGTCTGCGCGTTGTTTGGAGTTGATAGTGTAATGCTTCCGCCACCCAGTTCGCTGATAAAGGCGACAATGGAATTGTTGCGGGTCACGAAGCCTGAGTTTTCGCCAATCAAGACAAGTGTGCGGCCCTCGGCAAGATAGTTTTTGTAGCTCAGCATATCTTCATACGTCAGTGGGATCTGATTAAACCGGGTATCCCAGATTTGCGCGTAGCCGCTCAAGTCGCCGGTGGGAACGCCGTTGCTCGTGTCAACAGTTAAACCGGCTGTCGTCATTAGGTTGGCGATATTTGTATTATCAGTATCGACTACTGAGGTCGCTTCCTCTACGAGCAGAGCCGTGGTGGAGGCGGTAACTACAGCCAGAGAAAAGCTCTGCGTTGCAACGGGGAGGATTCCATTGCTGACGGTGACGATCAGCGAATAAGCGCCGTGGGTTCCGGCTGCTGCTGTGCCGCTCAGGACGCCAGTTGAAGCATCCAGCGTTACGCCTGATGGTAACGATCCGGTTAAGGCAAGTGTGGGGGCTGGTGTGCCGGTTACCGTAAACGTGAAAGTTCCGGCTGCCCCTTCGGTAAATACCGCGTTGTTGGCGCTTGTGATGGTTGGATGGATAACTACAGTTAGGGTAAAGCTTTGAGTGGCATTGGGTTGGACTTCATTGCTGGCGGTGATGGTCAATGGATAAGTGCCGTTGGTTCCGGCTGCCGGTGTGCCGCTCAGGACGCCGGTCGAAGCATCAAGCGTTACGCCTGATGGTAACGATCCGGTCAGGGCAAACGTGGGGGCTGGAGTGCCGGTTGCTGTGACGGTGAAAGTTCCGGCTGCCCCTTCGGTAAATTCCGTATTGTTGGCGCTTGTGATGGCCGGAGCAATCTCCGAACTACCGCTTGAGGAACAAGCGACAATTTTTGCAAAAGCAATTACAATTAGTAGACATCTGAGAAAACAATTTATCATTCCATTTTTTTTCATAAAATCCCCTCCTTTAAAGTTTTTTGCGACAGAAACATGTCTTTTTCTATGTATAGCATAAAGTAATATAAAGTGCGAAGGATAGGAATTTCAAAACCCGTTTTTCCCCTATGAGCACCTTCACATGACCACGTCTCTTGCTCCTATCACAGAATCTTCAGGTCAGCAAATTTTCAACAAAATACTTAAAGGTATCTCTTTGTTCGTTAGTTGATGCATCGTTGTGAGAATTTGTACAATGAAATACAACCATACTGCTCATAAGGAGTAAAAAGATAGTTAATGTTTGCATTTTATTAAAAATTATATACACAAAGATGATAGAGACAAAGATTAGGCAATTATGCACTTGACAAATGCGTTCCCATGTGCTACTATTAATATAGAAAGTGAGGAAGCACATGGAAACTCTGGATAATTTGACTTTGGTTGAGATAGCTCAAAGGTTCTCCACCGAGGAACAAGCCAGAACCTACTTGGAGAGCATTCGCTGGCCGGAAGGCCCCACCTGTCCGCATTGCGGAAACGCAAACAAGGATCGGATATGGGTCATCAAACCAAGTATAGCATCTAAGATTCGGCCTGGCCTTTATGATTGCGCGGAGTGTCATAGACAGTTTACGGTAACGGTTGGAACCATTTTTGAAGATTCCCATGTGCCTTTGAATAAGTGGTTGATCGCTTGGTATCTGCTGTGCTCTTCCAAGAAAGGGTTCTCTGCCTGCCAGCTTAAAGGAATTTAAACTTGGGTTCCTATCGGACGGCTTGGTTTATGATGCACCGTATTCGTTACGCTCTAAGCAATGCTACTTTTGAAACCAAGCTTGGTGGAACGGTAGAAGCTGATGAAACTTGGGTTGGTGGCACTGTCAGAGGCAAGGGACAGGCATATAAAGGTAACAAAACTCCGGTAGTGGCATTGGTAGAGCGCAAGGGCAAGGTGCGATCCCAGGTAGTCGAGCAGGTTACCGGAAACAACATTGACAAGATCCTGAGAAAGAATGTAAGTAAGAAAGCCACGCTCATGACCGACGAGTTTAGAGGATACAGGAAACCAGGGAAGCGTTTTGCGAAGCATGAGAGCGTAAACCATTCAGCCGGTGAATATGTCAGAGGGAATGCCCATACCAACACCGTTGAAGGATATTTTAGTATTTTGAAACGTGGGATTATCGGCGTTTATCACCATGTGGGAAGGCAGCACCTTAATAAATATCTCAGTGAGTTTGATTTCCGATATAATACGCGAACATTAACTGATGGGGATCGGACAATAAGTGGTATCAAGAAGGTCGAGGGTAAGCGGTTGGTATTAAAGCCCTGTAGAAGTAACGTGGTATAGAAATGAACTGATCAAAATGGATCAAAAAGAAAAAGATATTAGTTTTCCCTTAAAAGTAATCCAAGCTTTTAAGAAAATGTATAAAGAGATTTCAGACGATACGCTGGAACATGATTTTAGTCCTAGATTTGTAAAATATTTTATTGAGGGTGTTTTAGGTTATTTGGGAAGTGAGTACGCATTTGAGCGTGGCAGAACTGATATTACTCTTAAAGATGATAGTAACAATCGAGCGGTAGTGATAGAAACTAAGCGTCCTCGGGAAACTCTCGATTCAGAAAAATGGCATGATCAGGCGGAGAAGTATGCTGATCCCTCTACTCGATTTATAGGGCTTACAAATGGTTATAGGTTTCTTCTATGGGAAGTTTTGAAACAGGGAAAGATTCTTAGAGTTGATATTGATTTTAAAGCTATTATTGAATCAAAAAGGATCAGAGAAGAACAGCTTTCTACCAAAGAGATTGAGCACTTACTTTTTTTAAACAATACAACAAAACCTCAAATATGGAGTGAGAATAAGTATCTTAAGTTTAGTGATTATTATGGAATGATAGATGTTTCCGAAGATTCAGGTTTTGTTAAACTTATGGAACAGCTTGACTATATTTCAAATGCTTTACTTAGGCAATATACTTATTCTGCATTTGATGAGTATTATGCTGGTTATTCCCAATACAAAAAGCTGAAGAATGAGCTTGAGGATATTAAAAAAGATAACGGTAATAATGCAAAGCAAATTGCGGAACTGGCACGGTTTGAGCTAAAGACTGAGGGTAAGTTCAAGAAACATGCCTCGTTCTCTGGTTACTACATTTGGAAAGCCCTCTCTAATAGATCTGAGGAGAAGGAGGAAGAAAACAAGCAGATTTTTTGTAAGGAATCCATATATGTTCTTTTGAATAGGTTATTATTTGTGAGAATCTGTGAAGACAAAGATCTCTTGAAAAATAAAATATCGAATGGGGGTATTGAGCGTCTTCGTGAAGAACTCAGTGAGCCTATAGTTGGCGATTCTGAAGTATTCAAACAGGTGATTAAATTTTCCTATTCGGGTGCTAAAAAGATATATTATCATTTTTATGAGAAGAACAATCCTCTTGATTGGTATGAGAGCGGTAACGGAGAGCTTGATCATGTTTTGAATCGGGTCTTATGGATATTAAATCGAGTTTAACTTTTCAAAGGTTGACCGTGATATTCTTGGTAAGCTGTATGAAAAATATCTTCCAAAAGAAGAAAGAAAAAAGCTCGGTGAATTTTACACACCCGATGAGGTGATTGATTACATTCTTGATGCCGTTGGGTATATTCCTTCAAAGGCTATTGAAGAAAAGGACATTATAGACATTGCTTGTGGTTCAGGGGGCTTTCTTGTTAGGGCAACGAGAAGACTGATAGCCCGGTATGCTGTTAATTTTGGTAAAGCGACACCAAAGGAGGCCCTAGATAACAAGCGTTGGTCGGAAGTTTACGAGCGGCTAACTTCTAAGGAGTGTGAGGAAATAGTTAACGCGATTGTTATGCGCATACATGGCTTTGATATTAATCCATTTGCCGTTACCATAACTGAAATGAATTTACTTTTTCAAATAGTTGACTTGTATTATAAGGCAGTGAAGAAAAACCCTTCTTTTTTTATTCCCAGATTCAGGATCTATGAGACTGATTCTCTTGAAAAACAAAATCCTCAAATAGAGTTGATTCAGCCAAATGGTGATGTTTATAAAAGCATTGCACGAGATAAGGAGATTGTCGATCAATTAAAACATAAAAAGTACGATTTCGTAGTAGGCAATCCTCCATGGTTAGGAAAGTTGAAAGCTTCAAAACAAGTTGTACCAATATACTCTGATTATGTATCGGCAAAGGGGAAATTTGATATTTATATACTCTTTATTGAATTAGGCTCGAAGATGCTTAATAGAAATGGAAAGCTGGGATATATAGTTCAAAATCGTTTTCTCAAAGTTGGATATGCCAAACAATTAAGGAACTATCTAGCGAATAATGTATCTTTACAACAACTATTGGACTTCGGGGATAAAAAGATTTTTTCCGATGCAACCAATTATCCCTGTATTATTATACTACAGAACAGCGCACCGGCCAGTTTTAATTATGCCGAGTTTAAGCCCCGCGCCAAAGAACTTCCTACTGATAAGTTACTATCTTTAGTTAAGAAGCATTGGGATGTGGAAAATTATAATGATGATTATTTCAAATCGTATACCGTAATGCAAAAATCTTTAAAAGATTCTGGTTGGAGTATTGGCGGAATTGCTGTTTCTGATAAGGGATTTTTAATTGAAAAATTGAATGGTTTAAAAACACTTTCTGACTACACGGCAAAAATAAGTCAAGGGGTTACTTGTGGCGGTAAAGGCTCTGATAAGATATACTACGTTAAAGATTCAAGTATCGAATCTGCTAATATCGAAGAAACACTCTTGAAGAATGTTATTAGAGGTAAGGGTATCAGAAAATACAGTATTTCTGCATTTGCTAAAAAACTTCTCTTTCCTTATGATGAGAGCGGTAAACCTATTGATTTGAAGTTATACCCTTTTGCTGCTAAGTACCTTAACCAATTTAAAGACAAGTTAGCTAATAGAGGTTTGGATGGCAAAATCATCAATGAATGGCATAAGGAATGGTTTGAGTTATGGAGAGCCAGAGAACCGGACGACTTTAAGGACCGCAAGATTGTTTGTCCGCGTCTGGCTAAATACAACCGTTTTGCAATCGACGAATCAGGAGCTTATTTATCTGATTCGGCAGTTATAATTATTCCGAAAAATATAAATATATATTTCCTGTTAGGCTTACTTAATTCAAGACTTCTTTTTGCATATATTTCTCTTATATCACCATTTGTCCAAGGAAAGTATTACAGCTACGGTCAGATCTATATAGAGAGATTGCCTATCAAAGTTCCAATAAACAGGCAGGAAGAGGTATTTGCGGAAAAAATAATAACTCTTGTAAAAGAAATTATTAAGCAAAAAAAGAAAGATATAAACACTAAGAATATTGAGACTGAGATTGACGATGTAGTATATCAGCTTTACGGTATTACTGCTGACAAGGAAATAAAAATAATTGAGGCGGATTGCAATTGAAAGAAAACCCATGAAACCGTCTAAAAAGAAACCCCCTAAGCTACCGCAAGGAGCAACCTTCGATGATACGGTAAGGGCCATGCTTCAAGTGCCCCCTCCGAAAGAAGGTTGGAAGAAATACTTGCAGGGCTTGAAGGGTAATAAAAAGTAATTAAATTGAGCTATTATGAGCTATGGTGGTGAGGGTATTACATTTGTCAAGTGCACAATTACCAAAGATTATTACCATTTACGTTTAGGAAATCTAAAAGCATTTTCTCCCTTCACCGTCTTGATTTCCGACAGTGCCTACTGAAATTCGGTATAACGTTAATCCTCAAAGCATTACTAAGTCAGTAAATGTAACGAGTTGATTGATCTTGGAAACACGGACCCGGTGCTAACCCGGCTGGTCGGATTGCAATCTGGACTCTCAGTCACCGTAGCGAACTGCCACGACGTGAACTCAGCCATATTCTTGAGGTTTCATGCCATCAGGTGATACGCTTGTTGGGTATGTTTGCTTGGGTAAAATATCTTTTTATCGAATACGAAAAACAGACTTATTTTTTTGCTGCTGCTTTGGTCTTGGCCGTAATGTTTTGCATCGCTTTCTTTTCATCAAATGGCGCCTTTGGCTACCCCGGGGATTCCGGAACGTTCGACGAGACGGCTCACATTCCCGCCGGATATGCATATGTGCATGATCTCGATTTTAGATTTAACCCGGACCATCCGCCGCTAGCCAAAGCTCTTTCCGGTCTGTTCATGGTTTTAGCCGGCATCAAGGGGCCGGAAGACGACGACTCCTGGAATTCCATCGACCAATGGAAGGCCGGGAAATACATGATTTTTAACAACGGTAACCGCGCCGAAGAAATTTATCTTTGGGCTCGGCTTCCCATTATGTTCTTGATGATCGCACTCGGAATCTTTCTGTATACGTGGTCGGTCAAGCTCTATGGGCAACAGATCGGTTTTCTGCTCCTAACCTTTTTCGCTTTTTACCCCGATATTATCGCGCATGGTCGGCTGGTCACCACGGACCTTGTGGCGGCGTTGGGATACGTTATCACGATCTACTATTTCGATAGCGCGATTAGTGACATCACCTTGAAGAATAACATAATAGCCGGCATAGCCTTCGGTATCGCACTGCTTTGTAAAATGTCCGCGTTGGCCCTGTACGCCATTTTATTTATATTGGTTGTCGTCAAGGCCATTATTGACAAAGACGAAAACAAAAAAATATCCACTCTCTTTTGGCTCTATTTCAAATCGTATGTGTGGATTTGTGTAATCTCATTTGTTTTTGTCTGGATGGTTTATACGGTGTTCGTTTGGGGAACTCCGGTCGACGTTGAGCATCGGTTGATTGAGAAATATTTATCGAACGATCCGCGCACGCTGGAAATCAGAAATTTTCTGCATATATTTGAAGGCAATCGGCTAACCAGAGGATTGGGACATTATTTTTTGGGAATACTGTACACCATAGGACGAGTCTGGTTTGGGAACATCACCTTTATTTTCGATGAGTTCTCCATAAAGATGGTTCCCTGGTACTTTCCGGTTGCCTGGCTTCTTAAGACGCCCATACCAATTATCGTTTTGTTTTTATCCTCGGTTGTCTATATAACCATTAGATTTCCAAGAGAGAGGCAAGACCGATGGACCGTCGCGTTGATAGCGACGCCGCTTGCGGTATACTGGGCTATTGCTCTTATTAGTTCTCTCAACATAGGTATACGTCATCTTTTGCCGACCGTGCCGTTTGCCCTATTACTAATAGGCTTCCTTTTGAGGAGAGTATTTGAGAGGGGAAGGGGCTTTACGCCCCTCAAGATTATCGTTTTCGTCCTCGTGGGTTACCAGATCGTCTCGACGGTATCGAACTATCCTAATTTCATAGCCGATTTTAACGAGGCGACGCCCAGAGCCCAACGATATACCAGGTTGGTGGATTCATCTCTTGACTGGGGTCAGGATTTGTTAAGATTAAAGAAATATGTCGAAGATAATAACATCAAAAATATCAAACTTGATTATTTTGGCACCGCAGAGCCTGGCTATTACATTCCGGACGTTGAAACCTGGGATTCCGAATATGGCCCGACGATGGGGTGGTTGGCTATTTCGGCTTTTAATTATCAAGCCTCAAAATTGCGGGGAGAACTGTATGGAAAATGGTCGTATCAGTGGTTGGATGCAAGAAAACCGGCGGCCATGGTGGGCGGATCGATTTTTGTTTTTAACATCACCAAAGATGAGTTGGCAAAGCACCCGGCAGAGTCGCCCTATTCCGTTACGAATGTTGTTGAACCCCACTCAGGCAGAAAAGACGCACTGTTTATGGACCTACTGGATTATTTTCTCAAGCATCTAACGTTAGATGAGGCCCTTTGAAAGGGGTCGCTTCAAAAAACACAGTCAAAGTTCGAGAAAAAAGTTCTTACTCACACATTCGTGCGGTTGTCGTTCTTATACCTTTCTCCCATAAATGTATTTTTGATAAAAAGTCATTTTTTCCAGCAATAGATATCCCCGATAGCTGAGATAAATGATTGGTATCGTAAGAGCGAGACTCAATAAATCGGTCATATATGATTCAGGCGGCTTGAAGAAAAGGAGAATGCAGTTTTTGAATATTACGACTAGTAATATATGAAAGACATAGATGCCGAGGACGTTTCTGCCGATCTTTGTCATAAACGATTCACTGAACGATTCGTTCTTTTCAATGATGTACATCATGAGAAAAAATGCGAGAGGGATGTTGAAGAAAAAAAACTCCCCGGTGGTCACCTTATAATTAATTACAAACCACGCGCGTTCGATTACCATCAAGACGAGACAAACAAGGGTCGCCGTCAGGTAGTTGACGCTCTTGGTTTTACTTCTCAGCAGATCGTAATTCTCCCCGATATAGTAACCCAAGGTGACATAGAACAATCCGAAAAAGAGCGCCATCCGGGGAAAAAGGGGAATAATCATGACATACACGCTGTACGGCTGCCAAAAACCGAAAAGACCCAGAAGATTTAAAAGCAATGATATCACGAGAAGGATGGTCGAGTTCGATTTGGTTTTGGTGAACAGGTATAAAATAAACACCGAGAGTGCGAGCGCCATCACGTACCACAAGGGAACCGAACTTATTGATAGCACTCCCCAGAATAGAAACAATGCGGCGTTCCATGACCACGGATCGAAATAGAAGATCTGGGGGGTGACATGAACGAGATAAAAAAATACATCCATGATGAAGACCAGGGCGATGAAGAACAGAAAGATCCGAAGCGCCCGGCCGATATAATTGAACATATATTTTTTGCGGTCGCGGGCGGACTGTAACCGTACATAGAGCAAATACCCTGAGGAGGATAAAAAGAACGGGACCGTCCATCGACCGACGGTATTGCCAAAGAAATTGAGATCAATGCTTGAGAACGTCCAGAAATAACAATGTACCCAGGCGATGTTGATGATTGCAAGGCCTCTGAGAAAATCGATCCCATGGTTTCGTGCCATAAAACAGGTTCCTCGTGGTCGGTTGGCTACTGCTGCGGTTTCTTGAACATTTGTTCGATGATATCCATCACCAGCGATAGTTTTCTGCCATGATACGGTTCCACCGTTTTCGTGATGGGGTAGGGAGAGGTTGGGGGATTGGTTGCGAGATCACGTTCTTCTATGTTGAAAACAAGGATTGATCCGCCGATGATTGCTTTTGGTTTTCTTGAATCCAACCAGTGGTACGACCATTTCCCGCACAACTCGCCCCTCATCTTTGAGGCCTGGTAATAGGTGGCGGAAATCGCCATCCATCCGGTTGTCGGACCATATTCGGAGTCCCAGATTTTAGCGTCGGGGATGTAATAGGTGGGATCGACATTGCCAAAGTAGTCCAACTTGATATCTTTTATGGACGTATCTTCAACGTATTGTTTAAGCCGTATGAGGTCCTGACCCCAGTCAAGGGACGAATCAACTAACCTCGTATATCGCACGTCTCTCGGGGTCGCCTCGTTGAAATAGGCGATAAACTCCGGATAGTATGATACCGTTGACACGATCAGATAAGCCAACAGCACGGAGATCGCGAATTTCTGCGCCGTTATTCTCCATCTCGTTTCGGATATTTTCCTACAGAAGAAACCGACCAAAAGAAGGACAAACGGCACGGTTGGAATAAGATGGCGAATACCGATATTAAGGGACCCAATCAGTGATGTGGCCCAATAGATCATAATCGGCGTTACCAATAGTGCAAGCGTCCATCGGTCATTTTTTTCTTTAGGAAATCTAACGATACAATAACCAATCGATAAAAATACCAGGGCTATGATGGGAATGGGCGTTTTCAAGAGCCATGCGACGGGAAAATACCAGACGATTGATCTCAGCGAAAAATGGCCCAAAATAAAGGTAGGAGATCCGAAAACGACGCGGCCAATAACAAACATCATACCCAATAAATAATGTCCCACACCGCGGGCGAGAGGATTGTTTTCAAACACATGGAGGAAATTACGAAGCCCGAGCGTGTCGGGATCGCTGGTCAAGGAAAGTTCAATCAGCTTATGCTCGACCGGTGCGGGAGTTCCCCACACAAATAACGTATACACCATCCAGACAACCACCATTGAGATCGAACAGACCCAGAAGTATGTCTTGAAATAAAGCCGCCATGCCTTCCAGAAATGCAGATTTTCTTGTTTCTCAAGGACGGATTTTATGAAAATCAATATGAATAGAATCAAAAAAAGAACGAGTGCTGAAAACTTGAAAAGCTGAGCCGCCCCAAAGGCCAGACCGGCTCGTACGATGTTTTTCCAGGTCTGTTCGTTGAGCGCCCGGTTAAAAATAGTAGATAGTAAGCACATACCCGAATGCCGCTGCTACGTCGGTCGTGACCAATCTGCCGTGGGCGATAATATCAGGATAAAAGGCGAACAAGATTAATACTACCAATCCTATCTTCCAACCGTAGTCCATAAGCGCCCATCGGTATAAAAATAAACCGAGGCCAATCATCAACAACACCATGGGAAGTCTCGCCCAAAAAAATACGGCTTCGGGAGAGTTCCCGCTGTTATAGATCATTCGCCTGCCTGCTTCCCATTGATCGATTGCGTTCCACGATTCGTCATTTTCCGGGCCGTTAATACCGGCGAGCACCATGAATAATCCTGAAATGGCTTTGGCAAGCGGCGGATGTTCCGGATTGAACCTGAAATCGAGGTCGTTCACATAGGCATATCCGGCGGGTATATGGGCAATTTCGTCGCTCGTAGCGGCGTCGCCGTAAATCCCAAAAGCACCCATGGATGAACATATCGCAATAAGAAACATGACCGTCAGAATCAAGCCGGGTAGGATACAACGAAAAGCTTTTTCATGGGCTTGAGAGACTTGTATCGGCATGGTCTTGTGCTCTTTTCTCAACCATAAACCAGATATTCAAGAAAAAAAACTTCCGCCGGCAACCTAGATGGAACCTACTCCGGATATTTGGTTAGAAAAATGGCTCTCAATCCCAAGGTCATGACAACGATAAATTCTATCACGTCCCCGTTAGTATCGGTAGCCATTCTATGAATACGTGCTCGAATCTCCTTATAGATACGTGATCGACCCATTTTGCCTGGTTTGGATTTCCAACGCAAATAATGACGGAATCCCTGATTCTTGGAGAGTTACCCAGAACGCCCGGTCAGCATTATGAAGTTTGGGACGAGTGTGCTTGCATTTGAAGATAGCCCGTTGTTGTCTGAGAGCGAGGTTCTCTAGGATAAGATCCTGTTAAGAGCGGAATGCAGCCTGAACAAACCAGAAGATGAGCTTGAAGACTGAATTGGTCATAGCGACAGAGTGGTGCGAGCGGCATTATCTGGCAAGATTTCAATGGGGAGTAGGGTAGTGTAGGTGATATGAAAAACACTTTATGGGCAGTATGCTATCTGGCACGTGCCGGCGGGACATATGAAGTGCGCGCAGCCGTAGCTGCCGTCGCTGCATAGCTGGCAGAGTTGCGGCAGAGGCCCGGTGCAATCGGCCGCCGTCTTACAACCCGGAATACAGCTGCACTGGACAGAATCCCAGGTCTCTCCCTGCGGACAGGAGAGCAGATTGCACGCGCAATACGATATCTGGCATGTTCCAGCTTGACACGTCCAGTGCGGGCAGTTGTCGCCGCCACCAGGGCATAAACGGCACGCGATCAGAGGCAGTGGCCCGGTACAGTCGGCCGCCGTCAGACATTGAATACAGTTGCCATTTTCGCAGATATTACCAGAAGCGGAGCAATTGGTGGTGTTGACCCAGGCGCCGTTCTGGCAGGTCTGGACTTCGTTGCCGCTGCACTGCGTCTGGCCGTCAATGCAAGCTGCCGGGACGACACACTTTGTGCCATCAAAGCACATGTTCGGAGGGCAATTGCATACTTTTACCTCATGGCTGTTTTCTGAAGAACACCCGCAAGCCCCGACGAGCTGAACAGGACAATTGCATATTTGACCCGCCGGACATACGCAAGGTGTGGTTGGGCACGTGTTTGGAAAATCCCCAACCGAGAGGCAACACATGCCGGTGCCGACTGTGCCATTGGTGCAAACCGCCAGGGCGAAACACTGACCGTTTTGGCACGTATCGCCCGAGGCGGAACAGTCCGTTGTGTTAACCCAGGCGCTGTTCTGGCAGGTCTGGACTTCGCTGCCGCTGCATTGCACTTGACCGTCGGTGCACGTCGGCAGCGTGCAGCCTTTTTCGTTGGCTCCGAGGAGAAATGGCAACATTACGAGGACACCGAGAAAGAAGCAGGCGGCAAAACGGGCTTTCATGGTTGGTTGCCTCCTACGCGACAAGAGTAAGAATGAGTACTGTGAGAAAAGCACAGTCGCCAAGCGCTCTACACGTTCAGATTTTTCACACGAATGATATTCTAATCTAAGTGTGAGTCTACTCTAATTTCAGTTGTCTTGTAGTGAAGGGATAACATCTATCTCCCATGTCCACCGTGGCCACCGTGGCCTCCTCCACCGGAGGATCCGCCATGGGACGCAGCAAAACTATGTCCAGCAGGTGCCCTGGACCCAGACCGAGAAGATACGCCAGAACCACCTTGATGTGGTGACGCTGGGTGACCTGACGAGACCCGGTCGTAGCCGTGCCACTGCCCGCCGTGCCAGTAGCCACGTCCTCCCCATCCAACGTTGCCGTAATGGCCCACGAAGCCGTGCCAGCGACCGTAACCATGGCCATACCAACCGAAGTGCCACGGGCCATAAACACCGAAGAACGGCATGGGTCCCCAACCCCACAACCAGGGCGCAACCAACCAGCACCAACCGACGGCCGGATAGTAAACATACATATCCGGCACAGCTCCGTTCGGCGGTACATAGCTATATGCATCTCCGTAAGGCATCCACACCCATCCATATTGGTCCGTGTAAACCCATTGGCCCGTCGAAGCAACCTGCTGCTCCGAGGCCTCCGGCTCGCCCGACGGAGGAGCAGGAACTTCCGCTGATGGAGGGGGAGGCAAATTCGTGGGTGCGGGAGAAGGCGGCTGCACCGGTTGTGGTTGGGATTCACCAACCTGAGGCGACTGCACGTTAGCTGCCTGATTATTATCGCTCGACCTTGCAACGCCGGGCACCAAAATCGACGCCGCAAAAAAAACTAAAAATCTCGCGAAGGTTTTCATGACATCACCTCCACATACTATTATATATCTTTATTGGCCGTGTTCGTCAAGACCACACTAAACGCCATCAATGCCCTTCCCGACATAAGAACTGACCGTGATCCAGGGACCGATTCAGCTCTCTCCGCCGAACATCTGTGGTTGGTTTACCATAACGGAACCAACGATGTCGCGATACCCCAGGATACAACCAATGGTTTAGAATATATCGGCGACTATGTGTTTGAGGTCTATGGAACTTATTGCGATAAAATTAAGTCCGGAGCGATAGGTAACATTCGCATCATCATAGGCTGCTATCCGCCGTATTGACCTTTCATCATTCGTATTAGAATCGATAGATTATAGATGAAGGCCGCATACGTTGCCCCATGGATTTCCGGCGACAAAAATATTCAGCCCGGATGATGATGAAAGAAGTAATGAAAATTATTTTTATGTTACCTCTCTGAATTGCCAGTGGTCTTCAAAGTAACCAGCTGTAATAAAAAGACAATTATTCTTTATATTACTGGCGCAAAACTTGCTTGTTTTTAATTGGTGGGGGTTGGTGAGGTTAGAAATGAAGCGTTTCCAGACAAGGTTGCATTCTTTTTCGCGGCTGATCAGAATACTTTGGCTGGCAGTATGCTTTTGTCATCCGACTATTCTTTGGGGTGGGTCGCCCCAAGCCTCATCCGAGAACGCCGCAGAAAAAAATACTGATCAGCCTGCTTCTTCTACCGTGGTTTTGCCGAAACAGTTGACCGTAACTGAGGCGCTGCGCTTGGCTCGCACGCTCAACCCGGACGTAATTCAGGCCGCGATAGCTGTCGATAGCGCACGAGCTGACTTGACTATAGCCTCAATGATTCAAAATCCGGGTGTCGGCCTGTCCGTAGGCAAGACGTTCAGTTACCAGCCTGGAAATTGTCCCGGGTGTTCGGACATTTCATGGGGCGTCAGCGTATCCGATCAAGGCACTTTGGCCGACCTGGCCATCGGAAAGCGGCGTCTTCGGAAGGAAGTCGCGGAACGCACGCTGTCGGCAGTGCAAGAGTCTCGGAGCGACGCCGAGCGGCAGCTCATCAGCACCGTCAAACAACGGTATCTAAACGTGGCGCTGGCCAAGGAGGCTCTGGGTTTCGCCGCCGAAAACCTATTCTCGGCCATGAGAACCCAAGAACTGGTGAAGGTTCGATATCACACGGGGTTAATATCCGAGGCCGATGTCATGCGGGCCGAAGTGGCAGCGCTTGAAGCTCACCAAGCAGCCGATCAGGCCCAAGCGACATTGCTGCAGACCAAACAGTCGTTAATGCTGGTCTTCGGTTTGTCCGGCGAGCCCGAGTTTGACATAGGCAACGAGTACCAAAAGGCTGTCATTCCTTCACCGCTTTCCAAACCAACGCGGGAGGATTTGTTGGGAACGGCCCTAGAGAAGCGCCCGGATCTGCACGCCGCCAAAAAACAGCTTGAAAGCGCGGAGTCCGGTATGGCGTTGGCGAAGCGCTTGCGCTGGCCAGATGTGGACTTGTCCGTGCAGTATTCTCAGGAGGGCACTTCGACCAAATCTATTCAGCCTCCGACAACTTCCTTTGGAATGTCTTTCTTGCTCCCGGTGTTTTACCAGGGGCAAGGCGAGGTGGCCAAGGCCGAGGCTAATGTACGTTCGCAGCAGACCGCTTTTCAAAAGCTTTTGTCGCAAGTAGGTAGTGAAGTTGAAAATGGATTGACCGCCTTTGAATCCGCCCGCCTGCGAGCCGAGCGCATGGATTCGGACTTGTTGTTGACGGCGCAGCGCACGCTGATGCTGACGGGAATCCAATACGAAAAAGGAGCGGCCTCGCTTCTTGAATTGTTGGACGCGCAACGCACCCTGATCGGCGTGAAAACAGAGCGGCTGCAAATCCTCAATGACTTTTGGACCGCGGTCTTTCAGTTGGAAGCCGCAGTGGGAACGGAGTTCGGGTCATGAAAAAACGCACCCTAACGCTTTTTATTGTGTTGCCGTGGTTTCTCACCGGATGCGCGCGGGATGGTGAAATAGTCCTCGAGGCCAAACCGCCGCCTTCCGAGGTATGGCTGACCCAGGAAACAAGTCGACGAGTCAAAGATCGAAGTAAACGAGGTGAGCATCCGGCCAATGGGTAAGACCATTACGGCCAACGCCAAGATAACCTTCGATGACACCCGCGTCACTCACGTATTTTCACCCGTGACCGGTCGTGTGATGAAGATCCTGGCCCAACCGGGGTCGCGCGTAAAACGCGGTGATGTTTTGGCTATCTTGGCTTCTCCTGACTTGGCCCAAGCCGTGTCGGATCGAGACAAGGCCGAAGCCGACCTTGTCGCAGCGCGTCGGGAGTACGAGCGGCAGGAAGAACTCTCTGAGGCGCACGCTGGCGCACAGCGGGATCTTGAAGCCGCCGAGAATACCTTTCAAAAAGTGCAAGCCGAGCGCGAGCGAGCTCGCGAGAAGGTCAGGCTTTTTTCACCCAACGCGTTCGACAAGATTTCGCAGGATTACGCTTTGCGCACGCCGATAGACGGTGAGATTATCTCCCGAGGCGTCGAGCCGGGGATGGAAGTGAACGGTCAGTACTCCGGGGGCGCCGGCGCGGCGCTGTTCACCGTGGGCGAGCTCGATCGGGTATGGGTTGTGGCCGACATTTATGAAATGGATTTCACCGCTATGAGAATGGGGGACCCCGCCAGCATCGCCGTCGCGGCCCTTGGGGATCAGCCGCCTCTGGTAACCACGATCGAGTGGGTTTCAAGCGTTCTGGATCCGATAACCCACACCGGAAAAATCCGCTGCTCCCTCCCCAATCCCAAGCGGGACCTGAAGCCGGAGATGCTGGCGACCATGTCTATCGCCGTGGGAGGGCCTGACTCCCTTTCCGTCCCGAGCGCCGCGGTTCTGCGTTTGGGGGATCACACGGTGGTCTTCGTGAAGAAGCAGGCGCTCACCCCTCAGCGGCAGGTTGCTTTTACCCGGCGCGTGATCAACGTTGACGAAGAAGGCGGCGGCGACAACCTGCGGGTGCTGGATGGTCTCATGGTCGGCGAACGGGTGGTGACCTCCGGCGCGGTGCTGCTAGCCGGGATGATGTAGGCAATGTTAAATCGGATCGTTCAGTTCGCGCTGCGCTGGCCGGGAGCCATTTTCCTGCTCACCTTGGCGCTGATTGTGAGCGGCTTGGTATGTTACCGCATGCTCGACGTGGAGGCCTACCCTAATCCGGTACCGCCGCTGGTTGAGGTCATCGTTCAACCGGAGGGCTGGAGCGCCGAGGAGGTGGAGCGCTATGTCACCTTGCCCCTCGAAGTGGGGCTCTCGGGCATGCCGGGCTTGGATCACCTACGTTCTCAATCCCTGTTCGGCCTGTCGGATGTTAAGTGTTATTTCAATTGGGACACGCCCTACCAAAATGCCCGACAGGAGGTGCTCAACCGGCTCAGCTTCATCAAACTGCCCAACAACCTCCAGTCCGAGATCTCACCCTGGAACGGCATCGGCGAAATCCTGCGTTTCCTGCTGCGCGGTAGCCCCGGTTATCACTACAGCCAGATGGATTTGAAGACGGCCGCGGATTGGATTTTGGATCGGGAGTTCAAGCAGGTTCCGGGCGTCATCGATCTGACCACCTTTGGCGGGGAGATAAAACAGTACCAGGTGGAGTTGGATCCCTATAAACTGGCGGGGTACGGTGTCACCCTCACCCAGGTTGAAAGCGCCATCACCAACGCCAACCAAAACGTCGGCGGGCAGAAGATCACCCGCGGTGAGCAATCCTACGACGTGCGCGGCGTGGGGTTAATCCGCTCCACCAGGGATATCGACGACATCACTATCGCGGTCCAAAAAGGCGTTCCCATCCGGGTGCGCGACGTGGCCGAGGTTAAGATCGGGCCCAAGCCCCGTTTGGGCATCGTCGGTTTCAACAACGAGCCGGATGTCGTCGAGGGCACCGTGCTGATGCGCTATGGCGCCGAGACCGCGCCCACCTTAAAGGGTGTTCATGAGCGCATTGAGACGGTGCGCAAGAATCAATCCCTGCCGCCCGGCATGGATATCGAGCCCATCTACGATCGTGGGGAGCTCGTGGCCAAGACAACCCATACCGTCATGGAAAACCTGCTGCTCGGCATGGGATTGGTGGTGGCCGTTTTGCTGATCTTTTTAGGCCGTCTGCGGGCGGGCTTATTGGCCGCCCTGAATATTCCGCTGGCTCTGCTGGCCACCTTTTGCGGCATGATTTTAATCGGCACACCGGCCAATCTGATTTCACTGGGGGCGGTTGATTTCGGGATTATCGTGGATTCGACCGTTATCATGGTCGAGAACATTATGCGTCACCTCGGCGGCACGTCCAACGAATCGATTCGAGGGCGCATCGTGGCCGCGGCCGCGGAAGTCAGCAAGCCCATGTTGTTCTCTACCCTGGTTCTGGGCGTGGCCTTCCTGCCGCTGTTCACGATGAACGGGGTCTCGGGAGTGATCTTCTCACCCCTGGCGCACACCTACGCGTTCGCCATCGGGGGCGCGATCCTCCTGGCCCTTACCCTGACTCCCATCCTGGCCGAGCGGGTCCTGCGCGTCGAAAAAGGGGAGGGCGAGAACCGGCTCATGCACGTATTGCAGCGGCTCTACCGGCCGCTTTTTGACTTTGGTCTGAAAACCAAGCGTCTGGCCGTGGGGTACTTACTTGTTCCGATCGTTGGGTGCGCGCTATTGTTCCACGCCATCGGCGGGGAGTTCATGCCGCAACTTGAAGAGGGCAACCTGTGGATTCGAGTCAATCTGCTCAATTCGGCATCCTACGAAAAGACCTCTTCCATGGTTGGCAGGATGCGCGCTATCATTCGCGCCCATCCGGAAGTCCAATGGGTGCTTTCGCAGCTTGGTCGGCCCGATGACGGTACCGACCCCTCCGGCTTTTCGAATATCGAGTTTCTCGCGCCCCTCAAGCCCGCAGAAGAGTGGAAGTCAGGTCAAACCAAAGAGCACCTTATCGAGGAAATTACCCGGGAGCTCGATGAAGCCTTTCCGGGCGTCAATTTCACCTTCTCGCAGTACATCGCGGACAACGTCGAGGAAGCCGTGTCCGGCGTGAAGTCTGAAAACAGCATCAAGGTGGTGGGGCCGGAACTCAAGACCAACCAGCGCATCGCGGAGCAGATTGCGAACGCGATCAAGGACATTCCGGGCGTAAAGGATCTGGGAGTGATCAGCGCTCTAGGCCAGCCCAACGTCACGATCATCGCCGACCGCGCCCGCTGCGCGCGATTTGGACTGAACACCGGCGACATCGAGGCGATGATCCAGGCGGCCATCGGCGGTCAAACGGTGACGCAGGTGTATGAGGGCGAGAAGCTCTTTGATGTGGTGGTGCGCTGGCTTCCGCCCTATCGCCAAGACGTCGAGGCCATTCGCCGGATCCTGGTGCCGGCGCCCGACGGATCGCAGATTCCGCTGGCGCAAATTGCAACCATTACCACCGAGGACGGCCCCTATAAAATCTACCGTGAGGATCTGAGCCGCTATACGCCGGTGAAGTTTTCGGTTCGCGGCCGCGATTTGGAAAGCGTCATCGCTGACGCCAAGGCAAAAATCAACAGCCAGGTGAATCTTCCCTATGGCACGCACCTCGACTGGGCAGGGCAAATCAAGGAGTTGGAAGAGGCCGGCAACCGGCTGCGCGTCATCATACCCATCACGCTGGCTTTGATCATTTTCCTGGTGTATTCGGCGGTGGGAAATTGGGCGCTTTCGGTCGTGGTGCTCAGCAACATCCCTATCGCGTGCCTGGGAGGTCTGCTGGCTCTGCTCGTCACCGGCATCAACAACTCGGTGTCCGCCGATATGGGGTTCGTGTCGGTCTTCGGCATCGCCATCCAGGACGCCATTTTGGTGGTCACATACGCTCAACGCCAATGGAACACGGGCAAGAGTGCCGAGGAGGGGGTGCTGCTCGCGAGCAAGCAGCGGTTGCGGGCGGTATTGATGACCACCTTCGTGGCCATGTTCGGATTGCTGCCCGCGGCGATTTCAAATCGCTTGGGAGCGCAGGCGCAAAAGCCGCTTGCGGTGGTCGTGATCGGCGGGGCGCTGGCCCTGGCGGTGTTGACTCGCATGCTGCAGCCGGCGTTGCTTATCGCGGCGCACCGGTTCTTCCGTAAGTCGACAATCAGTGCGATGGAGTCCGAGGAGTGAATAGGAATCTCTCGAGAACGTTTTGGAACGTAGGGATCGAGGCGGTCTATCGCCGGAGACAGGAAGATGAGGGTCCGCATTAAATTAAAGTGTACCCAAGATACTGATGAAAAAGAGATGGAAAATGGGGGGCTGTTTCGGAACGTATCGATGAACATAGTAAACTTTTTTATGGCAATTAACGCAAAAAATGCTTGGGCCGCTGTCCCTCGCGAAAACAAATCCAAGAGAAAAAACAAATCAACCAAACTATGATAAGCGCACCATGGTGAACTCACCATCCTGGATGTTGGAAAAGATGAGATTGAGGATTGAATACGTAATGGCGACACAGCGGTGCGGGCGGTTATAAAAGCGGGGTACAGCCAGCTCTTTCCTAGTTTTGTCCAGAAAAATGGGATAGCATCGGCATACCGTTTGATAGTCAGCTGGGCGAGGAATACGATGGAACAGGCATCTCAGACGTCGAAGACCCCATCGCGGAGCCTCGACCTTGTGGACACACACCGTCGATTCGGCCGGGCGGTGATGGGATTATATCTCTGCACCGCGGTGGTGACTCTGGGGTTATTGGTATCGAGTTTTGCAATCGACTACGCTCACGAACAGGAAGAAGCACGCAACACCCTGTTGCTTGAAACAGATGTTCGCGCCCAATACCTTTCACACCATCTCCAGTTGCTGGCTGCGGAACTCAGACGCCTCGGTCTTCGATCAGAGGTCAATCTCCTTGATCAAAACATGGAGCCGGAACAAAGCTTGCTCCGTCTGTCCCATAGCAACAGCGCATTCTTTAATATGGGTGTGGCCATCGTGGACCGCGATGGCAGTGTGGTTTGGTCGGAGCCGCAAAAATTTCTGGCGATCGGCACGTCGTTTGCCAAAGAGAATTGGTTTCATTCTCTGCTCAAGAGGAGGAACATGCTGATTGTGCCGGTGGACCGCGAGCAGGAGCAAGACTCTCTCCTCTACGTGGTATCGCCTTTCGTTCGGCGCGATAAAATAGAGGGCGCCATGCTCGGAGGAATCGATCTGGCGGCTGGAAACACGTTGGGGACTGAATCCCGGCTTGATAGTGCGACGCAGACGGTGATCGCCAGCCGCGACGGCCTGGTGGCGTATCCTTCTAAAGCACCACCATTTACCAAACAACCGCCGTGGCGGTCTCTCCTGGAGTACGATTTCAAAAATCCTCTTTTGGAGCAACGCACCCTCGGCGGGGAAGACATGGTCATCGCCGCGAGCGCGGTGACCAACTCAGATTTGGTTTTGCTCACGCTTGCGCCTGAATCAAGTCTCTACAGAAGCATGCGAACGCGGTTGCTGATTCGCCTGGTAGTGGGGATTATGGTGACCATCGCTCCGTTGGCTGCGCTGGTGCTGCTTCTCAGACGGACGCTGCGGATATTTCAAAACGCCCAAGTTGAAGCGGCGCGCTCGGAGCGTCTGCACATGATTGGCGAGGCGGCTAATTTGATCGCCCACGAAGTTAAGAACTCCCTCAATGGGCTTCAGGTTGGGCTCGAAGTGATCTTACGGGACGGAACACGTCCATCCGAAAAAAGCCAACAAAAAGTGGTGCTCGCGCTGCGGAGCGAATTTGAAAGGCTGTCGAATCTTACCGTCAGTCTGTTGACATTTTCAAAAGGTGTCGCGCCGCGACCCGTTGGCATTGATCTCATTCCCTTTGTGCAGGATATTGTCGAATCGATGAGGGCTATTGCGGAGGAAAATGGTGCTTCTTTAGAGGTCAACGCGCGGTCATCGGTAGTACGGGTTTGCGCCGATCCCGCACTGGTTCAAGTTGTGGTTCGAAACCTCGTGCAGAATGCTTTGGAAGCAGTCGAGACCGCAGCCACGGGAGCTCGACCGACGGTGACGGTTTCCATTGAACAATCCGGTGATCGTGCCGTATTGAAAGTAGCGGACAATGGTCCCGGTCTGCCCACGATGGTACGCAAACGCCTCTTTGAACCATTTGTTACTGGAAAAGCAAGCGGTGTTGGAATAGGATTAGCCATGTCAAAAAAGATTGCTGATGCACACGGCGGCGCGTTGTTTGAAGAGGTGAACCATCCCGCCGACTCGGGTGCCACGTTTGTATTCACGTTACCATTGGATAAAACATGCGCGCCAGCATCCTCCTAGTTGAAGACGATCGGGCCTTTCGGCTGGTGGCTGAGGCCGCGTTAGTGTCGGAAGGTTTCGAAGTGCACGCCGTAGGCACCTTGGCGCAGGCCCGGGCAGCGGTTGATGAGGCCACGCCGGATGTAGTCATTCTCGACCGAAGACTTCCCGACGGCGATGGCATCGAATTCTTGAAGGAACAGCGAAGCGATAGCACCGCCGCTCCACTATTCGTGGTGATTACGGCATATGGTGATGTGGAAAACGCCGTCGAGGCCCTCAGAACGGGCGCCTGGGACTATCTGGTAAAACCCATTCAGCTTACCGACTTGGTGGTCAAGTTGGGCAAAGCCCTTCAGGCGCGCGGACTCAAAGACCGACTGGCCATAGCCCGCAGCGGCATAGCAAATATCCCTCCGGTGGCCCTCAAAAGCACCAGTATGCAAGAAGTAATAAAAACCGTAGAGCGCTTGGCCCAGAGTTCGGTTACCTCGGTCTTGTTAGTGGGGCCTTCAGGGGTGGGCAAGCAATACATATCCGAAATGTTGCACCGCTTGACCTGGGCTACGGCCGATCCCGATGCCCCGTTCGTTGAGGTGAACTGCGCGGCGTTGCCTGAAGACCTTATCGAAAGCGAGCTGTTTGGACATGAACGGGGGGCTTTTACCGATGCGCGTTCTACCCGCCGGGGACTCATCGAGTTAGCGAATGGCGGCACGTTGTTTTTGGATGAAGTGACCGAATTGCCGCTCCGGTCACAAGCCAAGCTCCTCAAGTTTCTGGATACGATGCGATTCAGGCGCTTGGGCGGTCAACGCGAGATCGAGGTGTCCCTACGGGTGATAGCCGCCAGCAACCGGGACGTTGTTCAGTTGGTTCACGAAGGACGCCTGCGGGAAGATTTGTATCACCGATTGAATGTCTTCTGCATTACGCTGCCGGCGTTATCGGCTCGTTGCGAAGATATTCCGATTTTAGCCGATTCATTTACGCGTTATTTTGCCGCCAGATGCCGGAAATCCATCCGGGGCTTGTCGCCAGGAGCAATCGCGGCGCTTCAATCGTATAGCTATCCGGGCAACGTGCGGGAGCTGCGCAATATCATTGAGCGCGCGGTGATTCTTGCCGGCGATTCACTCCTCACCGAGCGCGACCTGTTATTGACGGAGCCTTCCGGGCCGGCTAGATTTTCAAGCAGTTTTTTCTCTGCGGATCTCAACCCGGATGGGTCGCCGCTGCCGATTGAGGCCATTGAGAGAAGGTATGTGTCCCGTGTCCTCGAGTACTATGAAGGTCGCCGCATGGCCGCTGCCGAGGCCCTGAAAATGTCGTACCCGACATTTCTCAAACGCCTGCGCGAGCTCGAATTGGATCGCTGAGTCTCCCCACCGCCGCAACCATGGAAGCGCGGGTTGCTTGCTGCCGTCGCTCGAAAAGCACGCCTGGTCCGAGCGGGAATATCTGGCAATATTTAACTGTTGAGTAAGGTAGTGCAGGCGACATCAGAAAATGCTTTATTTTCAATATGGACGAGTTTTGGCGAACGGCACGTGTACGTTTCGATACTCCAGGCAACTACCGGAGTATGGTTGGATCTTGGATTGCCTATGTCGGTACCAGAGTGCATGGTTTTTCTTCGGGTGCGGTAGGCCTCATGGAAAGAACGAACCGCGAAGCGTGTCGCTTGCGGTTTGCCATGACGCCATCGGTCATGCCATTCACATTTTTCAAGGAGAAGCAATGAAAGCAACGCTACGGTCTATGATGCTGGTGCTTGGATGCGCCGTCGGTGTGTTCGGTTGTGGAAAGTCGTCAAGTTCCAACGTCAAGCTGCCGGTATACATCGATTTTCCGGCGAGCGGCACCTGCTCGGTCGGACGGACGATGTGCGGCGAGGGCTGCGTTGATTTGCTCAGCCACCCTCAGCACTGTGGGTCGTGTGGTAAGGCCTGTGATTCGGGCCAAGTGTGCGTGGGTGGCCAGTGCAGCGCACATTGCCCGCAGGACTTCACGGTCTGCAATGGTCTGTGCGTGAACCTCAAAACGTCCACGCTGAACTGCGGGGCCTGCGGGACCGTCTGTTCGAATCCTCAAATCTGCGACAACGGCACCTGCGGCGCCTCGTGCGAAGCGAACTTGGTGCCCGCTCCGATCTTTACCAACGATGGCGTGACCTTGGGCTGCGTCAGTTTGCGTTCCAACTCGAATGACTGCGGCACGTTAGGCAACGTGTGCCTCAACGGCACTGCCTGCGCGAACGGGATGTGCAGTAACGCCTGCCTCTCGGGACCCAATTGCCAAGGCGCCTGCTACGACCTGAGCTCCGATCCGAACCATTGCGGGACCTGCCACACGGCATGCCCGGCGGATCAGGTCTGCGTCAACGGCGCCTGCGTCGCCTCATGCCCGACCGGAACGACGCAGTGCGGTCATAGCTGCCTGGTGCTCGCGAATAACCCCAGCAACTGCGGCGCCTGTTTCAATGCCTGCCTCACCGGGCAAACCTGCGTGAACGGGAACTGCACCACCGACTGTCCGCCGCTGCAAACCTACTGCGGCGGGGCCTGCGCCCTGTTGCTCTCTGACGTGAACAACTGCGGCACCTGCGATACGGTTTGTGATCCCACCCAGAGTTGCGTCGGCGGCCATTGTGTCTCTGCATGCGGCGTGGATCAGCAACGATGCGACGATCGCTGCGGCACGCGAGTGGCATTTGGTCAATGTGGCACTTGTGGCACGGCTTGCCCCGCGGGGCAAGCCTGTTACGCCGCCACGTGCACGCCCACATGCCCGTCCGGGATGCAGATGCTCTATGGGGTATGCTACGCCACATTATCGGACAACAACAACTGCGGTACGATAGGCAACGTCTGTGACGCCAACACCACGTGCCTCAATGGAACCTGTGCTTCGATTACCTCATTACCAGGCGGCGATATTAAAGATTGCTCCAGCGGCCGTGCCGCCAACCTTGCCGACGATCCCACGAACTGCGGCACCTGCGGCCACTCCTGTCAAGCGGGGGAGATCTGCGCGCAGGGTCAATGCCTGCCCGACTGCGGGACGTTGGACGCCTGCGGATCGGGATGCACCAACACGCGTTCCGACTTCTACAACTGCGGGACGTGCGGTCACGTGTGCGCGCTCGGCCAGGCCTGCATCTTGGGCCAGTGCACGCCGATTGATACCTTCATCGCGCCTTGGAGCGGCATCTACGCCGATTGCGGATCATATATCGCCGACCTCAAGTCCGACAGCAACAACTGCGGCAGCTGCCGGAACCAATGCGCCGAGGATCAGGTATGCGCCAACGGTTCCTGCGGGTCATCCTGTCTTGGCAGCCTCACCGCCTGTCCCCCGCTCGGATGTGTCAACACCAGCGATTCGCTATCCAATTGTGGGGTTTGCGGCAACATCTGCGACCCGGGGTGGGCCTGTATCACCGGCCAGTGCATGGACAATTGCGGGGGCCTATCAGCCCCCAATGACCGCAGATGTCCTGGGGTGTCTGGGGTGTGTGTCAATATTATGTATGATGACCGCAACTGTGGCGGCTGTGGGACGGTTTGCGCCCCGGGAACGATGTGTCGTGTCGGCACGTGCCAGGCAACCTGCGAGGCGAATTATACCCAGTGCGATACCACGTGCGTCAACCTGAATTCGGACCCGAACAACTGCGGCGCCTGCGATAACCGCTGCGCCGTGGGCAAGGCGTGCACCACCTCGACCTGTCAGCCGTAAGCCACCTCAAGTCCATGGGAGAATAGTTCTTCCGAATACCCCGAAGGTATATCATTTTGATCGTCTTGCTACGTGCGCTCATTACCGGCGTCGCGTCCATCGGGAGTTCTCGATCGCGCACTTAATCACACCCAAACCGTAAACCATGCTACGCCAAAAATTGATGGACGAGGCCTCGGGGAAGTAGCGCGTCGGACAGGAAATCTCGCCGATGCGGAAACCGTTGCGGATTGCCTGGCAGAGCATCTGATTATCGAAGATAAAGTCGTCGGAGTTCTCATCGAGAGGCAGCCGCTCGAGTAATTCGCGCGAGAAGGCGCGGTAGCCGGTGTGGTACTCCGATAGCTTTTGACCCATCAAGAAATTCTGCAGCGCCGTCAGCAGCCGGTTGGCGACGTATTTGTAGCGTGGCATGCCACCGGCGATGGCGCTCTGCGCGAGAATCCGCGATCCGAGCACTACATCATAGTGGCCGCTCGCGATCATACAGCCCATCGCGCCGACCAGTTTGGGCGAGTACTGATAGTCAGGATGCAACATCACCACAATGTCGGCACCGAGTGAGAGCGCCTCTCGATAGCAGGTCTTCTGGTTTGCGCCGTAGCCGCGGTTCGTCTCGTGCACCACGGTTCGCAGGCCGAGCCTCCGCGCGACCGCAACGGTGTCGTCTTGTGATGCGTCGTCGACGCAGATGATCTCATCGACCTCCGAGGGGATCTCACGCACCGTCTGTTCGAGGGTCTTGGCCGCATGGTAGGCCGGCAGCACGACAATGACCTTCTTGCCTTGGAACATGGTCAGTGTTTCCTTCGGTAAATGACATTCTGGCCGACCACCGCCTCGCGCACGTAGTGAGCCGAGACATAGTCATACAGCAGTGGATAGCGCTCGATCGGGTATCGTCGCCAGTGAGGCTGGTTGCCCGGTGCCGTGTCGATAATAAGCTCGGCACGATGCTCTTCAAGATCACGCACAAGCGTCGGGAACCCATCGGGAACACCCAGCCGGTCCTCAACCTCTGGTGGCAGGCTCTGTCCCAACCCGATAGCCGCGTATCCGGTGAGGTAGTTGCACGTCAAGTATCGCGTGGCCGCAAGGCGGTCGGATGCGACATAGATGAGCGGGGAGTGGCCCCAGACGAAAATGCGATCGGTCGGGCGCGTGTGCTCCTTCACATAGCATTCGACGTCGTCATACGGCAGTCGCGTGTCGCTGAAGAGTTTTTCCGCTGCATCGAAGTTAAGTGCCAAGATGAAGCATACCATGGCGGGCACGATGGTCCCGAGCACCATGAGCCTCGTCGACCAGCGGCGCCAACTGAGATCGAGTGACGCGGCGGCTATCCCCGCGAGCCCGGAAAGCGGTGTCACGAGGGCAGGGAAGTAGTGGTCGAAGAAGCGTCCGCCGAGCAATGTTCCCGCGAATGCCGCGATCGACCAGGTCGCAAGCAGCGACACAACGACCGTCGAATCTACGTCTTTGCGCGTGCAGGTCACAACGGCGCGCAGGGCGAGGACCAAAAGTACGATGCAGGCGGCGCCCCACAGACCATAGGCCACGGCGAACCGCCCGAGCCAGGAGAAGGTGGCGAAGCCAGTCGGGATATAGGTGAGCGTCGTCCATTGGAAGGTCCAATAGACGAGATCGTCCCAGACGCCGAGATGCTTGAAGTAGAGCGCCACGAGCCCCCAGATCGTAGCGAAGCCAGCAGTTATCGCTGCGGAGAGCTTCATTCCTGGCAGGACGGCCTTCCCTCCAAGGGACAGCGGTCGCACCACGACAAGCCAGGCAAGCGCCGCCAAGAAGAGAGAAACCGCGGTTGGTTTGATGAGCGTTGCAAGGGCGCACAGACTCCCCGCAGCGAAGCTCATGAGGAGTTGCGCGACGGTGCGCCGGTCCTGCATGGTCAGCAGCAATGCCGCCGCCGCTGCCAGCGGCAGCGAGAAGAGCAGTTCGCACTGCGTGGCGAGCACCTTGGGATCCTGAACGGTGACAAAGACGTAATAGAACAGCGCAGCCAAGAGCGCCGCCCTTGGCCCCGCGGCGCGCCTCGCACAGAGCGCAAGGAACAGACCGGTTGCCAAAACCCACAGGATGGTCAGGGCGTGCAGCCCCTGCATCTGGTAACGCCCGACAAGGGCGAAGCCAGCCTGATAGAGAAAAAAGATACCCGGTGGCTTGCTCTCGACACCCGCATGGTAGGGGAGTTCGCCCTCGTGCATGGCTGCGGCGGCTGTCGCGTAAAGCGCTTCATCTTCGTTGAGGATGGAAATACGCACCGCCGGCAGGCGCAAAACGATTCCCACCACCATCACGAGGGCGATCAGAAAGAGCCATCGGCTCATGGGCGCTTGCGATTTGGGCATGGGAGAGACTGGGTTGTGTTCATCTTCCTTCACTCATTCGCTTCTTTGGTTTTTCGTAGCATGTTCTCAATCGAAGTTTAAATTACCCCTCAACTCATTTTAGGTCAATGATTGGGAAAAACTTTTTCGAGGTGGCGAGGCATAGGTAACACCCACACAGAGAAACGCATGCCACCGGCAGGCGGCATCTCGGTCAAGGGTTGGGAAAATTCTGTGCTTGACTCGGAACCTGGTTGTTACTATACACGTCAGCAGATCCTAACGAAGGGACGATTTCAATCCCAACCGTGTAAAGCCATAATGGTATGGGCCGGGGGCATTCGTATCCATGTAGTTCAACACCCATGCTCTGAACCGGGAAGGATGTGGCGTCAAAAGCCCGGTGGGCAATTTGCGCGGAAGATGACGATACCTGTTATGCGGAAACCAGTGGTTTCAGGCACAGTTCCTTAAGGAGGCGCCATGTCGAATACGAGTACCTACGCAGACAAACTGTGGCTTAACCATTATGACCAAGGGGTTCCTAAAAGCATAACCTACGAGAATGTCTGCTTGCCCGAGTATCTTGAACGCTCGGCAAAGGAATTTCCGAATAACACGGCGCTCTCTTTTCAAGGATTCCATCTTTCCTATCGCCAACTCAAAGACATGATGGATCGCATGGCGACCTGCCTGACCGATTTCGGCATCAAGAAAGGAGATCGGGTTGCGATACTCTTACCGAATTTAATTCCCTGTGTGGCGGCGTATTATGCCGCCCTAAAAATCGGCGGCATTGTTGTTATGAACAATCCGATGTATTCCGACAAGGAACTCGACCACCAATTCAACAATTCCGATTCCAAAGTTCTCATCACGCTCGATCTTCTGGCCAATAGGATGATCGATCTCAGGCCCAAGACTCATATCAAGCAAATCATTTATACCTCGATTGGTGACTATCTCCCATTTCCTAAAAGCGTGCTCTTTCCGCTCGTTGCAAAGAAAAAGAAGTTGGCGGCCGATGTGAAAGCCGCACCCGATGTTTATAAATGGAAGGATATGGTTGCTAAAAACCAGCCGAAACCGCCGCACGTCAAACTCGCCTTCGACGACATCGCGCAGTTGCAGTACACCGGAGGAACCACGGGAGTATCAAAGGGCGTCGTGCTTACGCATGCGAACTTAAGCAAACAGGTTCAGCAGATCAATGCGTGGTTCCCGGAATTAAACAAGAATAGGGGCAAGGAAAAATTTCTTGGAGCGCTTCCGTTTTTCCATGTATTCGGTCTTTCCTGTTGCATGAATTATGTAATATTCACGGGAAATGAAGATATCCTTATTCCACGGCCCCAGCCGGATCCGCTCGTTGAGGCGCTTATCAAGGACAAGCCCACCTTCGCCATGCTGGTGCCGACCATGTTTATGGGAATCCTGAACCATCCCAAGATAAAAGAAATTGACTTGAGTAGCATCAAAGGTTGTTTTTCCGGCAGCGCGCCGCTGCCCCTCGAAGTCATAAAAGCGTGGGAGTCAAAGACTGGTTCGGTGATATGTGAAGGATTTGGTATGACCGAGTCCTGCCCGGTCACTCACATAAACCCCTTTGCTGGCAATAGAAAACCGGGGAGCATCGGACTGCCGATACCGGACACGGAAAGCCGGATCGTTGATATTGAAGGGCGTGACAAGGATATGCCCATTGGTGAAACTGGCGAGTTGTTAGTCAGAGGTCCGCAGGTGATGCGGGAGTACTGGAACATGCCGCAAGAGACGGCGCAGACGTTAAAAGGCGGATGGCTCCATACCGGCGACATCGCTAAAATGGATGAAGAAGGGTATTTTTATATCGTCGACCGGCTGAAGGACATGATTATTTCCGGTGGCTTTAATGTGTATCCTCGCGAGATCGATGAGGTGTTCTACGAGAACCCGAAAGTCGAAGAGGCGTGCGCCATAGGCATTCCGCATAAAACCCGCGGAGAGGCAATCAAGGTTTTTGTGGTATTGAGGAAGGGCCAGACGGCCACGGTCGACGAACTCATGGATTACTGCAAGCAGAAACTTGCCACCTACAAGCTGCCCGTTGCGATTGAATTTCGGGATCAACTGCCGAAGAGCACGGTCGGTAAAGTATTGCGAAAAGAACTCCGCGTCGAGGAGATGAAAAAAATTCAGAAACAAAGCTAATGACGCTGATAAGAAACAAGAAGACACCTGGGGACCTAATATATTGAGTAGGGTAGTGCAGGTGATACGAAAAATGATTTGTTCTCAATAGGGACGGGATTTGGCGAACGACACCTGGCGGACAGCCAGGGCGGGCGCTTGATTGACACTAACCTCATAGTTGCTTAAACTAAAAATATAAATAGGTTACAACGAAACGAGCAGCGGAAGGATGTTACTATCATGAAAAAGATTTCAATTTCATCTTTGTTTTGTATGTGCATGGTTATCGCGATGCTTATGAAACCGGAGCTGGCTCGGGCGGCGCTAGGCGAACCGGTCGATTCGGTGGCCACCGACCGTGTGGCCCTCAAGGCCGTGCAGGGCGAGACCGTCGTCCGCAGCAGCTATTCGGTCCAAGAACTTAAGTCCAATTTGATTTCGCTGCGGGAGTACCTCACGTCTTCCGGCGTCGTATTCGCGATAACCTGGAAGGGACTCACCCACCCGGATCTCACGCCGCTCCTCGGCTCTTTCGCCAAAGAATATGCCGAGGGCCTACGTAACACTCCCCACGAGCGGGGTCGCAGGAGCAGCCAAATCAAGACGGAGCACATCGTCGTCGAGAAATGGGGGCATATGCGCAACCTACAAGGACGGGCTTACCTCAAGGCGCTCGTACCTCCGGGGATCAAAATCGATGAAATTAACTAGCGGCACGATTTGGTTGGCCCTCCTGGCATTACTCGCCGGATGCGGCAGTTCATCCAAGGGGGCGCATACGTACAGCATCTCGGGGACGGTGAGTGGCGCGACCGCAGCAGGGGTCAGGGTTGTGCTCATTGGGGCAGCGACGGTTTCCACGAGCACCGACGGGAGCGGCAACTACAGCTTCAGCGGGCTTTCGAACGGCGTCTATACGGTCGCGCCGAGCAAGAGCGGCTTCACCTTCACCCCGGCGAGCATCGCCGTCACGGTGAGCGGTGCGGACGTCACGGGGCGGAACTTCACGGGGACCGCTGAGGGGAATACGTACAGCATCTCGGGCACGGTGAGCGGCGCGACGGCATCAGGGGTCACAGTCACGCTCACCGGATCAGCGACGGCTTCCACGAGCACCGACGGGAGCGGCAACTACAGCTTTAGCGGGCTTCCGAACGGCGTCTATATTGTCACGCCGAGTGAGAGCGGCTACACCTTCTCTCCTATGAGCAGCGTCGTCACGGTGAACGGCGCGAACGTCACGGGGCGGAACTTCACCGTGACCGCTGCGCCGAATACGTACAGCATCTCGGGGACGGTGAGCGGCGCGACCGCAGCCGGGGTCAGGGTCGCGCTCACTGGGGCAGCCGCGGCCTCCACGAGCACCGACGGGAGCGGCAACTACAGCTTCAGCGGGCTTTTGAACGGTGACTATACGATTACGCCGGACAAGAGCGGCTACACCTTCTCCCCGGCGAGCATCCCGGTCACGGTGAGCGACGCGAACCTCACGGGGCAGAACTTCACGTCGACCGCCGCGCCGAATACCTACAGCATCTCCGGGACGGTGAGCGGCGCAACCGCAGCAGGGGTCACGCTCGCGCTCACCGGGGCGGCGACGGCCTCCACGAGCACCGACGGGAACGGCGCCTACAGCTTTAGCGGGCTTTCGAACGGCGGCTATACGGTCACGCCGAGCGAGAGCGGCTACACCTTCTCCCCGGCGAGCATCACCGTCACGGTAAGCGGCGCGGACGTCACGGGGCGGAACTTCACGGCGACCGCCAATAACGTGATGCCGGTCACGGTGAATGGTTCGCTTTGCAGCAGCAATTCCTACTTCAACAAGCCGTGCGTCAGCGTGACGATCTGTGAGCCCGGCACATCGAACTGCCAGGAGATCACCGATATTCTTCTGGACACCGGAAGCTTCGGGCTGAGGATCTTCAAGCAGCTTGTGTCCGTTTCCCTCACCTCGGAGTCTATCGACGGCGCGCTCGGCGAGTGCCAGGTGTTCGCGGATGGTTCGTCCGAATGGGGGCCGGTTGAGGTGGCGAGCGTTATTCTCGGAAACGAACCCGCCGTTCACGTGCCCATCCAGATCATCGACTCATCGTTCGGAACACGTCCGGGTCAATGCGGCAACGCCGACACGTCCCCGGCTGACGCCGGATTAACGGAATCCTGGGGGTGGGGTTTCTTGCCCAGGACTGTGGTTCGCTTTGTGAGGAGTCCTCCTATAATAACATTTATTACGCCTGCCTCGGATCGAATTGTGTGGGCGCCGCGGTCCCCCTATTCTTACAAGTCCAGAATCCGGTGGCGCTCCTCCCCAAGGACAATAACGGTGTCCTGGTGCAACTCCCCGCTATTCCTGCTGTTGGGGCTCCCTCGGTCAACGGCTCCCTCATCCTGGGCATCGGCACCCAGGCTAACAACGTACCGTCGGGAGTATCCATCTACGATATCAACCCGAATGTTGAGAGCCTGAACTGGATGCCTATCACCACGACGTTTGAAGACATTCAGGGCGCCGGATTTCTCGACACCGGGTCTAACGCACTATACTTTTCCGATCTCGAAGATCAGCTTCCGGTGTGTCCCTTGCCCTATTCTTCTTCCTACCCTTGGTTCTGTCCTCTGTCAGCGAAGACGTTATCCGCCACGAACACCGGCTTTGGCGCCTCAGCGATCGGCCTGGTGTCCTTTACCATCAGCAGCTTCGCCACCTTCTTTAATTCTGGCAACAACGTGTCCGCCCAGGTCGGAGGATCAGCGAAGCAAGGATTCGATTGGGGGCTGCCGTTCTTTTTCGGACGCCCGGTCTATGTCGGCATCGAGGGAATGAAATCCAGCCTCGGTCAAGGTCCCTTCTGGGCGTACTAGGGCATGACAGCCGCCACTATGGTTGACGCCGCATCGATGACTCCCAGGATAAACCCGCCTCCGATGGTGCCTATCAAGGTTTCCATTCCACCCAATACTGCCGCCGCAAAACCCTTGAGCAGCGGTGCCAGCATTATATTGCGGTCGAGGGAGGTGCTGGTGCCCGGAACCAAGAGCGAGCGCACCGAGCGCTAGCAGCATCCTCAGAGCGTCTTACATTGTTGTTCCTTCATCGGTACAGCTCCGCGCTCGCGAGTACGGAACCATTATTCTGTCCTCCCGCTATGAGTACCTTTCCGTCGGGCAGCAGCGTCGCCGTGTGTGCGTACCGCGAAGTCGTCAAGCTACCAGTGGTCGTGAACGTTCCCGAAACCGGGTCGTACAGCTCCCCGCTCGCTAGGGAGTCGTCTAAGCCCGAGGTCCCAGCCCCTCCCGCGATGAGCACCTTCCCGCTGGGCAGCAGCGTCGCCGTGTTCCATCTCCGCCCCGTTGCCATGCTCCCTGTGACCGCAAATGTCCCCGTAACCGGGTCGTACAGCTCCGCGCTCGCGAGGGCGGGGTTGGTAAATCCTCCTCCATCACCTCCCGCGATGAGCACCTTCCCGCCGCGCAGCAGCGTCGCCGTGTAATTACCCCGAACCGTCGTCATGCTCCCCGTGGCCGCAAACGTCCCCGCAACCGGGTCGTACAGCTCCGCGGGGGCGCCTCCCGCGAGGAGCACCTTCCCGCTGGGCAATAGCGTCGCCGTGCCCTGCGCCGTCGTCATGCTCCCCGTGGCCGTGAAAGCTCCCGCGTCCGGGTCGTACAGCTCCGCGCTCGTGAGCCACTCGCCCGAGTTCCCAGCCCCGCCTACAATGAGTACTTTCCCGCCGGGTAGAAGTGTCGCCGTGTGATCCGCCCGCGCTGTCGTCATACTCCCCGTGGTGGTGAACGTTCCCGACGAAGAGCCGCAATCCCCGTTCCCGAACACGCCGCAATCCATGTTCCCAAGCATGCCGCAATGCATGTTCCCGAGTGCCAGGCCCACCGTCAAGACGATGGGGAGTAGCGCCATTGAGCCAATCCTTCTCTCTTTTTTCATGGCATCCCTCCTGGTCTAAGTTTTGGACAAACGGACGGGCAATCAGTTTTGTCGATGCCCAAATCCAGTACGATCGTCCTGTTCGACAAAGTTCACATAGCTCACACCTCGTCAGTTCCGAGGATGTACGAGATGATTTGGCTTGTATCGAAGTGGTGCGCGAGCGTTAATTGACTCTAACGCTTATTTTGAAGATCACACAAATACAGCCTGTATGTAATGGTAGAATAAAATACTTTATCGTCCCAATGTCAATGGAAAAATGCGCAGAGATATCCCTTACAGGACGGTCGATAATTCTCCGTCAACCTAAAGGGTTGACTTGCTATAACGACTCGGCATCCGCACGAAAATTTATACGTGACTCCAAACCTGGTTGATACTATGTAGATTTGCAAATCCTAACGCAGGGCCGATGTTAATCCCAGTAGTGTAAAGCCATCATGGTATTGGACAGGGGCATTCGTCTCCATTTCAAATGGGGGGCAGGATAACAGGCCAGGCTAAAAACCTATTGACATAAAAGCTGCGTTGAATTTTAAGGTATTATCATTTAGTTGCGCCTGCTCTGGCAAAACAAGGAACCGAAGGAACAAGCATTAGTTCCTTCTTATGAATTGTATTTATAAAGTTTAATTATTAGGAGAAATTTGATGAAAAAAATAAATTTGTTTATCATTGTGTTATCAGTATGCTTCTTAACGCCATTGGTATTTGCTGATGAAGAGAAAAATAATTTTGCAACAAAGGGAATTTTCGAATATGGCGGTTCTATTTCCACATCAGGAGTATTTTATGAAAATGGGAATAATGAATATTTAAGATCAAAATTTAGTATTAGTTTTCACCCATTATTAAATTATTATATTATTGACAAGATACATATTGGGCTAGTTCCTTATATAACCTATTCATATTATGATGTTAAAGTTACGTATCCTAATTATGCAAAACACCTGATTTTCTTGGGTCCGTCGTTTTCTATGGGGTATACTATTAATTTAACCGATAGGTTATTTTTCGACATTTCACCGAGTATAGAATATGAATATGGGTTATCTATTTATCATACTTCTTCAAATCATATTAGTTATAATGCTATGTATTATTATTTACAAATATCTTTGAAATACCTTATAGGGAATACATTGATTGGTGTATATTTAGCACCAGGATATCACGATTATATAGGAAACAAACCTCCTGAGTCTTCGAATTATTTTGAAATAAATTTAGGAATGGGGATTACATTTTTTTGTCCAAAATTAGACTCAAATAAGAAGTGACACTTTTGCTCACTAAGATCCCCTGCCCATTATATGTTGATGTGCTTAACAGAAAGGAGGACGGATATGAAGGTTATCGGCTTCAACGGCAGTCCCAGGAAAGACGGTAACACCACCATGTTGATAGGCTATCTCTTACGGGAGATCGAGAAAGAGGGCATTGAAACGGAACTTATTCAGCTCTCGGCAAAGGCGATTCACGGATGCATCGCCTGCTACAAGTGTTTTGAGAATCAGGACCAGCGCTGTGCCGTTAAGAACGATGCGGCGAACGAGTATATCGAAAAGATGACCACGGCTCAGGGTATCGTTTTGGGATCTCCCTCCTATTTTCAGGATGTAACAGCGGAGATGAAGGCCTTGATAGACCGGGCGGGTTTTGTCGGATTGGCAAACGGAAGGATGTACAAGAACAAAATTGGGGCTTCCGTAGCCTGTTTTCGTCGCAGCGGAGGTATGCATACCATCGAAACCATGAACCATTTCTTCTTTGGCAACGAGCTTATCATCGCCGGGCGGGCAATGAGCGTTGCCAGAGACAAGGGAGAGGTCGAAAAAGATGGGGAAGGCGTCAACATCGCGCAGACATTGGGGCAAAAGATCGCATGGATGATGAAGAAGCTCTACGATTGAAACTCCGAATTTCATTCCCATGACCGATCAGCAGCTCAACCTAACTTCTTGACTTGCACCTAACATCTTTGATAACAATGGTTTTTGTTATGCCGGGATGGTGGAATTGGTAGACACACGGGACTTAAAATCCCGTGGTGCTTAGCGCCGTGGGGGTTCGATTCCCCCTCCCGGCATTTTCCTTTTCGATTATGACTGTTGGCGCATAGACATCATTCGGTTTTTCAGCAGGACTCCAATCCCCGCCATGCTATGTCGCCTGGTTGAATTTTATAAATGAAAAAAGCATGACAAATCCGAAACAGAGGAAATTGCAATATAAATATCTAAAATCTTGAGCGGGAATTGATAGCGCGACTACCAGGTTGTTAGCGATTACTACGAGTGGCACACAGAGTGACCTCAATCCATTGACCAATGCCGAACCGACGGCAAAGAGAATGCTGAGATACAGCAACAAAGCCGGTTTCCACAGTGTTGACAGGACCCCCGTCAAAACAGCCATGAGGTGACTAGGCTTCGGTCTCTTAGCATCGCTCAAGGAGTCCACGGTATACGTGCTCGACTGCAAGAAATCAGACAGTAGCGATTTTAGAGGAGGGCAAAGGCTCTCGCTGACAACGGTATCATCCTTCAACCCGAACCTCTCCTTATCTTCAGGGTCAATATCGACGGTGTAGGCGAAGTTGTATCCCATAACTTTTATTCTCCAGATTATCGATATCATTTTACCGTACGCTGTTATGGCTTCTCGGGGATTCTGGAGGCATAGCTCTGCAAGAAGAGCAAAAAATTCTCTTTTGTTTTTCAAGTATGCATCGTCATCAATATTTTTATTGTCTTTTATCGGATCGGCAAGATATGGATCATAACTCGAGAACCACTCACTGAGAGGAAGTATTTTCGCGGCTTTGTTATATTGCTCGGGAGTGATGTTGCGCCCGTTTTTAAGCACTCCCGCCATGATATTCAACGGTATGCTATATTTTACTCCCTCGAACGCAGGGGATATGTTCAACGCGGTATACACGTTATTGACGATAATGAGATAGAAAAACAAGGCTGCAATAAACGTTGTAAAAAACCTAACCAGGGTACTGTTCTTGATTGTATGCAGAACCAAGGAAGAGAAACCGATTCTTGCGCTGGAGAGGATGTTTTTCCACGGGGAGGAATCGGTCATCCCATATATAATAACTATTAAAGGAACCGATATCACCAGATCATACATGCCGTTGTGTCTAAAAAACAGCATCATCAGCATAGCAATGAACAATAAGAAAATACCCCGAAATGTTCTAAGGTATTCACCATGAGTGACAACCATATTCATTATAATTATGGTCAGGAAAGCCAACCCAGCGCTGAATAACACGTCCTTCCATAAGGTAATAACAATCATTCCGAAAGGTGGACTGGCTGAGAGTAGGATAATATATATCCATACAACTTTCCGACTAAATCCCACTTTTTCAAGTGAATAGGCGCCGTAGGCAACTATCGATGATACACACAGGATATTAAACGCCGCCAGGGCGGCGGGAGAATGCCATAGAGACATTAATAGCGCCAGCAGGGCGGTGTGTGCTGCAGGATGGGCGTCGCTTACCTGACTCCAATTGCCGGCCAATATTGCTTGCGCTTGCTTCCATTGAACAATTGAATCTACCGTCATATTACCGGGATAAAACGCAACCAAATAGATTGAAGATACCATAATACTGGGAAACAGGTAGAGTATAAACGTGGGCCATCGTATCTGGTTGTGTTCAACAGGAAATGAATACCGCGAAATGAAATGTAGGAATAAATATGAAATAAATGAAAACAGCGGCCAAAGAAATACAATCGGTAGTACCGAAGTAATAATAGAATCATCTTTAAACTCGGCACAGGAAAACGTCACAACGAGACCGAATAAAGCCGAAACAAATATCTTTTTTTTATTCATATGCCTCTCTGACTGTTTAGTCGCACGCGATATCCCGGGCGGCTCCTAGATCCTACAGCCTTCCTCGAAGTATCGGGCATTGATCATCCTGCCCATGTTGAGAGCCATGAGTTGCAGCAGGTGGCTGCGAAATTTCAGAAGACGAGCAGCGATTGATTTCGGAGAATAGAAAGACTTGTAGAGTTTGATGTAGCCTTCGAGAAGCTCATGAGGGGTCATTTTCATGGGTTTGTAGACCACGTGGTTCGTGTCGTAGTGCGCCCAATTGTAATGGAGGATGCGGTTTGATGCCTTCATGTCAAAGAAAAGCTTGGTGCCCGGCATGGGGGTGAGGATGTAGAAGTTCGCCGCCTCGAGTTTGTTTCTGATGCAAAATTGCAGGGTTCGGTCGAACACCCCGGCATCATCGTTATCCAGGCCAACGATAAACGAACCAAGGATTTTGATTCCTTTCTTATGGATGGTTGCAATTTCGTGGTCGTAGTCTTCGACACGGTTGAGACCGGACTTATGCATGGCCTTAAGATTGGCGCTGTCGGTCGTCTCCATGCCGATGAAGATCCACCCGCAACCGCTGCGCGTGGCGAGATTAAGAAGCTCGGGGTCGCGTGAAAAGCGGAGCTCGCCCTGACCGATCCAACGTCGTTTGAGCGGAATAAGCGCCTCGAAAAGCTCCTTGGCCCGTTGGGGATGACCAAAGATATTATCATCGATGAACAGCAGGTCGCCCCGCGGCATGGCCTTGATATTCTCGATAACCTCTTCGACCGGGCGAAAGCGCAATTGGTTGCCCCAGAACTTCGTCACCGAGCAGAACGAGCAGGTATGCGGGCAGCCGCGGGCGGTCTCGATCACGTTGGGGAAACTGTATGCCGAAGGCTTGAGCAGATCGAGTCTCGGTCGCGGCAAACCGATGAGGCTGTGATAGCTGTCTGAAGTGTAGACTTTTTTCATGTGCCCGGCGAGAAAGTCGTCCAGGAGCTCATTGAACGAGACGTCCGCCTCGCCCACGACGACAGCGTCGGCGTGCGCAGCCGCCTCGTCCGTCATGAAAAATACATGCATGCCGCCGAGAACGACCGGTATGTGCTTTTGACGAAACCTGTCGGCGATCTCATAGCCGCGCATGGCTGTCGGCGTCATGAGGCTGATGCCGATCACATCCGGTCTGATGGTAAAATCGATATCCTCAACGTTTTCATCGATTATCCGAACGTCAAAGCGATCGTCGGCATATGCGGCGAGCAGCGGCAGATTGATCTGAGCCACCGATGATTTCGTTCTTCTCCGGCTGCACAAGCGATCTTTATCGGGGGATGGGTGGATGAGAAGAAGCGATGGTTTGTTCATGACTCTGTTTCGTAGAGAATTCTCGGTTAAATTTTGTAAAATACCACCGTTGTCGATTACCATACTACCGAAAGTATTTCTACTGAATATCTGATAGGGTATGAATTCACACACGGGAGGCCAACATGTTCGATTTTATCATGACCGAGGCGCAGAAAAAACTTCGCGGCGAGGCGCGGGAGTTTACCAACGGGGTACCCAAACAAATGATTCTCGATATGGACGCTGACAAAGTCCAGTTCCCCCGCGAGTATCTCAAAGAGGCCGGCCAGAGGAACTTGCTCGGCATTAGGATTCCCGCCCAGTACGGCGGGAGAGGGCTCGGGTGGGTGGATGATAGCATCGTAGCCGAAGAGATAGGCGTGGCCAGCTACTCGCTGGCATGCCTCTGGGGCGTTGGGGCGGATATCGTCTGCGAGGCGGTCTGCGAGTTTGGTTCGGAAGAGCTCAAGCAAGCGATCGTCGTGCCGCTGCTTAAAGGAGACGTGTGCGCCGCTGAAGGGCTTACCGAACCGCGGGGAGGGTCCGATTTTTTCGGCGCTAAAACGGTCGCCCGGAAAGAAGGCGGTGATTGGGTCATAAGCGGGCAGAAACGGTTTATCGTCGGCGCGGAAGGGGCAGATTGGTTTTTAGTGTATGCGGTCACCGACCCGACGGCGGTACAGCATAAAAGGCTTACTGCCTTTATGGTACCGCGGACAAAGGGCGTTGAGACCAAATACCTGTACGGTCTGATGGGCGTCCGCGGCGGCGGCGCCGGCAGGTTGGTGCTGAACGAGGTTCGGGTGCCTGAACGATACGCCCTTGCCGGCATCAACAACGGATACAAGGTGTTTGTTCGGATGATGGTTCCCGAACGGCTCGGCACGGCGGCGATGACCATCGGCTCGGTGCGGCCGGCCGTGGAGATAGCGACGAGGTACAGCTCGATGCGCAAGGCGTTTGGGCAGACGATAATGAATTTCGAGGCGGTTGGATTTAAGGTGGCGGATAGCGTGCTGCTGCTCGATGCCATGCGTTCGATGGTGTACAGCACCTGCCTGGCGATCGATTCCGGAAAGACCTCACCAGGACGAATTCGGCGGATGGTTTCACAAGCCAAAAAATTTGTCACTGAGTCGGCCTGGGAGGTAGCCAATAACGCCATGCAGGTGATGGGCGGCATCGGGTATACGAACGTCTATCCCATCGAGCGCATCGTGCGCGATATCCGGCTTTCCATGATCTGGGTGGGCACCAACGAGATCATGCAGCTCATCATCCAGAACGAATGGTACAAGGAATTTTTGGAAAGCGTCTCAAAAGAAAAAACACGAAACGTCGAGAATGATGCGCAGAACGCCGATCAGCCGGATGAGAAGATTTATGAATAGTAAAAAAATACCAGTTAATATCGGTTGCTCTGTTTAATATCTCGGTTCACGTTTTATTTTGTTACCTTCTAGCCAGAAATGCTCCCTGCCGAATCTGAACAGATTCCGGGCTATTGATACCGTCGCCTGAGGATTGTAGACCACGTTAATATCGTTTCCAAGCGGATTAGGTGTTGAAAATATACACCAGCTCGAGAGATAGAAAACGCAAGATATAGGCTTACTGCTGGAATCTAGAAATAGTCTGGTAGATACAGGAGCACTCTCATCCACTTTATTCAGTCCGATTTTTTTCTTCAACACTATGTCGCGGTGCAGGTAACCGAGCTGTGGCTCCTCATCAGAGTTAGGAGTCATGGCCGCTACAGCTGGACCAATGCCGAATGCTGCCTATCCTGCCCCCCATTTAGCGAACCTCTTGTAAGAAGGTATTGTTAAACAATTTTTCTCATTATCAGACCAAGGCTACCATTCGCTCCTTAAGGCCTTTCGGATGATCCAAGACATTTCCAGAAAAACATCAAAGTTCGAGAAGAAGCTAACGCAGTTCGACCACAACCCGTTTGCCCAGAACAGAGGCCGCTTTCCCAATCGATTGCAATGTAACAGAGGTATTTTCAGGATCGAGAAGCCTATCGAGGGCGCTTCTGCTCGTCTTCATTTTATGAGCGAGAGACATTTTTGACATGTGCTTCTTCTTCATAAGCTGTTGCAGCTTGAATGCCAGGGCTTTTTTGGTTGCCGCCAACACTACTTCTTCATAGATACCTTCATCTTTTAGGAAGTCGTCAAAAGAAGAGCCGATGTGTTTCTCTTTAAATTCAATGTCGTCCTTCTTTTTCATTTTATTCTCCTTTCTTTGCAGCCTTCAGCCTATTCCGCGCTATCTCCAAATCGGACTGAGGTGTTTTCATGGATTTATTAATGAAACCGTGCAGGATGATCAACTTATCTGGGCTTTTTGCCACTAGCACACGCGCAATCTTATTTTTTAGGTTTGTCCGTATCTCCCATATGCCAGGCTCCAGTTTCTTCACCGTCGGCTCACCAAGCGGCCATACGAATTGTGCCGCCTTTATGTCTTCGCCTATGAGTCGTTTTTCTTCTTTCAATAAGCTCCTCAACCATTCACGGGCCGGTTCATTGCCAGCCGCGGTCTTGAAAAAGACAATATCAAGAGGTCGCTTTGTCACCAGTATAGTGTACCAAAAATGGTACGTTGTGTCAAGGAAAAAATTGAATAAGGTCGATTACGGTCTTCTCAAACGTTGGTATCGTCCCAGGCCCTCTTTTTTGCCAAATAATTGAATACCCACAGTGCGCCTGTCGCAACCAGGGCCGCAACGACGAAGGGTATCCAAACCCAGCCGGGGTGGTATGTTTCCCACAACAGCGTCGTGGTATCCGCGGGTGTTTTGCCGATTAGTTTACAGAGGTGGGAAAACGCATCCGTCCTGCCGGGAAGATCCGCCACCTGCAGGTTTTCCTGAAGGTAGCGCAGCGCCAGGCCGGCCTTTTCACCCATGCTCTCGTAAAGATGGCCGGCCACGAATGCCCCGTATCCCCACCCGATAGCAAACGGAATGTTGGCGTATCCCATGTACAAGGCCTTTTTGTCCGAGGGTGCGATGACTCCCAGGTATTCGTTCAGCTTCGGCGAGCACAGCATCTCCCCCACCGAGAAGAGTCCGATCCCCAAGATACAGAAGCCGATGGCCATTGAGTAACCCACCAGGTACGTGCCCACGGCCGAGACGATAAAGCCGAGCAGCATCGACGTCAGACGGCGCATGTAGTGATTCACGATCCACGAAAGAGGCGCAACGAACAGGATGATCAGGAACGGATTGAGGTTGATGACCCACTCCTGGGCGATTTGCGGGCCGCGTTCGACGTTGGTCGAATGCATGAAGGCGGGTAAATACCGGGCAATCGTTGACGAGTCGGTCCAGTCGACGATGAAGTTCGGCAGCATGTCGAAAAACTGCGATGCCGAGGCCCAAAAAACCGACATGATGAGAATGAACGCGACGAGGCGCGGGTTCAGAATATTTTTTGCCGTGTCCACGACGACCCGCCACATGCCGCCGCTGCGATCGGCGCCGGATTCAACGTTGCCGTACGTGAAGAGCATGATCAGGTTGAGGCTCACCAGAATCGCGCAGCCGTAAAATACGTGCGGCCAGGAATAGCCGTAGAGAAAGTGGGCGAGCGGCGGGCCCAAGAAACCGCCGACGTTGACCACCATGTAAAAAAATCCCCAGCCGACCCCGGACGACTCTTCGGTCAGCGTTTTGACAAACGTTCCCTGAATGGGCGGCTTGAAGATCGCCGTGCCAGCCGCAAGCACCATGCATCCGGTAAAAAAAGGCCAGAAGTCGGTTTGGGTCGCCATCAGCAGATAGCCGGTCACCTTGAAAGCGATGGCGACGACTATCTGACGCTTGTATCCATACCGGTCGGCGAAACCCCCGGTGAACACCGGCAGGGCGGATTGCACGATCGCCCACCACATGAAAATGAAGCCTTTATCCACTTGGGTGAAATGCAATCCACCGGGCTCATCGGCCTGGGCGATGTAGATCGGAATGACCACGCGGATGCCGTAGTAGGCAAGGCGCTCGATCATCTCCATGATGTTGGCGGCCCAGAAGGGCCGCGTGAGTGCCTTCGTCTGACGCCAAAATGAGAGGTCGGTGTTCGCTGTCATGGGGAGGAATGGATAGCGGTTATCGCGATTTACTGTGGCGTTCGAGGTGAATCCACTCTGCGGGCTCGCGCCGGGGAGGCATGCGTGGCGTCTCGGCCGGTCGGCCGATCGGGATGAGTTCGATCACGGTGAGCTCGTCGGGCAAGGCTAACAACCGCGCCGCCGCAGGATGATCGATCGAGCCGACGTGAACCGTTCCATACCCCAAGGCGTGAGCGGCCAGACATAAATTTTGCGCCGCGATGCCGGCGTCGAATAGGTACCAATCGCCATGGGCGGTAGTGGCTCGTCCGCGGTAGAATCCGGCCTTGCCGCGGCGGGCGCACAAGGCGACAATCACCGGCGCACCAACGAAGCCGGCGGCCGCCGGATTGCTCGGGGAGAGCGTCCCCGCGAGCGCCGTTTTCTGCTGCACTTCGCGGACGACCACCACTTCGACGCACTGGGTGTTGGCCCAGCTCGGCGCAAACCGCACCGCCTCGATGATTTGCTGCAGGTGTTTTTCTTCAACTGGTTCGGCGGTAAACCTGCGGATACTTCGCCTGGTTTGAATGCATTCCAACGTATCCATGGGGCACCTCTCCGGAATTCGACGAGCTCCCTAACGGGTTTCAAAATTGAAGGCTACCAATAGCGCGATATTCGAAAAGAATAAATGTTTTTTTCCAAATAAATTTTTTAATTTGACAATCAAGATCTGGTACTATAATAAGCCTTTTGCTTTTTGGAACGGGGGCGTTCCTCGAGAAGGCAACGTAGCCGTTCCATTTGTTCTTTTTCCTTGACAGTTTTAGTGGCTAGG
>CAVWHX010000005.1:55000-237293 GCA_963754925.1 uncultured delta proteobacterium
ATGGGGAAACCTGTGGAGAGCCATATCTCCCATCGTCCGGTACAATACATAACCGGGCGAAGCGAACGAGGAGAAGTGAAACATCTCAGTATCCTCTGGAAAAGAAAGCAAACGCGATTCCCCAAGTAGTGGCGAGCGAAAGGGGAACAGCCTAAACCGACGTATACATGTTGCCCGTAAGCTTAGTATACGCGGGGTTGTGGGGTGTTGAGGGGCGGACTTACGGATCCGCCGGAAGAGGTCGCGATAAGCGACTCGAACTGTAGTTGAACGGAATGGAACGTCCGGCCATAGAGGGTGAAAGCCCCGTAGACAAAACGGTAAGAATCTTCTATTCAACATTCCCGAGTACTGCGGGGCCCGAGAAACCCTGTGGGAATCTGGGAGGACCACCTTCCAAGGCTAAATACTACCCGACAACCGATAGTGAACTAGTACCGTGAGGGAAAGGTGAAAAGAACCCCTTTTAGGGGAGTGAAATAGTACCTGAATTCGCATGCCTACAATCCGTGGTAGCCCTATGGAAGCGAGCTTCGGCCCGCGTCCAGGGTGACCGCGTACCTTTTGCATAATGGGTCAGCGACTTAATTTACGTGGCGATAGGTTAAGCCATAGGGGAAACCCGAAGGTGGAGCCGTAGCGAAAGCGAGTCTGAAATGGGCGACCAGTCGCGTGGATTAGACCCGAAGCGCAGTGAGCTACCCATGGGCAGGATGAAGAGTGGGTAATACCATCTCGGAGGTCCGAACTCATTCGAGTTGAAAATCGATGGGATGACCTGTGGGTAGGAGTGAAAAGCTAATCGAACTGCGTGATAGCTGGCTCTCCCCGAAATATATTTAGGTATAGCCTCATGTTATCAGCAACGGAGGTAGAGCTCTGGATGGGCTAGGGGTCTTACCAGATTACCAAACCCAACCAAACTACGAATGCCGTTGACTGCTATCATGGGAGTCAGACGTCGGGCGCTAAAGTTCAACGTCGAGAGGGGATCAACCCAGACCGCCAGCTAAGGTCCCTAAGTACGTGCTAAGTGGTAAAGGAAGTGGAAGCACATTGACAACCAGGAGGTTGGCTTAGAAGCAGCCATCCTTTAAAGAAAGCGTAACAGCTCACTGGTCGATGTGAGTCCGCGCCGAAAATGTAGCGGGGCTCAAGCACGTCACCGAAGCTGCGGGATCGGCCTTGTCTTCGGACAAGGTGGATCGGTAGGGGAGCGTTCCAGTGGCCGGCGAAGGTAGACCGAGAGGACTACTGGAGGTGCTGGAAGTGATTATGCTGACATAAGTAGCGATTATGCGGGTGAGAAACCCGCACGCCGGAAGCCCAAGGTTTCCTGGGGAAGGTTAATCCTCCCAGGGTTAGTCGGACCCTAAGCCGAGGCCGAAAGGCGTAGGCGATGGAAAACAGGCGAATATTCCTGTACCATTGGGGTGCTACGTTGATGCTGCAAGGGAGGACGGAGAAGGGTAGGTCAGCCTACAGTCGGTTTTGTAGGTTCAAACTCGCAGGGGTCTCCAACGGATAATAAACGGGAGATCAACCCCGAGGAGCTATGAGGAGGGTCTTTGACCCGTAAACTGATTGAACCCATGCTTCCAAGAAAAGTCTCGCAGCGGAGTACACTCCAGTGTCCGTACCGTAAACCGACTCAGGTGGGCAGGGAGAATATCCTAAGGCGTTCGAGATAACCCTCGTTAAGGAACTCAGGCAAATTTACACCGTAACTTCGGGAAAAGGTGTGCCCGTGTTGGTGAATGATTATCATCTGGAGCCAATGTGGGTCGCAGTGAAAAGGCGGTAGCGACTGTTTACTAAAAACACAGGACTCTGCAAACTCGCAAGAGGAAGTATAGGGTCTGACGCCTGCCCGGTGCCGGAAGGTTAAAGCGAGCAGTTAGCGCCCGTAAGGGCTCGAAGCTGTGAACTGAAGCCCCGGTAAACGGCGGCCGTAACTATAACGGTCCTAAGGTAGCGAAATTCCTTGTCGGGTAAGTTCCGACCTGCACGAATGGCGTAACGACTTCCGCACTGTCTCGACGAGGGACTCGGCGAAATTGAACTGGCAGTGAAAATGCTGTCTACCCGCAACAAGACGGAAAGACCCTGTGGAGCTTTACTACAACTTGACAGTGAATTCCGAGTTGGTTTGTAGAGGATAGGTGGGAGGCTTTGAAGCCGGGTCGCTAGATTCGGTGGAGCCAACGGTGGAATACCACCCTGATCAATTTGGGGTTCTAACTCCGCACCATTATCTGGTGCGAGGACACTGTCTGGTGGGTAGTTTGACTGGGGCGGTCGCCTCCCAAAAGGTAACGGAGGCGCGCAAAGGTTCTCTCAGGCTGATTGGAAACCAGCCGCTGAGTGCAAAGGCATAAGAGAGCTTAACTGCGAGACCGACGGGTCGAGCAGATGGGAAACCAGGTCTTAGTGATCCGGCGGTTCCGAGTGGAAGGGCCGTCGCTCATCGGATAAAAGCTACCCCGGGGATAACAGGCTGATCGCATCCAAGAGTTCACATCGACGATGCGGTTTGGCACCTCGATGTTGGCTCATCGCATCCTGGGGCTGAAGTCGGTCCCAAGGGTTCGGCTGTTCGCCGATTAAAGCGGTACGCGAGCTGGGTTTAGAACGTCGTGAGACAGTTCGGTCCCTATCTGTTGTGGGCGTAGGATACTTGAGGGGAGTTGTCCTTAGTACGAGAGGACCGGGATGAACGTACCTCTGGTGCTCCAGTTGTTTTGCCAAAGGCATAGCTGGGTAGCCACGTACGGAACGGATAACCGCTGAAAGCATCTAAGCGGGAAGCCAACCCCAAGATAAGGTATCCCGTTTGGTTAAAACCAAACCTAAAGACCCCTTCTAGACTAGGAGGTTGATAGGCCGGAGGTGTACGCACAAAGTCCAGAAATGGGTGATGTGTTCAGCTGACCGGTACTAATTGGTCGTGCGGCTTGACCATATTTTTTTCTCTGGTTGATTAATAATTGATCAGGGAAATGAATCCAACCAAGCGTATGGTCAGAGTTAAGCGCAAGAGTAGACACTTGCTTAGCATGTTGAACGCTTTGTTAGAGCCCGTTAGCGAACGTAGTGAGCTTTACGGGCTCTTATCCCCGAAGGGGATTAGAAATTCTAACTTCGCTTTACTCAGTAAGAATTTCTTGATCCCCGAAGGGGATGAAATCGCCAGACGCTCTCTGAAAAACAGGTTTCCGGTGGCTATGGCGGAGGGGTCACACCCGATCCCATCCCGAACTCGGAAGTTAAGCCCTCATGCGCCGATGATACTGCCTGAGCGATTGGGTGGGAAAGTAGGTCGCCGCCGGGATATTTTGAATAAACGGACTAATTCGAAAGAATTGGTCCGTTTTTTTTGTTGGTGGATGGGTGGAGCGAAACGTCCGCTCAGGGTGCAGGAGTGAGAGCCGTGGGCGGGATGACCTCGCGGATCTCATCCGGACGTTGCCAAAAAACGTATGCGATCGCTGTGTTCCCACTGTTCCAATACTCCACTTCGAACGAGTAGGACGTTCCCTCCATCCAGGATACGGTTGCACAGTATTGGCCGGGGCCATTGTTCCATGCGTCCACGAGCAGCGCGCCGTCGACGAGAAGCCTCGCGCCGTCATCAACCTGCGCGCAGAGCACGTAGGAGCCAGTCAACGGAGGCGTGATCGTGCCCGTCCAGCGCGCAGAGAAAGACTGTGGCACACCCGCCATGGACGCCGCGGTCCACTCGAACTGGATCGAGGGGTCAACGCGGCTCGTGACGCGGTTCTCGAGATTGACGTCCGAGAAGTACGTGCCCGTAAGGCCTTGTTGCTCGGGCTTGTACGCCACGAGGTCTACCATGACTGCGTTGATCTGCGAGCAGTCGAGGGACGGACATACACCGGCCACGAACCGGTCCGGATTGGTGGGGTCGAACCCGAGCCCGCCCAAAACCGCGTAGCCCATATTCTCGAGGTTCCAGGGTTCGTTGACGAAGGTGACCCGGCGCTGGTCGGAGCCGTCCGCGGCCATGGTCCAGTAGTCCATGCCGCCGTTGGTCGCCTGGTAGGTGCGCGCGTACAGGATCCGGTCGCCGCGCGGCAGGTAGTAGGTGAACTCGTCGTAGTCCGCAAAGAACCCTGTGGCATCGTCGGGTCCCAGCTTCGTAAGTCGCGTAAAATCCGTGGAGACGGACCAGATCTTAGAATAGGCGGGCCCCGGTGTCTGCATGTCGCTCGTGAAGAGGAAGCTCTGGTTATCAGGGGCAAAGCCATAGGGCTCGTAGAAGCGGCCCGCTTCCGGCTCGAAGGTTCGAATGTTGGTGAGCGAGGGGGTGCCGTTCGACCACGCGATGTCCCCGAGTTTGAGCGTCCAAAAGCCGAAGAATTCAACCAGGCCGGCTCCGCTGTACATCTGCGCCCAGACAATGGTATTTCCGGTGCGATCGAAACGCTGCCAGATGGTCCCCTGGTTTGCATCGACCGGGAGGTCGGTCAGAGGCCATGCCTGACTACCGTCGCTCGTGAGCAGCCAAATGTCGTTGAAGACGCCCTTGCCCGGATCGGTCTGCGAAGCGCCGATGGCGACGCCGGGGTGCGAGCCTTTTTCGACGGTGAGTAGAACGTAGTTGCCGTCGGGCGAGACGTCGCTCACGCCACGGCTGGTCGCCGCACCGACAGTAGGGAAGCTCGGAACGCTGCAGGTGAGGCAGACTTCGCCCGTGCCATCCGGGTTGGCAGCGTAAGCGTCCCATAGATTGTCGGCTCCGCGGCGGTTGAAAAGGATAACCCCCGTGGCCGAGTTCCAGGCCATCGGTGCTGTGTTCTGCTTCCATGGGGTCACCTGCTGTGACTGATACTCAAAGCCGGAATACGTAGGGTTTGGGGACGGCGTCCTACGCCCGCACCCTACGAACCCCAGGGACAGAGCGGTGACGATAAGAGCAGGCGAAAGGCAACGTGGGATTAGAGTCGTCATGGAGAGGCTTCCTGATAGGGTGGATGGGTTTTCTGCATGCCCCCATCAAACGGGGTAATATCTTTTTATACGTATAAAGTATAGCGGCTCAGTAGACGTCTTTTCTCTGATCAATAGCTCTAATAAGTGTCGCTTCGCTCACTAACAATCTCTAGATATGCCGGCCTCTATGGTTTTTGTAGTCTTCGATACCTCTCTTCATTGAATCCTTTAGCGCCGAATTGGAGTTAATCTCCGCCATTTCAAACTCATCGACAAATTCAATTTCATTGATATACCGCAACGCCGCTGTTTCAATAAAGTTTGAAATTGGCCTGTTTTCTTGTTCAGCAATCATCCTGAAGATTTTGTATATTCCATCGTGGAGCCTAAGGGTAACGACCTTCGCCATAAGACACCTCCTGAATACAATATATTTTCGAATGCTTAATAGATCAAGTCAGAAGTAAAAGGCCCTCATGCACCGATGAAACTGTCTGAGCAATTGCCCCCTTCGGGGATAAGAGCCCGTAAGCTCACTTAGTTCGCTAACGGGCTCTAAGGTGGCGAAAGTAGGTCGCCGCCGGGATATTTTATATAGACGGACTAATTCGAATCCCCCTAAAGGGATAAGTGGCTGTAACGATCACTTCGTTCGCTAACAGCCACTAACCCTTCGGGGATAAGAGCCCCTAAGCTTGCTTTGTATAAAACATTCTCTAACCCCTGTCGTTTCGCTCCAGGGATAAGAGCCCGTAAGCCTCACTTCGTGAGGCAACGGGCTCTAAAAGAATTGGTCCATTTTATTTATAGCAGTCATTCCCGCGCAGGCGGGAATACAGAAAAGCAGAACAGATGGAGCGGACCGCAACGCGTCAATTAGGTTTGGAAGAATAGAGGATGTTTTTAGCCTATAAGTTTTTCGTATTCCGAGTGAGCCCCGATCCAAAACCATAGCAAACCCTCAGGTATCTCAACCGCAAGGGCTCGGTAGCGGAGACCAACTCTCACGGATCGGTAAGTGCCTATTTTCTTGAAGTGAAGCGAAGGGTGCCGAAGGCTTAATTTGAGCAGTTTGAAATTCTGATCCGCCAGAGCACGAACTGAATCAGGTAATTGTTCGTAACAGTTCCAGAATTGGCGTGAGGTGAAATGCCTCACAGTTCTTTGCTCCGACCTGCCTTGTGTTCCAAAATAGCTTTCTTAGCTAATGCATCAAGCTTTCCCGCGTGTACATCCTCTTCTATTTCTCGGTCCCATTCGTCAGAATCGTACTTGCGAAACCAGTTCCGGAAAGCAGCAAATTCTCGTCGACCAAGCTTTTTAATTTCGAGTTCCAGCTTTTCGACCTTTGACATAAAGCCTTACCTCCAAAATTAAGCTATCAGATTTTTAAACATTTTTCATAGAAGAAATTTTCCTACCCATCCCGAACTCAGGCCCCTTCGGTCGTAACCGGATCTAAGGTGGGAAAGTAAGTCGCCGGCGGGAGATTTTTTTAAGTTAGACCGGTTCGAAAGAATTTGGATGTTCTTTACAGGTAACTTTTGTTTCATAAGATACTCAGTTGTAGTGGACTTGCGAAGATGGGCGATGCCTTATAAGAAATATAGACTTCAATTACTTCGAATCAACTTTATTTGTATTTTGAGTACGTTATATAGGTTTTACTAAATCGCCTACTTGAGATCCTTCGAATGGGATAGCTTTTGCTGGAAGAATTTCTTCAACTTCTCCTGGCACAAGACCGGCAAGCCATCCACCCAACGTACTTTGGTGTCTTACTCTTCTGACTGAACGTGAGGGCGAATCAATCATATCACTTCTGATAGTCGCAATAAATTCCTGTAAATGGGTTACACGTCCTGTTCCTTTGACAATTTCAAGTTTTTCCAGTACCAATTTTGTATTTGGATCAATAACTTCGTCGCCATATACATAAATTAAAAAACGTTGGCCAGGTTTAATTCCGTCTTTTGCCCCTTTATTGATGACGATAGTATATTCATCAATTATCTTCGCAACCTTAATTTGTTGATTCTTGATATCACTTGAATCATTCGTCATAGCTCAACTCCTTCGACAAAACCTTCGGCAAAACCTTTTGGCAATGACGGTTTCACTAGAAGCTTAGGTAATATTTTTGCATCGTTTTGACATACTTTTTGCCACATTTCACTATATGTTTTTTCTATTTGATTAGTAACAAGAACTTGAATATAACCATTATCCTGGCGAGTAAGAATAAAACCTAAACCGATAAACACTTCGAATTCCTCTTCAATATAATAAATGGAGACTATACTTTCGTGTCCATATAGATCGGAATTCTCAAGTAGCAATATGGTTATTGCATCAGGATAAATTGGGGGTGGCTTATGAGCTTGTATAACATGAGGTAAAACGTGTTTTGCTTTTATAAAAAGTTTATATGATAGATCATAAAAAGTAATGATAAAAATTAGCATTATCACAATTATTGGTAGGATCACCTTCAATTGGACTGATGTCGTATCAGAAGAAAAATAGAAATAGATAAATCCTAGAATGAGAGCGATAAAAGTGAGGGGTACACCTCTTACCCTTATGAAAGATTCATAGAATTCTCGAAAAAAGCTATTCGTACCATGCATCAAGAATCAATATTCCTTTTAGTGCTAGGTTGCCTACAGGTTTTATACCTATTCAGCTCCTCAGTAACTCTGTTGACTCATAGGTGCAAAACGGTTGGAAGTGTCAACGATGTTTTATAGGAATTCTAGCACTTGAAAATGCTGAGTCAAAAAAATAGATGGTAAATGTTTCGAAGGCTATTTAACCTAGGGTCCTAAAGGGTAAAAAAAAGACACTTGCTGTGATGTAAGCCCATGTAGAGAACCACTGGAAGGAGGACTATCGCAATGCCGAATTTCATCAAAGCCGACAACGGCATGAACATATTCGGGCAGGGCATGGCCTGTCGCTTATGAGCGGGACGTGGGTCTATCTCGTGGTGGCGGTGGTGCTCTGCCTCGGCGTTGTGATCTTCATCCGGAAGGAAGAACGGGACCTGCTGCGGGTGTTCGGGGATGTAGAAATTCTTGCTGAGTAAAGCGAAGCTAGAATTTCTTATCCCCTTAGGGGATGAGTACCGGCGATACACGGCGCGGGTGCACCGGATCATCCCCTTGGTGAAGCCGTGAAGAGCGGTCGGCCGGGTACGATTCGAAGTTAGTCTAGCTTTCAGCAGGAGGGAGTGTTATGGGGAAGGGGAGTTTTTTTATTTTTCCATACATAAGTAGTTAATTCAGATAGGGAGAAGGGCATGCTGATATCATTCGAACATAATAAACCAATTGAAAATTATATTAACAATCTCTTCATAAAAGTTGTTATCGCGGTTTTCATAGGTCTTTCCATCGGCGGCTGTACCAAGCTCATGGATAGACATTTCAAGGCCAAGCTCGATGCCGCTCAGGGGAGCGTGAGCCTGCCCGGACTCAAGGAGCAGGTAAGCGTACGCCGGGATACCTATGGCATTCCTTTCGTTGAGGCGAACAACATGGAAGACCTGGCCATGGCCATCGGGTACGTGCACGCGACCGACCGGCTCACCCAGATGATTGGAATGAAACTTGTTTCTCAAGGCCGGCTATCCGAAATGGCGGGACCCTCCACGCTTAATCTGGATATTTACCTGCGCACGTTAAACCTCAAGCAAGCGGCTGAAAACATGTATAAGAATATAAGCCCCGAAAGGTTGCATCTGTTGAATCGCTACGGTGATGGGGTGAATGCCTATATCAACGCTCATAAAGACAACCTGCCGCCGGGTTTGGCCCTGGCCGGTTATACCCCCGAACCCTGGCAGCCGATAGATTCGTTGATGATTTTCACGTTGGTAACCCTTTCGTTATCTAGTAACCTTCACGAGGAAATCGCCGCATTGATTATCGCTCAGACCATCGGCCCCGACAAGACCGCCTGGCTGCTGCCCATTTATCCGGATGAGCCGATTCCCTTTGATGAAATGGAAAAGCTCAAGGGAATCGATCTCAAGAACGCGGCCAAGAGCAGCTCCGAGCTTTCCGGACTTTGGCCGCTTTTAAAGACCGTGGGATTAAGCTGGTCAGGCGGCCTCCAACAACTGGGCCATCAGTAAGGAAAGGACACAAGAACAGGCGAGCATTTTTAGCAATGATATGCATCTTTTTCTTACGATGCCTTCGCTGTGGAACATGATGCACGTCAGGAGTGGAAAATTCGATGCTGCGGGAATGAACATCGCCGGCATCCCCAGTATCGTGGCCGGGTATAACGGCCATATTGCTTGGGGCATGACCATGGTCATGGCCGATAATCAGGACATATTTTTGGAACGGCTCAAGCGTATCGATGGCAAGCTTCATTATTTATATAAAGGGCAGTGGCTCCCCGCAAGCGAGCGCAAGGAAATTTTTAAGGTGAAGGGGAAGGACCCGGTCACCGTTATCGTGCACGAGACTATCCATGGTCCGCTCATGAATGATATCTTAAGCACGAAGCCCCTGCATTTCGTTCAAGCCAGGCAAATCGATCTGCCTTACGGCATGGCGCTCAGCTGGTCGCTCGCTACCAAAGACGATGTAAGCCTGGAAGCCTTTTTCAACCTTAGCTCAGCCGGATCGGTCGATGAAGCCATTCCTCTTTTCAAGCGGATTCGATCAATTCCGCTCAATTTTGTTGTGGCGGATAAACAGAATATTGCCTGGCAGGTGACCGGTAACTATCCAATCAGGGCAAAAGGCCGCGGACTGGTGCCTTCGCCGGGCTGGACCGGAGAGTACGATTGGAAAGGCTTGCTCGATCCCGCCGTTTTACCGCACGCCGAGAATCCGCCCGCCGGATTCGTGGCCACTGCCAATAACCGCACGGTTTCAAAGGATTATCCGTATGTACTGTCATCGTCCTGGATGTGGCCTGAGCGAATCGAACGTATTACCCAATTAATCTCATCCACGGATAAGCATACCAGCAAGACCTCCGCGGAGATGCAACGGGATACCGTTTCCCTGTTTGTTCCCAAACTCAAGGCGACCATTTTGGACGGCAGCTTGGCCGGTGAAATCGAAAAAGAGATCATCAGCTGGAAGGATGAGAGCAGACGAGAAAAGGCCCAATTAGCCTTAACCATTCTTCGTGATTTCGATGGTGATATGAAGACCGACTCGAAAGGGGCCGCGCTTGTAAGTATGTTTTACGACCGCGTAACGAAAAATATATTCCTCGATGAGTTAGGTCCAGAGGATTCAAATACGTGGAAGGCGTTTTTGGTGATCAACAACACCAGCTATAACGCCATCTGCGATCATCTCGTGGTTCGGGGGGACGAAAGCCCGTTCTGGGACGATATCCGTACGCCTGAAAAAGAGACTAAAGCCCAGATCATTGCGCGCTCGCTGGCCGATGCCGTCTCCGGTCTGGAATCGGCCCTGGGCAAAGACCCGCAAACCTGGCAATGGGGGGCGCTGCATACCTATGTCTGGGAAACCGATACCTTCAAGATGGCCCCCTCTATGGGTTGGCTGAAGCGCTTGGCGCTCAAAGGCGTATGGTCGTATTTCAACCGCGGACCATACCCCGCTCCGGGGGATCTTTTTACCTTAAACGTGTCGGGCTATACCATGGGTAGCACTTTCGATACCTGGCTCATCCCGTCCATGCGCATGATCGTCGATTTTGGCCGAGAAGAGCCCATGCAGGCGGTCAATAGCTCCGGTCAATCGGACAATCCTTCGAGCCCGCACTATGACGACGGAATCAAAGCGTGGCGGGATGGAAGCTATATCCCGTTTCCTTTCAAGCCGGACGCGGTGAAAGCGCACTACCAAGACGTCCTGATCCTTGAGCCGCCTTCGAAGTAACCAGCTTTTCAAGATATACCAGCGCAAGGAGGAACCCCCTCCCGCCGAAGAAATTCGCGCCCTGCTTGGCATGCGACTCCGTTCAGATGCATCCATTGAGCGACCGGAAACACCGACCCCGTGATTCGTTAATGCATAGGGCCCTTATCGCTTCTGCCGGCACAGCTCGATCCAGTCAATGATGACATCGAGCGCTAACCTGACATTGCCCACCTGGCAGTGGTTCTGAGCGTTCTCCATCCTGGTGAATATTCTGCCGGTGACCGACCAGGCATTGACGAGGGCCTTCATCTGGGCGTGAAATTGTTGGGTGGGGACATAATGATCCTCTGCTCCGGCAAGCACAAGCACATCCTGCGTGATCGACTTTGAGATATCTTTGCCGCCGTCTGGCTACGGTTGAATTTGGATGCGATACCTTTATAATGTATGGGTTCTAAACGGCGGGTTTAGAAAGGAGATTGATGCCTCATAAGAAAAAAGCGTCGGAACGGACGTGTTTGTGGTCAATGAAAGATCCTCTGCTTATCGAATATCACGATACGGAATGGGGCGTTCCCGTTCATGATGACGGGAAAATATTCGAATTTCTTATCCTTGAGGGATTTCAAGCCGGCTTGAGCTGGCTCACCATTTTGAGAAAGAGGGAGAACTTTAGAAATGCTTTCGACCATTTCGACTTCAACAAGATAGCCGCGTATGGCGCTCGAAAAATAAACTCCTTGCTGAAGGATACGGGGATTATCAGGAACAGGCTAAAGATTATCGGGGCAATTGAAAATGCCAAGGCTTTTATTCAAGTCAGAAAAGAATTCGGGACGTTCGATGAATACCTCTGGAGCTTCACCGGTGGCAAAATCATAACTAACCACGTTACCTCGTTATCCCAGATCCCTGCGAGGACGAGTTTGTCGGATTCGATCAGCACCGATCTAAGAAAAAGAGGGTTTAAATTTGTCGGCTCCACGATTATCTATGCTCATATGCAGGCCATGGGAATGGTAAATGACCACATACGAACCTGCTTCAGGTACAAGGATCTCGTCAAAAAACACCAATGAAGCTCGGGGATTTCAGCTATCCAGCGGCCGTCGTCTTCTCTACCGATTTCGATCTTCATTCAGTCGGCTCGATCCTGACTTTAAGAAGCATTGTGATGGAGAGCGGAAGACAATTTTACGTAGGGAAGGGAAGTCGCGGTTGCTTACTCGTAATGTGACCACAAGCGAATAACCTTAACTACTCTTCCTTCTTCGAGCACCTGGTAGACCAAACGATGTTGGATGTTGATCCTCCTTGAATATGCCCCTGCCAAATCTCCTACCAACTTTTCGTAGGGCGGTGGTGTCTGGTAGGGATTATTCTCGAGAATCGCCAGCAGTGAAAGCGCCTTTTCCTTGAGTCCGGCGGCTGATAACTTCTTCGCGTCTTTTTGGGCTTGCCGGGTGTAAACAAGGTGCCACGTTACCATTTAAGTTCTTCTTTACATTCAGAAATCGGCGTCTTCAATCCCTTAATGATCGACATGCGCATGCCGGGGATGGACAATAAGTAAAGTGTCTCTTCTATAGATCGCCAATCTTCTTCAGAGACTAAGACCGCATTGTGTCGTTTGCCCGTAATGAGAACCGGTTCGTGTGATACAGCCGTGCCATCAATAAGCCGGTATAACCTGGCTCGGGCGTCGGTAGCTTTAACAGAAGTCATGATCGCCTCCTCATCAAACAGTACGTTATAACGTACATATTGTCAAGTGCATTGCAGCTCGCACTACGCAACGGCCGAAGGCGGGAAATCGAGGCAGCCTCACAACGTCGCATGGCTCGCCATAGATCCCAGTCCCTTTGAAGACCGAGCCAGTAATCCACAGGCATCCCAAGAACACGTTCGAGGCGTAGCGCCGTAAAGAATATCACTTAGTATCAAGGATACCCAGCAGTTGGCCGCTTATCATAAGCGACCCTGTTTCCATAAGGAATTTGCTGATCTCGGCCTCATTCATGGGACCGACCCTGGCATTATTGAGAAGCACCGCCAGCCCATGGCTGAAAACCCACATTCTGTAAAGAACGTCTTTTTTTTGTTTAACGGATAACTGCTTTAGGATATTATCATTCTTGAGAAACGCCAGAAGTCGGTCAAAAATATAGGCGCGGTATGTATTGAAAAGTTTTAAAATCTTATCTTCCCCGATCTTAGAAAAATACATTTTACGAAAGAGGTTTTTTTCTTCCTGCGCAAAAAGGACATACCCCACCCCCATATTGAGAAAAACCATGCCCGTTCGCTGCCGCGTCTGAAAGCGTATGAGAAGATCAATCGCTTTTTGGTCGATTTGACCTTCTAACTTCTTCATAGATTTGAGGGCCGAATAGATAGGCATCGTGGAAGAACCAAGCTCCGTGGCGATCGATCGCGCGGTGCATTTCTCCCAGCCTTGATTTCGCGTTATTTTGAAGGCTGCCTCAACAATCTCATCGTGGGTAAATTTCTTAAGTGGCATACCTGTTCCTGAAGACTATCTTTATCATATAACAACAATTTTATAACACTTCAATAGTGGCGGCCGGCGATACGACCAACACCTAAATTTTCAGCGCCCAGCCCTTACCCTGCACTGTTGCGCCAGTTTTCATGGCGCCGAGAAACCGCGAGCGCATGGTGTCGCTCATCAGGGCTTTTTTGACCGGCGTTAGCTTCAAAAAGCCGCCGATGACGCCGCGCATGAATTTGTGGGTGATCTTGTTGGGATTGTCGAATATCTGATTCTGCAGTGTTCCGCGCTCGATGGCCTGGAGCATTATCCGTTCGAAGGTGGTTTCCGGATGGATCACGCGTTGCTGCCGCTTGACCAGCTTAATGGCTTTTTTGTTGCACTTCAAGCCGCAGACGCCGCAGCCGAGGCAGTGGGCCGTGTTGATGCGCGGGTCGGCTTTCTTCTTGGTCGTGGGATTTTCGATCGGCACCATCTGAATGACGTCGATGGGGCATAGTTTGGCGCATTTGCCGCAGCCTATGCACAAGGTTTCATCGGTCTCGGCGATGTATGTGGAGGTGACGATGGTGTTCGGATACCCGTATTTGCTGATTCCGTGCAGGGCTTCGCAGCAGCATTTACAGCAATGGCACATGAAGGTGAGGTTTTTCTGGACGTTGTCGGCGTTGAGGACCAGCCCCAGCTCCTTGGAGCGCGCAACGTTTTCCAACATCTCGGTTTTACTTACCTCCCGGGCTAGCTTGTGTCTGATCAGGTAGTCCGCGCCGGTGCCGAACGAAGAGCAGTTATCCAATGGGATTGTGCAGGTCTTGGTGCCGAGGTGCGTGGCTTCGTGGCGGCAGGGGCAGAGCGCCATGGAGAATTTGTTGGATTGTTCGACGATTGTGCTGGCTTTCTCATAATCCAGGATCTCTACATGGGCTGAATCGCGCACCGCCTCTTCGTGCGGCAGGGTCCTAAGAGGCGTGACTTTTTGTCCTGCGCCCAGGTTTGCTTCGAGGTAGGCCGGATCCTCGGACATATACTCATGAAACAGCCGCGCCCATTGCTTATAATTAAGATCGCCGCCGGTGCGCATCATGGTGAACTCAAATATTCCGACAACCATCGGCGCCAGCATGTAGTAGTATTCGCCTTTCAACCAAGCGTCCATCACCAGACCCTTTTCGCATAATCCATCGAGCAGCGTGCGCGCCGCGTCGACGCTGAGTCTCGTAAGCTCGGCGATGCGGCTCACGTTGGACATGACATAGGGCATGTTGCAGATAAATTCAGCCTCTTCCGGGGTATAGAGCTCTTTTAGTATCTGATAGAATCCATCGTTCCATGGGGTTCTGATGGGCAAATCATCGATTTTTTTACCGAGCTTTCTAAAAACGTCTTTTCCGTTCTTATGTCCCATGACGACCTCCGCTATCCGATAGTTGATGACACCTTAGTGAAACACCGCCTGTTATTAAAATAACAGACGTTATATAACATACGTTATTTAATACTGTCAAGACATTTTTAAGGCGCCGCACGACGCGTTTACCCCGGATCATCCCTTTTGTGAAGCCGTGAAGAGCTCGGTGGGAGATGGGTGGCGAGTTTTGATAGACAATTTTTATCATCGTTATACTATGGAAAATGGTCAATTATGAATCTATGAAGAAATCTGGATACCAGGGGCCAAAGAATGGAAGCTCAAGTTAGGGGAAGATCAATCTTAGGGTTAATACGATTCATCAAAGACGATTTTGGACCAGATGTCTTACAAGAAATAATCCATGACGGCGGACCTGCCCTCAAGGAAATGTTTTCTAGCCGGATACGAATAACCGGTTGGTACTCATATAAAGCGTATACGGATTTTCTTTGCGCGATTGCAAATAGGTTACAACGGGGAGACTCAGATTTTTTTAGAAAAGTAGGAAACAAAACGGGAACGATTGATATGAGCACCATATTACGCGTCTATGTGACTATTGCAAGCTCTGAACGGTTGATACGCAGTTGCACTAAAATCTGGGAATCGACTTTCAATAATGCCGGCCGAATGGAAGCGATATCGTGGAGCCCCGATAATACCGTAGTGAGAATTTATGATTTTCCCCAGATGCATCCCTACCACTGCAGCCTCATAGCTGGATGGATGATAGCAACGATGGACAGTATTGGGCTGAAAGTAGACCCAGATTCAAAAGAAACTAAATGCACCAGCAAGGGTGATGACTACCATGAGTTTCATGCAATCTGGCAAAAGAGATAATCACTAGGTACCGCCTCACTCAGGGTGTCAGCCGACCAGCACCCCGTCATCCGATATGTCTTATCTCAACCACATCCAACGCATGGTGTGGTCTTAATAGTAAGATTCACGCTTCCGGTGACGGACTTAGTCACTATCACTTCATTGGCATTATTCTGAATGGTAAAGTCGAAGGATACGGCATCTCCCATGGCAGATGGTACGGTATGGAAGACAACGGAGGCTATTCCGCAATTATAATATTCGCTGTCGCAAACTATCTCTTGTCCATTGATTCGGTTATCGTACCGATACCCAAAGAATTGCCCACCGTAGGGATATGAGACTTCGGGTTCGACTGAGTTGATCATGAGGACGGTAACTTGAAGAGAGTCACCGATTAAGTTCGACAAGATATCTTGGTAGCACTCATTACCGTCCGTAATGTCCCCACAAACATCCTTAAATTGCTTCCCCAAATCCGCCATATATTCCTCAGAACAAGAGCCTCCATACCAACATTCCACAGCTTTTAGGTATGCCCTCATATATTTTACTATTCTTGGATCGGTACTGACTTCCACCTGGAGATCCGCTCTGCCGGTCAATACGCGGTTTTGATCGGTCTCGAAATCAAGAGCCAAAACCTCTGTGTCCGATTCCGTTCCCCCTTTTCCACACGCGAAGAACATGGCTGACTGAGCTAGCACTGCCAACAAGATGGCGACGAACGTTTTCATTCGTGCCTCCCCTAATAATGATTGTGCTTCCTCTATAACACTCGGTCGATACTGCCGCAAGGAGTATGTTTGCCCGCGAGATGCTCAACAATCCAAAACAACGCGCCGCCAGTCAATACATGCTGTTATTTCGTAGCCCGGATGCGGAAAAAATCCTGGCGGAAAAAGACTATGCGCTGTTCTTCCAATCATTTACCGAGGGCAAAAGCGCCTGGAAGCCGTCAAAAGAAGATCGTCGCCGCTATGCTGAAGCCTGGTCGTTACCGGGCGGGTTCACCGGCGGTTTGAATTACTATCGGGCCTCATTTGTTTATCCACCCGGTTCCCCGGAGGAGGAAGACCGCCTGAGAGACTTTGCCAATCTTACACCCGAGGCGTTCTCGATAAACGTGCCGACCTTAGTGATATGGGGTGAGCGCGATCCCGCCTTCGTCAATGACAACCTCACGGGGCTTGAAGATTACGTGAGCGATCTCACCCTGGTGCGGATTCCCGATGCGTCACACTGGGTCGTCAAGGAGCGGCCCGAACGGGTCAGTGCGTTGATACGAGAATTTATAGCAAAAAATATCAAGCTAACCGTACTCACGTCGTGAGGCACTTCGGTCCCCATCCCCCAAAATCAGTGCCACCCGTTTAGAAATCAATTTAAAGATATTACCCTTAATGAAAAAATCTTATCCAAATTGACGGCGGGGCAATTCCCTTAGCCGTTATCGAAGGCGCTGCAATCGTCCACGATGAGCGTGGCGGTATTGACGCCGTTGAGGCAATTGGAGGTGCACACTTTCGCGGCATAGGCGCCGAAATAGATGGCGTTGAAACCACCGTCAGCAGGAATGACGGCATCCGTGGCGATCTGGGACCAAACCCCGGGGCTGGCCGGGAAGGCAGTGCTTCTCATCCATTGGTTGGTGGCATGGCTTATGCTGTCGTTCTCGTACACCATGAGTCCGACCGGAACATCGGATTGGTACCAGCACGTTAAGGTGTAACGATGGCCCGGAATTACCGGCGTACCACAGCTTTTGTAATCCGGAATCGCTTGCGTGCCGCGATCTTGAATCAGGGTGCTCGACCCGACCCCGCTTATGACTACTTGCTGCGCCAATCCTGTTCGGCCCGCCACTTGGCTCCAGACGGCGGTATTGGTGGAGGCGTTTATTTGCGTCCAGCAGTCCGGAGGCGCGCTGGCCCCTCCGAGGTAACTTTCCATGTCGCCGTTTATAACCAGCGGAGTGCCGCTTGGGACCGGCTGGTTGACGGGTCCGGCGGCAACTTGCGAGATGGTGCGCACGATGGTTCCCTGGGGTTTGCGCGCGGCCAGCCAGCTCGTGAACTGACCGAAGAGATCGGTATCCCAGGCCAACAAGGGGTCGCAGGCGGCGCCGGGGCATATGTGGTGGAAATTGATGATGAGCCAAGGAGGATTCGGATCGGCGGCGTTTTGGTTCGTCTCGGCTTCCTCAACCGTTTGCTCCAACTGCCCCAAGGTCACGAGACTATTTACCGAAGAGGCGGCCCGTAACATGTACGGATCGGCCGGCGGCACCGATTCCGCGAAGATGCCGTGGTTGGCGTCAAGGTTTCCAACACCCCGTGCGGTCACGTAGCCGCATTGCGAAGCCGCCGATTCGGCGACGTTATCGGGCATGGGCGCCACATCGGCGTCGTTTTGACCGAACGGATAGGCGAAACTGCGGATCTCAAAGCCGCGCGCGAGCAGGTCGACCCGGCTGTCGCAAACCTCGCGCTTGATCCGATCGGCAGGAAACAGCGTTGTGACAAGGTGTAGATGCATGAGACCGTGCGAGCCTATCTCGTGGCCCACAGTTTGCATCTCTAGAATCTCCGGGGTGGTCAGATACGATCCTCCCGGCAAATCGATGCGCGAACTGTTCACATAGAATGTCGCCCGCATGCCGTTTGCTTCAAGCGTTGGCGCCGCGTTGCTAAACTCGTCCGCGAAGGTGTCGTCGAGCGTCAGGCTGACAACGAGAAGCGGCCGAGGGACGGACGAAGAGGCTACGCATGTTCCCTGGGCGCAGACTTGACCGCTCGTACATTGAGTCGAGCAATCGCCGCAGTGATCTGGATCCACAGATGTATTGAAGCATTGATTGGAACACATAGTCCAACTTCCACCGCTGCAACCGACATGGCACACTCCAAACGAGCAAATTTCGCCGGCGGCGCAGGTGACCGAGGCACAGGGGTCAGGCGGAGAGGTAGAGCCTCCTAAGCTCGGGGACTGACGGGCTGTTCCGCAGGTGAAAAAGAAAACGGTGAGCAACCCAAAAACTGCCCAAATCGCTGCTTCTGCCCGGCGAGTGAAAAATCTCTTATTTGCTTCGAAATCTATCGCGATTAATGTTTTATCAGAGAATCCAGTTTTTTCAGATTTTTTATATGAATTTTGAAAGCTGACAGACACGGCGTTATTCCTTTCATCAATTGCAATATTAACAACAAGTCAATCTATATTTTTTTTTCACAAACAACTCCACTAAACGTTAAGTATTCATTACGCTTTTGTAAAGAGCGTTTTTAAAATTCAGTGTAATTCTACATGCTTATTGGACCGCCCGCCTGCGCCGTTGATTGGCCTTAGATACTGTTAGCGGACGAAGTGAGTATACGGTATCTTATCCCCGCCAAGGGGGCTTCGCGACTGAATGGGAGAGCAGGGAGCCGCCGAGATAGGTTAGATAGACTGACTAATTCCAAAAGAATCAGTATGTATTGACTCGGCAACGCGTTAGGAGTTAACGTAAGACCGGGTTTTAGAAGGCGCCATTGGAAATCAAGGGTGCCGAGGGTGCGAGAGGATCAAAAGTGCGTTTATATTCCCTAGGTATCGCTCCTTATAGTGAAAAGCTTCAATAAAGGTGTAGTGCCCGAATACAATAAATTTACGACACCTTTAGGTAGGGCGAACATGAATACGAATATCACCGGAATCAGATGGCACGGCCGCGGCGGCCAGGGCGCCATTACCGCAGCCAAGATTGTGGCCCAGGCGGCGTTTGTCTCAGGTTACCACGGCGTCGTCATGGCGTCGTCATTCGGCACCGAGCGGCGCTGACGTGCCCCCCGAAAACTGGACCATTTTCAATGAGAGTTCCTTCGGCTAGAATGCCGGAAAGGAGCTTGCTCAATGAAAGGGAAACGGTTTTCTGAGGATAAGATCATCGGGATATTGAAAGAAGCCGAAGCGGGGGTGAAGCTGTCTGATCTGTGTCGTACGCATGGCTTCTGCGAACAAACGTACTACCGTTGGAAATCCAAGTACGGCGGGATGGACGTCAGCGAGGCGCGGCGGCTGAAGCAGCTTGAGGAAGAAAACCGAAGGCTGAAGCGTGCCGTGGCCGATCTCACTCTCGACAACCAGATCTTGAGGGATATCAACTCAAGAAAATGGTGAAGCCCGCAGCGCGAAAGCAGGCCGTTGTGCATGCCCGCGAGGAATTTGGGGTGAGCGAACGACGCGCCTGCGGGCTGATGAGGATCGGGCGATCGAGCTTTCGGTACCGTTCGGTAGGCCAACTGTATCCGCAGTTGCGGGAGCGTCTTTTAGAGCTTGCGGCGCAGCGGGTACGCTTCGGATATCGACGGTTGCAGGTGTTATTGCGGCGGGAAGGGTATGTGGTGAATCACAAGCGGGTGTATCGGCTGTATCGGCAAGAGGGATTGAGCGTGAGGAAGAAGCAGCGCAAGAGATACCGGAGCATCGCGCGGCAGCCGCTGCGTCTTCCGGAAGGACTCAACGAGCGATGGTCGATGGATTTTCTATCTGATTGTCTCTCAGATGGGCGACGGTTGAAGGTGTTGAGCGTGCTGGATGAATTCAGTCGAGAGAGTCTTGCCTTACCCGTAGACACGTCCATTTCCGGCAGCCGGGTGGCCAGGATTTTGGACGATATTGCCGCTGAACGGGGTAGGTATCCCGAAGCGATGGTGACGGATAACGGTCCGGAGTTCACGAGTCGTGCGCTGGACCTCTGGGCGTACCGGCATGGGGTGCAGTTGCATTTTATCGAGCCAGGCAAGCCGGTGCAGAATGCCCTGATCGAAAGCTTCAACGGCAAATTTCGAGATGAATGTCTCAATCAACATTGGTTTATAAATCTACAAGATGCTCGTAATAAAATCGAATCATGGCGGATGGATTACAATCATGTGCGGCCACACAGCTCGCTGGGACAGGAGACACCGGCGGAGTTCGCGCGACAGTTTTCAGAGCTTCGGTCGCCTCCGGCTCCCTTCGCTCTGAAAACTGTTGTTGCTATGGATAAAGGAACGATGGTTAACCATGAACAACTCTCATAGAGAGTGGTCCTATGAACGGGGGCACGTCAGCGCGGCGCGCCGGTATTGACCTCGCTGAAAATATCGCGCGGAAAGATCTACGACCTTACGGCCATCGAAGAACCGGATATCGTGGTCGTGCTCGATCATCTGCTGCTTACGGAAGTCGACGTGCTGAACGGCCTGCGGCCGGGCGGCCGCATTGTGCTCAACACGCCGCACCCTTTGGAGACATACCGCGTGAACGGCAACTCCCTGGCGGTGGCGGACGTCACGGCCCTGTTGGTTCAGGCGGGCCTTGCGCACGGCATGGTGAACGCCGGCATCATCGGGCTTTTGGCGCGCTGCATTCCAGCTATCCCCTTTGAACTCATGCTCTCGTGCATCGAGACCGAGTTTCGGGACAGAAAGCCGCAGGCCAACGCAACGGCCGCCAAGCTGGCTTATGAACAGGCCCTGCTCAAGGAGCGACGATGAACACGCGCGGCTACCGCTACAAGATTTCCCTGAGCGAGCCCGGTAAGGGCGACGGCGGTCGGACCGGCTCTTGGCGGGTGGAACGGCCGGTGATAGATGAGGCCACGTGCCTGGCGGGCAAGAAAAAGGCCGAGGTGTGCATGCTGTGCTGGATGTACTGCCCGGATGCCGTGATCAGCCGAAGCGCGCCTCCGACAATCGATTACGAATACTGCAAGGGTTGCGGGATCTGCGCCGAGGAGTGTCCGGCCAAGGCCATCGCCATGGTGGACGAGGCGCAGTTCGCCAAGAACGAGGATGTATGCATGTAATTGAAAACGGCAACACGGCCGCGGCCCTGGGAGTCAAGCTGGCCCGGGCGAGCGTGATTGCGGCCTATCCCATCACCCCGCAGACGCCGCTCACCGAGAAGCTCGCCAAGATGATCGACTCCGGCGAGATGCGCGCCGAATACATCCCGGTCGAGAGCGAGCATTCGGCCCTGGCGGTCTGCATGGCCGCCTGTTCGGCCGGGACCAGGACCTTTACCGCCACCTGCGCCAACGGCCTGCTCTACATGCACGAACAGGTGCAGTGGGCCGCGGGAGCGCGGTTGCCGCTGGTCATGTGCGTGGTGAATCGGGCCGTGGGCGCGCCCTGGAATGTCTGGAACGACCAGCAGGATTCCATCTCGCAGCGCGACACCGGCTGGATTCAGATCTACGCGAGCGACCATCAGCAGATCATCGACGGCGTTATTAAGGCCTTTTATCTGGCCGAACGGGTAAACATCCCGGTCATGCTCTGTTACGATGGCTACATCCTTTCACACACCCATATGCCCTTTGAACTGCCGGAGTCCGAGGCGGTCGACCGCTTCCTGATGCCCTTCAAACCCGATTACCTGCTCGATCCGGCCCATCCCGCCAATTTGAATACGGTCACCCTGCCGGACGTGCGCACGGACGTGCGCGGCGAGCTGGCGCACGGCTACATGGAGATCCGCTGCCTGCTGCAAGAGGATTTGCAGGCCGTGCTCGAAGCCGCGCAGGCGACCGAGAATCGTTTCAAGGAAATCTTCGGCCGCGGCGGCGATGCCTTCATGGAGCCCTACCGTCTGGAGGACGCCCGCTATGTCGTGCTGGGCCTGGGGTCTATCACCTATCAGTTGCACGACGTGGTGGACCGCTTGCGGGCCGAAGGCCTGGCCCTGGGCGTTTTGGGCGTGCGGCTTTACCGGCCCTTCCCGGCCGAGGCCCTGGCGCTGGCGGTGCGCCACGTCCAAGGTCTGATCGTCATCGAAAAGGCGCTCTCCTACGGCTACGAAGGGGCGCTGTGCTCCGATCTCAAGGCAGCCCTGTACACCCATGCCGGTCCTGCTCGTCCCTGGGTGAAGGGCTATATCGCAGGCATCGGCGGCCGCGAAATCAAGACCGCCGATCTGACACACACGCTGCGTGCAGCCGTCCAGAGCCCGGAAGACTCCGCCACGCCCTGGATCGGGATCAAACTCTAGGGAGGGCCGCACCGTGTCCGCTAAAACCAGAGCGCCAGGTCTTCCGCGCGAAGAACCGGTTAACCCCGGCAACCGAGCCTGCACCGGTTGCGGGCTCGGCATTGCTTACCGCACCGGGCTCAAGGCCCTGGGGCCGGACACCATTCTGGTGGTGCCGCCCAGTTGTTTGACGGTGTTGCAAGGACTCTTCCCGATCGCCTCCACCAAGCTGCCGTGCCTGAATGTGACCTTTGCCTCCAGCGCGGCCGCGGCCACCGGCATTCTGGCGGCGCTCAAGGTGCGCGGTCTGCCGAATACCAAGGTGGCGGTATGGGCAGGCGACGGCGGCACCAGCGATATCGGCATTCAGGCGCTTTCCGGGGCTGCCGAGCGCGGCGATGACTTTATCTATCTGTGCTATGACAACGAAGGCTATATGAACACCGGCGCGCAGCGCTCGGGCACCACCCCCCTGGGCGCGCTGACCGCCAATACCCCCTATACCGGCAAACCCCAGCAGAAGAAGGACGTACCGGCCATCATGGCGGCCCACGGCATCCGCTATGTGGCCACCGCATCGGCGGCCTATCCGCTGGATCTCTACGACAAGGTGAAAAAGGCTCTCAGCATGATCGGCACCAAATACATCCATATCCACACTCCCTGTCCGCCGGGCTGGGGTTACGATACCTGCTTGAGTGTCAAGATCGGCAAGCTGGCCGTGCAGAGCGGCTACTACGATCTCTATGAAGTCGATGGCGGCGCATTCACCTTAAGCCCGGCTTCGGAGAGTCGTTTGAGGAAAAAGCGTATCCCGGTGCGCGAGTTTTTCCGGACCCAAGCGCGTTTCAAGGCCCTGGGAGAGGACCGGATCGAAGAACTCCAAGCCCTCATCGACCAAAAGTGGCGGGGTTATCAGGGCATGGTTCCCCGATAGTGCAAAATGTGGCCTTTACCCGTTACCTAAGAGGCTGGCACCTATTTTAGGGTGAGCATATTTTTTGATGCAAAGGGCCCTTATCGCTTCGGCCGGCACAGCTCGATCCAGTCAATGATGACATCGAGTGCTAATCTGACATTGCCCACCTGGCAGTGGTTCTGAGCGTTCTCCATCCTGGTGAATATTCTGCCGGTGACCGATCGGGCGTTAATGAGGGCCTTCATCTGGTCGTGGAACTGTGAGGTGGGGACATAGTGATCTTCTGATCCGGCAAGCAGAAGCACATCCTGCGTGATCAACTTTGAAATATCTTTCGTTGTAAAATTGAGGAGTCGTCTGAAAAGTCGGTAAGGGGAATCCGCGCCCACGACACGCATACCGTGGTTTATCCCCCATTCAGCGTGCAAATCCGTTTTCATGATCAATGCCACGACGGGGTTGATGATAAAAGACGCCCCGGCCGCGAGGAGCAGCTGCATGGCATATTTCCCGGCCGACCCTTTGCGCTTCAGGAAACATTCAATGAATGTATACATCACGTCAAAGGCGACGACCCTTGAAATTCGCTTGTCATAGGCGGCGGCCCGCAGCGCGAGGCATCCGCCCAGTGAATGACCGATCAGCGTCACGTCGGTCAGCCTGCAATAATCAAGCACCGCAGACGCGGGTTTTTCCCATGCATGGGTCATGGGCATTCCGTTCTTTTTGAGCGGCGCGCCCTGTCCCGGTCCTTCAAAGGCGATGACCTCATACCCTGACGCATTCAAATAGAGCATCATAGGATATAGCTCTTCCAGGAATGAGTCGAAACCGCCGTGCAGGACGATAGTCCCCTTATCAGCGTCTCCTTTCACCAAGACCGCAGGCAGATATGCGTTTTCATAGGGTATGGAAATACTGGTTATGTTTTCATCCCGAAACAGCGCGCGCATCAGTTCGGTGTATTTATCGTGGGCTGCATTTTTGTCGGGATCGCGCGGATCCATAAAGAATTCAGCCAGACGATAGTAATGGGCCGCGTTCATGAGCCGGCGTTCCTTTTCGGCGAGCATAGCAATCGACAGGGTCTCCCTTTTCCAGTCGGCATAGTTATGAATACGGGGTGCTATCGCCATGATATCTTCATCTCGGATCCCGGCCGCAAAGCGGTTGAATTGGAAATTGAGCTCAGGTATAGGGTGATAGTCCTTGTATCCGGTATGAAAAGTGATATTCATATCTCAGCCTGCCGTTCAGGGTTATACGATGAGCTTGTACATGATGTCAGATTTTAGGGGAAACAGTGCGCTCGAGGCCGTAGTCGTGGTATAAAGCGGGCAAAATTTCAGCCAGATTAGTGTATTCTCGAGCGCAGTGCAGCGCCATTTGATAGGGCGTATCCCGAGGAATAGCCAGTCTTCTGACTAATCTCGTGTTCGCAAAACGATTAATGACCGACTTTTCCGGGAATATGTTCAGTTTGATGTTTCCCCGATCCAGAAGCGGCTGCGCATCTCGACGCCATCTGCCGTATTCCGGACAAAATGGCACATGCGCGTATGTCGGACCTTTTTGGTCACCGAACCGACAACGGAGCAGATGACCGTTGCCACCCCAGCCTGTGCGAACCGCGACGTATCGAATCCAAAATCTTCGGGTGGGGCAAAAGTTATGGACAGAATGTCCAAACCGATGCCGATGTCCTCTACCGGGTAATGGGGGTTATTCAGGAACCGTTCTCGAACCGACAGCGAGGAATTTTCAAGCCGCGCTCGGTCCGCGACACTAATCCCCGCGTGGGAGCCTGGGTACCAGATTTTATAACGCAGGTTCTCGAGAGCATGCCACCAGAACCACCAGTGAAGCATCTCTACGCTTACCCCCGGCATTTTCGTCAACACGGCGACGTAATAGGTATTGTCCGGCATACGGCAGTGGCCGGTTTCCACCGCATGGTATCCCGGATTCAAAAGGTCGTTTATCCTCTCAAAGGGAAGGGCGTCAGACGGATCTATGGGACCCCTTTGTATGGCATGCATAGTTTCTTCAGGCACCGTGGCGAGTTTCTTATAGAAATATTTAGCATAGGGTTTGGCTTTTTCTTCTTCCGTGAGTTCAGCCTGAAAATGCCTATTTTTCATATAACTCACCAAATTATGATTCACCGTAAGAGACCAATATTGAAAACATGTAGTCCTGTCAACCATTCTCTCAAAAAACTGGTTTGACAGACTGAACTACTTTATACCCGATTTGTCTTAGAGCTTGTTACCGAGCGAAGGGAGGCTTAAAATTTTTTTATCTGATGCTCTGGCTGTTACTGATAGGCTGGCACTCAGCCTAGGGGTTTCTGCTGCCGACTACAAGCAATCATCAATCCCACGTGGTTCGAACCTGTTGGCGAACCGTCTTGATGCCGTTTTTTTCGCCGTCCGGTTCCGGCTCCGTCCAGTCTGCCCGCGGATTTTTCCCGCCTGAGAGCACTACCAGCCGGTGCACGAACTCAGTTGAATAAATCTGGTTAAATGGGGCGGCGAAGGCGGGCCATCCATGAATAAGGGTCTCCGCAATGCCCTTATCGATAATGCGCACTTCGGTGCTGCCAAAATCAAAATATTGTTTGTGAATAACTGGTATTCGTCGCATAGCTGTTTCGGGAGAAGTAAAAAATAATAGCACGACATACACACCACTGAGATCCCTCTCAGTGTGCAGGGCTGCATGCTCTTTCAGCGTCTCATAGGGCGAACGCCCCGTGGCAGCAACGACCGCTCTGGAGAAAGGAATTCCCGGCAGGTAGTCGTACCATTTGTTTGGCATGAATTTTTGTCGGAAGAACTCTCGTGTTGTCGGATCATCGATCAGCTCAACCACTCGATCAAACCCAGCGGGCACCAATTTATCAGTGCGGAATCGTAAATCTGAATAGGCGGTGCCCTTGATATTGAAGGGGCTGGTGCCAGCAGGTACCGGAAGCTTTGGTGGTAGCAGCGTATCAAGCACACTATCGTTAGCCATCAAAGCACCTCCCCCGGTTAAGCGACTACTTTGAAAGATGCGGTGTTTCTATAAAGCCATAATAAATATATTCTTGATTCAGGTTCGAGTCAAACCAAGAGAAAAACCTCAATAATACCAAGACTCGGTAGTGCCTCAAACTGAGGCACTACTCAAAACTCTTTTATTTTGCGGTTGCATTATTAAGATAATAGTATCGGCGCACCAAAAAGAAAAAATGCGGAGGATTCAGTGAATAAAACATATCATCGTAATTCGTTTTTCAGCATTATTCCGCCGCACATGCTCGACCAGATCGCGCGAAACGGCAACAAAGCTCAAAGGGAATGGGCCCTTGACACGTTGGCGGTCGATCATACCATCAGATCGGTACGATTGGCAGAAAGGCCACGAGCCCAAGCGCTGAGGGACGCAACGCCGGGGCAGGCGCAGCGTACCATCTATTCGGCGAAACATACGACCGACCTGCCGGGGACGGTGGTCCGTACGGAAGGGCAGGGGAAGACCTCGGATGTCGAGATCAACGAGGCGTACGATTACCTCGGCGCGACCTATGATTTGTACTGGAACGCCTATCATCGAGATTCGATCGATGACGCCGGCATACCGCTTCTCGGAATAGTTCATTACGGCATAAGGTATGACAACGCGTTCTGGGACGGGGCGGAAATGGTTTTCGGCGACGGCGACGGCAAACTGTTTAACCGATTCACCATAGCCTCCGATGTGGTCGGTCACGAACTCACCCACGGTGTTACCGAACATGAGGTAAACCTTACATACTTCAATCAGGCGGGCGCGTTGAATGAATCGGTTTCCGACGTGTTCGGCTCGCTCGTGAAACAATACCTCCACAAACAAACCGCCAATACGGCTGATTGGCTCATAGGCGCGGGGCTGCTCGCCAAGGGCCTGAAGGGCAAGGCGCTGCGCTCAATGGCGGCCCCGGGAACCGCTTATAACGATCCTGTCCTCGGGAAAGATCCCCAGCCGGCCCATATGAACGATTACGTTCACACCACCCAGGATAATGGCGGGGTTCACATCAACTCGGGAATCCCGAACCACGCGTTCTACCTTGTCGCTACCACCATCGGCGGAAAAGCCTGGGAGAAGTCCGGCAGGATCTGGTACGATACGATTTGTGACCCGAGGTTCAAAGCGAATGCGGGATTTGCCGCATTTGCGAAACGCACTGTGGCCAACGCAACTCATTTGTACGGGGCCAAAGCAAAACAAACCAAGGCGGTACAGGATGCATGGATGGCGGTAGGTGTTGCGACGTGAAGAAATAAAGACATGAGAAAAACGGCCAACGTAGTGTCATTCGGTACGAGTTCAATAATCTCCATTGCGCGCGAAGGCGGTTTCGCGTGTATACCCGGTCTCGCGAAACCGAGGAGGATTGTGCTCTCGGCGTGCGGCGAAGATGAGAGAAACCGTATTACCGAGTTGATACGATCGGCTGCCACGCGCGCGGTACCGGATGTCGGGAGCGGCGATCAGCGCTATTACCGGATCGAGATCCTCACGGGGCCATCGGTAAAAAAACCGGCCCAGACATTTCTGCTTGCCGAGAAGGACGCTTCCGAAGAGATCGTTAAGCTCTGGGAGAAAGCCAGCGAAGCAGTCTGCTAGAACTGGTGCTCGATCGGCTCATGGACAAAAAAGTTGTTGGCACTGTGCTGACGACCGGTAAGAAGATTTGGACGCCTGTCGGTGACCAGTTGACCCTTGAGTTAAGTTTTAATTCTAGCCTCAGATCTTTTGAGCATCGGTAAGAATGCGGTGCGTTCGTTCTCAACAAGCTCTACCGCAGAACGCGAGCACTGATGCACGCATTGCCCGCACCCGATGCATTTCTTGGTAGCGATAATCGCTTTTTTATCCACGATGGAAATCGCTGCCGTCGGGCAGCATTTTTCACATTTGTTGCATCCAATACATTTTGAACTATCAGCGATCTTCGCCAGGTAGTAGCTATGATAGCGCAACGGCACAGCCGCCATGTTGTAGGATCGCAGTATTCCGCAACAGTCCCAGCAGCAGTTGCAAATGCCGATTTGAGGAAGGTTGGTATCATCCTTTTCATGAAATACGGTATGGATGGCGCCCATGTCTCTAGCTTTTTGAACAACATCAAAAGCCTCTTCTTTGCTGATTTGGTGTGCATGTCCATACTTAATGTAGGGTTTAATTTCATTGCCAAAACCTATGCATCCTCCATTGTCGGGCATCTTAAGGCGGCAGGGATCATTAATGTTTGATGTAATCGTTCTGCACATACACTTGAACTGACCGATGATACTTTTACTTCCGTATTCGAGTATCAAATCATTGACGGATTTTGTTGGATAAATCTTTGAATCAGGAACATCAATGGTGCGATTAATTACTACCGTGGATTTCCCTTTTGCATCCTTTGACTCATGAATTAAGCCAACACTGTGATTCGATACTCGTGCATGCTTTGCCATCAAGTTCATTAAGTTTTCTGAAGGGGAAGAAATTGTGGTTTCGCAACGTTTCAAATAATCCCATAATCCTCCGGGCGAACTCCTTTTCTTCGGGTTTCCCCTTTAAGTACGGGACCTGTGCTTCATACCACCCGACGATAAAAGGATTGAGCGTATATCGTTCTTCCCCTGTCTCAGTATATCTCGTTCCTATAAACCCCTTTTGTTTGAGGGATTCGAATAGAGAATTGAATTTCTCACCGTTCATATCACTTACAGCTGCAGCCTGTTCATATGAGTACAAATCCGTGCGCAAATGCAGGAGAAGGTCGAGCTCGTCTTCGGTGAGAACTAAATCGATAATTTTAAGAAATGAATTAACCGGTGGAAAGGGCCTTTTATTTTGCTTGTTCATCAGCAAGACAAGCTCTCTGAGATCACGTTTCTTTTTTTGCAGACTTATATTTTTTCCTGGCATATCCCTCTCCTCAATAACCCTCTGAAGAATGCTTCATTCAAGTCTCACCTTGAGCGCCCGCCAAAAGAAAATAGCGCGTTCCCCCCTTCCTCTGAAGAAGAACAGTAGAGTTTGTCCTTCGTAAGAGATAACAATTCCAACTCCTGTTCCGATATATAGTTTCACGGAGACAGGGGTTGTAATTATCCAGACAGGATAGAAATCATGGCTGTTTTTAGTAGTCAAGAATAAAGGATGGTTGAGCGGCTAAGGACTTCCGGATCCGTTGGCATGACGACTGCGGAACGCCAAGAACGAAAACACCAAGATCACGGTGAGCGCCCAACTCCACACATTCGCATCCTTGCTGCTTGCGCTACTGCTGCATCCTCCGACGACACCTTTGTCCCCGATAGGGGCCGACCCGCAATCCGGCATCGCCGTGTAAACACAGGTATGCGCGTTCATATTGCATAGATCCGTGGTGCACGAATCTCCGTCGTTACAATCTGTGTCGGCCTGGCAGCAGGTCGTAATTTTCGTATTTGAACATACGCCCGTCTGAGCATCGCAGGCGTCCGTGGTGCAGGCATTGCCGTCGTCACAATCCGCAACGCTTGTACATGCTTTTGGCGGTGCGGTTGGCTTCCAGAAATTGCCGGTGAGCATGAGCATATACAGCGCACGAAGCGACGTCTCATAATAGTTATCAATCGTCAGCGACTTGAAATACGTGGTGAAGCTGTCCACGCTCGATTGACTATTGGTCATGGCGCCGGTGGTCATGCCGCCGATGAAACAATCCGATCCGTTCCAACTGCCGCGTGCGGTCCCGTTGGTATAGTAGCCGTCTAAAAAATTGGCGATGCCCATGGTCGAGGTGATCCAGTCGGTCATGGTGTCGGTAATCGTTTTTAGGTCGGCCGTACCGTACCAGAGGTAGTCGGCCGCCGCGCGCCACGGGATTCGGCAGCCGTTATAGTCGACATAGTCCTCACCGGTCGAGCCAACGGCGCCGTACTGGTTTACCTCGTTGGCGATCAGGCCGGTCGTGCTATTGTGGTTTGCATACCAGATGGCGACCGCATCATCCGCAGCCTTCGACCAAAATGAATCTCCGCTGAACTCGTAAAAAACGCGATAGTACGCCGGCATGAAGTAGGAGGTGTTTTCCGAGTTGCAACCGCTGTCCCAATCCCCGTTGGTTGCCATGTTCCGACCCGTGGCGCTACAGGTGGTGTAGTCGTGAGCTTTGAGAGTCTGCAGGTAATCGAGGGCGATTTGTCGGTAAGCGTCGCCCCATTGGGATACCGCAACAATCAGGGCAAAACCAATGTCCGTGTCTCCGTCGGTGGCTGACCCATCGCCCCCCGAATCTGAGGTCGCGCCGTTGCAATCGACCTTCCACATCATGAGACCGCTTGAGTTCAATTTGCTTTGCACAAAATTCCACAACCCGTCGAATTCGGTTTTATCGCCGAAGTAGGCTGTCAGCACCATCCCATAACCCATGCCTTCGGATACGGTTGTGCCGGTCGGACTATTGAACTCCACACGGTAGTTGCCGCAGTTGGTTTTAAGATAGGTGTTCTTCCAGTGAGTGTAGATGGCTTGCGCGTCATTCGAAGTCAGATTGCTCGAAATAAATCCCTGTCCGTAACCAGTGTTCTGCGGAAAAGGTTTGTTTTGCGCTACGGCACTACCCGGTATGACGACGAGACCCAACAGGGCGCACACAATCGCAGGCAAGCCCGCACAACGCAACCGAGCTAACAATGTGTTTTCCTGCTCGATTTTTAACATAGGCGGTTCCTTTAGATTTACCGAGACCAGCATAGAGAACTATACCTAGTTGAAATATATGTGCAAAATCGGTACCATAATTGTAATCTCGCAAACCTACATAACAGGGGATAAATCAATTACATTTTCAAAAGACTGCCTAAGATTATAAACGAGCATGAAGCATTTTGGCTTCAGGTTGGGAGAAATACTCAAAATCTACTGTAATTTGAATATGTTAGTCCCGAAATCTTTTCATAACAGCGGATACTGCTGCTGAAGGCGGCATCTATTTTGCGCCACCCATCTTGCCCAAGTCGAGGAGGGGGATGGCTCCTCCGGAGACTTGCGGCAAAATACCATTCCATTTCTCGATACCCTTGTACTGCACGAGGATCGGGCTGATCGACTTTGATAGCGCATCATTGGCCTTGGCCTGTCCCTGAGCCACCACCAGAATGGATTCAGCCTCTCCCTTTGCGGTGGCGACCTTTTGCTGCGCTTCGATCTCCCGTTGGGCTAACACCTGTTTCTGCGTCTCCACCTGTTGCTGGGCCACTTGTTTGGCCTCGATCGCCCCTTCATATTCGGTAGAGAACCGGATGTTGGCAAAGTAGATGTCATCGACGACGATGTGGTACCTCGTTAGGTTATCTCCCAACTTTTTCATCGCCCGTTGACGAATCTCCTCCCTCTTGGGAAGTATCTCCCCGATTGGGTAGGTCGGCACAACCTCCTTGACAAAGTCGTTGAAAGCCGGATCGATCACCTTGTCGGCAAAATCGAGCCCCACTTTCTGGTACAGATCATTCACCAGAGTTGGGTCGATATGGAAGTTCATCATACCCGTCATTTTCACGAGCTGGTATTCTTTTGAGGAGGCATCGATCTCCTTGAACGGGTGGGGTTGAACCTTGACGTCCACCTTGATCACTCGTTCGGCAACGGGCACCTTGAAATTGAGACCCTCGCCCATAATTCTGTTTTCCACGCTTCCCCATAAGAGGACAACCCCTCGGTGGCCGGCTGGAACGATGGTAAAAAAGTCCCATGAAAAAATGAGCAGAATCAAGATGACGATAAAAATTAAGATGGTTAACAGTCGTGGTCCCGTAACATAAGGCTTTCCCGGCGATCCTTCCGGCATGGTTTACCTCCTCTGGCTTTCTCGGCAATGCGCCCCAACAGTATTTTCTTTATTGTAGCGTACCTCATAGTATAGTTAACATCTTGGAGAAAAAAAGACATCATCTAATTTACTCTATTAACAAAATTCAAGGAGATAAGCTATTCCTATGACACCTGATGCGATACTTGCTTTGGGAAGCAAATTTATGGAATCGAGAATTTTTCTTACGGCCGCCGAGCTGGATGTATTTACTCTGCTGGCGAAAAATTCAATGTCTATAAAGGAAGTCGCGGATACTTTGAACGTCACCGTGCGGGGTATTACCATAGTGCTTGATGCGGTGGTGAGCATGGGGTTGCTCGAAAAAAAGAATGAAAAGTACCACTGTCCAGCAGAAGTAGCCTCGATACTATCAAAGGAATCGTCGAGTTCGATAATGCCTATGGTCATGCACTCCGTTGGATTATGGAAACGGTGGTCGGATTTGACCGCAATTGTACGCCACGGTACCGCACGAACCAGGCCATCAGTGTTTGATAGTCGCGAAAGCGAACAGGAAGCCTTCATCGGCGCCATGCATGTTATTGCCAACAAGGTGGCTCCCGGAATTGTGGAGGCGATACAACCAGGAAAAGCCAAAAAGTTACTCGACATCGGCGGCGCCTCGGGATCATATACCCAGGCATTCCTCGAAGCCTGTCCGGATATGAAAGCCACTATCTTTGATCTTCCCTCGGTAATCAAAATTGCAAAGCGGCGTCTGGCCGGGACCGGTTTTCTTGACCGCATCACACTCGTTGCGGGTGACTTTTATAACGATGAACTGCCCGTCGCTCATGATCTGGCGTTGCTCTCGGCTATTATTCATCAAAACAGCCCAGAGCAAAATATTGACCTGTACCATAAGATATACCGTGCCCTGGTGCCGGGAGGAAGACTGGTCATCCGCGACCATGTCATGAGTCCGGATCATACGCAACCGACGAGCGGAACCATTTTTGCCGTGAATATGCTCGTGGGAACGCCGGGGGGCGGCACCTACGCCTTTGATGAAATTCAGGCGTCGCTCGAATCAGCCGGTTTTATTAAGATCAAACTGATTCAGGATGATGAACGCATGAAGGGATTGGTAGAGGGTTTTAAACCTTAGGTTGCGGTAATTCATTCGGGCATAAGCAGTATTTTACCAATATTCATTCTTTGTTCCATGCGTTGATGCGCCTCCGCAACACGCGAAAAAGGATATCGCGAATCGACCACCGGCTTCAGCTTGCCTGCCCGACAAAACTCAATAAGTGTTTTCAAATCTTCAATCAGCGGTTCTCCCGGGAGTCCCGATAGTACCAACCCAGATACCGTTCGATTCTGGTTCATCAGTTTCAAAGGGTTAAAGCGGGGCATCCCAACCAGCTGTCTCACCATCTGAAGAATACGGCGCTTGCCGCCACTGTTTAGGTTGGCGAAACCATACGCCAGAAGCCGTCCGGACGGGCGCAGGAGATCGTAACCACGCTTCCAATCCACTCCTCCCAGCGCGTCAAATACCGCGTCCACTCCCTTTCCGTTGGTAATACGTCTGACCTCGGACACGTAATCTTTGGTTCGATAGTCGATCGGATAGTCACAGCCATGGTGCCGCAATATTTCATGCTTTGAGGCAGATGCCGTTCCAATGACGCGAATCCCGCCGACCATTTGAGAAAACTGTAAAAGCGCGAGCCCCACGCCTCCGGCCGCCATATGAACCAAAATTGTTTCACCCGGCTGAACGTTGGCCATTCGTTTAATTAACTGGTGAGCCGTTAAGTAATTGACCGGCAGGCTGGCCGCAGCCTCAAACGAAACTTCTTTCGGAAGCTTGACCGCGCGATTCGATGTCACACACACGGTATCGGCGTGCCCGCCAAACGGGGTCATAGCAACCACACGATCCCCGACGGAGAATCCTTGAACGTGGGGCCCGAGTTGATCGATTGTGCCCGAAATTTCGTACCCCAAAACGCAGGGAGGTTTTGGCGCCGCAGGGTAAAGACCTAACCGCGCCATGATATCGGCAAAATTAAGGCCGGAGGCACTGACTCTCACGCGCAGTTCATTAGCGCCGGGTTGAGGATCCGGAGCTTCGCGCACTTTTAGCACCTCGGTTCCTCCCCGCTTCATCATCCATATTGCATGCATCATTCTTCCTTCATCAGCACCGTCGTCAGGTCTCTAAACTTTATAAGATCGATAGAGCCAACCCCGTTGATGCTCATCGAAGTCGAGCACAAAGCATGCCATCAATTTTGGATCTGTATAATCAATGTGTTAGTGAAGTGAAGATAACAGAAATGATAGGAGTGTGATCAAAATAACCGGGCTATTTTGTGCTCATTGACCAAATTCATTTAGCGCTATTCAGATAGCCTACTGCCCCTAATCTATTTTTTTGGAGATTCTCTTGGGTCTTCACTCTAGGGGAGGTCTCCCTTTTGATTAAACTTTAATCCACTCGGACCATGGAATAGCCCACGGTTGACCTGAAGACTTTTGCAAGCAGTCCTTGCAGACCATTTCAGGGGTGCAGGCGTGACAGATAGTCATCATCATGTCTCGTATTTCCTTTTGCGCTCCCGAAGACCTGCGAGATTGTACATACGCGTTTCTGGGACCTACTAAATATCCTTTACCTTTTTGGATGGTGCCCGAGCATCTATCACATTTCGCCACGGTCCCTTTGGAATTTTGCGACCACCACTCTTTTGCTTCCTCGGCCGCTTTCCTCATATTAAGAAAGGTGAATAACCCCATGGTTATACCTCCATAATCCCTCGTTATTCGCACCTCATGGGGCGCCGTTTCTCCTGATTCTCGCCACGGCCTCAGCATCACGAGAACCAAAAAGCCAGTCTCGAGTGCTACGATGTGGCCAGGTGATGTTCTTGGACAGTACTTCTAGGCCTGTTTTATGTTCGCTGTCAAGGGCTATAGTTTGCCCTAAGGCGAACCTCTGTTGAGCCTGACGCAGCCGCTGAGAGGCCTGTTTTCTTATGGGGACAGTAGTTTCTTAAAAGCGTTTTTTCCTTTAATCACGCGCGATGGATCGGTGCTGATATCAACAACTTCAAGAATGATGAGGTGAGGAAAGTCCCTTAAAAAATTGACGTACGTGGAGTAATCGTAATTTCCGTCACCTAACGGTAAATGGTCGTCGTGTTCCCCATGATTGTCCGTTAGGTGAATGTGGTAAATGCTGTCACCTAATAAACGAATGCCTTTCTCCGCACCATCTACGAGCCTGGCGTGTCCCATGTCCAACGTAAACCTCAGAGAGTTCCCAACTTTTTCTCTGATTTCCAATAAGTCCTCAAAACAGCGGTCGATAGAGTTCGGGTCGATACCGATATTCTCCAAACAGATGGTTATGTCTTTTGAGTTTGCGTAGTCATTGATGCTTCTCAGTGAATCAATATTATGATTCCACTGGGTTTTGGTCAGTATGTTGTTGTTGGTTATGTTGTTCTCCGGGGTTATCTTAAAGGTAAACTTGCCATTGTGAACAATGAGGGTTTTGGATTTCAATTGTTCACTCAGATCAACTGACTTTTTAATAGCTCTAATGGATTCTTCTCTAATGCCTGCATAAAACGCAGCGATATTAAGTTCATGAAAGGGCGCATGAACGCTTATCTCCATTCCATGGTTATATAAAATATCTTTTGCCTCGTTAATTAAATCTCGTGGCACATGGTCTAAGTCTATAAACGGAAAGATACAACATAGCTCAAATGCGTCAAAGCCATTCTCCGCGGCGGATTTCAACGCATCGATCCATCGCGCTTTTATCATTGCGACGCTACTCATTCCTATTTTGGGCATCGGTCACCTTACTCCTGGTGTATGTTTTTGAGTACGTCCCCTCCACCCATATTGATGCGTATCAAATCGTATTCTTAAAAGCAATGAGCCCACCTCGTTATAGCGGTCCGGATCACCGAAGTTCCCTAATTCTTTCAAACCTGCTTCAGAAGAGATATCTAAGCTTCACATTTACCAAGTCCCTACCGCGGTAACTTCCAAAGAGGGTGTCGGGGTTGCCTATGAATAAACTCAGACCGATCTCTGCTAATAGGTTGTCTTGCAACTGCCAGCCGATGCTGGGCATCAACACGGCGTCATGTTTCCAGGTGTTGAATATGCCCTTAAATTCGAGAATAAGTGCGCCGTCAAGGAGCTTCTTTTCGATAGTGCCGCTCAGGAGATTTGAGAAAAAAGGATCGACGAGGCGATCATTGTTTCCGATATAAGCGCCTTGAAGATATTCAGCGGCTATTCTGAAGTATTGGTCATAGATCCAGTTTACTCCCAGCACGCAATAGAGAAACCCGGTATGGTGTATCGGCATCGTAAGTTCAGCGAGATTAGTGATAGACACGACGGCCGGTTTATCAAAGGTATAAGCCGCTTCTCCATACAAGGTAAACTCCCAGACGGGTATCGCGAAATCAACGCCAAGAGAAGTGACCTTTGCATAGTACGGCGCAAGCTCAATTTTGCCAAGAGGGTTATTGGGGTCCGGCACCAATCGGGGAAGCAGAACAATGTCTCTATCGTAGCCATGATACACCGAGAGTGACATATCAAACCCATGCATGGTTGCTGCCAGCCGTGCGCCTACGCTATAGTCGTCAATAGAATGTCTGTCGTAGGTTAAGTAGGCATTATCGATGGGGGCCATCTCTACCGGCAGGCTGATGGTGCTATCCGGTATTCGCACGTTCGGTACCCGCAACGCCCACGGACCTCCTCGCTCCGGCAATCTCGTTGGGGTATGCACGGGCGCGTACACCATCTGGAGGGAGAGATTGCTCCAAGAAACGTTCGCGGATGCGGCCGGTATCCCGACATACAGCTCTTCAGGGTCCCTGAGCACAATCTCTATCAAGTCAAAAGGATTGAAATACGACGTGGGACTTATCGTGTATGCCGTTCCCCATTTGATTACTTGGTTCCCCGCTCGGATATCGACGGGTCCCAGTTGAACCGAAAGGTACAACTCCTGAACGTTGACTATCTCTAGGTTTCCAAAATAACGCCGCAGGATAGGGGTTGCGGCCGTGGCAGCGTGGAGGTACGTGATAGTTTTCAAATATACATTATCAAGAAAGTCGTAGCGTGCATCGATTTTTGCATGGGCCTCAAATTTGCTTATCGTAAATTCTTCCCCGTCTTCATTTCGGTATAGTCCATTGAGACTGTACAGGGTTCTTTCGATACTGATTCCGTAATAGTTGGTCGATTCTACATATCCGCCGATCGATAACCTACTCTTCTCCGGCTCCTTCCCGGTATCCGGATCCTGCATCTGGGCAAGCAGCGTTAGCGGAAACAGAAGCAATAGGCAAGTAGGCGCTGTCAACCATCGGCTCATCCGCCAACATCCTCCATCAATAACATCCGGAACGCCGGATCCGCCATTTCACCCCTACCTAATCCATTATCTTATTTACTGAGCCCTTCCTTGGTAAACAGCCGGTCGGGAAGACCGCTATTGTACCGTACATTCGACAAATCAACGGTTGTGTATCCGCCGGTCTTCAGATTTTCCATTTTGCCGCTGAGGACGGTCCAGATATCGTTGATCTTTTTGATATTCGACACGGTAAATCGCTTGATCGGATTGTTGGATCCATCAAAGAAGTCCGCCCGTATGAGGAGGAAATTGTCTTTACGAATCCATGCCAACCGTTTGGTGAATTTTTCGCTCGTATCCCTTGCCCGTGCCTCCACGACATAGCAGGGATAGTCTCCAAGATTTTCCTCCCTAATTAATGTAAAGTCATCCTTTTGTAGACTTCTTTTGGTGAAGTCTTCGTAGCTGTAGTCGCTTCCCATAAAGCTCTTTGACTTGTCTGATGCGGCTATACGGCTCACCTGCCGCAGGGCGGGAAGGTACATCCATAGGTCATTGTCCTTGTCGCTGAAACTCCAGGTCAGGAATGATGTATCCTTAATATCCGCGGGCGATCGAAATACCATGAGCACTCGAGTGTCCTTACCATAGTCCTTTCGGTAGACTTTCAGGTCTCTTTTCTTTTCAGATCCGTCCGCTTTCACGATCTTCATCAACATGTCTGATTCAAAGTCATCGCCGTCCTCGATGTTGTAAGCCTTTTCGGCTATTTGGTAGCCGTTTTGCTCCGCATGGCATGGCAATGATAAAAGGATAATGAGAGCTGGCGGGATAAGACCTACCCATCTACCCATAACACACCTCCTCGACACTATTTTTGCTGCAACTGCCCGACGTCTGCACCCGTATCTTTGAAAAAGATTATCATCATCGACGGCAGCAGGAAGATATCGCACAATACCGCCAGAGAAAGGGTCATGGCGATGAGCGCTCCGAAGAATATTACCGACTTGACGTGCGCAAGCAGCATAATCAGATATCCGACGACCAGGTATACGTTGGATACGAACATCGGTTTGCCGACCATGAGCAGCGCCTGGTCAATGGCCTCCCGCTTCCGAGTGCCGAGGGATCGCAGCCTGTTGTACATGTTCATGAAATGGATGGAATTATCGACCGACAGACCGATGGTAATCGCCGCAATGGTTACCGTTGCAATATCGAGGAATATACCGGTTGCGGCCATGAAGGCAAGGGTCAGAATAATGGGAAGAACATTCGGAAAGATTACAATCAATAATTGCGCGACCGAGCGGAAAAGGATCCCCGTGGCCAAGAAGATGAGGATAAAGGCAATGATGAAGCTCGATATCTGACTTTGAGCGACATAATCGATAAGCTTGGTATAGAGGGGAAGATAGCCGCCGAACGTTATTCCCACCTTATCGCCGAAGACACCTTTTATTTCAGCTTCGGCGCTGTCCTTGAAGGTCTCTAGCGTCCTGCTGGTCGCCATGGGAATACGCACCGTCAGTCTCGCTTCGCTGTAGTCGTTTTTTACCAGGGTGGACAGATCATTGTCTTCATTCAATTCATAGGAGAGGAGTTCCTGTGCGACGGCGTTACTGGAGTCCGGGATTCTGTAGGAACTTTCCTTGCCGTCGGTGAGAACCTGGTTGAGTTGTTTTACTACGTCGACAATAGACGTTGCCTTCTGAAAATGAGGATTTCTATCTAAATTTTGTTGTAACCTGTCGAGATTCTTTAAAAATGTCGCTTCTTTCACCCCCTCGACCCCTTCAGCTTTGATTTGTATTTCATTGGGGAGATAGAATCCATAGTCTTTCTCTACAAACAGGGAGTCTTGCTTCACCTTGTTGCTGTCGAGCAGAAGATCGATGCTGTAGGTGTCGACGGTCAGATGAAAAATCCCATACACTCCTACGACCAACAAGATCAGGCTGGACAACAAGATCTTTCTATGATGCCTACCGTTTATAGAATTGACGAAGCCCAAGAATCGATGAAACCGAAGGTCCATGCGATCCCCTGTGGGCGATGCTTGTTGCGATGCACGACGTTTCTTCTGCTCGTATCTGCCGATAATGAAGGCACTGACGATGACCGCCACGATAAGCTCCAGCATCACGCCTATGGCGGCAAACAGTCCGAAGCTTTTGAGTATATGCATGGGGCTTACGGTGAAGGCAAAAAAGCCCAGGGCGGTGGTGAGGGAGGTAAAGAAACAAGGCGCCATGGTGAACGCCAGACTGTCTCGCAACCGATGCTCCCCTTCTGGAAACGTTTCATAATTGGCAAAGATGAAAATAATATCCTCAAGCCCGAGTATGACGATAAGGGAAGGAAGTATGGCCGAGACCATATTAAGCTTTTGTCCGCAGAAAGCGTATACCCCCAAAAAGAGCAGCAGGTTTATTGCTGCTGCTACGATCGATGCAACCAGCAACCGGGCCCTTCTGAAAAGGAAGATCAAAGTCGCCAGAATAAGCACAAACGACAATAGCGTAAAGAGAGACGCGTCATCCATGCTGATGCGGTTCAATTCATCATAGACCACACCCATTCCGGCAAGACGGTAGTCGATACCCTTGAGCGATTCTCTAATAAACTTGAGTAGCTCCGGACGCATTGCATCCATGTCTTTGCTCGCCACCGGTTCGATGAACACCATCGTTGCCGTCCGGTTCTTATTGAAGAGCAACTTGTTCCACAGAGGCGAAGCTTCAAACTTGCTTTTGAGAGCGTCCCCGCTGAAATTTTCGTCGGGGCGTTCTTTCACAAAGTCTTCCACGACCAGACTATCGTTGCGTCTTTCCGTGTATGGGGCCATGGTCATGGACATGACCCGTTTAATCATCTGACTCTGCTTAATGTGTTTCGAAATGTCGTAGATACGCTCGACAAACGGACGATCAAACACGTTGCCGCCTGATGGTATCCACGCGATGACGATCTCGTCGGTACCGTATATCCTTTTGAATTCATTGTAATTAACGAGTGTGGGATCGTCGCGCAGGAACCAGGTTTCAAGTGAATTGTCAATTTTAAGGTTCTTGAGCGACGTGGACAGGGCTAGGGTTACCATCACCAGAGCGAGGAGGATGTACCATTTTCTCTTAATGAGGATCTCGGCAATTTTTTGAAGAAGATTTTTCATGTCGGCGCCCACTTTTTCATGACGGTTTTTGATACCGCTTAACTCGACAGTATCTTTTCCAGCTTTTCGTAATCAATTTTTGAATTGTGCCTCGGGTCCCTGGGTATTTCCTTGAGAAAAAGATATTTGTGCGGATTGATATCCTGAAGCAATTGTTTAATCTGTACGAGCAGTCTACCCTGGTCGTACGTGATTTTCTTCTTAAGCTCAACGACCGCATAGATTGCGCCCTGGTGTTCGAGGACTGCCGAAAATGCCACCTCGGGAATGGTGCGAAGCCGCTGCTCATACGGTATGGGGTACCGGGATAAACCGTTTGAATTGAAACGACGGACGACTCGCCCGACCAGGAATATATTTCCCTCCGGGTCAATCCATCCCGCGTCGCCGGTCCGGTGCCATACCTCATTGCCCGCAGTGATTTTATTGCGTTGGCTTATCTCCGGGTTGCCGAGATAGCGCTTAAGGACATGGGGACCCTTTACGATTATTTCTCCCGTCTCTCCTGGTGGCGCAAGGAAATCGTTCAGGGTCTCACCCTCATTGAGAACAATCGGTCCATCGATAGGTCGGACAACAGCGACCTCAGTACTGTTCGCCTTCTTCCCAACCGGTAGACCATAGTCCGGATCGTACCGAAGCGTTTCCTTCAGGGGAATTATGCTGATCGGTAGCACTTCGGTGCAGCCATAGACTACCTCGATCTGTGTTTTCGGAAAGGCATCAGTCAGTTTTTGAGCCAGATCCCTGAATATGGGAGCGCCGCCGATGAACATCCGCTTAACGGGAAGGACTATATTGTTTTCGAGAACATAGTCAGCAAGTTTTCCGAAGAATGCGGGAGAGCCAAGGCTCATCGTAACCTTGTGTTTAAGAGTCTGGTGTACTATCAATCGTGGATCGAATGAGATTGGTTTAGCGGGATTGAACAAAGGCAGCACGCTCGTCGTACCGAGACCGAGGGTCTCAAAGACATAGACCGGGATGACCGTCATGTCGACATCGGTTTTCTCAAGGTTCAGATAATGGTTCACGATTGAAAACTGGGTCCACAGCAGTCCATGGCTCCGGTTGGCCCCCTTCGGCAAGCCCGTTGTTCCCGTTGTCAGGGTGATAATGGCCGTATCATCATCGTTCACTTCTTCGGGATGCGCCTTCAAGTCACTCTCTGTATCACCGGTGGCAGGAGAGACAATCTGGCGGTCTATGAGCTTGATGGGTATTCGTCGAATCTCCGATGAAAGCCGGAGTACCTGGGCCATCACCGAGCCGATGAAGCCGTTCGGCTTAGCGACCCGGCAGCAATCGGTCAGCCGTTTGCGATTGGCCCATGCGTCGATAAACACGGCCTCTGCGCCGAGGTACAGAATCGCCAGAATGGTAACATACAGGGAATACGACATAGGGACGAAGACGAGTATCCGGTCGCCTTTCTTAACGCCCCGAGCCCTTAACGCATTGGCGGTGCGTATCGTGTCCTGAGACATCTGACGATAGGAGATAATCCTTTCTGCGGGATCGCGGAAAAGCCGTTTTTCGCTTACAATGAGGGCAGTCTTATCCGGGTTTTCTGCCGCGCGATCAAAGAGTCCGGTGGTTATGTTAGGGTTGGTCATGGGTTTTCATGAGTACTTCTTCTTCAGTTTTAAGAGATACAGAAGTCTCTTGATGATAAAGGATACCAGCGGCCCCAGAACCACGACGGCGAGGGCCGTTAGGAGAGGGGCCTTGAAATAAAAGTAGAAAAGAATCCCTCCGCCGATACTCGAATCGAGGTTATCAACCATCGTCATCAGAAACCGGCCCTTCGTGGGGGATTCACCGGGCGCAATACCCATCCGCCGCTTTACGAAGGAATTGGGTAGCTCGGACAGCACATAACAAAAACCCACCACCAGGCCGAAGACGAGCCACGGCGTCTCCCTGATGTTGACAGTCAGTCGTTCGTATCCGCCGAGTAGCGCATAGGCCAGATACGCGCCGGGCACCGAAAAGAGCGGCATCAGGATAAAACCGCGAATCGTCTTGTTCTTCCCGAAGAGCCGCTGGCTTACGGGTATCTTCAGGAACGGCAGCCAATCCTTCTTTACCGCAACCATGTGCAGTACGCCGCCTATGGCGGCGGTGATAACCATCACCAGCGCGGTCACCGTATGGTCGTAAATAGAAAGGCCCATGCCAGGCTGCGGAACTCCACGATCAAATAACCCGAAGCCATCGAGGCAAAAGAGGAGGAAGTACGAAACGATGACCGCGAGCATTGCTTTCCAGTTCTTGGGTTTGTAGAACCTTTTATTATAGATCATGAAAAATGCATAAGCTGCAAAGATCGCCGCAATGGCGGGCATAAGATATGCGGTAGCGATGAACCAACCGAGAATATAGAGGGGTCCCAGGAAAAGAACGCTCCAAAAAACAGGCATGCCGAGATAGGAGAGGCCTGCCTCTTCGTCTTTGATGTTGCCTATTTCATTGAAGACCGAGAGGCGTACGACCCCCGATATCAAGAAGAGTATCAAAACGGCGACGTAGTACCACGTATTGAAACCCCAGCAATACAGGAAGACCGCGGGCGCAGCCAGATAATCGAAGACGTCGATAAACCCGTCTAGATAGCGACCGAAGTTCCTCTCGGTACCGAATTTTCTGGCCAAGATTCCATCAAAGGCGTCAACCAGCATAGCCAGAAATAGTACGCTGAGGGCAAAAGAGAATTTGCCGGAAATCGAAAAGCCGATTGAAAGGCTGGAGAATACAACGCCGAGCAGCGTCAGATAGTCCACCCGATTCAATCGAATGATGAATGTCTCTTTTTTCATCAGGGCAGCCTTTTCGATTGGTTAGAATCGGCCTCGGATCGGGCTGTCTCGGGCGGCGGGCTGAGACGTTCGACGATGCCCTCGGCGCCGTTCATGCGCACCAGCTCCCGGTTCTTGATGATCTTGGTCAGCCCCGGGATATTGACGATGGCGGGGATTCCCAGCTCTCGCGCCACGACCGCGGAATGGGAAAGGGTGGAGCCGCGCTCGACGAGAATTCCGCCGGCGGTCGGAAACAGGGGCGCCCAACCGGGATCGGTCCGAACGGTACAGAGGATCTCGCCGTTGAGATTGAGATCGTCTTTGGGCGAGAGAATGAGCTTAATTCTCTTTTCCACGATCCCCGGAAAGCAGCCGATGCCTTTGAGTATGTTGTCGGATTCTCGAATCGGCTGCTTGGCGCGATACTCGTAGGTGTTGTTATGGTATACGGGACCTTTCGTTGAAAAATGGTGGGGGAGCTCCTCATTTTCGTACGCCTTATATTCCACCTTTCTGCTTGCAACCAGGAGTTTATAATTCGACTGGACCGCGCGTCCGTCCATGTACGATTCGAGTTCTTCTTCGGTGAGAAAGAAGATATCCCTCGCATCGTCCATAACCCCGTAACTGGCCAGTTGCCTTCCTATTTCAAGGAAAAGATCCCTGGTGAGACCGAATCCACGGGTGCGGGCGAGTCTCATATTCTCCCTGTATTTAACCCCCTGCCGCAGCTTTGTCACATCTCTCTTGAAAGCGGCGAGCGCCCGTTTCCCAAGTTTTGATTCGATTGCAGAAAATGCCTTCGCCTCGGCCTCGGAACGAAACTTCGTCTCGTTAAGAATCAGCGTGTCTATGGAGAGGTCAGGGCGCATGAGGAAATTCTTGATAACGGCGAACATGAACGAAGGGTCTTGACGCAGGGTGATCGATTCCAGCTTGAGCTCGCCCATGCAGCGATCGCCATAGAGTTCGATGTATTCAAGGCATTTCTCGTAGAACTGCGGGTTTTTGACCTTTAATGTTGTCAGCAGATGCTTGTTAGGTGTCTCCTTAAGCACCTGCAGTAACTCCGGCTTGGTGCGCGCCTCATCGCACAGACGCAGCAGAAATTTCGTCGGCTCGGTGCTCTCAATCCCTTCCTCGCCCGACATGAGATTGTTCTGAATAACGGCCTGGTTTTCTACGCCGGCCTTTTCAAGCCAGCGGTGAACTTTACCATTCATCATCATAACGTAGAAGTCGTTTATGATAGGGATTTGCCACTTTCCTATAAAATTAGCCTTTAGTTCTTCATGGAGATTGAGAAGCTCGGTCATTTCCAGGGTATGGAGCCTCGATCGGTCAATTTTGTCGTACTGATTCTGAAAATGGTTTTTGAATTCCGCGACCAACCGGTCGATCTTGCGAAAATTTGACATGAGACTGTAAAGCGCCTTCAACAGCCCCGGCAGCTTGCTGAGTTTCTGGAGCGGGCTCAGTTTCTGTTCTTCGATAAAATCCACCGGGTCCTGCAAGCCCATCATGCGTTCCATATCGGCCTTGTTGGTCTTGAAAAAAGGAAGGATCAGCAGGCCTCGATACCAGTTATTGATATTGTAATAGACGCGACCTTTCACCAGACCGAGGAGATTTTTAAGAGCCGGCTCCATCCGCTGAAGCGTTTTCTTTGGTATTCCTATCACCTGCGCCGTCTGGGTATAAACCGATCGGTACGCGCGGCTTGCAAACGAGAAGGTAAGCGGCGTCGTGACCCCGCAATAGCTCTCCTGAATGTTTGAATTGTCCCATACAATGGTGTCGCCGGCGGGGAGCGCGGGAGGCGGCAGCGAGGTAATCGGCCTGGTTTGGAGAACATACAGCGTATCGCCTGAGATCGTCCACTCAATGTCCTGAGGAAAACGGAAAGACTCCGCGATCGAACGCCCCAGATCCCGGATGCGCCGTATTTCATCAATAGTCAAGCAGGGCGCGAGGCGAAGCTCCGGAGTGGTATCGATCTTCTTGGTTCCCTGTCCCGCCTCCGTGTCAAAGGCCAACAGGCAGTCCTTTTCGTTTATGGTAGATTCGATAGTGTCTCCGTACAGCTCAACCGTGAATTCATCGGTGTTGCAAACGCCCGAGACAATGCCCTCGCCGGCGCCGTAGCTGGCGGAGATGAGGCCGCGTTTTCTGGAGCCCGATACCGGGTGGGCGGTGAAGAAGACGCCCGAAACGCGGCTGTCGATCATGCGTTGCACAATGACCGCGGTTCTTGTGTCAAGTATGTTCATACCGTGATTGAGGCGATACCGTATTGCGCGTTCGGTAAACGCGCCGGCAAAGACCATCGGAATCGATTTATAAACGGCATCTAATCCCTTCTGGTAGAGAAACGAATCCATCTGTCCGGCAAACGAGGCGGTGGCTGCATCTTCGCCGACGGCGGAGGAGCGGACTGCATAAAAGCCTTTATGAGCTTCCGCGAACTTGTTTATTTCACCCCGGACGGCCTCCCTGATGTCTTCAGGCAGAGTGGTCGCCGAAACCTTGTTGCGTATCTCTTCGGCCAAGGTCCCCGCATCCTGGGGGTTCTCACGGATCCGGTTCAATCTCTCCCTGATCCACCCTTTGAGATTGTGGGCCTCAATCTGCTGGGCATAGGCCTCCGTGGTCACCACAAACCATTCGGGTACCGGCCATGAGCGGCTGGTCATCAACGCCAGATTTTTAGCTTTGCCACCGATGAGGGTTTCGTTATAGAGCGATGCCTCTGAGGCTGATAATACGAATCTCTTACTCATATCGATAGCCTTTCCTGCAACGCAGGGTATGGGCCGGGGCCTGCAATGCAGGGGTATTACGGATAAGCGGCAAACGCAACCATTGAATTGATAAAGAGTCCCAACCCATAAAAAATACCGCCAGCCATAACAAGTTTCGCCTTTTTTGAGTTAGGGCCACCGACAAACATCAGTTCGATCACGAGGAAGAGGAGATTGAGCGCAACCAGGATAAGCGTATATATCATGTTCATTCGGAACATGGCGTAAATAATAACGAAAGCGGCACCTGCCCCCATGGCGACGCCCTGATTGACTATGACCGCCGTATTGATGCCCCAGGACTTGGAGTATGAATCGGCGTGTTCCCGTTCCATTTCCGGCGACCATGTTTTCCGCGCGATTTCGTAGGTGATCGTGGCACACATCATCCCTATCATGAAGATGATCGTTGTCCGCATACCCGGTGGATCGACCCCGGTGATATCGAACCTCAGGGAGAGGCCGTACCATGCCAAGAGAGGTATTATCAGTTGGTGGCTTATTAGATACAGGCTCATGTGTCTGTTGAGAAATTCCGGAACAAAGAATTCATATAACATGAGCAGCGACCAGATGATGATGCAAAGCCAGATAAGGGCTTGGGTCCAACCAAAGGAGAGGCTAATCCCGATTTCTATAGCCAGCGCGGCATAGAGCAGGACCCGCAGGTCCTTGAGGGTTATCAGGCCCTTGCTCAGGACCCGTTCAGGATAGGCTACGACATCCTTTTCAGAGTCTTTATGTTCGTCGAATATTCTCAGGTGCAGCATGACGAGGAATATGACGATAACTCCGGGGATGGTTGCAATGAACGGAAACCGTGGTTGGCCGCCGAGCAAACTGCCGAATAGGTACGGCACATACAAGAGAAGCACGGCAAGGACCAGGCCGCCGGCGATGGGGAATCTTTCATTTGACCACTGAATATACTTTTGAAATAGGGAGAGCTTCTGTTCCATACGACCGCCTCCTCCAGCTCTTAGCGGGAAACCGCGATTTTGTATAACTCGTATTCCTTTTCGGTCTTGCTTGGTAAAGAAACGCGAGACGAAACATTTTGCGAGTGTACCAGTGCGATGATGACGTACTGATAGTTAAGGTCCCTGGCGTGCAGTCCCAGCAAATAGGATGCTGCGTTGGCGATCCCCCTGATCCGGTATTCGGTGAATAGGCCTCCTGTTTTGAGTATCAGGCCTTTTGAGCGGTTTTTCTTCAGGAGAAACCGGATCTTTCCCGGCAGAGAATGCAGATAAATGCTGTTGAAGAGATAGGTGTAGTCCGGAGAACCGAAGAGAAATCCAATGGGTTTCTTCGCTTCATTAAGGCCAAAAACGAAAAAGTTTTCATCCAGGAGTCCGATGGAGGGGAGATGGATATCGAGAAACCGCTCAAAGGAGATATCCCCATAAAAGGGGTTCTCATGAAAGACTTGAATGCTAAGGTCATACACGTTTCGCAGCTCATTTCGTATATCGGATTTATTAAATGGCCTGAACGTGATCCCCGATTCGATGGTTTTCTCGTAGGATTTTTTATTCTTTTCTATAAAATCGTCTACTTTATTCAGGTAGCTCTTGTAAAGGAATGTTTCATCCACACCATATCGGGTCGCAAACTGCGCGTAGTATTCCTTGTTGTCGGCTTCAAGGAAGAATTCGAATGAGTCGAATCCTTTGGAGATGAATCGGTACGGATACCACGTGGAAATATAGAAAGGAAATAAAATGTAACGGTTTTTATCTTTAAAAAGCCCCTTTCCAAAATCGATCATGGCGGAAAAGACGTCATAGTCCTCGATCACCTCGAACAGACCGATCTGGCCGTAGGGCGTTCCCTCTTGGTCGCGGATGTCGTTCTTGCTGCCTATGGCCATCCTTCCCACGATGTTGCCCTCTTTTCTTGCCAGAAAAAACATGTGGTCGGTACCGGCTGCAACGAGCTGCCTGGTTCTGGTTATGCCGTTTTTGGTCTTGGCGTTGTTGCCGTAGAGGAGTAGGGGAAGGTTCAGGAAGTCCTTCAGCTGCGAAGAATTACCCGGATCAATTCTCTTGATTTCTATACTGCCATTCATCTGTCAGCCCTCCCCCTGGACGCGGCACACTCCTCATCCCTTGACAGAGCCCCAGTTGTGACCCGCGGTCATCTCGGAGACTGCATGGTTCGAAGTGATGAAGTTGACAAGATTTCCATATACTCGTTCGATGAAATCGAATTTGAGTATATTATGCGACAACAGGTAGAGGTTGAAACGGACCAGCCCGCGTTCTACAGCATTCAGGTGGAGCACTCTATGAAACAGACGTCTTGAAAAGGACAAGCCCGTCTTCTCTTCCAGTTTTGAAAGATAATATTCGGCATACTCATCGATGGTCTGCTTTGGAGTATTCTCTGGAAGCACGTAAACAAGAAACTCTATCAAGTCGTGCTGTGGGTTCTGATAGCACGCAAGCTCCCAGTCATAGACCACCAATCGGACTTCTTCCGTCTCGTCCCTTAAACAGATGTTTCGAGAGTTAAAATCGTTGTGGGTCAACGTCATGGGAAAGGCATTCATCTCATCGATCCGCTCGCTCAGGTGGTCGAGAAAATCAAAATAAATCCGTTTACACGAATCATTCAGCATCTCCGGGAACTGCCGTGCATTATGGTCGGTCAGCTCGACTAAGAATTTGTGAGCACCGTACAGTTTTTCTTTGTTGAGCGTGTTGACCGACATCTCTTTCGGAATTGCGGCGCGGTCGTTAAAATAAACCGCATGCATACCGGCCAGATCATTCAGCACCGTTTTTATATTCCGATCATTCCATTGGGTAAGGTCGGTTCCCGAGTCGATGCCCGGTAGGGTTGACAGATCTTCCATGAGAATGGCGAACAATTCTCTCTCGTCGTCTATCATGGACCCGTAAATCTTGGGGACGTAGCGCAATATTTCTTTTCTCGCCCCGCGATAAAACTCGACTTCGCGCTTGTTGCTGTTGGTGAAACCGAAGATGTGTTCCTGGCTTTCGTAGAGTCCGGGCAGCGTGTCTTCTCCGGTCAGCCGCGCCAAACCGGCGCCGATCTCAACGATGTGATGGTCCGCGGGTTTGAGCTTGAGCACCGTTGCGATATCTTTCTCACCGTCGCTGCTTTCGACTCTGAGCCGGTATCTGAAAATGCCCACTATCGATTTCGAGCGGTCCTGCAGTAGTTTCGTGATAATGCTCGCATCCTGTAACAGGGGTTCTTCTTTTAACGAGAGGGCACGAGCGTTGCTATCTGATAACAAAGAGGTAAAGAAGCCAATGCCAATAGAATCCTTCGACAGTTTCTTTACGGGCCGATTTCTGCCGAGGCGTTCGTGGGCCATGACGAATTCGTTTGCGCAAATAGCGGCCGAGGTAGATATGTCGAGCGCGAGGCAGGTTGCGGCCAGGATTTCGGCAAATCTGAAAAGCTTGCCCGGTCCATAGCAGCCCATCATTTCGAGACAATCTCTCTGGGTAGGCAGCTTGGTGCCTCCACCGACCGTTCCGATGACGAGGGAGGGTAGGCTCATGTTGAAGGTTAACCCGTCGCCGTCTTTCTTCGGCTTGAAGATGCCCAACGCCGATTCAGGGACGGAGGCGATATCCTGTCCTGTTGCTGTAAATACGCCGGCTATGACGTTCGCAAAATTACAATTGTACCCCAGCATGCCGATATGGAGCCCTGAGGCGCTGGCCACCTCGTCGGCTCTCATAATCATTTCGGGATCAATCCGTAGTATGTCCTTGAGTATCTTGCCCGGCACATGAACAGTCGCTGTGACGCTGGTCCCCCTTCCGACGACGAAATTCTGGGCATTGGCCTTTTTATCGCCGGACATGTTTCCTTCGACGACATAGTTAACGTATTTTATGGATTTATCGTCTTTGATCTCTCTGATGAGCCACTCACAGGCATACCACGTACATGCGGTTGTCATATTTTGCCCGGCGGCATCGCCGGTCGTGTACCGGAATCGAGCAGTAACCGATGCGCCGAATACGAGCGTTTCGATATCCGTAAGTCTCCCCACCGAAGAGACTGAGTTCGTTTTCTCACTGATTTTTTCAAAATTGGCGTGTATCCATCGCTCCAAATTGATGGCGCCGTGCATGTCCTCGCAAAAGAATACGGGGGCGCGGATCATCGATTGACGCGTGACCGCGACGGTTACGCCTCCGGAGTTGTTGCAGACCCTGGCGCCCCGGTTGATGGAGCTTACGAGGGCCCCCTCGGTCGTTGCAATAGGGATCGGAACGTACCCGCTCGTGTAGGTGCCGTTTACTAAAATGGGCCCCGCCAGCCCTACGGGTATCTGAACTGCCCCTATATAGTTTTCAATGTTTCCCGGCAGTGATTCCGGGTTGAGTATTGATTTTTCGATGTTCTGCAGGCTTGCGCCGGAAACACCCCTTGCCCAATTCAATCTCGCGCTGACTGCCGCTTCGGAGTAGTGTTCATCGCCCGTAAAATACGGAATCTCTTTATGATTATGATCTCCGGAAGTCTGAGACGGCTTCGTCTGATTCAAAGATCTAATTATCTCGTTCAATAGCATCTCCGTCTTTTCATTCGGCGCAACGATCCCGATACGAAGATGTTTTGTTTCGTGGTTTTTCGTTATGTGAGCAACCCGTAGGCCGCTTATCGCATATTCCGATTCGGGTTTTCCCAGGTACATCAGTGGAATATAATCGCCCTGATTTAATTCGGGATTCTCTGCGGTGACAATTCCCAACCCATTCCGGCTGACATCACTAATCATGCCGGTATACGTTTTGCCGTCAAAAAAGAAGAAGACCAGAGGCTGCCTCTGGTCATGATAGTATGTTCTTGAAGACTCACGTCCGGTTGTCACGGCCGACCTCCTGCATTTCAAATAGCGTCTATGAATCCCAACCTTCGCCGTGCTTCTCGACGGTAGGCTTTAAGCACATTTTTGACTAGTTGCTAGAGATGGATGTGATCTGAGGATGCTCCCGGCATGAAACACCATGTATTTTATGACGTTTCCACCGCACTTTTATTCACATACTTGTCACATAGTTGTCACAAACTTGTTTACTGCATATATAAAATCTTACAGTTTGTCAAGGGGAAATTGAACTCGATGACAAAAGATATTTCTGTGTTAGGGTAATAAAATAGAGTGAATTGAAAAGCACGTTTGTTATGTTTGGTCCATTGATTTTGCGTGTCATCGTATCAAATCGCTCAATAGGCTTTCTCCGGTTCCTTTTTTGATCATTGACAAGCACGTGGTTTGAGAGTTAGGTTATGCCCAATTTCAAGGAAGCCCCGTGGGAATTAAAGGGTGCGAGGGTGTCTCAAAAATGTGTTTGAGTTTTCTACTCCTTATCCATAATCTCTGGCTAGGGAACATGCCCAAAATAAATAATCTGCGGTCAATACACAGGAGTCAGCCCAGTAGTTAAACGGTAACCAACGAAAGCGAGGTGGTCCTATGAAACGAGTATTCCTAATTATCGGTGCGGTGCTCTTGGTTTCATCGTTGGCCTTGGCGGGGAGTCCCAAAACCTATCAGGTCACGGGACCGGTTCTGGATGTCAAAGATGATAGCGTCACGGTTCTGAAGGGCAAAGATAAGTGGGAAATCGCCAAGGACGCCGATACCAAGGTGACCGGAGATCTCAAAGTCGGCTCCAAGGTGACGATCGAATACACCATGACGGCCAAGAGCATCGAAACGAAAGAAGTCCTCAGCAAGAAAGCGAAAGAGGCGGGCAAGAAGGCGGAGGAAGCCGGCAAGAAAGCGGGAGAGGCCGGCAAGAAAGCCGAAGATGCCGGCAAGAAGGCGGAAGATGCTGGCAAGAAATTGGAAGATGTCGACCAGGGATTATAAGAGGTTAAGCTGAAGATGAAATGAGCTAACCCGTTAACTGCGTGCCACCTATATCGAAATCGATTTGCTTGCTATGGGTTGCGAACCAGCGGTCTTGAATCTACTGATTCATCCCGTCTTTTTAACTATTTCTATAAAGTAAATTTTCGGCGTCAACAGGTAGATGTGACACCACCTGAGGAAAGTAAGTCGTCGTCCTGAACCAGGCCTCAAGGTCAACGGGTAGGAGCAAGAGGATGCTTGGGTCAAGGCCTTCATCCTCCAAGAGTTGTGCGGGTGTTTTAGCGCTCTTGGAGTAGTTGGGTCTGGCGAAGTTCCACCAGTGTTGGTAGATAGAGACCTTCTGGAAGAAGTCCTGTCTGGATGTAAATGGTTCGAGATCAAAGAACTCCTGTTCAATGGATGCATGGGAACTCTCGACATCGGCGTGGGCGTTTGGGGTGGCAGGGGGCAGGAAGCGGTGGATGATCCCGGCCTGCTGGATTTTGGCATGGAAGCCTCGTTCCCGCTCGTTCTTGTCATGGCCACCATATTCGACGCCGTTGTCGGTGGACAAGATAGCACGGCGGAGGTTGACGAGATGCTTTTTCAGGTGGGTCAGCAAGCGCCGGGAGGTCATGGTGGCGTAGGTGGTGGAGAGCTCGTCGGCGTAAGAGATAAAGAGAGCACCGCTTTTGACATCACGGTGGGTGTACTGGTGTTTGGGGAGGCCGAGTTTCTTCATCTGCGGCCAGTAGGCGGGGATATCGAAGAGGGGTTTCATATCGGCCTGGAGGCGTTGGAAGCATCTGTATTTAGCTTTGATAGCCCGCAGGTCGTTTTTGCGCTGACGCTTTTTGCGACGGCGGCCCGATAAGCCTTGCTGGCGCAGGATGCGAGCGATGGCGCCAGAGGAAGCAGTGATTCCAAACAGGTCGCGCAGGCGGCGCGGTCCGAAGCAGGGAACCTTCTTGCGTGCGTTGAGGATCTTCGCTTCTTGGTACCGGGAAGTCTTGTGGGGGCAGGTCTTGGGTCTCCGGGAGCGGTCCTGGAGTGAGGTACGACCGCCGGCGTCAAAGCGGGCACGCCATCGCCGTACGGTGTTGGGGGTGGTAGCAAAGGCACGCGCAGCGGGGCGTATGCCGTGGGTCGTGGCGTACTGCACCAACTGAAGGCGAAGCGAATATTTATGGTCTTTCGTGGTGGTCATGGCGTAATAACTAAATGGGGTCAGGGCCGTACCTCCTTGTGATGAAAGTCTTCGCAAACCTTCATTCAAGAGGATTTTGGTCCTGACCTCATCTCCTTTTTTGTTGCCGCGGCTTCCTTGGGGGGCTAGCCCCCCAAGGAAGCTTTCCCTTCAACATTGCCAATCCCTTGCTCCCCATGCTCCTGAGAGCAGAAAGAGGTGGTGTCAGATCTACCTGGGCTTGCCCATATAAAGTAAATTTTCCATTGGACATAGACCTGTATTCATGATTGAGGTTTCGTTCATGGAACAAAATCGAGCAACTTTTCGTCAAGGGCTCATGAAGCTTATCGAGCCGATTTATCCAAACAACATAGTCGCCAGCATATATTGCGCCGTTGCGCTTGCCTTGTTGTTGGTGTATCTCTATCAGGGCAACGCCCTGTTTTTTATCTTTAACCGTGTTAGGTCCGCTTCTGCCGAACGCCGAACCCGCCGAGATTGAATGGTGGGGGGTGCTCTGTCAATTTTCAACGGCGTTTATGCTCTTTTTGATCGTACCAGCCGCGGCGCTGAAGCTTTTCACCCGCGAAAGCTTGCGGGATCTTGGCCTCGGGCTTGGCGATTGGAGATTTTACGTAATTTGGATAATTCCCATTGGTTTGGTGGTAATGGCGGTGTCGGCTCTGGTTGCCTCCGTACAACCTGATTTTCTGGCCACCTATCCGATGGCAAAGTTTGCGGTAAAAAGCCCCGAACGTTTGGTGGTCTATGAGCTGGCCTATGGGTTGCTCTACTACCTAGCCTACGAGGCATTTTTCCGAGGTTTCCTCCAGCTTGGATTGGCAAAGCATATCGGCGATCATCCGGCGATACTGGTTCAAACGGCCATGACCACGCTGCTGCATATCGGAAAACCCGTCAATGAAATCTGGTCCGCACTCGCGGCTGGCTTTCTGTTCGGCCTCATAGTCGTGCGTACGCGCTCCATCTGGCCGTTGTTCGTTATCCATTGGGCGCTCGGTGTTATGACCGATCTTGCCTGCGCCCACGCATCGGGGATTTGGTAATGCGGGTATTGGTCACCGGCGCCGGTGGATTTATCGGCTCGATGCTCGCCAAACGGCTCCTGGCCGGCGGGCATGAGGTGCGTTGCTTGGTCCACCATGCCCGCGAACGGTTGCTCCGATTAAACGCCAAACTGGTTCAGGGCGATGTGACCAGGCCCGAGACCCTCAGGCCCGCCGTTACTGGAGTTGATGTTGTCTTTCATCTTGCCGCGCGGGCCAGCGATTGGGGCAGCCGCGAGCTTTTTATGCGCATCAACGCGGGCGGGACGCAAAATCTACTCGATGCGGCGGTTGCCGCGGGCGTCAAACGGTTTGTGCTGCTGAGCTCGCTCGCCGTTCATCGGTTTATAGGATATATCGATGCTGACGAATCAACGCCGGCGGATCAGGATCGCTATCCGTATAGTGCGTCAAAGGTCGCCGCCGAGCGCGCGGTCAGGGCTGCCCAGGATACCGGCCGGATCGCCACGACCATTATTAGGCCGGGAGCGGTGATACACGGGCCGGAAGATACCACTTCATTTATTCTCATGGCGCCGCTCCTGAAGAAGGGAAGCTGGCCTCACGTCGGCGGCGGAAGACCATTGATGTGCTACTCCTACGTGGAAAATCTGGCCGACGGCTTGATTTTGGCCGGAACCCTTTCTCAGGGGGCTTCCGAGACCTTTGTTATTACTGACGATCTTCGTCTGACCTGGAAGGCATACGTTACTGCCTTAATGAGGGCCTTTCAGGTAAAGGAAAAAAGCTTCTCTGTTCCGGTTCCGATTGCCCGCGCCGCGGGCATAACGACGGAACTGCTTTTTCGCCTCGTTCGCGCGAAAAACCCGCCGCCGATTACCGACTATAGAACCGCCTTAGTTTCTCGAGACTTCCATTTCTCCTGCGAAAAAGCCAAGCGCATGCTGGGATACCAACCAACCGTGCCTTTCGAAGAAGGCCTGAGACGCATTGTGGAGTGGTATCGACAACTTTAGAAAAATGTGATTAATTAAATCAATGTGACACGGTGTCGGAAATGCTGAGGATGAACATCGAGCATAGGATAGCGTTTTTAATTTTGAGATAAGGAAACTAGGCTTCATCATGAGGGCGAAAGGAAACAGACTATCGATAATCGCCAAATTTGTGAAGAAGACCTTTGGCGCGGATGGGTATTCAAAATGGTTCGACTAGCTGCATTACGATACCGGTGATTATCAGCTGTTAGAATATGAAAAAAATCGTGGGCTGATTAGAATCGCTAATCTTCCCCAACGCCATCCATTGTGGGAAGAATCCGTGGCGGGATTTATCGAAGGCATCGGTCTGAAATTGAAGGTTGGACACCCGACGGCTATTATTACCAAATCCAGCTCTGATATCGATGGTGCCGGCTGTATTGAGCTGCTGCTCAACGGGAAGTAATATCTAACGCCATACCCCGGATTGTCTCAATCGGCAATCGAGTACTTCAAACGGCCGCGGAGAATGAAATACTCATCTGATACCGCAAAGCGCAGCAGTTCGCCAAATACGGGATAGGGAGAGAGGGCGGTGATGATCTCTTTGGTCGAGCTGAGGCGTCTTTCGTTGAGCTCCGGGATTACGCGGCACAGGTGCATGATGGCTTGGCTCAGGTCGTTGCCCATCAGGAGCCCGACGCGGTTGGCGGAGAGTTCGAGGCTTCGCAGGAACGCATCGTAGTCAGGAGCCTTAGCCAGGTCAGATGAATGGCCCTGGACGAGTTCTTCGAGCGCTTTGCGGCATTTACGGCTCATGGCTTTGTGGACTTGGCGGCTGAGCTCGCCGACCGCGCCTGCGGCGGTGCTGACGAGCTCGCAACCGGGCGCAAAGGGCTGAACGACCGCGGCCAGAAGTCGCGAGAGATCTTTTCCGCCGAGTTGCGTGGCCAGATAGCTGCCGTCCAAGATCCGTTTGATGGCGCGGCCCAGCGCGAAACGTTGTTCGCGCACCATCGTGTGTTTGGGCAGCCCATCGCCGACTATCAGCGACACCGGCGCCGTGTTCTCGATAGAAACCACATGGTTGGGTTGGGTTGAAAGGTACAGTTCATAGTCAACCTTATCGACGGTGAGGTTGTGAATCATCCCTTCGCACATGGTCCGCGTCGGATCGTCCGGCCGGGCGCGGTTGCCCTTGCCCACCCCATGGCGCTCGAGTTTAGGCGGGAACACCTTGCTGAGCTGTCCGCTGAGAAGCTTGATGATTTCGCGTAGGATGCCGTACTCCGACGGGTGCAGCAGCAGCCGCTCGAAGTCCACGTGCGATAGCTGTTCACTTGAACGTTCAGCCACTTTTGAGGCGTTTTCGGTATAAAACGGCTCCTCGTTTTGATCGGTGGCGCGCAAAAAGTGCAGAACGGCGCACACGCAGAAGACCTTATCGTGGGCGCGCTGAGCTTCAAACATCCGCCGCAACTCGCGGTATGAATCGATCCGGTAGGGATCGTGCTCGAGCAACGTACGATGTTCTTCGACGGCGTTTGCGTGATAGGGGTCGGCGCCTCCATAGAGGCTTGCCAGGTTCAAATGCGCCTCTGCCGATCCAGGGTCTAACGCCACGATGCGTTTATACTCGATGATAGCCTTGTCGACCTGGTTGAGCTTTTCGCTGTACAGTTTGCCGATCTTGAAATGGTAGGGAATGGCGTCGCGTGCGCGATCGGCCGGCAGCTTTTGGATGAAGGTTTGGTAGATGGCGATAAGCTCGTCCCATTGCTCCGAGCGCTCGTAGAGCTGGCTTAATTTATTAAGCGCGTCTGAATTATTCGGAGCGAGTAGTTGAACTTGTTGGTAGCACTGCACCGCCCGGGCGAAGTCGCCCAAGCCGCGCTCGAAAATGCTGGCCTGTTCGTAATAATAAATAACCTGTCGCTGCGGATCGTGTTCAATTTCGATGAGGCGCGCCAGCACGCCGATCGTCTCAGCCCATTGCTGGCGGGCGAAGTGAATGGTCTTGAGGTGTTCGAGGCTATTGACATCATCCGGTTGCAGCGCGAGCACCTGACGAAAATGTTCGATGGCATTTTCCGGTTGAGGCAGTTTTTCCTGGAAAATCAAGCCTAATCGGTAATGAGTGAGCGCTGCCTGGTTGGGATCCACGCCCAACTCCAACGCACGCAGACCAAAATGCATGGCCTCGTCCCAATCGCCCAGTTCAAAGGATAATTCGGAAAGAGTAGTAATGGTCGGCAGGTGGTTGGGTTCAGTCTTGAGGATCTCTTGAAAGTAGGCCTGCGCGTCACGTGGACGTTGCAGGCGCTGCTGGGTGATGCGGCCCAATTTCAGGTAGAGCTCGATGCGCTCCGGCCCCTCGACCACCCGAAGGCGATTGCTATAGAGCCCGACCAAGCGTTCCCAATCGGCGGCGCCGGTCAACAACACCTCGAGCATTTGAAAGGCCTGTTCCTCGTGGGGATCGTGCTCGAGCACCCGTAGGAGGCAACCGATGGCGCGTTGGTCATCAAAGAGCCGTTCATGGAATATCTGGGCGGCCTGAAGCAAAATGGCGATCGCTTGTTGCGGAACGCGGGTCGCGAGTCCCTCGCGGTCGAGCAGGTCGAGCAGCTCGGTTTGCTTGCCTTGAGCAAGGAAAATCCGTTTGAGGGCTTTAATGGCCGGTAGATGCTCGGGCGCCAACCGGAGAGCCTCACGGAAATAATGGACGGCAACCTCCGGATCCTTGAGTTGTGTCTCGGCCAGGTCGCCGAGGCGCATGCATAGATCCAGCAACTCCTCGGCGGTGTACGTGCGGCTCAAGGCGCTTTCGTACAGCCGGCGCAATCCGTTCCAGGTGCCGGACGTGCGGTACAGTATATCCAGGGAGCGGTTGGCCTCGGGATGGGTTGGATCGAGTGCAAGCATCTTCAACAAGTTTTCGCCGGCGCTCTCCGCTGGCTGCAAACGGTTCTCCTTGAGGTTGACGATCTGCGCCTGCAACACGACCTGCAGGTGCGGGTCGTTGGTGCGCGCACTCAGCAGTTCGTAGACGCGAACCAGCGCCGCATAATTGCGCTGGCTGAGATAGATACGTTCGAGTGCCTCAAGCGACGGGAGATAATCGGGGTTAACGGTCAGGATGCGCTCGTGATACTCGGCTGCTTTGACGAGGTCGTTTACCTGGTTGGCGTAGATCTCGGCCATGGTTGAAAGGATCTCGACCTGTTGCGTTTCGACCGAGGTTTGGCGCAACTGGCGCTCGTATATGAGCAGGAGCTCCCGCCAATTGCTGCCCAGGGTGTACTGCTCTATGAGCCCCTGGATGGCGGGTCCGTAGTCCTCGACGATGGTTAAGATGCGCTGCAACGTCTCGATGGCTTTGTCCGGCCGCCCAAGCGGTTGTCTCCAAATCTCGGCCGCCCGGTACAGGGATAGGGCGCGCTGGGAGGGATCCTCCAGCACCTGCGCCTCTTTCTCGTAAACCTCCAGCAAGTTTTCCCAGTCGCGTTTGTTGGTATAGATGCGGATCAGCGCCTTGATGCTGGGGAAGTTGTGGGGCTGAATGCGCAGGACTTCCTGATAGATTTGGAGGGCGCGCTCCTCCTGAATCATTTTCTCTTCATACAGCTCGCCGATGTTGTAGAGCAGGGCGATATGCTGGGTCTCACTTTGGGTTACCTCGATCTCCTGCCGGTACATGCCCACCAGGTCTTCCCAGCGACCCTTGACAAAATACAACCGACCGAGACTCTGCAGCGCGGGGAGGTAGGACGGCGCTAGGGCGAGCACCTTCTTATAGGTTTCAATCGCCATGTCCTTGTTGTTGAGTTTTTCCTCGTAGATCTCTCCGTTGCGGTGGAGCAGGGAGACAACCTGTTTTTGGTCGTTGACCAGCTGCGCCTCGGTTTCGTTAACCTTGATGGATTCCTCCCAGCGATCCGCGCGTACGAAGAGTTTGCCAAGGGTGCGGATGGCCGGCAGGTGGTTGGGCGAGATCTCCAGGATGCGCTGGTAGCTGACGACCGCCTGATCAAGGTTGCCGAGCTTATCCTCCCACAGGGATCCAATCTTATCGAGCAAGAAGACCGCCTGCTCGTGATCGGTGGTTACCACCAGTTCATCCTCGTACATGCGGATCAGCTTTTCCCAGCGATTGTATTTGGCGTACAATCGTCCCAAGGCCTTGAGGGCCGGCAGATAGCCCTGGTTAAGCTCGAGGCATTGTTCGAGTCGCGTCATAGCGTCTTCGTCGCGGTTGAGTCGCTCCTCGAGGATTTCGGCGAGCTTGTACAGGCGCACCGACTTGGCCTTTGGATCCTGGAGGTCGCGGATCTCGATCTCATACATCTGAACCAACTCGGCCCAACTGCCCTTGCGGAAGAAAAGTTTGCCCAGCGCTTGGTGCGCCGGTTGGTGATTCGCATCGAGTTCGATAACCTTGCGATAATAGGGAATAGTTCGGTCATCGTCGAAGAGCTTCTCCTCCAGTAAATTGCCGAGCTTGAAATACACCGACACCAACTCTTGGGGATCGCTAATCACGGTGACCTGTTGTTCCAGCGTCGCGACCAACTCAGGCCAGCGCATCAGATTTTCGTAGATGCTGGCCAATTCATCCAGCAGCAGCCGGTTGTTGGGTGAAAGCTGCAAGGCGCGCTGCAAGGATTGGATGGCACCCTCCTCGTTGCCGAGTTCCTCGCGCAACACGCGGGCGATCTGATAGTGCAACATGGCGGCTTCGGCCGGCGTGGTCGTGACCGCGAGCTCTTTGTTGACTATCTCAACCTGAGCCTCAAATTTTCGATCCTTGGCATACATCCGGGCAAGCTCGTGGAGGGCGTTGAGCTGACCGGGCTCAATCGTCAGTATCCGCTGGAGCAGCGCCTCGGCCGAAGCCGTGTCTTGGAGGTTTACCTGAAGTATGTGCGCCGAGCTGAGGAGCAACGCCACCACAACGCGCGGATCTGAGATGAGCTCAACCAGCCGCATGCGCACGTCAAGTACCTTCGGCCAGTCACCGGCCGAAACAGCAATCCGCTCGATCTGCCGCAGGCACTCAATGTCCTGAGGGGCACATGCAACAGCGCTTTCGAAGGCTTTCGAGGCGTCATCGATCCGGCCGAGCTTCTCTTCGAACACCAGCCCGCGCTGCAGGTGCAGGTGCGCCTTGCCCAGCGCCTCGTCGGTCGCCTCGGCTTCGGATTCGAGAATCTGGACGGTTGCGTTCCAGTTGCCGATCTGGGAGGCAAGCCGGCAGGCGGCGCGTATGTTGGGCAGTAGGTGCGGCCTTAGTTGGAAGGCTTTGTTATAACAGATCCACGCATTGCGTTGTTGGGCGAGTTTTTCTTCCCAGATCCGGCCGCATTCAAAGTACAAGGCGGCCGCCTCGGGCACGTCGCCGAGCGCCTCGATCTCACGTTCGTACTCGGACAGCAACCCCTGCCAGGCCGGCGCTTGCAGCGGATCAAATGCCGCCGGTTGGCTTCCCGGAACGCCGGGTAGCGGAAGGGGCTCCTCTCTCTGACCGGGCGCAAGCATCACCACGGGCGGCGGATCGGTCTGGATGGGAATGTCGATAGCCGTATCAATCGGTATGCCCGTGTCTGAGGAATCTGTCGGCTGTTGGGGTAGGGGAGTAGATGGCGTCTGCTCCGGGTATTTTTCGTCTGCACCCATCTTCAAGCACCCTCCGCCTAAGAACGACACAAAATTGTCCACATGATTCTTGACTTAATATCTATCATAACACAATGACTACGTACAAGTTTTTTGGATTAATTTCGCCTCAAAGGACGTTTCGTAACCGAGCGAGAAGCGTCTCCTCGGGGATATCTCGTATCCGTACGGTCTTGGCCCGAGTGCTCAGGCCGGCGACGAGGCTCACGTTACGAGTGGGTAGCTCCAGCGCCTCTGATAAGAAACGCAACAGCGCAGCGTTGGCTTTTCCTGCAATCGGTGCGGCGGAAAGCTTGAGCTTCAGACGCTCGCCATGCAAACCGGCAAAACCGGATTTCTTCGCATTTGGCTGAATCCAAAGCATAATCAACCATCCTCCGGAGCGCTCGCGCTGCAGATATTTCGGAGTCGTCACTGACTGTTCTCGACTTCGCTGCGGGTCGTTGGTTGTTGAGACGGGGCGGCGGCGTCGATCTCTTGCGGTTTAGCTTGTTTGAGGAACTTTATTTTGTCCTCGACATTAAAGCTGCCGCTTCGGGTCTCGGCCTCTTGACGAACGGTCAATAATTTGGTGTGCGTGTCAATGGTGTTCTGGATGTGCGGAAACCAGCGCCGTTTGCTGATGTTGCAGGCGTTCGACATCCTCGCGCAGCTCTTCGGTTTCGTGGTCGCGTTCCAGGCCCAGTTGGTTGGCGTGGGCCTCGATTGCTTCGCGGATAGCCGCATACAACAGCGCGCGCCGCTGACGCAATTCTTCGATGCCGATGAAGAGCGATTCGGTGCGTTCTTGGTTGATCTCCTGCAGCAGCCGGCGGTGGGCTTCGATGATGCCGATTAGGTTGGCCTTGAGGCCTTCGCGTTGCCGCTTCATTTCATTGATGTCTTCAATAATCTTGATAAGCCGGTCGTTGGCGGCGTAGATGATCTTCTCGGCTTGAAGCTCGGCGCGCGAGATGATGAGCTCGGCCTCCTTGCGGGCGTCTTCTTTCAGGTCCTCGGTAATCTTCTGTGCGGTAAGCATGGTTTCTTTGAGCGTCCGCTCGCGTTCGTGGTACTCCTCCACCACCCGATTGGAACGAGCCAGCTCCTCCCTGAGGCGATTGAGCTCGCGCTGGGAAGATTCCAACTCATCGCTCGCCAAGTTGAGGAACGAGTCCACCTCGTGTGGGTCGAGCCCTCGAAAGGTACGACCAAACGTTTGTTGACGAATGTCGATGGGGGTAATCTTCATAGCGTGCTCCTTGGCCTATGCGGCCGCGAATGGCCGGAAAATCCCGGCTTGCTCCAAAAGAGCAATAGTTTCACTGAGCGGCAGGCCGACAACGTTGGTGTAGGAGCCATTGATGCGGCTGACCAGCATGGCACCGCGGCCCTGGATCCCGTAGGCTCCAGCTTTATCAAGGGGTTCGCCGGTGCGTATATAACCGCTAATCCACTCTTCGGTCAATGGGCGAAAGGTGACGTTGGTGCGGACCGTGAGGGACTGTTCGATGGCGGTACCAACGTGCAGCAGCACGACAGCCGTCAATACCAGGTGGTCGCGGCCAGACAGCCGTCGCAGCATGACCGCAGCATCGTCCTCGTCGGCCGGTTTGCCGAGGATCTCGTCGTCGACCACCACAATAGTGTCGGCCCCGAGAACCCAGCAGTCGCCCGGGAGCCTCTGGGCAGCGGCACCTGCCTTCTGACGAGCGACCCTCAGACAGAAATTTTCGGGAGTTTCGTGCGCCGTCAGACGTTCGTCGGTTGTCGTCGCCACTTGCTGAAAGGGGACGCCGGCCAACGTCAGGAGCTCTCGGCGGCGGGGAGAACTTGACGCCAACAACAACGGATCATGCCCACGTGATGTATGCGGTAATTGCACGAACTGAAGTTTAAGCCAATGATCCGAATGAATCAAGAAATACACGCCAGATCTTTCAACGGCGATTCAATTGACTTCACCGGCACTTCTTATACAATGAATGATATGTTCTAACAACCTTAACGTGGGGTAGGGTTTCCATAATGCAGCGGGAGGAATTGCTCAAAGAGATGGCGCGTACCATCTCGGAGCTGCGACTGTTCAATGACGTCGGCAAAGCACTGACCTCGACGCTCGATATTCGCGAAGTCCTCTCCCTGGTCATGCAAAAAATCAGTGAGTTGCTCCGCCCCAGCAATTGGTCGCTCTTGTTGGTCGACCCGTTGACCAAGGAGCTGTATTTTGAAATTGCGGTAGGCACGGGGTCGGAGAAGCTCAAGGATATGCGTTTGCCGAAAGGCGAAGGGGTGGTGAGTTGGGTCGCCCAGGAAAAAACGCCGATCCTGGTTGGCGATGCCCGCGAGGATCAGCGGTGGTGCCGGAAGATCGACGAAGTGACGAAATTCGAGACCAGGGCGATTCTCTGCGTTCCCATGATGTCGCATGATTCGGTGCTCGGGGTGATCGAATTGGTTAACACCGAGCCGCACACGTTTAGCGAGGCGGACCTACGGTTACTCGCTTCGCTAGCCGATTACGCCGCCATCGCTATCGAGAACGCTCGAAACTTTAAACGGATACAAGAACTGACGGTGACCGACGACGTTACCAGCCTCTATAACTCACGGCACCTCCATGACACACTCGAATACGAATTCGAGCGGTCCAAACGATACGACCTATCGTTTTCGGTAATCTTTTTTGACATCGATCGCTTCAAACAGGTCAACGATAGGTATGGCCATCTATGCGGATCTAAGTTGCTCCGGGAGGTTGGCGATCTCGTATGCAGCAATCTTCGAACGATTGACGTTCCGACTCGATACGGCGGCGACGAGTTTGTTATAATACTTCCCCAGACCACTAAGCAACAGGCTATCCATGTTACCCGGCGATTGCGGCTCGCCCTGAATGAAAAAGATTTTCTTAATTCAGAGGGACTGAACGTTAAGATTACCGCCTCGTTTGGGATTGCAACCTTCCCTGACGACACCGAGGAAAAGGATGGGGTTCTTCGGATGGCCGACGAAGCCATGTACCGGATAAAGGAATCAACGCGGGATGGCATCAAGATCGCTGGTGTTTCTAGCTGATTAATTCATATACGCCGTTATTATTTGGTAACGGGTATTTTTCTACCCTGGGGGTGATTTTTGATCTAGGAATATGTGTGTAAATGGGTATATAATGACCCATGGGCGAGTAAGAATGAATCCATCGATAGTTACCCAAACGCTATGAGCTAACTGAATAAGTTGGTCATAAGTGAGATCATGCAAGGCCATGGTACGTTTCTAGCAGATATTTCCCTGAAGCAGAGCCTTTTTTGCGAGGAGGAATTCACTATGAACCGGCCGGTCGTTCTTTTCGTAGATGATGAAGCCAATGTGCTCAATGCCTTACGCAGATCGTTACGAAAGGAACCCTACGAGCAGCTTTTTGCCCAGGATCCCAAGGAAGCCCTGGAAATTCTTGGGAAGAGAAATGTTGATCTTGTTATATCGGATCATCTTATGCCTTCAATGGATGGGCTGTCGTTGCTCAAGATGGTGAAAGAGCATTACCCGAAGATCATACGGGTACTTTTGACTGGTCATGCCGATGTACAAATGACTATTGCAGCCATCAACGAAGGAGAGGTTTTCCGTTTCTTGACTAAACCCTGGGACGACGCGGAGCTTAAAGTAACCCTCAAAAATATCTTCGAGTTTATCGATATTCGTCGTGAAAACCAAGTGTTACTCGATACCGTGAGGAAGCAACGGGTTTTCATTGATAAACTGGAATCTGAACATCCTGGACTGTTGATCGTTGAGCGGGATGAGTCTGGCGCTATAGTTCTCGACGAGGATCTAGACGGATAACGGCGTTAGGTCAATGGTGGAGGACCGTTGAAGTGACTTCTTGCCTCGTTATTGATGACGATGCGCTCGTGCGCCGAATGACCATGGATATACTATCGAAACATGGCTGTTCTGTCCGCGAGGCCGCCACCGGTCGGCAGGGGTTGGATCTCTTTCGCGCCGAACCGGTCGATGTCGTGTTATTGGACCTGATTCTTCCCGATGTTTCGGGTTACGAGCTCCTTCCCGAACTAGTTAACGATCCGGCCGCCTGCCGGGTTATCGTCGTGACCGCATTCAGTTCGTTGGAATCGGTGTTGCAGGTGTTACGGTTAGGAGCGTCCGACTATCTGCCGAAGCCTTTTACCCAAGAGGCGTTAGTAATGAGCGTCGAGCGTGTCCTGTCTATGCTGACGCTTGAACGCGAAAAGCAAGACCTGTCGCGGCGACTGGAGCAGCGCCTTTCCGATCTTTCGGTGCTCAACCGCGTCTCGGGGTTAATCACCTCGAGCAAGCCGCTCGACGTATGCATGAACGAAGTTATCCAGGCCACCTGCGCCTATCTCGGGGCCGAATACGGCTCGCTTCTGCTGCTTGATTCGGCTAAGGACGAGTTGATGTTTTTCGTTACCACGGGACCGCAGGACGCATTGGTGCGCGCGGTCTGCCTGCCGCGGGGACGGGGGATTGCCTGGTGCTGCTTTCAAAACCGAAAACCGATCAAAGTCGACGACGCGTATAGCGACCCCCGTTTCGACCAGAGCGTCGACGCTCGCACCGGGTTGGTCACCCGTTCGATACTGGCGGTGCCGATCGAGGTGCGCTCGGAATGCATCGGGGTGATCGAGCTCATCAAAACAGCCGACGCAGCGCGCTTTTCGGATGATGACCTCAAACGTTTGGAGGAGCTCTCCGGTCATCTCGCGGTGGCGGTGCAGAACGCTATAACGGTTCGCGATCTCAACCGTTCGCGTGAGGAGCTTCTCACCTGGTCTCAAAAGCTCGAACGGATGGTCGAAGAACGCACCCGCGAGCTGTATGAGGCCAATCAAGCTCGTCAGGCGGCCTACCTTGATTTGGAGCATACCCACAACCTGATGAAGCGCGCCCAAGGGGCCCTGGTCGAGCGCGAAACTATGGCGGCGTTAGGACTGCTGGTGGCCGGCATGGCCCATGAGATCAATAACCCCCTCGGATTCGTCAATTCCAATCTGTCGGTGCTTGAACAGTATCTCGGGTCACTCCGGCGCCTCGTGAACGTTCTGATGCCGGCACAACGCGGCGGTCGCGCGAACCAGCAGAGGCACAGCCAACAGGTGTTGGCAGAAGCCCAACGGGTGGCCGAAGAGGAACACCTGAATGAAATTCTCGACGATCTCGGGCCGCTGCTTTCGGAAATGAATGTCGGCCTGGCACGCATTACTCGATTCGTGCAACAGTTGCGCAACTTCACCGAGGAGGGCACCGGTAACGGACAGGTTGGGCATGTGGACCTCAACAGCGAGGTAACCCGACTGCTGGAGATCGTTCAAGGCGCCGGGAGCAGCGTGCCGGAAGTGCACTATGAATTGGGCGAATTGCCCCGCTTGTGGCTCTCAGTTAAAACGCTGCGTCAAGTGTTACTCAATCTATTTGGACGAACGGTTTCCAAAATCGGGATTCAGCACCGGTTGCAGGTTTCAACACGCAAGGAGGGCGAGCAGGTGGTTCTACGACTGGTCGATACCTCACGCCAGGTTACCGCCCTGGAGCTCGATCGGTTATTCGAGCCACTCTATGCGGTGAATGATGATCGGCCGAGTGATGGCGTCGGACTATTTGCGGTCGCGGAGCTGGCAACGGGCATGGGTGGTTCGCTTCAAGCGTCTCAATGGCCGGCGGGCGGCATGTGCGTTGAACTCACCCTTCCGGTGGGCAATCAAACGGTCGAATTGCAGAAAGGTGTGGTGAGCATATGAGCGCCGCCATGGTTCGGGCGGAGCAGCAGGCGCCGCAGTCGATCTTAGTGGTCGACGACGAACCGCAGATCCTGGTCAGCTTGCAGCGTGTCTTGCGCCGGGCGGCTTTGCGTGTTGTCAGCGCCGAGAGCGGCGAGCAAGCGTTGAGCGTTCTAGAGCGCGAGCAGATTCAGGTGGTGATCTCCGACTACGGCATGCGCGGCATGGACGGCGTGACGTTCTTGATGAAGGTTAAAGAACGGTGGCCGGACGTTCAACGGGTGATGTTGACCGGCCAGGCAAATTTCGAGGCGGTCGAGCGCGCGATCAACGAGGCCGAAGTGTTTCGCTTCTTGAATAAACCCTGGCACGAAGCCCAACTGCGGGCGACCGTCGCCCAGTGCTTTGATCAGCTGCGTTTGCTTGAAAGTAACCGACAGTACGAGAAAGAGCTTGGCGAACGCAACCGCGACCTGCTGGCTATCAACCAGGATCTTGAGCGTCAGGTACGGGATCGCACTCGGGCGCTCATCCAAGCCGAGAAAATGGCGGCGCTGGGGCGTATGGCTGGCGGGGTGGCTCACGAGATCAATAACCCGCTCGGCGGTATTTTAGCCTTTGCGCAAGTGCTGCTGCGCAAAACAGAGATGCAGGAGAGTGACCGCCGTGAGGCGCTCGAGACCATTCAAGGCTGCGCTCTACGCTGCAAGAACATCGTCGACAATCTCTTGTCGTTCTCGCGCAAGCCAGTTCTTGAAGAGCATGACGCGGTTGCTCTCAACCGGATCGTGCAGACCGGGCTGCAGCTTGCGCAACTTCACCCGAAAGCCAAGCAGGTGACCGTGCGGCTCGAGCTTACGCCCGACCTGCCCCTGCTGCGCGGGCCGCGTAGCGTTGCTTGAGCAGGTGGTCGTCAACTTGCTGCAAAATGCATTCTACGCCTCGCCGCCTGGTGAAGAGGTGTTGGTGCGCACGCGGGTCGAAGGGGGAGAGGTGCATCTCGACGTACTGGACCATGGCCCGGGAATTTCTCCCGAGGTGTTGCCCCGTATCTTCGAGCCCTTCTTCACCACGAAACCTACCCGGAGAAGGCACCGGTCTGGGCCTGTCGATTTGTTATGGGATTGCCCGGGAGCATGGTGGTCGGCTTCTGGCGCAAAACCAGCCCGGTAACGGTGCAATCTTCACCTTGTGTCTACCGATCATACCGGGTGCGGATAGCAAGGAGCAATTACCATGACCAACGAATTCTCGCCAAACGAGGGGAAACGATTGAAGGTCCTCATCGTTGACGATGAACCGTATATGCTGCAAGCCTGGAAGAAAATCCTCGATGGCTACGAGTGCGAGGTGGCGACGCTCTCGGACGGCGCCGAGGCGGTGGCAGCGATCGAACTGCAGCAACCAGATGTGGCAGTTTTGGATATCCGCATGCCGAACATCTCGGGTATCGACGTGCTCAAGGAAATCAAATCGCGCGATCTGCCCACCGAGGTGGTCATGATGACCGCCTATGCCACCGTCGAGACTGCGGTCGAGGCGGTGCGAGCAGGCGCCTACGACTATCTCACGAAGCCGTTTAGCAATATCGAAGCTGCGGCGCTTACCGTGCTCAAAGCCGGTCGTCACAAGCGGCTGGTCCAACGAAACCGCGAGCTGGAGAATCTGCTCGACGTGCGTGACAGCTTCGAGGGTCTGGTTGGTTCCAGCCCGCAGATGAAGCGGGTGTTCGAATTGATCAATGGAGTGGCCTACTCGACGTCGACCGTGCTGTTAGAGGGTGAAAGCGGTACCGGCAAAGAGCTTGTGGCTCGGGGCATCCACCACCGCAGTCCGCGGCGTTCGCGACCGTTCGTGGCGGTGAGCTGCTCGGCACTGACCGATACGTTGCTGGAGAGCGAGCTCTTCGGCCACGAGAAAGGTTCGTTTACCGGCGCCACCAACACCAAACGGGGATTATTTGAGGTGGCCGACGGTGGATCGATCTTCCTGGACGAGATCGGCGAGGTGCCGATGCCAACCCAAGTCAAGCTCTTGCGGGTCCTGCAGGAAGGCGAGATTAAAAGGGTCGGCAGCTCCGAGATTCGCCACGTGGACGTGCGCGTGATTGCAGCCACCAACATCGACCTGGCGCGCGCACGTCAGAACGGCACCTTCCGGGAAGATTTATACTATCGGTTGAATGTTATCAGTATTGAGTTGCCTCCCTTGCGCGATCGGGTCGGGGACATTCCGTTGTTGGCACTGCACTTTTTGCGGAAGTACAACGCGCGCACCGGAAAGCTCTTGGAGAGCATTCGCCCGGAGGTGATGGAGATCCTCGAACGTTACAATTTTCCCGGCAATGTGCGCGAACTTGAGAACATTATCGAACGAGCGGTCGTGCTCGCGCGCGGCAAGGAAATCGAGTTGCATGACCTTCCCGAGGTGATGCGCGAGACGTTGCCCGCCCGGCGGAAGCCGGCACCTCGTTGGTTGAATTGCCGTATAAAAAAGCCAAGGAGGTGGCGGTAACGGAATTCGACCGACGCTATCTTTCGGAATTATTGGTTCAGACCAGCGGGAACATCTCACAGGCTTCGCGGCGGGCCGGTATGGATCGCAGCAATTTCAGGCGGGTAATCAAGAAATATGGGTTGGATCCGATCGAGTTTTCTAGCAACGGAAGCCAGCGGTCAAGGGGGATTCATGGCGGTGCATGATCAACATCTCGCGAAGCCTCCCCTGGCACGCGATATGTTTATGCAGGAGCAACCTACGCTCTCGCACGGTGAGGTTCCCCTCTCCAGCCAACGGGTAGAGGAACCAAAGCAGCCAAGTCCCGAAGCAGCCACGGTATTGGTGGTCGACGACGACATTGAGTTCCTCAAGACCATTGAGAGTGGCTCAGCCGGCAGGGGTATCACGCTGTTACGGCTCACTCCATGGATGAGGGGCAGGCGGTGTTGGACCGGACACCGGTGCAGGTATTGCTCATTAATCCGGTTCTCGGCGATGGCAGAGTGTTCGCCTGGCAGGATGCCGTGCGTTCCCGACTGCCGCGCTGCCGATCGTCGCTGTTACCGGGTTGGCGAGCGGAGTCTGGTTTCGCCGGTATAGCGCCATGGCGCGACTTCATGTTGATCAAGCCGATGGAGTTGGACACGCTCGAGGTTACCTTACGACGCTGTCTTCATTTGGATGGTTTCTTCCATGGGGACACCCGCAACCCTGAACTGTCGGCAATTCTCAAGATTCAGCATGCGTTGGCATCGGGTATGCCGATGCCCGAGCTTCTAGACTTGCTCTTGCAGCAGATGATCCGCTACACCCACGCCGACAGCGCCAGCGTCATGTTGATTGAGCCTGACCGCAAGACCATGATTATCGCGGCCAGTTATGGCCTCACCGATGACGTATGCGGCCAGAAGGTCGCCGTGGGCGAGCGTATCGCCGGGTGGGTGGCCGAGAACAATCGGCCGCAAGTGATTATCGGCAGCGCGGGAAACGATCCACGCATGGCCGGTACGGTGCGCACGCACGAGCCCATGGTGGGAATGTGTTTGCCCATGCGCGGTCGGCACGAGGTGATGGGGGTATTATCGGTGAGCCGACTTGAGGACGGGGGCGTATTCACCCATGATGCGGTCGACCTCGGGATATTACTGGGGCTGAGGTCGCCCGCGCCATCGAGCGGAGCGCTGCCACGGAGACCCAGCAGGACCTCGAGCGCAACGTGATGCGACGCAATAAATTAGTGACGATCGGCGAATTGGCCTCGGGTGTGGCGCACGAGATGAACAACCCGCTCGGGTACGTCAATAGCAACGTCTCCTCCATTAAGGATTACCTGGATGAGCTCCTCCCGGTGCTTCGCAATCTCGTGAATGACGGTACTGGCGTCAAACCGCAGTCTCCTCTGTTGGCGGTGGCGGGCATTGATCTGGAGTTTATCATCAATGATTTGCCGGTGTGTATCCAAGAGACTATCGATGGTATCAACCGGGTCTTGAAAATCGTGGCCGACCTTAAAGCATTCGCTCGCGACGATTTGGAGTCTAAAGAGAAAGGGGATATCAACCAGATCTTGGACAGCGCCGTTAATATTGTTTGGAACCAGATCAAGTACAAAGCCACCTTGGTTCGAGAGTACGGCGAACTGCCATCCATCATGTGTTATCCGTCCCAGCTGGGGCAAGTGTTCTTGAATATACTGTACAATTCCGCCCAAGCCATCGAGCGCAACGGCCACATTGTGCTGCGTACCCGTTTGGAAGGAACTGCCATCCAGGTTGAAGTCGTGGACAACGGGCACGGCATGAGCCCCGAGGTGCAGAACCGCATCTTCGAGCCTTTTTTCACGACCAAGCCTCATGGCGTGGGGACCGGGCTCGGCCTCAAGATTGCCCGGAAGATAGTCGAGCGGCACGAAGGTGAAATTTCAGTGTCGAGTGTCAAGGGCAAGGGCACCACCGTTCGTGTCTCCTTGCCGATCGAAGCAACTTCTGAAAAACAGTGACGAGAGGCTTCAATGCAGATTTCTGAGGAAAAAAACGCCGAGGAGCAACCGAGCGCACCCACCCGCTATAAGGTGCTGATAGTCGATGACGATCCGGGAGTGGTTAACGCGGTCCGGCGTCTGTTGGGAAGAACGGGCTATGAATTACTCATCGCTACGAGTGCCATGGAAGCGATTGCCATCCTCCAGCGGCAGCACGTGGCGGTGGTGGTAAGCGATCACATGATGCCCGGGATGTCCGGGATCGAGCTTCTAACCCTCGTGCGTCAAAACTGGCCGGCGACCGTGGGAATCATGATGACAGCATGCGGCAATATTCAGGTGGCCGCCGATGTCGTCAACCGCCGATTGGTGAACTATTTCATCAGTAAGCCTTGGGACGGGAAGCTCTTTGTTGCGCTCGTGAAAGAGGCGGTTGACGTGCACCACGCCCTAGAGAATAACCCGGGCGGCGCGTTTCAGGTGGATGCGACCTTACTGCGAAGCATCCGCGAGCAGGCCTCTAAGGCGGCCTTTTCCTTGGCGCGCGCCGTCGACGCCCGTGACCAATACACCCATCGCCACTCCGAGCATGTCTCCACCCTGGGGGTGGAGCTGGGCAAAGCCTTAGGTCTGGACGACGTGGCAATCGAGGAGTTGCGCATTGGCGGGTTGTTGCACGATGTGGGCAAGATCGGTGTCTCCGACAACATTTTGCTCAAGCCCGACCGCCTGAGTGAAGAAGAGTATGCAGCGATTAAAGCTTCACCCGATCATCGGGGTCTCGATCATCGAACCGATCCGCTTTCCGTGGAACATCGAGGCAATTATTCGACAGCACCACGAAAACTACGATGGCAGCGGCTACCCCGATGGTATTAGCGGGGAGGATATCTTTTTTGCGGCGCGCATCGTTCACGTGGTCGATGCCTACGAGGCCATGAGTGCGGATCGAGTCTACCGCAAAGCACGTACGAACGAATGGATCGAGAACGAATTTAATCGCTGCCGCGGGACGCAGTTCGATCCGAAGGTGATAGATGCATTCTTAGACGCGCTGCGCCTGGGACGAATGCAGATTCCGTAACTGCCCTCACTACATCAAACGGCGATATACACCGGCGACGACCCCCAACAGGCACGACGGAAGGAACTGATCCCGACGAATAACGATAGGGCTAACGGCGGGGTTGGCCGGTTCGAGCACGATCGAGTCTTTTTTGGGGCGGTGATTTAACCGTGACTTCATCGCCGATTTGAGCTACCACCACCTGGCCTGGATTGGCCGTTTGCTGAGCCTTAACAAAAACGACGTCACCGTCAAAAATCCCTTTGCCAATCATCGAGTCGCCTTTTACTTTCAAAGCAAACAGCGGTTGGGATGAATGGCCGACGAACGAACGCTCGAGATGCACGGTGCCCTCCAGATTCTGTTCGGCAAGAATCGGGGTGCCGGCGGCGACCCGACCGAGAAGCGGTATGGCCACGACATCCAGCTCGGATACCTGGTTGGCCGATGCCGCAGGAAATGCGTGCAGTACCCGCGGGACGACCGATCGTGACTTCAATTGGCCGGCGCGTGAAATGTAGCCTTTGCGAACCAGCGCCTTCAGGTGATCGTTGACCCCGTTGGTTGAGCGGATGCCCATGTGATCGCACATCTCCCGTATGGATGGCGGGTAGCCGTGCACGAGGATGTGATCTTTAATATGATTAAGTAACTCTTCCTGACGTTCGGTAAGAGCCTCCATGGATTTTCCTCCCATAGGAAGTATCACTGAACGCCTGTGCAGATGTCAAGAGAGAAATTGTTGATGGATTCGATAATTCCGATGGGCTACCATACCACGCCGACGGTAACGCCTACTGCCGCGCCGGTTTTAGGATAATAAACGATCGGTACATCGATCTTGACCGGAAAAAGGTTCACTCCAATCCCAGTTAGGACTTTAGGTCGTACACCGTCGGGTTGCTTGTTTTTCGTGGTGGCCTTGGCGGCGATCTTGCCACTGGTTATCGTCGCTCCGGCCGCGGGACTTTGAGCAATTGGAAGTTTGTCAAACACTAAGTTGCTAACGGCTACCTCACTGTTCGATCTCGAAATGATATCGGTGCTCCCGAAATTGAAGTCCACGCCGGCCCCCAGGGTAAGATTCAAAAGCCATAGGAGTTGGACCGAGGTTACGATCTCAAGCGGTATGGTAAAAGTTTTCATTACAACCCCGATGTTGACAGAGGGGTTTACCGAAAGCGACCCGGTCAAGGTGTGCCCGTAACCGGTTGCTGAAAAGTTTTCTGTTATTGCATTGGAAGACACTTTATCGAGAGTCAAGTTGACCCGGTTGCTCGAATAGACAAAACCAGCCCCCACGGAAAGTCCACGCCATTTGGCGAGTCCTCCGATGAGCTCCCTCCCCGCCCCGGTTGCATCGCCGGATACGTCGCGCGCCTTTACGAGGGTGTAATTAGCGCCGAAGCCTACCATGGTGCTCTTGATGCTTACTTCAGATGCAGGTTGTAAACTGAGGGTGCCAAACTTGAAATTAAGATCTAGATCGGAGAGCAGAAAATTCGCGTTGACGCCCAGGTTCAGAATGCAAACGCCGGCCGAGGCGCCGGCATAGATGTCGCCATCTTTCTTGATGACGTCTGATAATTTATCAGGGTTAAAAGTAAGAAGGATCGAGAGTCGGGGCCTGAATTCCCGCCATGACGCCGGTAGATACGGAGAAGAGAGAATAGTTTTGGTATCCCTGGATGGTCCCGGCCGAGGCGGCGTAGGCATTTGCATTGCTAAAGCCCTCTGCGAGCTTAGGGGTATAGCCATATTTACCAATCGTTTCTTCTATGCCATTCGGTCCATATATGAGATGACTGAAGCTGGCGTCTATTACATTTTGAATTATAGGAGTTAAGTTCGTATAGGGGGCCGGTAGCGTGACGATGGGCGCGGTCGGCGTGATGGTAATCTTTCCGGCGCTCGCCGACATTGAAAAAAATAACGACACCATCAATGAAACAAATTTTAATTTTTTCATGTAGTTACATTTTGCTCCAACCGTCCCCATGGACACGTCTGCCCCTTGGCGCGTCCCGTTCGGCAAGGATGTGGGTAATAGGCCTATTTCATTACCCGTGGTGAATTTGGCATGAGCGTATGCATTGAATATTTTTAGTCAAGCCAAATTTTGGAGAGTGCCGGGCAGGCTGTTATTTGCCTATTTTGTGACCAACGGTATCTTGTAGCTCGGCGGCGTACGCTTCGGCTGAAAGGGGGGCGCCGGTGGCGCGTTGGACAAACGCCGGCCAGGCTTTTGACATGCCGGGTGCAAAAACGTTATCAATAAAAAATTTTCCAAAATCTTTATGGCCCTTGAAGCTGAGACCAGCAGGGTCACCGATATAGTTGCTGAAGCGACTCAGCGTCGCGCGCAATTGTGCTGCAAAGAGCTCTCCCAATAAATAGTTGTGATAGTACACCGGAGCGATGGTGAAATGCGGCTTCGCCGCCCAGTCCGGGGCGTTGCGCTGGGTCGGGCGTCGTATCAGTTGAAAGCGTTCGACATAGTCATACCAAAGGCGGTTGAGGTCAGAATCAGGATTTTCGTAGAGCGCCTTCTCGAAGTACAGCATGACCATGGCAAAGCGCGCAAAGATCAATTGGGCACGGCGGCGCTGTTCAAGCAGCACCTGACGCATGGCGCCGACGCGTCGCGTGGAGGCGCCGGCATAGTCGACAAGCCACGTCGGGTTTTTGGCCAGGGCGCCGAATAGCATGGCCACGCCTTCGGTGGTGAAGATATGGGCCGCTTCGCGCAGGTTGTACGGCAGCGATCGATCGATATACTTGTAGTAGGCCGCGTGGCCGGACTCGTGCAGCATGGTTTCCATCCACTCGGCGGTGGGTTTGACGTTGAGGAGCATGCGGATGTCGCCCAAGCGATTCATGGTAGTGCAAAAGGCGTGTTGGTTTTTGCCGCTGCGCTCAAAAAAATCCGATTGCTTGGCCACATCGTCTATGGGTAATCCGATATCGGCATAGAATTGCGTCCCAAGCCGGACAAGGTGCTCCTTGCTCATCTTGTCGTAGAACTCATCCGGATCAACATGCTTCGTGGGCGGCGCGTTCTGGAAGAACGGATCATCATAGTGCCAGGGCATGAGCTGTCCCGGTTTTACCTTGAACTTCCGCGCAAGCTCTTCATCAAGTTGAGATTTCATCTGTCGAAATGGTTCATCGGTCAACTGGACCAATTGAGCGAAGAGATCTAACAGCGTGGTGGGATCGTACTCCTGAAGGCGGATTTGCATCTCCCAATAATTTGCGTACCCGAGCGTTCGCGCGGCCTCGTTGCGCACCTTGGCGAGCGCGGTGAGTTTTACTCCGACCTCGGTTCCAACCGCTTTGAGCGCCTCCCACAGTGCCTGTCGTTTGGCGGAGTTTTTCTCATGCGCAAGCATCTCAAGCAGGTCGTTGTTTGACAGCTTTTTGCCCCTTAGGGTAGCCCGATAGGTGTCGAATGTTTGCTCAATCTCGGACGCTGCCGTGACCATGCGCTCGATAAGTTCTCGGGGGAGCTGGTTGCCCATAAAGGCGAGCTGCGCGACCTCGAGCGAGCGAGCCACGAGCGGTTCGAGCGAATCTTTGTAGGTTATGATCTGCTTGAGCTCGGCGTAGCGATCGGCGTCGCGATGCAATAGCCTCAACGCCAGGTCGGCGGCGGCGTATGCGTCAAAATCTTCTTTCAGGCCCGAGTTTGCGGCCTTCCAGTAGGCGGTTGACTGCTCGAGTTCGAGTCTGCTCAGATCATTATAGTACCTGCTCAAAAAGGCTTGGGCCGTGGCCCGACGCTCAGCCGGGGTCAGCGCCTTCGAGATAGTTGACAGGGGGGCGTTTGCACTATTTTTACCGCAGCCAAAGAGGCAGGTGCCGAACAATGCTAAGGCCAAGCAAAAAGCAATAAGTTCACCGCGCATAGGAGCTCCTTTTGAATATACTTAAACACCTCCTACACGACCGGTGTGCGTTTGTCCATGGTTTGGGTTCATAAAAAACCGGGCGTACGGCCCGGTCTTGTTGACTGACGGCGCGTCCGAGGTTACTTCTTTTTTGGCGGAACGATGGCGTCTTTGCAGGACTTGGCCAGTCGCATCTTCACAACGGTTTTGGCCGGGATCTTGATCGCCTCGCCGGTTGCGGGGTTGCGGCCCATGCGTGCTTTGCGATTCGAGAGCACCATCTTGCCGATACCCGGAAGAATGAAGGACCCGACCCGCTTGGTCTGAGCCACGGCTAAATTAGTCAGCTCGTTAAGCAACTCGGAAACGACCTTCTTGGGCATTTCAAACTTCTCGGCAAAATGGCTCACGATCTGGGCTTTGGTAATCGGTTTCTTGGACTCGGACATGGTATCTCCTCTCATTGGTCAAAAAAATTGGTTTGAAAGTTAAACAATCCCGCACCTTTTTACAAGAAGCTTTCCCGAGATTTTCGTAGTTACCGTCAAAGGCGGGAGAAGCATAGTAAGGATTTTGGTGCCTGTCAACAGCGATATTCAATATGGTGCTCGGTAATGAGCGATGGGTGGTTGTTGGGGAGAGCTTAAACGATGAAGATTGACAGCCGTGGCCTGAATGGAAAACACTCACCCCTATGAGCACGCTGTCTGAATTATACCGACCGTCGTTGGCGCTGTTGACCGATCTCTACCAGCTCACCATGGCCTACGGCTATTGGAAGCTGGGACTTGCCGATCGCGAGGCGGTTTTCCATATGTCGTTTCGTAGCAACCCCTTTCGGGGCGGCTACACCCTGGCGTGTGGTTTAGAGAGCGTGCTGGATTATATCGAGGCGTTTCGTTTCGAACGTGACGATCTTATCTACCTCGCCACGCTGGTGGGTCACGACGGGCAAGCGCTCTTCGCCCAAGAATTTCTTGATTATCTTGCGGCGCTCCGGCTCACCTGCGCTGTTGACGCCATACCCGAGGGCACCGTCGTTTTCCCCGGCGAGCCTCTGCTGCGGGTCCAAGGTCCAATCCTGCAAGGCCAGTTGCTTGAGACCCCGCTTTTGAACCTGCTCAATTTTCAGAGCTTGATCGCAACCAAGGCCGCGCGCATCTGTTCGGTGACCAAAAACGATCCGGTGCTTGAATTCGGCCTGCGGCGCGCTCAAGGAATCGATGGGGCCCTCTCGGCCAGCCGCGCGGCGTATGTCGGCGGGGTGGCGGCGACCTCCAATGTGCTGGCCGGACGGCTCTTCGGCATCCCCGTCCGCGGCACCCACGCCCATAGCTGGGTGATGTTGTTCGACGATGAGCTAGAGTCGTTCCGAGCGTTCGCACAAGCCATGCCCAACAATTGCACCTTTGTGGTCGACACCTACGATACCCTCACCGGCGTGCGGCGAGCGGCGCAGGTCGGGCGCGAGCTTGCGGCGCAGGGGCGTACGCTCGCGGGTGTGCGTCTTGACTCAGGCGACCTGGCCTATCTGAGTATCGAAGCCCGCAAGATCCTCGACGCAGCCGGCCTGAAAGATACCGTGATCATGGGCACAAACGATCTCGACGAAACGATCATCCAGAGCCTCAAGCAACAGGGTGCAACGATCGGCGTGTGGGGGGTTGGCACCCGCCTGGCGACCGGCTACGATCAACCGGCGTTGGGAGGGGTATACAAGCTTTCCGCAGTCCGCGGCCGCGATCGGCGCTGGAACTATAAGTTGAAACTCTCTGAACAGGTTATTAAAGTTTCATTGCCGGGTTTGTTACAGGTTCGTCGCTATCAAGATGCGAACGGTTTTTGCGGCGATATGATAGTTAACCAGGAGCACCCTCCAACCGGAGACTGCCAGATGATGGATCCGGTTGACGACACTCGGAGGCGGGAATTCGCGGGCACCATGCCGTATGAAGACCTCTTGGTGCCGGTGCTGCGCGACGGGGCGTGTGTCTACCCGCGGCCGTCGCTGAACGCTATGCGGACCCGTGCGGCCGATCAGCTGGCTCGATGCCACACCGGGATCAAGCGATTGCTCAATCCCCATCGCTATCCGGTGGGTCTTGAGCAGGGATTGTATCGATTGAGGAACGAATTGATATTGAAAGCGCGCCATCAGTCGGGAAGCGGAGCGTCAGGCGACCCGCTCGCGCCGGGAGGAGTGGATTGAGCGCCCGCATAGCTCTCTATGGCGGCAGCTTTAACCCGCCTGGTCGGCACCATCGCGCCCTGGTGGAACGTTTGGCTCAGGAGTTCGATCGGGTGGTGATCGTGCCCTGCGGTCCGCGCCCGGATAAATCCACCACGAGTGACATCGAGCCGATCCACCGCGCGAGCCTGGCCGATCTTGCCTTTGGGGATCTTCCGAACGTCCAGGTTGAGCTGTTCGACCTCGAGCAATCCACCTTTACGCGCACGGTGGATCTCGAACACAAGTTTAGTGACTTGGGTGAGCTATGGCACGTGATCGGCGCCGATCAACTCGCACGCGGCCCTGACGGCCTCAACGCCATCCAATGTGAATGGCAGGCAGGCAAAGAAATATGGCAGCAGTTGAAGTTCGCGGTCGTCACCCGGCCCGAATACCCTCTGGTGCCGGATGAGTTGCCGCGGCACCATCAGCTCTTCACCTGGAGCCTCCCCGGGGCGAGCTCGCTCATCCGCGAACGAATTTTTAAGCGTGAGCCGGTCGGCGACGTAGTAAGCCCGGAGGTTGAGCGCTACATCCAACGATATGGTTTGTACAGCGGCCGCCCCCCGAGCGGGTCAGCCAAATTTCGATTGCCGATCCCCGCATCATGTTGCTGGTTAATGAAGAGATCCCCATCGCCCGCGAGATGGGAGCGGCGCTCGAACGTTTCATTGACCCGCGACAACCGAACCTTATCGCAGTCGTGGGCGGCGACGGCACTATGTTGCACGCCATCCGCAAATACTGGCGCAAGCGCCTACCGTTCTTTGGGATCAACGCCGGACACCTGGGATTCTTGCTCAATGAGCTCACCTCGGTAGACAATCTACCCGCGAGCACGGCCGGGCTCATCGTCCAGCAGTTGCCCCTGCTGTGGGTCGAGACCGAGAACACCCGGGGAGAAATCCAACGCTCACTGGCCTTCAATGATGCCTGGGTGGAGCGGGGTTCGGGACAGAGCGCTCGGATCGAGGTGCGGGTCAACGGGAAGCCGCGCATTGCTTCGATGGTGGCCGATGGGGCCTTGTTGGCTACCGCGGCTGGTTCAACAGCCTATGCGCACGCTATCGGTGCAACGCCGGTTCCGATCGGCACCCCCGTGCTGATTCTGGCGGGATCGAATGTCGTCAGACCCCAAGGGTGGAGATCGGCGGTGCTGCCGCTGGATGCCGAGGTTGAGTTTTGTTCGCAAGACCCGGAGGGACGGCCGTTGCGGGGATTCGTTGACGGCGTCGATCAGGGAACCATGGTGCGGCTCCGTGCTCGGATGAGCCGCATTGCAGCCGCCGAGCTGGCGTTTCTGCCCAACCATGATATGGCCGAAAAGCTGGCGCACATCCAATTTCCCCCGCAGCAACGTTAACCGGCTAGAAGTTTTCGTATAACAGCGGCTCGCGCTCCCGAATGAAACGGATGATCGCGTCGTGATCCGCTTGCGCGAGGGTCAAAAACTGCACCCCAATACCCGGGGCGAGATCGGAGGTGAACTTATTGTATTCGCGGTGCCAACGCACCACTCCCAGAGTCTTAATCGGCGGGTGGCGGGGGAGCGAGATGGTCAGCTCGATCTCAGTGCCGAGCGCCGGCACCTCATAGGTGGCGATGAACAAGCCGCCTTCGGAAAGGTTTTCGGTCAGGCCGGTATAGAAGTTGTGCTCGGTGTGCATCGATACATCGACCGCCACCGCCAGGCGGGGGTGCACACGATTGTTCCGCTTGTCGGGAGCATCGGTTGCTTTGGCTGCCGTTTTTGGCTGCGCAACCTCCAGAGAAAACGAGGCTTCTTTTTGAGAGTCATCGAATGCGCGCTGCTCCTCCTGGCGCGCTCGGCGCTGGTCGATTTGATCCATTTGCGCCTGAAAAGCCTCACATTCCTTCGCAAGCTTTTTGCGCTGCGTGATGATGCGCGTACGATGGTCGCCGATTGCTTGAGCCTCAGCCTGCAGCTCCTTCTTGCGTTTCTGAAGGTTGGCCTCTTCGGCGGCGAGCGCGCGAATCCGTTCCTCAAGCTTGGCCGCTTGAGCATTGATTCCGCCATCTTCCTCATCCAACTGTTGGCCAGTCTGGTCGAGCGCGTGGACCTGCGTTTCAATCCGGTCTCGCTCGGCCTGGAGCTGAACCAGCATTTGATCGATGGCTGCGGATGGTGGCGAAGTATCTGTGTTCCTAGGCATTGCATCCCCTCCAGACGAAAGAAACGTCTTCTCTACGTGTTATCAGGCGGTGGAGTTTTCGTACGTTTTCTCTACCACGTCTTCTTCATATAGCATGTACCAAGGTCACTGGTTGGTCAAGAACCAAACCATAGTTCTGCGGGTGAAGAGGCGTTGACAGGGAGAGCGCTGGGTGCATACGTACTGGTCTATGAGTAACCGACCCAGCCCGCCGTTGATTATTTTGTTAGCGTTGAGCTGGCTTACCGCCTGCCAACGATCAGGAACCGAGGCTGTGCCGAAAGCCGAGGCGCCGAACGCGGCCAATCAACCAAAGGCGGTTGGGTGGAACGGCGCAACAGTTTCGGCTGACCTGCCCCCGGGGCCATCGGAGCCCATTGTTGAGTCGGCGCTCGTCGAACCAACCGATACCATCTATGTGGTAATCGCGGGAATGGCTGCCACAAAGGATGCGATTGAAACCATATATCGCACCGTAACCACGGTACCCGCGGTGCCGGTGGGGTATCCGGCGCTGGAGCAGTCGGTGAGCCTTTTGGGAGTGGGGGAAGGCACGCTCGTGCTGGCGGGTAAGTATTTGACCGCTGGGCCTGCCGCTGGTTTGCGGGACGCGTTAGAAAAAGCAGGAGTCGCCAAAGCCCAGGTGGTGACCGTGCCCTATCGTCACGACCGCTACCGGCCGGCCCTCAACGATACCTCCGGTGCGAAGGTTGCGGTGGTGTTCGCGGGAATGGCTGCGGTTGAGGTACCCCTTTTTTCACAGCCTTCGCTCATGGCGCCAGGGTCTGGGCAGGCGTTGCCGGATGGAGCGTTGGTAAAGGTGCTGGGCCGCGTCGAGGTCGATCGGCAGGTGTGGTTTTTGGTTGAGGGCGGCTACCTGCCGGCCGCGCGGCTCTTGCTCCACTACAACGTTTTCCCCGATGCGACCGGTCGGTATGCCGTTTATGGCATTGAGCTCGATTGCCTCCAGGGACATTGTGGTTGGGACTACTGGCTGGTCAACCGAACCTTGTCGCAACGTCAGTTGCTCGCCGGCAACGCCGAGCGCTTGACCCATGCGTTTTCGCCGGATAGCCGATGGCTCGCCTTCGCCGTGCCGCCGGGGCAATCAATGCAGCTCACCCGCTGCGGGCAGGCCGCCGTTTTCAATCTTGGGCCGGGTATTAGCCCGAGTTGGACGGCCGGCGGCCGCATGGTGATCTTCCGACGTCCGGGAAGAAGCGGCCAGCGCGACGCAGTGGTTGTTGCGGAGACGCCTGATTGGCGGGTGCGAACCGTCCTCGACCTCGAAGGAACGCCAGCCTACCCGGATACGATCGCAGCGTATCCCCCTTCGGTTGAGGTGAGCTCGACCAAGGATACCTTGGTAACGGCGTTCTACCGGCCGATCGTCAAGGATGGCAGAACGGCAATCGAACGCCATCTCATAGAGTTTACCGTCGAGGGCGCCATTCTCAAACGGAACATTGAGCCGTTGACACAATAATATCCCCCGTATATCGTACTAACCTGTCAATCAGCATAGTGGTCGATGACCCAATATTTTACATGGAGGGGATACCATGAAAAAAGCCATTGCAGGTTTTATCTCGACACCAGATGACTTCGGCGTTTTTGTAGCGCGGGTAATGCTCAGTATTGTTTTCATTCCCCACGGCTCGCAAAAGCTTCTGGGGCTTTTTGGGGGATACGGCTTTACCGGAACGATGGAGTCGTTCACCTCAAATGGGATGCCGGCGGTTCTGGCGTTTCTCATCATAATGGCGGAGTCCCTCGGATCGCTGGCGCTGCTGGTCGGATTTTTCGGAAGATTCATGGCGTTTGGCATCGGCATGGTCATGTCGGGCGCCATACTCATGGTGCACCTACACAATGGGTTTTTCATGAATTGGTTTGGAACGCAAAAAGGCGAGGGATTTGAGTATCATCTTCTCGCGTTGGGATTGGCGCTGGTCATTATGATCAAGGGCAGCGGAAAGTTCTCGGTCGATAGACTCCTGCACAAATTCTTAACTAACTAGTTACGGCATCACCAGTAGTTGTTTAAGCTTCTCCACCGTGAATCCGAAGTGATCGCGGCAGGCGTCGAGCGTGCGGAAGGAGGCACCCAGTCCTTCGATGCACTTGGACGCGATCCGCGGCCGCAGCCCAAGCTCCTGGGTTAAATCGTAAACGAACGAGCGCAACGTGCCGGGCGCAACATCTTCTTCGATGGTGATGATCAACTCTGTCTGCGAGAGGCGTTCACGGTAATAATCGCGATCAATCGGTCCGTGAAAAACCCCCTGAACCATCAAGCCGAAGCCCTTGAAGTCGGTAGTAAGCATGCAATCAAGGGCAAGGCGGGTGCTGACCGTGCCGGTCGTCATAAAACAGCGGCTGAAATCGCCGCCTATGACCAGGGGCCGATCGATGACCAGAGGCTGGTTTGGAATCTCCAACGGCATGGGCGTTCGACGCAGGCGCAGGTATACCGAGCGCGATTGCGGCCCTACGGCCCAGTCCAAAAAGGCGTGGGTTTGTTCCGTGGTGACGGGCTCAAGAATGGTGAGGCCCGGTATAGCGTTCATTAAGGCCAGGTCGAAGATTGATTGGTGGGTCTTGCCGTCGGCAAAGTAACACAAGCCGGCATAATGGCCGACATAGATGATCTTTTTACCCTCGGTTGCGTTGACGAAAAGCTGATCCAAAGCGCGTTTGTAAAACGTTGCGTAGGTATTGACGACGGGAAGCTTGCCGTAGAGCGCAAGCCCGCCGGCGCATGAAACCATGTCTTGTTCACTGATGCCCATTTCTAAGAAGCGCGGATGGCCGACCAGGGCGTCCAGGCCGCATGAATGTACCAGATCGGCGTCCAGGACCGTAATCTCTGGGTAACGGTCGAGGTTTTCGGCAAGCCATTGCGCATACGCATCGCGCGTTGCGAGCGGTTTGGAACCCTTCGCTGGGGCGGGCGGCACGCGAGGATGCGCCCGCGTACGATACGCTTCAAATTCTTCTTGCAGCACGCGATCCGAAGCGCGTTCGACCTGCTCGGCGACAATCTTGAGATAGAGCTCATCGTCGGGGACCCGTCCGTGCCAGGGTTGCCTGCCGGCGCGGGGGGCAAGATACGAGCTTCCGCCGGCTTTTATGGTATGGGCCAGTATGACCAGAGGTCTGCCCGCGTTTTGCTCCCAAGCCTCTGCCACAGCATTGACATCGTGGCCGTCGATATCGATTGACGAAAGGCCGAGCCCGTCGAAGAGTCGTCGATAGTCGGCGATTCCCTTGACGTGTTCGACCGCGAGCTCACTTTGGAATCCATTGAGATCGATGATGGCGGTGACATTGGTGAGCTTTCGCTGCGCGAGCGTTTGAAAAGCTTCGAAGACCTGGCCTTCCTGGAGCTCGCCGTCACCCAGAATGACGGCGAAGCGCAGTGAAGGTTGGTACAGGGCGAGCCCCAGGGTCTTGGAAAGCGCTTGGCCGAGCGAACCGGTGTTGGTGAGAATCCCGGGGGTCGAATGGTCGGTATGGGCTTGGAGCGCGTTGGGGCCGTCTTGATATGAAAGCAGCATGCGCCTATCGATCCATCCTCGCCCAAACAAGCAGGCATATTGCATGGCGGCCGCGTGGCCTTTGGAGAGCACCACGTTTTCCTCGCCGAAACGAAAGTACAGCACGGTCAAAAGCTCGGTGATGGAATAGCTCGCTCCGATCCAGCCGTGCTCGGCGCTCTTGATGCAACTGAGGGCGTTGATGCGGTTGAAGGCACAGAGCTTGCGCAGGATACGATCGCTCGTCTCGTCCTGACGCTGATAATGATGTTGGTCGACAACAAAAAGGTCCATGATTTTTTCTCGGCGTTTTCAAATACCCATAAGCAACGCCGCAGCAGCGAAACGCTCAAGCGCTGCCGTGCTCAATAAAACCGGCGCTCAGGTTACCATCGGCGTCAAGCCGAGGCAACCAAGCATTCTTCTTGTCGTGAACGACGCTCTGCAGTGAAGAGGGTGGCGAACTGGTGCAGGGTAATGCCATCGGCTTCTCTATTCCTGTCAAACGCTGCCGCCAAATCTGCTCGGAGCGATGCACGGAGATGCTGTGGAACGAGGCTCATAAAGTTGCCAAAAGAGCTCGACTCGTTGAAATCGACAACATCCTCACCGCTCGGGAGGACTTGCACGCGTCTCACGACATGGAGCTCGATGAGTTCAAACCGCTGTTCGACCAACAAGGTGACCAGCTCGGTTGTTGTGAGATACCGATTTATCAAATCAAACACCGACGGGTTCAGCTTTTCCAGGTACGGCGGTCGGCCAAACACGGACGCGCAGATGGTCGGCACCGTGCCGACCAGATAAAGCTCCCTGGGCAAGGTAGTACACCCCAGTCGTCCACCCGGGCGCAGCACCCGGCGAATCTCCGCGAGCGCCTTGGTCTTGTCCTCTATCCAATGAAACACGGCGCTCAGACACACCGCATCAAAGCTCTCGTCGGGAAAGCAACGAAGGTCCTCCGCGCTCCCAACCTCGAAGCGTATATCGCTGTTGCGGTTACGCGCCACGGCAATGCGTTCCGCCAAGGGATCGACACCGACCACAACGCCGCTCGGCCCGACGCGTTTGTGGATCCAGCAAGCGAGTCGACCCGTGCCGCATCCGACATCGAGCACGCGATCACCCGCCTTGACGCCAAGCCTTTCGACTATCTGCTTACCGCCGTTAAACTGCGAGTCGCTAATCCTGTCATAGATTTCGGCGAGGTGACGGTTATCGTGGTCGTAGGATGTCATACTATCGCTCTCCTTGCGGCAATATGTTTAATACACAAGCCAATCTATGGCAAGACTGCTAACGCACTTTCGAGCGAGTTGCTTTTATTCTTGCGGCGTCGGGACACATAACCGCTTGGCGAGATCCTCGGCTTGTGAAAGAATATCCGGGCGTGCGACGATCTGTGCCAGGTCATTCGTTTCGCAAGCCTGTATGAGATGCAATTCGTCAAAGCCGTAGAAGCGGAAGTAAAACCCATAGCGAGGAAAAATATCCGTATGAGAACCTTCGGCCGCCCCCTGAACTTGTATGAATACCAACTTCTTTCCCGGGGGCAGCCGGCAGGGCTGGGGGTTGCTCATGTAGTCGGGTTTTAGAAATGAAAACGTCCGTTCGAGAAAGGCTCTGATCTGATGATTGACATCACCGTAATAAACGGGTGTGGCTATGACCAGGATATCCGCCGCACGGACGTTGTTGAGTACCTCCGTGAGATCATCCCGCAAAACACATTCGCCCTCTTGACCCTGCTGGCAGCTTCGGCAGGCTTGACAGCCACGAAAGCGTATCTTGTGAAGTGAGTATGTCCGCACCTCGGCGCCGGCCTGTTTGGCTGTTTGATTGAAACGTTCTGCAATCATGCTGCTGTTTGACGCTTTTCGAGGACTTCCTAATATTGTGACTATCTTCATTAGTAATTCTCCTTCCGGTTTCCTAATTATCTAAACTTCTAAAATTATCGAAATTCAAAATAAAAATTATTTCCAGATTCTCATATTAATAAAAGTGGAGAAACTCCAATATCTTAGGGTCAACCCAAAAGCTGATATTTGACCGTTGCGTATAATTTGATTAGGCCTGCGTTTTGTAAGATGAGATTGTATTTGGGATGCGTTATCAAAGTGCAATGTGGTGCAGAGCGTAAGCCAGCTTTGCGCCGCGTCGAGTCGGCTGGATTAGATACAGTGCAACAAGGTAAAGGCGGATGTGCTGCCGTCGCTCAACGTCAGCGTGGCTTCGCCGCAGGAAGTGCTGAATGTCAGGATCTCCGTCCTGCCGGCGTACGGTCCATGAGTGAACGTCGTCGTGACATTGCCTGATGTTGGGAAGCAGCAAGGAGTAGCGTCGATGGTTTGGCCATAACCTACCGTGTTGAATGAGGTCGTGCTGGTAAATTTCGCAAGATTATGTTGCACCGTGACCGTTCCGGTGACAACGCGGCTGGTTCCCGCGCCATGTACCGATATACCGGCAGTGCCCGTCGTAACGGTGTGGTCCCACCATTCCCTGGCCTTACCGCTGACCGGAGTCAACGTTCCCGTCAGGTGGCTTCCGTTGATAGTCAGTTTCTTCGATGTGGCGCACGCGCTTGAACCACACTCGATCACCACGCCCTTGCTGTTCGCCGCGGGAACAACCGACCCGTCCCAGCCGGTTCCTGCGCCGTTGGTGTCATGGGTGATGGCATACGTGTTGTCATTGGGACCAGTAAGCGTGCGCGTATTGCCGCCTGTCGCCGTTGTAAGCGTCTGCTTGCAGCTGGCGGTTTGGTCCTCCATCGAGGCATCCGGCCCGGTACAGTTTATGTCATAAGCTCAGCAAAAAATCGCCGTTCCATTCCGAGGTTGCGGTCTTATCATTGGCCCACGTGATCGAGCAGCTTTTCGGCTTGAATGTGTAGGCGGAATTACCGAGAGGGTCAGGTGTAGCGTTACCATAAGTCGGAGTTAGCGTCCCGCCGGTGCAGGTCCATTTAGCGGCTAAAGCTGTGCTGATGGGCTTCAACAGCTCAACTGCACGTAGGATAATCGATTTTCGCTCGATCGGCAAATTCCAACCGACTAAACTTAGGTTCGAGTTGTTGTTTAGAGCCCCGCTAACGGCACTGACCGCGATGTCCGAGCCAGTGCCGTCACTGCCGCCCGAGCTCGAAGAGCCGCAGCCTATTTGGAAGCCTCCGACCAATGCGCACACCAGTATTGTCGTTGCGATTCTTTTCATATCCTTATTCCTCCTAGCGTTGGCGTCACTGACGCGTTGTTAATAAAACTACCCGTTTCAGAAAACAATTCTCGACGATTGGTTATTTGACATAAGGCGACCCACATCAGATGTGCATTTGATTTCCTTACTCTCTCAATTTCCTACGGTGCTTACTTCAATCGGTTTAAAGCTAAGTCTGGATTACTTTCTGTCAATGATCGTGAAGAATTTTGGGAATTTTGAAATTTTGAGGGATAGTCTCAATTATGTACATCGAGTTGGCTGGCTCAGATACCGTGCAGCAACGTATAGGCGGATGTGCTGCCGTCGCTCGCCGTCAGCCTGGCTTTTCGCCCCGCATTATCAACATGCTTATGGGGATGGAGGGTCCTGCTGCATCTCATGCGACTCGTGGATATGTACACCGGTTTCGTTCTTCAACGCCATACGCACCATCGCCCGGGCGACAGCCTCCGCCGGTATCGGAAGGTATTTCGAAAGCGGTCCGCGCATGACGATCCGCAGTAGGCCCGCGCTTTTTTGGAAAAACGCCTCAGCGGCCCGTTGCTCGGTCCGCTGGCCCAGAAGCAGCGAAGGCCTGAAAATGTGGACCGTCTGCAAGCCGACCTCTGAGATTTCCCGCTCTACCTCGCCCTTTACCCTATTGTAAAAAATCGACGAGCGCGGATTGGCCCCGAGTGCCGAGACCAGCAGATACTGCCGGGCCCCCATCTCTTGGGCAAGCCGCACTGCCTGAACCGGATAATCGTAATCCACGCGCCGAAAGGCCTCCTTGGACTTCGCCATTGCCATGGTTGTCCCCAAACAGCAGAATACGTCGTCAACGGCAAAAAGCGGCCGATATTCGGGAAGTCGATCGAAATTCACCACCTGCTGGATAAGCTTGTGGTGAGTAGCGGGAATTTCTCGTCTGACGAGCGCCAGCACCGAGTCATACTGATCGGCGTTCAGAAGACGCTGCAAAAGTGAACTTCCGACCAGACCTGTTGCGCCGAGAATAAGAGCCTTCTTTTTTTTCATGTACAACTCCCGACGCTGTGGATTTTTTCACCGGTGGGCTTGGTTGCGCAACTATTATTCTTCGCCTGTGGCTATTGCACGAGGGATGACCTCTAACGCGAGGACAGCAAGTAGGCCCTTCGCTATGCTACAGCTGTTCAAACACCGATCGGATGAGCGCGTAGTCTCCCTCGTGGATCGAGCCGGTGCGGATACAGCGCACTTTTCCGCCGGGCATGATGAGCATGCTGACGGGGATTGAGGTATCGGCGGGCAAACGGTAGCGCTGGAGCCATTCGGCAATACGATCGGGCTGCCGAACCCGGTAGGAGTGCTCCCGGCCGAATTCAGGGTATCTCGATAGATACTCGGTGATATCGTCGGGATTATCGTCGAGCGACACAAACCAATTTTCGAGCGCCGCCCCATCGCTTTGCAATTGGCGCCCAAAGCCAAGCACGAGCGGCAGCTCGCGCAGGCAGGGTTTGCACCAGGTGGCCCAAAGGTTCAACCACACAAAGCGATCGGGGGGCAGGGCGGTCGTTTTTATGGTGCCAGCGACCGGAACCACCGCCGGCAGCTCAAGCCGTGGGGCGGCGTTGGCTGGGTAGTATACATCGCACCACTCCTTGGCCGACGTTTTAGGTTTATCGGAAGTGACCGCCTCGACCCGCGCGCGCACCGGCTCTTTCTGCTTTTGCTCGCTCTGGCAAGCAGGAAGCAAGGCGATACACATCAATGCTATGAAAAGACGACGGTGAAATTTCAAACAGGCAACCTTTCAAGTATCGGTGGCGGTATCGACATGGGGGAAGGTCGTTGGACGACGTGCGGCATGGTTACAGTTGGCAGTCGATCCAGGCGATAAAGGCCGAGCGGTTTAATTCTACGGTGGAGCATGGTTCGTTTGGCCGCGAGCGGTTCCACTGGCAGTATTCCTCCGCCAACTGAGCGAACTCCTCACCCAACCACAGCAGACCGACCTCTTGTTCGAGATCCGGGTCATGAAATTTATCATTGAGGTATGCAAGCACAGTGTTGGCGCGCTTTTCCGACAAATCACGGTTGTGGATTGTCGAGCCTTCGGGGGAGGCGCGCGCCACCACCAGAAAGTACGAAGCGCCGCGCTGATCGGTGAAGGTCTTGTTAAGCAAGGCGTTCCCCGGTTCATCGAGTTCGGACTTGTCCTTATCGAATTGAATGATGGCGGCGCGGTTCTGGAGCGGTTTGAACAGGGCATTGAAATCATCGCCGCTCATGGCCGCGACATTCTTTGCTTCTAACGGTTGGCAGCCATGCCCCTTATTGCCCTTGACCAGGCCGCAGGACGTCAACACCCTTTTAAGGATTTGCTTGAGATCCTTGGTGCAGTAACCTTCATCCGAAACACTGGCGACGGCAATTTGCTTATCCTTGGCGTTCGCCTCGTTGCTGCTGGCCATGAGCCTCGAGGAAGCCGAACCGACCCAGAGCGCAACTAGTATGCATATTAACCCCAGACCGCTAAGAAAACAGCTCAGGTGGATAAAAGAGGATTTCATATTATTCCCTCCCCCGAGGACTTTTGTCCACTCGGGCAAGATGCGGAGCATGCAGGAGCCTGGTGAGGGTGTATTCCAAACCCAGTTCGATGTCCTCGTCGCAGATTTTTTTCCCATGCACATACAGCTGCGGGGTCAAGACCGGCAAGGAATTTGACGTAAGCCAGCGCAGCGCTTTGTTCAGGCGAGCCTTTACCTCGGGTGAATTGACACAGGCGGCGAGAGCGGGGAAATCGTGCGCGATCCGTTCGTAGATTGCTTGGGGGTTTTTTTCGGCTTGGGAACGCAGTTGTGCATGGTTTTCAAAAGCCCATTCTAGGACCGCGGGGGCTTTGTCGTTGGCGCAGAGCAACGCCTCGGATACGGCGCAGGCGCCGGGGTGCACCGATTTGCTGATCATCCAGTTGCATTCCGCGTCCAACGGAAAGAGCGCCCCCTCCAGGTCGAGCTTGCCGTAATGCTCGCTTGCGCGCAGTCGCTTGTCCAGGACTCTACAGGCGGGGCAGAGAGGATCGAGAACCTCGATCGTCGGGACGCCATCCGCCACCGGGTGAAGTTTTATTCGGGTGCCGTAGGTATCCTCGATTTTAAGCAGCTTGCCGCAGTTGCCCAATTTATCGGTGTAGATTGGCTTCACCCACAGGTAGAGCAGTATCGGCAATAGGACGAAAGCGACACCCTCAAGGAAATAAAACGTCCACACGCCCCAGGGTTTTTGGGCGGGCTGAGCGGCATTCGTGAGCAAATTGCGCGTGAACCAATAGGCAGCCCCCGCAGCCAGAAATAATCCGGTGGAGGCAACGTATATGCCTGCGCAATCCTTGCAAACTTCTCCGACCATTTTCACCGATATGACCAAGTAGACGATTGACGTCAGGAGTGGAAGCAAAGAAGCCGCGACCAGATACAGGGTTTCGTTGCGATCGTTCTCGCGTTTACGGAGCAGCACCTCGATGATCTTGAAGAGCATATAGAAAAACACGGCCAAGCCAGGGAGGGCTATCGGGATGCCTCCCCATGTGCTCGTCTTTAAAGACGGCCGAGTAGGGGCTCATCATGACGGCGAAGCAGCCGCTGGTTCCGCTGGAGTCGGGGGCGCCGAGCCCCGGGACGTACGAACAGCTTACCGCATGGACCTGGCGATCGAGATGGGCGACGTAGTCGTACGTCGAGATGCCCGTAAACAGCACCCCGAGCGCTGCGAAGATCGCCATAACGATTAACGCAACCGCTGGTTTGTTTTTCATAGTGTCCTCTCGTGGCATGATCTTTTACAAAACCTATTAACGTTTTGCACGCTCATACTATTCAAACGGTTGTGTTGTATCCATAGTTTTAAAAAATCGCAAGTTTGGAATAGGGAGGGGGGCACCAGGGGAATAATTTGGAGTTTTTTGCTGTTTATGTGCCGATGCCGAATTTTAGCTATTGACACTGAATAGAATTTCGTGTTTGAACGCTCAACAATGATCAAAGCTCAAAATCTCATTAAAGACTATGGTGAACTTCGCGCCGTTGATGATGTGAGCTTCACCATAGCCGGCGGCGAAATCGTCGGTTTGCTCGGGCTCAATGGCGCCGGCAAGACCACCCTCCTGCGCATGCTGGCAAGCCTTTTGACGCCGACTTCGGGCGCGGTAACGGTTGACGGTGTCGAGGTGGAAGCCGACGGTGAAGCCCTGAGACAACGAATCGGTTTTCTGCCGGAGGTTCCGCCGCTGTATGGTGAAATGACGGTGGCCAACTTTTTGGGATTTGTTGCCCGGTTGCGAAAGGTCCCTGATAACGAGGCGGAAGGCCGGGTGCAGGAGGCGGCCGAACGCTGTCAAATCGGCACGGTTCTCCACCAACGTATTGACACGTTGTCGTTTGGTTACCGCAAGCGCGTTGGCATCGCTCAAGCAGTCATTCACCGGCCGCCGCTGGTTATTCTCGATGAGCCCATCGCCGGGTTGGATCCGGCGCAAATTGTCGAGATGCGGGAACTGGTCAAAAAGTTAAAAGGCACTCATACCGTCGTGCTCTCCAGCCACATCCTTGCCGAAATTAGCCAGACCTGCGATCGGATTTTCGTGATGCACCGCGGTCGTATCGTCGCACAGGGGAGCGAGTCCGAACTCGGGAGCCAGCTTAATAAAAAACAAAGCCTCAAGCTGCAGGTGCGCGCGGCGCGCGAGGCGGTGACTCAGATCATCAAGGGCTTTCCCGGCGTGGCGGACCTCACCGTAACCCATGAGGAAGATGGGGTGGTCCAGCTCGCGGTGGTTTCGAGCAGTGATATCAAGGAGGAGCTGAGCGCAACCATCATCAAGGCGGGTTTCGGCTTGCGTCATCTCTCGAGCAGCGAAGAGCGGCTTGAGGAAATATTCCTCAGCCTCACCACTACTTCTTGAGGAGGGCGTGTGAAAAGCATGCTGCTTATTGCCCGACGGGAACTCGCGGCCACCATCCTCTCCCCGTTGGGGTTTGTCGTTGCCGCTATTATTTTGGCGTTGGATGGGTTGCTCTTCAATGTGTTTGCGCTGGCCCCGACCGAGCGGAGGCTTTCGGCCGAGGTTCTGGCCCAATTTTTCTACCTGCTTTCGGGCACCACGGTGGTTGCGAGCGTGCTTATCTCCATGCGCCTGATCGCCGAGGAGCACCAAAACCAAACTATCGTTCTGCTCTTGACGTCGCCGGTCACCGACTTCCAAATCGTTCTCGGTAAATTCCTGGGCGCGTTCGCTTTTTTGGCGCTTTTGACCGTGATGACGTTTTACATGCCGCTTCTGATCATGGTGCATGGAAAGATCTCCTTCGGTCATCTGCTCGCTGGCTACCTGGGATTGCTGCTCATCGGCTCAGCCAGCCTCGCCGTCGGGCTTTTTGGTTCGTCCCTCTCGAAATCACAGATCATGGCGGGCTTTATCTCCGCTGCGATGGTGGTGGCGCTGTTGATGGTGTTTAATCTCGCCCGCATCGCTGAGAAACCGCTCGATGGGATCTTCAGCGCGTTGGCTTTGCACAATATCCATTTCCGCCCTTTTATGCTCGGCACGATCCACAGCAGGGATATCGTCTATTACCTGTCGGTGACCGTATTCTTTTTGTTCGCGGCCACCCGGATGCTGGAGTCGCGGCGATGGCGCTAGTGAAACCGGCGATCGGAACGTGGGGGATAGTGCGCGGCCCGCAGGCGCTTACGCTGTATACGCTCGGGATGCTCGGCCTCTATATCGGCGAGCGTCTCATCGGAGGTTCCGGCGAGACACGGGTGATCATAAACCTGGTCGGAGCCGGATTGGTTCTTCTCGGCTGCGGTATGTTCACCGCAGCCTGGCTGCGATCGAGTGGCGTCGCGGCCGCAACCGAACGTTTGGCTACGCTGCTCTCGTATGGAGGCCTGCTTGGTCTATTGCTGTATCTCGTGCAATCAGACCTGGTGATGGGTTCGCCGAACCCGCTTGGCGCTGCTCAGCATGTCGTGGGCTTCGTCGAGGTGCTGAAGGTGGCCTGGCCAATCGTTCTGATCGGTTCGGTCCTCCCGCTTTTCGTTATTCAATGGCGGGTCGCAGCGATGGATGCCGGACGATTGGACCTGCGGCGGATACACGCGTCGGCTGTTGCCGGCGCCACCACAGCTATCTTCCTGGCGACCCTATTTCTCGTCAATGCGGTTGCCGCGCGTAAGGATGTGCAGATCGATCTGAGTTATTTCAAGACCTCATCGGCCAGCAATTCAACCACCGCGTTAGTCGAGGGGCTCGACGCTGACGTCGAGGTACTGTTGTTTTTTCCGGAGTCCAACGAAGTTCTCGATCAAATCCAACCCTACTTTAAGGAATTGGCCCGGCGTTCAAGTCACCTGAAACTGACCGTCATCGATAAGTCACTGGAACCCGAGCTCGCCCGGCTGAACCAGGTCACCAAGGACGGCACGGTGGTGTTAACCCAAGGCAGCAATCGCCAGAAGTTCGAGATTGGCGCGGACCCGGAAGCAGCTCGGCGCAATCTGCGCAAGCTTGACAGCGATTTCCAAAACAACCTGCTTAAGCTCTCCCGCCCGCGGGGTGCCGTCTACCTCATCTCCGGCCACGGCGAGCGAACAACCGAAGTGATCGAGGGTGACAACCGCGCACGCCTGAGCAAACTCAAGGGGTTCTTGGAAGCAAAAAATTACCAGGTGAAAATATTGAGCGGAGCGCAGGGGCTCTCCGTTCGTGTGCCGGAAGACGCCGCTCTCGTGATGATGATCGGACCGACCGGGCCGTTGTTTCCGGGCGAGCTTGGGGCGATCCAGGCCTATTTGGAACGCGGCGGCCATTTGCTGCTGATGCTGGATCCTGAGGCCGGCCCGCAGGACCAAGAATTGCTGACCTACCTGGGGTTGTCATTTGCGCCGACGAAACTGGCGAATGACCATGCGTACGGAGTCATCACCCACACCCGGGCTGATATCTACAACCTGGTTACGAATCGGTATTCCTCCCATCCCGCCGTGTCTACGGTTAGCCGCCATAGCAACCTGTTGCCGATTATCGTTCCAACCGCGGGATACCTTGAGGCCACGCCTAATGCGAAGACGAAAGTCAACTTCTTGGTGCGCTCACTGGATGACACCTGGGATGATAGAGACAGCGATATGCAGCTTTCCGCTAACGAACAAAGAAAAGTCTATCAATTGGCTGCGGCGGTGAACAAGAAAGTAACGGTTCCCGAACCGGTTCCGAAACCACCGAAGCCGGCCGAGGCTGCAGAAATGCGTTCGATTGTCTTCGCTGATGCGGACGTTTTTTCAGACGACTTAATGCAGCTTGCAGGCAACCAGGCCCTGATGGCGGATATGATCGCCTGGTTGGTCGGCGAGCCATCGGCCTTGGCTGCGCCCCCTACCAACGAGGAGGACATTCCCATTGCCCACACGCGCGGCCAGGACGTATTTTGGTTCTATGGCACGGTTTTTATGGCCCCGCTCTTGATCATCGGCATTGGTTTGGCGACGCGGTGGGGGCGTGGTTGGAAGAGGAGGGCAGGGAAATGAAAGCCAGGCGCTCGCTCGGTCTCCACATCGCGGCCCTGGCAGTTGCCGGAGTGGCGGCTTTTTGGGTCTATAGCAACAAGGAGCAGGCGGCGACGGGAACGGTTGTGCTGGATGTTGCCCACGATCAATTAACGAAGTTGACGTTTGGCACTGGCAAACGCATGCTTGAGGCCGTCAAGCGCCAGGGATCGTCGGGGTGGATGTTGACCGTGAGCGAGCAGAAAGACGAAAAGACCCAGACGCGTACGCAAACCGCCAAGTACCTCGCGAACGATGAATTTGAAAAGGCCGTAGAGCGGCTGTTGCCAATACGGGCGGAGCGTATGCTTCCGTCGCCCGATCCGCAACAACTCAAGCAATATGGATTGGACGGTGACCGGCGGTTAAGATTAGAAATCGGTAGCCAGACCGTAAGCCTGGTGGTGGGCAATGAAACATACGGAGGGTTAACCACCTACCTACGTCAGGAGCCGAGCGGTCAACCATTTTTGCTGTCTTCGGCTTTGGTGCGAGCCTTCGATGTAAACGGTCCGCGCTATCTCGAGCACCGGGTCCTATCACTTGACAAAAAGGCCATTGCTCGTATGGTGCTGACCGCTCAAAGCGAAAGCCGGACGTTCCTTCACGCCGAATCCGACAAGATTGCCGATGGGGATACGTGGGCCGACCCAGCCACCCCGGATCAGCCGAACGAGCTTTACAAAAACTGGATGGCAAAAGTCTTTCGCCTCCAGGTGGCAGAATATCTGAACGATGAACCGGCCCTGGTGCCGACTGAAGTTATGAAAATTGAGTTTAGTTCGAGGAACAACACGCTTGACACGCTCGAAATAGCGTCATTGAAAACGCCTGACGGGAAAACCGACTACCTGGCGCGTAGTCGCTTAACCGGAAGCTGGGTAAAATTAGTGCGGCCGACGGCGGAAGGGGTGGTGGCGGATCTTCCTTCTATGCTGGGCACGGCGCCGGGTGCTTCGACGAGTCAATCCGCGGTACGTCAAAAACCGTAACATCAGACATTCTTTGCGATCATACCCGATTTTATACATTGGGCGCAGACCCGCATCGTGGTGCGCCGACCTTCACGTATCACGTGAACCGTTTGCAGGTTCGGCAGTTGGCGCATCTTCGTGCGATTATTGGCATGGGAGACGCGGTTGCCGGTCAGGGGGCCTTTCCCACATACTTCGCATCTTCTGGACATGAGACTTCTCCTCTACGTGCAACAAAGGGCGTTTACTTAACATGCCCAAGAGTGGAGATCAACATTTTTCGTAGCGTTAGGGAACGCCTACAGTAGTTTTTTCAGTTTCACTCGTTCCCCAATGGTTCGCACGGCTTGTTTAGCCGCGTACGCAGCTCCTTCAATTCCAAGCCCCGGAATGGCTTCGGGACCGCAGAATATAAGGTTAGCAAACGCCGGTTGGGGAGCGATGATCGCCATGCCAAGGGCAACTTCGCGCTCGGCGACTGACACGGCATGGGGTACGTAGGCATGCTCTTTCGGAGAAGAGTATTTTATTTGTTTCTTATCAAGAAAGGGAATAAGCCACCGGGCCGCAGATAAGAGACGCTCCTGCAACGAAGCTAAATAGTTCAATTCGTCGGTGATGCGCGTGGATGGAGCGAGACACGAAAAGTTCAGACAAATCTGATCCTGCAGGCCGGGGATGGGCACGCGGAGCACCCGAATGAGGTTGTCTTCGGTGAGTGCGTGATCGGGCTTGCGGACCAGAATCAACTGATGGCCAAAACCCAGCGGCAGGGTCTCTTCAGGGAGTATGAGATTGAAAGAAAAAATATAAACGTCGGTGCGAACTGAAGCTGCCAGCTGGCGCAGCCGCCTCGGAAGGTTACGGCTTGGGATGAGCTGCGTGAGCTTATCAAAGCGTAGATTTGCGAGAAGCGATCCGCAGTTGTAGACGTTGGCGGTACCGTCGACCGCAATACCGGTCACCTGCTTATCCATCAACCGTAACTCTTTTATTTCAATGGTATTTTCAATATCCACGCCAAGCTTTCGCAACACAGCTCGCACCCGACTGTCAAAGTCGGGCACGTGGCGCATTCCTTTGATAAGTCCCAGGATCAGGTGGCTTTTGACGGTCTCGATGCGCGTATCGTTTGAAATCCCAGGAAACAAAAGATGTTGCCGCAACGAGCGCCTTAAACAATGGCGGCAGGCGCGTCGCATCAAGTTCCGCGAGGTCGCTCAGGCGTTTGGTCATGCGTCGAAAACGGGCCCGTTCCATCAAGCTGTTTGGCGGCAACGGCGGATACGTGGCAAGCACCTCCTGGAGAATTGAATCATGGGTCTGCAGCGTACCTAGCGCCTCCATAAAGGACGAGCGCTCTTCTGGCGCGGCGCGACGTAGTTCGTTGTCCATCTGATTTGGATCGGCTGAGACATCGACTCGCTTCATCGGCGTTATCAATTGCAAGCCGATTCCTTCTTTACTACCTAACCGATGCACGGGATCTTCGACGGCGAGCTGGCTCAACAACTCATCGAGAACCGGGGCGTGGCCGTGAGGGGGGAGCCAGGTCAACAGGGTAGGCAGGGATAACTCATCGTGAAGATAGCTCTCCGGGAATTCCTTTCCGGCCACGAGAATCCGGTATCCCTGGCGCCGCAGCATCCCGGCCGCGAGCAATCCTCCGGGCTCCTGGCCTACGACAATGACATCGTGAAAGCTGGTACGCGCCATGATTATGAACCATCAGCATAATCGTTACATGTTGGTCGGTAAGAAAAAGAAATCCTCGCCGGGACTCCGGCGTTCGATAACCGAGCCGATTACCCAGCTACTGATCCCGTGATGTTCAAGCACTCCTTGGGCAGCCTCCACGGTAGAGGCTGGTAATACCGCCGCCATACCCACCCCGCAGTTAAAGGTTTGAAACATCTCCTTATCGTCTATTTTACCGATTTTACGGATATAATCGAATATCGGCGCTATCGGCCAACTTCCCAGCTGTACTTGCGCCGCAAGGGTTTCAGGCATCACCCGCGGAATATTTCCGGGTAATCCGCTGCCGGTGATATGCGCGAGCGCATGCAGCTCGACTTTTTGCTTTAACTCAAGCGCGGCGCGGACATAAATGCGGGTGGGTTGGATGAGCGCTTCTCCGAGGGATTGTGAGAACCCGGGGGGAACCACCGTCAGATCAAGGTGTTGATCTTCGAGCAGCACGCGCCGCACTAGCGAAAAGCCATTGCTGTGCAGGCCGGTCGAGGCCAATCCGAGTATGCGATCGCCTGCCTGAACGCGGTGGCTGCCGAGGAGCTCAGCACGCTCGACCACGCCAACCGCGAAGCCGGCCAAATCATACTCGCCGGAGGCATAAAAACCCGGCATCTCGGCGGTCTCGCCGCCCAGCAGCGCGCACTGAGCCTGGCGGCAGCCCTCGGCAATGCCTGCTATCACCTGTTGGCCCTGCTCGATGTCGAGTTTCGAGGTTGCAAAGTAATCCAGAAAAAAAAGCGGTTCGGCGCCGGTTGTCACCACGTCATTGACGCTCATGGCGACGAGATCGATTCCTACGGTGGAATGTCTCCCGGTAAGAAAGGCTATCTTTAATTTAGTACCCACACCGTCGGTGCCGGAAACCAAGATGGGATCGCGAAAGCGGCGCGCATTGAGGGCAAACAGTCCCGAGAATCCGCCCAAGGATCCGACCACTTCGGGCCGGAAGGTGCTTTGGGCGAGCGGTCCGATCCGATCGACGAATTGGTCGCCGGCTTTAATATCGACACCGGCCTCTCGATAGGTCAACGACATGCCGGTACGCTATATCAATGCTGGCATGAAAGTCAACCGAGTGCTTACCATCCGGTTGCAGAGGGAAGAACATCGTTCGATTGCTGATTTGTTTCCCACGTCGCAATGATAAGAGCGCTTCGGGTTGATTCAGAATGCTGCTCAAGCGAAGCTTTCACTTTAGTAACACTGCCAATCTTACCCATCGCCTGGACGAACGCGGAAACCCCGATTAGATACGGTCGGCTTCGGACCATCACCAAGGGCAGATCGTGAAGCTCCAGCAGGAGGCGACCGGGGCCATTTTCAACGGCAGACATCGTTCCGCAATTGTTGTGCACGATACTCCACGTAAGGGGCGCGTTCACGAGTGTGGTCGCCGTTCTGATCATGAATAGATTCATTCTGGCTCGAATAAAAGGCCCCACCAACGACGAGTTGATCGAGTATAGTGAAGCTCGAAGAGCCCACTTAAACAGTTCGTCCTCAGTCACCTCGGCCGCCACGCATTCACTGAGCCGGATACTGTATTCAAGCGGCAACCATTCATCATCCTTTGTCTCATGAATAACCTGCAACAATTCCTTTGAATACCGTTGCAGAATCCGACTGCCAACTGAATTGCCGAATAAATATAATGCCTTAAGCTTACTCAATACGTTGCGGCAACGTATCAGAGGTAGAGAATCTAACTCGTCCATACGCGAACTCCGAGCTTCTTAATGTGATTAATAAATTATCTAAAAAAATGGTCCGGTGCAAATAAAATCTTCAGGAAAATTTCAATTAGTGGAATTAAATCGCGACGGCAATATGGTCATGCCTTGATGACAAAGCTCTTAGGTCGACAAACGGTCCAGATTGTTTTCCAATCATACAGCGCTGAATGTGCCGCAAATGCATGGTCTTTCGCTGTTCTCGCGATATAGATCAAATCTACTGGTATTATCAGTAGTTATACTTCTTAGAATCAATTTGCTCTCATAATACACCGGACCTTTAAGGGCAAAATCAAGCCGTAGCGGTTTTTCAGCACGTAGCTCGGGCAGACAATCGACGCATTTCGCCACGACTCTTATTGGTTGCGCGAAGTCCCGCTGAAATCCAAGCATGCGAGCATACACTGATACGTAGTGAATTCCATTGGTGTCCCCAGAAATACGCGCAAAGCGAAATCTGTCTTTTGCGGGAAGAAACCACTCGTTAATTATCGGAGCATGTGCCAGAGGTTCAAGTTTTGGAGGAAGGTAAGCCGGTTCGGATTGACCAAACATTCCTGGAAAAAAATAGGTCGTCAGATTCTCCCATACCGTATCATTTTCGACCGAGACCTCGGATACCACGTCAACCTCCAGCCCTTTCGGAATTATTCGGAGTGCTGCAGTGTGGCAATCCAAGTCCAATACCTCATCGACGCGTATGCCTCGATGCATGGTAATACTGTTGCGGGTATTTAAAATCTTGAACATTGATAGCGGCATTTCTCTCCTGCATAACATCCGCATGATGTAGGGATACATCACGGCGAAGGGGTAGAGAATAGGCAGGTGGGGCGAAGGACTGGTGCCGCATATGCCGTGGAATTTTTTAAGATGCTGCGTATTTATTTTGAAGCCCGATCTGGTGACGCGGATAGCAGGCATTCCTTTTTCCTTCGCGTAGCTGTTTTTTCGGGATCGAAAGGCCTTCCACAACGTGTAGAGGGCTGACGGGGTATCGTTGAAATTCAGCACGATCGTGGTTTCCATGGGAGCCTCAATATATTAGAATAATAATCTAGAATAAAATTCTATAGAATAGCAACGAATTTTTTACAGCGCGGGCGGTTGATGAGGGGTTTCATCTGAAGATAACAGTGGAAATAGAATAAATATGGTATACAGTCAATAACCAGGATTTTTTCAGGATGCTCGGGACTCAAAAGCAAGAAACCATGAACCGGCGCCGTGACCTAGCCATCGCCGTATTAATTATAGCGACAACTCTCGTGGTCTATGGGCAGGTACGCCACTACGAATTTGTTAGATCTTGATGACCCGATAAACGTTTATCAAAATGCATACGTGACGAAGGGGCTGACTGGGCAGGGAGTTGTCTGGGCCTTCACCACCATGCAGGCTGGTCACTGGCATCCCCTGACCTGGTTGTCGCACATGATCGACCAGGAGCTCTTTGGCCTCGACGCCGGCTACCATCACCTGGTCAATGTTTTTTTGCATATCCTCAATAGCCTTTTACTGTACTTTTTGCTGCGGCGCATGACCGGCAATCTCTGGCCGAGTGCCATGGTGGCGGTCTTGTTCGCGCTCCATCCGCTGCACGTCGAATCGGTGGCTTGGGTCACTGAACGCAAAGATGTCTTGAGCACATTATTCTTCATGCTGACGTTATTAGCGTATGCGTGGTATACCGATCGGACCTGCGTGATCCGCTATGGCGTCGCTCTGGGGTTTCTGGCCTTGGGTTTGATGGCGAAGCCAATGCTGGTGACGACACCGTTTGTGTTGCTCTTGCTCGATTACTGGCCCCTTCGGCGCTTTCAGCCGGCACCGAAGGCTGAGCCCCCGGGAACGGGAAGAAATGCTTCGCGCAACAACGAAAACGAACGAAGGTTAACCATCGCTGGACTGCTGGTCGAGAAGGTTCCCTTTTTTGCTTTGGTGACTGCGTCGAGCGTGGTGGCATACATAGCCGCTCACCACGGAGATGTCCAAGAGTCGGCTCCGTTTGGGATTCGAATGGCCAATGCACTGGTCAGCTATGTAGCATACCTAGGAAAACTACTGTGGCCGACTGACTTGGCGGTGTTTTACCCATATCGCGGCAGCATCTCAGTGGTTCAATGGTTGGGTGCGTTTATTATGTTAGCAGCTGCAAGCGGCGTTATCATCTGGGTGGGCAGAAGATTGCGGTATCTCACCGTTGGATGGCTGTGGTTTATGGGGACTCTGGTGCCGGTGATCGGGCTGATTCAGGTGGGCGAGCAATCTATGGCGGATCGGTTCACCTACATCCCCGCGATCGGTATTTTTATCATGGTCGTGTGGGGTGTGGCGGAGCTTACGGCGGTTTGGCGACATGGGCGCGTCTTCAATGCCATCGTTGCCTGCGCCGTTAGCCTTGGTGGTATAGTGGGATCGTGGTTTCAAACCACGTATTGGCAAAACAACGTCACGCTCTTTCAGCACGCGCTCGACGTAACGGAAGACAACTACCTCGCCCATGTCAGCCTTGGAGAAGCATTAGAACTGCAGGGCCATACAAAAAAGGCGATCCTGCACTATGAAGAAGCGCTGAAAATTCGGCCGCATTATTTCTTGGCGCTCTATAATCTCGGTGAAGCGCTGGGCAGGCAGGGCAGGTTGGATGAGGCGGTAAGTTTCCTTCTCGAAGCGCTCAGCATTGATCCGAAAAATGCGGATGCGCACAGCACCCTGGGTTCCATACTGACAAGACAGGGCAATATGGAGGAAGCGATCGGACACCTTCATAAAGCTCTCACGATCAATCCTGAGCACGCGACGGCCTACAACAATCTGGGCGTTGCATGGTACCGGCAGGGAAAGTTCGGCCAAGCCATCGATCAATTTCGTAAAGCGCTCACGATCGAGCCTCGGTACCAAGAGGCGGCCAACAACGTTGGTATTACGTTGATGAAACAAGGAAAAATGAACGAAGCGGCCGAACAGTTTCGCGAGGTGTTGAAACTCAATCCCGACTACGCAGAAACACACCATAACCTAGCCATCGTGCTGGCCATGCAAGGTAAGATGAATGAGGCCATTGAACAGTTCCAAGAAGTTATCCGCATTAACCCGAATTATCCCGGGGCGCAGGATAAGCTGAATTTCTTGTTGAATCAACGGGCTCAACAGCCAAGCAGTGAATAATCTCATTGGAGAAGGACTGGTGCCCCCATGGGCGCCTCGCTAAATTAGAACATTAATCTAGAATAAAGTTCTAATAAAAAGCAATGATTTTTCGACGACGCAGGTAGAACGTAAAGGTCTTCATCTATAGATAACAGTGGAAATAGGGTGCCTATGGTATATGATTGGCAACCAGACAGTTCTTTCGGGTGAAGATAGATGTTGATCTACGGCATTACCGGCGGCATTGGCTCAGGCAAGAGCACCGTCGCAGCCCTGCTCGAACATCAGGGTTTTTTGGTGTTCAACGCTGACGCTATTGGCCGAGAGCTGCTCGGAGAGAAGAGCGCACTTACCGCGGAAGTGCTTCGCCGTTTCCCCACCGTTGCTCTCGCAGACGGCACCGTTGATCGAAGCCTTCTTGGAGACTTGGTGTTCGCGGATGCGCAGGCCCGGCAATCACTCGAGGGCCTGATGCACCCAGCTATTTGGCGGGAGTTAGTCGCTCGAATCGAAGCGCTGGAGTCACGGCCGCCGGTGTGCTTTTTGGAGGCGGCGTTATTGGCCGATTGCGAGGTTCCCGTGCGGTTAACCGGTTTGGTCCTCGTGACGGCTCCTCTGTCGGTCCGCATCCGCCGCGTGCGCAAGCGCGATGGCATCAACCGAGAACAGGTGCTGGCGCGGGTGCGAGCTCAGTCGAGCGATGAACATAAAATGTTGCAAGCCACCTATGTCATCGATAACGGGGGAAGTGCGGCTGAGACCAAACACCAGCTAAAAGAAATCATACGTTTGATTGCGCTGGAAGTAGGATGGCAGGGATTCAAAAGCCAGAAACCATGAACCGGTGCCGTGACCTGGTCGTAGGCGTATTCATCATAGCGGCGACCCTGGTCGTCTATGGACAGGTACGAAACTTTGAGTTTATCAATCTCAATGACCCGGTGTATGTCTTTAAGAACCCACACGTGATGAAGGGATTGACCGGGCAGAGTATTGCCTGGGCCTTCACCACCATGCAGGCTGGCCATTGGCACCCCTTGACCTGGCTGTCGCAAATGGCCGATCAGGAACTGTTTGGCCTCGACGCAGGCTACCATCATTTGGTCAATGTTTTTCTGCATATTGTCAATAGCGTGCTGCTGTATCTTCTGTTGCGGCGTATGACCGGCGGTGCCTGGAGAAGCGCTGTTGTGGCGGTCTTGTTCGCGCTCCATCCGCTGCACGTGGAATCGGTGGCTTGGGTCACTGAACGCAAAGATGTTCTCAGCGCGCTGTTCTTTATACTGACGCTGTTGGCGTATGCGTGGTATGCCGACCGGCCCGGTTTGGTCAGATATGTCGCTGTGTTCGGATTTCTTGCCATGGGTTTGATGGCGAAGCCAATGCTGGTGACGACGCCGTTTGTGTTGCTCTTGCTCGATTACTGGCCTCTGGGGCGCATAGAACCTATCAGAAAAGCGCCGCCAGCGAGAAGGGGACGCGATATTTCGGCCGCTGGAGAGAACTACCGGCGGTTGACTTACGCTTGCTTGCTCGTCGAAAAGCTTCCCCTGGTTATGTTGGCGGTCGCGTCGTGCGTGCTGGCCTACATAGCCGCTCGCCACGGCTATGTCGACAAGTCGGCGCCGTTTGGAATTCGAGTCGCCAATGCGCTCGTCAGCTATGTTGCATACCTGGGAAAACTGCTGTGGCCGAGTGAGTTGGCGGTCTTTTACCCCTATCGCGGCAGCATATCAACGGTTCAGTGGCTCGGTGCGCTGTTGGTGTTGGCGGGCGCAAGTGGCGTGTTCATGTGGGCGGGTAGAAGGTTGCGGTACCTTACGGTTGGGTGGTTGTGGTTCCTCGGAACCCTGGTTCCGGTAATCGGGCTGGTCCAGGCGGGCGAACAGTCTATGGCGGATCGGTTCACCTACATCCCCTCGATCGGTATTTTTATCATGGTCGCGTGGGGTGTCGCGGAGCTTGCCGCTACCTGGCGCCATGGTCGCGTCCAAAGCATAATCACCGCCTCCGCCGTGGGTCTTGGGTGTATGACGGGAGCGTGGTATCAAACCACGTATTGGCAGAACAGTGTCACGCTCTTTCAACACGCGCTCGACGTCACCAAGAACAACTACGTCGCTCATATCAACTTGGGGGAAGCTCTAGAACTGCAGGGTCACGCCGAGAAGGCGGTGCTGCACTACGAAGAAGCACTGAAAATTCAACCCCGTCATCCCATTGCGCTCTATGATCTCGGGGCTGCGCTGGGCAGGCAGGGTAGATTGGGCAAGGCGGAAAGCCTCCTACGTGAGGCGCTCGCCATGGATCCAAAAAATGCGGATGCGCACAGCAATTTGGCTTTCATACTGACGCAGCGGGGCAGTTTGGAGGAGGCGATAGAACACTGTCGAACGGCGCTTACGATTAATCCCGAGCACGCGGAGGCTTACAACAACCTAGGTACCGCATTGGAACGGCAAGGAAAACTCAAGGATGCCATCGAACAATTTCGTGAAGCGCTTGACATCGAGCCTCAGCACCGAGAGGCGCGCAACAACATGGGTGTTATATTGATCAAACAAGGAAAGCTGGACGAAGCGGTCGCGCAGTTTCGCCAGGTGCTAACGCTCAATCCCGATTATGCTGAGGCACACCATAACTTAGCCATTGTGTTGGCCACTCAAGGAAAGAAAGGCGAGGCCATTGAGCAATTCCGCGAAGTCCTCCGAATCGACCCGGCGTATCCGGAGGAGCAGGATAAGCTTAATGTCTTGTTGACTCAACGAGCTAACCCATCAGGCAATAAATAGCTGTATTTATGTGTGGCCCATTAAGCTGTATTAAAAATTCACACGTGTTGACAAAGTCACATTGATTGTTATTCATGCTGTGAACGATCGTAGGTTGATCGTTTTGAAAGAATAGGAGTTTAATGACGCTATGATGTGGCATCTTTTTTGCTCAAATGGAAACCAAACGTTCGATCGCCAGCAATCATCCTATGACGCAACACCGGGGCGAGTTGCTCGGCCGCCAATGGCGAACAGGGGCAAGGCAGAAAGGACCGAACGAATTTGTTTAAGGCTATGAAGGGAGAAGTACGGTGAAACTGGTTGCCTCAATCCTTTTGTTGATGATTCAGACGGGGAGCATCCCCGGTGACGAATGGACGCCTCCTGAGCAACCGCTCACCGATGAGGGTTTTGAGATGATCGCTCAAGAGCAAGGTGTTACGGTCTATCAGAGCAAGGAGGCAAAGAACATCAGGGTGGCGGCCGAAGGTCTGGTCAACGCTCCGCCGGACGAAGTGTTGACGGCATTGCTTGACTACGAGCATCAAAAAGGCTTCATCAAAAGGGTGACCGAGAGCAAGATTCTGGATCGCAAACAGCATTACCTCATCGTTTACCAACATTTGAACCTGCCTATTATCAGCGATCGCGATTATACCCTTTTCGTGGTGTGGGGTACCTCGGGCGATCTGCGCTGGGTCGTCTACCGAGCGATTAGCGACCAGGGGCCTCCCGAAAAAGACGGCATCGTGCGGGTTACGGATCATGAAGGCAGCTGGCAGCTCAAACCGATGGGTGCGAACGGCGAAGTCACCCAGCTGCGCTTTCAGATGAGCATCGACTTGGCCGGCTGGCTGCCGCGGTGGCTGGCGCGCTCTAAAGCCGGTGACGAGGTCCCCGATCTATTCGCCTCGATCCGTGCTTTGGTGCTCAACGAGGCTAAGGTACAGAAAGGATAACAATCATGTTTATCCAAATCCTGCTGATGACGGTAGCACTCGGGTTTTTGGCCTGGCTTATGCGATCCCAGGCGGTTCTTGCACGCGTGGGGCGCGCGAGCGCCACCAGTAAACCGCTATCCCGGTATCCATCGGTGACCGTCGTTCGTCCCATCAAGGGACTGGATGCGGGAATCAGTGAAAATATCAACGCCGCACTCGATCATGGCTACCCGGGAGAGGTAGAAACCCTATTCGTATTCGACGACGATCACGAGCCTGCCCTGCCGTTGGTGCGCCGGGCCATCGAGACGCGCCGCTGGATCGGCAAAGAACGTGATGCGCGCATCCTGTTTTCGGGAGCCCCCCCGCCGGGGCGAACCGGAAAACTCAACGCCATGATCACCGGGTTTCAGGAGTCCCGGGGAGAACTCGTTGCGTTTGCCGATTCCGATATCCGACCCGATCGGGATGCGCTTCGGATGTTAGTGGAAACCCTTTGCGCGACGCCCCGTGCCGGTGCGGCAAGCGCGCCGGTGGTGGTCACCGAAAATCCCGTGACGCTAGGCGATACCGGTTACGCCCTGCTGCTCAACGGCCTGTATGCGCCGGCAGCGGCAAAGACCGTTCGCGAGCGCAACGGAACGCTTTCCTTTATTATGGGACAGTTCATGGTGCTCACCCGAGAAGCCATCGCGGCCATTGGCGGTCTCGAGAGCGCCACGGGCCAATTGGTCGATGACATGTACCTCGGAGCCCGCATCAAGGCGGCCGGATTTCGCAACGTTGTTTCCCCCCAGCGGGTTCCCATCATTCAACGCGGCATGTCCCTGAAGGAGTTCTGGCGCACCTACGTGCGCTGGATCGCTTTTTCGCGCAGCGGGCTCCCGGGCCGTGAGTTCAAGGTGCTGTCGTACCTGCGGCCAGCGATGTTCTGGTCGGGCCTGATTGCAGCCGGTGTCGCTGCGTCGCAGGGCTTCTGGTTGATAGCCCTGCTCAACGCGCTGGTTCCCGTCGAGGTTACGGCGTCTACCATCTATCTCCATCGCGTGGTCGGCGGCGGACGGTTGACCTGGGGTCAACAGGTGGCCTCCTTCTTGCTCCTCCTGGTGGGGCCGGCAGTGCTCCTCAGCACCGTCCTGAAGCGCACCGTCAACTGGCGTGGCCGCAGCTACAAGCTCAACGGCAAGGCACAGCTCGCCGCGGGCCGGGCGTTGGCGCCCGGTGAGAACTGCGTCAATTGTCGCAAAGCGGCCTAGCGCTCAGCGGTTGTCTATTGATCTCGTCTCCCAATCGAAGTATCGTGCCGTTGATTATCTCACTAGAGAGAGGGCCCTGCCATGGACACGAAGGATAGCAGCCTTCGAGCCCACTTGACCTACCAGCCGCAGGTATTGACGTTCGGCACCAGCGGGCGTCGGGGCGAGGTCATCCATCTCACCCAGCTCGAAATTTACCTCAACGCCCTCGCCGAGATTGAATACCTTAAGACCCTTCCGGCCGCTGCGGGAGGTGTGGCCGAAGGCTCGGAATTCTACCTGGCACATGACCTTCGACCAAGCTCGTCCCGCTTCGACCCGGCTTTCGGAGGCCGCGGCGAGATTGCACAGGCCATTCTGAGGGCCATCCGAGACGCCGGCTTGCATCCGGTGAATCTGGGACGGATCCCGACACCCGCGTTGACGTTCTACGCCGTGCGACGGACAGGGGGCAGCATGATGGTAACCGGCAGCCACATTCCGTTCGATCGCAACGGCTACAAGACCAACACCGCGCGGGGCGAATTGCGCAAAGAGGACGAGGCTCCCATCAACCACCGCGCTGACATCATGCGCCGACAGCTCTACCAACAGCCATTCGCCTCGTCGCTGTTCGATGAGCGCGGACTCTTCAAAACGGGCCACCAGGAGTTGCCGCCGGAGACGGCGTCGGGCCGCAACGAATACCTGCGCCGCTACCTCGACTTTTTCGCCGGCCGAACGCTCGCAGGGATGCGCGTGCTGGTCTATCAGCACTCGGCCGTGGGTCGCGACCTGTTGGTAGAGCTTTTGCAACAGCTCGGCGCCGCAGTGAGTGCCGCGGGCCGCAGCGAAACCTTTGTGCCGATCGACACCGAGAATATGGGCGAGGCGCAGCTCAGCGGCATCCAGGCGCTCGTCGATGAAGCCTGGGCGCGGCAGGGGCCCCTCAACGCGGTTGTGTCGACGGACGGCGACAGCGACCGTCCCCTCCTGCTTGGGTTCGACCGGCCCCCCGGCAGCGCCATGGCCTCACCCGGTCGCCTGCGCTTCTTCAGTGGCGACCTGGTGGGCATGACGGTGGCCGAATTTCTGGGCGCCGATGCCGTCGTGGTGCCCATTAGCTGCATCGATTCCCTGGAGCGCGGCGCGCTGAAGAACTGTCTTGAGCCCCGTACCCGCATCGGGTCACCATTCGTTATCGCCGGCATGGAGCGTGCGCGCGCCAGAGGGCGTCGAGCGGTCTGTGGTTGGGAGGCCAACGGGGGCTTCCTCACCGCTTCCCCGTTCGTACAAGGCGATCGCGAGCTCGATGCCTTACCGACCCGCGACGCCGTTCTGCCGATTCTCGGCGCGTTGACGAGCGCCCACGAAAAGGGTCTGTCGCTCTCGGCGTTGTTCGATGCCCTGCCCCAACGATTTGGTCGAGCTTCCCTGCTCAAGAACATCCCGCGGTCGCTCGGACTGCGGGTCGTCGAACGCTTTTCACCCGATAATCCAGCGGTTGCGGAGGTCATCTTCAAAGAGAATCGTGTGCGGCTCTTGGATGAGCACGGCGCCGAGGTGCCCTCTACGAAGACCCAGACGCGCGCTCTACTCGATGATCGCGAGGCCCTGGGAGCGTTCTTTGCGCCGAGCGTCGGCTTTGGCCGGATCGTCCGCTTCAACACCCTCGATGGCCTTCGACTTTGGTTCGAAAACGGTGACATCGCCCACGTTCGTCCCTCGGGTAACGCAGACGAACTACGCATGTACGCGGTGGCCGATACCCCAGCGCGCGCAGATGCCATCGTGAAGATGGGTATCGCCGAACCGGATGGAATCCTGCGCAAGCTCATCGATGCGGTGGGTAGCGATCTCAATCCGCGGTGATGACGTTGTTCTGCAGTAGCTGAACCAAAATACGAACTCCTTCGAGCGGGCTGAGGCCGCAAATGAGGAGAATTTCATCGAAGGATATCGAGCCGTCCACGAGAGAGAGCACAAATCCAGCGCGGTGGTCGAGGTTGAGCCAAATAATCTCGTCGCCGCGCATGCATACCTTTGGCACCCGATCTAAGCTCCCCAGTTTTGAGTAAAGCATCTCGGTCAGGTTCTGCTGGGCCTCGGCCTGCATCTGGGTCGCCCTCGGGTCATCGGGGTTTTGCAAGAGGATGCGCTCCAACAACTCGAGAGCGCCGCTGAAATCATTGAGAGCCATACGATCCTGGGCAGCTTTAAGCAATGGCTCGCTCGATTGCTGGTTTTGATGTGATTCTTGAGGCGCCGGTGGCGTCTCGACCGCCACGAGTTCCAAGGCAGAAAGAGTGCCGGGAACGTTGGGTTGTGCCATGGATCGAACACCGGGCTTCGGCGGCAACGTCGAGGTCAAAATCTCAGGTTGCGGTGTCGGCACGGGTGAGGGCGGCGGTTGCGAAGGCATGAGTGCTTCGACGACGCTCGATCCAATCGATTGCCCCTCGTAGATATCACCCCAATGCGCGGACTGAAAAATCGACTTCGCCGGATGGGTATATGCAGCCGGAGCAGTTTCTTCGGCGACATCGGGCTGTTTGGTTGAAGGAGTGGACAGGGGAGTGGATGCCCAGTGTTTCTCGATAAAGATAATATAATCGCGGGCACGGGCGTTGGTCGGATCTAACTCCAACACGCGCCGCCAGGCCGCCAGGGCCTCCTCAAGGTTGCCTAATCCGTAGGAAGTCAGGCCTTGATCGAGCAGTTTGAGGATGGCTTCATCATACATCATGAAGGCGTGCCCGTGGGATACCAGCGTCCGGCCAGGTTACGAAAGATAGAAAGGGTGCGTTCAAGTGGTTCAATGCTGTTGTCAACGGTTTCCAGATCATGCTTCGCGATGGCCTTCCGGGTTTGTTCAAGGACGGCGGTGGCCTTGGTGAGTATTTCGTTACTGAGGGCGGAGGTGGTGATGACCTCGGTGACGAGCGGCATAAGCGTCTCGATCTCGCCAATCAACCCCTCGACCTTTGAGCGCAGCTTGTCGAAAAACTGGTCTTGGGCGGCGGCCAGGAGGTAGTCTTGGTTTTCCTCGGTCATCCGTTTGACTTCTTCTTCGGTCAGGCCGCTCGTGGCGGTGACCACGATTGACTGGCGCCGTCCGGTTTCCATATCGCGGGCCAAGACGCTGACAATGCCGTCGGCCGAGATATCAAAGGTTACCTCGACCTCGACCTCGCCGCGCCGCGCTTCGCGCAATCCGGTGAGGATGAACTCGCCGAGCATCTCGTTTTCGTTTGCAACCGTGTTTTCGCCCTGGAACACCATGATGCGCACCACCGACTGACCGTCCTTGACCGTGGTGAACAGGTGGCTGGCGCTCGTGGGTACGGTGGTATTTTTTTCAATCAGCCGTTGAAAATAGCCGCCGACGATCATGATGCCCAGGGATTGCGGCGTAACGTCCAAGAGCAATGGTTTGTCGTGTCGAACGCCGCTCTTTTCCGCCACCAAAGCGTAACCCTGGATCGAGGCGCCTTGCGCCACGACCTCGTCCGGATGAACGCTTTTTGACGGTTCGCGTTCGAAAAACTTCTGCACAAACTCTTGAACTTTCGGCATGCGGCTCTGGCCGCCAACCAAAATTACTTCCGAAATCTCGTTCTTGCGCAGCCCCGACTCGACCAGCGTTTTATCGCATATCTCAATGGTGCGCTGGATCAGGTCAACGGTGAGCTCCTCAAGTTGAGGACGCGTCAGCATCTTATGGAAATGCAAGGTTTTGTTCTTGGCCGCCGTAAATAAAAACGGTAGATTAATCTCGACCTCATTTTGAAAACTCAGCTCGCATTTGGCTTGTTCAGCCGCATCCTTAATTCGCTGCAATGCCATCAGATCGGAGCGCGGGTCGACGTGGTTCTCCTCGATGAACGCGGACACGATCCAATTGGCGATACGCAGATCGAAATCTTCGCCGCCTAAAAACGTATCGCCGGCCGTGGCCACCACCTCATACACGCCTTGGCCGATGTCGAGGAGTGAAATGTCGAAGGTCCCACCGCCCAAATCGTAGACGGCGATTCTTTTCTCGACCTGCTTGCCGAAACCGTAGGCGAGCGCGGCGGCGGTCGGTTCGTTGATAATCCGCAGCAGCTCAAGCCCGGCAATCTTTCCAGCATCCTTAGTGGACGAGCGTTGGCCGTCGTTGAAAAAGGCGGGGACGGTGACGACCGCCAGATTGATCGAGCTGCCGAAGTATTCCTCGGCGATGCGCTTCATCTCGGTCAATACCATGGCCGATATCTCGGGGACGCTGTACTGTTTTTCTTGCACCTCTATCCGGATATCGTTATGAGGCCCCTCCACCATGGAATACGGAACCACCGCTTTGACTTTCTGAACGATATCGCTATTCCACTTCCGGCCGATGAAACGCTTGACCGAATAGACCGTATTCGTGGGATTCGTAACTGCCTGGCGCTTGGCCAATTGTCCCACCAAGCGGCGCCCGCCGGAGGTGAAGGCCACCATCGAAGGCGTCGTGCGGTAGCCGCCTTTGTTGGCAATCACCACCGGTGTGCCGTTCTCCACGACCGCTACGCACGAGTACGTGGTTCCGAGATCGATGCCGAGTACGCGCTCCATACCTTCTCCATCACTAGCTCTGTTCGTTGGTTAAGTTTTTTTCTTAATTCGTTTAATTTTTGCTAGGACGATATCATCCAACGGATTAAGCTGTGCGTACCGTTGAAACTCGCGCAGCGCGTTGAGATGCATTTCCGATACCTCGTACAAGTGAGCCAACGTATAGGCAATCTCCTGGTTGTCCGGCGCTAGTTGGGCAGCCTTGCGGCAGTATGAAATCGCCTTGCGTACATCACGCTGCAGGGTGAGCATGATGGCCGCGGCGTGATAGAGCGATTCGACGTCATTAGGGAACAACTCAATCGCACGGATGTAGGCGGTTAGCGCGTCCTCGGTATTGCCCTGCGCTTCCTCGTAGCGAGCTCGTTTCAGCTCCAGCTGAGAACGAATCTCGGAAGATTTCGGCTGGACGGCTTCTAAGAGCTTTTTGTACTCTTTGTTTTCAGGATCAAGGGCGATGGCCATTCGGATGTTGTTGGTCGCCTGAACGAAATGGTCTTGCTTTTGGAACTCGAGCGCTTCCTGATAATGTTTTTGAGCCTGCTCCCGGCGCTGGGGCAGTGGCGTACGGCGTATCAGGCGCTCGCGGCGCTCCTGTTTGAGCTTTTCGTCCCGCTCCTTTTCGCGTTCGGATAGGGCCTGCGCCTCGATTTCTTCCTGCGTCGGCTGATAGGGAATCGTCGCTTCGTATGCCTTGCGTTTCTGCTCGTTGGAGAGAACCTCGTAGGCGAGGTTAATGCGCTTGAAGATCGCCTCGATTTTAGCGTGGAACGAGCCCACGTTCTTGCGGAAGAACCCGTCGGGGTGAAAGTCCTTCGACACGCTGAAATAGGCCTTCTTAATCGCTCGTGCATCAGCGCGACGGTCGACCTGAAGGATCTGAAAGTGGGTGAGGGTATCGAGGCGCTTGTACAGGTACAGAATCTTCTTTTTAGTAGGCTCGTCCAGATCGACTTGTTCGGCCAAATCGCGCGGGTCGAGAGTTACGTCCTCCCACGGCTCGGACGGGGATTTGCGATCATCGTTATTGTAAACACTGGCCGGCATACTCGTTATGTTAACCGCATTCAAAACATCGCATTAGATAATGGAAAAACAACGTTTATCGAACAGCAGTCTCTCCCGTGACATTCGAAACACGTTTGCATTCTACCACGAAACATCATAATGCACCACGGTGCCCCTGGCAAGCATTCGACACGGCGCTACCCACCGTGAAATCGAGGCATAAAACTCTATATACAACAGTGTCTTAAAGGATGTAGCGACTGAGATCGAGATCCGAGACAATTCCAGACAACGCCTGACGGACGTTTTCGGCGCTGTAGCTCACGGTGGTTGTGCCCATCTCCGGGGCTCTAAACGACAGATCCTCAAGCAGCTTTTCCATCACGGTGTGCAGCCTGCGCGCGCCGATGTTCTCGGTGCGGGAGTTGACCTCTGCGGCGATATCGGCCAGGGCCATAAGCGCCTGGTGGTCGAACTCCAAGGTTATTTTCTCGGTGGCCATTAACGCGCTGTACTGCTTGACCAGCGAGTTTTTAGGTTCGGTCAGAATGCGCACGAACTCGTCGCGTCCGAGGCTTTTGAGCTCAACGCGGATGGGAAACCGACCCTGCAACTCGGGGATCAGGTCCGAAGGCTTGGCAACGTTAAACGCGCCGGCGGCGATGAATAAAATATGGCGGGTGTCGACCATACCGTATTTGGTGGCTACCGTGCAGCCTTCGACGATCGGCAGCAGGTCGCGCTGCACTCCCTCGCGGGAGACATCCGGGCCGCGGCCGCTTTCGCGTCCGGCCACCTTGTCGATCTCATCAATGAAAATGATGCCGGTCTGTTCGGCTCGCGCCAACGCCTCGCGAGAGACCTTTTCCATATCGACCAACTTCTGCGATTCCTCTTGAGCGAGCAGCCGCAAGGCCTCGGGTACTCTTAACCCGGCGCTTCTTGGTGCGCTTGGGTAAAATATTGCCCATGAGATCCTGCAGGTTCATGTTCATTTCTTCAACCCCGGACGTGGAAAACACCTGCATCATCGGGAAGACGCCGGCGCGGTCCTGCATACTCAACTCCACGTCGCGCTCATCGAGTTGCCCGTCACGCAACATACGACGGAACTTTTCGCGGGTGGAATCCATGCGCTCGTGCTTGTCTGCGTTCGGTTGGTTGAGCGGTAGGGACATGCTGACATTGGACGAGGGCGTCGGGCGGTCCTCGAAGCTCTGCGGCTTCGGCGGCACGAGGATATTGAGCAGCCGTTCCTCGGCGACGTCCTGCGCCCGGAGCCGCACCCGCTCGGTTTCCTCGTCGCGTACCATTTTAACGGCGATCTCGACCAAATCGCGCACCATGGACTCGACGTCGCGGCCCACGTAGCCAATTTCGGTGTATTTGCTCGCCTCGACTTTTAAGAACGGAGCCTGGGCGAGCCGCGCCAGGCGGCGAGCTATCTCAGTTTTGCCGACCCCGGTTGGACCGATCATGATGATGTTTTTGGGGGCGATTTCTTCGCGGAGATCCTCAGGTACTTGAGTGCGACGCCAACGGTTGCGTAACGCAATCGCCACCGCGCGCTTGGCGTCGTTTTGTCCGACAATATAACGGTCAAGTTCAGAAACGATCTCGCGCGGGGTGAACGTGGAAAGTGATGTTTCGGTTTTGTCTGGCATTGCTTAATCCTTATGGTGACTCACCGGGGTTGCTTAGGAGCCGAGCTTTTCCAAGGTAATCTCGTGGTTAGAGAAAATACAAATGTCGGCGGCGATCGCCATGGCCCTGCGGGCGATTTCGTCGGCCGGAAGTTCGGTGTTTTCAAGCAAGGCGCGCGCAGCCGCCTGCGCGTAGGGACCGCCGCTGCCGATTGCCATCACCCCGCTGTCCGGCTCGATCACATCGCCGGTGCCCGACACCAAAAGAATCTGCTGGAGATCGGCCACCATCAGCATGGCTGACAGCCGGCGCAACACCCGGTCGGTGCGCCACTCCTTGGAGAGTTCCACTGCCGCGCGGACTAAACTCCCGCCGTGTTCCTTGAGTTTGGCCTCGAAGCGTTCGAAAAGCGTCAATGCATCCGCGGTGCTGCCGGCAAAGCCCGATAGGATCTTACCGTCAAGGAGGGTGCGCACTTTTCGGGCGCGACTCTTCAAAACCACCTTATCCATGGTCACTTGGCCGTTGCCCGCCATGACCATCATAGTGTCCCGCCGGACGGCCAGAATGGTCGTTGAACGAATGGTTGTCATATGTGTGGATTCTCCTTCAACCGGTGAGTATGAGCCCGGGGATGGGCCTGATCGTACACTTCGATTAAATGCTCAAGGTTGACGTGCGTGTACGTCTGCGTCGTCGACAAGCTGCTGTGCCCAAGGAGCTCTTGAATACTGCGCAAATCCGCGCCTGCCTGGAGCAAATGCGTTGCAAACGTATGCCGCAAGGTATGCGGACTAATGTTATAGAGCACGCCGGCGCGCGCTACCGCTTTGTTGATGGTTCGACGTATCGACCGGACGGTCAACCGCCCGCCGTTGTGATTGAGAAAAAGTGCCTGCAACGGGGGTTTTTGGGAGCGTTTCAGCAAGCGATCGCGGGCTTCTAAATAACCTCGCAGCGCTTCGGCAGCAAAGCGTCCGAACGGCACGAGGCGTTCCTTCTGTCCTTTTCCTAGGACTCTGACACTGCCGGTAGCTAAATCCACATGGTCGACATCAAGCTGTGCGAGCTCCGAAACGCGCAGCCCGCTTGCGTAGAGCACCTCGAGCAGGGCTCGATCGCGCAGGCCCAAGTCGGTGGTTGTGTCCGGAGCTTGAAGGAGCGCCAAAACTTCATCCCGATCGAGATGTTTGGGAAGCTTTTTGGGCAACGTCGGCGAGCGCACGCGTTCGGCGGGGTTTGCGTCAAGCCAATGCCGCTTGACCGCATATCGATACAACCCGCGGATAGCCGCGAGCTTGCGACATATGGTGCTGGCACTCATGCCCTGATGGAGCAACGCCAGAAATGAGCGCAGATCGGGAAGACGGGCCTCCAGTATCGTGAGTCCGTTATCCTTCAGAAAATCTGACAATTGCCTGATATCATTCTTGTAGCTTATGACGGTGTGTTTCGAGAATCGCTTCTGCGTTTCAAGGTATGAAAAAAATTCTGTAAGCGCGTCCTGCGGTGAGATGGTTGCCAACATCGGGGATAGCATGGGGCCCGATCGGCCGGTTGTCAATGCTCAGGTTAGAACAATCGATAAATTCTCATATTTATATTTAGATTCTTGATCTTACAGCGTTTTCCAGCGCTTCTTCTAAATCGATGAGATCTTCGGGCAGCGGAGATTCAAAGCGCACCTTCTTGCCGGTGCGCGGATGGACAAACGATAGAACCGCGGCGTGCAGGGCATGACGAGTTGGCTGTAATTCGACCGGGAAGCGTCGCGCGCTGCGGCCGCCGTAAAGGGTATCGCCCAAGATCGGGTGGCCGTGGTCGGCGAGGTGGACGCGGATCTGGTGCGTTCGTCCGGTGCGTGGCTCGATCTGGATTTTCAATGCCTCCCAGGTTTTGGTTTCAAACCGGCGCAGAACCCGATAGCGTGAGACGGCTTTTTTCCCCTGCGCTACACACGAGGAGAAACGCTTTCGGTGCACCGGGTGGCGGCCAAAGAGGGTGTCGAACGCGCCCTGGTCGGCTAGCCGGTTTGCTCCGTCACGCCTAAGAGCAAAAGCGATATACCGTTTGTAAATGGTGTGCTGAGAAAATTGCGCCGCCAGCGACTGATGGGCGGCATCGTTCTTGGTCACCACCATCACCCCGCTGGTGTTGCGGTCGAGCCGATGTACGATGCCGGGCCGCGCCACCCCGCCGATCCCGGAAAGATCAGTGCAATGGTGGAGCAGGGCGTTGACCAGTGTTCCGTCGGGACTGCCGGGCGCCGGGTGAACGACGAGGTTCGCAGGCTTGTCGAGCACCAAGAGGTCCTCGTCTTGGTACAGCATCAACAACGGAATGTCCTGGGCGACCGGCTCGGCCGGCCGCGGCGTCGGTTCGTCAATCTGGACCAGCTCGCCCTGCCGTACCCTGAACGAGACCCGTACGTTGTGGCCGTTGACCAGCACGTGCTGATCAACGATCAGTTTTTGGAGGTAGGCCCGCGAACGGTCGGGGAGGGTGCGGGCCAGGAAGACATCGAGTCGTTGGCCGGCAGACTCGGGATCGATAACGATCGTCCGGGTCGGCTGCGCCGGGCTGAAAATTGGGTCGGACAACTTACCAGATCTTGGATTTGATATGACCTTTAGACTTGACGATGATATCCACGAGTGCACGGTCATAAAAGTTAGTCTTTGAAAAAAGCTCGGGGGAGACGCGACTTTGGTAGAGCTGGCGCCCTTCCTCAATCTCGTCTTTGAGCACGTCGAAGAGGTTGTCCTGCTGAATACCGCCGACGATCTTCTCTTCGTTGTAGAGACTCAAGTCCGAGGCGATCGCCCGAGCCAATCTAATGGCTGCTTCCGGCGTCGTGATAATTTGATGAGGCATGGTAGGTCTCTCTTGGTCGCTCCCGAGAGTCGATACATCTCTCTTTGGACTTAGTTTTGCGAATTCAGGTATATTTGTCAAGAATAGGTTTCAACTTTATACGACCATATCACGTTACCTTCTACCGCTCGCGAGGGTTTCGCACAACGTAAAGAACGTGTCACCCTCGCGAAGGCGGGGGTCCAGAACTACTTAAAGAAAATTGGATTCCAGCCAAGCCGCACGCCGCCTACGCGGGAATGACACCTGGAGACATTTGCAACACCCGCGCTTGCGAGGGAGGGGATGAGATATTTCTACGGACAGGATCGAGCCAGAAACGCATAACTGTTGTGGGCGTGGATGGACTCTTGATTTTCGACCTCGACCGAGAACCACTCGATGCGCGGATGCTTAAGCAGTTTCTTGGCCACCAGCCGGGCCACGTCCTCCACAAAACGCGGATTACGGTAGGCCTTTTCCGTGACGTATTTCTCATCCGTGCGCTTGAGGACGCTATACATTTCGCATGAGGCCGAACGCTCCACCAGGTCGATGATCTCCTCGATCCACACAAACTGCCGTTGGCGGAAGCGCACCGTCACCAATCCCCGCTGGTTGTGAGCGCCCTCTTCGCTCAGCGCCTTTGAGCACGGGCATAGGGCCGTGATCGGAACCTGGACTTCGATCTCGAGCTTTACGCCGCGTACGGCCGAACCAAAGACCGTGCAACCGTACGATAATAGTCCCTCGACCCCGGAAACCGGCGCCTTTTTGAGGATAAAAAAGGGAAACGAAACCTCAAGGTGGGCGGTACGAGCCTTGAGCCGCCGTTTCATTTTTTGAAGGAGTTCCGGAATGGCCCGCGTGGTCATATCGTGGCAGTGCTCGTTGAGCAGTTCGACCAGGCGGCTCATGTGGGTAGCCCGCAACTGCTCGGAAAGGTTCACGTACAGGCTCACCTTGGCCACCGTGTGCTGACTCCCCGCGCTCCGATCGAGAACGGTAATCGGATACAGGATGTCTTTGACGCCAACTTTATCGATGCCGATTTTTCTGGTGTCCCGCTGGGATTGAATATCTACTGTCGCTGTCGTGTGGTTGCGCGCCATAACGGGGCGATACTAACAGGTGAGATGGGTAGTTTCAATTCCGAAAAAAGTTTGGCGGGAAATGCTTGACGCTAGAACCGAATTACCAGTACAGTCCGAGAAAGTTAATCGGCTCGGGGTTCCTAATTGAGCTTTATTCCTTTGGTCGAGAAGAGTAGGGGTCTTAAGGAGACTTAATGAAACTTTTTATCGACACCGCCAATATCGATGAAATCAAGCGCATCAGTGCCTTAGGGGTTATTGATGGCGTGACCACGAATCCAAGCCTCATTGCCAAGGAGACCGGCAAGTCTTTCGAGAACATTATTCGCGAGATTTGCAGCGTTGTTAGTGGTCCGGTGTCGGCCGAGATCATTTCCCTGGATGCTCCTTCTATGATCAAGGAGGGTCGCCATCTTGCCAAGATCGCTAAGAATGTGGTCATCAAGGTGCCGATGACGCCGGAAGGGTTAAAGGCCACTAAGGCCTTCAAGGCCGAAGATATCAAGACCAATCTGACCTTGTGCTTTTCTACCGCCCAGGGCCTGTTAGCCGCCAAGGCCGGCGCGGCCTATGTTTCTCCATTTGTCGGCCGGCTCGATGATTGCAGCCATATGGGGATGAGTCTTATTCATGAGTTGGTGAAGATATTCAAAAACTATGAGATTCAGACGCAGGTGCTTGCGGCCTCCATCCGCGGATCCCGAAATATCATAGAAGCGGCACTCGCCGGAGCCCATGCGGCCACGCTCCCGCCAAAGATTTTCGATCAGATGCTTTCCCACCCTCTTACCGATCGCGGCATCGAGGCTTTTCTGGCAGATTGGAAAAAAAGCGGCAGACCGTCGTTGTAGCGCCCGCCCCGATTAACCCATCGGATTTAACTTTAAAGCCCCGGACAATCCACGTGGGCTTGTTGACAAGAATGGACCAAATTGATAGCAGAATAAGAGGTGATGCACAGGCATCTATTGGTTATTCAAAATAATGTTGGACGATCACCATGCGGGTAGCAATTAATGGATTTGGGCGTATCGGAAAAATGGTCCTGCGGGCCCTCTCTGCGAGGAACCTGTTGGGTTCTGAAATCGACGTTGTCGCCGTAGCCGATGTTGCCAATGATGCGGACTATTATGCCTACCAACTAAAATATGATTCGGTGCATCAGCGGTTTGATGGAATCGTTGCATCCGATAAAAGCTCTCAGAATATGGTTTCAAACGACGTTCTGGTCGTCGGCGGTCATAGAATAAGAACCATAGCTGCCGCGGAAGACCCGTCACTGCTTCCCTGGAAAAGAATGGAGATCGGTGTCGTTATCGATACGACCGGGCGTTTCACCACGTTCGAAAAAGCATCGGGTCATATCGCTGCCGGCGCGCAGCGGGTGCTGCTCACGAACATGCCGGAACGCGATGACATTAAGATGATAATTATCGGGGTCAATGACGGCGACTATGACCCGGTGGACCTACGAATTGTTTCAAACGCCAACTGTACCGCGAATTGCATTATCCCGTTGTTGTATGCGTTGAAAAGAGAAGGGATTGAGATAGAAAAGGGACAGGTGACTATTTTGCTGCCCTATACCGCCAGTAGAAAGATAGTGGATGGATATTCAACGCGAAGCTTCCGCGACGGGCGGTCCGCTGCGATTAATATTATTCCGTCGACCGTCAACGCGGCGCAGGCCATTGGCCAGGTGTTTCCGGAGATGCGGGGAAAGGTCGCCGACCTTGCGTTGAGAGTTCCGGTCGCAGAGGTGTCGCTGGTTGATTTTTCCTGCATGGTTAAGCATGACAGCTCGATAGGCGAGATAGACAGCGCCCTGCACAAGGCTTCAAAAACATACCTCAAAGGCATCGTGGGCACCGTCGCCGAGGAAATTGTCTCGAGCGATGTGATCGGCGATGCCCGATCATCGATCTACGATTCATTGTTGACCACAAAAAACAATATCAGCGGCGAGAAACGTTTTTTTAGAATCTTTGCGTGGTACGATAATGAGTGGGGATATGCGAATAGGGTCGTTGATCTGTTGCTCAAGATGTCATGAACCACCCGTAGGGCGAGACCATGGAAGCAGAAAAGAAAGACTGGCAGTCATCGGCGCTGAAGGTGAATCTTGAGAGAACCGCCGCGACGGTCGAGATTTCTGAGCACTATATGCCGCTGCTCGCCATTGTCGATGAATACTACGGGCTCTCGCGAAAGACCAGGAAACTGCTGACCGAGCTCGCCCATCCTTTTGTGAACTGGGAATACGTCCTGACCGAATTGAAGACCATTTCGATAGGTGATTTTTACTACTATAATATGCACGCTGACGGGCGAACAGCCCTGTCACTATTCCTGCAAATCTATTTCGACATCATCCGACAGGCGCCGGACGAAGATACCAAAGACAGCACCCTTCAGTACCTTTTTGAATACCTCAACACGGTCGTGGCCAACAGCGGCGCGTTGCTCGCGAGAAATATGCTGGTTTTTCCTTTCGTTATAGAATCTCTCCGCTCCGTCACGGCCGAGCGGCGCATGCTGCTTAAAAAAAGCTCGGGCTACCTTAAGAAAACGCTGCGGCTGTTGGTAGAAAAGGGCATTGATACCACGTCAGACGGCATGTCCACCCTACTGTACGACATCTTCAAACAAACGTACCAATTCTGGCTCGCTCAGCCAAACCCGGCGGTATGGTTTCACGGTGACGGAGAGTCCGAAGCGGAAATCAACGCACACCGAAGTTTGAGCTATCCGCTCTCGCATGAACATCTGAACCTTCTTCTCGAACGGCTTGAAACCTTGTATCAGCCGGTTAGGGAAGGACGGGGAGAGTCCTGGGTGCCGTATCTCGATATGCCGGACTATTCTCAAATCGTGAACGGGTACCTGCTGATAGCCGACGAAATGGAGAAGTCGCCGGTGTATGCTGGCCGTCAGCATCTGGTAAAGCTCGACTTCCTTTTTAATATCATGAGCGTGCCCAGTCTTTCGGATATTCACGGCCGGGCTCTTCGGGAAATCAATCTGTGTTTGCGCATGGTGTTCAAGGAACAGCAACCGGAGCATCTCTGCGAATTCGTGCGAACGATTTTCAGTTTACTCAAAAAGAGCGAATCTCAGCATGAACATCGCGGCGCCATTATCGACTGTATTACCACGATTGCCCGGGAAGTCTTTGACCAGAACAATCATCCCCTGGTTGAAACGTTCATTGAGGAACTCGTAGCCTTTGGTTTTCAGCATCCCGAGGTGAGAGGTTCAACCGCTGAATGGCAGATACAGGTAAATCCCGCCCATATTATGAATATCCGATCCTGGCTTGCCATAGCCGCCCTGAAGCCGCGCTGGACCAAACGCCTTTTGTCGGCTCTCATCATCAACCTCAAAATCGGCGGCATTCTGATCCGCGACACCGACCTCGTCCAGCGGGATATATCGGCGTTCCTAAACTCGGATATAGGGCCTGCCTACAACTTGGCGAAGCAGCTCCTCAGGATCTTCCCGGTCTATTTTAGCGAGATCGGGGCCGAGGGTGAATTGAGGGACATATCGACCAATGTCGATGAGCTTTCCTTCAGGAAGGATAAGCTCATCAATTTTTTGCGCAAACAATCCCATGTGGAAAGCAACAGCCTCTTGGTGGGGTTTGTTGAAGATGCTTTTCAGTTCTGGTATTCAGGCAACCGGGAGTATATCAAAGGCCACCTTCCCGAAGAGGTTTTCGAGCAGGTTCCGAATTCGGGAGAGTATTTTGAAGGTCTTCATAAAATATTCAACCAGCTATTTCCAAAGGTGGACAACAATCCGCAGAATTTTCTCGACTGGAATACGGCCAAAATCCAAAGGGAGCTGAAGTCCGTCCGGGGTGTCGACGCACGGGATACGGAACGCACCCTGCTGATGATACGTTTCTACCAGCTCTTGTACAAAAAATACCATCCCCAGCACATCGATTTGCTCAAAGACATGGAGGCCGCGTATATCTTTGACCGAACCAGAATACAAGTTCTGAGAAGAGCCCTCCAGCGCAAAGATTACTACAAAAGCATCAGTGTCATCCTCAACCTCCTATCCATGCTTAAAGAACGGATCCTTTCTCCCAAAAAGACGGAAAGTTTCGAGAACATATACCACAAACGGCACATCGCGGCCGGCATACCGTCGATGTACGGCACCTACCATGAAGAAAAGTTCGAGGCGGTCGGCTTCTCGCTGCGTCTCGAAAGCTTTGCCACCATGCTTTTCGAGGAGCTGATACAGTCGCTGAATCTCAAATTCATCACCAAAAGCACCTTGATGAGAATCCACCGGTGCCTGTGGCTCTATACCAAGGCCCTTGAGCTGGAGGGCATTGCCGCCAAGGGCCTGGTCGCCACGATGAAATACGTTACCAGCGCCCTGCAAGTAAAACAATTCTCCATCGACCAGTATATCGACATATTTCGTTTCATCTCAAAGGGAATCCAAGACATCATACGGGTTTATTATATCGATGCCCACCGTTCAAACCTTCCGATTATCATCGGTCAGGTCCTCCACCGCGACCGCTCGGTAGAACTCCGCACGATAGCGCCGCAAGACGAGGAGGTGATGTATCAGCACTCGGAAAACTTCATCCGGGGTACTGTTGCCAGCGCATTCGGTCTTCAGGTGCTGGATAACCTGATCAACGGGGTTATCGGGACTCTCAACGCGGAAGTGGAGAAGTTCAAAGATAATAAACAGATTCTCAATCTTGTGATGAACTACAACCCCGACCTTACCATATCATCGCTCTATGAGAAAAACGGTAAGATCGATAACCAAATTCTACTCGGCAACAAGGGTTATTTTTTGAAGGAACTGGTGTCTTTTGGTTTTCGGGTCCCGCCGGGCTTCATCATTACGACGGAAGTGTTCAGAAGTTCTGAAGCGGTGTTTGGTTACCAGTACATCTTCAAGGACCTGGCGGTGCGCATCAACGCCGAGGTAAAAAAGCTTGAAAAGCTGACCGGGCGCACGTTTGGCGATCCCCACAATCCCCTGCTGATTTCGGTGCGCAGCGGCGCGACCATCTCTCTTCCCGGCATGATGCACTCGTTCCTCAACGTGGGTATCAACGAGGCCATCGCCGAAGGACTGAGCACAAAAAAGGATTACCAGTGGGCGGCATGGGATTCGTACCGGAGGTTTCTCCAGTCCTGGGGCATGTTCCAGGGGCAGAACCGCGATTATTTTGACGGGATCATGAACCGTTACAAAAGCAAATTCAGGGTGGAGAAGAAAATCCAGTTCGACCCCGATCAAATGAGGCAGCTTGCCCTGGCCTACAAACAAGCTCTGGCCTCCTCGGGCATCGAGGTCACCGACGATCCCGTCGATCAGTTACGGCTGGCCATTTTTCAGGTGTTCGGATCGTGGTATTCGGAACAAGCCAAAATATACCGCCGCCAAATGCGTCTTTCTGATGAATGGGGGACCGCCGCCATCGTGCAAGCCATGGTCTTCGGAAATCTAAATAACAATTCGGGATCGGGCGTTATCTTCACCCGGAATCCCCGGGGCGTACCTCCCGAGGTGACCCTGTATGGCGATTTCATATCGGGCGCCCAAGGGGACGACATTGTGTCGGGTTTGGTGGAGACCTATCCCATTTCGGAAAAACAGCGGCTGGCGGAAAAGAGAAGCGTGCCGATCTCCCTCGAGGTGAAATTTCCGAATATCTACAGCGAACTGATCCGCCTATCCGAGATCCTGATTTATGAAAAAAGTCTCAACCATCAGGAAATAGAGTTCACCTTCGAGAATGTGGGCAAGGAAAAGCTTTACATTTTGCAGACCCGGGACATGGTGCCGCGGGAGACGACCATGCTCAGGCGTTTTAAAGACACACCCGAACTCAAGGAATCGTTCCTAGGTTCGGGAATCGGGGTGGGCGGGGGCGCCTTATGTGGGAGGGTCGTCTATTCTGAAGCGGATATAAAAAAGTTCCGAAGCGAAGAGCCCCAAACCGCCCTCATCTTGATCCGTCCCGATACCGTGCCCGACAACGTGGGAGTGGTCCTCCAGGTCGAAGGGCTCCTCACCGCGCGGGGCGGCGGAACATCCCACGCAGCCGTGACCATCCCGCAGCTCAACAAGGTCGGGGTGGTGGGTTTCAACAAGCTCCAGGTTTACGAGGCAAACGGGTGGAGCGCGATCGAAAACCGCCGAATCGGGAGCGGGGATTTCATCGCTATCGACGGGTGGAGCGGCATGGTCTACCTGGGCCGGCACGAAATCGAATCCGAAGGCTTGCATGATGCCATGATATAGGGACGGCTGCGAAAACGGCGATACGCCCCAGGTCTGATCGCGGTCCGCTGGGTCTTCCGGTCACCCCCACTGAAAGAGAATTCGTATGGCATAGAATACCCCCCCTTGCGACTCAACCGGTTTCCGCAAAGCTCACAATCGCTAACTATGCGATCCGTGACCCATTAATTACTTATGTTCCCTGTCTCTTGCGTAATGACAATACGTAACCTCTTGATATTTTTTCAACTAATAATTTTCATCACTCTTGAGATCATTTTCGGGCCTTGGCGTAGTCGATCATCCCTTGGAAATCCACGACGACAGCCGGTTCGTCTCCCACCACCCACGCATCGTGGCCAGCGGAGAGCAGCGACACATCCCCCGCCCGACACTCAAACTCGGTTCCGTCGTCCATCCGAACCTTGAGCGTCCCCGACACATGATACTGAAAATGCGGCGCCTCGCAGCTCTTGGTCTTGGCGATAGGTTGAACCGATGTCGACCATCTCCAGCCTGGCTGGAGGGTGGCTCGGCCGACCGTGGCTCCGCCGATCTTTATTAACTCAAGGTGGCCCCTAGGGAATTCACGAAACTCATCCGCCTTTCCAAAACTCTTCAATTCCGACTTTTTCATAGTGCACCTCCTGATTAACATGTTAAGAAGGGCTGGTTTTTTAGCCAGCCAAGATAGAACGCCCCCCTTAAAGTCAGTCTCAAACTGACTTCAGGTATGGCATCCCCTTAAGAACACGAAAATTAATCTGCAAATGTTACGCCAAGCGTGTCACCTATCGGCGGGCAGCGCATTCCCCCTCACGTCCTTTCGAGACGGTGCCAAGACTCATATTTGATGGTCCAAAACAGGCTACCGAAGGTGCAGGACCGCTACATTTTGATGGGTCTCAACCGCGATCGTTTGAAGACCGTCTTTTGGGCGGAATCGAGCGAATGAACCGGGCGGTAAGCAACCCTACGATTGCCACGGGTGCCCCGAGCAGCACGACAGTTACTACAGGATATGCATCAGGTGGACTACATCGACATTCATAAACGGCGACCGCGATGCAGGCTGAAACGATGCTGGCTATGAGAAATCTTAAACCAAAATAAGCGTTTGCTTCGTACCAAATCGTATCGTCGCTCAAAGTCGTCCGCGTGCGATAGCCATACAGCGAATTGCGAGGAACTTTTCGGAAGATAAGAGGAATCGACAGCAGGCAAAAGATGGCGCTGCATATGAGAACGGTGATGAGGCTTTTGTCATAAACGCTCATGTTAGTGCGTCCCGCAGAGTCTTCTTTGTTACGTCAGCATCAATCTGTAGTGTTCATTTGTTTCTTTGCATTCTGGATTCAAAGCCAAGCTTCTTTCTATTTCTGCTTTTGCTTCTTCCCTTTTCCCCACTTTAAATAATATCCATCCTTTTGTATCCATAAAGATGGAATTATCGCGTTGGTACTTCAATAAGTTATTTGTTAACTTTAAAGCCTTGTCTAGATTGATCCCTTGATTTGCATATTCCATTGCCAATTCGTTTATTACCCACGTATCTGTTGGGCTATTTTCAAATGCTTTCTCCAGAGTATTAAGAGCTCCCGCTCGGTCGTTGATTTCATTTTGACATCTGGACATCATTACATAGAGATTACTTTTATCGAACATTGAAGTGGTTGAGCTATCATCCAAATTGGATATCACATCTTTGATAGCTTCTATGGCTTCAGCGTAACGACCTTCAATTTTATGTCCCAGACTGTTTATTATTCTTCTTTCATTGGCATCTTTTGCCTTCATTAGCGCTTGCTCTAGGTGCTTAAGAGATTCATCTTTCCGGCCCAATTCCATTAGAATAAAGGCACAGTTGGTATTCCATTCCCATGATTCTGGATCCAGCTGCTCACCTTGAAGGAATGCTCCTAAAGCATCCAAAGGTCGACTTAGCATTCTGTAACAATAACCGACATGTCCAAGTAATTTGGGATTTTTTTTAAATCTCAGACATCTTTCAAAATATTCAATCGTTTTTACAAAGTTTCCCAAATGGAGATAGCAATGCCCTAAATAGAAGCTGTTATACTTTGAATAGTCTGCATTTCGATAGTTATGAGCCTCTTCAGATCTCTCAAATAATTTGATCGCCTTTCTAAACTTTCCAAGATGGTAATAAGTTGTACCTAGCTGGAGGTAGTAATTTTCATCTGATATAAAAGCAGCAGTACAAAAGATGACATGAAGCCAAATTATCTTAAGATACAACTTCAATTGACTAAATGGTATTATCATTTGTTCTGAGACCTGACAGGTTATTCTATTGTTTCTGTACTCTCCCAAACTTTTAAGTATTTCAGTTAGTCCCGCACGCTTACTGCAGCTCGAACTCGAAGGTGCTGACCACGCGGATCTTTTTCAACGGCGTGCTTGTCGCGCTGTAGGGAGCTGATTCATCATTGCCCTCGCTGCCGAAAATCTGGATGCTGCCCTGGTTGGCGGAGCGAATCTTGCCCACCTGGGCGCCGGAATCGGCGGCAAATTGCTGCGCCGTCAGACGGGCGTTCTTGGTCGCCTCGGCCAGGAGCTGCGGTCGTAGGGCATTGAACGTTGTGATGACGTAGCGGGGATTGGCCGCGCCGCCTTCCCCCTGCCCATCGAGAACCACGCCGGATTTGAGCAATTCCTCGGTCGCCCCCAGCGCTTTGGCCACCAGGTCGATGTTTGCGGTCGTAACGTTGATCGAACTGGTGACAATGTAGCGAAGCTGTTTTCCCTGGTTTTGACCGTAATAATCGCGCGCGAGCTTATCGATGGTGCGGGTCGTCTGCCTGGTTATCTCGTCATCTTTGAATCCTTGGTTTTTGAGAAAGGCAATGGTCGCTGCGTGGTCAGCGGTGATTTTTTCGTGAGCGTCTTTTATGTCGTCGCTTGCCCGCCGAAACCACAGTGTCCAGATGGCTTGGTCCGCCTTGACCTCTTTTTCAACCAACCCCTTGACGGTGACCGTTCGGACGTCGGACTTGAAGCGGGCAGCGCCCTTTCCAATGAAATGACCGCCAACAGCTAGGCCGACCAACATAAAGACACCAGCGACTATTATCGCCGCTCCGATCGAAGGTTGTTTTTCTTCGGATCCCATGTCGAATCTCCTCTCTTTTATCTGGCAAGTGAAGTCACAGTATCATATTCTTGTGGCCGATAAAATAGATCTTATGTTCTAAAATAGGTATTCTTTACAGTAAGTTACTGCTTGACACTAAGGTTTGAGTTGGATCAGCCCTCTGTGAAGGACTAGACATATGGGCAGCAATGAAACAATCAGAATGTTGCTCGTTGAATACAAAAGGCCATGGAAGTTATCTTTGTTGTTTGTAGGCCTTTTACTATTGATTGTTGGCTCCTTTTACTATCAAGCACCTGACTGGGACATCCCGATAAGTTTTATTATGGCGTTCTTGGCATACTTAACTGCGCCTTGGAGTTTGCGTGTAATCGTTGAGCGCAAGTGGAAGCATGTTCCACTGATGCTGTTTTTCACTTGGATTACCGTAGACGGGTGTTACTGGTTGTACTGGCAGTTCAAAAACCCCAAGGCCATGGAGCTCATGAGAGGAGTTAAATTTTTTTGCGTCCTTGGCGCTTTATGCCCTGTGTGGTTTAGTTTGGTATTATCAAGGCAGTCTCAAAGAGCTTGTATCAGACGCAAGGGCTTTCAATATAAATAGGAAGCTGAAATGAGCAGAACACTACCAGGAGGCGAAAACTAATGAAATCAATAATTATCATCCTTAGTATGATTCTTCTGTACCCAGGTACCATATTGGCAGGCGACTTTGGCATGCAGAAAGATTTTCATGCAGAAATTCTAAAAACATATGGTTTTCAGCCTCATACATTGTCTCACGAACAAATTGAAGCTAAGTCAAAGGATCTCTGATCAATTCTGGAACAAAGTCAAAGATAGAAAAGAACAATCCCTTCTGTTATTGAGAGCCGAACTCCAAGCTTCTTCAAACCCCTCATTCTTTTATTACGACGGTAGTAAACTTCTGCTATCCCTGTCGGAGAATATTGACGACCGAACAATTGTACTGAAGGCAATACCAAAAGCTGATCTTCTTGATGTCAACCATACAGATTATTTACGCACAGTTAATATGTTGGCGACAAAGGAGCTTGATACCTGTGATGCGGCATTACGGATTTTGGATTATCCCGAATTCAAGGCGATTGTCCCTCAACATGCTCTGACGCTTGGCCAGGATTTTTCACTTATATATTTATTGATTCCAACAAAAGAAGAATATTATCTTCAAAAACTGATACAGCGCTTGGCTATAGAAAAGAATATAGTTTCTCAAAAAAGTATTCTTCAGATGCTTTGGTACACTGTTACCAAACAGGGGGATCAAGCTATTCAACAATTTTCCGAAGATAGTAGCAAGCCAAATGAATCACGAATGTGGGCTAAGGAGCTAATCAGCCGCAAATCCAAATTAGGTTTAACATCCAAAGTCGCGGAAAATTCTTATTCGATCTTTAAAGAAAAAACGGAAAGAAGTAATGAGTCGAATAAGTGATGAAGCGTTAATTGAATTTGATGAACTAACGGCAAAAATGCTTACTAAAAGAGAAGAATAAAAGCATAACCGATCGAGGTGACGTGCCCCCCGAAAACTGGACCATTTTCAATGAGAGTTCCTTCGGCTAGAATGCCGGAAAGGAGCTTGCTCAATGAAAGGGAAACGGTTTTCTGAGGATAAGATCATCGGGATATTGAAAGAAGCCGAAGCGGGGGTGAAGCTGTCTGATCTGTGTCGTACGCATGGCTTCTGCGAACAAACGTACTACCGTTGGAAATCCAAGTACGGCGGGATGGACGTCAGCGAGGCGCGGCGGCTGAAGCAGCTTGAGGAAGAAAACCGAAGGCTGAAGCGTGCCGTGGCCGATCTCACTCTCGACAACCAGATCTTGAGGGATATCAACTCAAGAAAATGGTGAAGCCCGCAGCGCGAAAGCAGGCCGTTGTGCATGCCCGCGAGGAATTTGGGGTGAGCGAACGACGCGCCTGCGGGCTGATGAGGATCGGGCGATCGAGCTTTCGGTACCGTTCGGTAGGCCAACTGTATCCGCAGTTGCGGGAGCGTCTTTTAGAGCTTGCGGCGCAGCGGGTACGCTTCGGATATCGACGGTTGCAGGTGTTATTGCGGCGGGAAGGGTATGTGGTGAATCACAAGCGGGTGTATCGGCTGTATCGGCAAGAGGGATTGAGCGTGAGGAAGAAGCAGCGCAAGAGATACCGGAGCATCGCGCGGCAGCCGCTGCGTCTTCCGGAAGGACTCAACGAGCGATGGTCGATGGATTTTCTATCTGATTGTCTCTCAGATGGGCGACGGTTGAAGGTGTTGAGCGTGCTGGATGAATTCAGTCGAGAGAGTCTTGCCTTACCCGTAGACACGTCCATTTCCGGCAGCCGGGTGGCCAGGATTTTGGACGATATTGCCGCTGAACGGGGTAGGTATCCCGAAGCGATGGTGACGGATAACGGTCCGGAGTTCACGAGTCGTGCGCTGGACCTCTGGGCGTACCGGCATGGGGTGCAGTTGCATTTTATCGAGCCAGGCAAGCCGGTGCAGAATGCCCTGATCGAAAGCTTCAACGGCAAATTTCGAGATGAATGTCTCAATCAACATTGGTTTATAAATCTACAAGATGCTCGTAATAAAATCGAATCATGGCGGATGGATTACAATCATGTGCGGCCACACAGCTCGCTCGGACAGGAGACACCGGCGGAGTTCGCGCGACAGTTTTCAGAGCTTCGGTCGCCTCCGGCTCCCTTCGCTCTGAAAACTGTTGTTGCTATGGATAAAGGAACGATGGTTAACCATGAACAACTCTCATAGAGAGTGGTCCTATGAACGGGGGCACGTCAGAGGTGCAGACCGATCAGCAACCAATTGTAAAAAGACAATTTTCTAAAAGGGCGGCTCCTGTTTAGCCTCGTTCCCAAAACCGCGACTTAGTCGCCCATTAAATTTGAGCCGGCCGGCAGGGTCAATGATGTTTGTAAGGGAATCTTAGCACTCGAAAATACTGAGTCAAACAAATAGAAGGAAAACAAAGGATTAAATTTCGTATTCGTTATGTCACGAATTGCTGCTAGGTGTCTGACGGCCGTAGTCGCAAACCTGCTAGCCTTAGAACAAATTCTTATGCACGTAAGTAGTAAGGTCGCCCAACCTGTTGGCGTAGCTCCCATACTCGTTATCGTACCAGCCGAAGATCTTGGCATGGACCACGGGCACCTGTATCGTCCGCGCCGGCAGCACCTGTCCTACCTGAGGTGGCAAATTGGGGATCTGGGACAGGTCCACCGTCATAAAGGCGGTGCGGGTGTGGCTGAACTGGCCTTCGATAATGACCGCGGCATTGGTCCCGATAAGATCGCTGGACACGTTCTGCTCGGTTGAAAAGAGAACCAGGCGCTCGGGACTGCTCTCGCTGATCTTCTTATAGATATCGTTGATCACTTTGGCATTGAGCGCGGCGCCGTTCTTGTTCGCGGGAGCCTGGAAGGTGGCGTTGAGGATGATGAGCGACAGCGTGTTGGTGGGTATGCGGATCGAGTCGGCCATGAACCCGATGTTCTTCACCTCGGGGATCACCTGGCTCAACGCCTCGGCGGCGTTGGTTGAGGTAAGAATGATGTTGTTGAGGATGCTTCGGTTTTTGCGCAGATCCCGTTCGCCGGCTTTCGGGACGCTGTCGAGAACGCTCTGGGTGTTCGTCGTCGCATGGACCGTGGACATGGAGGCGGTCAGAATGGTGTTGGTGAGCTCGTTATCGAGAAGCGGTCTGATCATGTGCGCAAGCCCGGTGGTGGTGCACGAGGCGGCGGATATGATTTGGTGTTTCTTGTGATCAAAAGCCGTGTGGTTGATGCCGTAGATCAGCGTTACCGCTTCGTCCGGCATGGAGAGGGCTTTGTTTTTTATCTTGAAGGCGGAGGAATTGATCACCACCTTCGCGCCCTTGGCGAAGTGACCGCGGATGGAGCCTTTGGAATCATCGACGGCTAGCGTGGGATCGGTGAATTTGCCCGTGCATTCGACGACGAGATCGACGCCGTAGTCTTGCCACGGTATATCGAGGGGATTTCTCGCCTCGCGCAGCACCGTGACCGGTATGCCGTCGATGAGGAGTTTCCCCTTTTTCTCGTCGGTTATTTTGATAAGACGCTGAGCGTTTATCCCGTACAGAAACCGGTGCAGCGGACCATAGGTGGCGTCCTTTTCAATCAGTTGGGCGACGGCGGCAAGCCCGGTTCCCACTTCCCGCCCCAGATTGACGACAATTTCTTTGAAATACTTTCTGCCGATGTGATGCCACAAGGTGAGCTTGCCGATTCTGCCAAGACTGTTGATGCCAAGTACCGGCGGTTTGTTTTCAAAAACGTGCATAGTGCCCATCGGTTGGAACCTCCTCAATCCAAACAATCAAGAGAAGTTGAGAAACCATCGCTGGAGGCGAATTGAGTGGCGAATTGTCATAACCGTGAATGTCGTATTCGGGCGATTCAACGGGCGAATTCATATGGATTCCACTAACGATGTGCATGCCAGTCTCTTTTGAACGCCATGTAATGTATGTCAAAATTGGAGTGCAATGTCAATAAGGAGCGCCGACGGGTAGGGGGTCAAGACGTTAACAATCGTTGACCGCCGTACAAATTCAGTTTAGGTGTAAGACCAGAACATCGCAGGTTGAATGAGGATTGCATGAGCTTGGTAGGAGCTCAGCGCAGTTTCTCGAGTCCTCGTAAGGAGGACGTTACCACATTCTCTATTCCTTTATATCATGGAGGTGTGAACATGTGTCGATCCGTATTTTTTCGATTCGTTGTTCCGGCTTCGGCGATCCTGGTGATTGGGCTCGGCGCCATTCCGGGGTGCACGAACCTCGGCAGCCTGGTTACCAACGCGGGTCCCTGGGGCGCCGTTGAGGCGGGGGACACCACGGAAAGCGATCTCGTCGTCACCCTGGCCGACGGCAAGGTTCAAGGCGAGCTGGTCGACGGCGTGCGGCGTTTTCTGAGGATTCCCTACGCCAGGCCGCCGATCGGCAGCTTGCGTTGGCGCGCCCCGGTCAAAAACGATCCGTGGACCGGCGTGCGCTACGAGACGGTGTTTGCCGATCAGTGTCCTCAAGTTGCGAGCATTCAAAACTCGGGGAGCGCGAACGAGGATTGCCTGTATGTGAATGTGTGGGCCCCCGAGCCGACGCCTACCGGCGCGCCGGTGATGGTTTGGGTCCACGGCGGCGGCAATTTCGCCGGCTCCGCCAGCGATAAGCTGCCGGTGGTGGGACTGACCACCGGGCAGCAGCCGCTGTGGTACAACGGTCAGTTCTTCGCGGGCAAGCACGGGATCGTGGTGGTCACCATCAATTACCGACTCGGACCCATGGGGTTTTTCGCCCACCCGGGCCTCGCCGCCGAGGGCTCGCCGCTGGGCAATCAGGGTCTGCTCGACCAGCGCATGGCGCTGCAGTGGGTGCACGACAACATCGCCAGCTTCGGAGGCGACCCCGGCAACGTGACCCTTTTCGGAGAATCCTCGGGCGCCGCCGACGTGGGATACCAGGTTGCGTCCGCCGGCAGCCGCGGCCTCTTCCAACGCGCCATCAGCGAAAGCGGCGGCTGCACCGTGCCGTTCACGGCCAAGACGGATCATACCCCGGCCGAAGTCGCGGCCGCGATCACTTCCTTCGGCGAGAGCGTCGGATGTTCGGGCGGGCCGACCCAACTCAACTGTCTGCGGCATATGAGCGTCGCGGACATACTGAGCAAGTCGAATCAGCCTCAACCGATTGAGGGCACCGGCTTCGGCAATTATCTCTTCGTGCCGGTCATCGACGGTCCGGGCGGCTTTCTCGTGGATCAACTAAAGAATCTCTACGATCAAGGCACTATCGCCAAGGTCCCGTATCTGCTCGGCGCCAACGCCGACGAGGGCACACTCTTCATACTGTCCGGGCCCTATCCGCTCAGTGAGAAGGAGTATGAAACCGAGCTCACCAACCGCTACGGCGCCCAATATTTACAGACGCTTTTGCAGCTCTATCCCGCATTCAATTTCGGCTACAACTATCACGCCGCCCTGGCGCGGGCGGTAAGCGACCAAACCAACATCTGCGGCACCCACGATACGGCCCGACGCGCGGCCAAAGCCGGCTTGAGCGTCTATATGTACAATTTCAATGTTCCCTGGAACATCGTGTCGAGCGCCTATGGCGCGTTTGTCGGCGAAGTGGCGCAATCCCTCGTGGGCGTGGCGCACTCGTCCGAAATCGCGTTCGTGTTCGATAGTCCTTACAACCCCAGCGCCTCCGACATCGTCGTAGCCGACACCATGAACACGTTCTGGGCGACCTTCGCGAAGACGGGCAACCCGAACTATTCCGGCGCGCCGGCGACCTGGCCCGCGTTCGTACCGGACGCGAACGACAACGACAAACGCTTGCAGCTCGATCAGAACTGGGATGTTCTGATCAACTTCCGCAAGGAAGAATGCGCCTTCTGGCGGACGTACTACGCAGCTCCATGACGGTTCGTCGGCGCCGGTGGGATGTCATATCGACCGAAGGGGAGATATCTAAATACGATCTCATCGTTATTTAGATTTCTCGCTGCCCCTAGAGGGATAAGAGTCCGTAAACCGGCCCTGCCTGTCCCCTAGCGAGTCGCCTTCTTCGACCTGCGCCTAAGTCTCGATGGTTTTCTTCCCGGCGTCGGCGCCTGGGGATTGATCAGATCGAGCATAGACGGCAAATCCAGCTTGCTGCCGATGCCCTCGCGAAAAAGCGGGCGATAAAGCGCGCCGATTTTTTCCGGCTCACGCAGGTGGCCCTCGCGGTCAAGCACTCGGAGGCGCTTGCGAACATCGCGGGCGATGAGCAGGGTCCGCTGGCCCGCGGGATCGGCGTGGAGGACCATGGATTGAGCGCCGTGTTTCAGCAGATTGCGGATCCTATCCAGCGCGAGCGACTTTACTTCCTTAACCTCTTCCGCGGTAAGTATGAAGCGGGTGCGCTGGGTGTGGATAGCGACCGCACGCTGCCAGCGCAAGATGTTACCCGCCAGCACCAGTCCGCGGAAGATGCGCTGGTTGACTCGAAAGGGCAGCAGGGAGCCTCTGAGAATGCTTTCCAAATGGCTGTCGTGGCGGCGGTACCGCCGCGCGGAGAAGCTTCTCATGGTCGGCCAAACGGCAGACGGCACCAGCATGTTCGAGCCGCATTTCCCAGTAGACATGGGGAGCGTAACGCATACGAAAGTACTCGATGTTTTTATACGGAATAAAGTAGTTATGGGCCACCGTGTCCGCGGCCAAGTGGCTCAGATACCCCCAGGCGAAGGCGCGGGTTTCGTCCTGCTGGGCTCGATCGAGAACCTGGAACCCCACCTGCCAATTGTGGCAGTGGCGATAGTAGGGCACGCGGTTTTTAGCGATGGTGATGTCGGCGGCAATAGTCCCATAGAGGAAGTCGCTCGAAAAACGCCGCAACAAAAGCGCCAGCGCCGGCGCCAACCAGGATAGGTCGTGCACGATGTTCAAACCGAGCTCGAGATGGGCGGCGGGGCCAAAGGCAAAGGCCGCTTGTGGGATAAGCAGTAGAAAGAACACGATGCCGAGCACTCTCATGTCACCCTTCACACAAATATGCGCGCTGGGTCCTCGTACCCTCTCCCGTTCGGGAGAGGGTGGCGCCTGGCGCCGGGTGAGGGAATAAACTATCTTCCACCCTCATCCAAGAGATTCTAAGCCTCGCTCTGCGAGGCAAGAATCTCTTGCCTTCTCCCGCTTGCGGGAGAAGGGATTCAAAGATTCCACTCTCATACGCATGAAGCTTGTTCCTATACCACGAAAATGGTATACCTTTACCTCCTCATTGGTCAAACGCGCAAGGAATGAGTATGGCAAACGAACCTCGCGGAGAGCTTAAGCAGATAATCACGGATCTCGAACATACCGTACGGGTGTTGCGATCCTTTGGGGTGAGCGTGGTCAGGCCGCGGCGGACGCATGATGCTAACGGAACGTCGTCGAGCGCAGGAACGTCCGCCACGCAGGGTTCCGGCTCGTCGCCGGAACGCGATCGGGGAATGCGCCATGAAAAGCCGGCGAGTGATATCGGTCGGCAGACGGTTGCCGCGGTGCAAGGGTCGCTTTTTGGATCTCCCTTTGAGGAGCCAAAATCCATCACCGTGCCGGTAAGCCGTCATCGCTGGGTAAAAAACCCCTTGTCGCCCGCTGAGGCCGAGCGGCAGCTCGTCGCCGTACGACAAATAATCGGCGACTGCACGCGCTGCAAGCTCTCCGCGGGACGCACCACGATAGTTTTCGGCGAAGGCGATCCGGTGGCGCCGTTGATGTTTGTGGGTGAAGGCCCGGGGCAGGAAGAGGATCGCACCGGACGCCCCTTCGTGGGGCGGGCCGGCCGCCTTCTCGATAAAATCATCGAAGCCATGGGCCTGCGGCGCGAGCAGGTGTATATTGGCAACGTCGTCAAGTGCCGTCCGCCCAATAACCGAACGCCGGAAAGCGACGAGATGCGCACCTGCGGGCAATTTTTGGCCAGGCAGATTGAGATTATCCGCCCCCGGCACATCGTGTGCCTGGGCGCTGTGGCTGCTTCGTACCTGCTCAATACCAATGCGGCCATGAACAAAATCCGCGGTCGCTTTTTCGATGATTCGTCGGGCGCCCGCATACTGCCGACGTTCCATCCCGCCTATCTGCTGCGTAACCCTAACGCCAAGAAATCGGTGTGGGAGGATATGCAGAAGGTCATGCTAGAGATGCGCGAGTTCGTGGAGGCCTAACCTATGCAATCGGTGCGGAAAAGAAAACTTACTCGGGCGCGGGTCTTGGTGCTGGCGGCCGCCGTCATGACGGCAACGGTGTTCGGTTCATGGGTCGCGGCCCAGGAATCCGCGCCGTTTGTAGCGGTGATCAATCTAACCGCAATGATCAACACCGGAACCGCCGAATACCTGATCAATGCAATTCAAAAGGCCGAGGACCAGAAAGCCGCCTGTTTGGTGATCGAGCTCGACACCCCCGGCGGAGGGTTGGAAGTAACCACCGATATCGTCAAGCGCATGCTTTCGGCCAAGGTGCCGATCATCGTGTATGTGTCTCCCAAGGGCGCCCGGGCCGGCTCGGCCGGGGTGTTTATTACCTTGGCGGCGCACGTGGCGGCCATGGCGCCCGGAACGCGCATCGGCGCGGCGCATCCGGTGTTCATGTCGATGATGCCCTTCGGCGGCGACGATTCAAAGGATAAGGACAGCAAGGCCAAGCAGCGCGACTACATGATGGAGAAAGTTGAAAACGACACGGTGGCCTTCGCGAGGAGCATCGCCAAGGAGCGCGGCCGCAACGTGGCCTGGTCTGAAAAGGCGGTGCGCGAATCGGTCTCGGTGACCGAGGACGTGGCGGTGGCGCAGAAGATAGTGGACCTGGAAGCCGACAATCTCGAGCAGCTTCTGGATACCGTGCAGGGCCGAACCGTGCGGCTCGATGCACAAACCACGGTGGTTCTCAATACGCATGCGGTCGCGATTCATCGTTGGCAGATGACGTTAAAACAACGCTTGCTCAACTTCTTGTCCGACCCCAATATCCTGATGATTTTATTCACCCTCGGGGGGCTCGGCCTGTTGATTGAGTTTTATCATCCGGGTACGATTTTCCCGGCCGCGGCCGGGATCATCTGCCTGGTCTTGGCTATCACCTCCATGAATATCCTGCCGATAAACTTCGGCGGATTGCTGTTGGTGGTAATGGGCATTGCCTTGTTCATTGCGGAGGTCTACGTGACAAGTTATGGCTTGCTGGGGGTGGCCGGCGCCGTGCTGTTCGTCATCGGCGGCATCTTCCTGGTGGATCCGGCCTCGGAATCGTCTCCCTATTACATTGATACCAGTTTTTCGGTGAGCCTTTCGGTGATAATCCCTCTGGCGCTCACGCTCGGGCTCGTGTTTTTCTATTTGGGCTACTACGTCATCCGCGCCCAGCGGGGAAAGGTCGAGACCGGCGTGGAGGGTATGATCGGTCAAAGAGGCGAGGCCCGCAGCGAAGTCAATGCCGAGGGAGGCAAGGTGTTTGTGCGCGGTGAGCTCTGGAATGCGGTTGCCGCCGAGCCCATCCCTGAACGCTCGAAAATTACGGTCCTTAAAGGTCGAAGGATTGATAGTGCATGTCAAGAAGGTTGACTAACGCATGAGTACAGAGTCATTGGCCAAGAAATTTGCGTTTGGCTCAATGGCAAGGAGGGTGTGATGCCTACATTTTGGATAGCTGTGCCGATTGGAATAGTGGTGGTGCTGCTGTTCATGGCGGCCCGGACCATGTACGAGTACGAGCGCGGGGTGGTGTTTCGGCTTGGGAAATACGTTGGCATGAAAGGACCGGGCTTGGTCTTCATTGTTCCATTTATCGATCAGCTGGTCAAGGTGGACATGCGCACCATGGCGCGCGACGTTCCGCCGCAGGACATCATCACCCGCGACAATGTCACGGTCAAAGTCAACGCAGTGGTGTTTATGAGGGTCATGAACCCGGACAAGGCCATTCTCGAGGTGGATAACTACCTCTACAACACCTCCCAGCTTTCCCAGACCACCCTACGTTCGGTGCTGGGCCAAGTCGATATGGACGAGCTCTTGACCAAACGCGACGATCTCAATAATCGGCTTCAAGGTATTCTCGACGATGAGACGAGCCCCTGGGGCGTCAAGGTCACCAAGGTGGAGATCAAGCATGTCGATCTGCCGCAGGAGATGCAACGCGCCATGGCCAAGCAAGCCGAGGCCGAGCGCGAACGCCGCGCCAAGGTGATCCACGCAGACGGCGAGTTCCAGGCGTCGCAAAAATTGGCCGAGGCCGCCCAGGTGCTGCAGAAGGAGCCGACCGCGATCCAACTGCGCTACCTGCAGACCTTGGCCGAGATCTCCACCGAAAACAGCTCGACCATCGTCTTTCCGGTGCCGGTGGATTTCCTGAGCAAGTTCATCAGCACGAAGAAGGAAAGCTGATACGGGCAAGAGTTGTCAGGGGCTCCCTCGTGGACCTGAATTGTCGTTGCAATAGTTCAAGCATCGAATTTTAGCCTTGACAATCGTAAACAATTTGTTTACGAAATGTTAATGAATCCGAATAAAGCCCTGCATACGATTCATCCAGGGAAATTTCTCCAAGAGATTCTGGAAGAGCTCGGTATTTCACAGGCTGCGTTTGCCCGCGACATCGGGCTTTCGCCTATGCGGATTTCGCATGTCATAAAAGGCGACCGTCCGGTGACAGCGGAAATGGCCCTCCTTTTCGGGAAGGCCTTCGGCCAGAGTCCTCGTTATTGGCTAAATCTTCAGGCTGACTACGACCTTAAGATCGCCGAACGGAAAGTTGTCGTAAGGCTTAGCCATATGCACCGCAAGGCAGCGGTAGAGGTAGGAAAACGAGCTGTGGGCATCTCAACAAAAAGATAAGCGGGGTTTTCCCTCCCAGCCAGCCTTCCGGAGAATGAGGACATCCCATCATGAGTTTGTAAGGAGGTTGTTATGCCTCATGTTACATTAGATGAAAGTAAACTTAAGGTTGCTTTAAAGGAGGCTTTGGTTGAGGTCCTGCAAGAGCGCAGCGACCTGATGCGCGATATATTTGAAGAGGCGATCGAGGATATTTCGCTCATTCAAGCGATCAAGGCTGGTGAGAAAAGCAAAAAAGTAAGTCGGGGTCAGGTCTTTCAGGCTCTGAGGGCCGGTCATTGAAAGTTCAGTACCGCGAGAGTTTTCTTAAGGATCTCCACAAGATCAAGAGCAAAGAAGTGTTGGCCCGAATTGAGGCCTCCATTACCGATACTTCCCACGGCCATAATAAGAGAGCGTCAGGCTGAAATAGGAATGAGCGAATCACGTCATCCCCGCGGTGGTGTCATCCCCACACAGGCATGGATCCAGATGACGTGCCCCCCGAAAACTGGACCATTTTCAATGAGAGTTCCTTCGGCTAGAATGCCGGAAAGGAGCTTGCTCAATGAAAGGGAAACGGTTTTCTGAGGATAAGATCATCGGGATATTGAAAGAAGCCGAAGCGGGGGTGAAGCTGTCTGATCTCTGTCGCACACATGGCTTCTGCGAACAAACGTACTACCGTTGGAAATCCAAGTACGGCGGGATGGACGTCAGCGAGGCGCGGCGGCTGAAGCAGCTTGAGGAAGAAAACCGAAGGCTGAAGCGTGCCGTGGCCGATCTCACTCTCGACAACCAGATCTTGAGGGATATCAACTCAAGAAAATGGTGAAGCCCGCAGCGCGAAAGCAGGCCGTTGTGCATGCCCGCGAGGAATTTGGGGTGAGCGAACGACGCGCCTGCGGGCTGATGAGGATCGGGCGATCGAGCTTTCGGTACCGTTCGGTAGGCCAACTGTATCCGCAGTTGCGGGAGCGTCTTTTAGAGCTTGCGGCGCAGCGGGTACGCTTCGGATATCGACGGTTGCAGGTGTTATTGCGGCGGGAAGGGTATGTGGTGAATCACAAGCGGGTGTATCGGCTGTATCGGCAAGAGGGATTGAGCGTGAGGAAGAAGCAGCGCAAGAGATACCGGAGCATCGCGCGGCAGCCGCTGCGTCTTCCGGAAGGACTCAACGAGCGATGGTCGATGGATTTTCTATCTGATTGTCTCTCAGATGGGCGACGGTTGAAGGTGTTGAGCGTGCTGGATGAATTCAGTCGAGAGAGTCTTGCCTTACCCGTAGACACGTCCATTTCCGGCAGCCGGGTGGCCAGGATTTTGGACGATATTGCCGCTGAACGGGGTAGGTATCCCGAAGCGATGGTGACGGATAACGGTCCGGAGTTCACGAGTCGTGCGCTGGACCTCTGGGCGTACCGGCATGGGGTGCAGTTGCATTTTATCGAGCCAGGCAAGCCGGTGCAGAATGCCCTGATCGAAAGCTTCAACGGCAAATTTCGAGATGAATGTCTCAATCAACATTGGTTTATAAATCTACAAGATGCTCGTAATAAAATCGAATCATGGCGGATGGATTACAATCATGTGCGGCCACACAGCTCGCTGGGACAGGAGACACCGGCGGAGTTCGCGCGACAGTTTTCAGAGCTTCGGTCGCCTCCGGCTCCCTTCGCTCTGAAAACTGGTGTTGCTATGGATAAAGGAACGATGGTTAACCATGAACAACTCTCATAGAGAGTGGTCCTATGAACGGGGGCACGTCACAGAAATGAGTCTCTTCGTCATTCCCGCGCAGGCGGGAATCTAAATCAGCACCGAAAATCCGGGCATCATTTTTGACTAAGTCTTTTCGAGTGCTATAATTCTCTCATAAACATCAGCGACCCTGCCGAACATTCGACATTAATGAGCGGTTAGGAACGGGGCGCCCTCCTCTGGCACACAAAACGTGGCGGGGAAAGGCGGGGATGAGGGGGACGGGACCTTATTAGGAAGGAAGAATATGACGAGATCTATTGAAGATCTGAGCAAAACGCTTGGGAAGTATTTTCCCTCCCTAATACGACATGCTAAGGACAAACACGAACTGCAGATAGCCCTTTCGCAAGGGCTTGATGCGCTGGAACAGGGGTCTCTCTCGTGGGCACGGCTCAACCAAATCTTGCACTTGTGTTCACAGGCGGGTATGAGTGAGGGTTTCTACCAATACTACTTCCTCTGCAACCCCGGTTCACATCCGTATCCATGTGACAAGGTGTTCCCTGATGAATCATATGAACCACCAAAAGATGCTGTCGAAATACAATTCTTTTTGCAACTAAAATGGGGCATTCAACGCTTTTTTTACGACGCCATGCTATTTTGGGGCAACTTCCGGCAGGCTTACCGCGACCTCCGCACCAAGGACTTCACGGAGATCAGTGAGTTCTTTTCCGCAAAGCGGACCAACGAGAACCGTTTGATCACCCGTGGGAAAGTTGAAATCCCTATCCCAATTCCGAGGGATGAACGTTACTTGATTTCAGAAACGGCATGCAAGACATATTATGGGATGCAAAAGATAGAGGATGGCGACCATGTTAGAGCGGCTCTAGAGGCCTTTGACGAACTCTGTTCCGAGGGTGCCGCAGTGACACCAGAAAAATTGAAGGATAGGGCAAGGTTAAAAGCGGAAGGTGACCTGCCCCCGTTCATAGGACCACTCTCTATGAGAGTTGTTCATGGTTAACCATCGTTCCTTTATCCATAGCAACAACAGTTTTCAGAGCGAAGGGAGCCGGAGGCGACCGAAGCTCTGAAAACTGTCGCGCGAACTCCGCCGGTGTCTCCTGTCCCAGCGAACTGTGCGGCCGCACATGATTGTAATCCATCCGCCATGATTCGATTTTATTACGAGCATCTTGTAGATTTATAAACCAATGTTGATTGAGACATTCATCTCGAAATTTGCCGTTGAAGCTTTCGATCAGGGCATTCTGCACCGGCTTGCCTGGCTCGATAAAATGCAACTGCACCCCATGCCGGTACGCCCAGAGGTCCAGCGCACGACTCGTGAACTCCGGACCGTTATCCGTCACCATCGCTTCGGGATACCTACCCCGTTCAGCGGCAATATCGTCCAAAATCCTGGCCACCCGGCTGCCGGAAATGGACGTGTCTACGGGTAAGGCAAGACTCTCTCGACTGAATTCATCCAGCACGCTCAACACCTTCAACCGTCGCCCATCTGAGAGACAATCAGATAGAAAATCCATCGACCATCGCTCGTTGAGTCCTTCCGGAAGACGCAGCGGCTGCCGCGCGATGCTCCGGTATCTCTTGCGCTGGCTTCTTCCTCACGCTCAATCCCTCTTGCCGATACAGCCGATACACCCGCTTGTGATTCACCACATACCCTTCCCGCCGCAATAACACCTGCAACCGTCGATATCCGAAGCGTACCCGCTGCGCCGCAAGCTCTAAAAGACGCTCCCGCAACTGCGGATACAGTTGGCCTACCGAACGGTACCGAAAGCTCGATCGCCCGATCCTCATCAGCCCGCAGGCGCGTCGTTCGCTCACCCCAAATTCCTCGCGGGCATGCACAACGGCCTGCTTTCGCGCTGCGGGCTTCACCATTTTCTTGAGTTGATATCCCTCAAGATCTGGTTGTCGAGAGTGAGATCGGCCACGGCACGCTTCAGCCTTCGGTTTTCTTCCTCAAGCTGCTTCAGCCGCCGCGCCTCGCTGACGTCCATCCCGCCGTACTTGGATTTCCAACGGTAGTACGTTTGTTCGCAGAAGCCATGCGTACGACACAGATCAGACAGCTTCACCCCCGCTTCGGCTTCTTTCAATATCCCGATGATCTTATCCTCAGAAAACCGTTTCCCTTTCATTGAGCAAGCTCCTTTCCGGCATTCTAGCCGAAGGAACTCTCATTGAAAATGGTCCAGTTTTCGGGGGGCAGGTCAACGAAGATTGTCGAATCCGAGGGTTTCTCGCTGAATGCGAACAAGACACGAGTAGCTGGCCCCTCACGACGGCATTCCGTGACGGGCCTTATTGTCACATCCGTCGATGTGGGCATTGGAAGAGAAAAATACCGAGAGTTGCGTGCAATGCTGCATCGTTTCGCCACGAACCCCCAACGGCCATCAAAGCACAAGAGATCGAGAGGACCAAGGGAATAGTTGCATATCTCAACAGCGTGGACGTTGTTCGACGAAAGCGTCTAGGCAAGTATATTGATAAGCTGAGGGTGAAGTATCCGAAATCGGCGCTGTCACTTCAGTGGTGATCGAACAATGGGATGGACACGTACGCGAGACACTAAAAATGTACCGGACAAGTGCCCGCCCGAAGTGCCAGCCGAATAAATAAAGTAATATTATTTTGTTACCATTGCACTACAAGTAGTTATTAATTGGATGGCACCAAGGAGGAAGCAAAACGCGAAGGTATTTTTATCTTGAAAGCATATCGACAGTAGTTGTGCGGCAGATGGGTATTAATCCGTGCCTCTAACCAATTACTCGCTTGATACTTTTATCGCCCCGCATCTCTCAGAGCTAACCTCAGTAGGTGCGCCGGACCTAAGAAACTGCACAAAAGAATACTGTCATTGGGTCAATAATTTCATTTTAAATACTATGTTTGGAGTTCGTCTCAAAGAACGCAATCGCCAATTGTTACTCTACTTCTTGGGGAAAGTGGAAGGAGCATTTCAGGAGTATCATGAAGGACGGGATTTCTTGGCGTCCTATCTTCAGAAACGTAACGAAGCAGTATCTGCGTACTTCCATGCTCTCAGGCACTTCGAGATCGCGGCCTTACTTGCCTACCACGCCTATGATACAATTCGCACGATGGTCCAAGAGAAACTGTTTATGCAGGATGACGGCTCTCCGCTCCAACGACTTAACCACCTCCAAAACATCAGCAAACATGCAAACAAGGAGCTTGGGCGCGGTGGCATTCCTGACAACCTCAGCGTTCCAATTTGGTTGACGAATACTGCAATCGAATGTCACGACGCCGTTCTTTCTTTCTCAGAATTTGCTGAACTCATGAAGAGGTTGGCATGGTTTGCAGAGGAGCTCTCGAATCCTTCTCTTCAAATAATGAAGAATGATCCTGATCGGGGCAGCCTCGATCAGAACCAATGAATTCGTGGTCATGCCCAAGTAGGGGCGGACCTATGTGTCCCAGATCGGATCGAGATGCCAGCCAAACAAATAGAAATTATAAAATCTTGCCATGGCAATCTCAATAAAAAGGTTTTTATGAAAACCAGTCCCGTTATCAAACTTTTTCTGCTGATGTTGGTTGGGTATGTTTTCTCTTCGCAAGGAATTAGCTGTCCCTCGAATTTGATCACGCGAAAACCTTGAGTCGTTCGGTAATCGGTAATTAGGTGGCAAAAAGGAAAGATCTCCTGAGCCCGAGGTGTCGAATAGAAAGGGAATAAGAGGTTGCAAGCTTCTATCAGCATCAAAGACATTGAATTATTTCTTCCGCGGAAAGAACCTTAGCGAAACCCATCCGAAGCGTCATACGTTCAGCCTCCTGCAATTCGGGCTTTTATGGCTCCCGTTAACATTGTTTTGACATATTCATGAAAAAGTATTACATATTCATGAACAGGGTTGGAGGTGATTTATGGCAAATCTGCAAATCAAAGGTATCGACGACGCGCTGTATGCACAAATTAAAAAATTGGCTTCCGATGAAAACAGGTCGGTGAGTCAAGAAATTCTGCACGTAACCAAAGAGTACCTCGATAAAAAAAGAATCATATCGTCGAAAACGGCCGCGGAAGTGCTCATCGAATTGGCTGGTTCGTGGAGCGACGACCGATCTGCCAAGGACATTATTCGAGACATCAAGAAATCGCGTCGAAATTCTTTGAAATTGAAAAAGGGTCTCTAATGTATCTTCTCGATACAGACACCATCGTTTTCAGTTTGAGAGGACATCCGGTTGTTGTGGAGAACCTCCGACAACATCTCAACGACCCGATTAAGCTGAGCGTTATTAGTTGTATGGAGCTCTACTACGGCGCCTATAAATCGCCTGCTGTCGCCAGTAATGTCGCCAAGATCAAGACCATCGAAGACGAGCTTGACGTCATCCCGGTGGGCGGTGAATCCGCAGAAATATTCGGGATGATTAAGAGCACGATGGAAACCGCCGGAAGCCGCTTAGATGACTTTGATCTCGCTATCGCTGCCTACGCTCTCACCTATAACCTCATTCTGGTCACCCATAATATTAAACACTTCCAAAGAATTGAAGGGCTGAAGGTCGCCGATTGGACTCAAAGATGATGTAGGGGCGGACCCTTCCCGATTCCATTGCAGGAAATGCGGATACGTGCGATAGGGTGAAGAGCGGTTAAAATCATTAGAGGTAGCGGTTGGGCGTCGTCGCCCAACCCGGTTTCGAGAACGCCGGTGTGAAGTCATCGAAGGGATGCCGCGCGGAGAAGACGATGAACAAACAATACGATGCGACGGAGTGCGAGGCGCCTTCGGTTGGCGGCGTTGCGGCCTGGCTGATACGCAGCGCTCAAGCTATGGCTGCGGTGGTAGCCTTGGTCGGCCTGGGGCATTTGATTGCCTGGGAGAGCGGCTCCCTGGCCGACCTGGGCGTCGGCATCGTTGTCATGAAAACCAATACGGCGCTGTGCCTGCTGCTGCTGGGCTGGTCGCTGCTGCTGCAAATTCCAACCCGACCTCGACCGTGGCGGCGCGGGGCGGCGCTGGCCTTGGCCGCCGTGCCGATGGTCATCGGGCTTCTGTCTTTGAGCGAGAACATAGTTGGCTGGGACCTGGGCATCGACCAGGTGCTGGCCCACGAGACGCTGGGAGCGCTTGGGGTCGCCGGCCCCAATCTCATGGGTACGCCGGCCTCGGTTAGTTTCTTTTTTGCGGGACTGGCACTATTGCTTCTCGGCCGCAGGGACAAGCGGGGATTGTGGGTGGCGCAGGGACTGGCGCTTGCTATCTGCCTCATCGCGCTTCTGGGGACCATTGGATTTTTATATGATGCAAAAGTTCTTTATGAGACCAAACGCCTGACCGGAATCGCGTGGCCGACCGCCGTGTCGCTGCTGATGCTGGGCTTAAGCCTGCTTCTCGGCCGGCCGACGGAAGGCATCATGGCGCAGGTGACGGCCGATGACCCCGGCGGGGCCAGCCTGCGCCGCCTGCTCCCGATCTTGTTGTTGCCGGTTGTTTTCGGCTGGGTTCGGCTCGTTGGCGAGCGGCGTGCGTGGTTTGATGCGCCCACGGGCACGGCGTTGATGATGATTATTTTCATCGTTTCCCTGGCTCTCATGGCGTACGCGGCCGGACGGCGGGCCAGCCGAGCGTCGGCATCCTTGGGCGAGCAGCGGGAGTGGCTGCGCGTGACGCTCTCGAGCATCGGCGACGCGGTATTGGCGACCGATACCGCAGGCAGAATCACCTTCTTCAATCCGGTGGCCGAAAAGCTGATGGGGTGGAGCGGGCCTGATGCCATAGGCCGACCCGTCGGGGAGATCCTGCACCTTATCAACGAAAAGACGCGTCAGCCGGCCAATGACATCGTCGGCAGCGTCCTGCGGGAAGGTCGGACCGTCGCCATGGCCAATCATACCGCGATTCTGACCCGCGAGGGACGCGAGATTCCCATCGAGGACAGCGCCGCCCCGATCCGGAACGCGGCCGGCTTGGTCGCGGGCGTGGTGCTGGTATTTCATGACGTGACGCAGAAACGATGCGCTCAGGAGGCCTTACGTCAGTCGGAAGAGCGACTCCGTCGAGCACAGGAGATCGCTCGCCTCGGCAGTTGGGAACTCGACATCGAGAGCAACCGACTGATCTGGTCGGACGAGGTGTACCGGATCTTCGGCTTCGAGCCTCAGGAGTTCAGCGCCACCTATGAAGCCTTCCTCGACGCCGTGCATCCCGACGATCGCGCGGTCGTGGATTCGGCCTACACCGGATCGGTACGCGAGGGGAACGACCGTTACGAGATCGAACACCGCGTCATCCGAAGGCGGACCGGCGAGGTTCTGGTCGTCCACGAGAAATGCGAGCACCGCCGGGACGTCGGCGGCCGCATCGTGAAGTCGATCGGCATGGTGCAGGACATCACCGAGCGCAAGCAGGCCGAGGCGGCGCGCGAGCAGCTCATGAATGAGCTCGAAATCAAAAACCGCGAGCTCGAAGAGTTCGCCCACGCGGTCTCACACGACCTCAAGGCGCCGCTGCGGGCGGTTACGAGCCTTTCGGACCTTTTGGTGACCGACTATTCTTCCGCGCTTGAAGCGGAAGGTCAGGAGACGCTCCGCCTGCTCAAGAGTCGCGTCCAGCGCATGTACCATCTCATCGAAGGAGTCCTCGAGTATTCGCGGCTGGGCAGGGTCGAAGCGGCGCAGACCTGCACGGACTTGCGCGAGGTCGTCGAGTGCGCCGTTGACCTGGTCGCGCCGCCGGACGGCATCGAAGTAATCGTGCAGAGTGGGCTTCCGACGATAGTCTGCGATCCGATGCGGATGCAGCAGGTCTTCCAGAATCTCATCGGCAACGCGGTCAAGCATATGGAAAAACCTACGGGCGAGGTCAGCATCGGGTGTGTGTCAGAAAACGGCGGCTTCAGTTTTTTCGTACGGGACAACGGTCCGGGCATAGACGAGCAGCATCACGAACGGATTTTCAAGATGTTCCAGACGCTCAAGTCCAAGGACGAGACCGACGGCACGGGGATAGGGCTTTCGATCGTGCGGCGGATAGTGGAAAGCGTCGGCGGACGGGTTTGGGTCGAAAGCGCCCTCGGCCAAGGCAGCACGTTTTACTTCACTATCCCACAAGAAAAAGCCGCAACGTAGGGGGGAACCTGGCGCGCACGTAGGTGCTATCCTACGGCGTCGAAAAATGGCCCTGAAAAACCATCCAGTCGGTGCCGAAACGACCATCCCGCATCACTACCCACACGTAAGTATCGTTTTCCTGATCGGGTGTGAGACTTTCGGGAATAGACCAGGTGTTCTCAACCAAATTCACGTTCTGGTTGTTCGTCGCTGAAGCTGAAATAGTATGAGTCTGGTTGAAATCACCGATAGTTGAGAACCAGCTAAAAACAAACTCCTCTGTTTGGGGGGTTGTTTCTCCAGCGGGAATGAAGGTTTCGCGCGAACTCTCATCAATCACCGGGTTGAGATTGATTTTTTGGCCCAGCGTAAAATCGATGTTATCCGTAACACCATTAAGGCCGGTCAGCACCGGATTATGGTTAAAGGTGCTTTCATCGGGTGTAGACGTCGCCGGATAAAGATGTACCGGGAGTCGCTTGACGGCACGAACCTCATCGTTGTCAGCGGTGACCAGAAATCCAATCCAAATATCAACATCCTGGGCAACCGTTGGATCGATACCATAGGTGCTAAGGTTTTGTGGGGTGAGCCACGCTGTTAGGTCGGACGGCGTAAGTTGAGAGGTGCATTCAACCGACGGCGTTTGAGGTATGCATTGTCCCGAACCCGAAGCCAACGAAAGGCTGTTTGCGCCCGGGCAATCAATGCTGGATGCCGCATCGCTAATCGCCGTCAGGCATACTCCCCAGGTTGGGGTAAGCGTCCGGCCGACGACGGAGTCGGCGACCAGCGCCGTCAAGGTTAGGGAATTATCTATGGTCAGGTCGGTCAGATTAACGGAGGCATCGGCGACACCGCCGGCATCGCCTGCACGGATACCAAGCACCCGCAGGCGCTCGACTAATGTCGGCGGCGAAAACGGGCTCCCGCACCCAGTCACCACCCATAACAACGATAGCAACGACCATGACACTAGCAACCGATAGGCTCGCATGACTAAAACCACGCCTTTATGCCGACCGACGGTATGATCGGCAGGCCCTGCGTATACGCTCGTTGGGTGTAATCGTAATTGTACAGCACCCCCACGGGGGGGCGATAATTATATACGTTTTGAATGTCCAAATAAACGCTCAACGCCCAGCGAAGGAAGGCCCAGGTGTAATCGACGCGAAGGTCAAGACGGTGGTACAGCGGCAGGCGCTCGGCGTTGATGCCGCCGGGAGTGGGAATGTAGATGTCATAGTCGGCATCGTAGGTGCCGCCATGCATGTAGGTGGTGGGATTGCCGCTGGCCAGTTGAAAGCGCAGGCCAAACTCCCAACCGCGGTTTTGCCCATGCGTTGGTATCACCGGCCCGGTAGGGAGCCGGTAACCCGCCACCAACGTGAGAATATGCGTTTGGTCGAAACTAGAAAGGCGCCAGGGTTGGCCCGGTCCGTCCTTGACTTCGCTGCGCATCAGGGTATACGCCAGCCAGCCGAAGATCCCGTCGTGCAACTCGCGCCGGATCATTAACGACATGCCGATGATCGTTCCTATCCCGCTGTTGTTGTAAACTATCTGTGGATCGGTAAGGCTGTTCGCCGAGACCACCAAGTGATCGAGTGATTTGTAGAAGCCGTTGAGGTCAACGCTGAAAAACCAGGGCAGCTCTTGTTGAAGCCGGATGAGGTAGTGGAAGGCCCGCTCCATTTCAAGCGTGGGGGTGCCATACTCTTTCGAGGTCTCATCCAACGTGGGAGGCTCATAGTATATTCCAAAAGCCGCCGACAACGTGGTTCCCGGACGGACCTCCTGCTTGAAGCTCAGGCGCGGCATCACGGCGGCGCGGCCGACCGATTGACTATTGGTTCCTTCCGCCCGCACTCCGGCGGTCAGCGTACCATCCTTCCAGGGCTTGTATACGCCGTTCACATACAACGCTCCCGAGACCCCGGTACGGTATTCCTTTCCGACGACCAGCGGCCAGGTCTCGAAATTGACCGGCAACTCGCCTTCCTTCGGCGGGCGCGGAAAACTATTGGAAAGATCGTAGTACCATCCTACAAAATTGCCACCGGTGACCAGGCGAAAACGTTCGATGGGTTGCCATTCGATGTCTATCCGACCCCGCAGCATCGGCTCCGCGATTCGTATATACCGGTCGGTGCCCACATTGAAGTCATAGCCGTCCCAACCGGCGACCAGGGAAGCGCGTAGTTGCCATGAGGTCTTCGGGGAGTAGTCCCACCCGAGTTGTAAACGATAGAACTGCGTTGCGTTCTGAAAAATCCCGGTCAGGGTGGGATCGGCAGTGAGGGCTCGATCGACCACGAGTTTCAACTCGTCGCTCGATCCGTACGCAAATAGCGACAGCCGATTCTTGGGCGACGGGCGCCATTCAACTTTCAGTTGATAATCGTAGTACACCGGCAGCACCGTCAACGAGATGCCGTTCATGTGAGGCAAGACCTTGCCGAGCCATAAATCAACCGTGCTGCGTCTGGCCGCCGCGAAAAAACCGACGTCATCTGACAGCGAGCCTTCGAGAAAAAAGCCGGCATCGATCAGGCTCGCATTGACATATCCATGGATCCCCTTTTTGGTGCAGGGTTTGGTGGTGACATCGACGATCCCGCCGATGGCCTCCCCAAACTCGGACGAAAAAGCGGCCGGGAGAAAATCAATACGTTGCAGCATGTCGGCATTAAGCACCGAGGTCACACCATAGAAATGATACAACAGCGGCACCGGGTGTCCGTCGATCAGCACCTGGCTGTCTTCGGGAGCGGCCCCCAAGATCACCAGTCCGACACCCAATCCAGTACTCATAGGACTCAGTTGGGGCCCGACTCCCGGCAAGCTCTGAATGATCGATCCAATGTCGCCGCGCGCCCCGGGGATTTTTTTGACCTCGTCGAGCTGCAAGACCGTATCGGAAACCTCTTCCTGGAGGCGTTTGGAGCGGATGACGACTTCTTCCTCCTCCTGTTGGCCGAGCGGATCGAGGGCGTAGCGCACTGAGGACGTTTGTCCAGCCTCCACCGTCACGGTAGAAAAAAACGGCACATGCTCGCCGTCGAGAATTCGCAAATTATGTAGCCCGGGCGCGACAGCGGTGAAATTAAATTGTCCCTGTTCGTTGGTGGCCGCCGTTTGATCCGGATGGTCGAGCTCGATTACCGCTCCTATGACTGGTTTGGCCGAAACCTTATCCACCAGGGTGCCGACGATTGCGCCTGTTTCTTCTGCCGCCTGGACGGGATTCGAAAAAACAACCAAATACCATAGCGCCCACAGGGTGCCGGCAAGAGCTGATTTCAATCGAACGTTGCTTATGAGCGAATCGTTTGTGTTGTTGTGCTGCGTCACTCGGTCCTCGTGAAGATTGCCACATCTCGACCGTTGTCAGTACCTACTAAGAGGGGGAGTCTACCGGTCCAGGAATCGGATTGCAACTTGCTTGATCACGATTCACGACCGTCGTGAAGCTGAATGTGATTTTTGATTTCGAATTGGATTTTTCAAATCTTCTTTGTAGGGCGGTGAGTACCCCGTGGAGATTCCCAGGCGGTCGGTCTCGGGTCCGACCTCAGACGGGAAGGGTGATGGTGCCCGGGTGAAGAAGCTCGCCCGAGGGAAAGCGATGCAGACTGAAGGTACGTTCTGACAGCTTGAGATAGCTGCCCCCCACAACCGCCTGGCCGGGGTTCGCCAGAACGCCGCCGCTCGGGAGACGTTCAAGCAGCGGCAGGTGCGTGTGGGCGTACACCACCGCGTCAACCCGGTGACGCCGCAACTCGCGAAGCGCCGTGCGGCGGGCCCAGCGCGCCTCGTGCGCTCGTCCGAACCAGGTACGTTTTCGGCTTCGCTGTGCGAAAGCCAACCCAAAGCGAAACAACCATTCTTGGGGCAGGACGCTGTCTCGCAACCAGCGCACGGGCGCATTCTGAAGGCATCGGCGCAAGAGTCTGGTTCCGAGGTCGAACGGGTTCGCGCGATCGCCATGCGCCAGTCTCAGCGTGAGCCCTTGCACCCGGGTGTTGATGGGGCCGGGATGAATCCACCACTGCGCGAGCTCCGGGATATCGCTGGAGAGATCGTAGTCGTGGTTGCCTTCAAGAAAATGGAATGGAGCTAACGACGCCAGCCGTTGGAGCACCGGCCGATAGGCGGCCTCGGCGGCGCGGTTGCGCCCCGAGAAAAACTCAAATAGGTCGCCGAGGATCACCACGGAACCGGGAATCGGCTCGATGTCATTTAGAAACTCCAATAGCGCCTGTTGGTTGGGGTCCTGACGGCCATTGAGGTGGGCGTCGGCGAGAAATATCGCCGACTGTGGAGCAGCGCGGACGAAATCATTCATGGGCGGGTCCTGACATAGGCGATGCGCTGAATCGGGATTCCTTGTTGCAGGCAACGCGCTTCACGGTGGGAGGTGATTCCGCACATCCACTCGCGCTTGACCATATCGCCGTCGACCAATCGGAAGTTTTCGTTTTCTCCAAAGACGACTTGATTCTCGGCAATCAGATCGGGAACATCCGACTGAATAAAGACCCAGCCTCCCGGTTTGAGCAGGCGCTGCAGCAACCCAACGAACGCCGGATGGATCAGCCGGCGTTTATGGTGCCGCTTCTTCCACCACGGGTCCGGGTGATGGATAGTAAAGGCGTTGACGCTGCCGGCGCCAAAAAGGACGGGTAGATCCTCAGAGACATCGCAGCGCAGGGCGCGCAGATTGGCAATATCTTTCGCATGACCCTGAGCGCGTAGCCCGGTTATCCACTTGCGTCGGGAATCAAGCGCCACCACATTCACCTGGGGACAGCAGAGCGCACGCGCCAACGCATACTGACCGCGACCGCAGCCCAGGTCGACCTCCAATGGCGCCTCCCGGCCGAAGGCGATTTCCCAGTGGGGCGGAACGGGCTCGACATTGCGGAGCATAGCCTGTCTGCGAAGGGGTATCATCTCATAGCGCCTTCCGATGCCTTATAAAACCCATCGCCTCTTTATTAGGGGAGGTTTAAAAGCTCCTACGACGCGGCTTGCTCGATCGGGGGCACATGCTAACGTGTTTGGCCGGACCCTGTTTCTGGCACCGCAGACGCCGTTCGACTGAGACGGGCTGTCAGTATCTGGTAGTTGAAGTCGACCACGTTGAAGCGCGGGCTGCCCTTTTCGGTTTCAACCAGCTCTTCGATTGGCTCGATGGCCTTTCTGGATTTGAGTTTGTCGAGCGCATAGATAAGCGCAAAACGAACATTTTCGGATTCGTCGGCGATGATCTTCAGCAAGGGATCGACCGCTTTTTGGTCGTCTAAGCGGCCGAGTTCATAAACGGCCTTTTCTCGCACCGCCGGAACCGTATCTGAGAGTTTGGCGATCCAGCAGGTAGCGTTCTGCTTGCACTCGGCATACGCGGTCAGGCGCTTGATGGTGTCCTTGAGCGCCGCCGCGATCTCGGGATCCCTTTCGATTCTCTCGCGTGCGGTAAGTTGCGGCAGCCACTCATCGGTGCCCAGGTTGCCGATGGCCTCAATAAGGGGGGTTCGGGTGCGGGGTTGCTCGTTGGAAAAAGATAATCTGAGCAACTCAGGCACGTGCGAGCGATCGCCGATAAGATTAAGAGCGTTGGCGCATATGCTGCGCAGGTCCCACAAGTCTTTATGAAGATATTTTTGGATCAAGGGCAGTCCGCGTTTATCTCCGAGCGCTCCGAGGGCGACAATAACGCCGCTCATGGCTTGGTTGCGAACGGGTTCAAATTCCCATTTTTGGATTTTCTCGGACAGTTGGAGCAGATCCCCGACTACGCTGTCATTCCCGATGTCGCCGAGCACTTTGGCGGCCTTGGTTTCCAAGGCGCCGGGGGTTTGCTCAACCATCGGCATGACATCCTGATTTTCGCCGTTCATAGTTTTGATCAATGGTTCGATGGCCGGATCGCCGATCTTTACCAACGACAACGCAGCATGAAAGAAATCGCCTGACTTCTCGCGGAACAACGCCTTGATCAGGGTTGGGATAGCCTTCGGATCAGCGATCTCGCCCAGGGCAAAGAGCGCATTGATTCTCAGAATTCGATCCGGTTGGCTGGTTGACTCATTGTCGGCCCGGTTAATCAACTCATCGACGGCGTCTTTATATTTTAGTTTGCCCAAGGCCCGTATGGCAGCCCGCTGAACCGTCGGCTCCTTGGTGGCGTCCATGAGCCTGAGCAGGGGGGCCCCGGCAGAGAGATCCCCCAGCGCGCCTAAGGCGCTCGCGATCTTCTCGTTGGCGCGATTGGTGCGTTTGGCCTTCTTGCTCTCTTTGTTGGAGCCAACGGTAAAGTCGATAGCGTCCAATAACGGCTTGACCGCTGATTTGGTCTGCCATTTATTAAAAATCTCAGCGATTTTTTCACGCAGCTCGGGTTGCTCGGTCGCGTTCTGAAATGCCTCGACCAAGGCCGGTTCGGCGGCCTTATCGCCCAACTGCCTGAGGTTGTCGACGGCGGCTTCAGTCTGTTCGGGGTCCTTGAGAGCTTTGATCCAACAGTCCGAGGCATCGCCAACCTTGCACTTCTTAGAGCATCCAATGAAGGAGAACGCTACGACCACGATCAAAGCTGCGATCGATCGGCGGCTCATCAAAAACCCCCTTTGCGTTGGGACGGTTAACGTTGAATCACGCTTTCTTTATTATTATTTACAACCGTAACCCCCTCTGAGTCAACAGGAAAAAATCTTGAGAAAATGCCATCCGTATGGTAACAAAAGGATATTCTACAGGAGGTATCTGTCATTGCGCTTGGGGTTAGGAAGGTTTGTTGATTGGTGGCCTCAAGGTCTCATTGGAATATGGATAATCTGCTGCGTTGGAATCGCACCGGCCGGAGAGGATAGAATAGCTGTCTTGTCCGAAGGCCTGCGTGACCCCTCGAGCTTTAAAGTTCGCCTCAAAGCCGCCATCGTGCTCGGTCGGACGAACGACGCCCGCGCCGTAGAGCCGCTGTGCGGGGCGCTCAAGGACGAGAACTTTATCGTACGGGGCGCCGCGGCTCGGGCGCTGGGAAATTTAGGGTTGCCCCTGGCGAGCGCGGCGATAACGCCGTTATTAAAACTGGTAAAAGATGAGGAAGCGTTTGTCGGCAAAGAAGCTCGCCGCGCCTTATCCCGGTTGACCGGTAACGATACCGTCGAAACGCTTATTTCCCTGCTCGACTCGATTGATCCCGTCGTGCGCGGCACCGTCGTCAACCTCCTGTCGAAGGCGAGCAATCTTGAAGCGCACCGCGCGTTGGTGCCGCTGCTCGGCGATAGCGACCGGGAGGTGCGCAACGCAACGGCGGAGTCGATCAAAAGCCTCCCGGAACCAGAGATTGAACAGATACTATCGTCGGCACTATTACGTACCGATAACCCCCTGATTCAACGAACCGCTATTCATCTGATTGGTGAGCTCAAACGCGCTTCGTGTATCGAGCTCCTTGGCGATTTGGTGGCGCGTGACGACATCGATCTCGAAGTAAAGGACGACGCCGCGGCGGTTATTTCCGCGATGAAAGACCGGCTGATTATTCCCGATCTGGTCGCGCGCTCCAGGGACAACGATCGACAGGTGCGGACTCGCGCCATACATTTACTCGCGTTGCACGGCGGCCAAGTGGCGGTGGATGCTTTGCTTTCGCTCCTACGCGATCCCGATAGGTATGTTCGTCGTCAAGCGGTCTATGCGTTAGGCGACGCCGGAGACGCGCGCGCGGTTCCAGCCCTTGAGATGTTGCTGAAGTCCGAGGAAGACCCCCGTTTCAGTGAAGCCATCAAGAGGACGATTCGCAAACTTCGACACTAGACCTGGATTCCTGTGTTAGAGACTGTTAGCGAGCGAAGCGAGCGTTACAGTCTCTTATCCCTTTAGGGGTCCACGGGAATGACTGATAGTCTATTATTTTGCGATGACGAATCTTATGACTCGTGCAATACTCTAGTTCCCTGGGACAAGAAATTACTTCTTGATACCGTACCGTGCGGCGAGGGTGAGAAGCTGGCCGGTGCTGAAATTCTCGAGGTGTTTGCGGTAATCGCGATCTTCTTTTTTCTCTTTTCCCATACGAGCTTGAAGAATGGATTCGGTTAATTTTTCCCGGCCGCCGAGTTCTCGCATGCGGGTCTCGCGCTGGTGGAGGGTAAGAAGCTTGCTGTTACTTTGGGTGCGCAAGGCGGTCTTAACGTCGCCCTTAGAACTTTCCCCGCCTTTGAGCAGGCCAAGGATCTCTTCCACGAGCTTCTCTTTGTTGCCGAAACGCTCTTTGACTTTTTGTAGTGGTGCCTTCTTCATCGTCGTACCTCTTTCTCGGTTCCCTGCCAAAAAACAAGGTTACTCCGTTACCATGATTCGGTAACCCTGGCAAGGAAAATATGTCCACCGCAGTATCGTATCAGATCTCCCCGGCTCGTTTTTCGGCCCGAACAAAAAGTTGCCATAGCATCATAGAATCGATACCATAGTGGATACGGTGAGGAATACCCATGCCTAGATTGAAACGGGTTTCGGCCGATTACCTTCCCCTGCTGGTCGTTTTTGGCGTGCTGCTCAGTACCCATAGCCGAGCCGGTGAGCGCGCCGATAATCCGAGGCTCATCGGTCCACATTTTTTTGCAGAGCAAGCGGAGAAGCAGGTATTCGCGGATGGTTTGGTTATCGATTCCGGCGATGGCGTACCGCAATTAATGTCCGGTCCGGCATTGCCGGGTGAGTTGGTATTGTTAGGATCGTTTGTTCCGGGATTAATCCCGGTTGGTTGGCAACCGACTCTCGCTACGCACTTTCCCAAGGGTTTTGTAAGCGTCAAGGGGCAAAACCGCCCGGGGGAGACTCCCTCCGAACACTTGGTCGTCATGCTCGATCCGGGGCATGGTGGAAAGGAACCCGGGGCGATAAGCAAGAGCGGTTATAGAGAAAAGCAGTTCGCCTTGGCGGTGGCCAAAAAGGTCGAATCGGCCTTAACGAACATCCCGGGGATTACGGTCGTTTTGACCCGTACGGGCGATGACACCATGAAATTGAACGATCGCGCAACCCTGGCCAATCAAGTTGAGGCTGATTTGTTTATCAGCATTCACGCCAATGGTTTCACCAACCGTCACTGGAGTGGGATCGAGACGTTCTTTCATTCCCTCGAGGCGTCGGGGGAAGAGGCGCGTCGGGTAGCCTCCAAAGAGAATACCCCGGATGTGGCGGCAGCCGACACGGGAGATGATGAGGTCAGCTTTATTCTTCAGGATATGCAACATAACGAGCGCTTGAAAAGTTCGAGTCGCTTAGCCCAGGTAGTACAGGAACGATTGGTGGGCGCGCTCAAGTTGACCAATAGGGGAGTGATGCAAGCCGATTTCGCGGTATTGCGCCAAACACGGATGCCGGCGGTGTTGGTTGAAATTGGGTTCATAACGAATCCACAGGAAGCGCAGCTTCTTCGTGATCCCAATATTCAGGAGCGGGCTGCCGCCGCCCTCCGCGATGCCGTCCTCGCCTATCGCGTCCTCCTCGAAAAGCAGGAAGTTCGAAAGCCCGTGGAAGCATCTCGATAGGGGCTCATGGGGCACGTCGCTTTCTCGCCGCAAGGAATCAACCATGAAAGTGGTGGTCGCCAGTCGTAACCAGGGAAAGTGCACCGAGTATGCTCGGATGTTTAACACCCTGAGTTGGGAGGTGCTTTCCCTCGATCAAGCCGGGATCCCTCCGAACTTCATTCTTCCGGAAGAAGGCAGCACGCTCGAGGCCAATGCCTATTCAAAGGCTGCCGCGGTCGCCCCGCTCGTTGCCAGGGATTTTGCCTTGGGGGATGACTCGGGGCTTATGGTGGACGCGCTCGGCGAGGCCCCGGGAGTGTTTTCGGCTCGCTATGCAGGCCTGGGCACCACCGGAGCGGAACAAGCCCGCGCAAATATCGCCAAGCTGATCGAGGCCCTAACCGGCGTGCCCGATGAGTTCCGTACGGCTCGGTTTGTCTGTCAGATAGTGATGATCGATGGTCACGGACAGAGGTTTGACTCGCGCGGTACCTGCGAGGGCCGCATTCTTCGCGCGCCGCGCGGGGAGGGCGGCTTTGGATACGATCCGGTGTTTGTGCCACAGGGCTTTGATCGCAGCATGGCCGAACTGACGCTCGATGAAAAGAATCGTATCTCTCACCGGGGAAAAGCCCTTCTCGCCTTGATGAAGAAGGTTTCCGCGCGCTACGGCAGATAAGACGTTACTCGCCTGAAGCTCGTTCCTACTTGACCAATCTGCGGTAAAACATCCGTACGGCTGGCACGATGGGCAACGTCGCGAAGACCACGAGCCAGGCGATATCGAGCAGGAGGGTCCGATCCAGTCTCCCGACGAACAGAGATCGAGAGGCATCGACCGCGTGCGTCAGGGGACTAAACCAGGCGACTGATTGGACCCATGACGGCAATTGGTCAAGCGGAAAGAAGATTCCTGAAAAGAGAAAAATCGGCGTAACCACGAGGGTGAAGTAGTAGTTTAAAAAATTCGTATGACGGGCTTGCACTCGAAAATAACACCGCCAGTCCGCCAAAAATGATGCCGCACAGGAGTGTGAGCAACGGTACCGCGATGGCGAGGGGAGACCCGATGAGGCCGAAGGACGCTACGATTATGAGGACCGCGGTGCCGGCGACCGTGGCTTTAATTGACGCAAACATAATCTCGGCAATGGTTATTTCGGTCACTCCAACCGGGGTCGAGAGAATCCCTTCGAAGGTGTGTTGGGGATCGAGCCGGGTAAAAGTGCCAAACGTGCCCTCAAAGGAAGCCGCATACATGGCGGCTGAAATGATAAGGCCGGGAGCGATAAATTGGATGTAGCTCATCCCGCCGATCCGCGGGACCAGCGCGCCGAGGCCGTAGCCAAGCGCGATAAGAGACAACAGCGGTTCAGCCAGATTGCCGACCAATCCCGAGAAGAAGTAGCGCCGCCACACCCGCAGGTTACGGAGAAGCACGGCAAAAACACCGTGCGCGATGTTGGGCTGAAAACGAGTCATTCGCGCAGCTCTCTCCCGGTAAGGTTGAGAAAGACATCTTCAAGGGTTGCGTGCCGGACCGCCAAGGGCAACCCTAATTGATGGGTGGCGGTCAGGAAGGTTTGTGGGAAACTAGCCTCGGCGGTAAAACACGAGAGCGTGTCCTCGTGCCGTTCGACCCGGATACCCAGCTCTTTGCTCTGTTGCAATAACGCCTGCAGCCGTTCCTCGGGCAATCGGCGGGCGTCCAGAAGCGTCAACACTTCCTTGCCGGCGTGCCGGCGGATGAGCTCCGTTGGTGAATCCTGGTCGAGGATTCGGCCGCGATCGATTACCGCCAACCGATCGCACAGTTGCTCGGCCTCTTCCATGTAGTGGGTGCACAGGAGCATGGTGGTGCCGCCGTTTTTCAAGCCTCGCAATCGCTGCCAAATGTGATGACGGGCTTGCGGATCGAGGCCGGTCGTGGGCTCGTCGAGAATCAACAGGTCCGGATTATTGATTAACCCGCGCGCGATCAAGAGCCGCCGCCGCATGCCGCCAGAAAGTTTGTCGATACGGACGCCGGCCTTGTCCTCCAATGCCATGAATAGAAGCAGCTCGTCGGCTCGTTGGCAGGCTTCATTCCGGGGGATGCCGAAGTAGCTTGCATAGATAACCAGATTATCACGGCAGGAAAGATCGGTGTCCAGGCTGTCGTGTTGCGGGACAACCCCAATTCTGAAACGCACCTCGCGATCGCGGCGGGTCACGTCTAATCCGAGCACCTTGAGTATGCCGCCGGACAGCGGTGAGACACAGCGCAGTAGCGACATGGTCGTCGTTTTGCCGGCGCCATTGGGGCCCAGCAGGCCGAAGCACTCGCCGGAAGCCACGTCAAACGAGATCCCGGCCAATGCCTCGAAATCGCCGTAGCTCTTGCGCAGATCCCGGGCCAGGACGGCCGTCGGGTATTCGGAGCTTTCGGCGGTCGTTACGAAACGTTGTTTTTTGACAACGGCGCCTTCAGGAGATTTTTCTTGTTGAGGCATTCAGTACTTAATGTTTGGGACCCCCGTCTTTCGGGGCGACGGAGAGGTCGTCAAAGAGTCGGCCTTTTGTGCCATCACTTGGAGTGGGTGTCAAGATTATAGAGTTAGGTGGTTGACAGTCTCGGCCGGACTCTCTATAGTTCGGCCCCAACTGGATGTGGCGATGAACCTTAAGGAGTACCGGGATGGCGCCTCGAAAGCGTTCGAAACAGCATGCTAGCAAAAAAAAGTCGGTGAGCAAGCGCGGTTTGCGTAACCGGGGGCAAACGCAGATCAATCTCTTCGAGCTTGAGGATGGGGTTGCGCAACCGCAGAGCAAAGCTCAACCGGTTTCGTCAGCTAAAAAGTCGAAGCGTCGTTTGCCACCGTCGAGGGCCGTAGCGGCGCCGCAACCCGCTGAAAAACCGCGTGAACCCGCGCCAGAGGAGGCAGCAATCAAGAACCCCCCGATCGCGGCCGAGCGTATGGCCGCCGATCAGCGGGAGATCTCAGTTTTCTGAATTCTTCACCAAGAACCGTCACCTCCTCGGCTTCGACAACCCCCAAAAAGCGCTCCTGACCGCGGTCAAGGAAGCGGTCGACAACTCGCTCGATGCCTGCGAGGAAGCAAAAATTCTTCCCGAGGTCGAGGTCACCATCCAAGAAATTACCGAGAATCGCTTTCGCGTTCGGGTGACCGACAATGGTCCCGGGGTCGTCAAAAATCAGATCGCCAAAATCTTCGGCAAGCTCCTGTATGGCTCCAAATTCCATCGGCTCAAGCAATCTCGCGGTCAACAGGGCATCGGCATATCGGCGGCCGGCATGTACGGTCAGCTTACTACGGGCAAGCCCTTGGTGGTTACCTCCCGCACCCGCGAGGACAGGCCCGCCATCCGCATGGAGATTAAAATCGATACCCGCAAGAACGAGCCGCAGAAACTATCCGAGGTTGAGGTTAACGACGGGGAGTTTTCTCGCGGCACCCGGGTGGAGTTCGAACTTGAAGGCATCTACCGCAGCGGCCGTTGTTCGGTTGATCAATACATTGAGCAAACGGCCATCGCCAATCCCCACGTCACGATGCGCTACCGCAACCCCAAGGGCGAGGAGTTTATCTATGCGCGGCTTACCGACGTGCTGCCGCGCGAGGCTATCGCCATCAAGCCGCACCCGCACGGCGTCGAGCTCGGGGTGCTGCTCAACATGCTCAAGGATACCCGCGCGCGCGATCTCAAAGGTATGATCGCCCACGACTTTTGCCGGGTGAGCGATCGCATGGCGGTGGCGATTTGTGAGGATGCCAAGCTTTCGCCGACCATCAAGGCCAAACACCTCGGTCTTGAGCAGGCCGAGAAGCTGCATGCGGCCATGGGACGAGCGAAGGTCATAAGCCCTCCCAGCGCTTGTGTGGTTCCGATCGGCGAGGAATTAATCCATAAAGGCATGGAGAAGGGGCTACGGGCCGATTTTTTCACCTCGGTCACCCGCTCGCCGGCGGTGTACCGCGGCTATCCGTTTCAGGTGGAGGTTGGTTTGGCGTGGGGGGGCGAACTGCCGGCCGAAGAGCAATGCACCCTGTACCGTTTTGCCAACCGAGTTCCGCTGCAGTACCAGCAGTCGGATTGCGCCATCACCAAGGCGGTGATCGAAACCGACTGGCGCAATTACAAAGTTCAGCAAGCGCGGGGAACGCTTCCGACCGGGCCGATGGTGATCCTGGTGCACCTGGCGTCGGTGTGGGTGCCGTTTACTTCCGAGAGCAAGGAAGCCGTAGCGCGCTATCCCGAGATCCTGCGCGAGATCAAACTCGGCCTGCAAGTGTGCGGTCGGCGGCTCTCCCAGCACCTGAGTATGCGCCGGCGCGAAGCTGAAGAAGGGCGCAAGGTTAGCTACATAGAGACCTATATCCCGCATATCGGCATCGCATTGCAGGAGATGCTGAAACTGTCCGAAAAACAAAAGGACCGGGTGATAACCACCCTTACCGAGACGTTGCGACGCAGCCGGACAACGGCTGCGTAACACCTGTTTCAATAAGGATCCCTTATGGGCGCTCGCAAGCAACCAACCATGGCCGAAAAAATAACCGGCGAGGCGGAAGACGTCTACGGCAAGATCATAGCCGGCAAAAAACCCAGCATGAAGTTTCCCTTACGCTCGTTGTCCAATGTTCGGTACCGATCCGAAGTGGGATACTTCGAGCTCAAAGGCCGCAAAAAAGAGCGCACCTTGACCGTCAGCACGGTCAAGACCTTTGCCCAGACTCTGCGGATGCTCTCGCTCTCCAAAGACTTGGTCGACGGCGATGATATCGCGACCAAAAGAGAGGCCTACTACGTCTCCAAGAATTGGGGACCGGCGCGCTTCGAGGATCAACCCGAAAGCGATACGGTCATCGACGATATTGAGGCGCATTTTTGCCGTCAACCGCGAGCAGCTCGGTTTCATCCCCGAAGAAAAAGGCGGCGAGGTGGCCGGCAAGCTCACCGTGGTCGACCGCGATCGTGACACCGACAAGATCTTGAAGATCGATTGCACCAAGTTTGGCTCGGGCGCCTATTCGATTCCCATTTCGGTTGAGCACCTCGGCTTTGAGACCAATGCGAAATTTATTCTCGCGATCGAAACCGCCGGCATGTTCCAGCGCTTGGTCAAGCATAACTACTGGAAAAAAGCGAACTGCATCCTGATCTCCATGGGCGGCGTGCCGACCCGGGCCTGTCGGCGTTTCGTCAGACGCCTTTCGGACGAAAAGAAAATTCCGGTCTACGTCTTTGTGGACGGCGACCCCTACGGCATCGAAACATCTACCGCACCCTGAAGGTGGGTTCCGGCAACGCCGCCCATATCAACGAGTACTTCTGCGTTCCGCACGCTACCTACCTGGGAATCACGCCGGACGATATCAATGATTACAAGCTGACGCCACACACCCGCTTAAGGAGGTCGATATCAAGCGCGCCAAGGACGCGCTCAAAAACGACCCCTTCATTATGCACCACAAAGCTTGGCAGAAGGCCTTCGAAAAGATGCTCACCATGGGGGTGCGCGCCGAGCAACAGGCGCTCGCCAAATGGGGGCTCAACTATGTCATCGATACCTACTTGCCGCAGAAGCTGGCGAATCCGGATACGTTTTTACCGTAGAAAGGAGGCGTCGCATGTCCAAGTATGCAATTGTGGCGTTGATGGTCGCCGTTATCGGCGGATGTTCCACCTCGGGAAACAAGTATCCCTATAAGGGGTCTCGGTGTTTAACGCCAACGACCTGTCCGAAAGCCTGCACCGCGGATAACGAATGCGCCCTGGCCAACAATGAGATCTGCTGTGACTTTGATGGCGTCAAGGCCTGCGCGGTGAACACCGCCTGCCCTCGTTTCTGCAACGATGAAAGCACGTGCGGATCAACTGAAACGTGTTGTCGGACGATTTTGGGATCCGATCGAAAGGAATGCACCAGCCCGGGCAATTGCCTCATCTTCTGCTCCGATAACGGACCATGTGCGAGCAACGATATTTGTTGCAAAGTGCTCAACACCCCGGCATGCGAACAACCATCGCTCTGTCCGACCTCATGCACAAAAAATGAGGATTGCGACACCTTGTATTGTTGTAACACGGTTAAGGACAACGATCCCTATAATATTTTGTCCGCGACTGCGCTGTGCAGCCAGCCCTCGGATTGTCCGAGAACGTGCACAAGGGATTCGGATTGTGAAATCGCCAGTCAGGAGAAATGCTGCTTTGGTCTCTGCGCGCTTGCGGCAAATTGTAATGAATGTGTAACCCAAAGCGATTGCACCATCGCAAATGAAGTATGTTGTGATAATAAGGTGCTCGATTCGCCGTGGTACATTAAAGTATGCTCAATGATTTTGGGTTATGTGTTGAAGGACGCTCGCGGCGAGCAGGAGCTGGGCCAGGTAGTAGTTCGGCAGGCAACCGACCTTGTTGATGAAGCCCGGGCGGACAAACTGATCGCGGGCGACAAAACCGTCCGAAATATAGAACAATACCGCGCCGCACAAAATCAGCCACGCGCGCTGCGGCCAGAAGGCTCCGACGCCGGTCGCCACCATAATGGTAATGACCGCGATATATACGGCCACAGGCAGAACCATCCCGCTTTTTACCAAATGCGGGTGTAACCAGCGCCAGATAAGAAAGCTCGGAACGGCGACGAGTAGTAATGCCACCGGCATAGCGATGGTATCCACGCCGCGAACCATAAAGGCTGCTATAAAAATGACATGGCCCATAAGAAAACTGACGAGCCCTCCCAAAAATATCGGTTTTCGGTCAGGGATCAAGAGCACGTCGCCGATCCAGCAAAACCCCAGCGCAACCAGTATCCACATTCCATACGAGGTGCGCAAAGCACCGGCGCCTAACGCGGCTATGATAAATCCGGTTGAAGCGAACGGTTTGGCGATCCAAACCCCCGCTTTTTTGCCTAACCGCTCCGACGTCAACAGACCGAGCAACCCGATAACGACCATGATGCTTCCCATCCAGAACGTTGTGGTCATGATGGGGTCAGCCCCTCGATTACAAAAGGAAATGAGAAGGTTGTTGCGGCAGCACGATGCTGAGGAATCAGAATCTTCTATATCTTCAATGATAATTCGGCCGTGACGGTCGGGTTCCATCCGCCGTAGCTATAGCTCGGATTAAGGGTTTTACTGTCATCATTTTGATAATCCGGATCATATGTTTTCGTTACCTTCCGCTTCTCCAGTATCTGGAATTGGCCTCCAAGTATGAAGTCGGCCGATCCGTTGATAAAATCCAGACGCGGTAATCCAATTTTGACGCCGAACGAAACGACGTGTTTATTGTTGTCGAGGAAGTTGAAAATTCCTTTGACCGCATAATTCGGGACAAACGTTGGTTGATAATAGTAGCCCGCCATGACATCCAACCAGTCGAAGACTTTCGCCGAGAGGCCGACCCGCGGGATGACGATATCAAAGAACTTGGGAATCGTGTACGAGCGCGTGTCACCATACTCAGCAAGCATCACCTGCGCAAGTTCTTCAAACGCTGCCTTCGTGGTCGGACCTACCCGGAACTTCGACCACAGCTCCCAATCTGCCTGGGCCGAGACCGTGAGCCTGCCGATATCAACCGCCACTCCGGCGCTGACATAGTGAGGCGTGTAATAGTCGAAAACCGCCAGATTCAGGTTCATGTCTATATTGCCGGCAGTGGTGATGGTTTCGACATTGAACGGAGCAATCTTCAAGAACGTTTCCTGGCGATAGGTAAGCCCTATATGAATATTTAACATGCGATCCGCCCACTCTTTTTAAATTTGCATAAATTCCGGCTACGAAGGCAGGCGCAACCTGAAGATCCATGTACGATTCTTGAGGAGGTGTCTGAGTGGCAGGCCCGATATCAACGTTGTAAATTTGCGACTGGGCTTGTCCATGGAAGGACATATTTAATCCGAGCCCGCCGCCGAACGTGTCTTCAAGAAACCCCATCCCCACACCCGTAACGATAATCATTTTCTGCGCCTCGCGCCCGTAGCGCATGAAATCTTGGGTTCTCAGGTCGACGTCATTGACTTTGGCGGCATAGCCGAGGTCCGTTACCGCCATGGCCAACCCAAAACGAGCTGATGAAACTAAATCCGGAAACTTGAAGACCTTAAAGAGGTCTAGGGCCATACCTAAAGCCACGGCGTGAAAATCAAGGCCTTTAGTGGCATTGGTACTTAAGTTAACTGGGCTCGCGCCTATCGTAGGTATATAAGACCGCTGCGGGATGTTGAGATAGAATTGAGGAGACGTATAAAAATAATTTATCGCAATCTCATTGGGGAAAAACTCCTCAACTTCATCGCCTCCACCTTCCGGGGTGCGCGTCGTCCTCAGATGCACCGTTTTCCCGAGACCGGCAATGTTGTAATAGAGCGAGGACCAATCGTCCACGATGGCGGTCATGGCATTACCCATGGAAATTCCCTGGGCGGAGAATCCATACGTATCCGCAAAATTGTTGGCCAGCGCAACAGCCGATGACAGCGCTAAAGCCAGTGTAACAAATGCGATAACACCCGACAGCGACATTTGCTTTTTCAAAGTAGTACCCTCCTTACGGTTCATGGTCTATTCGATAACAATAGTAACGGGTTAGTTCTTGTGTTGATTTCATTATTGACCATTGTATTGAAATCCATAGTTCTGGAAATTGTTGCTCAGGGAGTCTGGAGAATCATTTCTCGTCAACACCTGCACCTGACCACTCATCAGTTTAGCTACGTCATTCCACAAGCTTGAGTTGAAGTTTGTAAGCAACGGCTCGCCGAGGAAATTATACAGCTCGCTGAAGATTTCGCTGAACTTGTCAGTGGTATCGACCACATCTAACACGTACTCCATCAATCCGCCCGACTTAAACAAGGCATTAACGTAAACAGACGAATCGTAGATATAGTTAATGGTGGAGGTCAATCCGCCCTTGGCCGCAACAAACGCCGGATCGATGTCGGACAGATTCTTGCCGCTATCGAGTGCCAACGCGATGGCGTTGAGGATGGGTTGATATTGAGCTGCCACCCGATAGAGGTCATCCACCCTGGAGTTATCATTGAAATCAAATAGATGATCGTTAAACGAAATATTCCCATTGGTCAAAGGAACGCTGGCCACATTCCATGTCTGGGTGTTGCTGTTATAGGTGGTGGCCATGATCCCTAGGGTATGAACCAGCCCCTTGATTTGGTCGTCGGTTGGGCTTACTTGAGTTAAGAACGTATCCATGACGTTGATAAGGTTCTCTACCACCGAATAATCGCCGCCCTGAGGCGCAAGCAGCTCGGAAGCCATTTCGAGGTATGTGCGGAACAACGTCAGCTTGTCGGGGTTCTTATCCCAATCATGGGGAAGATAGGCCAACCCCATCTGGTACCCGAGCTCGCCGGGCCTAATACCATGGGCATCAACACCCGTTGCATCTATTAGTGACTCATTGTAATCGTTGGTGCCGACCAATATATTTTGTCCAATGTTCGCGAATATCTCCTCAGGACGCATATCATCGGGGATGCCGTCGCCATTGGAATCAACGCCGTTAGTGAACATCCAATCCGGCAGCGTCTCAGTTAAGGTTGTGTCATTGATTTGGGTTAATCTCCCTCGGGTGTTTTTACTCAGAAGCGAGGTCTGCTCGAGGCCGTAGAATAGTTTTCTGCGGGCTCCCCAGGATTGCCAGGTCTCGTCAAATTTTTGGGAATCCGGTTCGTTGGTATCGACGATCGTCGGATCATCGTCGAACGTATCCGCACCAAGGTTCATGAGGAGCTTGAATGCCTGGGTCAGCACCTTGGGACGTTGATTGGTGACAGGGTTTTCCGCAACCAGAAGCGGCAGAATTCCGTCCATTATTTTTTTAGTTGGTTTATCGGAGGTCGGATAGCGATTGCTATCGATAAGTATGCTTATGGGTGTGTTGAGGTAAGCCATCTGGTAAAAATCCCTCTCCCTCCAGCTTCCAAACCACGTCTCAGGTTTGTTCCAGCGTGACGAATCGGTATAGAAGTCAGCGCCAGATTTAAGGAAATAGTCACAATACGGATCACTCGAGTTTGTATCACAATTACCACGCACACGGAACTTCCAGGTTTTACGAGGAGGAAGAGCATAGTTGTTCGTATCACCTTCTTGTTGATAATACGCGATAGGTTTCAAAAGGATGGTCATCATATCGAATGATGGCACCAAACCAGCGGTATTCGAGTGCTTGTTGTCGATGTTCTCGCGAAGAGCGTTGAACAACGCCATTAATATCGGCACGAATGCGTTTCTTCGATTCCAAAGGCTGTCACCTACCGTAAATGCATTAGAGGACACCAAATTGTCGGTAACCTCATCTGTATGTTCATCTCCATTTTTATCCTTCCACGTTACGAGACCTCTTGATACCTCCGGGCTGAAAGGAAATGCCATTCGTACCAATGATGTTATGTTATGAGCCAAAACACTTGAAAAGCCCGCTCCCCCCCGAAGGGTGTCATTGTACGTACTATCTCCGCTTTGACCCAATGACAATGAAGTATAAGCGAGATCGGCTACGACCCCCATGCGGTAATCGCCAGGAACATTTGAGCTGCCGCTTTTGCCTGTTTTAGCCCATAGGTGATTGCCTCTAAATGGCCGCGAATTTGAAAAGGCATAAAAACCATTGGCTTCTTGATAAATATAGGCTACCCCTAGTTCGGATACGTCAACCAAGGTGATACGCTGTGGCATGATCAACACATATTTTTTATCAACAAAAAACCATTGGTAGTTTCTGAAAAAGGCCTCTTCTTGGGAGGCGCATGCTCTGCTGGGATCGGTGTCATCGATATTCTCTTGAATCACGAGACCGCTGGATTCAACTTTATTTTGGCTGGGATCCAAATTGACTACCTTAACGTTGTCATTACCATCACGCACAATCGTCGAGTATCTATCACCGCTGTCGGCGTAATAGGTAATATAATTATCGAATAGGTTGGTCGACATCCAGCCTTCCTCGCGCTGTGGTTGTCTAACTATCGAAGCGCCATTTCCATTAAAGAAAATCTCAACCGCATTGGGGCCGCTAACAGAATCTATTTGAATAATCTTTTGCTCGCCATTCGGCAATGGGCTGCCTGCTATCCTGAATTTATCTTTTCCAAAAGGAAGGGCAGAAAAACGGGCGGTGGAGATCACGCCCTGTGGCGCCGGCTGAGTTGGATAATTAGGATAGGAAGTTTTTATGATGTCATCTACAAGAGACGACACGATGCTATCCCGATCCCACACTTTATCTTTCGAGAATGAAGCCTGATACAAATTGTTGTCTATTTTTATATTTACTACAGCATCTTGTAACGTTGGATTTATATCTGAAGTTAATTTGATTGCATTTAACGGCACCGTATATGAGCTGATTTCACCCGTTATTCTTGCATCTATTAGCAAATTGTTTATTGCGCCGGGTGTAATGTCCGTCAAGACGATATTGCCCTCGTAGGGATTTTCGATTTTAATAGAATCGTTTTCGGTTACCGTACAGGGAGTTCCCCCTGTAGCATCGTTTATTACTGTACAGAGATCGGTACCGTCGATGTATTTGCCAAGGGTAGAGCCAATGGAGACATCATAGTTATTACCACCCATACTAATTCTAAAAGTATATGTTGTTAACGGGGGTATTTTAACGCCTTTGTAAAGAACAAAATTTTCCACATGACGTTCATTGAAATAAACACTCGACGTGAATACAGAACGATTTGGCGGAACGCCGATCTTGCCGATGTAAAAAGCCATAGGCCACAACTTCTCGGTGGCATCATTCGGTGGATATAGATACTCCCAATTGCCGGCACGACTTGGTTCGGTTGGCTTATGCACTAAGGCATATAACTTACCATTTGCGCGATAATATTTGTTCCACGTCTTTCCATATAATTGTACGGTTTCGGGATTCCCAGAGGCGTAATAGTAAGGTCCGGTGCCATTCCAGACAACGTGCCAAACGCCAACAATGGTGCTCAACGCCAGGTTGTCATTTTCAAGTCCATCGCCTTGATAGGGCATATAGCTATTCAGAACAGGATTTGCATCGGCATCTTTAAGACTTTTACCGCCATTTGGCGATGCGACCGCACCGCTTCCAATAACTAAAAAGTATGGTACTGGATAGTTTTGGTCAAAATAAAACCTGTTATCGTTTGCACTGGGAATCTGGTACGTCGTATCGCCGGGTATGGTAAATGGGTAAAGACTCCGAAAGATATGATTTTTATCATCCGGCCAGAAGGTCGTTAAATAAATGGGTGCAAGACCACTAATCAAGTTTGTTCCCATAGCATACAAGACATCATTTACCGTCGCACCGGCGCTTTTTGTCGGACTCGGATTCAATGCGTTGGCTGGTCCTACACGAGCGTTACCGTGGCCGTGACCAAAGTTCTCACCTGAACCCAAACCATTACAATTTGTAGTTCCACCGGGAGTCGTAGGTTCGCCGGTAATATTATCTTTACAGGCATCAGTCCACCCATAGTTCGCTGCCGTTGCGGTGCAGAGTAACAGACTCTCAAGAAGAGATGCTTGGTGGGGACACTTGGACGTATCATTTGAATTTCCGCAGCCACTCGTAACGGTTCTATCCCTTCCGAATTGGTCGTATCGAATCAGATCTTCCAGTGATTGCTCGATATGAGCATTGTCCGGATCCCATCCGATTGACTTGAGACTCTTTATGATTTCATCGACGACATATCGCTTTTTTCCTGCTACTTCGTATATCATCGAAATCGGAGCATTACTTGTCGGATCTTGTCTGTCGGATCGCAACATCAACCGAGTATTGACCGGTTGCAGCTCTCTGAGGGTATTTCTGAGCTCACCGGAAGAATACATTGCGCTGTCATCGGTCGCATAGTCACCAATTGCGTTTGCTCCGCTGGTGGTGAAATAGCTCTCGATATTTCTAACCAATGCTTCGGCGACATCTGCAATTTTAACCGTTGGCTGATTGGGAACCGATCCAGATAGAAATACGCCTAATTGACGTATCAAATCATACAAGTTATTCCTAAAGCTGGCATCCTTGACCAACTCAAAAACAGCCATCATCAACGATTGATTTCCCTGTACTGCGTTTCCGAGCCCCGCATTGGTTGTGGTATCGCCACTATCAATATCCTCCCAACGGGTGATGAGGTTTCCGCCGTAATCAAGCCACATCGGATAATCGTCCTGTAGATTGCTTTTACCGACCGAGGTTTGTCCATACGTTAGTAATTTATGATACGCGAGAACATGGTCGCACGTGACGTTATCATACGAAGCAGCTTGACAAGGAGTCGCGTCCATATCGGCATTTGCAAATGCCACTTCTTTTGTCATGAGCGAGCTATTGAACTTGTCAATGCGAAATTTACTGATGGCTCGCATAATCGTGACCAGTTCTTTGCCCAAATTGAGATTCTTGTTATTGATGTCATCTAAAAAACTGAAAAAACTCGCCGCATAATCCAAGGCGCCGGTTGTGCGTCGCTTTGTGGCCGGATTGAACAGGCCGCTGTCCAAACTATTTTGATTGATGATGCGGTAGAGAAGATGGCGCATCAATTGTACGGTGTTCTGCATAGGATTTTGGTTCGGTATGCCGACCGTGGTTGAATCGAGCGTCACATACTGGCCGGCCATTACCTTGATATTTGCGTCGTAATTATTATTTATCACTTGCCCGAGGAGGTCATTAACGACGCACTGGTCCAGTCTGATTTGTGTCTTATCGCATTGATCGCTTCTGTATTGTGTATTATTCGGGTCCTGCAGGTGTATGGTGTTATGGAGGGCTTTATACTTATCCTGATCCAGGAGGTCAAAAAGTTTATAATCAGACTTTTGGTTTTGCTGGAACGTTCCCATAGACGAGTTACATGCAGCAAGTAACGACAGACCCAGAGAAAACAAAAAGGAGACGAGAAGCGCCCTTTGATATCGCATCAATCACCTCATGCAATGGTATTGAGAGAGTTTGATATCGTTATCATTTTTTTGTTTTTTATGCACCATCGCTAATCATTAAGATTCATCATGCATGCCTTGATAAAAAGGCGCCTCCTACGGGCACAGCTATAGGCTCGCCAATATATCAGGAAACCCTTACTCTAATGACTGCTAGCGCTCACAGCGGACGATATTGAGGGTGACGCTCGATTGTCAAGAAAAAAAATAATTAACGATGTATAAAATAAATTACTTATCATAACAGGAATGTCCAATTTATTGATTTCCCAGGCAGACTAGCTTTTCCCAGCATATTGTGTAGTGGTAAGGACTGATTGAGTAAGCACAGGAAAACAACTAGTTGTCCCCAAGCACTACCATACGGACGGGATACGAAAAACCGTATTTATTCTTGCAAAAACATTGCAAGTTCAACTAATATAAGGAAGTGTCAAGGTAAGGAGGAAAAAGGGCGGAACTTTTATGTGCGAGTGGCACGTAACGAGGAACCTGCCTGACCGTAATTGGCCAAACTGAAAGGATTTGGGTCATGGCTACCCGTGCGCTGGTATGCGACGATGATATGCCGATACGAAGAATGATTCGGGACCTTCTCGAAGAGCGGGGTTTCGAGGTGGTCGAAGCCACCAATGGACAGGAGGCACTGGACGTAATCCTCAAGGAACCCTTGGACCTGGTGGTGCTTGATTTTCTTATGCCCAAATTAGACGGTATGCAGGTAATCCGTAACGTCAGACGTGACCCGGCGCGGCAAAACTTGCCCATCATTCTTCTCTCGGCAATCTCAAAATCTCAGATTCTCGATGAGGACAAATCGATCATGCCTGACGCGTATGTAAACAAGCCGTTCCATCCTAAGAAACTCGCCAAGTTGATCGATCGCTTGTTGGCGGTACGAAACTCAACACTGCATCAGGTCAACTAACCCAATGAAACTCTTTCGCACTATCACCTTGGCATTGGTCGCTCTGACCACCATACCGCTTACGATCGTGGGGTTTATCTTAATTAGCTCAAACCTCGATGCGCTCAGGACGTTATCCTTGGAGTTGCCGCGGCAATCTGCCGATCATGATGCTGCGATGCTTAAAACCTTTTCTGACACCATGAGCTGGCAGGTTGTCTGGGTTATCGCCGTGAGCTTGCTTTCATCGCTGGGAGTCGGCGTTCTGTTCGCCTTGCGCTTGACTCGCCCGCTTGCCAAATTCGTTACCGGCGCCCTGGCGATAGCTCGGGGCAATTTCAACTATACCATCAATATCCGCGCCCGTAATGAGATTGGAGAACTGGCCCATACCTTCAATTACATGTCGCGCCAGCTCTTTTCGTACGACCAAGAGAATAAATCCCTGGTGTCCATCCTCCAGCGTGGTTACCTTGAAACCATTCGGGCGCTGGCGAACTCGATCGACGCCAAGGATCCCTATACCCGGGGTCATTCGGCGCGGGTGACCAACGTGTCGCTCGCCATCGGCCGCGCGCTCAAGCTCCCCGATGATCAACTGCGCATCCTCAGCTATGCCGGTATTCTCCACGACATCGGTAAAATCGGCATTCCCGAGGGTATCCTTGGCAAAAAGGACCGGCTTGACAGCCAAGAACGGCATCTCATCGAACAGCACCCCGTGTTCGGCGAACGTATTATCGAGCCGATCGACTTTCTTGCGCCGGTTCGGTCGCTGGTGCGCCACCACCACGAACGGTATGACGGTTCGGGTTATCCCGATGGACTTAAAGGCGACCAAATACCGCTCATGGCGCGCATACTCAATGCAGCTGATACCTACGATGCAATTACCTCAACCCGTCCGTACCAAGCCGCCATGAACGATGAGCAGGCGATCGAGATTTTACGTCGCGTTCGTGGCACGCAAGTTGATCCCCAGGTGTGCGATGCGCTGGTGACGGTGATCCAAAACAGACCCGAATCGCTCAACGCCACGAACGATGAAATTGAAAAAGACCTTGCCGCTGCCCGGTAATCTCTTAGCGAGAGTCCGCTGTGCTGAAATGGGCATCAGCAAGGAAACGTTATACGTGTAGTTGAGCGTCTATCTCTTGGAATACTGGAAGCGTTTGCGTGCGCCGGGCCGGCCATACTTTTTGCGTTCGACTATGCGCGAGTCGCGCGTGAGGAGCCCGGCTTTCTTTAAGGTGGGTCTGAGCTGAGGGTTGGTGACCAACAGAGCCCGAGCAATACCATGGCGAACTGCGTCTGACTGACCGGCGAGACCGCCGCCATTGACATTAACCATAACATCGTAGCGGCCGACCGTCTCGGTGACTTCAAACGGCTCGGCTAAGGTCATGCGCAGCGTTGGGCGAGGGAAGTAGTCTTCGAGTTTGCGATCATTGACCGTAATAACCCCTGAACCGGGTTTCAACCACACGCGCGCGATGGAGGTCTTACGTTTTCCGGTAGCGTACCAACTCTGTACTTCGGTCATTGGCTAACCTCAATGGTTATTTTCTCAGGCTTCTGGGCCTGGTGGGGGTGATCGACCCCGGCATAGACTTTTAGTTTTTTGAGCAAATGGTAACCCAACGGTCCCCGCGGCAGCATTCCATGGACCGCGTGACGAATCAGGTCGGTAGGATGAGTGTCGCGCACCCGGGCGGCGGTCCGCTCTTTGATGCCGCCGATATAGCCGGAATGGTGGTAGTACATTTTATCCGACCATTTTTTGCCGGTGAGCCGAACTTTCTCGGCATTTATCACCACTACAAAATCACCGGTGTCAACGTTCGGGGTAAAGGTCGGGCTTTCTTTGCCGCGCAGCAATGAAGCCACCCGCGTGGCCATTCGGCCAAGGGTCTGATTCTCAGCGTCGACAAGCAGCCAGCGGCGCTTCACGTTGCTTTTCTTGATGTATTCTGTCTTCATGCGTTTCCTTCCGTATGCCGTCGAGTGTCCGTAACCTCCCTAATTGGGCAGTTTTGGTCACCAAAGGTTTTACCTTGTAATGCTATTGTGCCTATTATGTCAAGGGTTTCGTTTAGTCTGAGTTTTGTTTAGACCGTTCGTGTCGTATAAAAAGACGGGAATCGGTGATCATGGTGGATTGTTGATGTACTATTAACTCTGGTGAGGAGTGGCTTCATGAGCATCGTTTTTCTTCTTGCATGGATGGGATTTCTGTTGGCCGGCGGCGCCAGTTTTCCCGAGCCTGAGCCCACGGTTACCATAGCGGCCGTGGGCCATATTGTTCTTGGCACTTCCTATCCGCCCAAGCGCCCGGCGCTGCCGCCCGACGGGGGAAAGAATCTTTTTGGAGACACCAAGGAATTTCTTTCCAGCGCGGACATCACTTTTGGTAACCTCGCCGCGCCGCTGTCCGACCGGGGAAGCACCAAGAAGAAGGTTGATAATATCAACGTGTTCGCCTTCCGCACCCCGGCTGCGTATGCCAAACGGCTGAAGGACGCGGGATTCGATGTCCTCAACGCGGCCAACAATCATATCCTCGACTTTGGGCTTCAGGCTTACGAGGATACGTTGAAAAACTTAGACGCGTTGGGCATCGGCCATGTCGGACGAAAAGGAGAGATCTGGAGCAAAGAAGTCAACGGCATCAAAGTGGCTGTTCTTGGATTCACCCAGCCCTATACCGACTTTTTTGCATCCCACCACAATATTCAGTCAGCCGCGGATGCGGTACGCGGCGCCAAGTCGAAAAACGATATCGTGGTGGTCGGATTTCATGGTGGGACCGAAGGAAAAGGCTCGCGGCACACGCCCCGCGGGCCAGAGTACCTGGGAGGAGAATACCGCGGAGAGGTGGTTAAGCTAGCCCATGCTTTGGTTGATGCCGGAGCTGATATGGTGGTTGGGTTTGGTCCCCATCTGCCGCGCGCCATTGAGATTTACAAGGGTAAAGTGATTGATTATGCTTTGGGTAACTTTTTGACCTACGGTCCTTTCAATCTCCAGGGGGAAAGTGGACTTAGTCTCATCCTTCAGGTAAAACTCAATAGAAAAGGTGAGTTGGTGGAAGGAAAGATAGTGCCTCTCAAAGTTGTTCTACCGGGTATCCCGCGACCCGACGAAACCAAGGCAACGTTGAAGCACTTACGCTTGCTTTCAGAAGAGGACTTTCCGGAAAGTTATCCGGATATCGATGATGAAGGGATAGTGAAGAAAAGATAATAACTTAGGCATTGAAATGCTTGGCCCGGTTTCTGACACCGCATCCGATCATCAAGTCATGTTCGAACGCTCTGCCTTGGAGAAAGAGCTGCTCGGGCGCGTGGCGTGGCTCGTCCGCTTGCGCTGGATGTTGGCCGTTTTGGTTTTTGTCATCACCGCTGTTGCGGCCACGTGGTTCGGAATAGAACTGCATTGGGTTGAGATCTTTGCGGTTGGGGCCGCTATCCTGGCGTACAACATTGTCTTGGCATACCGCCTCGGCAAGCTGCGCCGTGATCCCAGCGTTGGCATAAAAACATTCCGCCGTTTCGCCGGGGTGCAGATCGTCCTGGATTGGCTTGCGCTCATAATTCTGATTTATTTCACCGGCGGGATTGAAAGCCCGCTCGTCTTTCTACTTCATTTTCAATGCGGTCGTCGTCAGTATGTTGTTTCCGTTGCGGACTGCTTTTGTCTTTGCGGTAGCTGGTATCGCGCTCGTCGTCGGTTTGGCGCTCATCGGGTACTATACGCTGCTGCCCCCGGTTACCATCCCTGAATTTGATGACCACCATCTCAACCGAGGGGTGTATCTGATCGGTGAGCTCTTTTTCTTTTCGAGTGTGGTTCTCATTGCGACCTATTTGGTCAACTCGATCTCCGTGCGGCTCGTTCGACGGACCAAGGAAATCGGATACGTTCAGCAGGATCTCGAGAGCGCCTACAACAAAACACATACGCTGTATGAGATAGCGAAATCGGTGAACTCCACGCTGAACCTACAACAGGTGCTCGATACCATTGTGCGCCAGGCAACCATCGCCATGGGAGCCAAGGCAGCCTCGATCCGATTGCTGGACGATGATCGGCGTTACCTTGAGGTGAGCACGGCGTATGGGCTGAGCGCTGAGTACCTTACCAAGGGCAAGGTTGATCCGCAAAGCAGCCAAATGGATTATCTGGCCCTGCTTGGCCAACCGGTCGCGGTTTCGGACGTGGACATCGATCGGCGACTCCAGTATCCCGAAGAGATGCGTCAGGAGGGTATCCGCGCGGTGCTGAGTGTTCCGCTGATGCTCCATGAGTCCACCATCGGCGTGCTGCGGGTGTACGCGTCGGACGTTCGCCAGTTTACCGACGAAGAAGTCGCGTTCATGATGGCGCTGGCTTCACAGGGGGCGGTGGCCATCCAAAACGCCCAAGCCTACCACCACCTCCAGGAGCTTGAAGAGGCGAAATCACGCTTCGTCTTTGCGGTCACCCACGAACTGAAATCGCCGGTGGCGGCGGTGCAATCCCAGTTCGCCATCCTGCAGGGAGGGTACGCGGGTGAATTGACCGAACGTCAGCGCCATCTGATCGATCGGGCCGCGCACCGCATGGCGGGGTTGGATGCCTTGATCCGCGATCTGCTGGCCCTCGGGGCGCTCAAGGGTCGGCTGCCCGCCAATCAAAAGAAACCGATGAATCTCGTCGATGTGTTCCGCCGGCAGATTGAGCTGGTGCAGCCGGAAGCCGAGGCGCGCAGCATTCGTTTTGAAGTCAGCATGCCCGACACGCCGGTGACCTTTTTGACCAGCGAAGACGATATGGAACGACTGCTCGGCAATCTTCTTGAGAACGCGGTCAAGTACACGCCCTCCGGCGGTCAGGTTGGCCTGACGTTGAACACCGACGATGCCGGGGTGCGCATCGTTGTCTCGGACTCGGGCATCGGGATATCGGCCGAGGCGCTCCCCCACATCTTCGAGGAATTCTACCGAGCGAAAAACGCCAAGGAATTGGGCTTGGAAGGCACCGGCCTGGGGCTCTCACTGGTCAAGCGCATCTTGGATCTTTATTGTGGGGATATTTCGGTAGAAAGCACGATTAATGAGGGCACCCGATTCAACATCTTATTGCCATGGAAATCTGATGGGCGTTGCAAAAAAGACACCCCGACCACTTGAGTTTTTATCGAAGTCTTGTATGCTGGTTAGGTTGTTGATGTCGGTTTTGAGGAGACAGGTATGAACGGTCTTGGGTTGGTGGTGGTGGCGCTCGTGGTCTTTGTGATTGCGTATCGGCTGTATGGTTCCTTTTTGGCTACCAAGGTGTTGGTGCTCAAAGATGAAAATGTCACGCCGGCGGTGCGCCATGAAGACGGGAAAAACTTCCATGTCACCAATAAATACATCGTCTTCGGCCACCATTTTGCCGCCATTGCCGGCGCCGGCCCGCTGGTTGGCCCGGTACTGGCAGCCCAATTTGGGTATCTGCCGGGAACACTGTGGATCTTGATCGGGGCCGTGCTCGGCGGCGCGGTCCATGATTTTGTCGTCCTGGTCGCGTCGCTGCGTTCGGGCGGAAAATCGCTCGCCCAAATTGCGAGCGAACATCTCTCCGGCTTTTCGGGCGGCGTGACCATGGTTGCAATCTTGTTTATCGTGGTGACCGCGCTAGCCGGCCTGGCCATGGTGGTGGTCAACGCCCTGGCCGAGAGCGCCTGGGGAACCTTCACCATTTTGCTGACCATTCCGATCGCCATGGGCGTTGGCCTGCATATGGAGCGTTGGCGGAAAGGCAAGGTTGGGGAAGCGTCGGCTTTTGGCGTTGCACTAGTTCTCTTTTCCGTCGTCGCGGGCGCTTGGGTTCATCATTCGAATTTCGCCCCGTGGTTTACCTTCACGAAATCCCAATTGTCGATTGCGATCGCTATCTACGGGTTTTTCGCCTCGGTTTTGCCGATTTGGCTGCTGCTCGCCCCGCGCGATTACCTGTCTTCCTATATGAAGATCGGTACGATCGCGGCCCTGGCGATCGGCATCGTTCTGGTAAATCCACAGCTGCGCATACCGGCATTTACCCAGTATGTCAATGGCGGCGGGCCGATTATTCCCGGCAAGGTCTGGCCGTTTGTTTGCATCACGATCGCCTGCGGGGCGATCTCGGGCTGGCACGCGCTGATAGCCTCTGGCACCACCCCGAAGATGTTGGCCAAGGAGCGGCAAGCTCTTTTTGTCGGCTACGGCGCCATGCTAACCGAGGGGTTTGTCAGCATCATGGCATTGATTGCCGCGACGGTATTGCTGCCGAATGACTACCTCGCGATCAATGTCGCTCCTTCGAGATGGGCGGCGCTGGGGATCAATCCGCAAGAGCTCGCCGGCTTTTCGCAGATGGTCAATGAGGACCTGGCGGGGCGTACGGGCGGTGCGGTGACCCTGGCGGTGGGCATGTCCTACATCTTTTCGAGTCTGCCGGGAATGAAGTCATGGGTTTCATATTGGTATCACTTTGCGATTATGTTCGAGGCCCTGTTCATCTTAACGATGGTTGACGCCGGCACGCGCGTTGGGCGCTATATGATTCAGGAAGTGGTCGGTAAGGCGAGCCGCACGCTCGGAGATTTAAAAACTGGCCGGCGGTGATCGTAACCAGCGCTTTAATTTCAGCCGCCTTTGGATACCTACTCTACCAGAATGACATCTCTTCCATCTGGCCGATGTTCGGGGTGGCGAACCAACTGCTTGCGTCCCTGGCGCTGGTTATTGGCACCGCCTACCTGATGCGCACCGCGCGCAAAAAGAAATATGCGCTCGTCACCGGCCTGCCGGCTTTGTTTATGATAGTAACGACTCTGACTGCCGGTACGGCCAATATCTTTGACAACTACCTGCCCAAGGGCCGCGCCGGTGATTTCAACGGCTACCTCAACGCCGGCCTGACGGTGATCATGATGGTGTGCGTGGTCCTGGTTACGATCGATGGCGTCGCGAAAATATCTCGGGCTGCTCGATCGCACCGCAGTGCAGCGAACCTGGTTAGATAGGTTGACGATGCGATCGCACGCTATGAGTAGGTTTTGGTTCTGGACGCTTTTTTCATCTCGTTCCCGATTGCTGTCGGGGCCGCCGCTGAAAAAGCTTTCACTGGTGAGCCTGCGCTCGACGACCAGAACCCTGTTCGTGCCATGTTGATTGCAGACGTCGCCGTGGCAAGGGTAGGGGAGAAGTTTCATGTCGGGGCGGCGTTTGATCTCGCTCCGGGATGGCATATTTACTGGATTTTTCCCGGCAACACCGGTCGGCCGACTCAGGTGGATTTCTCGTTTGACGAAGGCATCGTCGCAGGTCAGAGCCGCGCTACCCAACGCCGGAGGTGTCCGAAAGCGACAGTATTGACGAGCTCAGCTTCGGATATTCAGGACAGGTTTTGATCATGGCCTCCGCCTTGTTGGTGAATCGCCCCGCGTCGGATCGCACCCGGATTCAGGCTTCGCTGTCGTGGCTGGCGTGTAAACAGCTTTGCATTATCGGCAAGAAGCGCCTGGAACTGGATCTGACCGTGGGAGCGCGGAGCATTCCTTCCCCGCACAGAGATATGTTTTTCGCGACCCAAAGCCGCCTGCCCGAGCCCATGGCCGCTCAACGGGCGAGTCTTACGGTACAGCCGCTTGAAAATAATCAGATTCATATGATCCTCAAGCTCGAGGGTTTGGAGTCAGTCGAGCGCTTTATCCCCCGCTGGTTTTCAACCGGCGGCTGCAAACTCATAACATACAGCACCGGAAGGGAGGCACCGGGAGACTTCGTTGCCGACCTGACCGTAAGCGGGAAAGCTTGTTTGCCCGAGGTGAGCGGCATTGTCCAAGTCAAAAGGAAGGGCGCCGCAAAAGCAGAGCCGAGCCAATTTTTTGACATCGGAACACTGACCGCTCCCGTGTCTTCCGCAACCGTGGCAGCGCCAACGGAAACGGCGCCACAGCCTGGACTCGATGCCGGCTCAGCTCCCGGCGCATCTCTGGGGGAATCGGGAAAGGGCAAAACTTCTGGCAGCTCTTGCTGTTTGCCTTTATCGGCGGGTTGCTCCTCAATATCATGCCCTGCGTCATCCCGGTCGTTGTCCCTAAGATTCTTCATCTGGTGCGGAGCACGGGCAGGGAACAGGAGTCCCCCCGCGAGCGTCGAACCGTCTTATTGAGAAACGGCCTCGCCTACACCGGAGGCGGCTGATAACACTCCTGAGTCTTGGGGTGCTCGTCGCAATCTTACGCTATGCGGGAATCGAGGTGGGATGGGGGTTTCAATTCCAAAATCCCTGGTTCTTGACGCTGATGATCGCCCTGTTGGTGGTTGCTGGATTCGGGATGCTCAAGGTTTTCCCCTTGCAGAGCAGCACCCACGTTGAAGATCTCAAGACCTGCAAGCACTACCGCCAGAAAATCCGCTGCTCGAATCGTTTATGACCGGTCTTTTGGTGACCTTCCTCGGCACCCCATGCACCGCACCCTTCCTGGGGCCGGCGTTGGGGTACGCGTTTACCCAGAACACCGCCAACATTTTGCTGTTCTTGGCGGTGGTCGGGCTGGGGCTTTCCACCCCGTTTCTCGTGCTTTCGGTGTGGACCGGCTGGACGCGGATTCTTCCCACGCGGGTGAGCCCGACCTACGATTCGAGTGATGCGCGGGATGGCGTTTTTGTTTTTTGGCACGGCGCTGTGGTTGGGAGGAGTGCTTGCCGATGGGTACGGAGCGAAAGCGGCGTTTCAGGTGCTGTGGTTTATGCTGGTGTTGTCGCTGGGGTGTTGGATCTTCGGCCTCATGGTTAGCGAAGCCGATCCCGGAAGAAACGCCTGATACGGTTGCTGCCGATTGCATTGGTGGTTGGCCTCGTCGGCGCCTGGATGTTGTCCTTTGATGACCAAGGCCGAAATCATCAGGTCGAGACCCCTTCATCGGCCGGCATTTCATGGCAACCATTCTCTGAAGCTAGCCTGCTCAAGCTTCGCGGCCAGGGGAAGACCGTTTTTATCGACTTTACCGCCCAGTGGTGCCTCAACTGCAAGGTCAACGAACGGCTGGTAATTGAGACCGGCGAAATACGGACATTGCTCGATCGCCTTGGAGTCGCGGCGTTGAAGGCTGATTACACCACCAGGGATCCGGTGATCCACCGATGGTTGCAACGTTTTGGAAGGGCCGGGTGCCGTTGTATGTCATTTTCCCGGCCTGCCGTGGAGACGATGACGTGGTCGTCCTACCTGAGATCCTGATGACCGACACCTTACGACGGCGCTGAGTCGGCCGGTCCTAGTCGCGAT
>CAVWHX010000006.1:0-181406 GCA_963754925.1 uncultured delta proteobacterium
GGGCAGCACTTTTGACGGGCGGAACTAGGGCACTCGAGAACTCCGGTTTCCACCTGGTGCTGCTCTTGACTTGATGACCAACGGGCCGGCTAGCGCTGGTCCGGACAAAATCAACATCGCTGTGAGCCTGAGTTGCTGCCGCAACCAACTCGTCTTCCCCGCCCTGGCCGAACAGGCCAAAGAAGCGATCTGGCACTCCCAGTGCCCATGTCTGCACGACCATCATAGTTGCCGTAGATAGGAGGGTCCTGGTAACACCTCAAGCGGATGTCCGCATTGCCGCTGGCGAATAGAAAAGGCCCCGGCTTCCTCTCGGGGCCTTTCGATACGAATGACTGACTATAACGGTATTGAAAACAGCATCGAAACTAAGATCCGCTAAGGGGAGTTTGGGGTTAAGGTTGAGGGATCTGGCAGGAAATAATGATCCAGACGCGGGTTTTTTGTGGTGAATTCTCTTCGTTCATTCCATGTCCTTCTACATGACTAAAGTTCATCTCTTCGGGAAGATGAGAGACCCAACTACTCATTAAGTCCAAAATGCGAGTATTTGGTTTTAAGCCTCTTTTCTGATAAAGTTGTTTCAGTTGATCAATAAAACATTCATCAACATGGGTAACAAAACGAGGATCAGCATAAAACTCAGTATCATTACTTTCATCGAGTTTACTGCGTTGATCGGGTTTAAGTAGAAGCATATAGCATTCCTAAATGATTTGTGAATCTTTACTCCCCTTCCCCCAAAAGGTGGAGGAGTTGGAGGATGAGGAGACGCTATAAACCTATCTTTTTAGTATGGCACTTGATAAAGGCAGGACGCGCGGATATTCGTCCCATATACTCAACTACAGCAGGATAGTCTTGGAGGTCTATCTGTAGCAACATAGGAATATAAGCCAACATTGATCCTACTGCTACATCGACAATTGTAAATTCTGAACCTAAGATATAGAGTTGTTTGGCTAATAGTTGATTAAGTGGGGTCATCAGTTTTGGTAATTCTTTAGCGCGACTTGCTTCAACAAAGATACCTGGACCTAGAGTGGCATTAGCAAAAAGTACCCACTGTGTGACTTCTCCCCTAATTTCTGGAGATTGTCCCAAGTTGCCATATTTCTCAGCAATATAGATTAGGATAGCTCCTGATTCCCAAATTTTAAAGTCTCCATCGACTAAAACAGGAACTTTTCCAAAGGGGTTGAGGGAGAGAAATGGTTCTTGGCGATTTTCCCCATTAGCTATATCTAAGATAATAAACTCATAGGGAAGATTCAGTTCTTCCAGATACCATTGCACTATAGATGCTCTACTTCTTGCGCCACCATAGAGTTTTAACATGATTAAAGCACCTTATGTGTATGTGAATGTTGTTTAACATTGTCTTCTGTCCGCACAACATGTTCTGCATTGAGAACCCGTTTTTTCTCTAGGGAGAAGTTAAAGTCTTTTTTGGTGCTTCCTAAGGGTATGAGAGATTTAGCTTGTGGACGTCGTTTATATGTTCTAGTGGAGCAATAGTTCTCTCAATAAAATCAGGACAAAATTGAGCATCTAAAGGAAATTCGGCTGTTTTTTCTGGGTATCTCCGGTAAATATTTCTCCTAAAGATTTAGCTGTAGCCATTTCATAGGAGGTCGGAGTTCCTTTGATTAAAGCTTCTAAAGCAGCAGATGGTATGGGTTCTATGACTTTCACAGCTAACACCTCTCCTTCTTCTTTCACGAAACAGGTCGCTAGTCCTAGAACGCAGTAGTCTTCTGCGGCTAGATTAGGAGCATTACTCAAAATTGTTGTCATTGGAAAAAACCTTTTTTCGAGAGTATATTGTAAATCACTTAATATCCTATCCTATTCGTCTTGGGTTGAAATTGGTTGTGTCTCAGGTTTAATGACCAGCGGTAATATATGGTTATAAACTCCCATCGAATTGAGACAGGTGTTAATTTCTGAGACAGCATGGTTATAGAGTTCTATTTTCTGTTCGCTCATCTATCTGTAGTTTTTGGTTGCTATTAATTATTTCTTGTGCTTCCTTTTCTAAAGTTGCCTCTCTGTACTGACGTGCTTGATCATATTTTTGTAAGATTATTTCTGCTTGTTTCTCTACCTTATCCAGTAACTCTGTTTTGAATGTGGCGTTGATAGTATGACGAAAATTACGCCGTACAGTTTTTGAAACCTTTGGTTCAAAATCTAGTTTTAATAGTTGACGTATAGCTGGTTCTGCATCGACAATACTCTCACAATCATATCCTTGCGAAGTCTGTTGTAGAGTCTGCCGAAATTGATAGATAGAGAAGGTACCTTCATCATAAAAACGGGGACTTTCTCTGATATAGCGATCACATTCTGCTTTGGCATTACTAGTCAAAATATAAATCAAGTTTTCTCTCAAGTTTTTTGATGCTTTCTTCTATTCCTCCATCTTCTCCCAACAGATTATATAGATAACGATATCTTGGGCGGATATCGGCGAGTTGAACAAGCGTCCGCCCCTCAACACACTCAAAAGCATTGTTCAGGGTTGTCTGCTCGAGATAGAAAATCTCGAGAAACCGGTTATTGCGGCCATAGATGGGTTTGCGCTCGGAGGCGGATGTGAACTCGCCATGGCCTGTGATATACGTATCGCGACGAAGCGTTCACGGTTGGGCCAGCCGGAAGTGAATTTAGGCATTATTCCGGCAGCCGGTGGGACCCAGAGATTGCAACGCCTGGTCGGCATCGGCAAGGCCAAGGAGTTGATTTTTACCGGCGATATCATCAGCGCCGACGAGGCGAAAGAGATCGGTCTCGTCAATACCGTCGTGGATAACCCGGAGGATTTGATTAAAACGGCGAAAGAAATGGCCCAAAAAATAATCGGCAAGGGGCCGGTGGCCATATCCTTGTCGAAGTTATCGATAAACATCGGCGCTAGTACGGATATCAATACGGGACTCGTATGTGAAAAACTCGCGCAAACCATCGCTTTTTTCACGGACGATCGTATTGAAGGGACAGCGGCCTTCTTGGAGAAAAGAAAACCTAATTTCAAGGGGAAATAGGTTAAGCTCGGCAATATGGTCGCCGAAGCGGCAGATATTGAATATGTATGTATAACAGCATAAAGGTGAAACGTTATGAAAAAAATTGATATCACCCTTTCGGATCTTGATTCACTGTTCCCGAATAATTTTTCCGAGGAGCAAAAGGCAAAGGCGAAAACGATATTCTTAAAGGAGCTGGCCTTATCCGCCCACAAATTTTACTGCGGAAAGACCATGACCATGCCGAAGGCCGGAATCTATGGCTTTAACTGGTTCAATGTATGGTACACGCCCGGGGTATCGATGGTGTCGACAACGATACGAGATAATAATGACATGTCCTTTGAATTATCAAACCGGGGCAATCTCGTTGCCGTTGTCTCGGATTCAACCCGGGTGCTGGGTGACGGCGACTGCACTCCCCCGGGTGGCCTGGGCGTCATGGAAGGCAAAGCTTTTCTCATGAAATACCTGGGAGGCGTTGACGCGGTCGCCCTGTGCATGAACAGTCGTAATAAACAGGGAAAACATGACCCGGATAAAATCATTGATTTTGTTAAAATGCTCGAACCCAGTTTCGGCGCGGTTAATCTTGAGGACATTTCACAGCCGAACTGCTACAAGGTGCTCGATACCTTGCGAGAAGAATGTGACATTCCCGTATGGCACGATGACGCCCAGGGAACCGGCTGTGTGACGGTCGCGGGCCTCGTCAACGCGCTCAAGGTTGCGGGAAAAGCTATCGATAAAGTCAAAATAGTGATGCTGGGAGCCGGCGCCTCGAATACCACCATAGCGCGGCTGATATTGCGGGCAGGGGCCGACCCAACTAAAATGTCCATGTTCGATTCCAAAGGCGGTCTTCATAAAGACCGGGAAGATATCAAGGCCGACAAGGCGTATTATAGAAAATGCGAGCTGTGCGAGGCCACGAACCCCGAAAAAATCAGAGACATTGAGACTGCCATGAAAGGCGCCGACGTGCTCATAGCTCTCAGCCGGCCGGGACCGGACGTGGTGAAACCGGCTTGGATCAAAAGCATGGGATCGAAACCAGTGGTTTTCACCTGCTCAAATCCGGTGCCTGAGATTTATCCGTTTGCGGCCAAAGAGGCGGGCGCGTATATCGTTGCAACCGGCCGTGGGGATTTCCCCAATCAGGTCAACAACTCCATTGGATTCCCCGGCATTCTCAAAGGCGCGCTTCTGGTCAGGGCGAGAAAAATAACCGATGAAATGGCGCTTGCGGCCGCCTATTCCATTGCGAACTACGCGGAAAAGAAAGGCATCCATCCGGAACGGATCATGCCGACTATGGACGAAACCGAGGTATTCGCCGAGGAGGCGGCCGATGTCGCGATGGAAGCAATCAAAAACGGCGTGGCCAGAATTAAGCTCTCGCGGGATGAAGTGTACCGGGCAACCCTCCATGATATCAACGAAGCGCGGGACATAATGAACCTCCTGATGGAAAAAGATTTCATTAAAAAGCCAGAGCTGCAATTGCTTCAAACCGCCGCAACGAAGGCGATTGATTCAGTGCGTTGAAATGATCACAACCCCACTATCCTCTCTTGTTTTGAGAGTGTTGCCACGCTCTCTCAATGTCATTCCCGTGGAAGCGCCGGGTAAGGGTACTATTCCTAAAGAGTGAGGAGCGTCGCATCATGAGAGAAATTTCGGTCAACGACATCATACCGGTCGTCCGGGATCTGTGCATGGACGCCAATTATAATCTCGGAAAGGACGTCCTTGACGCCTTTGATCGCGGCATCGACCATGATGAGTCTTTGGTGGCGAAAGAGGTATTGAAGGAATTGGTCGAAAACGCCGAACTGTCCCGTAATGAGAGAGTTCCTCTTTGCCAGGATTGCGGTCTGGCGGTGCTTTTTGTTGAATTGGGACAAGAGGTGCACGTCAAGGGCGGGGATCTCAAAGCAGCCATCAATGAAGGGGTCAGGCAGGGGTATGCCGACGGCTATCTGCGAAAGTCGGCGTGTCATCCGTTTACCCGCAAGAACACCGGCGACAATACACCCGCTATCATTCACTTTGATATCGTTCCCGGAGATACCATAACAATAACGTTGGCGCCGAAAGGCGGCGGCAGCGAGAATATGAGCCGTGTCACCATGCTCACGCCGGCGGTGGGCATTGCAGGCGTCAAGGAATTCGTCGTCAACAGATTGCTTGAGGCCGGAAGCAATCCCTGCCCTCCCACGGTGGTTGGCGTTGGCATCGGTGGAACCTTTGAACAATCGGCATGGCTTGCCAAGAAAGCCTTGCTTCGCGAAATAGGAACGAGGAACCCCGACCCCGAAATCGCACAGATTGAGAGAGATATCCTTGACGCCATAAACAGACTCGGTATTGGTCCGATGGGCTATGGAGGTACTACCACCAGCCTCGACGTGTTCATCGAAATGGAACCATGTCATATAGCGAGTCTGCCGTTGGCGGTGAATATCAATTGCCATTCCGCACGGCACAAACAAGCCGTGATATGAGATCCTAACAAGGGAGCAATGATATGGGTGGTCCAATACGATTGACGACGCCGCTTTCTGAAAAAGATCTCGAAAAGCTTAACATCGGCGACAAGGTGTTGCTCACGGGCGTCATATACACGGGCAGGGATGCGGCCCATAAAAGATTATTCGACCTCATAACACAAAACGAAAAACTGCCGATACCGCTCGAGGGCCAGGTAATTTATTTTGTCGGACCTTCTCCCGCCAAACCGGGACAGGCCATCGGGTCTGCTGGTCCGACCACGAGTTACCGGATGGACGCATTCTCGCCGAAACTTATCGAACTCGGTTTGAAAGGAATGATCGGCAAAGGCAATCGATCCCGGGAAGTGATTGACGCCATGAAGAAATACAAGGCAGTGTACTTCGGCGCAACCGGGGGCGCCGGCGCTCTCATAGCAAAATCCATCAAAAAGGCCGAGGTGGTGGCCTATGACGACCTCGGACCGGAGGCGATTCGGAGACTCGAGGTGGAAGATTTTCCGGTCGTGGTCATAAATGACACGAAAGGCAACGATTTGTATGTCGAAGGCGCCAGGAAATACAGGAAACCGTAAATGAGAGAGATTCCCTTTGACGGAAAGATCCCACGGGTGCAATCAAGCTTTATTGCTCCGGATTGTTATGTGATAGGGAATGTTGTGCTCAAGGAAGGCAGCAGTGTTTGGTTTGGTTCAATCATCCGCGGTGATGTGGCGGTATGCGAGATCGGAAAAGGGACGGTGGTGTTAGAGCACTGTTACGTCGAAAACTCAATCATCGGGGACTCCTGTATGCTGAGCCATGGCGTGATAGCGCATAAATGCACGATCGGTAATAATGTTCTCGTCGGGATCGGCGCGCGGATCATAACCGGTTCTGAAATCGGAGACAACTGCCTCATCGGCGCCGGCGCCTTCATCCTGCCCAACACCAAAATCCCGCCGAATTCAGTGGTGATTGAGAAAGGAACGGTCGTCAGATCGATACAGGAAAGGGATATTCGGTATATCCAAGATTCGGTCAGGGAAGTGCACGAGAAGGCAAAAATATTAACCAAGACGCTCTCAGGCACCAATTATTCAGCCGGCAGTTGAGTGGAGAAGACGAACCATGACACTCAAGGAAGTTGATTATTACCACGTGTACGATCAGTTCACCGCTGAAGAACGCGCATTAAAGGAATCGGTAAGAAAATTCCTGGATGCGGACCTGCGGCCGCTCATTCGCGATGCCTTCCAGCGAGAAGAGCCTCTGGATATGAAAACAATCGCCCCGCGCATGGGCGGCATGGGGCTCATCGGAGTTGACCTTCCGCAGAAGTACGGTTGTCCGGGCGCGAGCTTTGTCGATCTGGGCATTATCTGCCAGGAAGTGGAACGAGTTGACAGTTCCCTCAGAAGCTTTGTGGAGGTTCAGTCGGGGTTGGTGATGACGCCCATCTATAAATTCGGCAGCGAGGAACAGAAGACGCGCTGGCTTCCCGCCATAGCGAGCGGGAAAACCATTGGTTGTTTCGGCCTCACGGAACCAAACTGCGGTTCGGATGTGGCGTCGATGGAAACCAAGGCGACCAAGGACGGCAAGCACTGGGTGCTGAACGGCACCAAGCAGTGGATCAGCGAGGCCAGTGTGGCGGATGTCGCCGTCGTCTGGGCGAAAACCAAAGAGGGAATACGGGCATTTATCGTTGAAAAGGGTACGGAAGGATTTACCCAAACATTCCAAAAACACAAGGGTTCCATGCGCGCCGGGGACGTCGGCGAACTAGGGTTTATTGATTGCAAAATTCCGGCAGACAATGCCTTGCCGGGAGTCAAGGGCATCCAAGCCACCTTTGCCTGCTTGAACCATGCGCGCTACGGCATTTCATGGGGGGCGATCGGCGCGGCGATTGATTGTTATGAAACGGCCTTGACGTATTGCCTGGAGCGGGTTCAATTCGGCGCGCCAATTGCATCATACCAGCTGGTGCAGGACAAACTGGTCACGATGCTGATAGAGATTACCAAGGCCCAGCTCCTGGCCTATCGCCTCGGCCGGCTCATGGATGAGGGCACGGCCGCCCACACGCAGATATCCATGGCAAAGAAAAACAACATCGCCATGGCCAGAATGTGCGCGCGGACCGCGCGGGATCTTATGGGCGCAAACGGCATATCGCTCGACAGCTCGCCCATGCGCCATATGGCGAATATCGAATCGGTTTACACGTATCAAGGAACCGATCATGTCCACACCTTGATTTTGGGAATGGATATTACCGGTATTTCCGCATTTGGCAAATAGTGCCCTGATAGGTAGGAGCTCTGAACATGGAATTTAGATATGATCTGCGAGATTTGAAATTCATCCTCAAGGAGTGGTTGCCCTCCAAAGAGGTGTTTGCGTGCGATCGATTCAAGGAAAATATCAGTTACGATGACATTGACCTGATGTTGGACGAGGGATACAAGGTAGCCCGCGAGGTGGTACATCCCCTCAATGCCCCCGGCGATACGGTAGGCGTCAAATTAGAAAACGGCACGGCCATACCGGTTCCGGGGTTCAAGGAGGCTTTTCAGTTTCTGCAGCAAAATGGATGGGGCTCGAGCAGCGAATGCATCAACATTGAAACCGGCGTGCCCCTGATTCTTTACAAGGCAACCGCCGAGCTCAATACCGCCGCCTGCCCGGCCCTCACCTCCTGCATCAAGCTGACCAACGGCGCCACCAATCTCATCCTGCGCTTCGGTACGGATCAGGATCGAACGCGGTTTGTGCCGAAGATGCTCGACGGCCAATGGCAGGGGACCATGTGCCTGACGGAACCAAATTACGGATCCGATACCGGTGACATCACCGCCCGATCCTTTCCGACCGACGATCCGCGCATCTACAAGATCAAAGGGACAAAAATGTTTATCACCGCCGGCGATCAGGGCCATTGTGAAAATACCATCCATATGGTTTTGGCGCGCCCCCAGGGTGGATCTCCCGGGTCCCCGGGCATCGGGCTGTATATTGTTCCCAAGATCTGGGTCAACGAGGATGGCTCGCTGGGCAAGCCAAACGATATCGTAACCGCTCGCCTCGAGCACAAGATGGGATTGCACGCCCAGGCGACGGCGCTACTCAATTTCGGCGATGATGACGGATGCCGCGGAATCATGCTCGGCCCGCCTCCCGACGCCAAAGGCTATTCGCAGGGCTTGGCGATGATGTTTCACATGATGAACGAATCGCGGATCGGTACGGGCCACAACGCCAATACCCAGGGGGCGGCCGCCTATTATTTTGCTTCCCAGTACGCCCTCGAGCGCATTCAGGGAAGGCCGTTCGGCATCAAAAATGCCGAGCGCGTTCCGATCATCAAGCACGAGGATATCAGGAGAATGCTGTTGGATATGAAGGCCCACGTGGAGGGCATCCGGGCGATGATTTTCAAGGGCTTTTATTATCTCGATCTGCACGGCAACTCGAGCGACACGGCGAAAGCAAAAAAATACGGCGAATTCGCCGAAATTTTAACGCCGCTCGTCAAGTGCTACGGCAGTGAGAGTAGTCTTAACGTTATCGCCCAGGCTATTCAGGTCCTCGGCGGCGTCGGCTATACACGGGAATATCCGGTGGAACAGTATCTGCGGGATTCCAAAATTCTCACCATTTGGGAGGGGACCTCGTTCATTCATGCAAACGACTTGGTGGGCCGAAAGATGCGCATGAAGGACGGTGCGGCCTTCAGGGAATGGATGGCGACTATTAAAGAATTTGTCGAAGCCAACCGGCAGGCCACGGGATTCGATAGGGAAATCAAGAATCTCACCCAGGGTTATCGCTGCGTGGAGGAAGTCAAAGCCATCTACGATTCCTGGTACAAGAATTTTGAGGGAAAGCGGCGATTGATACCGCTCTACGCCATGAAGGCGCTCTTTGTATGCGCCCAGGTTTGTGTCGCCCAATGTCTTATGGAGCAGGCGTTGATTGCGAGCAAGAAGATTGCGGCCCTGCCCGATGGCGCAGCCGACGCGCTTTTCTATAAAGGGAAGGTTGCGGCCGCCCGCTATTACTCAAGAAACATACTTCCCCAGGCATTCCTCACGACAGAACTCATCAAGAGCGAGGAAGATACCGTCTTGACGTGTCCCGAGGAGGCGTTGGTGGTCAATTAACCCAACGGTGTAACGGATACGGATAAGAACTACGGAGGAATAAAAAAATGGAAATCAAAACAATTACCGTTGTCGGTTCCGGCCTCATGGGTTCCGGAATTGCCCAGGTAGCCGCCCAGGTAGGGTTCAATGTCATCATGAACGATGTAAAAATGGAGTTGGTCGACAAGGGATTTGACTCCATTACCAAGATTCTGGACGGCCAGGTTAAAAAGGAAAAAATAACTGCCGCCGATAAGGAAGCGACGTTATCTCGGATCCGCAGAAGCGCCGATCTCAACGAAGCGCAAAAGGCCGATGTGATCATTGAAGCCGCGTTTGAGAATTTCGAAGTCAAAAAGTCGATATTCCAAAAACTCGACAGCGTGTGCCGAAAGGAAGTTATCTTTGCCACCAACACCTCCTCCATTCCGATAACCTCTCTGGCGGCAACGGTGCAACGTCCGGAGAAATTCATCGGCATGCATTTCTTCAGCCCGGTGCCGGTTATGCGCTTGGTTGAAATCATTCCCGGTCTGAAGACCTCGGAGGAGACCACGAAAACCGTAGAGACCATGGCGGCAACGCTCAAGAAAGAAACCGTCCGCGTGAAGGACGTGCCGGGATTTCTCGTCAACCGAGTCAATGCGGCGTTCAGGGCGGAAGTTTTCAACTGCCTGATGGAAGGCGTTGCGACTGTTGAAGATATCGATAAGGCAATAAAATTCGGGCTCAATCATCCCATGGGGCCGTTCGAGCTGGGTGATTTCGTGGGCTTGGACATCGGCCTGAATGTTTTTAGGACCCTCTACGAAGGATACAAGGATCCGAAGTTTCGGCCGCCGATGATGTTGGAAAAGCTCGTGCAGTCCGGAGACTTGGGAAGAAAAACAGGAAAAGGCTGGTACGATTACACGTCCGGCGAGAAGAAACCGAGGAACGATGTTAAGTTTTAGCGATTCAAAAAGTTCGCGCGCCAGGGCCTGCCGCCTTGCATCCCCCGGCGCGAAGCTGTCACATAATACATACGAGGGTTAGTCACATGGAAAACGTTGTCATTCTTAGTTGTGCGCGGACACCCATCGGTAGCTACGGTGGGGCGCTCAAGGACGTTCCGGTCTACCGTCTTGGCAGCATGGTTCTGCAGGAAGCCGCAAAGCGGGCGCGGGTCGATCCTGGTTTAGTCGAAGATGTGATCATGGGATCGGCCTATCAAAACGGCGAATGCGCCAACGGCGCCCGTATGGCCGTCCTCGACGCCGGCTGGCCCGATACGGTCCCGGGGGTGGTGCTCGACCGGCGCTGCTGTTCCGGTATCGATGCCATATTTTTCGGGGCCATGAAGATCCAAACCGGCAACGCCGATATCGTCATCGCCGGCGGTATGGATAGTATGAGCCAGGCAGAGGTGTACATTCCCGGGGACATTAAATGGGGCCTCGGGGGCAAAAACCACGAGAAGTATGGCTTCATGCCCCGAGGACACGGCGCCTTGGCCATGTGGGGAATTCCTCTGTACGATCGCATCCAGCGCGCGCGCGTCATGTCTCAGCCCGTTGCCCGCTACGGCGAGCTGAGCTCGATGATGGCGTGGGCCGAAACCGCGGCCGTCAAGGAAAAGATTACCCGCGAAGAGGCCGACCGCTGGGCTTACCGTAGCCACCAGAAGGCGATTGCTGCTCAAGATGCCGGAAAATTCGCCGAAGAGATGGTCCCGGTTCCGATCGGGAAAGAAAAAAGCGGCGAGACCATTTTCTTAAAGGCCGATGAGGGCCCGAGAAGAGACACGACCTTGGAAAAACTCGCCAAGCTTCGGCCGGTGTACGCCGACGGCGTGTGTACGGCGGGCAATTCTTCCTCCGAAAACGACGGTGCGGCCGCTCTGGTGCTGGCATCAGAGAAAAAAGCCAAGGAGCTTGGAGTAAAACCTCTTGCGTATTTCCGGTCGTGCGCGATCGCCGCAACCGATCCGACATTGACCTATCCGGCGGTGCCTACGTCCGTTCAGAAAGCCCTGAAGAAGATCGGAGCCACCGTCGATCAGATTGAATTAATCGAAGTTCAGGAGGCCTTCGCCGTTCAGGCGCTGGCCGACGCCCGACTTTCAGGAATCAAAGACGAGGCCATGGACGCCATGGTCAACGTTAATGGTTCGGGGATTTCCTTAGGCCATCCGATCGGCGCCACCGGCGCCATGCGTCTGACAACCCTTATTCATGAGATGGCCAGAAGAGATTGTCGGTATGGCCTCGAAACGATTTGTGGCGGTGGGGGGCAGGGCATCTGCCTGATTGTGGAACGAGGAAAGTCATAACAAAAAGTCCTACGGAGGAATTCGGATATGGATTTTGCATTAGTTGAAGAACAAAAAATACTTCAAAAGACGGCCAAAGATTTCGCCGAAAATGAAATCAAACCCTGTGTGGAAGAAGACGAAAAAAACCAGCACTGGCGCAAAGAGATATTTAATAAAATGGCCGAGTTGGGGTTTTTCGGTTTTTGTATTGACGAAAAATACGGCGGCAACGGCATGGGATTTCTCGATGGTTGCTTGGTGATTGAGCAGATTGCCAAAGTCCACACGTCATGGCGGATGGCTTTCAATATGCAGTGTTGGGGGCCGTCCTTGACCATACAAAAATTCGGCACCGAGGAGCAGAAACAACACTATATTCCGAAATTCATGAGCGGCGAATACATCGGCAGCTTCGCCATGACCGAAACCGATGTCGGTTCGGATGTTGCCAGCATGAAATGCCGCGCCGAAGATAAAGGGGATTATTATCTACTCAATGGAAACAAGATGTGGATTACCAACGGGACCGTCTGCAACCACGGCCTTCTCTATGTTAAGACCGACAGGGAGGCTGGCGCTAAAGGCATTTCCTGTTTCATCATGGATTACAGCATTCCCGGGATCACCCGCGAAAAAATTCATAACAAGGTTGGATTATGGGCTTCCGACACCGCGGAAATCACCTTCGAAGATGTCAAAGTTCCCAAAAAACTTGTTGTCGGCAAGGTCAATAGCGGTTTCCAAATCTGCATGGCCCAGCTCAATGCCACGCGGCTTGGCTGTTCGGCCGGATCGCTGGGTCTGTCCGGGGCTATTCTGGAGGCTTCCATCAAATACGCAAATGAACGATCCCAATTCGGACAACAGATCGGCAAGTACCAACTGATTCAGCAACAAATCGCCGAAATGAAAATGGAACACGAGGCGCTGGCGCACCTGGTTTACAAGGCGGCTTGGCTTAAGGACCGTGGCCTGCCTAATGTTATGGAAACGTCGATGTCTAAATTGTATGGCGCAAAAGTGACGGTGCACGCGGCCAACGAATGTATGAAGCTGCACGGATCCTATGGCTATTCAGAGGAATATCCCTGTGGTCGATTCCTGCGGGATTCGAAACAATTCGAAACCCTCGAGGGAACTTCGAACATGCATACCATGATCGTCGCCAATGCCGCGCTCGGTTTTGCGCCCAATAGAGTATAGGAGCGCAGGCATATTGGATGAGCATATTATTCGAACCGTCCCGCATAAAAAATATGGAGATCAAGAACCGATTGGTGCGGTCTGCGACCTATGATGGTTTGGCGGAAACCAATGGCCATGTTTCCGATAGGCAGATTGAGCTCTTTTCGAATCTGGCCGCGGGCGGAGTAGGATTAATAATTACCGGCATAACCTATGTTCATCAATCTGGACAAATTTCTCCCTTCATGAATTCTATTGCCGATGATGCATGTATGGTGAGCTTTCAGAAAATAGCTCACGTTGCTCATGAGCATGACGTAAAGATTTGCATGCAGCTTTTTCATGGGGGAAGAGAGGCGCGCTACCTAAAAACAAAAAATCAGTTGCCGCTCGCCCCTTCGCTAATTGACAACGATCCCTTTTATAAGGGTGGACATCGCGAAATTACCGAAGAAGAGATCGGCGTGGTTATCCAATCATTCGGCGATGGGGCCAGGAGAGCGCGGGAAGCGGGGTTTGACGCCATACAGGTCCATGGCGCGCATGCGTACCTCTTGAGTCAGTTCCTTTCGCCCCATACCAATCGAAGGAGCGACCGATGGGGAGGGAGCCTTGACCATAGGCTTCGTCTTCACAAAGAGATATATCACCGTGTCAGGGAAAATGTCGGTGATGACTACCCGGTAATGATAAAAATAGGGGTTCAGGATGGTTTCGATGGCGGACTGAATCTAGACGAAGGAATCGAAGCGGCTACCACGTTGGCGCGCCTAGGAGTTGATGCATTGGAGATAAGTTCGGCCCTACGGGGCGAACGATATACGGGAACCGAGTTCAAGACCGGGATCAATAGCATAGATAAAGAAGCTTATTTTCGTAGTTGGTGTCGGACCATAAAAAGCAAGGTGAATGTTCCTGTTATGACGGTTGGCGGACTGAGGAGCGTACGTTTGATGGAAGACATACTGCACCATGGGGAGGCCGATTTTATTTCGCTCTGCCGCCCGTTGATACGCGAGCCTGGTATTATCAATGATTGGCGAAACAACCGGAACAAAGTACCCACCTGCATATCATGTAATAGATGTTATGAGGCGCTGAACAAAGGAATTCCGCTCCATTGTGTGTTAGACGAACAAGATTCTTAGTGAAGGCCTCAGCCTGCCATACCAAGATACCTTCCTCAATTAACACTGATTTTTTGACAGAAAGACGTGTTTAGATCTAACCTTAGCAACGATCGGACACGATCTTACGACATACTCTGCGAACGGATGAGGGAGCGGCGGAAGAGGTGGTCTGTCTCAGGGAGCAAGCAATGCTCGGCGGCATAGACAGCCGATTTTCGTAACAGAGGTAATGCTATGACCATAACGATAAATGAGTTGATTTTCCTCAAACAACTGGCGGAACGCTATAACATTCCGGTTCCGCGATATATTGAAGCCGATGCTTCACGGGCCGATATCAAACAAGCGCTGCACGAATGGGGTGGAGAAGCAATAGTAAAACCGGATATTATGACCGGCAAACGCGGAAAAACCGGCGCAATTCTTAGGGTAAAAGACCTCCAGGACGCGATAGTCACGTTGAAGCACGTCTCGAATTTAGAAATAAATGGAAAGATTCCGCGGACTGCCTATCTGGTGGAGCCGATTCCGGCAGCCTTTGAAGTGTTCACGGCGATAACATACAGTTCATCCTATCTGCAGCCATCCTTTACGGTATCGCTTGAGGGTGGCGTGGATATCGAGGATGTATCAGATGATAAAAAGATAACCATACCCGTCGACATTTTCAAAGGTCTTGACGCATATCAAATCAGCGAGGTGTTGGAAAAACTTCGCTGTAAGAAAAAGGTGATGGGATTGTTATCAAGAACTCTCGTTTCATTCTGGGACATGTTTATTTCTACCGGCATGGTGTCGGCTGAAATTAATCCCTGGAGAATTACCCCCGACGGGAAACCGTTCGCGTGTGACTTCAAGGCGTTGATTGATGAAACCAATTACAAATCAAAGATTCCAAATTTTGAAATTCCCGATTATCCCGAGTGTGCTTCTCAGTTTGAGGAGGAGATGGCTGCCTGGAGCGCCTCAAGTCACCAGGGACAGGCGCATGTATCAGCATTAGGAGGGAAAAAAATTCTTCCGATTCTTTTCGGCGGGGGAGCTTCCACTATCATAACGGAAACATTGGAAATCATGGGGGGTGAACCGATGTTTCTATCTGATTTTGGGGGAAATCCGCCCTACGAGAGAATGTATGGAACGGCGAAGCTATGCTTTGATTACAATCTGGCGGATGCGAAGCTGCTGTTGATTCTCGGCGGAAAGGCAAATAATACCTTTATCGATGTGACGTTCCAGGCGATAGCGGATGCTCTTGTCAATTACGTGCAGGAGCGAGGGCGCCTGAATATACCGGTGGTGATCGGCAGGGGAGGGCCGCGGCTGACAAAAGGACTCCTTTCAATAAAACAAGCCCTGGAATACCTGAATCTCCCGTACGTGATATTTGGACCCGACACACCGGTGACGTTGGTGGCGGATTACGCAGCACAGCTGGTGCGCGCGCTTACCGAACGCGAGAAGGGGAATACTGATGAGTGCGAATGAGCTTTCGGATCTCCTGAAAAAAGGCGATCGAGTGGCGGTATCGAACATAACGGGGCGCGAGGCATCTAAAGTTTCTGAAGAGAGTCAGAAGTACTGTTCAAACCTAGTTGCCGGGTGGGCTCTTGGCAAGGGCGGTCAGAAAATTGAAACGGTGCGGGGCGATATACCGGTCTATTCAACGTTTGAAGAGATGGTGAAGAGCCTTTCGGTCGAGAAACTTCCCAACAAAATTATTATCTACTCTCCGCCCGAGGCGGTGTACGGAGAGGTTAAGGAAGTTATACAGCATGGCGGAAAATTCGTTGAAACCATTTTTATTATTACCGAGCATGTGTCGGTGGAAGTCACGGCAAAAATACACCAAATATGTAAAGAAATAAATGCCGATGTCATCGGTTGCAACACCTTAGGAATGATAAATGTTCATGATCACGTTAGAGTTGGCGCCGTCGGGGGCGATAATCCCGATGACACATTTTTCCCGGGTTCGGTGACGATTATATCGAACTCCGGGAACATGGTGAATACGATATCAAGCTACGTGAGAGCCTCGGGAATGGGAACCGCCTTCGGAATTTCGACCGGCAAAGATGCGCTTATTTTGTTGCCGATAAAAACTCTGCTCATGCTCGCCGAAAAAGACGTCAGAACAAAAATAGTGGTTTTATATGTTGAACCGGGAGGCGTCTACGAGCGGGAAGCAATTCAATTGATGAAAGAGAAGAGTTTTTCTAAACCGGTGGTTGTGTATGTGGCCGGCAAAATAGCCGAGAAGTACCATGTTTCGCTTGGTCATGCCGGCGCGGTAGTGGAGGGTAACGATACCTCCGCCAGCGGAAAGATGAAGATGTTTGATGAATACTTTGGCATCGATCCATTCACGCCCGAGAAACATTACAAAAAGTGCGAAGAATTGAAAGTCTCCCTCAGGAAAGGAATGCGGGTAAATACCCTTCACGATATTCCGAAGGCGGTCGGGTTGATAGCAGATATCCTCGAAATAAAGCACGATCTCCCCAACGTTAAGCCCCTCGGACTCAATCCTTGGTTTGTAAACCTCAGCAAGCTCGACAAACATATTCCCACCGCTTTATCGCTGGCGCCCGGCACCATACCCGAGCCGTATGCACACCAACTCAAGGAACACATGCAAACAAAGCTTGGCGCCACGGTTAGCCGGCAGAACATGAGAAATGCATCGCATGCGAGCTCGAATGATGGCGCTACACCGCGGCTGCATGGCTATTCCGTCATGGATCTTATGAGGAAACGGAATTATGGGGCCGCCATAATCGTCGCCTTGACGGGCGAATTGCCGAGAGATGCGTTTGAAGAGAAACTAGCGGATATGCTTTTTATTGCAGCGATAACAAACGGACCCGGCACCATATCGGCGCAGGCTCCAAAACTGTCCGCATCGGCCGGCAATGCTCCCAATACGGCTATGATTGCAACGTTGTCTGCAATTGGATCCACCCACGGGGGGAATGGTTCTGAAGCGGTCCAATTTCTGATGGATGTGTTTGAGAAGTACGAAATAACGGACGCCTATGATTCAAAGATTGACGTGAAATCAATCGCCGTGAAATATGCGGCGGAGTATAAGAAAAAGAAAATGGCTGCTCAAGAAGCATCTCTTGAGTACGAGCGAGTGCCCTGCCTCGGCCATCCGGTATTCAAAAATGATGCCGTCAACGTGGATCCGCGCGAACGGGTGATAGGTGATTATATTAAAGAGAGCGGACGCTCAAATATATTCCTCGAATTTTATCATCAGTTAGTGCAGGCGCTCAAAGACAACGGAACTATGAATAAGGTTCTTGCAGTCAATGTTGATGCGGCGTTGGCGTGCGCCTGGCTCGGCATATGTTGGTGTCATCTGGTTGAAAAACGCATGACCCGACAACGGGCGATTGATATTCCGTTTATCGTATTCTGCATCGGGAGAGTTGTCGGTGGAGCGGCCGAGTACCTCGATCACAAGGATTTCGGCAGAGAAATGGACATGCGCATACCAACCACCGAATGCAAAGAACTGACCAAGCCGAAAGAGCTGGAATAAGTTGTCAGCCCACGTTGCGTAGGAGTCATTCCCGCGCAGGCGGGAATCTAGGAGCATTCAATATGGACTATGAAGGGGAAACACCCAAAATACTCGTCATTGTCAGACATCCCGAGCAGGGCACTAAGGAAAATGGTGGGATCATCTGCGGAAAGATACTCGAGAAGCTTGCCAAAACCAGTGGGCTCGTATGCTTTTTTCATGACGCGACGGACATGACCAACGCGAACATCGGCTATGCCGGGGCATTTAAAAATTTGGACAAGGCGCTGGAGAAGAGAACCGTCGAGGTCGTGTGCGCGATACCCGGCACAATACCAAGGATGATGGCCCAAACCGTAGCGATGGTCTCAAGCAAGAAGTGGAAAATATTCAAGGATAGGGAAGCGGCGCTCGGATATCTTTCTGGTATTGGTTATACCTTGTCTGCTTCTGAGTTCAAGACGTTGGAAGACGTCAGCTTAAGGATTGAAGAATAACCACCGAAACCGGTCTCTCGCAAAATCTGGTTACTACCGTACGCACTCAAGAACGATAATTAAAGCATAGCCTTAAACTATCCGGCGAAACTTTCATTGCAATAAAGGAACGAGCGGTCCCCGCCAGAATAGACCATCCATCTTGAATCAACTGCAAGATGCGGCTGAGTTTTGAATTTACAACTTCTTGTTATAAATAACGATGCGTCGCTGGTATGGTCTTTGCTTCAACAGTTGAAGGTTGAGGGGTCGTTATATATGTGCATCCGAGCGGTAGCCGGAGAAGAGAGGTTGTCTTTTAATAGCAATTGCTGAAATGAGGAGGACACCATGAATATGTCTTCTTTTGAATATGTTACGTACATCGCAACAACTCCCGAGAAGCTTTGGAAGGCCCTCGTGGACCCTAAGATCACAAAAAAGTACTGGCAACACGAGAACATATCGGATTGGCAGCCTGGCTCGAGGTGGGAGCATCGCAGCTCCAAAAGTGACGCAGCTCTCGATTTAGTCGGAAATGTCATTGAAAGTTTACACCCTCGGCGTCTTGTCTTATCCTGGGCATTCCCCAACGAGGAGGTGCAGGAGGAAAAAAACTCGTTGGTAACGTTCGAATTAGAGCCGTTTCGTGGCGTCGTGCGCCTCACGGTGATCCATGAGCACCTTGAGTCTGGTTCCGAGATGCTTGCGGGTAGAATCGAGGGTTGGCCGAAAGTTCTCGCAAGCCTGAAATCCTTGATGGAGAAGGGACGGTCTCTTCCCGAGCTGTGGTAATAACAAACCGCTCTTGGGATAACACCGCCATGCTCTCGAGCGGCGCTGTCGGGTAACCGCATTGGCTGAGGTAACAATGTAGTATGCCGTTTCCACCCATTCTGCAAAAACTCGCGTTGCCCGTTATTGGCTCGCCGCTTTTCATCATTAGCGACCCCGAGCTTCTCATCGAGCAATGCAAGGCCGGTATCGTCGGTTCATTGCCGGCGCTGAATGCCCGCCCGGCAGAGCAGCTCGATGACTGGCTCGCTCAAATCAGAGAGATGCTCGCTGCTTACGATCGCCGGAATCCCGAGCGCCCGGCCGCGCCTTTTGCGATCAATCAGATCGTTCACAAGAGCAACGACCGCCTCGAGCGCGACCTCGAGGTATGCGTAAAGCACCAGGTGCCGATAATCATAACCTCGTTGGGTGCGCGGTCCGAGGTCAACGAAGCGGTTCACCGTTATGGCGGCATGGTGTTGCACGACGTCATCAACAACACCTTCGCACACAAGGCTATCGAGAAGGGCGCCGACGGTCTCATCGCCGTGGCTGCCGGAGCCGGCGGGCATGCCGGCACCATCAACCCGTTTGCGTTGATTCAAGAGATACGGGAGTGGTTTGAGGGACCGCTGGCGCTGTCGGGCGCGATAGCGACGGGTCGCGCGGTGCTCGCCGCGCAGGTCATGGGCGCCGACTTCGCCTACATCGGTTCGGCATTCATCGCTACGGCGGAGGCGCGCGCGGCCAAGATGTACAAACAGATGATTGTGGACTCAACGAGTCAGGACATCGTCTTCTCCAACTTCTTCACCGGTGTGCATGGCAATTACTTGCGCGCCTCAATTAGAAACGCAGGGTTTGATCCCGAGCATCTGCCTCAGAGCGACCCCAGCCTGATGAACTTCGGCGCTGTTACGAGTGAAACGGTGAAAGTTTGGAAGGACATCTGGGGCAGCGGCCAGGGCATCGGCGCTATCAAACAAGTCGTAACGGTGGCCGAGCTCGTCAAGCGGCTGCGCCGCGAGTATCTGGCGGCCAAGCTGGAAATCTGCGGGGCTTGATGGGCATCTGGCGGGTGATACGGCAGAGGGCCTTGGAATATTAAACGAGCGTTGAGGAGGAATACCATCGGCGGCCGAACCGGGGGTAGTGAACTATTAGGTAGTATCTCAGTTTAACAGTGGCTTACGGGTGTTCGGCAGTTGCTGCAGCTTTGTAGAATTGTCATTTCGAGCGTAGCCAGTGTCATTTCGAGCGCAGCCAGTGTCATTTCGAGCGCAGCGAGAAATCTAAACTACTAATGAGATCGTATTTAGATATCTCCCTTAGGTCGATATGACAATATATTCTGTTATAGGAAATTGCCGCATGTCCCGAACAAGAGGCAATGCACCCGTCACTCTCCACGTCACGGGCCCGTATAACTTCCGGCTGTCGTTACGGGTCGCGCGGAGCTTTACGCCCGAGGTCGATATCGATGCCTCGAATAGCCTGCGGGTGGCGCTGCGGCTCGGACGGAAGCCTGCGCTCATCGAAGTGCGCCCAACGCGGCGCGGTACACTTGAAATCGTTACGCCGGCCGGTTCGGAACGGGACCGGCGGCGACTTGTCGGCCTGGTCGAATGGATGCTGTTTGCGGATCTTGACGTGCGCCCTTTCTATGAGGTTGCTAACCGGGATACAACGCTCGCGGCGGTCGTCAAGCGCCTCTTTGGCGTCAAACCGATGCGCCCGCCTTCGTTGTTTGAAATGGCGATCATCGCGATCACCGAACAGCAAATCTCGATGGCTGCCGCGCATCGCATTCGCGCCCGACTGGTCGAGCGCTTCGGGGAGACTGTCGGCGACTGGTGGGTATTCCCCGAGCCCAACGTGCTTGCCAACGCCACCATGCGCCAACTTATGGCGTGCGGCCTGTCGCGCCAAAAGGCCGACTACATCCGACGATGCGCTCAGGGTGTCATCGACGGCTCGTTCGACCTCGACGCTCTACGGTCTCTCTCGGATGATGAAGTCCGGGCGGCGATCGTTGCACAGCGCGGGTTCGGCCCTTGGTCGGCCAACTATATCCTGGTGCGCGGGTTCGCGAGGCCGAATTGCGTTCCCGTCGACGACCTGGGTATTCGAACGGTGGTTGGCAAGTACCTGGGCGGCGGACAGCGACTATCCGCCGCTGAAGTCGCCGAGAAACTCGAACCGTTCGCTCCCTATCGCGGTCTTGTGGCGTTCTATCTCCTGGCTGACAATCGCCTTAATGCGTCTGCGCGGTGATTCCCGGGTCCGGCCATCGTTAGAGGCATTAACCTAAGAAATGTTTCCGTCGTTTTTTAATTCATGGCAAAAGCCGAAGATGTTACCATCGACAACGAGACCGGTTCGAGGAGGGGCCATGGAAAAGCGCCAACCCGCGAGCATAACAGCCGAACGCGCCTTAAGTGTTCGTTGCGTGTTGTTAGTGGTTGCATCGACGCTCTTAATAGCCGCCCGCACCGGATGCACGAGCAAACAGTTCTCTCCAGTCCTTCCGTCGGAAGGAACCGAAGGCGGGCCTTGTCGCGCCGATGGCGGCTGCGACTCAAGCTTGCTATGCAATGTGACCCCCAACGTGTGCGGCCCTGTTTCCTCCGCTTACGCGGTGACCGTGGTTGTGGCAGGCGACATCGCCGAGGCCGGGCGTACGGCCTATGCGCGGGATAACGCCGCCCTGATTACGAATTACCCGCGATCGGCGTTGGCGGTGATCTTGCTCGGCGACAACGCTCGTTACAACGGCAAGGGAGGCTTGCTTTCTTACTACGACAAATACTATGCGCCGGCCGCAGAGGCCAACTGGGCCCAATTCACCCCCATTGCCTTTCCGCTGCCCGGCAACCACGAGTACGTTGAGGCCGATGCGCAAGGCTATTTCAACTTTTTCGCTGAGCGCATGAGCGCTATCCAGGCTATGAGCAGTTACCATGGCTCTATCAACGTGGTCGGTAAAGGTTATTACAGCTTCGACCTCAACGGATGGCACTTCGTCGGTCTCAACAGCAACTGCGACAGCGTTAGAAACGGCGGCTGTAACTCGGGGAGCGAACAAGAGACATGGCTGAAAAACGATCTCGCCGCCCACGCCAAAATGCCGATTGTCGCGGGATGGCATGCGCCGCGCTATACCTGCGGCGGCGAACACGGCGACGACTCCGCGATGCAGGCCTTGTGGGCCGACCTTTTCGATGGGGGCGCTGACTTCGTGTTCGTCGGCCATAACCACTACTACCAGCGTTGGAAGCCGCTTAACAAAGATCACCCGAAAGCGGCAGTAGACCTGACAAACGGTCTGACGCAGATCGTCGTGGGCTCTACCGGCGTCACCAGCTACGCCGTGTGTAGCTCCGGTGATGAACGCGTAGCCAACCAGAGCGGCGGTGACGCCGGCATGGGAGTGTTTTTTCTGAGCGTTAAATCTGATGGAACCTATGCCTTTGAGTATCGATTGCGAAATGGGTCAACGTTCGATTTCGGCGCGGGCGCCTCACATCATGCATCGAAGATTCCGAATGAGTAGAATAGGTGTCATCTTCCTTGCGTTCGGTTTTGGACTATGCGCATCGATGGCGGTCAGCGCAGCCGAACCGAGTGAGGAAGAAACCCGGGTGGCGCCGCCGCTGCCATGGCAGGAGTCTTCACCAACCGCGCGGATGTTCCTGCAGCTTCCCTTCGAGACGCCGGCGGTGATGGGAAAGGGGGAGGTGGGGGGAGAGGTGAACCTCCTGTACGGAAACACTCTCTTCGTGGGCAATACACGCTCGCTCGCGATCGACGTTGACGTCGAATCAGCCGAGTTACTCGCGCTTTTCCGATACGGCTTCGCAACCGGGTTCGAGGCCCAGCTCGCGGTTCCGGTGATCATCGACTATGGCGGTTTCCTCGATGGCGTTATTGTAGCCACCGAGCGTTTCTTTGGCGCGTCCTCCATGCCCCACCGACGCGACACCCCGTACAACCTGGCGCGTTTTCGGCTCACGCGGCCGGATGGCGCTGGCATTTGGTGCGATGGCGCCGGCGTTGGCCTGGGCGACGTGTGGGGGGGCTTCAAGGCGTTGGTTATGGAGCAAAAGGGCGGTTTACCCGCCGTCGCGCTCCGCGCAGCTATCAAGGTGCCTACCGGCCTCTCACCGTACGGAAGCGGCACCGCCGATTTGGGCGGGAGCCTTCTCCTCGGTTGGACCTGGCGCTGGGTGAATCTTTGGATCGAGGTGGACGCTTTCGCCCCGACCGCGGGTCTGCAGGCGGCCCGCATTTCCACCCACGCTTACGGAGCAGCGCAACTGGGCGTGGCAGTGCCCCTGGGTCGCCGGCTCGCCCTCAATCTTCAGTGGAGCTCGCATATCTCTCCGTTCGAACGGACCGGCCTTCCCCAGCTCGATGCCCCGGTGCACTACCTGCTGCTCGGTGTTTCGATTGAACTCTCGCGCCGTTTTCTCTTGGACGTTGCGGCTGTCGAAAACGTATTAAGCCCGGCCTCGGGCGTGGATTTCGCGATGCTTTTTGGGTTGCGCATTCGGCCCGGAAAACCCTAGGATGAGGTGCGCATGAACAAATCACTCAAGCCGCCGTATATCGAGAAGATTGATGAGATCGGAGGGTTGCAGGTATGGCGGGTTGATGGAGCTGCCATCCGCGGCCGCATCGATGAGGAATTCACCAACTTTGGGCAGCATTATCGCTTTCCCTTCATTCCAGAAAACGAGTTTTGGATCGACTCCGAGAAGCATCCCGGAGAGACGCGCTTTTTCATCGATCATCTCCTGGTAGAGCACCGCTTGATGAAGGAAGGCAAGGATTACGCCGAGGCGATCGTGGCCGGCGACCGCGTCGAGCGCGCCGAGCGTCGCCGAAGCGGTGTTGCGCGCCGGCTTACGGCCAAGGGCCGGTTGCCTGACGGTAAGGACGTGCACGCGCGGCTGTGGAAGAAGCTCGAAAGCGGTGTCAGTGTTTGGATCGTCAACGGCGAGTTGGTCCGCAGCGTGTTTGATATCGACTTTACCGCCGGCGGCCACGACTACGTGTACGAGTTTGTGCCCGAAAACGAAGTTTGGATCGACGATGATATCGTCGAAATCGAGCGCGGCTATGTATTACTGCACGAGCTACACGAGCGTAACCGCATGGCGGCTGGTTGGCCCTATAGCAAGGCCCACGCCGAGTCGAGCCGCGTGGAGTTTCGCTGCCGGCACCACCCGGACGAGCTGCACGACGCCTTAGCCGTCGAGGGCTGGGCCTGATCGTCACCGGGAATAGAAGACGGTTATGGTCGCGCGCCCGATCATGTGCTGATGGAGGTTGAACCCGACCATGGCGCCGGATGCGTTGGCGTCAAGCGGTAATTTCTCGGTGTCCAGGGCATAAACGGTGAATAGATAGCGGTGCGGTTTATCTCCTACCGGCGGGCACGCTCCGCCGTAGCCGGGCGTGCCGAAATCCGTTTTGCTTTGAACGCTTTCCTCGGGGGCCAACAATGATGCCGGGTCGCCTGCGTTTCTGGATAATGAATTCAGATTCGCCGGAATGTTAAAAATAATCCAATGCCACCAACCGCTGCCGGTAGGCGCGTCCGGATCGTACATCGTGATGGCAAAACTCTTCGCTTTCTTGGGGGCGTTTTGCCACTGCAAAGCCGGCGAAATATTCTTACCCGTACAACCGAAGCCTGAAAACACCTGATCGGCGCTCATTTTTTTGCCCGGTTTAAGGTCCGTGCTCTCAAGTTTGAACCCGCCCGCAAAGGAGGGAACTGCCAGCAGGGTTCCACACAAAAATACGGTGACCGCAAGATAACTCTTCATGAACCCTTCCTTCCCGTGAAGCTATTTTCACGATTGTCCGTATGGTGCATCCTACAGTAGCCGAATCCGAACATGAGTCAAGTTCAAAGCAAGTTGACTTGAGAGTTCATGCTAACATAGGTTCAAGCATCACAGAATGATGATATCTCGATAAGCAGCGAACCACGAGAAAGGTATCCCAACCATGGCCGCCAAAAAAACAGTGCCGGGAAATGATGCGGTTGGTCGTCTGGAGCTTCTGTCAACGTTTAAAGGTAAGATAACTGAACTCATTGATTTTGGAGATACCCCTGTTGGAAAACGATATGATGTGTTTTTCGAGGGGGTTCTTGCGGGCGAGAAGATATCGGGAACGATGCGAGGGGTCGATTACATTATCGTTCGATCAGATGAGGTATCGGAGCTTAATGTGCGGGCGGTCATTACCACCGACGATGGGGTTAACATAAGCGTCCAGATCTCCGGGTATTTACATAACAATGAAATCAGGGACGCCTCCATGAAACTGATGACCGGACACAAAAAATATGCCTGGCTTACTTCCAAGATAATTGTCGGAAAAGGAAAACTTGGTCCCGAAGGCTTGGAGATCAATTACTTCTTTGAACCGTGAGGCAATCATGACCACCGAAAGCTCACTCTCCTTTCGCTCTATGGGGCAAAAAATAGCGGCGAACAGGTCGCTGGGTAAAATCTCGAGTCGTATTTTTGGAATACTGTGCAAGCTTCCACGGGCTCAGACTCACGATATCGTTATCGATCGAGATATCGCGGTGCGCATGCCGGACGGGGTCGATCTTTTGACGGATCATTATTACCCCCGGGGAGCCGGAAAGCTTCCGACCATTGTATGTCGGTCGCCGTACGGCAAGGGGCTGATTTTTAGCCTGCAAAACGTTTGGGCGTACGTTGAGCGCGGCTACCAGGTTGTCATGCAGTGCTGTCGGGGTACGTATGGATCCGGCGGTCATTTGAGAATGTTGCATCAAGAGCGCGAGGACGGATTGGCGACCATTGCGTGGATAAAAAAACAACCTTGGTTTAACGGTCAGCTTGCCACCGTCGGGCAAAGTTACCTGGGTTATACGCAGTGGGCTATTGCCCGCGAGGCCGGTCCAGAGCTCAAAGCCATGGCCCTCGAAGTCACCACCAGCGGCTTTAACAAGATGTTTTATATGGGGGAATCGCTGGCGCTGCAAAACCACATCGGCTGGACGTGCTTGATGAAAGACGCGCACAAATCGCGCCTGAAATTCGCAACCTTTAATAACGCAGTCAAAAGGGTCGGCATGCATCTACCCTTGAGCGAGGCCGACCTGGTCGGAGTCGGGGAAACGACGGATATATGGCAGGACGTTGTCCGGCACAGCGAACCGGAAGACTATGACTGGTGGAAGCCCGCCGATCACAGTGGAACGGTCTGCGAGATTAAGGTTCCGGTGCTTCTGGTCGGAGGTTGGTATGATATTTTTCTGCCCTGGATGATGGAGGACTATACCGCAAATCGTAACGCCGGCAATAAGCCGCACCTGGTCATCGGCCCCTGGTATCATCTTTCCAGGGAATTGACGGCTGAAGGAACGCGCCAATCGCTGGCATGGCTCAACGCCCACGTTTTGGGTGACCGCGCGGGGCTGCCTGAAAAACCAGTCAGACTTTTTGTGATGGGGTCCCAAGAATGGAAGGAGTACTCTGAATGGCCCCCTCAGGCTTCAAAACCTGAACGCTGGTATCTGCAACCCGGCGGCGCGCTCGCGACCGAAGCGCCCTCCCGATCCGACCCCGACCGTTACCGCTATGACCCGGCGGATCCGACACCTAACCGCGCCGGCCCGTTAATGGCTTCTGATTGGGGCTCAAAGGACAATCGCGCGCTTGAGGCGCGACCGGATGTGCTCGTCTATACCAGTAAACCCTTGAGTAAGGATTTTGAGATAATAGGCCCGGTGCAGGCCGAGCTGTACATTAAATCGAGCCTCGAGCACACCAACTTTTTTGTGAGAGTCTGTGACGTGAAGCCTTCGGGTAAATCGTTAAATATACTGCGATGGCCTGCGGCGTTTGCGGCCGCAGCGAAAGTCGACGGAGAAGGACGGATGTGTCAAGGTTCACCTCGATCTTTGGCCAACGGCGTATTGTTTCCGTGCCGGTCATCGCATGAGAGTTCAAGTCTCAAGTGGAGCCCATCCGCGCTTTGCGCGTAACACCGGTAGCGGAGAGCCCATAGCCACGGCCACGACGCTGCGGGTTGCCGACCAGGAGATATACCACGACCCCGCGCATCCCTCCGCCGTGATACTTCCGGTTATGAAATAGGTTGATAAAAGCGCGCGCCGGCCCCCCTGGTCGGTCGAACAGCTTGGCCGTGTTACCCGGCGCGCACCGATAACCGAATCGTCACTCCGGTGGCCTCAGATCCTTAAGAAATCTATCGATCCTGGTTTTCTGCACCATGAAATCGTCTCCTCGGTTGTCTATGCAATCACCGTCAATGACGAGCATCGGGATACCCGCAGCCCGTGACGACTCTTCTTCCATTCGAGCGGCGCTATGAAAGTGGCGGCAGGATTTGGGATAGAAGGCGATAATGCCGTCGCCTTTCAGCCGACGTGCGAGGGTAAACTCAATTCTCTTCTGCAGCGGGCAGTAGGCGGGATTGAGTAGGGCCTTTCTTGCAAGGGAGCGAAATGGTTCTTGGGGATCCAATTCGTCCCAATAAACATAGTTTACCTGTGAATAGACGATGTTTGCTTTTTCCTCGAGGTAGGCAAGCAAGTTGTTGTCGTAGTATGGCCGAAGATGCGACCACAGAACTCGCGGTTTTTCAGGTTGATGGTGTGCGGCCTGCGCCATGGCCTTGAACTCCTCAAACCGCGCCTTGTACACGTCCACGATTTCTTTTGTGCCCCATGTTTGCATAAGATTTGTGGCATAATTGAGGTCCTTGCTCCCGGGAATGACCCCGGATGTTGGAGAATGCGCGAGATCATTGCCGAGCTTGAGCCAGTAGCGCGCCTCGTTTGCCCGGTGAATAACTCTCGACAACTCCTCGGTATCTAATTCGGCGCCGGTGTTTCTGGTGATGAAGCGAACCATCTCTTCGAGCTGGCCGGCGACATAATCGACGCTTTCATCAAGCTGTTGGCGGTCGGAATCCAACGACCACATGCCATACGGTATGTCGATGACGAATTCGGGTCGTTTATATTTCTGGGCGATAAAGGCGGCGAACTTCGCTGCCGGGTCGCACAGATGCGAGGTTGTTATAATAACGTCGGGCGAGGGAAATATATTTTCCAGCACCGCTCCCGCCCCGGTTTTAATAAACGAGCACAGGTCCTGCGAAAAGCCGTTGCCCTCCGCGGTTTCCAACCGGCCTACGGCGAGGTTCGACATCGCGAGCTGCGCCGCCGCCATCTCGACGGTAAAGGGCATAAGGTTCATCGCGTAGAACAGCTCGGTGGGCATGAAGAGGCTTCTCCATACCACGCGCTGGTAGGCGACATCACCGGCAGGGCTTTTGTTGTAGCAGCGAAGGAATTGTTCGCTCAACAACCTTCCTCGTTTCTGCGCGGCCTTGAGTTCATGCCAGGGCCTGCTAAACCGGCTTTTGACGCCCTGTTCCACTACTTCGGCTGAAAGTCCCGTGATGGCCGCGAAGTTGGTGAATTGAAGCGCCCTCTGTTTTATATTTTCTTCACGTATTTGTTCCGGTGTCACGGCTGGTTCTCCTGCGTAATTTGTTTACAAACGATTGCAGTTCCCGCTCATTGATTTCGCTGGAGCTATCGCCCTCAAGGATTTTTAGAGGCAGTTGCTCGCTCAGATCATCTTTAATAATGGGCCAGGTCGCTTGAATGTTCGAGCAAAACTTAATTGAATAGTAAATAATGCCGTCAACGTTGTATTGCTGAGCGAGGGCTTTTAGGTTCTCCAATCCCTGCGTGCCGTGCTCGCCAATCATTCGAGGACACGGTGTTTTGCCGAGGTAATACCTGCTCAACCATTGCAGGGGATCCTGGACCGGATCAGACGGTTCTCCGAACTGACGCAGTCCGTTGCAGGTATTTTCACAGACCACCACGCCGCCTGCCTCTTCAACGGCCTCGACGAGCCTCGAATTGGCCAGGCCACCGTAGATCATCACCCGCGGACGTCCTGACAAATTCTCTTCGCCAGTGCTGTTGAAGGTTGCGACCAATGACTCTAATTCCGCGTTAAATTGATCTCGGGGGCTGGTCATACTTTTTTCGACGAGCTCCGCCGCACAAGCGCCGGACAGGGCGGGGGGATCAGCTTTTCTTAGTTGATGCAGGTGCTGAAACAGCTCCCGTGTTCGATTATAGGTATTGATTGACTCCAACAGCTTCCGTTCGCTGATTGTTCCATAGCGTTCCTCCACCGCCTCCTTGAACCGCTTAATGCTTTTTGCGAAATACGCTACGCTGCTTTCGGTATTGATCCGGGGCACGTCGAGAAAGAAAACGCAGGGGGGCTTAATCTCAACCTGTTTATAGACCCAGATGTCGTAGAGCCTGCGCATGCATTCACAGGAATGAGCTATGACGACGCCGTCAAGAAAGTCGTAGCTCCCGGTCAGAGCGCCGCCGATGCAACTTCGAACGTACGAACAGATGGAATCGCCGAGATAGACATCCTCGTGACCTTTACCTGAATCTTCTCGAATGCCATAGGGCGTTAGATCCGCCGCTTCCAGAATTTCCAGCGGGGTGTAGGTACAAAACCAACCTATTTTCGGCTTATCCATAACGGCGCCTCGTTTCGCTTTCATTCACTTGGTAGTATTCCTTGCAGGCGTACAGTGTGTTGACCAATTCGCCGTCTATACAGAGCTTCACGAGATCGCAGATTTTGTTCCGCCGGCAGTTGACCTGTTGGTAACGATCGCACTCGCAAAAATGTGAGACCACCCGGGTCACCTGGTCAATGCCTCTAAATGTTGTGTCGGCCGAGACTGCTTTTCGGGCCATGAGCGCCATGCCGATGGCGCCCATGACATTGTGGTATCGAGGAACCGTAATCGTACAGGGCTCGCCCCGCGCCTCCTCGAGACATTGCTCCAGAGCTTCCTTGACGCCTCTATTCGCCGCAACCCCGCCCTGAAAGACAATGGGGGTTTTGAGCTTCTTTTTGTCGATGCCGAGGGTGGAGAAAAAATTGTGCGCGAGCGAACGATGCAGGCCGGCGATAATGTTTTCTTTGGTATTTCCTTTCGCTTGTTCTGAAATCAGATCACGGCCTACGAACACGGTGCACATGCTCGAGAACTGATAGGGCTTGCGCGCCCGAAGCGCAACCGTGCCGAAGGAATCAATGGGTATTCCGAGTCGTGCCGCCTGCGCATCAAGAAACGCGCCCGTTCCCGCGCCGCACTTTTTATTCATCCCGGCTTCATCGAGTTGGCCATCTTTTATATACATTACTTTTGAATCCTGGCCGCCGATATCGAATATCACCTGAGCGCCGGGCACGAGGTGCACGGCGGCTTCTGCATGCGCGTCAAGCTCGGTCTCGTAAAGGTCGGCATTCAACATAGCCATGGCGATTTCGTGTCCGCTGCCGGTAACACCGGTTCCCCGGATTTTCATATTCGACGGTAAGCTCGCAAACACGTTCAATATCGATTTCTTGATGTTGTTGACGACATCGCCCTCGGTCAGGGTGTAGTCGGTTTCGAGGACGACTCCCGCTTCGTCGATCACCGCAGTATTGATGGAAATTGAGCCGGCATCGAGTCCGAGGTAACCGGACAGGGTGTCCGAATGCGTTCGTTTGGTAAGTGGTGAAAACTTGTTTTCGGCCTCTACTTTTTCTGATTGTTGTCCAATTTGGCTACTAAGGTTCATATTAACGCCCTCCGTTTTTGGCAGTTGATAAACGTGCTTCTAGGAATTTTTAGCGGGGTCCGGTCTCTCGCTTGTTGCGGCGGTAGCGTCTTCGGCGTCTTCCTCGGGCGGTATGAAAAACCTCTTTTGGCTCTTCCGTTCCCCGACGAAGCCGTTGAAGAGCACCTCGAGTATCACCGGCACTTCAGCGCGTAAGGGATACTCCATGCGACACCTGAACCACTTCTGCACCACGCCATCGATGAAACCGAGGATTCCATACCATACGGTATAAAAGCTGGTGGTCTTCACTTCGCCCTTTTTATTCAATGAGACGATGCGCTCTTTGATCATCGGCAGATTGGAAATGAGATAATCATAAAACAAAGCCTTGTTGCCGGCTCTCCGAACGATGCGTTCGCTTTGGATGATACGGTAGAGGACATGATTTTTTTCTATGAAGTCGATATAACATTCAATGGTTTCTTGAATCTGCGCTATTATATTGTCCTCGCGGGAAAAGATTTCACTGAACGTGCTGACTATTTCCTGACTTTTTTCGAGCAGCAGTTGGTCGATGAGATCTTCCTTGCTCTTGAAAAAGATGTAAACCGTACCTTTCGCGACCCCGGCGAGTTCAGCGATCTTTTCCATGGTCGCCTCGTGAAATCCAAATTCGCCGAACAGCCGAAGAGCGGCATCAAATATCTTCTTCTTTTTTTTATCGGGTTGGTTCTTTTTTTCCGGACCGGCCGATGCCCTTGAAAGAATTCGTTGTAGTTTAGCGATCGGGAGGGTAACGGTATTGACATTCATCTTGGCCGATTCATCCACCGCGGCCTGGAACAACCTGAAAGAGGCGTTGAAGATTTCTTTCTCCTCAAGATATCCCAAGACTTCTTCGAGGTATGAGGACAGCCATTCCCTGGCTCTCTCAGGGAACGAGTTTGATTCACCTTGGTCTAGTAAGTTTTCTAACGCTTCATGCACGACCGCGCGGAACGCTGACTCATTCAATTCACCGTCGACCGAAAAATACTTTCCGATCTCGCCATAGAGCGGCAATCGCCGCCCGCCGGATTTTATTTGGATACTCCCTGTTTCATCTGTTGAAGTCATTTTTCATTCACCATTTTTATGACTGACCGCCCAGTCATTTTTGTGTATATATAGACGGCACGCATTTTTTTGTCAAGAAATTCTTTAGAGACGGATGTTTTGTTAGAAATAAGTTATTGAAATATTTACTCTATCTGTTCTGATTATCTGAATAACTTATGAAGCTTTGGATGATCCCTCAGGGAATAAAAGATGAATCAAACGGGGGATAGACCTACGATACGGACGTATTTAAACGAACAAGAAACGTTGGAGCGACTGGAAGAAGTTCGCCAGGACGACGGGCTGACGTAGGAACATGTCTGCCCCAGCCTTGTAGGCAGCCTTTTGATTTTCCGGGGTATTTTGCCCTGTAGCAATGATGGGTAAAGCACAAAAGGACTCGTGGTCCCTGATAAGTTTGATGAGCTCCTGGCCTTTCAGTTCCGGTTGATCGATCTTGACGATGATCATATCGAAGGCCAGGTCAAAGCTATCTTTGGCAGCCTCGGCTTGGATCTTTTCCCAGGCCATTTCGCCATTAATGGCGTCATGAATCATGATGCTGCGATGCTTTTTGATCTCGAGGTTGGTATAGGCGAGCAATGCCGAGTGGTACATCTCCCGCGCTTTGTCGTTGTCCTCGACCAACAAAATTTTAAAGGGCACTTGTTGAGCCGTCAGCGGCGACGGCTCGGAAAGCTTGTGGACGAGGCCCTTGATATGTTGCGATTCCTCGCTCGAATGAGAGCGAAAGGAAACCCCAATGCCAGCCGGCACTCCATTGTTGGCCTCGTCGGTTTTTCTCTGCCAGCATACCTGCCCGTGGCAGAGGAATGGTTTCAATAAACCCGGAAACGATACTTGGAAGCTGATTTCATCGCCTACCTCAAACTGTTTGTTAGTGGCGACAAAAACGCCGCCTTCGCTGGCGTTGAAGGCGTAGTCCTCTAAAAATGCCTCTGGGTCGTCATACGTGACAGACAATAAAACATCCAATCGGGGACTTTGTCTTTTTTCTTCTGAATAGGTCACCGAGTGCCTCCCTTTGCTAGAACTACAAAGATAATCTTCCCAAAAAATAAGATATTCAGCGAGAAAATATTATACATAGACTCATCCTTTTTTGCAAGAGTTAAGCTTCAGCCGTGTTAAGAATATCTCTTGATGCGCACTGTTTCAAGATGTCTGAGGATTATAAAAAGGCTCGTATTATTATGGCTAGATTTTAAATGACGTTGCTAAATGAACAGGAACCGCTGGAGCGACTGGAAGAAGTTAGCTAGGGTAACTGGTTGGCGTAGGAACATGTCTGCTCCGACTTGGTATGCCGCGGTTTTGTTTTCATCGGTGTCTTGGCCGGTGGCGATGATAGGCAGGGCGCAGAACGATTCGTTTTCCCGGATGAGTTTGATGAGCTCCTGACCCTTCAGATGGGAGGGCCCGATCTTGACGATAACCATGTCGTAGGCCAGATCAAAACACTCGTCGGTAACCTCGGCCTTGATCATGTTCCAAGCTTTCGCGCCATCATCGGCGTCATGGATGACTATGGCGCGGCACTTGCCGAGTTCGAGGTGGTTGTATACCTCGAGCGCCGCGTGGAACATTTCACGGAGCTGTTGATCGTCTTCAACCAATAAAATTTTATACGGATCTTGTTGCGTTGCGGGTAACGAAATGTTGGAAAGCTTCTCGACGAGGCTCTTGAAGCGTCGCGATTCCTCGCTCGTTTGGGAGAGAAAGGCAACGCCGATACCAGCGGGCTCCCCGTCCTTGGCATCTTCGGGTTTTCTCTGCCAGCACACCCGCCCGTGGCATTGGAATGGTTTTAGCAATCCCGGGAACGAAACTTCGAAGCTGATTTCATCGCCAACCGAAAACAACTTGTTGGTGGCGATGAATACCCCGCCTTCGCTGGCGTTGAATGCATAGTCGGCAAGAAATGTTTCCTGATTTTCATAGGTAACTGACAGCAGTATATCCAAACGTTTATTTTGTCTCTTATCTTCTGGATGGCTCACGGAGAGTCTCCCCTTTTCAGAACTACGTAGATTGTCTCACTAAGCACCATAAGACTTTTGTTGAGCTGTATAATTATAAAACAGTTTGTTCTTGCTTGCAAGGAGTTGGCCTACCCTGACGTGCCCCCCGAAAACTGGACCATTTTCAATGAGAGTTCCTTCGGCTAGAATGCCGGAAAGGAGCTTGCTCAATGAAAGGGAAACGGTTTTCTGAGGATAAGATCATCGGGATATTGAAAGAAGCCGAAGCGGGGGTGAAGCTGTCTGATCTGTGTCGTACGCATGGCTTCTGCGAACAAACGTACTACCGTTGGAAATCCAAGTACGGCGGGATGGACGTCAGCGAGGCGCGGCGGCTGAAGCAGCTTGAGGAAGAAAACCGAAGGCTGAAGCGTGCCGTGGCCGATCTCACTCTCGACAACCAGATCTTGAGGGATATCAACTCAAGAAAATGGTGAAGCCCGCAGCGCGAAAGCAGGCCGTTGTGCATGCCCGCGAGGAATTTGGGGTGAGCGAACGACGCGCCTGCGGGCTGATGAGGATCGGGCGATCGAGCTTTCGGTACCGTTCGGTAGGCCAACTGTATCCGCAGTTGCGGGAGCGTCTTTTAGAGCTTGCGGCGCAGCGGGTACGCTTCGGATATCGACGGTTGCAGGTGTTATTGCGGCGGGAAGGGTATGTGGTGAATCACAAGCGGGTGTATCGGCTGTATCGGCAAGAGGGATTGAGCGTGAGGAAGAAGCAGCGCAAGAGATACCGGAGCATCGCGCGGCAGCCGCTGCGTCTTCCGGAAGGACTCAACGAGCGATGGTCGATGGATTTTCTATCTGATTGTCTCTCAGATGGGCGACGGTTGAAGGTGTTGAGCGTGCTGGATGAATTCAGTCGAGAGAGTCTTGCCTTACCCGTAGACACGTCCATTTCCGGCAGCCGGGTGGCCAGGATTTTGGACGATATTGCCGCTGAACGGGGTAGGTATCCCGAAGCGATGGTGACGGATAACGGTCCGGAGTTCACGAGTCGTGCGCTGGACCTCTGGGCGTACCGGCATGGGGTGCAGTTGCATTTTATCGAGCCAGGCAAGCCGGTGCAGAATGCCCTGATCGAAAGCTTCAACGGCAAATTTCGAGATGAATGTCTCAATCAACATTGGTTTATAAATCTACAAGATGCTCGTAATAAAATCGAATCATGGCGGATGGATTACAATCATGTGCGGCCACACAGCTCGCTCGGACAGGAGACACCGGCGGAGTTCGCGCGACAGTTTTCAGAGCTTCGGTCGCCTCCGGCTCCCTTCGCTCTGAAAACTGTTGTTGCTATGGATAAAGGAACGATGGTTAACCATGAACAACTCTCATAGAGAGTGGTCCTATGAACGGGGGCACGTCAACCCCTCGAGTTAAGATTTCCCTGTGTTGACAGGACCCCCTAGCATACCCAGATTAGAAAATGATCGGGTAACTGCCTGGATTGCCGACCAATCGCAGGTGAGAGATGAAAAAGCCCATTCTTATTCTTATTACCGCGCTTGGCCTGGTTGTTTACCATGGTAGCTTATATGCACAGGAGGCAGCAATGCCTAATAACTATAAAAAGCCTTCTCAATCCGAGTTAATACAAAACCTTACACCGTTGCAAATCCAAGTAACTCAAGAAGCGGGCACCGAGCCGCCCTTTCAGAATGCATTCTGGAACGACCACCGCGAGGGCCTGTATGTCGATGTCGTCTCAGGCGAGCCCTTGTTTTCGTCAAAAGATAAATTCGATTCAAGCTGTGGTTGGCCGAGCTTCAGCAAACCCCTTGCCGGCACCGACCTCGTTGAGAAGCGCGACACCGCTCAGGGGATGACGCGCATGGAGGTCCGCTCAAAAGGCGCCGACTCGCACCTCGGCCACGTCTTCGACGATGGTCCGGCGCCCACGGGGTTACGGTACTGTATTAACTCGGCGGCGCTCCGCTTCATTCCGGTGGATGACTTGGAGAAAGACGGTTATGGAGCATACCTCCCTTTCTTCGGCAAAGAGGAGGCCGAGCGGAAGGTCGAAGTCGCCACGCTGGCCGGCGGCTGCTTTTGGGGGATGCAGGAGTTGTTGCGCCAACAACCGGGCGTCATCAGTACTGAAGTGGGTTACACCGGCGGCGATATGCCGACGCCGCATTACGAGGACGTGAAGACCGGCCGCACGGGCCATGCCGAGTCCGTGGAGATCACATTCGACCCCAGCAAAACCAGTTACGCGGCTATTCTTCGTTTCTTCTTTCGCATGCACGACCCGACAACACCCAATCGCCAGGGCAACGATATCGGCAGCCAATATCGCAGCGCGATCTTTTATCACAACCAGGAACAGAAACGCATCGCCGAGAAAATCAAGGCCGAGGTGGCGAGTAGCGGGAAGTGGAAAAACCCGGTGGTCACCGAAATAGTCCCGGCAACCACCCCCTTTTTTCCTGCCGAGGAATATCATCAAGACTACCTCCAGAAGCACCCCAACGGGTACACCTGCCATTGGGTGAGGGAGTAACGTTGACAAGTTCCTAGAAGCGGCAGTAAACTAAAAACATACGTTGAAAGTTAAGGGGAGCAATTGGAATACCATTTTGAAAAACCAAGGGTTTGATCTGACTATTTGCTGGTGAAAAACAAGGACGGTAGCCATGGTGCAAATTAAGGGGATTCCGATGCTTGATACGGTGAGATCCTCAAAACAATTCTTCGGTGAAGGAGAATATCAGAGACTTGTTGGATTGTTGAATCCTGAGGCAAAAAAAGTCTTCCAAGAAGGGATAGTTGCTTCAGAATGGTATCCGCTTGAGGTATACACCAATTTACTGGAACTGATTGTAAAAGAAAAACACAAGGGAAACGTGTTGATTCTTGCGAAAGGGTCCGCGAAAGTAATTGAAAAACATTTCCGGGGTATTTATGCGGTTTTTGTTAAACTTGGTTCGCCGGAATATTTTATTAAAGAAACTAGCTACTTTTACTCAGTCGATGTTTAAGGGTGTAATCGCGGAAAGAAAAGCGGTTGACCGAGGCAAAATGGTAGTCAAATACAATGGATTTCAAAAACAGCACGCTATTTTTGAATATGTTATCATGGGATTTTATCAAAAAGGGCTCGAGCTCAGCGGAGCCAAAAATGTTAAGGCACTATTTACGACGTCCGTTGCCCAAGGCGAGGGGTATTCGGAGCTGACGATTACCTGGGACTCCAAATCATTTTTCAGGTAGTTCCTTCCTTTCGCCAAAAATCCATCGCTTACTGAAAAATGAATAGTGACACCTTGACCGATTAATGATCGGTCGCGGGCAACGGTAGACTTGTGCTTACCAGAAGATCTTGCTAGAAGGAAAAAGGGTCATATCTTATTATGGGATGGATGTTCTCGCCGGTGAATGAGGAGGAAGTATGGCCACCGTTGAACTTACCAAAGATAACCTCGACAGTACGATTGCCAACAATAGTATTGTCTTCATCGATTTTTGGGCCGAATGGTGCGGTCCCTGCAAGGCGTTCGGTCCGATATTCGAGAAAGCCTCGGATGCGCATCCGGATATTGTCTTTGCCAAGTGTAATACCGAGAAGGAGCCGGAGGTGGGCGCGGCCTTCGGCGTGCAGTCGATCCCCACTCTGGCAATTTTACGCGACCAGATTCCCGTTTTTATTCAAGCTGGCGCCTTACCGGCATCTGCCTTGGAGACGATCATCCAACGCGTCAAGGACCTGGATATGAACCAGGTTCGGGCCGAGGTAGCAAAAATAAGCGACCAGCAGGGTGGTCAGGGTCGAAGCGCGGAAGGTCCTCAAGGATCGCCGGAACGCGGTCGCCCGATGGCCGCCGCCCCACAAGCGGCGGGAAAACGGCTAAGTCCTCAGGGGGCGCAGACCCAGCAAAAAAAGCCGCTTTACATGCCGACCGTTGTCGCGGTCCAGGAGACCGGCAAGGCATTGGCTCAACTCGCGGATGATCCCCTTCTTCGGCGCCAGGGGGTTTCCCGCGAGTTTCTTCAAGCCCTTCAGACTGAAGCAGGCGAAGAACCCGGACACGACGTGGCCCGACGGGTGCTTCAGATCTATGAGCGGCTGCGTCAGATAATTCGTGAGCACGGCGAGGTTGATGGGCGCCCGCTCGCCCGGCGCGAGTTTGATCAGGTTGGTTTCAACGCCGAAACCCAGCTTGCCGGCCTGCCGGTTGAGATCCGCAGCGAAACGCGTGCAGTGCTGCGCGCCATTGCAGAACTTCTATCTTCGTAAGCATCTTCGTCGGTTCATACATCCTTCGAAAACGGCGAAAGAATTCTTCGATCTTCACAAACAACTGGTATACGGTTCAGAAATAATTTGCGAAAACACCGAGGGTATGGAAAACAATCCATCACCGGCGGTGAACGCGAGGCCGTTAATTTTCGGGAGGACTGGACGATGAGTGAGGAACTTGATCAACTCTGCATCAATACCATCCGCTTATTGGCAGTCGACATGGTTGAACGGGCCAAGTCCGGCCACCCCGGCCTGCCCCTCGGCGCCGGAGCGATGGCGTACGTTTTGTGGACGCAAGCCATGCGCCATAATCCCCAAAACCCGCATTGGCCAAATCGTGATCGATTTGTGCTCTCGGCCGGCCACGGCTCGGCGTTGCTCTACGCCCTGCTGCACATGACCGGCTACGACCTGACGCTCGACGATCTCAAGAATTTTCGCCAATGGGAGAGCCGCACCCCCGGGCACCCCGAGTATGGGATGACGCCCGGTGTGGAGACTACCACGGGCCCCTTGGGGCAGGGGATGGCTACGGCGGTCGGCATGGCGATCGCTGAGCGGTATTTGGCCGCGATTTTCAATCAGGATGGTTTTCCGATCGTCGATCACCGCACCTTCGTGCTGTGCGGTGACGGCGACCTCATGGAGGGAATTGCCGCCGAAGCCGCGTCGCTCGCGGGCCATCTTGAGCTTGCAAAATTGATCTGCTTGTACGATGACAACAAGATCTCGATCGAGGGATCGACCGATATTGCCTTCACTGAAGATGTGCGTCGGCGCTTTCAGTCATACGGATGGCGCGTGATCGAGGTCGAGGGCAATGACCTTGCCGCGGTGGCCGCAGCAATCAAGAAAGCCAGGGCCGAGAAGGTGCGGCCGACCTTGATCAAAGCGCGCACCCACATTGGCTTTGGCTGCCCTAACAAGCATGATACCAGCGCCGCGCACGGCGAACCGCTGGGCGCCGACGAACTCAAAGCGGTCAAGGAATGCTTTAGCTTCTCGCCCGAGCAGAGCTTTGTGGTCCCCGAGCAAGCGGCTGCCCACTGCGGCCAGGTGGCACAGCGCGGGGCGAAAGCCGAGGCCCGCTGGCAGCGCCTGTTTGCCAAATATGCCCGCGCGTACCCTGACCAGGCCGAGCAGTTTCAACAGGCGCTGCGCGGCGAGCTACCCGCGGGCTGGCAACGGGCATTGCCGAGTTTTACGGCATCCGACGTCCAAGCCACCCGCCAGGCCTCGGGGACGATACTCAACGCCGTGGCTGCCGTGACGCCGCTCGTGATCGGCGGGTCGGCGGACCTTGCACCCTCGAACAATACCTTGATCAAGGGTGCGGCCGATTTCTCGGCGAAAACACCGGGCGGACGCAACCTGCGTTTCGGGGTGCGCGAGCACGCCATGGGAGCTATCGTCAACGGCATGGCGCTTTCTCAGCTACGCCCCTATGGAGCGACCTTCTTGGTGTTCGCCGACTACCTGCGGCCGGCGCTACGGCTCGCCGCGCTTATGCGCATCCCTTCGTTGTTAATAATTACCCACGATAGCATCGGCCTCGGGGAGGACGGCCCCACCCACCAACCAATCGAACATCTGGCCGCCTTGCGGGCCATCCCGCAGTTGTTGGTAGTGCGGCCGGCCGATGCCAACGAAACCGTTGCAGCCTGGCGGGTGATTCTCGAGCGCAAGCGTCCGGCCGCCCTGGTTCTTACCCGACAGAAAGTGCCGGTCCTCGACCCGGCGCGCTATCCGGTGCACACCGGGGTCGAGAAAGGGGCTTATGTTCTCTTAGATTGCGATCAGCCCCAGCTGATATTAATCGCCACCGGTTCGGAGGTCCACCTGGCGCTTGCCGCCGCACGCAGGCTTTCTGACCAGGGTCTCCGGGCGCGAGTGGTATCGATGCCTTCCTGGGAGCTTTTTGCCGAACAGCCGTATGATTATCGAGATCGCGTGCTGCCGCCATCCCTTAAGGCCCGGTTGGCGATCGAGGCTGGCTCGCCGTTCGGATGGCGTCGTTGGGTAGGGGAGAGCGGCGATGTGATTGGTATTGAGCGCTTTGGTGCCTCCGCGCCCGGTGAGGTGTTGCTGGCTCGCTTTGGCTTCACCGTTGAAAATGTGGTTGCCCGAGCGCAAGCGTTGATCGGGAAGACCGTATAGTGTGGTACCATGGCGCCATGGCTATCGCAGGAACAGGAATGGGTGTTGTCATGGTGAGCCGGTGGTCACCGGCAGCGTTGTTGTCCGGCGTAGCTCTTATTCTCAATTGCCAACCGTCTGTTGGCCTTGAGGATGTTCCCGGGTTGGTGGCGCCTGCCGATCAAAGTCCGGCGATAGCCCGGGCGGGAGAGTTTTTGTTGCATACGGCAGAGGTGCCGGAGCTTGCCCGCATGGGGCGATCGGTGCGGAGTCTGGCCGGGGTTGCGGTGAATGCAACGCCGCCTGAGAACGAGCTCTCGCTTGCGCTCGAGACGCTGACGCTGGCGAGCGCGGCCGGTAGGGATATTGACGGAATTGATTCCGAGGGGAAGGAAGAATATCAGCGTTTGCTGGCGCGGCTTCTTCTCAAGCGAGCCGTTGAGCCCGTTGGCGACGGTCCGGTTTCTGACGAGGAGATCCGGCGCGCTCAAGAAGCCGAGATCGAACAGTATCAAAAGACCGGTGTGAGCGAGTTGTTTAGCCCGACACGCATCGATGCCGCGGCGGTGGTAATCGGGTTATTCCCCGATGCGCATCCTCCCACTGAGAATGAAGTTCCGCTGTTGGTCCCCCGGGAGGCCCTGGCGCTGTCTCGCGACTTTCGGGAGCGTGTCGGCGATCGCGTCACGGATCTTGACCGATTTCTGGCTCTGGCGCGCGAGTTCACCGCCGGACATCCGACGGTGCAGGTTCAGATGCTTTGGGGGATAGCGCTCGATCGAAGGCTTTCGAGCATCGATGCTCGAATCCACACCACCCTGGTTGCCCTTGACGGCGACGGCGCCATCAGCGAGCCTATCGCGTTCGAGGGTGGAGTGTACGTGATCCGGCGCGGGTACACCTCGCCGGGGAAGGGCGAGCGCCCCGAGGATGTTCGGCCGCAACTAGAGGAGAAGGTCCGGACTCTTCGCCGCCAGGAGGCCTTAACGAGACTTCTGACGGAGCTTCTGAAGCGCTACCAGGCGCAAACATGGCCGGAACGGTTGCATAACGACCGTGGCGAGCAACCGCAACCGTGAGGTGGGTAATTTCACATCTGGCAAGACAAGGAATCTGTAACAGCCTCTGGATGTCATTCGCGGGGGGACTGGTTTCTTTAAGTTTTGCATCACCGTCCTTGGAATAAGCATTTATGCGGCCGCCAGCATGGCCTGGTCTGCTTTCGCTGCCGACGTGAGCGGTTCGCTTGATGACGAGGTCGGCTTACTGTATTCCTCCCAACTTCAGTTTGACGCCGATGGCACCCCGCAAGTCACGGTCGGCTTGATGGAAAAGCAGCACGAGGTGCGCTTAACCTCCGCGGACGGCTTGGAGCTCTCGGGACAGCTTGAGGAACAGGGCCAACTGGTTAAACGCAGCTACCTCACGAAGCCGGACGAGGTGCTGCGCTTTGAGGTCATCAGCGCCAAGAAGGCCTTGGTCGCCTATTGGTGCGGGGTTGAGAACATTCCGTTCGGCCAAAAAGATACGCTAGAACAAGCGCTTGCCACCTGGCGCGCTCGCTCGAAAACGGTGCAGGTGTTCGAGGTCGGCAGCGTCTTTGGCATTCAGGGGCACGTGATCGACAACCGCACCTATATTCTCGGGATAGAAGCCTTCGATACCGAAGCCGCCGCGGGTGAAGCCGCCCAACGGGTGTACCGGGAGTTTGGTGCAAAGACGTTTGTTCACCCGCAGCTTCTGCGCCGACCCGCCGGCAGCATTCGCACAACGCTGCGGCGCGGCGCGCAGCCAAGCCGCACGCAGCCAAGCCGCACGCAGCCTCTGACCTTTGCCGACCTGGTTAAGATCACATCACGGGGAAAGCGACCCGTGAAGATTTTCCGGGTCGAGCACGGAATCGGGTATAGCTGGCACGGGTTCGAAGATCGGCTGTACACCGGGACGATCTTGGTTACGTTGGATCTGGAAGGCACGCTGGTTGCAGTCAATCGCATCGCGGTCGATCGGTTGTTGATGGGACTGGTACCGGCCGAGATATACCCGAGCGCGCCGCTCGAAGCGCTCAAGGCTCAAGCCGTGGTGGCGCGCGGGGAGCTGCTCGCCAAGATCGGCAGCCGCCATATTCTCGAACCCTACCGGTTGTGCGCCCATACGCACTGCCAGGTGTATGCGGGGGTTAAGGCCGAGAACCAACGCACCTCCTGGGCGGTGCGCGCCACCCGAGGCGAGTTTTTGTTTCGCGGTGCAGATTTGGTGGACTCGGTCTACAGCGCTATGTGCGGCGGACACACTGAGGACAATGACGCGGTTTGGGACCACCCTGCGAACCCGGCGCTGCGCGGTAGGTTCGACATGGCGCCGGAGGATGCGGCTCGTTGGAAGCTTGATAACGACCATCTGCATGAGTGGTTGGCGGCGTCGCCGCCCGCCTATTGCCAAACGTCCAGTTTCGGCCGTAAGAACCTCTTTCGTTGGGTTCGCCGGTTCAGCGCCGAGCAGATGAATACCATGGTGGCAAAGGTCAAGCCGGTAGGCCAGGTGAAGTCCATTCAGGTTGTGTCGCGCGGCGTCTCGGGACGGGTTGAGGTGGTGCGCATCGAGGGGGCACTCGGCGAACTCATCGTGCAGCGCGAGTGGCCGGTCAGGCAGTTGTTTGGCAACCTGAACAGCGGCATGTTCGAGGTGACGGTTGAGACCGACGCACAACAAACGCCGGTGTCGTTTGTCTTTCATGGAGGGGGCGTTGGGCATGGGGTTGGAATGTGCCAAATCGGTGCAATCGGGATGGCTGAAAAAGGGTTTAAGTACCGTGAAATCCTGGCCCATTACTACAGCGGTTCGCAGGTGTTTCGGTTGTACGGCGGCGCCCTTGATGCCCCAGCCGAAGAACCGGGTGCGGGTACCGGCAGTGTAAGCGGAACACCAACTACCGGTGATGAGAAGTAATAAAATGACCCATATAGCGTCTGGAATCGCTATTTCTCATCCGGAATGAAATAGACCACCGTCACCGTACCCGTGGTCGTGATAGGCTCTGAGATGGAAACAATCTTGGCGCCCGCGGGAAGATTGATGGGCGCATGGGCCGGGCACTCGATTTCATGCGTGCTACCACGCCATTGGGTGCGATCGCGGTTAAGGAAATAGCGACCAGCACATCCGTCGTATTCACCGGCTACATCCTTTTGGAAGATTCCGCAAAATCCAATCGGGTAGTCAGGTAGCGAGTCAACCGAGCGGGGTTTGACCCAATGCAGACAGTCACGGCATTTCATGTTCACCCGAAAACATACGCCCGCATCACTACTTGATCTTTATGGGGAAAGGGTTATCGGTGCACGAGTCGGCTTTCTGTGACATGGCGAGATCCTGTGCAAGCTCTCCGCGGCTCAGCGAAAAATGGTTACGCTCCATCGCTTCGCGGGCACGCATTCGGTATTCCTCGGATTCGAGGAATTCCAAAACAGGCCCGGTGCGCGCCAGAACCTGCTCGTGCGGGATCCAGCGGAACGTTTTGCCCGACTCCACGTGCGTCAAAAGCCCGGCTTCCATCCCCCAGGCCAAATCGCCGAGGTTGCGATCGACCGTATCGCGCAAAATGGCCGTCAGGATACCTTGCATCTCGGGATCGATGAAGCGAAAACGCCGGAAGTATAACGCTGCGTTGTGCAATCGCTCGGGAAGCTCAAGCACCCCGTCGAGATTGAGTCGGACGCACATCAACATCATCAGTACCATCATCTCGCGCCCAATGCCGAGACTTGGAAAACTCTGGCCCGGCAGCAACAGTTTGTCTGGCGGTGGTTGTAGCAGCGTATTCTGCATGCGCAGCCATTTAACGTGCAGGAAAGAACGCTCGCCTGTATTAACCAGCTTTTGCACCTGGGGAGCAAGCGGCGCTACATGGGCGACCATCTCAATGAGGGAATGCGGCGATTTTGAGGAGTTAACCCGCAAGATGTCGTACTGGCCCTCGATGCGGCCAAGGGTTACGCTCAACTCGCCAACGTTTTTCTTTTGCAGCTCGCTGGCAAGCCCGTATTGCTCGAAAACCAGTTCCATCCCCTCGCGACTATAAAAGCCCAGGAATGTCGTTCTATCCTTTTCGGCGGAACTTGGCTCAGCGGTATGAACTGGCCAGAAGTCATGGGCGACGTGCGCAGCGCGCAGCTCGGCCGGTTTCAGGTGTTCAAAGATACGCGCGTAGTGGCGCTCGATGTTTTCAAGTTTTGTGTCCATGATGCGACGCCCTGATATCTATAATATATTAAAATTTACCATATAACTCAAATTGTTTCTCTGATTCGTGCGATTACTAACCAGCCTGAGTTGTTGTGTTTATCTGATGCCTGTGATATGTTAACAATTTAAAGTTATCAAGAACTGTTTGAAAACTTGATTCACGGGGAATTACATTGTATAAGTTCGCCTATGGAAAATTTTAGATCTTCCTATTCAAGCGAATCGCTCATGAAATTGAAGCTTATTCGTTGGCCAAACAATCAGCCTTTTCCTTCCCGGGAAGATCTTGAGAAAGCTATGATTCAAGAGGGATTGGACCCTTTTAGAATGGTAGATCCTCCGTGCACCTATTACCACGGTCGGGTGTTGTCACGTCCGGAGGTGTGCTGGGTGTTGGAGGGCCGGTTGTTGGTCGGCATGGAAGATCAAGAGATTCTCTTAGACATTGGCGATAGGATAGAACTGCCCCGCGGCGTGAAGCATTGGATTCGCGTCATATCAGAAAATGGGGCCGCCTACCTGGTGGCGTCGCTGCCGAATTGAACCAATAATTCTTGTTAAACGCGAGAGCATCAATCCGGAAGGTTTCGCGGGCCGGCCGACGCGGCATCAGTAACTTCGGCAAGTTCTCGCAATACCGTCGTGGCATATCCTCCGGGAGGAAGAGAAAACCGCAGCAGCGCGGCATCGGGTTCGGGCTCGATCTTAAGATCCGAAAGCACCAACCGCAGCGGGCGCCGGGTGCCTGAGGTCAGTTTCGAGAATCTTCGAAAGGCTTCCCGGTCTATTTCATGTGCGGCCAGTACCTGTTCCTCCAGCTCCTGAGCCGTGCCGGTGGGGGCTTTCATTTTTGGTCCAAATATCGGGCCGGTTATGTGGAGCTGGAATGCGTCGAATCGCTGCTGATCCGTGATGGGATCGCTACAGATAAACATGCCGCCGGTATCGGTTTTGGCCAAAACATCGCCGGGGAGAACCTGTTCAAAAAGATTGGATCTGATGCGCTTGCCTAGAACATCATTGAACAGGGCTGATTGCGCCGCGCTCAGCATAAGACGGAACGATCGCGGCGGCAGGCGCGACTTTTCGCCGCGCAGGAGCGCCAAACCCGTGCTCTCGTTGCGGCGGTCAACGCCGAAGCGCTGGGAGCCAAAGTAATTCGGCGCGCCGCGCCGAGCAAGGCGGTCGACCCTCGTCTGGAGTTGGTCGAGATCGTCCTGCGAAAGGTCACGGATTCGAATGCTGAAGCGATTGCCCCGAAGGTGGCCGGTCTTGAGCTTATTGGTATGCAGGCCTTTTTGAAGTATGCAAACGTGCTCGAGATTAAATGACCCGATTAATGCGTCTGCAGCGGCCGGCATAGATAGCCATTGGCGGGTAACCGCATGGCGATCTTTAAGGCCCGCGCAGCCAATTTCACTCGGACTCAGGTTGAGATGTTTCGCCAACGCGTTAATCACTTCGTCGGTCGTGTGGGAACGCTTCTCGATCTCGATCATCACATGGCTGCCGTTCCCGCAGGGCGTGTAGGCCGGGATTTCTTCGACGACGAAATCCTCGGGTACGGCGCGAATGATTCCCTTGATAGGAGAAGGTTCGAGAAGTGTCGGCCAGCGGGTATCCATGATCGTCTCCAACTCATCACCGCTATGGCAGATTAGCACAAAGCGATTTCGCTGCAAGCAGGTCCCCGACCTCGAATGCGACAAGCGATTTCAGTCTTGACTGGCGCGCCTGAGTCTGGTAGGAGCGCACGGGATTTTCTTTAGAGCCCGTTAGCGAGCGAAAGCGAGCTTACGGGCTCTTACCCCCGATAGGGGGTCAGAGATCGCTACAATTTGGAACAGGAGTTGAACCTCATGCGAACATGCATCATCGGATTGCCATTGAGCGGCAAGACCATGCTGGTTAAGGCGCTCGCGGGCGGCATAGAACAACCGGGTTACGATGCCGTTTTGGAGCGGTCGGTGGCGGTGCCTGACGAACGAGTAGCCGCGCTTTCAAAATTGTATCACCCCAAAAAAACGACCTACGCAGCGATCGAGGTTGTCGATGTCGCCGGGAATTCCGCCATGGGCCGCGACTCGCAGGAGCTGGGTGCGAAGTTTCTGAACGCGGTCCGGCCGGCATCGGTTTTACTTCACGTTGTTGACGCGTTTTCCTGCGCGGCCGAAGGCATCAATGCGAGCGTTACGGACGCGGTTGACGCGATCGATACCGAGCTTGTTTTCTCGGATCTCCAGGTATGCGAGCGCAGGCTCGAACGGATGAACAAAGAAGGCGCCAAAGTAGGCGCCGCGGCCGAAGAGATGCGGCTTGTTGCCGAGGCGGCTGCGAAGCTGGCCCAGGGCAAGCCGTTACGCATCCTCCCTCTGCTTGCCAACGAGCGTCCCTTACGGGTCTTTACGTTTCTCTCGGCCAAGCCGATCATCACGATAGTCAACACGTCGGAAGACAGGCCGACGTGGAATGCGGAGAGCCTGCCCGAAAAAATCCGCGCCCAGCGGCAGGGCGCTTGGGGGAGCTGGATAGCGCTCTGCGTCAAGCTCGAGGCCGAGATAGCCGGGCTTCCACCGGAAGAGGCGCATGCGTTCCTTGCCGGCTACGGGATTGCAGCTCCCGCCCGCGAACGCGTCATTCAATTGACCTATGAGTTGTTGGGGCTGACGTCGTTCTTTACGGTTGGCGAGGACGAGGTGCGCGCCTGGACGTTGCGCTCCGGCCAGACCGCCGAGGAAGCTGCGGGAGTCATTCATAGCGACATCCAGCGCGGTTTTATCCGGGCCGAAGTGGTCGACTATGCCGACGCCATTGCCTGCGGTGGCTTTGAGGAAGCTAAAGGCGCGGGCAAGATGCATCTGGAGGGAAAACCGTACCTCATAAAGGATGGAGACATAGTGAGCTTCCGGTTCAATGTCTGAAAAAGTAGATGGCTCTCGGAGGGAAGCGATCTGCATGCTGCTCGAAAAGCAAGGGGGCGATCACCATCATTAACGGGTAAAGATGTCCCTCCGGGCCAGCTCGCAGATCGCCGTGACCGCGGGATGCTTCAGCTTCCGTTCGATGGAAATAGCGTAGAAGCGTTGGCAAAGTTCCGGGACGCGGCCCACCACCTGCACCTGATAGCGTTGCCGGATATCTTTCTCGATCACCTCGGGCGCGGCGAAGACGCCGAACCCCACCTCACCGAGGACCTTCGCCAGGGTGGTATCGTCGAGTTCGGCTATGATCTGAGGCCGGATATCCCGCGCCTCGAACCACTCGTCCAGCATTCGACGCAGCGCCGAGTTGCTGCCCGGAAGCAGGAAGGGGGCGCCGTCAAGCGAACGGGGGAACCGAAGCCTGCATGACCTGGCGAGGCGGGTCGAGGCGAAGAAGGTGGTGCCGCACTCGCCGAGCAAGTGACTGAACGCCCGGACCGAAGTGCCGGGTCCGGCGGGCGTATCCGAGAGCACGACGTCCACCGCGTGCACGGCCAGCTCGCCTAGGAACGCCTGGGTGGAGCGATCCTCGCGAACGCTGACCCGCACCGGCCCTTCGAGGCGAAAAGCCGGCTCCAGGATTCGGTGAACGATAAACTGCGGCAGGGTGGCCGAGACCCCCACGGAAAGGCGGATCGGCCGGCCGCTCGATCGACCCTTGATGGTGTTCAGGAACTCCTGGCCCAGCGAAAAGATCTCATCCGCATAACGAAAAGCCACCCGGCCCACCTCGGTCAGCACAAGGTTTCGTCCCTTGCGCGCAAACAACTTCTCGCCTAGGATCTCCTCGAGGCGATGGATTTGGCCGCTGATCGTGGGGTGCGCGAGCCGAAGCTCCTTGCCGGCCCGCACGATGCTTCCCTCCTTTGCGACGGTCCAGAAGTACAGCAGGTGATGATAATTGAGCCATTCCACGACCGATAGTATATGTCGGTTTTCCAGACAAGTCACGTTGAAACTTCCTTATTGTCGAATGATCGAGGAAGGTGTAGTTTAAAGGAAAATGGAGAGAAGGTGAAAGGAGGATACAGACATGCTGTGGGCAATTGCCACGATTTTTATGTTGCTGTGGGTGTTGGGAATGATGACATACGGCACCATGGGAGGCTTTATCCACCTGCCTATCGCCGTAGCGCTGGGGCTGGTCATCGTTCAGGCCTTCAGAGGCCGGAAGATCATTACGGTGAAATGACCATCGACCGGCGGCGAGAGCGAGCCTGTCGGAAAACCGATTCGACCAACGAAGAGAGCTCGTATCAGTTGAGCTTGAGGGAAAGGGGAACCCAATGAAAACCACGGTAGGTTTGTGGATTGATCATCGGAAAGCTCTGATGGTGTTTCTGACCGGCAAAAAAGTTGAAAAAAAATTATTAGAATCGAACGTTGAAAAACAACTCGGACGGGTGGATGGCCTTCGCTCTAAGAGTTCCTATGAATCCCAGATGGTTCCTGCAGACGATCTGCAAGAGAGGCATCTTACGGGAAAGCTCAAGGTATTCTACGATAAGGTCATCTCATTAATACGTGATGTAGAATCCATCTTGGTATTTGGTCCCGGGGAGGCAAAGGGTGAGTTCGTGAAGCGCATCCAGCAGAACAGGGTCAGAGGGAACATCCTGGCTGTTGAAACCGTAGACCGGATGACCGACCGCCAGATTGTGGCGAAAGCTCGACAGTACTACCTTTCACCGGAAACTGGCACGAGAGACGAAGAGACCCCACGCAGGCGCCATTCGTACCACGTCTGAACCCACGCCGACTCAATCGCTTGTTACGTTGCACTGAGGCGCCGCTCAAAGGGGAGGGCTCTTTATTCGCTTTTGGCATCCCGACGCCAACTTCAGTAGTACTCAATAAAACCCTAAACTTTTGCAACGAGTGGGCACCTACGCGGGTCCTGGGATGGACAAAATGCATAACCGGGAATACAATAAAAGAATAAAGATACAGGAGAGAGACCCGTGCGGAGTGCATTTGTCGACCTGCTCGTGTTCATCGTTCTGACGATTGGCTTTGCCGCCGGCGGATGCAAGGGCATCGTTGTTTCGCAAGATTGCACATCGACACAGAGCTGCGCGTCACAAGGCTTCCAGTGCGGAACGTTTACCGATAGCTGCGGCGCTATCCGGAACTGCGGCACTTCCGTTCGACCCTAACGAAGCATTTCGTATATAACAAATCCCGCCAATTCAATCGCGATGAGAATGATTACAATCCATTCCAAATTCAGACTTTTTCGAGAGTTCAGAAATTCGAACAGCAAGGTAGTATTTTCGGCCAAGAAATCCAGTTTGGTGCTCAACGATAGTTGGCGTTCGGGTAAATCGAAGAAATCATGAAGCCCCTTGTACATTTTTTCCAAAGACTCCGACTCCCAGGTCTCGGACGGCTTGTCAAAGAGCGCCAGGTTGGCAAGAACCTCATGACGGGTGTGCATCGCAAATCCAATGGCCTTGAGAATGCTTCTGGGTCGGATACGAATGCGACCGGTTTTGCGCAAGTCATCCAGATAAACGGAAAAACGTTCAAGCGCGGAGTCCGCCTCGTTTTCAAGGTAGTCGAGCGCCACCGACTGAGCCAACAACATCGCGATGATTTTCATTTGCAACGCGGTCGGTTCAGACGCCAACCAAATCTCGTTGAAGAGAATCTTTTCGTCCCCTTTGTTGGTCTCGACCACCAACCGGTCTTCCACTTCCTCGACCAACGCGGGATTCGAAAGCGTTTGGCGGATCCTTTCGGCGACCATTCGGGCCACGTTTTCGTCAAACGGCCAAAACACCACCGCGCCAAATCCAGAGATAAGCACCCTGGTTTGTTCGCCGATCTTTAACGTAAGCGGATCGTTGCTTTCAAAAGTAAAATCGGAGAATTTCTCCCGCACTTTTTTTTCGTCAATGGTCGATACGAAATACCACGCCTTGAAGGGAATTCGCATTAACACTCCAAAAATTAACCGGGCCTGAAAAAGTCCATCGCACCGGTAATGGTTGCTGACCGGCAATTCAAATTGTCGCTGATCACAGGGAGAGAAATCAAATTATTCTTCTATACCGCCAATATGAGTCGGCGGTGTACGTGTTGAACTGACGCACGAGAACCCCTCCCAAGTTAACCATTTATTCACCTGATCGTCATTACGACGTCACCTACGCCCCTTAAATAAAGAGGCCTAACCGGGAGGTGTCATGCTTCTAAAAGGACTAGCCCTCCGCGAAAGTAAAAGAACCGAGACCATAACCAGAGAAAATCTTAACAGGAGGGACGCGCGATGAAAAAAATACCTTTTGGCAAAACAGGGGCTGCTGTGGCGCTTGCGATGGTGCTCGGAGCGGGGTCAGCGTCAGCCGAACCCTGGAAGTTCGGCGTGATGGGCGATACCCAATGGACCACGAGCGATCCGGCTAACGCCAATCCGGACACCGTGCCGTTATCCATCATCAACCAAGTCAATCAGCAGTTTATCAACGCCGGCGTGGACTTCGTCATTGAGGTCGGCGATCTAACCGATGATGGCAACGACGTTTCCGAAGTCACCCGGGCCAAAGCCGCTCAGCAATTGATCGACGCCGGTATCGGTTTCTTCCCGTTCCGCGGCAACCATGAGACCTATGGTACAAACAACGACTATGGCATCCCTATTTTCCGTTCCAACTACCCGCAAACCCAAACCGGCGTGTTTACCATGAGCGACGCCCACCAGTATAAGCTCGGCTCAAATTTCAGCAGTCCGACCGCAGTAAGCGCGGATCTGACCGGGATGAGCTACTCGTTTGACTACGGTCGCCGTGGCGACAACGCCCGTTTCGTCATCATCGATCCGTGGGCAACGCCCAGCAAAATCGACAACAACGCCGATGGGTATGCCTATGGGTATACGATTAATGATCAGCAGCCTTGGATTAGCGGTCGGCTCGACAAGAACGCACGCCGCACCGTGCACGCCTTCGTGTTCTCGCACCAACCCCTTATCGCAGAGAACCACCAGGACACCATGTTCAGCGGCTATACCAACGCTAACCCGGACTGGCAGAACGCCTTCTACGCCAGCTTGCAGAGCAACGGAGTCAAGTACTTCATCAGCGGCCACGACCATATGTATCAGCGATCACTGGTCAGCAGCCCGGACGGTTCATCCCAGATCGAAGAGATCATCTCTGCCTCAAACAGCAGCAAGTTTTACACGCCGAAGCCCCTGGACGATCCCAAGTGGTTCGGCCAAAAAGTACGCGAGACCTCGATCTCCCAAGAGTTATATACAGTCGGCTACTACATTTATACCGTCGACGGCCCGTGCGTAACCGTCGAGTACTACTCCGACGACCATGGCCACTGGCAGTCGGATGCGAACTACCCCAATGGAGCAGGCCAACCCGACACCGGCATAACCCCCATCTTCACCTTTGTTAAGAAAGAAACCTGGGGCTATTGCCAGAATGGCAGGGAATTACTCGTGCCGCAGGGTCAAAGCTATACGGTGGTGCAAGACAGTTTTGAAGGCACGAAAGCTCAGATCCTCGACGGCGCCAATATGAGCACGGTCAGGGACGGCAGCCTTAACACCACGGGAGGCGTCGGCCGCCCACTCACGAAGGCCGTCGACACCGGCTGGATATCGGTAGCCCGTTGGGTAGAGAAGGATTTTGAACCCGGCCTCGACCTCGCAAGCAATATTCTCAAGTTGTGGGGCATGGCGGACCTTGGCAGTACGCAAAGCGATACCTATGCACTTTCTCTCACCTACGGCCCGCATCAGTTGCTGCCGATAGAGATCAAGAAGGGGCTTGTCGGTTTGGTCACCAAAAGCAAGGACGGACATTGGATCAATGCCGTTGCTAATAATATCGGCGGCACCAAGAATTTCGTCCTAGGCCCGTTCCAATCCGGTTACGAACTCGGCACCTACGGAATTGACACGAAAACGAATACTGCCTGGGCGGTCATCAATTATACCGGCGATTTCGCCGTGGCCGGTTTCGGACGCGACCAGGACCGGTAGACAACAGCTCAAGTTCATAGGGCGCCTGACGCCGTCATTACCGTACTTAGCATTTGCGAATTAATCATCTCAACGTCCAGATCCCCCGCCTCGTCGCTTGCAAAGCCGCTTTAAAACCCATAATAAAAACGCAACTCAAACATACTCCTTGACTTGCATCTAAGGTCTTTGATACGAAGCGTTTTTATTGTGCCGGCGTGGCGAAGCTGGTAGACGCACGGGACTCAAAATCCCGCGGTGGCGACACCATGTGGGTTCGACTCCCTCCGCCGGCACTTTTTGAAGCCCCTCAAGGCCTTGAAACGAAGCGCTTTGCGGGGCTTCTCCTTTTTCTTGAACACCCAGCAAGTCAACGCTGACCAACACAAACAAAGGGCTTTGGTGGCAAGAACCGGGTACAAAACCAGGTACAATTGTGGCCACCTTTTTCGCCTCGCTGTTCCAGAAATTCCGTTGACCTGTTAATACCAGGGGGTATGATTCTAGAAATTCCTTCAAGGAATTGCCTAAGAACCAACGCGCCTGACCTCGACCCTACCAGAGTTATGGACCTAAATGAAACTGGGGTACGGCCAGGTAAAAAAACCTATTGACAGAAAATCCCCGTTAGAGTTTTAGTCACAGTTAAATGTAGATATTCGTTCCGGCAAAAGAAGGAAACGAAGGAATGGTTTCTAATTCCTTTGTGTGTGCTGTGAGCAACTATCTGTTTCCTAGCAGGATATCAGAAGGAAGTTTGGGCATAGGCCTAACACCGCCATTCATATAAATAAAAGGGTGATCACATGAAAAAGAGATTTTTACCTTTATTGTTTTTAGTGTTTTTGCTTTCCATGGGTTATTCGATTTCGAAATGTCCGGCTACCAAATGGACAGCGATAATCGGCGTGCCAGGCGCCAGTACACTAGGGACCGGCATCGCTGTCAGTCCAGACCAGCAGGTATTTGTGACCGGAACCACGACCGGAAGCCTTAGCGGGCAAGCCATAAGCAGCGCTTCGGATGTGTTTGTCACGAGATACAATCCCTTCGGGGGATTGCAGTGGATACAGCAGCTTGGCGTCATACAAGGAGACCTTCCCGGCATCGCCGTCGATGTGAACGACAATAGCTACGTGACCGGAACCACCGGTGGAAACTTTGACGGACTTCCGAAAACCGGGTCTAAGGATACTTTTGTTATTATGCTCAATCCGTCCGGTGAGAAACAATGGACAGCCCTGCTCGGCGTGGCAGGCGTGGAAACCAGGGGATATGGCATCACCGCCGATGAGAGCGGCTTTAGCTATGTGACGGGTACTACAGCAGGAAACCTCGACGGTCAGACGTTGACTGGTTCCGCCGATGCTTTTATCACTAAATACGATCCTTCAGGAGTAAAACAGTGGACTCAACTGTTCGGTGTGGCGGGCTTCAAAACCGAAGGACACGGCATCGGTGTGGATGGGAGCGGCAATATCTACGTAACAGGAAACGTAACTGGTTTGAGCAACGATAAGATTTCTTTTTTTGTCACCAAATACAGTTCCACCGGAGCTAATCAGTGGATGGTACAGCTGGGTGATAAGGCCTGGGGTAACGCCATCGCCGTGGATGCAAGCGGCAACTGCTATATGACCGGAACTACGTTAACAACCTTTGATGGGCTGGATCTCGGGACTGGCTCATTAGGCGCTTCGTTCATCACTAAATACAATTCCGCCGGAGAGAAGCAGTGGACGGAGCTCCTTGGAAGTATCAATGAAGGTGGCGGCATTACTGGGTGGGGCTTTTCCACAGGGAACACGATTACCCTCGACGAAAGCGGCAACTGCTACGTGGCGGGATGGATGTTAAAATTTGTCAATGAAATGGCAACAGTCGTTTTTATTGAAAAATTCAATTCCGCTGGGGAAAAGCAGTGGACCAGGCGACTCGGCGCGGCGCCCACTCTTGGAACATACACGTATACCATTGGAGCGGGTGTGGCCGTGGATCAGTATCCCAATGTCTTCGTGACCGGATATGTCGAGGGAGGCGGAAGCCTCGACGGGCAACCCGCAATCGGCGTCACGGATGCTTTCATCACCTCGAAGTTTAATTGCGCTGAGAATCAGTATTATGATGCGACCTCTGACACCTGCGTGAGCATTCCCGCGTGTGATAACGGAATGACGTTCGACCAGGATGCCGTTGCCTGCGAGTGTCCATCAGGCACTCACCTTGTCGGCAGCGCCTGCGTGACCCAGTGCCCAACCAACCAGTATTGGGATAGCGCCTCCAACTCCTGCAAGGTCATTCCAACATGCTACTATGGAATGATCTTCAACCAGGTCACCGGTGTGTGCGCATGTCCGGCCGGGACCCAGAATGTCGGCGGCACATGCGTCATGACTTGCAATGCCAATCAATATTGGGACGGCTCTGTCTGCCAACCTATCCCTGTCTGCGCAGCGGGAACAATATACGACCCATCGACACACCTCTGCGTACAAGAAGTTGTCACCGCCGGCAGCTTTGCTGGTTCAGTTCAGTTTCTATACACGGGATCGAATCCGATCCAAGAAAATGTAACGTCTGGCGCCATCGATCCAACGCGTGCGGCGGTCCTGAAAGGCAAGGTGCTCAGCAAAAGCGGTTATCCGCTTGTTGCGGCGACCATAACCATTCTCAAACATCCTGAGTACGGCTCGACTCTAACGCGTAGCGACGGGATGTTCGATCTCGCGGTCAGCGGCGGTGGACAATACACCGTTCGGTATGTTGTCAATGGGTACTTTGAGGCGCAAAGAACCATTTCAACTCCCTGGCAAGAGTTCGTTCAGCTGCCGGATGTGGTGCTGGTGCCCTACGATAACTACGTCACTACCATCGATCTTACTCAAACGGGGATGCAAGTTGCGCAAGGCAGTCAACAAACGGATATGGATGGGATCCGAAGAGCGATCATGATGTTTCCGGCAGGGACTACCGCTGAGATGGTGATGCCGAACGGGTCGCAACAAGCCATATCGACCTTAAATGTGCGCGCGACTGAGTACACGGTAGGGCCCAATGGGCCGGCATCCATGCCTGCTCCGCTGCCTCCGGAAAGCGCTTACACCTACGCGGTGGAACTGAGTGTGGATGAAGCGCTCGCGGCCGGGGCAACAAGCGTCACCTTTAGTCAATCGATCCCGGTTTATATCGACAACTTCCTCAAGTTCCCCGTCGGGCAACAGGTGCCGACGGGGTATTACGATCGTGAAGCAGGCAGATGGGTGCCGATTCCTGATGGACGCGTTGTAAAGATCATCAGCATCACACCAGGGACACCGGCCCTAGCTGAAATAGATACCGACGGCGACGGCACAGCGGACAACAATCCTGCGCTTGGGATCACTGATGATGAGCGCGCTCGGGTGGCTGGGTTGTATCAAACAGGTCAGGAGCTATGGCGGGTTCAAGTTCAGCATTTCACACCCTTTGACCTCAACTGGCCATATGGCGGCTGTGCGGATTGCCCGCCCCCCAACCAGCCAGATCCCGATGGTGATACGCCTCCCAAATACCCCTGCGAAGGTGAGGGTTCAATTATCGAGTGCGAGAATCAGGTGCTGGGCCAGCGCATACCAATCTCTGGCACCCCATTTACTCTCAACTACCGCAGCAGTCGGGTGCCTGGCTATGGCGCTACCTATAGTCTAAACATTCATCTTTCAGGTGCCAGCGTTCCGGCTAATTTGGTCAAAATTTACCTGGAAATTGATATTGCTGGTCAACACATAGAACAGAATTTTGATCCCACACCAAATCAGAACTATTACTTTCGTTGGGATGGGTTGGATGCCTTCGGCCAGCGAGTTAACGGTTCACAGACGGCAAAAATACGAATCGGTTACGCATATATTGCAGTTTACGGCGCGCCTATGCCTTTAGGAGAGGTGTCAGGAATAATGGGCGCATCATTCGGAATGGGCTCCGGTGCTGGAGGTGGCGGTGGTGTAGGAGGAGTTTCGATTGGTAGGTTTAGTGTACCCCCCCAAATTGTTATTTGGCAGGAGATTGATAAAGACCTTGGAAATCTTGTGGACGAGAAAGATCGAGGAATAGGGGGCTGGACCGTTGACGTCAATCATGCCCTCGACCTATTCAAAAACACAATCTACCTGGGCGATGGTACACAACAAGACGCAAGTGATATAGGCACAATATCTGTTCTCGCGGGCAACGGTCAATACAACTATTGTGACAGCATAGATCAGACAGGAGAGATTGCAAGGCAGGGAAGCATGCAAGCGCCTCTTGATGTGCATGCATTACCGGATGGCAGTTTTTTAGTCGCGGACAATGCAAACGCACGAATTCTTAGTGTTAGTACTGATGGACACATGTACAGGATCGCTGGCGCTCCTAACTGCGCTCCGGGATACACTGGGGACCAGGGACTGGCACTTAATGCCCAACTAAATGGGCCATCTGGTATAGCAACAGGTTCGGATGGAAGCATATACATTGCTGACTCGTTAAATCATGTGATCAGGCGTATCGATCCTAATGGCATTATAACTACCTATGCCGGCGGTGGAAATCCCTCTTCCGGTAACGGCGATGGCGGTTTGGCAACCAATGCGAAATTACAAGGGCCATTAGATCTTGCGGTTGCCGCAGATGGCAGTTTGTACATTGCTGAACAATACTACGGATATTCCGAAGGACAACCCTATGGATATGCAGGACGAATTAGAAAAGTCAGAAATGTGGGGTCTGAGAACATCATCATCACGATTGCGGGAGGTGGAAGCAGCGGTATCGAACAAATTGGCGATGGCACTATCCTTGCGACTGAAGTTTTTATTAATGAGAATCTGTCTTCTATAGCACTTGGGCGTGATGGCAGTATCTACGTATCTGAAAGTTGCTGGGTGTTTCGGGTTGGTCCGGACGGTCTAGTCTATAAAGTAGCTGGTAACGGAAATTGTTTTCATTCCGGCGATGGTGGACTTGCTACAGCTGCGCAACTAGATAACGAAGGAGGTCATAACGGCCTAGCGGTTGGTAGCGATGGAAGTATTTATATTGCGGAGTATGCCTACATTCGTAAAGTATGGCCAAACGGTATCATTACTACCTTTGCTGGAAATGGCATTATGGGTTATCGCACTGCCGATGCGGACGGGAAACCAGCGTTACAGAGCTCTGTCAATCTAACCGCTGGTATGGATATAACACCGGATGGTACTGGCCTTCTGCTTACCGATCAAGCAGGAGGAGTTGTCGCACGGATCGATACGACAGTTAGCAACACCTCTGGTGTTGGATCCCTAATACCATCAGAGGATGGTAGCAAGTTCTATTCTTTTGATTCCACCGGCCACCACCTTCAAACGCTCGACTCAGTTATCGAAACTATTTCACCCACTAATACTCCAGTAAAACTTAATCTGTTCCAATTCGGCTATGATAGTAATGGTTACCTGATCTCCATCCAGGACCGCGACGGCAATACCACAACGATTACCCGCGACACTTCCGGCAATCCCACGGCGATCATCGCGCCAAACGGTCAGACCACTACCCTGGCGCTTGACTCCAACGGTTACCTATCCCAGGTGACTAATCCTGACTCTACTACTTATCAATTTACCTATGACACCGGCGCTGCCGAAGGCCTGATGCTGTCTTTTAAAGATCCCAACCATAACACCCACACATTCGAATACGAGCCGGTTTCGGGCAAACTAAACAAGGACAGCGACCCGGAATCTGGTTTTAAAACCCTCTCACGCACGAATATTTTGAACGGTTATGAGGTCGCTATCGGCACTGCCATGGGTAGAAACACAAGCTTCGAAGTTGAGAACTACCTAGATACCGGTGAAGTGCAGACGATCACTTTCCCAGATGGGACACAAAACCAAAATACAACCGGCAATGATTCGGTTATAACCACGGTCTTCTCCGACGGAACTTCCATTGCCGTGCAACAGGGTCCAGACCCACGTCTTGGAATGCGCTCACCATTGCCGATAAGCACGACGATCAACCTGCCGTCAGGAAAGACCCGCACGTACACTATGAACCGCGGATTAACCTTTAACTCAACCACCAGCCCACCTGCCTTGGCGACACTCACGGATACCTTTGGGGTCATGGTCGGCAGCACTAATAGCCCACTGCTGACTTACGCCTACACCGCCTCCACCCGCACGTGGACCGCCACTTCAGTAGGCGGCCGCAGCAGCATCGCGCAAGTGGACGACAACGACAAACTTATACTAAGACAAGTATCGGGCCTTAACCCAATAAGCTACGCTTACTATTCATCAAGCAGCTCTGATTACCAGCGCGGCAAGTTGCAAACCATAACAACCGGGGACCGCCAGTTCACTTTTAACTTCTACGCCGCAGGATTGCAAAAGGGGCTTTTGCAAAGTGTCCAAGATCCTCTCAGCAAAACCAAAAGCTTTGACTACGATGCCGCAGGCCGGGTTACATCGCAAACCTTACCAGACGGAAGGGTGATTGGGTTTAGTTACGACGCTAACGGCAATGTCACCTCGGTTACGCCGCCCAGTAGGCCGGCGCACGGGTTTATGTACAATGCTGTCGATCAGGCAACAGAGTATGATCCGCCAACCCCACCGACCACCGGAGTAACGCAGTACCAATATAACCAGGATCATCAGCTCACCAATATCATTCGACCAGACTTGCAGGCAGTAGTACTCAACTACAATACCAGCAGCGGCCAACTCAGCAGTATCACCGCTCCTAATGGAAACATCTCATATTCATATAACCCCACGACCGGCAAGTTGGCTTCAATCACCGCTCCGGATACCGACGGCGGTGTTTTGAGCTATACTTACGATGGTCGGTTGCCATTAAGTGAAACCTGGTCAAGCGGCGCTGTGGTGGGGAGCGTGAGCTGTACGTACGATGACGACTTTAGAGTTTCAACCGAGACCGTGATGGGTTCAACAATGAACCTAGCCTATGACATTGATGGACTGTTGACCGGCGCGGGTGCGCTTACCATCGGCCGCGATCCATCCAACGGTATGGTCACGGGTACAACATTAGATTCGGTTACCACCTCGAACAACTATAATAACTTTGGTGAGCCGACGTTGCTGCACACCGCTTTCCCGAGTAACACAGTGGATTTCGGTTTTGTTCAGGACCAACTGGGCCGGATCACACAGAAGACTGAAAATATCAACGGCATATCCACTACCTACAACTATGAGTATGACCTCGCCGGACGACTGACTGATGTTTGTGTAAACGGCCTGCGTCAGACACATTACGAATACGACGGCAACTCCAACCGAACATTGAGTCGCCAATGCGCCGCCAACATTCAGTGCCAGCCGGCAACACCATGCTCAATCGGCGCTGATGTCACCGGTACGTACGACAACCAAGATCGAATGACCGCATACGGGATCACGACATACCAATACACGCTCAATGGCGAGCTTCTGAGCGCGACCACCAACAGTCAAACCACCACCTATCAATACGATGTCTTCGGCAATCTTCGAACAGTGACTTTGCCTAACGGAAATACCATCGACTACGTGATCGACGGCCCCAATCGAAGGACAGGCAAGAAGGTCAACAGCGTGTTGACACAAGGATTCTTGTACGACGGGCAGCTACGAATAGTTGCTGAATTAGACGGAAGCGGTATTCTGAAAAATAGGTTTGTGTACGGTACCAAATTGAATGTACCAGAGTATATGATCCAAGGTGGCCAGACCTATCGCATCATCACCGACCACCTCGGTAGCCCCCGTTTCGTTGTAAACTCAAGCACGGGCGCTATCGCTCAGAGAATGGATTACGATGAGTTCGGGAATGTCATCTCCGACTCGAATCCCGGGTTCCAACCGTTTGGGTTCGCCGGTGGGTTATATGACAGGGATACCGGCCTTGTCCGATTCGGGGCAAGGGACTATGACCCGGTGACCGGAAGATGGACGGCAAAGGATCCGATTGGGTTCAAGGGAGGTAATACTAATTTGTATGGTTATACAGTGAATGATCCGGTAAATTTGATCGATCCAATGGGATTAACATGGATTGAATCTATCGGGATGTTCTGGGATTGGATAACCGGAACAGGTCCGGAAAACCGAACATTTGAACCTGGAAGCAATCAAGTAAATGACATGATGAATGCTCCAGGCGTCAATGAAGCACGTGACCTGTTCTATATGAAAAATTCACAAACTTGCTCACAGACTTCAGATCCACTTGCAAACTACAGAGCCGGTTTCGGTCTGAAAGGTCTCTGGGATGCCGGTTTTAACTCAACACAACAATTCGTGGGCAATTATCGAGTTGATATTATTCCATTCCTGGATACGCTAACTTTCATCCTTACTAATACCACAAGTATGACGTCTTTCTTGTATGGCTTAGGTCCTTCATGGAGCCGCTCAACTTTTGGTCCGGGTGGCAACATGAGCCAAACTTACACATGGACGGAGCCTTATCAAAGATGAAAAACCTTATAATATTTGTTTTTCTATTTTCTCTAGGGCTTTTTTGTTGTTCGACATCAATTGATCAAACAATGGTGATCGGGAAATACGAAGCGAATCATCAAAAGGGTATTGACACTTTAGAGCTTCTAAGAGATGGCACGTACAAATATTATTATAGCTTTGACGGGAAAGAAGTTACCAATTCCAATAGTTGGGAATTTAAATCTTAAACGGAAAACCAACTATTACATTCCGAGATTTTGTTTTTGGTCTGCCAGGATATAGTAAGTACGGTGCTGGCTTTTGGGTTGTTGAAGTCGAAAAATCATTTTTTAAAGGTAAGCTTCGGCTATGCATTGATCCTGATTTAGGTTACTATTATATTAAGAAGGACCCGACTACCCAGTAGAGATTAATAATAGAGTCTTTGTTGCCCTGAACTTCCGAGGTTCTGGTCTCCGTGCTCGGGCTGCGGCCGCGGTAGAAGTCACCGCGGCCTCCGCTACCTGCGCGCGGTTAGAGGCTCTTGCGAACAAAGTGAGTTAGAGCCTCTTATCCCCGACAGGGGAAGCCCTATTAGAGCTTGTCCTGTGGGCTTGGAACCCACGCCCGCCCCGGCCGACCAGTGACCGAGGAAGCCATCTTCTTCCCACTTCGCCCTTGCCAAGCTGCGTTGCAGTCCGTCCTCCCTGCTGGCACGGGCAATGCCCCACGGCTTCGCCAAAGTCTCCAACCTTGCTTATGGCTACTGCTACAAATCCGCGAACGCGCCGGCGTCCAATCAGAGCTGGATTGTGAGAGTGCCGCGAAAGCTGAGCGGCTCGGCGGGATGGAAGTGGATGTCAGCGACGCCGCCCTTGGGTTCTCCGGGGAGGCGGGAGGTGTAGTAATAGGACATGTCGGCGACCTTGGCGTCGAGGATATTGAATACATCGATGCTCAGCCGTACGTTGCGACTGACCTGGAAGGCGACCTGCCCATTGAAGAGCGTAGAGGCCTGCGACCGCACGCTGTTGTCCTGAGTGAGCGCCCGCGGGCCGAAGTAGCGCATGAACAGGCTCGCTGACCACGGGCCGAGCTTGTGGATGGATACGCCGGCCGCTACCGCCGACTCGATGGCCTCGGGGACATACTGCCCAGCCGGATCAAACCGGACGAAACGCGCCCGGGAGAACGCCACGTCGAGGTCGAAGAGCAGCCAGACAATGGGTTGCCAGCGTGTGCTCCACTCGATCCCCATGCGGCGCGTAGGTCCCGCGGCCGCGGTGGTCCCCTCGTCGGCGTCCCAAACCAGCTCGGAGGCGGAGTCGAGGAGCCACAGGGCGAGCGAGGTCTGCACTCCGGGGATGGCCTCGGTGCGCCCGCCCAGCTCGAATCCGCGCGACCTGGGGAGCAGCGTCACCTTTTGTTTGATCGCATCGCCTGTCTTGTCGTCCACGGTGCTGGTGGCTCCGCGGGCGTCGTTGGAGTGGTATCCGGTCGCCGTAGTTCGCAAAGATCTCTGTCTTGGCCCACGGCCCGAGGACTACCGTGGTCTTGGGCAGGAGAATCCCGGCGGCCATCGCCCCCGAGTTGCGCGGATCGCTGGCCTTCACGTCGACAGAGGTGAAGCTGTAACGCAGGCCGAGCACGACGCGCAGCCAGGGCTTAAGGCTGCTCTCCAGGTCGCCCCACAGCGCGTCGGTGGTCTGCGCCACGTCATCCACGGACCATGCGGCGAGTCGCCTCCGAGCGACGGTGTGGTACAGAGCTACGGGGTCGATGAGATCGCAGCGCGCATCCCAGCCCAGCTGAGTTTTCTCTTGAAGGCCGAAGACGGTGGCTTCCCGTTGCCAGCGCCCGGACGTGCCGAAGTACCAGCGGCGGTCCTCCTGCTCCATCTGGTCGCCGTTTACCGGGTCGTCCAGGAAGTAGGTGAAGTTCGAGAAGAGGTCCATGTCATACTTCACGACGTAGGCGTTGGCCGCGAGCACCCCGCCGGCCAGGTCGCCGTTCCAGCTGGCCGAGAGGCTGTAGCGGTGCGAGGATCCGCCGTCGGTGGTGTCCTCGGACCCAAAGCGGCTGAGGCCCGACCGCACCGCGCGCTCCGGGATCTGGTTGGTGGCGTTCCAGTCGCCGGAGTAGCCCATGGCGACCACGCTCAAGGTCCCGTCGCCGAGCGGCCGGGTCCAGCGCAGCATCCCGTTGTACTTGTGGTAGTCCTCCGGCTTGAGGAAGGGTCCGTCCTCGTGCATTGCCTCTAGCCCAATGAGTAGCTTGCCGCCGGCCAGCTCGGACGAGGCGGCGGCCAGGGAGCGGAAGTAGCCGAAAGAGCCGGCGGTGACCTCGATCAGCGGATGCTCGAGTTGCTTGACGTAGAAGATGTTGGCGGCGCCCGCCGAGGCGAAGTCGCCCTGCGAGGCGTAGTACGGGCCCTTGTAGTAGTCCACGTGCCCGATCAGCTCGGGGATGATGAAGTTGATATCGTCGTAGCCTTGGCCATGGGCGTGGGTGGGCAGGTTGACCGGAATACCTTCGACCGTGGTGGCGAAGTCGGTGCCATGATCGAGGTTGAAGCCCCGCAGCAGGAACTGGTTGGCCTTCCCCGCGCCGCTGTGCTGCGTGACCATGAGTCCCGGCACGAGCTCCTCCACCTCCCCGGGGCGCAAGAGCGGGCGATCCTCCAGGAGCTCGCTGGTATAGGTCCCGGCGCTGGCGGCGGTCGTGGTCCCCACCTGATTCAGGTAGTGCCCCACCACCACGATCTCCTCGACGTCATCCCCCAAAGCGGTCGCGACCAGAAGCAGTCCTCCGAGGATAGCAACTACCAAAGTCATTCTTTCAATAATCACGGGTGGTCACCTTCGCGATATTTGTATTACAAAAACGAAAAAGGTAATACTCAAAGCGTCACCAATTGTCAACCCATTCATGTTCGTCCTATTCGTCATCCAAAAAGAAACCGGCCAGAACTGCCCCTCTCCAAAACAAAGTCCGAGAAAAAACAAGTCAACCAAACCCACGGTAAGCGTATAAATTGGTCAACTCACAATCCTGTGATGTTGGAAAAGATGAGATTAAGGACTGAATAGGTTTATGGCGACAGAGTGGTGTGAGTGGAACTATGTGGCGCTATTTCAATGTGGAGGAGGTCACAAGAAAGCCCATGATAAACTCCATATTAAATCTTGCGTCCAAAAGCATAGGTGGTTTATTCTTATTATCCTTTAGTAAATGAAAATTAATGGAAAAATAATGGAGGTTTCATATGTTCAATCCCACAAGTATACTGGTACCTACAGATTTTTCCGGCACCGCAGAGAAAGCATTTCAAGACGCCATTGATATTGCGAGGCGGACTAATGCGGCTCTTTATCTTCTCCATGTAAATGAAGTGATCCAGCAATGCGCGATCGACTATTGCCTGGACGCCGCCACAGTGGAGCAGATAGAAAATAAAACAATAGCGACGTCCAAGAAAATGCTTCAAAAGATAATTGACAAATTCCCGGAAGCGAAAGGACTCAAGATTCAAATGGATGTTAAAAAAGGGAACCCATATGAAGAAATTTTAAAGGAACAAGAAGCCAAAAAAGTCGATCTCATTGTCATCGCTTCACATAAGGGAAAAGGATTTTTAGGGCATCTATTAGGTAGTGTAGCGGAAAGAGTTGTCAGATCAGCGAAGTGCCCGGTATTAGTTGTAAAAAGCTAAAAGATCATAATGCGACTTTAAATGGTGTAGTGCCCTCCAGTTAGCATGCTGTCCTTCGCCAAAAAAAATCCAAGAGAAAAAACAAGTCAACCAAACCACAGTGATCGCAAGTTAGTGAACTACAGAGATCCTTCCAGGCTTTGTTCGTAATCAGTTATCGAGTTCGACCGTAATACGCACTATATTCACCGGCAAACGGTTGAGTCGGTACCGTCTGATTTTAATCGTATCAATGATAGATGCATTGGTGTTGGCCAAGGGAAAAAGGAGCCAAAAGAAAAAACTCCCTATTGCACTTCATAGGGCGTAGGGTAACGAAAGAAGTGTGTCGCTGCTGTACGTTGGAATTTGGTTGATTCAACCCCTTGTTGACCGAGAAACTTTTTTCACTTGAGGAGATTTCGATAGTTATGGACGTAAAGGAAACTGGGTTACGGTCAGGCATTATTTCCGGTTGACAGCATTGCCGAACCGAAGTAACACTGTTCTGTTTTTTTACCAATCGAATGCAGCGAAGAACGTTGCTCTGTGGTCCGAGTGATGTGGTCGACTTGATCCGGCTCCTGCTCCCGGATGTCGGCGGTTGATGATTTCGACACAGGGGGTGCGACATGCCACGCGGCGCGATGGCCATTTCAAAGCTCTGGGCGCAAGCATCTGTGTTTACCTTTCTCATGGGTTTCACCGGGCTCGGCATCTTAGCGGCGGTTATCTACGAGCAGCAGGCGCCGCTGCCCGCACGGGTAGTGACACCGAGCAGCGATGTTCTTTTTACCCGCGACGACATTATGGCCGGACAGCACATTTTCCAGAAGTATGAACTGATGCAGTACGGGACCCTCTTCGGACACGGCGCCTACCTCGGTCCCGACTTCACCGCCCAGTACCTACATGGCGCTGCCCTCGATATGATCTCGTTTTATGGAGAGAAGGAAGCGCCTGCGCCGGATGTCCGCGCCCGGGTCGTCCGTGAACTCAAGACCAACACCTACGATGGCGACATCGACACGATTGCATTCAGCGCGGGCCAAGTCCACGCTTTCGAGACTATGAATCGGTTCTATCGGGACTTTTTCGGCATTCTCGATATCCAACGTGGTGTCAAACGGCCGGTCATCGACGATCCGGCCGAGGTACGCCGGCTGACCAGTTACTTGGCCTGGGCAGCCTGGTCGGCAAGCGCCGAACGACCGGGCAAAGACTACTCGTACACGAACAACTGGCCGGACGAACCACTCGCAGGCAACACACCGACCGCGGACAACTTTTTTTGGAGCGTGGTCAGCCTCATTTCCCTGCTGTGCGGTACGGGGCTTGTGCTCTTCTTTTTCGGGCGCTACAACGTGCTCGGGTGGCGCCGCGCCGACGAGGAAGGAATCCCTCCCGTGCAGTTCCGCCCGCCCGAAGAGGTCGGGCTTACACCCGCGCAACGGGCGACCGCGTGGTACTTCCTCGTTGTCGCCGGGCTATTCCTGGCGCAAGGACTGCTCGGGGGCATAAACGCCCACTACCACGCCGAGCCGGGAGGCTTCTACGGCGTCGATCTCGGCCGCTTACTCCCCTACAACCTCTCGCGCACCTGGCATGTGCAATTGGCACTTTTTTTGTTTCGGCCGCCTTCCTGGCTATGGGCATCTTCATCACCCCGATGATCGCTGGCCGGGAGCCGAAGCATCAGGACAAGCTCGCCATCGGCCTTTTCGGCGCGGTGGTGGTGGTTGTGTTAGGGAGCCTTCTGGGCGAAGCGCTCAGCATTAAGGACATCATCCCGCGCAGCGGACCATGGTTCTGGGTGGGCTCCCAGGGATGGGAATACCTTGACCTCGGCCGCCTCTGGCAGCTGCTGCTGGTCATCGGGATGTTCGTCTGGGTGGCGATAATCTTCCGCGGTCTGCGCACGCGGCTTGCTGAGGAGCATCCGGGAAACCTTCCCTTTTTGTTTATCTATAGCGCTCTATCCATCCCCGTCTTTTACACCGTGGGCATGTTCTTCGGGCCCAACTCGCACTTCGTGATCGTGGACTTCTGGCGCTTCTGGGTCGTCCACTTGTGGGTTGAGGATTTCCTGGAGCTCTTTACGACCATCATGGTCGCCTACATCTTTGTTCTGCTCGGTGTCGTGGCGCAAAAAACTGCGACGCGCATCGTTTACCTCGACATCATTCTCTACTCAATCGGCGGCGTCATCGGCACGATGCATCATCTCTATTTCAGCGGCTCGCCCTCGGTGCACATGGCGATGGGAGCCTTCTTTTCCGCGATGGAGGTGATACCCCTGGTCCTGCTGAGTGTCGAGGCCTATCGTTTCATACGGTTGGGTGAAGGTGCCGGCACACAGCCGGCGAAGCCATTCCCCCACAAGTGGGCGGTGATGTTCCTTATCGCCGTGGGCTTCTGGAACTTTCTGGGCGCGGGCGTGTTCGGTTTCCTGATCAACCTGCCGATCGTAAGCTACTACGAGATAGGCACTCAGTTAACCGCCAACCACGGCCACGGTGCGCTGATGGGCGTCTACGGCATGTTGGCCATGGGTTTCTTCATGTTCGTAGCGCGTTACTTCATTCCGCCCGATAGCCGCAGCGAACGCGCGATGAAGATCTCCTTCTGGAGCCTGAACATCGGGCTTGCGTACATGCTCTTCGTCAACCTCGTGCCGATCGGTTTGTTCCAGCTCTTCGACAGCTTTCAGAACGGCTATTGGCACGCGCGGGCGCCCGAGTTCTTCCTGCGCCCGGAGATACGCGTTCTCGAGTGGCTGCGCTTACCCGGCGATGTGCTATTTATCGTCGGCGGTATACTTCCGGTGGTCTATCTCGCCATCCGCGTGTTCCGCGGGCGAACACGCTATCGAAAACTGGCAACCGGCGCGCCGGCCGAGGAGTTTACGCAGGCAATGCATGACGGATCGGCATAATCCCCTTGTCTCTAGCCCAAACAAAATTCGAGATAAAAAACAAGTCAACCAAACCTTGGTAAGCGTAGGTTGGTGAAATCACCATTCTGGATATTAGAAAAGATGAGCTTGAGGACTGAATAGGTCACAGCGACGAGTGGTGCGAGCGGAACTATGTGGCACGATTTCTGGCTGGAGTAGAGTAGTGCAGGTGACATGAATATGTTTTGGAAAAGCAGACAAACATTGTCCTTGACGTCCTCTTTTGGAATGATTAGCCTCCGTAACAGTTTTTTTCCCTCTTTGGACATATTGAACCTCTGAGGCGCCTGTGTATCAGATCACGACACCACCTTTGACTATTCCCGTCGGCGAGGCTCAACCGAGCCTTGAAAGTCTCGTCTCTCTCGCACTCTACACCGGTATGGTAGTGTTCTTGGTGCTCTTGCTGATGGTTGTGGCCTACCGGTTCGGCCGCAAGACCCAAAACAAAGTCAAAGGCCAGCCGTTCGAATCCGGTATTGAGCCGACAGGCCAAGCCCGGCTGCACGAACCCGTGCCCTTCTATCTGGTGGCCATTTTCTTTACCATTTTTGATGTCGAGACGCTGTTTATCGTCTCGTGGGCGGTGGCCTATGATCACCTGGGTTGGGCCGGGTTTGCACAGATGGCGGTGTTTATCGGGGTGTTGTTTGTGGCCCTTATCTACCTATGGAAAGTGGGGGCCCTGAACTGGGGGCCGACCGCCGCGCGCCCGCCGGGACATAAGGTTCCAGGGGATTGCGAATGAGCGCGAAACTTCCGCAGGGCGTGCTGCTGACCAACGTCGACGATTTGGTCAACTGGGGCCGCAAGAACAGCCCGTGGCCGGCGTTTTTCGGGCTGTCCTGCTGCTTCGTAGAGATGATGACCACCCTTACCCCACGCTTTGACATTGCCCGCTTCGGAGCCGAGGTGCTTCGCAGTTCGCCGCGTGAAGCAGACGTCATGATTATATCGGGCACCCCATTCAAGAAGATGGGGCCGGCCATCCTGCGCGTGTATGAGCAGATGGCCAACCCCAAATGGGTCATCTCGATGGGCAGCTGCGCCAACTCTGGCGGTATGTACGATGTCTACAGCGTCATGCAGGGAGTTCACCAGATTTTGCCGGTGGACGTCTATATCCCCGGCTGCCCGCCCCGTCCCGAGGCCTTCCTGCAGGGGTTGATCATGCTGCAGGAAAAGATAGCCCGCGAGGAGCAGCCCGCTCGTCCGGTGCTCGGCTTGCAAGGCGGCAGCGAAGGCACCACCGCCCCGATCCTGATCGACGGCGTCACCAAAAGCCGCGACACGCGCGGGCCCGGGTACGGCAACAGCCCCATTCGGGGCACTTCCCAGCAGCACCCGCGCTTTTGGGGGAACCGGAATGGCTTGATCTGGCGACCGCCGCAAGCGCGGGTATCATTTGTTTCGTCAACGCCGGATCTGCGCCGCGCCGTCGCCGAGCGCTTCGGCGCCGGGGAGGTCCGGGAAGACGAGGCCGCCGCCGACATGCCCACCTTCGTGGCTGAACGCACGCACGCCCCCGTGCTACTCCGCTTCCTGAAGGAGGAAGCTCCCGTCAAATACCGGCGGCTGGAGGATCTGACCGCCGTCGATGAGAGCGCCCGCGAGCAACGACCGGACCACTCCTTCACCCTGGTATACCACCTGCTCTCGTTCGATGACCCCGGGTACGTCCGCGTCAAGGTTCCGCTTAAAGGCTCCGATCCGGAGGCGCCCACCGTCACCGAGGTATGGTCCTCGGCCGATTGGTATGAACGCGAGGTGTTCGACATGTTCGGCATACGCTTCGCGGGCCACCCCAATCTGCGGCGCATCCTGATGCCCGATTCGTGGGTCGGGCACCCGCTGCGCAAGGGCCACCCGTCGCGCGCCACCGAAATGCCCCCGTACACCGCCGAGACCGCCGCCGCCATGGCGCCCCGGGACGGCGGCGCCTTCTTTCCGGAGATCGAGTCGACCGACGATCCCAGCACCGTCATCTTGAACATCGGGCCCAACCATCCCGGCACGCACGGCGTTTTAAGGCTCATCCTCAAATTGAAAGGCGAGGAGATAGTCGATCTCGATGCCGACATCGGCTACCACCACCGCGGGGCCGAGAAGATCGGCGAGCGCCAACACTGGAACCAATACATACCCTACACCGATCGCATCGACTACCTCTCCGGCGTGCAGAACAACCTGGCATACCTTCACGCGCTTGAGACCATGTTGGGGGTGACCGTTCCCGAGCGCGCCCAGGTTATCCGGGTCATGCTGTGCGAGCTGTTCCGCATCGCCAATCACCTGGTGTGGCTCGGCACCATGGGCAACGATGTCGGGGCCATGACGCCGGTGTTCTACGCCTTTCAGGCCCGCGAGGAGGTCTTCGACGTCACCGAGCTTATAACCGGCGGCCGTATGCACCCGAGCTGGTTCCGCATCGGCGGCGTGCCCGAGGACTTGCCCGAGGGTTGGAAGGAGGCGGTCGACCAATTCTGCCGGCTACTGCCGGGTCGACTCGACGACATGGAGAAGATGCTTACCGATGGACCCATCTTCCGGGCGCGCACCGAGGGAATCGGACGAATGTCCTTGGATCAGGCCATCGAGTGGGGGGTGAGCGGCCCCAATCTGCGCGCCTGCGGCCTGCCCTGGGACCTGCGCGTGAAGATGCCGTATTCCGGCTACCACCGTTTCAATTTCAAGGTGGCGCGGGCCGAGGGCGGAGACAGTTTCGCCCGCTATTTGGTGCGGCTCGAGGAGATGCGCCAGAGTCTGCGCATCGTACAGCAGGCGGCGGCCGATATGCCCGATGGGCGCTGGATCACCGACGACTACCGCTATGCGTACCCGAAGCGCGAGGACGGCCTCAACGACATCGAAAGCCTGATCCACCATTTTCTCAATGTCTCCCGCGGGCCAACGTTTCCGAAAGGGGAATGTTATCGGGCCATCGAATCGAGCAAGGGCGAAAACGGTTACTACGCGGTGAGCGACGGCACGAGCGTTGCCTATCGCATGCGCATCCGCACCCCTTCGTTTCCGCACATCCAATGTTTGCGGGATATTTCCCGCGGCTGGTTGGTGGCGGACCTCATGGCCATTTTAGGATCGATCGACTTCGTGTTGGCCGATCTGGATCGCTAACAATGCAGACGCTTCTGAAACCGCAGACGCTCGCAGAACTCCAACGCCAGGCGGCGGCGTGCGCCCACCCGCAGGAATTGGTGGTTGACGTCCTGCGGGCTATACAGAGCGAATACGGCTGGGTCCCCGACGAAGGCGTGGAGCTGACCGCGCAGGTGCTTCAGCTTGCGCCCATCCAGGTCGAGGAGGTGGCCACCTTTTATGACAAAATTTACCGTCGTCCGGTGGGCAAGAAGGTCATCCATCTGTGCGACTCCATCTGCTGTTGGAGCCGGGACGAACAGGCCATACGGGAGCATCTGAAGAAACGATTGGGCATCGCCATGGGCCAAACCACCCCGGACGGGATCTTCACCCTGCTTCCCACCGTTTGCTTGGGTGCCTGCGACAAGGCGCCGGCCATGCTGATCGGCTTCAACCTCTATGGCCCGCTCACACCCGAGCAGGTCGATCGCATTTTGGACGATGAGCGCCAGGGGGTGACCGGATGAGCGCCACCCTGGTGTTGCTCAAGAATCGCCGGCCGGGACAGACGGCCTTCCTCGCGGAATATCAGCGGGCCGGCGGCTACCAGGCCTTGCGTCAGGCAGTGGGTAACATGGAGCCCGCGGCGATCCGCACGTTGGTGCTGGATTCCGGCTTGCGGGGACGCGGCGGGGCTGGGTTTCCCACCGGACGCAAATGGTCGTTTTTCCCGTCCGATTCCCCGGGCGAGAAGTACCTGGTATGCAACAGCGACGAGATGGAGCCAGGCACTTACAAGGATCGCATTCTGATCGAGTCCGATCCGCACCTGTTGGTCGAGGGGATGGCGCTCGCGGCGTACGCCATGGGCATTCCGGTGGGCTACATCTTTATTCGCTACGCGTACGAGCCCTATGCGCGGTATCTGGAGCGAGCCATCGCCGAGGCTACCGAAGCCGGCTTTCTCGGCGCGAACATCCTGGGCTCGGGTTTTTCCTTCGAGCTGCGCGTCCATCGCAGCGCCGGACGCTATATCTTGGGCGAGGAAAGCGCCCTGCTCAACGGTCTCGAGGGCATTCGTCCCAATCCGCGCCTGCGGCCTCCGTTCCCGGCGCAACGCGGTCTGTTCGGGCGGCCGACCACGGTACAGAACGTCGAGACGCTCTGCAACATTCCCGGCATCGTGCAGCAGGGCGCCGCCTGGTTCCGTTCGCTGGCGCTCGTCACGGAAGGCGCCGGAACCAAGTTGTTCGGACTATCGGGACACCTGAACCGAACCGAGTGCTTCGAGCTGCCCCTGGGAATTCCCTTGCGCCAGGTGATCGAGGAATCGGGTGGCGGGGTATGGAAAGGGCGGCGCTTCAAGGCCTGCCTGCCCGGCGGCGCCTCGACGCCCTACCTGCGTGAGGACCACCTGGACGTGCCCATGGATTTCGCCGCCCTGGAAAAAGTGGGCAGTCGGCTGGGCACGGCCGGGGTCACGGTGTTTGATGACCGCACCTGCATGGTGCAGGCCACCCGCAACTTGATTCGCTTTTTTACCCGCGAGAGCTGCGGTTGGTGCACCCCCTGCCGCGAGGGTTTGCCGTTTGTCGGTTACCTGCTCCAGAAGATCGAAGACGGGCAGGGCACGGCGGAGGACGTGGAGATTCTGAAGCGCCAGATTCCGACCATCAACCAGTCGTTTTGCGCGCTGGCGGTGGGAGCCATGGAACCGCTGGCGAGCCTCCTACGGTTATTCGAGGAAGAGGTGCTGGCCCATGTGAAGATCGGCCGGTGCCCGCTGCGGAGCTGAACGTTATGCCGACCTTGACCATCGATAACCGAACCGTTACTGTGCCGCCCGGGTTCAACGTGCTCCAGGCCGCGCAGGCGTTGGGCATCGTTATACCGCACTACTGCTATCATGAAGCCCTGGGAGCGGTGGGGGCCTGCCGGTTTTGCGCCATGAGCTTTCTCGATGGGCCCATCAAGGGCCTCAGGATGTCCTGCCTAGTCGAGGCCCTAGACGGCATGGTAGTGTCGACGCTGGATCCGGCAGCCCAAGAGATGCGCCGCAGCGTGACCGAATGGCTGATGATCAATCACCCGCACGACTGCCCCGTGTGCGACGAAGGCGGCGAGTGCCAATTGCAGGACATGACGGTGGCGAGCGGGCACGGCATCCGCCGCTATCGCGGACGCAAACGCACGTTCAATAACCAAGATCTGGGACCTTTCATTGAGCACGAGATGAACCGCTGCATCCAGTGTTATCGCTGTGTGCGCACCTATCGCGATTATTGCGGCGGCGACGACTTCGGCGTGCTGGGAGTTAACCAGCGCGTGTATTTCGGCCGCTTCAAAGAGGGACGGTTGCAAAGCCCGTTTTCCGGAAACCTGGTCGATGTGTGCCCCACCGGCGTGTTTACCGACAAGACCTTCCGGTTCAGAGCGCGGCCCTGGGACCTCCAGGAAGCCCCTTCCGTTTGCCCGCACTGCTCGCTCGGCTGCGCGCTGATTCCCGGTGCCTGCCAGCGTGAGCTTCGGCGGGTGCGTTCCGGAGTCAACCGCGAGACCAACGGGTTTTTTATCTGCGATCGCGGACGGTTCGGTTACGGCCTCGCCAATCATCCAGAGCGCCCGCGGATGCCGATTCGGGAGGGCAGGGAGGCGTCCTGGGATCAGGCGCAGTCGTTCGTCCGGGAGCAGCTCGCAGCGCTCGTACGGCGTCACGGTTCGAACAGCGTAGCCTTCCTGGGTTCGCCGCGCGCTTCGCTTGAAGCCAACGGCGCCTTGCTCCTGTGGTCGCGGGAGTTGAAAAGCGATCGCCTATGCTTCGAGTGCCATCCCCGGCGAGATCGTGCTGCGCGCGCATGCGCCGGCGGTTTGGGCGAGCGCGCTCGCTCCCTCCAGGAAATCCGCGGCAGCGACTTTGTGATGGCGTTCGGATTGGATCCGTTGGCCGAGGGGCCGTTGGTAGCGTTGGCTCTTCGTCAGGCGGCGCGGGCGGGAGGCTCTGTGGCCGTACTGGATCCGCGGCCGGTTATGCTTCCCAGCGCGTTCGAACACCTGCCGCTGCAGCCTGAAAAATTGGCCGAGGTTCTTTCGGCGATGGGCGGCGGATTGCTGAGAAGCGTTACTCCCGCCGAGGCGGAGGTATTGAAGTCGTTGAGAAGGCGCCTACAGGAGGCCCGGCGACCGATGCTTCTGGGCGGCGTTGATCTGCTGGGGCCGGAGGGAGTCGCCCGATTGCTGCAGGCCGCCGCGTACCTTTCGACCGCGGAACGTCCTTGCGGGGCGTCTGTGGTGCTGGCCGGTCCCAACAGCTTCGGCGGCGCACTTTTGGCCGAGGCCGGGCCGGACTTCGATGAGCTGCTCGCGGGTATCGAGAACGGGCAGATACGGGCGCTGGTCTGCCTCCAGGCCGACCCGCTCTCGGATCATCCCGAACATGCCCGAGTCGCATCGGCCCTTGCCAAGCTGGAACTGCTGGTGGTGCTCGACTGCGTACCCTCGTCAACCGCCGGCCGCGCCACGGTGTTTCTGCCGACCACGGTCACGGCTGAGGAAGAAGGGACCTTCGTCTCCCATGAAGGCCGGATGCAGCGCTACGCCAAGGTATTTTTCCCGGGCCTGCCGATCCGGGTGACCGGTGCGGGCGATCATCCGCCGCGGACATTCTTCCAAGAAACGCCGGGAGACCTGCCGCGGCCCGCCTGGGAGACCCTGGAGGTTCTCGCTGGCCGGGCTCCTGCGATCGAGGATCTGCGTCTCCGGATAGAAGCGCACCATGGCCGTTTCTCAGGACTGGTGAGCCTCGAAGCCGCCGATAACGGAAAACGACTCAGCGGCGCCGCGCAGGCAGCGGGAACGGCGGCGAAAGCGGCCGTCGGATCGGAAAGCGGGCTGCGTCTTTTGGTGACCGAAGCCTTGTTTGGTTCCGAGGTGCTCAGCTCATACTCACAAGCCTTGGAAGCGGTTAATCCGGTGCCGACTGCGGTGTTGCACGCCCAGGACGCCGCGGCCCTCGGTATCGCCGAGGGCGATCTGGTCAGGGTTTCCTGGCCAAACGGCAGGGTTGAGCTGAGAGTGCGGTTGTCTCAGCGCATGGCGCGCAGACTGGTCGTGGTGCCGCGTTTGCGGCGGACCGTGCTTCAGGACCTCGTGCCGGGAAGTTCGCTTATGCCCTGCAAACTGGAGAAAGGAGCGCCCGGATGAACGAAATATTATTCACCGGCCTCCTGATCCTGGTCAAACTGGTAGTCATTCTGGGGGTTGTCCTGACCGCCGCTGCCTATTTGGTGCTCATGGAACGCAAACTGTTGGCTCGGATGCAGCTGCGCTATGGGCCGAACCGGGTGGGCCCTTTCGGGACGCTGCAACCCTTGGCAGACGTGATCAAGATGATTACCAAAGAAGACGTCGTCCCGGCGCAGGCCGATCGGTTTGTGTTTCTGTTGGCCCCGGGGATCGCGGCGGTTACCGCCATACTCACCTTTGCGGTGGTGCCCTTCTCACCTCCCCTGCAGATATTCGGGCGCGAGATACCGATGGTCGTATGCGACCTGAACGTGGGGGTACTATTTTTCCTGGGGCTTTCCTCTCTGGGGGTCTATGGCGTGACCCTGGGGGGCTGGGCCTCCAACTCAAAGTATTCGTTGCTTGGGTCGCTGCGCGCATTGGCCCAGCTTATTTCCTACGAGCTGACCATGGGTCTGGCTCTTGTGCCGGTGATCCTCATGGCGCGCTCGTTCTCACTCACCGACATTGTCAACGCCCAAGAGCGAGTCCCCTTCATCGTCTATGCGCCAGTGTCATTCGTGATCTTCTTGGGGAGCGTTATGGCCGAGTCGCGGCGCGTGCCGTTCGACCTGCCCGAAGCGGAAAGCGAACTGACGGCCGGGTACCACACCGAGTATTCGGGCCTGCGCTTCGGCTTGTACTTTGTGGGCGAGTACATCAACATGATAGTCCTCGGTTCTCTCAGCGCGGTGTTCTTTCTGGGCGGCTGGCATGGTCCGTGGCTGCCGCCGATTGTTTGGTTCCTTATCAAGGTGTTTGCGATCGTTTTCATATTCATCTGGGTGCGCGGGAGTCTCCCACGGCTGCGCTACGATCAGCTGATGTATCTCGGCTGGAAAGTGTTCGTCCCGCTGGCGTTGGTAAATTTGTTGGTCACCGGTTTCGTGCTGCTTGTGGCGAGGGGAACATGAATTTGTGGCGTAACATCAAGGGAACGGTGCTTCCGTTCTGGGTGACGCTGCGTACCATGTTCCGCAGACCAGTGACCATCCAGTATCCGGAGCAGAAGCGTGTGCCTTCAGCGCGCTACCGGGCGCGGATTGTTCTCACCCGCGATCCCGACGGAGGGGAGCGCTGCGTAGCCTGCTACCTTTGCAGCGCCGCATGTCCAGTCGACTGCATCTCGATGCAGGCCGCGGAGGACTCAAACCATCGGCGCTATGCCGCTTGGTTTAGAATCAACTTCAGCCGCTGCATCTTTTGTGGCTTGTGCGCCGAGGCCTGTCCGACGCTCGCCATCCAGATGACCCCGGACTACGAAATATGCAAGCGCAATCCGCTCGACCTGGTCTACGAGAAGGAGGAATTATTGATAGCAAGCGGCGGCAAAGACGACCGCTACAACTTCTACCGACATGCCGGTATCGGCGTGGTCAATCCGCGGGGCGGCAACGACGACGAAAATCCCCCCGAGGATATCCTCAGCAATATGCCCTGAGAGGACAGCATGCAGGCGATTTTGTTTTACACCTTGGGAGCAGCAGCGGTGACGGCGACGCTGTTGTGTGTTACCCGGCGCAATGTGGTGCACGCGATACTGTATCTCGTCAACGCCCTCTTTTCGTTGGCACTCATGTTTTACCAACTGGGGGCGCCGTTGGTGGCCGCCTGGGAGGTGATCATTTACGCCGGCGCCATCATGGTTCTGTTCTTGTTCATCATCATGATGTTCGAGCCGACGCCCATAGCCGGAGTCAAAGGCAATGTCTGGTTGCGCTGGGGCCCGCTGATGCTGCTTTCAGGGGTGTTGTTGACGGTCACCGTCCTGCTGATGGCCGTCGATCCGGCGAGAAACAGCGGCGTGCCCAGCTACTATGCTTCGCCGCAGGTGTTCGGCTTTACGTTGTTTCATGAGTATGCCCTGGCGGTTGAAGTGATCTCGTTCCAACTGCTCTTTGCTGCAGTGGGCGCGTACTACGTCGGCCGCTCTGATCCGGAGGCGCACGCGAAGAAGGGAGAGCGGCGGTGATCGTTCCGTTCGGCCATGTGCTGGTTATCTCGGCGATCCTGTTTTTTCTGGGGTTGTGGTGCGTCTTGGCCCGCCGCAACCTGATCCTGATACTGATTGGCGTCGAGGTGATGCTCAACGGCGTCGGCCTTACGTTGGTGGGGGCTTCGGCGCTGTGGGGCGTGGTGGACGGCCAAGTATTCGTGGTGTTTCTGATGGCGCTCACTTCTGCCGAGGTGTCCATATCGCTGGCCATGGTGGTGTATCTGAAGCGGCGCAAGGGCACGCTCGATCCGGACGAATTCGACGCAATGAAAGGATGATATGGAGGCGCCCCTGTTTCTGATTGTGTTGTTCCCGTTGGCCGGCGGAACGCTCAACGCCGTAGCGGGGATGCGCTTGCCACGGGCTCTTTCGAACGGCCTGGCGGTGGCGGGAGTGGTCCTCTCGGCGTTGCTGACGGCCTGGTTGTGGCCGCTTTCGGAAGGCGCGGGAACGCGCGTCACGCTGTTTACCTGGGTTGTTTCTGGTGAGGTCCGAGCCACGTTCGGCATTTTGTTCGACCACCTCGCGGCGCCGATGGCGCTCATGGTGACAGTGGTATCCTCGCTGATTCACCTGTACGCAGTCGGCTATATGAAGGATGAAGCCGACTACGCCCGCTTTTTCGCCCTGCTCAACTTCTTTGTCTTTGCCATGCTCACCATTGTGCTGGCCGATAATCTGGTGTTGTTGTTTCTCGGGTGGGAGGGCGTCGGTTTCCTGCTCCTACGCTTTAATCGGCTTTTGGTACCGCGAGCAGCGAAACGCCGATGCCGGACGCAAGGCCTTCCTGGTGACCCGCGTGGGCGACGTATTCCTGATGGTAGCCATCGTGTGGTTCTTCTCCTTGATCGGCACGGTTTCGATCCCCGAGATCAACGCCCGCGCCGCCGGTCTCGATCCGACGATCGTGACCATCCTGGCGCTGCTGTTGTTGGGCGGCGCGGTGGGCAAATCAGCGCAGTTGCCGCTGATGACCTGGTTGCCCGACGCCATGGCCGGTCCCACGCCGGTTTCGGCGCTCATACACGCCGCCACCATGGTTACCGCTGGGGTGTACCTGTTGTGTCGCATGTTCCCGGTGGTCTCGCTCTCAGCCACGGCGATGGCGGTCATTTCGGTGGTGGGGGCCGGCACCGCCCTGTACGCCGCCACGTGCGCCCTGGCGCAACGCGAGATCAAGCGGGTGTTGGCCTATTCAACCATGAGCCAGGTGGGCTTCATGTTCCTCGGGGTAGGGGCGGGGACGGTGGTCGGGGCCATGTTTCATTTGCTGACCCACGCGTTTTTCAAGGCGGTGCTCTTTATGGGTGCCGGCGTCATCATACACCTGACCGGCAACGAGAACGACATTTTCAAAATGGGCGGTTTGAGAAACAAGAACCCGCTTCTGTTCTGGAGCTTCTTGGCCGGGGCCGTTTGCCTTGCCGGAGTCCCGTTGACCGGAGGGTTCTTCTCCAAGGATGCTATCTTGGTGGCCGACCTTGCGGCCGGAACGCCGTTGGCCTTGGCCGCGGGTGCGTCAGCCCTGGTAGCCGCGCTCCTGACGGTCGTGTATACCTCCCGTTTGGTGATTCTGGTTTTCGCGGGCCAAGAACGCAGGCCCATAGGCCACCATTCGGTGCCGAACTTAATGCTTTGGACGCTTCCGCCGCTGGCCATCCTGGGACTCATGGGCGGGTTGATAAACCTCCCGCACTCTTGGGGCGGCTCGGAAATTCTCGGAAGATGGCTGGGCTTGCCTTCGGGCGCGGCTGAGACATCAACGGCCTTGGAATGGGGGATGGCGATTTTTACCGTAGGCCTGGTGATGGGGGGATGGTTGCTGGCCTGGAGGCGCTACCGGCTGTTGCGTTCGCCTTCGACCTCGATCGTGAGCTCGTTCTTACTTTCGGGTTGGCGAGCCGACCGGCTGGTTGAGTTGCTGGTGTTGGTGCCGTTCCGGGCGCTCGCAACGTTTTTCTGGAACGGCGTGGACGGCGCGGTGATCGACGGCGGGCTCGACCGTCTGGCCCGGACCTGCTGGTCGGGCGGAGAGTTGCTCCGGCGGTTGACCACCGGCCGGCTATCGAACTACCTAGCGGCCATGGCGCTTGGGTTGCTCACCATCCTAGCCTTGTTTGCCGCCCAGTTCTGGCTTGCTGGTTGAGGAGATGCGGTAATGGCCGTGCTTTCGTCGTTGCCGGTGCTGACCATCCTAGTGCTGCTGCCCCTGGTCGGAGCCAGCGCCTGCCTCGCGCTGCGTCGATCCGAGACAGCCTGCCGTTGGCTGGCTCTCGGGTCCACGGTAGCGGCGTTTGGCTTGAGCGGCTGGCTCTCGAGCGCGGCCGCGACGGCGGGGTCGAGGTGGTTGCGCTTCGAAGACTTCAGTTGGATTCCAAGACTCGGCATCCGCTTCACCCTCGGTCTGGACGGCCTTTCCCTGGTGCTGGTGCTGCTGACGTCGTTTCTGTTGGTGGTCTCGGTGCTCGTGAGCTGGCGGCGTGAGCAGGGTCATACGCCGCTATTTTACGCTGCGCTCCTGATCATGGAGTCGGGGATCTTGGGCGTATTCTTGGCCCTTGACCTTATTTTATTTTATCTGTTTTGGGAGATCATGCTCATCCCGATGTTCTTTCTGATCGGCATATGGGGACACGGCCGGCGCATCTACGCAGCGGTGAAATTTTTCCTTTTTACCTTGGCCGGCAGCCTGTTGATGCTGCTTGCCATTCTGTCGCTGTACGTGTTGCACGGACAGCAGACCGGCCAGTACTCGTTCGCCCTCGAGGCGCTGAAGGCAACAGCGGTCCCCAACTCCCTCGCTCCCTGGCTGTTCGGCGCCTTTCTGGTGGCCTTTGCAGTCAAGGTGCCGTTGGTTCCCCTGCACACCTGGCTTCCCGACGCCCACACCGAGGCTCCCACCGCCGGCTCGGTCATCTTGGCCGGCCTGCTGCTCAAGACCGGGGTCTACGGGATCATGCGCTTCGGCTTTCCCTTGTTCCCGGGGCCTGCAAAGGCAAGCCTACCCTTGTTGGCCGCGCTCGCACTGGTCGGTATCTACTATGGGGCCTGGGTGGCGTTTGCTCAGCGCGACGCCAAGAGATTGGTGGCCTACTCTTCGGTGGCGCATATGGGGCTTTTGATACTGGGCCTGACGGCCATGAACGCCATCGCCTGGGAGGGCAGCGTATTGCAGATGCTTAACCACGGCATCACCACCGGAGCGCTCTTTGCCCTGGTGGGCATGATCGACGAGCGGGCGCATACGAGGCGCATCGACGAGCTCGGCGGTCTGTGGGCGCGGGCGCCGGTCCTATCCGGGTTCTTCCTGTTCTTCGCGCTGGCATCAATGGGGTTGCCGGGCTTGAACAACTTTGTCGGGGAGTTTTTGATTTTGGTCGGGACGTTTCAAACCCATCCATGGCTCGGCGCCTTGGCTGCCGGCGGCATGGTATTCGCGGCGGCGTACCTCTTACGTTTGATACAGGGGGTGCTCTGGGGCGCGCCGAAAGGTAACGAGCCGTGGTCAGACCTCACCTTCCGGGAAGGACTGGTGCTGGTACCGATGGCTCTCCTAACGCTGTGGTTGGGAATCTATCCGGCACCATTCCAAGAGCCTACCGCCCGCCTGCTGCAGACGATGGTGAATGCCTTGACGGGAGGTTCTCCGTGACGCTGCAAGACCTCGCCGGATTGCTGCCAGTGCTCACGCTCGCTTCGGGAAGCATCCTGTTGCTGTTGCTCGGGTTGTGGTGGCCACGGCGGCAGGCGTTGCTGTTCATCGGCGTTATCGTAGCGGCCGCGGCCGCGGTCGTTGCGTTGCTAACCGCGCCGTCGGCAGCCGAAGTCGGGGGCATGTTCTCGACCGGCGGCTACGCACGGTTTTTCGATGTCGTCTGGTCGTTGGTTGCGGCGGTTACGCTGCTCCTCTCCTGGCGCTACGCCGCAACGCGCGGGTTTTCGGGCGGGGAGTATGTTTCGCTGGTGTTATTCGCCGGCGCCGGCATGGCCCTGCTTTCCGCGGCCACATCGCTGGTGGGTCTTTTTGTCGGGCTGGAGGCGTTTACCCTGGTGCTGTATATCCTCATCGCGTTCGACAAGAAAAGCGGTGCCGGCGCCGAGGGCGGCCTCAAGTATCTCGTGCTCGGCGTCGTAACCACGAGCTCATTGGCGTTCGGGATCGCGCTCATCTTCGCCTCCTCCGGGACCTTCCACCTTCCCGAGGCCATGGCCGGGATAGCGGCGGGAACCGGGCTTCGGCCCCTGGGCCTGATCGGCTGGGCCCTGCTAGTGCTGACGGCCGGTTTCAAGGTTTCGCTCGTGCCGTTTCACTTCTGGACCCCTGACGTTTACCAAGGGGCGCCCGCGCCCGTGGCCGGGTTGCTCTCAGCCGGCTCCAAGGGAGCGGTGTTCGCGGTTCTGGTAACGCTCGCCGCCGGGATGGCCGCGCGCTGGCGGGATCTGTCCCCCGTATTGTGGTGGATTGCGGCCTTGACCATGCTGGTGGGAACCTTGAGCGCATTGTTCCAGGAAAACATAAAGCGCCTGCTGGCCTACTCCTCGGTGGTGCATATGGGTTATGTCCTGGTCGGTCTGTTGGCCGGCGGGACGGCCGGTCGGCAGGCGGTGGTCTTCTACCTTGTGTTCTACGCTATCGCAAGCCTGGCAACCTTCGGCGTGATCGCCTCGTTTTCGGATAGCAGCGGTGAACCAATGCTGGTCTCCGATTACCGCGGCGCCGGTTACCGCTATCCCTTCCGCGCGGCGGTGCTCACCGTGAGCTTGCTGGCGCTCGCGGGAATTCCCCCAACGGGGGGATTCATCGCCAAACTCAATGTATTTGGCGCGGCCATCCAGTCCGACTACCTCGGGCTCGCGGTGCTCGCTATTGTGGCCTCGTTGATCTCGTTGTACTACTACCTGCGGATCATCATCGCCCTGTTCATGGTCGAGGAGCCCGGTCGAAAACTTCCCGCTACCGGCCCGGTGGAGACGCTCGCGCTCGGTCTCTGTCTGATCCTGATCCTGGCCTTGGGTGTGTTCCCCGGTCCGCTCCTCGATATCATCGGACAGATTCTCGGGTAACTGTTCCGACTCTTTAACTTTTCACGAGGGAACCATGGACAAACTTTTTTACCCGGAATCGATCGCGATTGTCGGCTTGTCGGCAAAGCCGAATAACATCCCTCGGCTGGTCTTGGAAAACCTGATTCGGTGGGGATATCGAGGACGGATATTCGGCGTCAACCAATTATCCAAAGACGAACAGGTCGACGGTATCAAGATGTACCAGCAGATGGGCGATCTTCCGATCGTCCCGGACCTGGTGTACGTTCTCATCCCGGCCCGATTTATACCCGATGCGGTTGAAGCCTGCGGCAAGGTCGGCGTGAAGTGGATGGCCATCCCCTCCGGTGGGTTCAACGAGCTCGGGGGCGAAGGCGACCGGCTTTCCGAACAGGTGTTGCAAAGGGCTCGGCACTACGGCATCCGATTCGTCGGACCCAATGGCGTCACCGTCGCCAACACGGCCAATGGCCTGTGCCTCCCCTTTGTTCCCTCCTTCAAGCCCCCCCGGGGCGGGTTGTCCATCATCTCCCAAAGCGGCGGCGTGGGGCTGATGCTCTGGAACCTGATAATCGATGACAACGTCGGCATGGCGAAGTTTGCCAGCATCGGCAACAAGCTCGACCTTGACGAAGTGGATTTTCTTGAGTACTTCGGTCAGGACCCGGATACCAAGGTGATCTGCCTCTATCTGGAAAGCATCTCCCGGGGACAAAAACTCATCGAGGTGGCCTCCCGTATTGACAAGCCCGTGATCGTCCTCAAATCCAATACGACGGAGGCCGCCCACAAGGCGGCCATGAGCCACACGGCGGCGCTTTCCAACGACGACGAGATCATCGATACGGCGTTTGAACGGGCGGGGATCATCCGTATCCGTCAGTTTAATGATTTTATCTCCACCGCAAAGGTATTCGCCCTACCGCCCATGCGCGGCAAACGAATCATGGCCATGAGCCCCGCGGGAGGATTCACCGTCATGATGGCGGACCTCTGCGAGCAGGTCGGCTTTGAATTCGCCGATCCCGGCAAGGAATTCTATGATGAGCTCAAAAAGAGCTCCAACGCCGGCGTGATCAATTTCTCCAATCCCTTGGACATGGGCGATATCTATGACGCCCAGATGTATCCCCGGATTTTCTACTCGGTCATGCACAATACAAATGTCGACGGAGCGGTGCTGGTTACCCAATGGCCGGATATGCCGCGCGGCGAAGATGTCTTTTATAGAATGTTTCGCACCGACCTCTCCAAGGAGGTTACCGGGACGCTTCTGTCCTCGGGCAAACCCTTGGCGGTCTGCCTGTTCGGTCTTTCAAGCACGATCTCCCGGATCAAACAAAACCTCAATTTTCCGATTTTTGACAACGTCCCGGAAATGATAATCGCCCTCAAGAAACAGAGCGAATACTACGCGAAAAAAGAGCGAGACACGCCGGTGTACCAACTGCCGCCCGGCGTCGATATCCTCGCGGCGAACGCCTGGATAACCGACCATACCGGCGTACGGGGCGAGGAATCGCTCGCGTTATTAGAATCGTTCGGCATCCCCGTGGCCGCGTCATCGGTGGCCCGTACGGTTGATGAAGCTCTTGGCAGCGCTGAGCGTATTGGTTACCCGGTCGTGATGAAGGTTGTTTCGCCCGACGCTATCCACAAATCCGAAGCCGGCGGCGTGGTGCTGGGAGTCGAACATGCGACAGCGGTGCGGGATGCCTTTGAGCAGATCAGAAATAACCTGCATCGACACCGGAACGGCGCTGCCTTCCAGGGAGTTCGGGTGATGAAGCAGGCAGGTGACGGGTACGATATGTTTATCGGCGGATATTACGATGCGTCATTCGGACCGATTGTTTTCTTTGGCTACGGCGGAATCTATGTGGAGGTTTTCAACGATACCGTCAATGTCCTGTGTCCGGCCTCCGCCGCAGAAATCGAAAACAAGGTACGCGGACTCAAATCGTATAAAATCTTGAGGGGGGTGCGCGGTAAGGCGGCAGGCAATGTCGCCGGGTATATCGACATGATTGAGCGGGTGTCCCATCTCCTCCACACATTTCCGCAGATCAAGGAGCTCGATATTAATCCGGTCCGGGTTCTTGCCGATGGTTCGGGCGTCGTCGCCCTTGATGCGCGGTTGAAAATCGAAGGAGGTTAAGTTAAAAAATTGGGCCCCGAAGCGACGAGCCACACCCTAAGGGGGGAGGGTAGGTAATAGCCAGTTACGCCGCGGGGCCCTACACGAACTATAACATTCAAGGGGCGTTAATTATTCCTATTGTGTACGATGACATCCCTTCTTTATTAACTTTCGATAGTAGCAGCCAATCACAAGGAAAAAAGAAGATCAAGAAAATGACTACACGGCCGCTACTTTTAAAAAATATAATATATCCACGGTACCTGTGCTGTTGGGAACGTCCTATCCTCACCGGCGGTGCCGCTTATGTAAAAACACAAAGGATAGATTTTACGTGGCGCTGGTATAGACAAGTTGGCATTAAAGACACACATTTCGACCGATGCTTCCCCATATAAATATTCCCCCACTGAAACTGTTCGGACCTATAGAAATCCATGCTTTTGGCGTTCTCGTTGCCATCGCGGTTCTTCTGGGCTTCTCGCTGGGCAAACGGCGAGCCGCGAAGGTCGGACTAGATCCGAATGTATGCGCCTCGGGGATGACCTGGGGAATTTTTATAGGTTTCATCGTTGCGCACTGGGTATCCGCCGTCTTCTACTTTCCGGAGAGGGTAAGCGATGATCCTTGGTATCTGCTCAAATTTTGGGACGGTATCTCATCCTTTGGGGGGTTTATCGGGGGGATCCTCGGGACCTACCTATATTTCAGAAGAATGAAGGTATCGTACTTGGATTACGCCGAGGCCATTATCTTTGGTTTAGTGCCGGGCTGGGCGGTTGGACGATTGGCGTGCACGATCGCTTTTGATCATCCCGGTCTCCCGACTGATTTCATCCTAGGCATGATGGATGATCAAGGCGTGGTGAGGCATAACCTCGGCTTGTACGAAATGCTGGCGGCTCTGTTCCTGACCGGGTTACTGTACCTTCTGAAAAATGTGCGACCATTCCGCGGATTTCATCTTGCGCTGGTCATGGTCCTCTACGCGCCGGTGCGATTTATGTGGGATAGCCTGCGGATAGCCGATAGAACGTATCTCGGGTTTACTCCGGGCCAGTACTTCGCAATACTAATGGCAGTGGCGGCGGCAGGTTGGATGGCCATGGGGTTAATCGACTTTTTACGATCACGAGACTAAGGGGAACAAATTGGTTTCAAAAGAGCTGGCAACCATAACCTACAAAAAAGCATTTATCATTGATATGGATGGCGTCATAACGAAAGGCAGTTCGCTCATCCATGGTTCGAAAGAGTTCGTCAATCGCCTGAAAAGGGGGCACCACCCGTTTTTGTTTCTCACCAACAATTCGTTCTATACCACCGATGAACTTAGAAGTAGGATGGCTGAGCTCGGCATCGAAGTGCGAAAAGAGCATTTCTACACCTCGGCCATGGCGACCGCCACCTTCCTGGTGTATCAAAAACCAGGGTGTTCGGCATACGTCATTGGCGGCAAGGGGCTGTGGCGCGAGCTTGAGAAAAACTCGATCACGATAACGAAGCACAAACCAGACTACGTGATTGTGGGAGAAACTGATGAATACGATTACGCCAAGATTCGCGAGGCCACTCATCTTATTCAAGAGGGCGCAAAGTTCATCGCCACGAATCCTGATTTGACCGGCCCCACCTCCCGGGGACCGGCCCCGGCCTGCGGCGCATTGGTTGCGCCCATTGAAAAGGTCACCGGCGTGAGCCCCTATTTCCTCGGCAAACCGAACCCGGCGATGATGTACTGGGCCCGCAGGGCGCTTTCGGTTCACTCGGCGAATTGTTTTATGATCGGCGACCGCATGGATACGGATATCGTCGGAGGCCTCGAATCGGGCATGACCACCTGCCTGGTCCTGTCCGGGGTTACCACCCGGGCGTTGGCGTCCCGCTTTCCCTATCAACCGGATTACATTTTTAATGATGTTGGAGAGATCGATCCAAAAACGTTATTGTCACGGCGCGAACGGTTTCAACGATAGGTAGGAATGATTACCCCGGCCCTACGGACTCCTGGGTGGTTGTGAATTCATCGAAAATCAAGCGACTTGATTTCGTGCTCTTTTAGTTTTTTCGAGAGGTTCTGGCGAGTCATTCCGGCATGGGCGGCGGCCGCGGTGATGTTGCCGTTGAACTGCTTCATTAAGTCCACGAGATAGTTTCGCACCTGCTGGTCCGTGGCTTTGGTAAACTCTTCCCAAGTAATTTTCTTTCCGCGATCCCCGGTCGGCGACGCCGACCTCGAATCGGCCGGGTCGATATTCGCGGGCAGCTTGAGCGAGGAAAGCGTGTCGCCGTCGATGCCAACCACGCTGGCGGCGATCACATTTTTTAGCTCTCGCACGTTTCCTGACCATGAATAGGTCGTTAGTTGTGCAAGCGCTTCGGGACCTAAAACCGTTACATTGGTTTTACATTCCTCGTTCACCTCGGTAAGCAGAATATGCGCGAGGTGAACCAGGTCTTCGGGTCGTTTCACGAGCGGCGGCACGACCATCGTATGCACTTGCAAGCGATACATCAGGTCCTGGCGGAACGCGCCGTCCCGCACCATGCTGCGGAGATCTCGATTGGTGGCGGCGATGATCCGCGCTTTACAGATCAGGTCGCGGGTGCCGCCGATTCTGCGATAGGTGCCGCTTTCGAGAAGCCGCAGCAGCTTTGCCTGACCTTCAGTGGAAAGCTCGCCAATTTCATCGAGAAACAACGTTCCATCGCCGGCCTGCTCCACCAGCCCGCGGTGCTGCGCCTGGGCGCCGGTGAAGGAACCTTTTTCGTGGCCGAAGAGCATGCTCACCATGAGGTTCTTGTCCATCATGGTGCAATCCGCCACCACGAAGCCAAGCGTTCGGCGCGAGCTTACCGCGTAGAGCGCCCGGGCAACGACTTCTTTTCCCACCCCTGTGTCGCCGGTAATCAGCACCGGGTGCGGTACGTGCGCAAGCGCCATCATTTGCCTGACAACCTCCTGCATGGCGGGGCTGCGTGCGATCAGCTGCACTCTGCCGTTGGCCCCCGAAAAACGGTTTTGGGAGGATGCGCTATGCAGTCTCGTGGATTGAATCTCGTGGGTGATAGCCTGGAGGAGCCGGTCGCCGCCGACTGGTTTCTCGACCAACTCGAAGATCCCGAGCGTCGCCGCTTTTGACTGAAGATCGAGGTTGACCTTCTTACTGATAACGACCATCGGCAGATCCAAGGCCAACGCTTTCAGTTCGCGGAGTTCCTTATCCTGATTATCGATGTCCACCACCACCAGATCCACCTTGTGTTCGGATGCTGCCGACGACAGGTCACTCAGATTGCGGGCTCTGATCAACCTATGACAACGTTCGCTGAGAATCGCCCACATCATGTCCCCGAGCTGCTTGTCGTTGGTAATGATCAAGATGGCGGTTTTGCCCCCCATGGCGCCCCAGACAATGCGCCTGAGCCTCGAAAGCTCGCGGGGCGGGACGCTCGTGAACTCAACTCCCATCCCGGCGATGCGGCCCTGGCCGGGTTGCACCGAACGCACCACCCGGGCCTTGATGAACAGAGACCCTTCGTTATCCTGCAAATTCAGCTCGATTCCGATAACTGAGCCAATCGGATAGATCTGGTCGGTCTGGATGAACATGCCGCCTTCACTGATGTTGGTTTTTTGCGGGGAAGCATTGGTTAGGGGGTCGGTCGTGCGCACGCAAAGGACGATGTCGACCCTCGGGTGGGCGCGGTTTTCAATTTTCGATTCGGTCATTGGGGGCCTCTAAGATGAGTCTTGGCAGACAGACTAATTAATAATATCATCGGCCAAACGGTTCGTACAATTTCTGTATTCTTTTTATCAGGGTAAGCGAATCGAACATGAATAACACGGTCTTTAAATTTGAGATGCCTCAAAACGAACGAGTCGAGCCGTATGTCCCGGGCTCGGCCGAACGCCAGGCGCTCAAAGCCGAGCTTACCAGGCAGGCGCTGACCGAGATCGAGATCCCGCTCATCATCGGCGGCAAGGAAATCCGCACCGCTGCGACCGCTACCGTGGTGATGCCCTGTGAGCATTGCCATGTCCTTGCCACCTACCATCGCGCCGGCCAGAAGGAGGCGCAGATGGCCGTCGAGGCGGCGCGTGCCGCCAAGCCCGCCTGGGAGAGCATGTCGTGGATCGAGCGCGCTTCGATCACGCTGAAGGCCGCCGAGCTTCTCTCCAAGAAGCGCCGCTACCTCCTCAACGCCGCCACTATGCTGGGACAAGCGAAGAATGCCTATCAGGCGGAAATAGACTCGGCCTGTGAAACCATCGACTTTTTGCGATACAACGCGTACTTCGCCTCGCAGATATATGCCTTCCAACCGCGTTCGGGTTTCGACCAGCTCAACCGCATGGAGTATCGACCGCTCGAAGGATTTATCTTTGCGGTAAGCCCGTTCAACTTTACCTCCATCGCCTCAAACCTGAACCTGTCCGTGGTGCTCATGGGCAACACCACGGTATGGAAGCCGGCCACCAGCGCGCTACTCTCAAATTACTATTTGATGAAGACCTTTCAAGAAGCCGGGCTGCCCGATGGCGTCGTCAACTTCGTGCCGGGTAGCGGGGCCGCCATCGGAGCGGTTGCGCTCGGCGACCGCGATTTGGGCGGCATCCATTTCACCGGTTCGAATGCAACGTTCAATCAGCTCTGGCATACCATGAGCCAGAATCTCGGTAAGCTGCGCTCCTATCCGCGGTTGGTCGGCGAGACCGGGGGCAAGGATTTTATTTTTGTTCACGCATCGGCCGACCCGGCCGAGGTGGCGACGGCCATCCTGCGGGGAGCCTTTGAGTACCAGGGCCAGAAATGTTCGGCGGCCTCGCGCGCCTACGTGCCGAGTTCACTATGGCCGCAGCTTCGCGAACGGCTGCTCGGCATGGTGGCGGCGGTTAAGGTTGGCGACGTGCGGGACTTCCGCAATTTCATGAATGCGGTCATCGACGAAGCATCGTTCGACGCCATTATGGGGTACATCGAGAAGGCCCGGCGGGCGCCCGGCGTTGATATTCTCGCCGGCGGCACGGGCGATAAGTCAGTGGGTTACTTCATCCAGCCGACGATCCTGCAGACCACCGATCCGCATTTCATCACCATGGAGGAGGAGATTTTCGGGCCGGTGATGACCATCTTCGTCTATAACGACCGGGATTATGAGAGTGCGCTCAGGCTGTGCGATGAGACCTCTCCCTATGGTCTCACGGGAGCCGTCTTCGCCCGTGACCGATTCGCCGTGGTGACGGCGTGCCGCGTCCTGCGCTACGCCGCCGGCAACTTGTACATAAATGACAAGCCGACGGGAGCCTTAGTCGGGCTGCAGCCGTTCAGCGGCGCGCGGGCATCCGGGACGAACGACAAGGCCGGCGGGCCGCTCAACCTGCTTCGCTGGGTGAGCCCGCTCACGATCAAGGAGACCTTCGTCCCGGCGACCGACGGTACCTATCCGTTCATGGCCGCTGAGTGAGGAGCCAACAATGACCGGCAAGCATGGTGGTGTTGTCGTACTGGCGGGGATTCTCTTTCTGGTCGGTTGCAGTGAACAGAGAAACGTCACGAGTGCATGGAACGCCCGTGCAGTCACCATCGATGGCAAGGGCGCAGAATGGGCCGACGTGCCGCTCGACTATTTCGAGGAAGGCGATATCTCCTGGGGAATTATGAACGACGCCGACAAACTCTATCTGATTATCGGAAGTTCGAATAAATCCTCGATTAGAATCTTGAGGCAATCGGGCTTGACCGTATGGTTTAATAGCACCGGGGAGAAGAACAAGAGAGAATTCGGCTTACGCCTGAGAGGCGGCGCGATACGGTGGATACCACCACGGGCAGTGGAGCAACCGGAAGGCCAGCCGGAAGCGGAAGAGCGAACGGCGCCTCAAGACAGCTATGTCTTGGCGCTCGACCTTACGGTGTTAGACAACCAAGGTCGCGAGTCGCCGATTTCGACAAGCGGTGAAGATGGTCCCGCTGCTGCGGCGGGGTGTGACGAAGCGATTTGCTCGTACGAGATGAGCGTTCCTCTCAAAAAAACGGATGCGGTCAAGTATGCCATAAACGCCGTGCAAGGAAAAAAGATCGGCATCGGGGTGGAGCTGAGCGTTCCCAAAAGGGGCCGCCGATCCGATGAAGAAGAAACCTCGGGCACGGGACCGCACGGGGGTGGCGATCACCACCAGGGCATGGGATCCCGCGGAATGGATCAAGGCGATCACGATATGGCGGGGCGAGGGCCGAGCGGCGACGATAGGGATCAGCGCGGGCCGGGCGATCGCAATCCCGATCGCGGCGGCCATGAAAAACACAAACCGATCGAGCTTGAGAAGAAGGGCATCTGGTTATCGGTGACGCTCGCGCAGCCCCAACGTTGAAGGACCGCAGAAGACAATAACTAGTGCGATCGCGTCAGGAAGACTCGTTTATTCCGATGCGGACCGCGTGGCCTTCGTTGATTCGTTTTTCCGAGCCCGTCGTTTATGTCTACGATGCCCTCGCTTGTCGTCACCACCAAAGACGTCAATACCGAGATTTAAAAGTCCGCCTACTACCGATGGAAGGACGCCCAGCGATAACGCGAATTTCCTTTTCCGATTTGTCGCCTCGGCTTGTTGCTGATCGTCGTCGGCCTCGTCCTTCGGGTCTTGTGCCTTGCCAGCGATATCGAGCGCCAGGTCGACCAAGCCTTTTTTGTTTTTGGGCGTGGATCCAATAGTAAGCGACCCGGTTGTTCCTGCTTTACGGTCAACTTTGAGCGCCAAGTCCACCAAACCTTTTTTTGCCGTTTCCATTGTGTTCTCCTCTATTCCTCCGGATTTTGTTTTATGCTGCGGGGGAATCATGGGTTATTTTTTCACCACTGTGTTTTCGTGTCGTTCTGTCTTGCTTCAACAATCGTAGTCGTCTCGGAAATGAAAGAGTAGCTGCGTACGCTTCGCTGAGAAGTTCTATCTCTTCTTCAGTAATCGGTTTTAGTTCCAGTTCGTCCGCGTGATCCCGGGCGTACTCAAAAATTCGATAACCTCTGCCTCTTCTGCGCCGATATTTCACCTTCTCCAGCGCCGAGAGGTTTGAGTCGAAGGCTGCATACAATACTCTTTTGAGCTGCGCCTTCCTGTGCTTCGGATTGGGGTCAAGCTTTTTCTGAAGCTCTTTCCAAAGGGAGATCAATTCGACTTTCTTCCGGGTGATCTCCAGCACATCCTTCAAAACCTTGTGGAAAACATCTTTCGGTATATCTCGCCGCTTCCGGCCGTCGGATCGTTCGACCAAACGATAGGATCGTCGAAACTCGGCCTTCTGCTCATCATTCATTTTTTCATAATATTGCATTAGCTCTTCGATGACGTCTTTTGCTTTCATGTTGAGCACCTCCTTTCAAAATATTTTGTTGTCACCATCATCTTAATTGCTCACGTACACATTATAAACATTATATAACCTATGTCAAGTATTATTTACAACTAATATAACATAGTTGTATATACAATATAGACGTGGTTAGCGACTATATAGTTAATGGATTGATATTATTGTAATTAAACAGAAGTATACTCTGTAATCTGCTTGATTAACCTTAGTACCCGAAGCGATTGGGGATGTCGAAGGCGGCGGTAATGGAATAGGTAACGTTGTGCACGGGATCGCCGGTCAGGTTGAAGAACACACCGGCCGCGATACGTGTTCCGTCGCTCACCGGGCTTTTGAAGGGGCCGATGAAAATCTCCGGCGCGATAAAGACCGTCTCGGCCGGGGCGCTTGTGGTCAGCGGCGGCAGCGCTCGCGACCCGTCGAGGTAGGTGGTGCTGTTGACCTCGACCTGGGTATAGATTGGATAGTCAAATCGCACGGGCGTGAGCAAAACGGAGACGAGACCGGTCGCGGCAATCTGTCGGGCGGACCTGCCGTTTACGATAGGCAGCAAACCGGTAATGTTGGCTTCGATGATGAGGTGGCGCCAGAAGCGCTGACCGGCGTAGATGAATGGCCCAACGAAGTAATCGGCTGCGCTTAAACCGTTCTGCCCCGTAGGAAAGGTCATCATCACTCCGGCGGAGAGCATGTTGTCGAGCTCGAGCGATCCGGCGACAAGGAACTGGGCAAGCAGCTGAATGTCCTGAAACCCGCTCGGTTGCCCTCCGGTGCCGATTTGAAAAGGGACGGTGAGGACGAAGCCGAGATGAGCAGTGGCGATCAGACCTACTTCCGCCGAGAGTACATCTCCGCCGCCTTGCTTGCCGTGAAAGTAGCTATTGAAGACCTGCACCTGCTGTTCGAGTTGCGGCGGAGCGCCGACAATGGGGAAGGGGAAAAAGAGCTGCTCCCATTTCGTGGGTTCCTCGTCGGCATTGGCGGCCGCGGGCCACGCAACCATCGGCACTGCCACCACGATGGCAACCAGGCACGCAGCCATACAAGAACCGCATCGACGCAAATTTTGTTGGTTCCCGTAGTTCATGTTTTGCCTCTAAGTAATGTCGGAATCGGCGATTGTCAAGGGCGCGAGGTTTCAGACACGCCGCTTTTGCATCAGGCATCCTTAAAGGTTATTGAACGAAAGCAAAGATGTCGTACTTTTTAATCTTGATGGTATGCGAATTTGACATATTCATACTTACCGATGTTGCATGAGGAGCTACGATAATGCGTGATACCAAAAGAAAACGTGTTGAGGCCGCTGGGTGGAGGATCGGGTCGGCGGCAGAATTTCTCAATCTCTCTACCAGTGAAGCCGTATACGTTGAACTCAAGCTCAGGCTCGCAGCGAACCTTCGGGAAAGAAGGAAAAAGCAGCACCTCAGTCAAGAAGAACTTGCCGAGGTGGTGAAGTCCAGCCAGTCCCGCGTCGCAAAAATGGAGGCCGGAGATCCTTCTGTCTCGGTGGATTTAATATTGCAGCAAGTTGAAGGAAAATCAATGCTAGACTAGCTGCGGCGATATCGAGGAAACTGCGGCGCTTCGCTTACTTTTCTCCCAGCGCCTCCCGCACTTTGAAAGCCAGATCCTTCATCGAGAATGGCTTCTGGATGAAGTTCACACCCTCGTCCAGCACACCCCGATCGGCAATCATATTGGCTGTATAGCCGGACATGAACAGAATTTTCATGCTGGGGTAACGGGATTGCATACGTTCCGCCAGGTCCCGGCCGTTCATCTCCGGCATGACGACGTCGGTGATAAGAAGGTGTATCTCGCTCGCGTGTTCCTCGGCCAACCCAATGGCCCCGCCCGGCGTGCCTGCGGCCAGCACCCGATACCCTAATTGTTCCAGTATCTTTTTGTCCATCTTCAGGAGCGCGGGCTCGTCCTCCACCACCAGCACGGTCTCGCCGCGGCTGAGAGGGATTTCCGCAGCTTCTTCCCGCTGGATATCGATGGCCTGGCCCGCGTGCCGGGGCAGGTAGATTCTAAAGGTCGTTCCTTTTCCTGGTTCGCTGTAGACGTTGATGAATCCGTTGTTCTGCTTGACGATGCCATACACCATCGATAGCCCCAGGCCGGTTCCCTGGCCCACCCCCTTACTGGTGAAAAACGGTTCGAAAATTTGGTCGAGGGTCTCCTTGTCCATGCCGCATCCATCGTCGCTGACGGCCAGCAGCACATACTCTCCTACCACAAACCCGGCATGATCAGCGCAGTAGGTCTCGTCAAAGACTGCGTTTCCCGTTTCGATAGTGATCTTGCCGACGTCGGCAATGGCGTCCCTGGCGTTGACACACAGATTGGCCAGGATCTGATTGACTTGGACGGGGTCTATCTTGATCGGACACAGGCCTGACTCGGGCAGCCAGGCCAGATTGATGTCCTCACCGATAAGTCGCCGGAGCATCTTGAGCATACTCTCCACGTTCTGGTTCAGGTCAAGCACCACGGGATTGATGGTCTGCTTGCGGGCAAATGCCAGCAATTGCCGGGTGATTTCCGTGGAACGTATGGCAGCCTTCTGAATTTCCTCAAGGTCGGTATGCAGAGTCTTATCCGGGTCGACCGTGTTCAGGGCCAGTTCCGTATAACCGAGGATCACGCTGAGCATATTGTTGTAATCGTGGGCCACGCCGCCCGCCAGCAGGCCCACCGCTTCCATCTTCTGGGCCTGCTGAAACTGGGCCGTCAGTCGGAGATGCTCGCTGATGTCCCGTTTGACGGCCACGTAGTTGACGATCTGGCCCGAAGTGTTGCGGATCGGCGAAATCGTCGACTCCTCGGTGTAGAGAATCCCATCCTTGCGCTTGTTGACCATACGGCCTTCCCACGTTTTGCCGCTGGAGATGGTATCCCAAAGATTGCGGTAAAATTGTTCGTCCTGCGCACCGCTCTTGAGGATGCGCGGATTCTGGCCGATGGCCTCCTCTCGGCTGTAGCCCGTCGTCCGCCGGAAGGCCGGGTTCACGAACTGGATGATCCCTTGGGCATCGGTCACGACAATGGTCTCTGCGAGCTGCTCGATGGCCGCCATCATCCGCTTGTGCTCGGCGTCGTCCCGCTTGCGCTCGGTGATGTCACGGATGTTGCACTGGATCACCTTGCTATGGTCCACGAGGTAAACATTGCTGACAAACTCCACGGCGATGGGCCGCCCATCGTGGGTTTCCAGCGGCAAATCATCGTAACGGATGTATTCGTTATCTTGCAGGGTCTTGAAAGCGTCCTTGGATGCGGCAATGTCTTTGAATACACCGAGTTCCCAGATATATTGCCCGAATAATGTTTCGTAAGAATAGCCGAGTAACCGCAACAGGAAAGGATTGACATCAACCACTTTGCCGGTATCGGCATCAAGAATCAAGATACCGTCCTTGGCCGATTCAAAGAGCCGTCGGTAGCGCTTCTCGGAATCTTGCAGCGCCTCCCCGGTCCTCTCCTTTTCCAGCAACGTGTCTTCCAGCAGCGCAATTCGCCTATTCAGATCGGCGCCGGCGAGGCGAAGCTGGTTTTCGACATTGGTATCTGACATAATCGCAACCTCGATAAATTTGTCACCCGGCAAATACGTTATTCTAATAACGATTTATCTGGCGTCTTTGCCATCGACCCCCCCCACTGGCCTCCCCGATCCCGCTTAACTTATTTGAAATAGAATGTAATCTCTTAGTAAAATTTTCGCAACTTTTCTTCACAACATGCGATCCATCCCTTCGGCATTATTGGATACCGTACCGACCCGTCCATGGGGGAAAATTACTTTTTGTAAGTGCACGAACCGAGCAACTACCTTAATTCAGTCCAGAACCAGGTTCGACTGTATCGCCAGGCGCGTTTTGGTCATCAGTTCCGCCATGCTATCATGACTATACCCATGGGTCTCGATGGGATCGCCGACTACCACCCGTATGCGGCCGGGATTAAAACAAAGCTTTTCCGGGGAAGCACCTGCCGGCTCCCGTTTACCGTCACCGGAAGAATCGGGTTACTTTTTTCAAGCGCCACGTTGAAAGCGCCCTTTTTGAAATTCAGCAAACGCCCGTCCGGCGAACGCGTTCCCTCGGCGAAAAACATGATGCTCACCCCGGCGGGAAGGCGTTCGAGCCCCTTGCGAATGCTCTCGCGCGCCTTCTCGGGATTGCTGCGGTCGATGAAGATGTTCCTCGAAGCATAGAGGGCGTAGCCGAAGAGCGGCGTTTTGAGAAGCTCTTTCTTGATGGTCCAGCGGTACTGAATGCCGAGGGAGGTTACCAGGGCGAGAATATCGAACATCGACTGATGGTTCGAGACGATGACATAGGAACAGCCTTTCTTCATTTTCTCTCTTCCCTGGATGGCGACGCGGGTTCCGGTGACCAGGAGCATCACCCGCGCCCAAATCTTCGAGAGTGAAAAGGCCAGGTTGCCCGTTCTGCTCAGCACTGATGCGAGCATTATCGGAAAAAAGAGAATCAAGGTCATGGCGATGCCCCAGAAGCATATCCAGCATCTCTTCGCGTAGCGCACGACATGGTTCATACCGTCCACCTCCCGACAGGTTGCCTATTCCATCATTATTTGGGTGTAAACAGCAAGCTTTGGCTGAGAAGGCGCCTTCAGCCCTGGACGTTGACGCTCGACGGGATATTCCTTTCCTCTATCATTCTGTTTTCTGAACGGTATGCTTCGCATAAATTCTTGCCGAGTTCAATTGCTTCTTTCTGCCTATTATGTTGTTGGTACCGATATACAACTCGTTGGTAATGTCTCAGTTTGAGGCTCACGGGTATTCGTCGAACGACAGGGCAAACTGACCCACAACCGGGTATATTGTCATATCGACCGAAGGGAGATATCTAACTGCGATCTCATCGTTATTTAGATTTCTCGCTACCCCTAAAGGGATAAGAGACTGTACGCCTCGCTTCGCTCGCTACAGTCTCTAACGCTCGAAATGACAATCGCTCCGCATGACAATCGCTACGCTCTTGTTACCACCATTGACTCCCCTATGATTTGAGAGTTAGCGTCGATTTGAGAAGGCGCCGGCGGGCGCCGTTGGAAACAAAGGGCGCGCAGGAATGAACAAGGCAACGAACAAATTCTTTTTTCATCTGACGCCGGATACGGTGCTCAAAGCCCTCGAGGTCAGCGGATTTAAACCTACCGGGCACTGCATGGCCCTAAACAGCTATGAGAATCGGGTGTACGATCTGAAGCTGACCGACGATTCACACGTTGTCGGCAAATTCTACCGGCCCGGACGATGGAGTAGGGAACAGATACAGGAAGAGCACGCTTTTTTGTCCGAGCTCAAGGAAGACGAGATCCCCGTATGCGCCCCCCTTCATTTCTCCGACGGGGAAACCATACACGAGATCGAGGGCATCTATTATGCGTTGTGGCCGCGTACCGGCGGGAGGGTGCCGGACGAGTTGAATGACGACGAGCTGCGGATGCTCGGCAGGCTGCTCGGCCGGATTCACAACCGGGGGGCCGCGAAAAATGCGGAGCACCGGATCCGGCTTACCGGAACATCCTATGGGCTGGAGCCGCTTGCCTTTCTGACTGAGCATGATTTTATTCCCCGGCAATTCCTGGACCGGTTCGGAAATGCCGTAAAAGAAATCGCCACAATTTACGATACTCTTTCCGCGGGGGTCCCGTTTTACCGGATACACGGCGATTGCCACCGGGGAAATCTTCTCAACGGGAACGATGGATTTTTTTTCTTGGATTTTGACGATTTTCTCACCGGTCCCGCGGTCCAAGACGTATGGATGCTGGTTCCGGCGCGGGACAAGGAAGGGCTCAGGCAGCGGGAAATATTCCTCGAGGCGTACGGGCTGTTTAGGGATTTCAATCCCTTGTGGCTGCGCCTGGTCGAACCGCTCAGGGCGCTGCGGTATATCAGGTACGCGGCATGGATAGCGCAGCGCTGGGACGATCCCGCGTTTCCGGCGGCTTTTCCGCACTTCGGCACGGTGCAGTACTGGGAGAAAGAGACCTTTGACCTTGAAGAACAACTGGAATATTTCCATAAAAATACCGAGGACCTGCCGGAAGGCATCAGAAGGCCCACGCCGCCCGAAGATGAAACCAAAGAGATGACCAACGCGGATTATTTCTGGGACTGGGAGGACAAGAAATAACTGGGTTAATCCATCACGGTGATTTCACTTCACCATACCCAAGGGATTAGTTTCTTTGTCTGAGTTTGATATTCTTTGTAGTCAGAACCTATGGATGCAACAAGAGTTAGCTCTTCGATGTGAATCCTATATATGAGAGCAATAAGTGGAAGTACCACCGCAAACGCTAACGATAGCCAGTTCTGAACAGCGATGCCAAAGCCGAAACACACTAATATCAATCCAGTGTATGAAGGGTGTCGCAGAATTCTGTAAGGACCAGTTCTGATTACCCGTTGCTCGGTATGTGTCTCAACAGTGGTACGGAATGATACGCCAAGCGTAACAACAGCCCAAATGCGCAATCCAAATCCCATCAGCATGATGCATAGCCCAATCCAGAAGCCAATTTCAGACCTGCCGCCCGGAAAGAAAAACGTGGCATTTCCGTGAATGATTCCTGCGATGGTAATACCAAGGAAAAGTGCGATGCCGTTGAAGTAGCGGGTCCCCCGGTCATTTCCGGTTTTGCCTTTGCCCTGCATTCGATCTCGAACGACAAGCCACATCTCAAAAGAAATCCAAATTAATAAGATTATACATATTAAAATAACGTACTTGATCATCCTATATACCTCTCATGTCATCTGTCTAAGTGTCAAACGAGCACCCATTCTCGACTGCCGCCAAAGCGCTAGCGGCATCCTTCTGCAACTAATGTTAGGTACCCCGCAACAGTAATTTGTAAACAACAATTTGAAGTATGGGCTAATTATTCAAATTTCATAACACTCCACTATTTCTCCAAAATAGAGCGTATGAAAATCGTTTTTCGGATAGAGTCGCTGACATTCCACATCCAGGAATGCGGGATTCATAGCGGATTTGTAGACGATTTTACATTCAAAGTGGATCCCCGATATCTGAATGATCGGTGAAAGGGTCTTTTGCGCCGGACCCGGTTTCAGGCCGCATTCTTTGAATTTATCGTACGTTCGCCCCGATTTGGTCCCGCAAAACATGAGCTCATCGTTCAGGTCGTCTTTTGGAAAGGACACCGTGAAATCCGCTGCATTTTCCATGATCCCAAAGGTGTGTCGAGAGTTGCGGACGGCAACCATCATGATCGGCTTTGTCCAGACGATCCCCACCGTGGCCCAGCCGATGGTCATGGTGTTAAGTTGGGCTTCCGCCTTGACCGTTAAAAATGCCCCTTTTTAATTTGCGTCATCGCCTTTTCAGCGACCGACAGGTAATCTACACGATTCATCATCAGCTCCTTGTGTCTTTCTTTGCCATGTTAATACTACCTTTCAACTGGAATATACTGAAGTCGATTGACCAGGGTATCAATAAACGCCGCTTGTCCCTTTAATATTTTGATCTTTGCTTCCGCAACGCCAAACCATTGGCATCGGTCTATTTCTGGATATTTTTTGATAGTACCTGAATTAGCCGGCCACTCGAGCTCAAAAGTATTGCTAACTATTTTAGATACATCCAAGTCTTGTTCTGCAACCCATGCAAATACAATCTTACCGCTTGGTTGCTTGAGAGATCCGAGCTCCATAAGTTCTCCCTCAACATCGAATCCCGTTTCTTCTTTGAATTCTCTCTTTGCAGCCTCTAGCGGTTCTTCATTCTCTTCGAATAAACCCTTGGGAATCGACCATGCCGCATCATCTTTTTTAGTCCAAAATGGGCCGCCGGGATGCGCCAGCATCACCCGAAGCTCACCATCTTCGTATTTATACAACAATATCCCGGCGCTTTTAGGAGCCATGATGGTCGGACCCCTTTTTGACTTCTACTCCCACCTACGTATTCTCCATCCTCGTTTCATCGCAATTCGTTCCAGCTTTTTATCGGGAGTAACGCACACGGGAATGCCGATCTCCTCGAGCAGCGGAAGGTCGTTGATCGAATCTGCATAGTAGTAGCAATCCTTCATGCTAACACCCTGAGTTAAGCAATATTGTCGCGCCCGCGAAAGCTTCTCCCGGCCATGACAATAGCTGCCCTTCAGGTTGCCGGTAAAACGGCCGTCGATGAATTCAAGTTCGGTACAGATGACGTCATCCATACCCAAGGCGTTCTTGACCACCTCGCAGAAAAATGTCGTCGACGCCGAGAGTATGACGGTCCGGCCGCCATTGTCCCGATGCAATTGCACCTCCTTCCGCGCATCGTTGCGGATAACATTTTGCAGTTCCTTCACCCAATCGGAGGCGATAGGCGCGAACGTTTCTATACTCGTGCCGCGATACCATCCAACCCAGCGTCTAATTATCGATTCCTCGCTCATAATGCCTAAACGGTACAACACGGTGAAAAGGAAGGCCTTGAAAATTTCCGTCCTACCGATGATTCCATGCCGGTATGATTCTCTGAACATGACCCGTCCGCTCGAGATGTTCAGGATGGTATGATCAAGATCGAAAAAGGCTATGTACATTGTTAACTAAAACCTATCGGTTAGGATCAAAGGGTCAGACCCCTTATTTTCACCTACGAAGTTATTTGTTAGCACCTATTAATTCTAGCTTTTTCGTACATACCCTTTCGCTTAGTCTATAAGTAGTTCTATTTGATGCCATGGTTAGGTGCCTTGGCACTATTTCATCCTTGATCGTAGCTTGATCCTATCGCCGGCAACCATAAAGTTGCCGCTTCCAAGATGATGAATCGTCCGCGGGTTTTTCACCATGGGGTCAATCCATGCCTTGATGACCTCAACGACAAATAAACAATACGTGGCTACCATCTTTGTGTCAGCCACCCGGCACTCAAGATTTGCATAGCACTCATCAATGAGAGGCGCTCCGACGCGCGAAGCAGGCTTGGGTGTGAGACCAAAGGTCTCGAACTTGTCTATTTTCGCACCCGACGTATTGCCACAACCCACGACCTTTTCAGCTATCTCTACCGTAGGAATGTTTATCACGCATTCGTTGGTCGCCTTCAAAAGGCCGAAGGAATAGTTGCGATTGCTGACCACGCAACCCACGAGCGGTGGCTCAAACTCGATCATGGTGTGCCATGACATAGTCATGATGTTTGGGTTCCCATCCCGGGCGGTCGTGACCATGACAACCGGCCCCGGCTCGAGCAAGCCATAGACCTTGGAAAGAGGAAATGATTTCTTTGCCATGTTAATACCACCTTTAATCAACAATAGCCCGGCGCTCCGAGGAATCTTGATTCGCCCACAAGGATATCGGCTCCAACGCCTGGTTGGGTCTACGCTGAAATTGCTATGCCGTGGTTTTGATCATCTGTCAATATCTCGAATGCGGCACCTCAAGCCATTCGGCCAATCGGTATTCTTGCTTGGCAACGGCATGCTGGTCCAAAAAGCTAACGGTCGAGTTGGGTGATTGGCCCGCAGAACCGATTACTGACCTTTTACGAAAATTCTGATCCATCTATGGCTTCTTTCTATCTTATATGCTACACCATTAGGGTCTCATCTCAAGAGAGCGCGGGTAATTCTGCCCATACCTCTTTCGTGGTGTTTCTTTCCTCAAGGAGGATTTTATGGGCAAAAAACTCTATGTTGGTAATCTCCCGTATTCAGCAAACGATCAATTTTTGCTAGACCTATTTGCTCAATGCGGAACTGTCGAATCAGCCAAGGTCATCACTGATCGCGAAACCGGCCGAAGCAAGGGCTTTGGCTTTGTCGAGATGTCAACGGACGCCGAGGCTACCGCGGCCATTCAAAAATTCAACGGTATGGATCAAGAAGGACGGGCTATGGCCGTCAACGAGGCTCGGCCAATGGAGCGAAGAGACGACCGTCGGGGGGGATATGAGGGAGGAGGCAGAGGGGGTGGCGGAGGTGGACGTAATCGGTATTAGTAAACGTCTAACACTATCCATTTGATGAGCTCAGCCGGCGAGACCCCTGCCCAGACACTCGGCCTTCTCCAGCAATGTCTTCAATTCGCGTGAGGGATCCCGCCTGCTGTCTCCGTGATTGGCCGCGCGCCGCACTGCGTCCAGAGCCCGCATGAACTCAAAGTTGTTCGTGCCGCCCGTGGTGAGGAGCTCGTGCAGCTTGCGGACGCGGTGTTTCAGATCTTTGTAGTTTTGGTTCACGGGGTCCTCCACGAGTTCGTGTGCTTCGGGTGCGGTGTCAGCGCTATTGGGAATCCTCTTTCGGTTCCGAGAGCGCAGGAATCGTCTTGGAAGCGACAAGAAGATTGATGCGTTGGCGAAACGTAAATTACTCAAAGGAACCGTATCACATTCCACCAGCGATGTACACCATCCTCCGTCTCCAGTTTCTAGAATTCCCTTCGGTCATGACGGGTTCTAAATTGGTGATGTAATTTTTAACGAAGGACCAATTAGGCGACCCGGAACCTAACTTCCACTTCAACATCCTCGTTCAGTTTTTCAAGGATCATTATCATGCGATCCATGGTGAACCGATCCAAGCGCGCGTTGCGGATGCGCGAAAACTCCGAGTGAGAGATGCCCGTTCGTCTTTCAGCCTCGCGTGTTGATAAACCACGCTCGTCAAGCGTCTGAATGATCTTGGCTGCAAGAATTGCACGAGCTTGTTTAAGACCGGAATGCTCGCGACCTAAATCACGAAATACGTTGCCGCTGCCGCGAACGAGTTCAGAATCTTTTTTCATTGTAAAATCTCCTTCAGTCGTTTCAGGCGTTCACGGATAAGATTGACTTCCATTAGAGGCGTTTCTCCGCCAACATCATGGCTGTGTGTAGCGGATCCAAAAAGCTAACGGTCGAGTAGCCTTGCACAAGGCCGATCGAATTTCAAGCGAAGTCGAGCAGATCCTTGAGGGGGAGTGAAGCGGCTTGGTATCTCTGGCATGTGCTGGGGCAAGAGACGTGGTCCTGTGAGGGTGCTCAGAGAAGAAGACCTGTTTTGACATTTCTATCCTCGATGATTAGGTAGACGTGGTACCTGTGCGCGGGATTGACCGAAAGAAATCCAGCGCCAGCCAGGAGGAGGGAGTGAAAATGCGGATAAATAAAATATTTTTACTGGTAGTCGTGCTCGCGACTACTGCCGTGTTCGCTATGGAGCAAGGCGAGGGCAAGAAGTCGGTCGTGCCGCAGACGTCCGAGTGGAAGAAGCTCACGTCGCTGGTCGGCGAGTGGGAGGGAGTGATGGACATGAACGGCAAGCCGATGGCGACCAAGCTGGAGATCCGCATGACCGGCGACGGCTCTGCGATCATGCACCTGATGGACAAGGATTCGTCGCACGAGATGCTCACCATGATTTATCCGGACGGCAAACGGCTGCTGGCGACGCACTACTGTGCCGCGCACAATCAGCCGCGAATGGCGATGGTTCCGTCGAAGGCGCCTAACCAAGTCGCGTTCGAATTTGTGGACGGGACAAACATTGGTCCGGGGGAGGGCTATATGAAGGGCGTCGTCTTCACGTTCATTGACGCGGATCACCACGAAGAGGCTTGGACCAACTCATCGAGCCCCGCCGCATTTGTCTTCAAATACACGCGAAAGAAGTAATACGGGGTCAAAACCATCCTCCGTCCCCAGTTACTTACACCGGTTCGGTTGGTTGAGGAATCGCTTTTCTCTCGGTCGCCCAGAGTTCGTCAAGAAACATCTGCCAGGGAAGAATTTCGATTCTGTCGATCTTCCTCGGGGCGGCTTCCCGGCATACGAGGATGAGTCGTTTCATGGCTCCCTCTTCATCGAGTGCCTTCAGACCGTTGAGGTGCCTCTCCGTCACGTGCGTGGTCGTCTTGGTCTCAATGGCGGTGGACTCGTCGAGAATGAAATCGACCTCGAAGCCGGATTTTGAGCGCCAGTAATGGAGCGGCATGCGCGGATGAGTAATGTCAATCCAGGCCCTCAGCTCCAGAAAAATAAAGTGCTCGAAGAACTCCCCATACTCAGTATTGGCCGGGGTAATCTGCTTCAGGCGCCGCAAGGCCCGCACCACCCCCAGGTCGAAGAAATAGAACTTGGGTGTGCCGATGGCCTTGCGCTTGACTGTCTTGCAATAGGGTTCGAGATTGAACCCGAGGAGTGTGTCCTTGAGCACCTGGAAATAGTTCTGCACCGTCTGGCGTGAAACCTGCGCATCGCTGCCGATGGATGCCGCGTTGACAAGCTGGGCGTTGGCTGTGGCAGCAACTTGTAAGAAGCGCGCGAATGCCGGGATGTTCCGCGCGATGCCTTCGGCGGCGATCTCCTCGGTCAGATACCGGCTGACATAGGCATCGAGCGCTTCTTCCGGATCTGACGAGAAATAGTGACTGGGGATGAGGCCGGAGTTCATGGCGCGCTCGAGCGAGAAGCCGTGTTCCTTCACCTCGCGGTACACAAAAGGATGCATCCTGCGATCGCGCCCACGTCCGCCGAGGAGGTTGGTGCCCGCACGCCGGAGCTTACGCGCACTCGATCCGGTAAGCAAAAAGCGAATGCCACGCTCCTCAATAAGCAGTTGGACCTCGTCGAGCAACTCCGGACATTTTTGAATTTCATCGATGCATACCACGGTGTTCTTTAGGTTAAGTGCCGCGATCTGCTGGCGCATTTCAGTCGGATCCGCGAGCAAGCGAAGCAGCAGCCCGTGATCGAGCAAGTTGAAAGTTAGGGCAACATCCTTTCCCAATTGCTCACGGACATACGTGGACTTTCCCGTCTGTCGTGGACCGAAAAGAAATACTGTGTTTTCGAGTAGTAACCGCGACAGTTCCAACATTCTTTGGACATAGACCATGTTCTCTCCCTCTCCCACAAACACTATTTGCCATTATCATAATAAACGCTAATAGCATTTGCGTCAACTGGAATGTCAGGCCATCAATGTGCCATCCGGCTTTGGGGTCGATCCCTACCGGACGCGTGATAACGGCAGGCAAAGAGACATGCCCTTTTCAACTTATTAACAATTGGTTACCGATCTGGTTACCGATCGGCTGGCACCTTGGAGGGGGATTTTGGGACTAAAGAGTGTGTAGCGGAGCCAAAAAGCTAACGGGCGAGTTGGGTGATTGGCCCGCAAAAAGAAGCTCTCATAATGTCCTTAGGTTTGATTATAAGAACGGGCGTGATTGACCTGTTGGCAGAACTCTTGTATCTCATTTTGCACGGCGCCTCTGCTACATTTTCTTACTATTCGCCTAAGTGTCAAGTGACGGGGGCCTGTTGCCCGAATAACTTTTTATCGTGCTCATCCATTCATCCCTATGCTGGATCTGTTTGTATGACACAAATAACCCGCACTTCTTTGATGTACCAGAATAAGCGATGTACATTGCACCGAAACTTCTGAAGACCTGACATCAACAGATCATAGCTCCAATCTGAATGAAGACTGGCCGCCGCGTAACAGCGCTTGTTGCGGTGTTTGATCAACTTGGTGATGTTCTGTATGGTGCAGATAAGATAGTTCTGGATTTCTACTCGCCACAGTCGGCGCCAGCGCGCGCGTTTGTAACCGTATCGCTTCGCCGCGCCAAACGACCCTTCGCACACGTGCTGCCGACGCTTGAGATCCAGACGCGACAACGTCGATTTCGAAGCTCTCACCATCTCGTCCAACTCATCCTGACGGAGATGTCGGCCGACTGTGCGACCCGACTTGCTCGTCGTGCACTGGTCTCTCAATTCGCACATCGCGCAGATTCGCTTCGAAGCGGCATATTCTATGCTCTGCCGACGGGCGTGCACGGTCCTACGCCGTAGCTCCTGGCCCGCGGGGCACACAAACACGTCCCGTTTGGCGTCAAACACAAAGCGCTCTTCCATAAACAGGCCGCGCTTCTCCAAACGCTTGTCCGTACCTCCCTGAAATGCCGGAATGTGTGCCTGAATCCCCGCATCCCGGCACGCCAGGTAGTTCTCTTTCGTTCCATACTTGCTGTCTGCAACTACCGTCTGAACCGACTCCCCCGTGGTCGCCTCGTGGTCTTCCTTAAGCACCATCAATAACTGGTCTTCGCTTACATCACCCGGGGTCAACGCCGTCGCTGTGATAATCTCGCTGCTGCCTTCGACCGCTCGATGACTCTGGTACCGCAACTTCGACTCCCCGCGCTTCATCAACGCCGCATCCGGATCGGTTGCCGATACATAGCGCAGGTTCTCTTCGGTGTACGGTCCCGGTTCTCTCGCGCTCGGCGCTTCGTCGAGCCGTGCTTCGAGTTGCCGATACTTCTTTGACAGCTGCTCGTTCAGGTCTCTCGTATCCACAACCGAGTCCTGCGAAGCATCCGCATCGATAAGGCTCGCATCGACGAATATCTTGCGCCCGTCAACCAGTCCAGCCGCAACACACTGCCTCACCACGCGCTCAAAGAAACGCTGGAACAACTCACGTCCCCAGCGCTTCCGGGCTTTCGAAAGCACGCTGTGGTTCGGTACTTCATCATCCAGATCGTAGCCAAGGAACCACAACCAATCGAGTCGCTCCGGTAGCGTCTCCATCAGCTCGCGCTCGGAACGAACATTGTAGAACACCAATAGAAGCATGAGCTTGAGCAGAACAGGAGGAGGCACCGAGACGTTGCCGTTATCGCCGTATGTTTCCACCACTTCTTTGTAGGTGAAATCGAAATCGACAACCGTGCTAATCTTCCTCAGAGGATGGTCACGTCGCACTCGCTTGTCCAACTGGAATCCGGTATAGAAGAGTTTGGACTGCGGGGGTGGCTGATGTCCCATCATCGAAGCACCTCCTGGATGCTCCAGATGATATCATTTTTGATCGAGAATGCTATTGGTTTGGGCAACAGGCCCCCAGGGGCTGACCTCCTATCGAAGGAACTCAGCCGCGCCAACGACGTCGGCTGGAATGACTTGTCATCTTTCTACCTGATGATTCCATCTCTGAAAATAGACTTTTTCGTTCCTTTCTGAAGATACTCAACGACTCCAATCAGCTCTTTAGAAAAATCAATTTCAATTGGCTCCATGATGGGTTTGGATAAGGAATATTCGATCTTGTAACCTAAAAGTTTCAGCCTTATATCCCTATGATAAATAAAAGCATTCTTGAAGTTTTTTGATTTCTCGAAAACCCCATATTCTTTTCCATCTAGAGGTGACAGTTTGCTCGCGAGGTCACGAAGAGAGTATTTTTCGCCTCCATCTATATCATCGATGAATATTTCATTATTAAGACCTGCAATCCTGAACGGCTGAGATGTGTTGATGTCTGTGTTTTCTTTGATCCATTCACCATCCAAGAATGGTTCAAATTTATGTATGTGTGCTGGCATGCACAAATGCATATTTATACATATTTTCTTAATTAGCGGCGTCCCGTCAGAATCTGTCCAGTCGGAATCGTTTTGTTCACGAACTACTAGCAGATCAATTTTGTTCTGGTCAGCTTTTGTTTTTGCACCTGACTGATAGCCTTTCTTGGTTGCAAAAACGGCTTTTAGGCCGGGTATATCTCTTATTTTTCCGATTAGTGCGTCAATTTTTTCCACGGACACATTAGAGTTGTAGTCCTTGCATTCAATTACAGTTTTATAGGTTAGGCCGCCCAGTTCATATTCCCAGTAAATATCAAATTGCCTTTCGATTCCGCAATTATCCAAAATCTTTTTATCGACTTCGACTGTAATATTTTTCTGCGTAGTTATATTTTCAGCATTTATTAGTGCTTGCTGAAGCTTTGCTACAAAGAGCTCATATTCTTTTCCTTTGTTAACCATTCTTGTGCTCACTGGATAGTTAATTGAGAAAGATAGCAAGTCATTCCATAGTTTCTGTATAGCTCCACGACATCAGAAGGTCCTCTGGTTTTAAACTCGGCGACTGGTTCTCCATTTTGCGGGTGTACAATGGCCTATTCCCTCCCCGTGTTGTCCAATCATGCTGTTTTCTTAATAATATGCTTTGCATAAACTTCTGCCAAGTTTTGTTCCCATCTTTTTGCCTGTCAATTTGTTTGGAAGGATATCCCGTTTCAGGAGAACACCAGATGCGGATTTGGGTGGGTAGGGGATTGCTTCAATTCAATGGCCTTGTTTTGCGGCTCGTTGTGGGAAGATAAAAATGCATACCACCATGAACACGAGAAGAACAGCTGATGCTAAGTAGCGACTTAACGCTAACCCACCAGCGCTAACGGGCTTGTCAAGGAGATCACCGACCACAGCGCCAAGCGGTCGCGTAAGAATGAATGCTGTCCAGAAGAGCATGGTGCGGGATATTCTCGTCCAGTAGTACGCTGCAACAACGAATACCAGCAGAGCACTAAACACTAACGCACCTCCACGGTAACCAAGGCCAGCCGTATCTGCCGTCCAATCGCCAAGTGCGGTACCTAAGGTCTGGGAAAACATAATCGTCACCCAATAGAACATCTCCGCCTTTGGTGAACTCACGGTATTAACTGATACTGAGCCGAGGGAGCGATGCCAGATGAATAATGACGCCATCAGAAGAGTGAACAGAAGCAACGTGCCACCGGGATAGCCAATACCAAGAGAACGGTCTGCTAAGTCGGCCAACGTTGTGCCTACCGTCGTTGTGGCAACAATCGTCGTCCAGTACAAAATCGGGTGAAATCGCTTTGCGGAAATCTGAGCGATGACAGCGACTGCAAAAATTATCGCAAAAATCGCCGTGCCAACGAGATAGCCTAAATTCATCGACATGGACACGGCGTCTCCGCCGGTCTCCCCCAGCGTGGTGGCTGCTATTTTGATGATCCAGAAGATAAGCGTTACCTCTGGAACCTTGCTTAAGTTCTCATCTCTTGTTGTGTTCATTTCGTCCTCACAGTTCAACTCATAAATCTGTAACGGATAACGAAAAGCTCAGCCGGAGCGGCCCAAGGGGCCGCGATCGGCTGTAGCGGCGGGTTCGGCAATTCCTGTCGTGATCTACACTTGTTATAGGAATTGCAGAAATCATGCAATTGTGTTTCACCAAGTTTGAGTGGCAGATTCAATTGTAACGGCCAAGGTGGCACGTAGCCAACTGAACTTCTCTTTCATGAAGTCAAAATCAGGACCGGACGTCACGAACTTTGCCTTTCCCTTGATCAAGAAACCGGCACCCGCTCCATGCAGGCCCTCAACCTTACTGCTTCCCAAGGTAATCAAAACATCCGGGTTGTGGGTAATGTTAGCCTCCGTCTTGTGCATGTAACCTGCGGGGATAAATAGCCGTTCATCTTGCGATATTCTGAGGTAGCTATTCCAAGTATTGACCATGTGGGGCCCATCAGGTCCCAGGGTGGCGATGGCAACAATTCCGTCCTTCTTCATTATTTCTTTCAGTTTCTCAGGGATCATCGTGTGTTCCTCCTATTGCTTGGTTTGTTATTGTGCCGAACAAGTTATTCTGCAGGTCTGCATAGTATCAAATCCAGGGAGATATGCAGAAAGTTAAAAGCAGAATAAGTTTTATTCCCTTCTTTTTGCCTTTCATGTTGTTTGGAAGGATATTCTATTTCAGGAGAACTTCAGATGCGGATTTGGGAGGGGTGTGTGTCTGACTCCTATTACTTTCACGACCACCATTTTCCGACGAAACCTATTGTGATAATAACCGCGGCGATGATAATGCCGACCATGCCGAATATTCGAACCTGTCGGCTGCAATCTTTACAGACCGCAGAAGGCCACCACGGTATCTTCATAATGAAAAGAAAGCCGATGTTTGCCAACCAGCCGACTTCGCCTCGCTCATCATCCGATTTCTCTTTTCCACAATTACGGCAAGTAAACATGGCAAAGCCCTCAGTGCAGCCGTCCGCGTGAAGCGAGGGTTAGGTTGCTCACGACTATTTTTCATTTCTGATGCGAGCTTCTATTTCAACGAGGCTCATTGCAACCCGCCTTCCACTTGCCAGCGGCCCCTGATGTAGCACGAGCGCGACCCCGATCATGCTCGGAGCGAGCGGCCCGCTACCGGTCTTGTTAAACTTGTGACCTTAGGTAGACGCTATTTTTGTAGGCATAGCGAATAAACGGCCATGCAGCCTCGGTAGCCGACGCCTGATCCGGTGGCACCGAGGTGACTGGAACTTCAATAGTGAATTGAAAGCCCGATGGGAGGTCGAGGTAATACGTGGCATCAATATTTCTTGACGCTCCATCAATCACCCATGACTGAGCCCCGGCCATGGCGATCGGATTAAAGCCCTTTGATGCAACTGTAGACGGGCTACCACAGCGAGCCTGACATGAGGCAATACTGGTAGTAAGCGCAATGCAGAGCAAAAATCGAAGTATGCTACGCATAGAACCGAACTTTCCTACTACCTAACAAGGTATTCTCTTGTTTCCGTATAGCTCCACGCCTTTTTGCCGGTTCTCCATTTTGCAAGCATGCGATGGAAAATTCCCTAGCCGTATCGTCCAATCATTCTGTTTTTTCTTAAGAATATGCCCAGCATAAACTCCTGCCAAGTTTTGTTCCCTTCTTTTTGCCTATCATGTTGTTTGGAAGGATATCCCGTTTAAGGAGAACTCCAGATGCGGATGTAGATGGGTGGTTGTGCCAAGTGTCAGGGGTCTGATCCCTATTACTTTTCTCTCAGATGATTCTCCCACCGCAGTTTCGGCAAATCCGGTTGGGCCAGCCTCTGTAAATGAACCGCCGCACGAAGTATGCCGACTTGCCGCAATGGGGACACCGTATCAATAAGAAGTTTAGAGTTCCTGTGATGATCATCCACAAGAGAATTAATAGCAACGCTTCATCGCCCAGTAGCTTTGTTACCCAAATCGTCAGGAGCGTCATCCCGACTACCATCCAAAGAGCAATGAGGAGCCAGAATTTAGCGCGAACGGTCATATAGAATTATCGCCCAGTCCATGTAGTGACCAATGAGTGGAAGCGTGCTTAACGCAAAGCTCAACCGCGCGAAGTACAAGCGTCGGCGGTAGGTTCATGTTGGTGCGCATGTGCGGACCAAGGTTTAATCTTCTTGAGCGATGGGCCAAGCGTGCGCTCTGCAACCTCAGTATCGTGGGCGGCCTGAGCGCGCAACCAATAGCCCTTGGATAGACCAAAGAACCGACACAACCGTAGATCGGTATCAGCGGTGATCGAGCGCTTTCCCGCTACAATCTCGCTGATACGTTGAGCGGGAACGCCAATTTCCTTGGCCAAACGGTACTGGCTGATAGACATAGGTTTTAGAAACTCTTCCAAGAGGATCTCGCCTGGCGTAATAGGTTCGAGCTTGCTCATAATGGATTCTCCTCAGTGGTAATCAACTATTTCAACATCCTCTGCACCAACATTCGTCCAACGAAAGCAGACACGCCACTGATCGTTGATGCGAATGCTGTATTGACCCAAACGATCACCCTTGAGTGCTTCAAGGTGATTGCCGAGCGGCACCCTCAGATCATCGAGTCGACCGGCGATTTCGAGCTGTCTGAGTTTGCGACGCGCGACCTTGGCGATATTCGCGAACCGCCTGACACCCTGACCTTTTGAAAGCGCCTCGGTGTTTTCGCATTTGAATGATCTGATCATGCTGTACAATAATAACGCATCTCGTGAGTAACGTCAAGCGTGATTATCAGGAGGCCAAATAACAGAACTTAACTCTTTTTGCCTGTCATGTTGTTTGGAGGGATATCCTAATCCTCACTATTAACATTTTGGCTCTGGTACAGCTTCTATTATCCTGTCAATCGTATGCTGCAGCCTGTTATAATGGCTGCCTTTCCAGTATATCCTTCCACATGAATTGCAGAAGTAAAACTCGCTGCACCATACGAGTACGCCCTCAGGAATACGATGCTTCTCCTGCTTAAACCGTGCACCGGTAACAGAAAGGGGCTCAAGCATGCCGTTGCACTCGATACAGCGGGTAAACGGCCTTATCGATGACCACAGGTCAAGCCGGGTAAGCACCTCCAGCACCTGTTTTTCCGCATCGGTATTCCTGATGATACATCCCCTTTCCACCATTTTTCGTTTCAGAAGCTGACGGTCACGGGTAAGCAGAATGCGTTTTTCCCGATGAGAGATTTCTGTAAGCTCCCGGTCATACCGGTGTTCCCGGTAGTCCACGTCAAATCCCAGTAGCCGCAGACGCCGTGCCAGCTTGTGAAGATGCACGTCCAGGATGAAACGTGACTCTCGGAGCACCCCGGGCCGAAGCCGGGTAACGTCGGATACATTAAATCTCTCGAATTCAGGGTACACGCTTATGCGATCCCCCGCCTGTATGATATAGGAAAAATCAACGGACTCCCCGTTCACCAGAATAAGGTCAACCGCAACCCGGGGAACACCCAGCGACTCGACCAGGTCCTGTACCGATCGCCGGTCTGTGCTTTCAACAACCATATCCTTCTTTCTCGTCTCCTCGGGAAGAAGGTAGTCGTTCAGCTCTTCGTAAAACCGTATGGTCACCGTGTACGGCCGGCAGGTCATAACAGAAAACCCGGACTTAGGAAATTCTTCCCGTATCGTTGTATCGTCGTATTTTCTTAACCTTTGAGCTCACCCGTTTTGCCGCGTGCAAAGTCGGGTGAAGCGCGTTGTTAGGGATCACCTCACGAAACGGAAAATATCGTACGTGAGTGTGCCCGGAGACCGGCGCTCCATCAAGCAGCTAGCCCGAGTCTCGCTTCAACAATATCCCAGGGGACTCTCACTTTGTCTTCTTTGTTCCGATCGATGAGCCCGATTTGCTCCAAACGTTTTACATCCGTGTGAACGTTTTTGTAGTTACGTCCCAGCTTATTCGAAAGAGCGAGCACGCTCATCGGACCCGTAGCCCGAAGGGTTTTCAATAACACCCATCGTCCATGAGTTAACGTTCTTAGAAGCGTCTCCAGGTTTTCAAAATCCAGCCACTGTTCAGCCGCCGCTCTTTCCCTTCTTTCGGCGCGCTTCCATGCCTCAATGAAACCCCTGGCGGTACTCACGGAATCACCAATTCCGATTTGAATCTTATTTTTCATTTGGATTCCTTTCTTGCTCTTTGGATATCTTCCAGGAAATCAGCAACCAGAGATTCCACGTCTTTGAATGGATACGCTTCTTCTTTCCCTCTTAAATGTTTGTGGTAACCTTTATCGGCTTCATTGTCGTAACGCACGACACAGGTTCCGTCGGAAAGCCCATAATAAAGGCGATAGTTAAGGGCATGTGGTCTCTCAGCCGTACGCTTAGGAAGCTGCCAAAGAACCATTTCGCGAATAGCACCGTCGGCGTAAATGTACTTTTCGCGGTAGATAAGCCTTGCCTTCATATGGTGTATCATGCCATATGGTAAACTGATATTCAAGAGAAATCATATCGAGGCCAACAAAAACATGGCCGGGCCAAACATATTGCTAGCTCACCGGAAGTGCCCGTCTAACGTTCATGTGCCGTACGCCCGCGGCGCAGGACATCTCTCTCCAAAAACTATCCCTGGGTGGTGAGTTGGACGCCTCGGCGCCACACGGCGCGGATGGACAGCGTGTCGCTGATGTTGGTTGTCGGGTCGCCATCGACCAGTAGCAAGTCAGCGCGAGCCCCGGGAACAATCCGACCACGATCGGTGAGTCCGAACCGTCGCGCAGGGGTGGAGGTGGCTGCACGTAGCGCCTCGATAGGCGTCAGTCCCGCAGCGACCAGCAGCTGTAGTTCGTGGTGCAAGCTAGCACCGTGGGCGAGTCCGCCAAGGATTGGTAAAGGCTCCGACACATCACTACCCGCTAAAATATCCGCACCCGCCTGGTGGAGGGCCATAACACTGGCGTAGGCATCTTTGAGCTTTCCTTGAGGATAGACATTCATGCTTCTGGAGAGGGAGTCGAGCCACTCCTTGCTCAGTCTGGAACGTATTCGTTTGTCAGCGGCCAGCGCTGATGCGTCATTGCCAACAGCAGAGGAGATCGTCACCAGGGTAGGGATAACAAACGCGCCGGAGGATGCAATGGCAGCCACAAATTCGGAGGTGGGCTGGCGGTCAAAAAATAAGTGGGCCAACCCGTCAACTCCGGCCCCAATGGCTCGTTGCCCCCCTTCGACGGTCGTCACATGAGCGATAGCCATCTTATTAAACCTATGAGCTTCCTTCACAGCCGCAAGAAGGGTCTCGTCATTTAGTACCGGAAGTCCGGGGAAACCGATGCAGGAGCCATCCTCAATGAAGATTTTGATGTAGTCGGCTCCTCCGGCGACCTGCTTGGCTACGAACTTAGATGCCTCGTCAGGGGTCGAGACAGATGGATAACGGAAGAAGAAACGGATAAACAAGTTACTGCTCGAATTCATATATTGAGTTGGGTGCCCCCCTTTAGAGGTGATGCCCATCCCCGGGGAGCGCACATCTGCGATATCGTTCCGTTCAGCGATCTGTTTGCGCTGTTTAGCCGACCATCGACCATTCATCTCCAGCTCTGTGGTGACACCAAACAACAGCGCGACATGCAGGCCGTCGAAGTCGGTATGCACATGGGAGTCAATCAGGCCCGGCATTAAGGTTGCGCCTTGGGCGTCGATGACGGTTGCCCCGATTGGAACTACACCGCCAACAGAATGGATGTGCGCTCCATCGATCACGACTGCTTGATCGTCAATGACGCGCTCTCCGTCGAAGACACGCGCGTTGGTAATGGCGGTGATCATGTCTGTTTGATGAATCTTCGTCATAGATTGTATTCCATAATGGGCCAATCGGTAGCTCGGCTGAGATAGTAGAACTGCCTGCATCCAGCCCAACAACTTATTCTATAGTTTCTGTATAACTCCACGACAGGGGAAGGTTGTCCGGTTTTCAACCTGCTAACAGACTCTCCATCCTATAAACACTCAATGATATCAACTCCTCTGCTTTCTTTCTATCATATTGTTTCCTTTATAATATTTCCTTCTTTCCGCCTATCATGCCGTTTGTAAGGATATCCTGTTTAGGGAGAACCCCCGATGCGGATTTGGGTGGGGTAGAGTGGTCCGCCAGATCGTCATCCTCGCTCACTCTTTCGACCGCCAGATGTATTTCATGACGGTCTCCTATTCGCTTCATATGCAAGAGGGAAAAAGGAATGGGATCAGGGGTTCATCTCAGGTATGATAGTGTTCTGCTTCGCAACTATTTTCAGGGAGTATCTATGGCTGGGAAAGAAAAAAAGACGGCAAAAAAAGTGATTGGAATCGTCGGAAGCCCCCGCCACGGGGGAAACACCGACATTCTTGTCGACGAGGTGCTGGCGGGCGCCCGGGAAGCGGGAGCCCGGGTGGAAAAGGTCATCCTCAACGACCTCACGATCGGCTATTGCCAGGGATGTGACCGGTGTCGAGAGGCCGGGAAATGCCACCAGGAAGATGACATGCCGCTTCTGCTTCAGAAAATGCAGGCGAGCGATGTCTGGGTTCTGGGCACGCCCGTGTACTGGTGGGGACCCTCCGCGCAGTTCAAAACGTTTCTCGACCGGTGGTACGGCGCAGGAAAGATTGTCCGGTTCCGGGATAAACAAGTCATCCTGGCGATCCCCCTGGGTGATACGAATAATGAAACCGCACGCCATCTGCTCGGAATGCTTCAGGACAGTTTTGATTATCTGAAGATGAAGATTTTTGCCTCTATTGTTGCTCTCGGCGCTTACCGATTGGGAGCGGTCCTTGAACAAAGGTCTGTCATGAATACCGCCCGGAATGCCGGGCGGGATATCATTGCGGCCGAGACACCGGGACGTTGAGCGGAAGGTTGGGTAGCGTTATTTCAACGCATCCAACATCTGAGCTATCGGAAGAACTTCAATATTCCGGGCAAGTGAATAACGTTTTGCACCGGGATAGATGACAAACAATTTTTGTAAGCCAAGATCACTCATGGCTGCCTTCATGGAGGGCGTCAAGCCCGGCGCGTCCGCCCGCTTTATTTCCACCCCGATACGACTACGTCCCTTGAAAAGTAACATATCAAGCTCGGCGCCGGCATGGGTTGCCCAATAAAATGCCTCATCCGGATTGGCTATAGCCAGGACCTCTTCTATAAGGTAACCCTCCCAAGAAGCGCCGCACTTGGGATGCAAAAGCAAATCCCTCATCGTGCGGATGCCCAATATCTGGTGCAGCAGTCCGCTGTCTCGAAAGTATATTTTTGGTGATTTGACCTGTCGCTTCTTGAGATTCTCATGCCAGGGTTTGAGCTGACGCACGATAAACACACCGTCCAGGATATCCAGATAACGACGCACCGATGTCTCGCTGATACCCAGGGAGCGGGCGGGTTCGGCTGCCTTCCAAATCTGTCCTGAATAGTGAGCCAACATAGCCCAAAAACGCAAGAGCATTGGGGCCGCAGCGCCGATGCCGAACTGCGGAATATCTCTTTCTAGAAATGTTTGAATGAAGTTTTTCCGCCATGCCACACTGTCTGTTTCATTCTTTGCAAGAAAAGAGAGCGGCAGCCCTCCACGTAACCAATGCCGTTCTTGATGTTGTATTCCCACATCATCAAGCGTCAATCCACCGATGCAGATGGTTTCTTGCCGTCCCGCGAGCGATTCGGATGATTGACGCAGCAATGCCGGTGATGCGCTTCCTAAAATGAGGAAACGCGCAGGAAGCCCAACGCGATCCGCCAGGACTCGAAGTATAGTAAAAAGCTCCGGACGTCGCTGGATCTCATCAATAACCACCAACCCCTTTAGATTCTGCAATGCGGTCATCGGTTCGATAAGACGGGCTAGATTTGAAGGGTCTTCGAGATCAAAGTAATTGATCGAATCGTATGGAACAAATTGGCGGGCGAGCGTGGTTTTACCACACTGCCGGGGGCCCAAAAGAACGACGATACGGCTACGCTTCAGGGCCTTTTTGATGGTCGACATCGTTGTTGTGCGTGCAATCATAGCCATATCATACCTTGAAAAAGCTCCATGTCAAGGAGGATTTTCAAGGTATAAAATCGCCTCGAATATAGGGTCAGAGATGCGGATTTGGGTGGGGGGGGTCAACCCATCATTGTTCGGCAACAGTCTTTAGATTGGCGAGCCCTTCCTGGAAATCTTTTCCGACCATGTTGTCCAGATTAACAACTATGTGTATCACCTTAGCAATATACGGTTGTTTACCGTTCATTGCCCACGTCACGTTCGTATGTTCGCCTTCCGGTGTTAACGTGAACTCGACCATGTTATGGGCTTCAAACGGCTTGATCATGGTTAGTTTCATCTCGATCCGTGAGGGAGGCGCTGACTCGGTAATCTCGAGGGTCCCCTTGCCGACTTCCCGGTTGCCTTCCCACTCAAGCGTGGCGCCTATTCCGCTGTCTGGACCGCTGTAGCTTATCTTCATGGCGGGGTCTTTTTTCATGTAGGGCGACCAGGTGTTCATGCTATGCAGGTCGTCGATGAGTGCAAATATCTTTTCGGGTGGCGCACCGATGCTCGTCGAACGCTGAACACTAAACGTGTCGGGTTTGGTTGCGGCATAGATGAGAATAGCGGCGATAACGGCGACAACGATGATAATAATCGTCTTGAGCATTGTTATTCCTCCATGGGGAAACCGAGATGCCTAACCAGCCCTATCTCGCCTTCTTCCGCCTCATCAATGCCTTTTTTTATACTGCTTGATTCTCAGCGGTCAGCAGGCGGTCGGCCGCCGGAGAGAAAACATGGTTCTCACCGGCGATATGCGCATCGAGGATCTCGATATATTTCGAAAGATTGTCACGCAAAGCGCGAAGAACTACGGGAACGCCTTTTTCTTCAGTAACGTGATGGCGGCGGTCTATGAAATTGCTGAAAAGCTCAACCAGATAAGAAAACCGCTCTCCCTCTACCTGCATGGTTATGCCTATCATTTTGATTTCAGGTGCAGCCACGGTGAGGACGATTTGGGCAAGAGCGCGCTCGTTCCTGAGTTCTTCGGTGGGTTGCATTACAATCTCCTTTCATGTTTTTGAACGGCAATACTATTGAAAATCGGTACGACAACTTTTAATGAGAAAACGTTTCTGCAATTCTCATACCATTACACCGTTGAACTTAATTTCGGGTACTGGGTCAATTAGAGGCTAACGGTTATTCTTCGAACGACAGGGCAAACTGACCAACAACCGATTTCATTGTCATATCGACCGAAGGGATGTCATAGCGAGCAAAGGGAGATATCTAATTACGATCTCATCGTTATTTAGATTTCTCGCTACCCCTAAAGGGATAAGAGACTGTACGCCTCGCTTCGCTCGCTACAGTCTCTAACGCTCGAAATGACAATTTTGCGCTCGAAATGACAATCGGGGATTTGCGGTATGGGATTAAAAGATTTATAGTTATCGGCTCCCCCTCACCAGAGCGCGGGTGATATCGGCCACGTGTCGTCCCTGAGCCCGCGCGATTTCAAGTTCATTACTGCTTGGTTGCCGTGTGCCGTCCGGGCCTGTCACCGTCGTGGCTCCATAGGGGCCGCCGCCGGTTATCTCCTCCATGGTCATCAGTCTCTTCTCCGAATACGGCACGCCCACGATGATCATCCCATGATGTAACAGCGTGGTATGGAAACTCGTGATGGTAGTCTCGTGTCCCCCGTGTTGGGTAGCTGTCGAGGTAAAAACGCTGCCGACTTTTCCGATTAACGCCCCGGACGCCCAGAGAGATCCGGTTTGATCGAGGAGGTTACGCATCTGCGCTGCCATCATGCCGTACCGGGTCGGGGTGCCGAAGATAATGGCATCCGGTTCGGCTAATTTCTCAGGGGCGATGATCGGAATGTTAGCGAACGCTTTGCGTGTTGCTTTAGCGCCGCTTTTTTCAAGGATATTGTCAGGAACAAGCTCGGCGGTTTGGAACAATTTAACCTCAGCGCCTTCTATCTGACGAGCGCCTTCCGAAACCGCTTCCGCCAATTTAAAAATATGACCGTACATACTGTAGAAAACTATGTATATTTTCATGATCTCTCCCTTGGGTTAGCGACCTCGCAGTATTTTCTGCAATCGCGATGCCAAAGGGATATTTAACTGATTGTCTTTGTTTAGAATTAGTTACTTTTAGTATTTTCTCGCTCAAAGGTTACCGGTTGGGTCCTTCGAACGATTTGTATCAGCCAATATGACCTCGTTTGTTCAAAATTGACCGTTCGTTTTGGGCTAGAGGTTGTTGCCGAGCGAAGCGAGGCTTACAACCTCTTGTCCCCGAAGGGGGCTGGAGCCCGTTAGCGAACGAAGTGAGCTTCCCCGAAGGGGGCTAGAGGTTGTTACCGAACGAAGAAGGTTAACAATCGTGTGTGTCCCTGCTTGGCTAACAACAAAGACTTATGGCATGGATTATGCTCAACAATTAATCGGTAATGGTTCGACTGAAGAAGGAGGTCGGTCATGATCCAAGCTCGTAGAATATTGGTTCCAATGGATTTTTCTGAGTACTCTGAGAAAGCTCTCAATCGCGCTGTGGAACTGGCGAAGGATTCAAACGCCAAGATTGAACTGCTGCATGTAATCAACCACGATGTGATTCAGTGTGCGGACACGTACTGCCTCGATGATGAAAAAATAAAGGAAATCAAGGATCAGATGGATGACGCCGCCCGCAAGAATCTTCGGAATAAGATCGAAAAGTTTAAAAATGTCGGCGGACTGGAGATCGTGCCGATAGTTCGGCATGGTATTCCTTACACTGAAATACTCGCCGAGCAGAGGGAAAAGGATATCGATCTGATAGTGATGTCTCATCTGGGAAAATCAAGAGTTGAGAAGTTTTTTCTCGGTGGAGTAGCCCGAAATGTAATCAAAGGAGCTTCCTGCTCGGTGCTGTTGGTACGGTGACGGGTCGGTGGAAATGGTATCGGCAGCTCATGAGGCGATACATAAAAATGTTCACGAAACGATTCACTATCTTCAAGCTTTTGGGGTTTGAAGTAAAAATCGACCCCAGTTGGTTGATTCTGGCCGTGTTGGTGACCTGGAGTTTGGCGGTGGGTTTGTTTCCCGGCATCATTCAGGGCCTGCCGCAGGAATACTATTGGTGGATGGGAATCGCCGGAACGGTTGGGCTGCTTTTCTCCATTATCTTTCATGAACTTTCTCATTCCGTTGTGGCCAGAAGACTTGGTTTGCCGATGAAGGGAATTACCCTTTTTATATTCGGCGGGGTGGCGGAGATGGAGAAGCAACCCGAGAGTCCTCGGGTTCGAATTTTTAATGGCGATAGCGGGACCGATCTCAAGCGTGGTCCTGTCAATACTATGTTATGGGGTGTATTCCCTGGCGTCGGCAAACGATTGGCCGCCGACCGTCTTTGTTGTTTTCTATTACCTTGGGTACCTGAATCTTGTTTTGGCGGGGTTCAACATGATCCCGGCTTTTCCTCTCGACGGCGGACGGGTGCTTAGGGCCGCTTTGTGGAGATGGAAACACAATCTACGGTGGGCCACCCAGGTGGGTTCCCGTATCGGTGTGGGCTTTGGCGCCGGGTTTATCATTTTAGGAGTCGTCAATCTGCTGTGGGGCAACTTTATCGGCGGCATGTGGTGGACTCTCATAGGATTTTTCCTGCGCAAAGCCGCGCGCACGTCGTATGAACAGCTTAGGATAAAACAAATGCTCGAAGGCGAACCTATCAGCCGTTTTATGAGCACATCCCTGGTTACGGTACCGCCTTCCCTTACCGTGAAGAGTCTCGTCGAGGACTACATCTACAAGCATCATCACAAAATGTTTCCCGTTGTGGAAAACTCTCACCTCGTCGGGTGCGTCACCACCCGCGATATTCGAGAAACGCCCCGGGAAGAGTGGGACCGACACACCGTATCAGAGGTGGCGAACCATTGTTCCGAGGAGAATACGGCGCCGCCCACCCTGGATGCGGCGTCGGCCATGTCCATGATGGCTCGTGACGGCAAGAGCCGCCTCATGGTCGTGGAAAATGGCCGATTGGTTGGTATTGTCGCACTCAGAGACATAATGAAATTCTTGTCGATCAAGATGGACCTCGAGCATGCGGCCCACTAATTATGGAAATGTCGCATAATTCATTGAATCATTGAGATCCAATGGATACTCCCAGCGAGGCGTGATGGTTGCTTTGCGCGCGGCGGCCCGTGCATCATTGCGGCGACGCACATAGGAATTGATGGAATCCTCCATTGTATTGAAGGTCTCGGTCACGGCGGCGAGGATGTCAAAATATCCTTCCCGGGCCTCACGCGACGAAATAAATTGCTTCCCGGGAACCGAAACCAGGATCCGAACGCGAAAGCGCTCTCGGTTTCCCTCGTGATGATGCGGTCGGTCGATGGTGACCTTGCAATTGGTTATGAGCGGGTGGATTTCTTGTAGCTTTCGTGTTTCACGTGCAATGGCTTCGGTAAGTTCGTCAAAAGAACGTATATGACGGAACGTAGTTCTGATATTGGTTTTCATGTCAGATGTCCTCCCGAACCCCACTACGACTGGCTACGATGAAACATGGGGACGTGCTTTAAAAATTTCGATTGTTGTTTTCAAATAACCGAATCGAAAGAGGGACTGAAGGGAGGACCCTGCTTTGGGGCAACCGACGCCGTGATTATTTGTTTAACCGGCGCTCGTGTGTCGGGTGCGGTGACTTTCTCTACTGTGGGCGGAACAACTATGGAATGGGAAAAAATTGTAGCGGTTGCAACGGGATCGAAAACCTTTTCATCGGCTGTCGGGATCGTAGCATATACGCTTCCCGCATGCGAATGGGTCGTGTGCGAAGCTTTACTGAAAGCCCTAACGTGAGAATGTGCGGCCGTGCTTGAGATTAAGAGAAATGCCAGAACGCACAAGGTCGACAGATCAAAAACCCATAAAAAATACCTCGTGGAAAACTGTCGTTTGTTGATTGCCACGGTACTCCCTCATTCTTTCGTTGCCGTTTCTTGAACCAAACAACTCGTGCCTTTATTCCGGACAAAGGAACGACGAATATCATGGCGCGTTGCGCAGAATTCCAGTTTTCTATTGCCGGCGTTGAAAAAATGCTAGGGTGGATACATCAAAAATGTCTTGAGTTGTATAACGGCTGAGGTCTATCAAACGGATGCTCGTGCTCGGGAGATAGCCTCCTCATAGAATTCCCCATGATGTCGAACGCCTCGCTCACCGCCGCAAGAATATCGGGATACCCTTGCTCGGCTTCACTTGAAGATATCAGTTGTTTTCCGAAAGTCGAAACCACGACCTGTACGCGAAAGTGATTCCCATTGCCGCGATGTTGATGCGACCGATCGATGACGACTTTGCAACTGGTTATCTGCTGAAAGGTTTCGCGTAATTTTCGGGCTTCGCGCTCTATCAATTCGGAAAGCTCGTCGAAGGAACGAATATGGCGAAATGTTGTTCTCATATTGGCTACCATGGTCTTTTCCCTCCAATTAAGCCTTTCCTAACAAGTCAGCATCGGTTTGTAATCCTTGCCCCGCGGTACCCGCGGGGTGAATACACAGATCCATATTCCCCTTCCGTTGTGCCTTTTGCAGCATTCCAACAACCACAGGGTTGCTGGAAGCACCCCTCCTAGGTGGACGAGGACGTTTTCAACATTTCTCTGCTCAGCTTCTCAAAGCCTTCCTTATAGCTGAGGTCGCCGTCATCACCTTTTTTGGGATGTTGCGGCCCGCACGTTTGTTGGTCGAGAAGCGCTGAGTAGTCCTTAGGTTCGACACTACACACGCAGTTGAGAGTTTTTTCGCTGCCCGTTGTCATGTTGTCGGCGGCATTTTGGGTAGCGCTTCCCAGGGAACCTATGAAAAGCAAACCGGACAGCAACGGAATTACTACTTTTGAGCCTTTGCCATTTCTTTTTTTAAAACGAGATGTTATTGTTAACATGGGAATTTTCCTTTCTTAATAATTGGACCAATTCTCGTCCATCGTTTCCTATTTCCCTCGTTACCTGTTGATGACTATGAAGAGCTGCGCGGACCCTCGCTGAATCCTCAACAGGACACTTTCGTTGTCTTTCTTCTTGGCTAATGCGTTACGAAAATCAGCCACCGTGGGGACTCGTTCGTGGTTAACCTCGAGAATGATATCTCCCGACTGAACCAGCCCCGCGGTAGGTCCCGCATCATCGACCTCTTCCACCACCAGACCCTTGAGATCCGCATCCACCCCCAACTTTTGCGCTATGTCGGGCGTCAGCGGTACCAGCGTCAACCCCAGGAGAGACCCCTGACCTTCGCTCGTTTCATTGGTCGCCTGAGATTCTTCTTTCTCTCTCTCCCCCAGAACCACCGTGAGCTTGGAGCTCTTGCCATTGCGAATTACCTCAATTTCCGCCTTGGTCCCTGGGGCAAGCCCGGCAACCCGGGAGGTAAGATCCTTGGATTCCGCTACTTTTTCTCCGTTGAGCGCTACAATGACGTCTCCTGCCTTGATGCCGGCCTTTTCGGCCGGGCTATTTTTGAAAACTTGGCTGACCAACGCACCGCTCTTTACCGTTACCCCGAAATTTTGAGCCAAATCTTCGCTGAGATCTTGTATGCCGACGCCCAGCCACCCGCGCACTACTTTCCCCTTGGCCAGAAGCTGCGGCAGAATGCTCTTGACCAAATTTATCGGCACGGCGAAACCCACGCCCGATCCTCCGGCGACGATGGCGGTGTTGATGCCCACCACATTTCCTGAAAGATCGAACAGCGGCCCTCCGGAGTTGCCCGGATTGATGGACGCATCCGTTTGCAAGAAGTCGTCGTATGGTCCTTGTCCGATCTGGCGGTCCTTGCCGCTAATGATGCCCGTGGTGACGGTCTGCCCAAGGCCAAAGGGATTGCCGATGGCGATCACCCAGTCGCCGACCTCGATCTTGTCCGAATCCCCTAAGCTCGCGAAGGGCAGGGCACCCTTGGGGTTAACTTTAATAAGGGCGATATCTGTTTTGCTGTCGCTGCCGATGATTTTCGCATCATAGCTCTTATCATCGGAGAGCCGTATCTTGATCTCCGTGGCCCCCGAGACCACGTGATTATTGGTTAGAATGTAGCCGTCGGCGCTGATTATGAATCCGGACCCCAAGGCGTTGCGTTTGAACTCACGCTGGGGCAGATCGAAGAATTTCCTAAACATTTTAAACGGGTCGCCTTCACCGGAGAATTTATCCGAAAAGGGATCGTTGAATTCAAACGAAGGAGCGTTACCCGGCTTTCTTATGCGGGGTTTGATTACTTGAGTCGTAAATATATTGACCACCGATGGATTGAGTTTCTTCGCTAGACCGGCAAACGACGGAAGCGTCTGGACATTTTCGGGAGGTTGAGCAGATGACGTTGTTTGGTCGTGCCAGAACGGTTTTTCCTCAACCGCCGACCCCTTACAGCTCGAACCGAGATCGATGAGAGAGAGTGCAATAATTAAGGGTAGAAATATCAATGGTGAACGATTCGTCATAGAATAACCCTTGTGCTTCTCTTTTTAAATTTACGATACGTAAATAGTAAGCGAAGCCAATAAGTGCCCAGCAAAATGATCAAGTCGTTCAAAATGGATGGGCAATGTTGAACGCCTGCTGGGATACATTCGCGTTTTCGTAAAAGCGAATAGAAAAGCGTACTGTGAATTGAAGACAAGGTATCTTATACCTCCAGCGAACGGAAATTATGAATAAACTTCGCTCGGCGGCTTCTGAGAATGCGATCCACGATACTCGCGACCGAGTAGTCGTCATCGAGCGACGATACGTCCACAATGGCTGACACCAGATCGTAGAGCGAAGTTCTAAATTTCCTCGTGGGGACTGGGGATTGAAGTTTCGTGGTGATCTGTTTTGTCGGTTGCATTGGCTTTTCTCCTTTCAGCCTTTGTTTGCCGCACCTACGGTTATATTCGTTAGGATTTGCAATACTGATGCCAAAAGACGGTATTCGTTGATTATTGATCGTGGGGTAATGGTTAAAGCTCAGGGCCCCCGTCAACGGTCCTTTATGCTCAGCAGTGAAAGAAAACTTTCAGGAGTTTATTGAGGTTGTCTTTTTCTTCGGTAGAAGTGCCAAAGCCATAGGATGACTCCGGCGGCGGCTATGCCTCCCATGACCTCGAGCTCGTAACGTTTGATATCGCCGAGCACGGTTTCGAGAGCGCTTCCAAAAAAATATCCTACGGCAGTAAAAATTACCGACCATAACGCTGCGCCTAAGATATTCAGCAGCACAAATTTGCGGGTGGGGAAACTGCTCATGCCTATTACAAATGGGGTGACGGTTCTAAGCCCATACAAGAATCTGAACAAAAGGATAATTAGTAATTGGTGGCGATCGAGTACGGCTTGAGCTCGAGCGACAGCCGGTCTCCAGGAGGGATGTTTGCTCATAATGGCGTCGCTCCGGAGACGCCCTAACAAGAAAAAAACCTGATCGCCCAACGTGGTGCCGATGAATGCCATGAGAAGAACCAATGGCCATTTCAAATACCCTCGATGGGCGGCAAAACCGCCCAAGACAAGGATTGTTTCACCCTCGATGAATGTTCCGGCGAGAATCGCCCAATAACCGAAGGTCTGAATTAATGTTTCCAATGGCGTAAGGTATGACTAGATTGAAGCGATTCAGCTTTGTTAAAGGGGGGATAACGGTTAAGCCAACCGGATTGCCTTGCTATTTTCCCAGAGCCCATGAATGTTGCAGTAAGATACCGCGATCAGGGTGCCCGCTTGCGCTATCTTTACCGAGGTGTTTACCGAAGGATCAGTATAAACAGGTCCCGAGTTCGGCCCTTTGGTTGATTCTCCGTGGGCGTTAAAATTGTAGTGTCCGACCTCGTAAATGAACTTGTCTCCCTCAGGTTTGAAAAAAAGCGTGATCCGACGAATATGGTGTTCGGTGGTGTTGGGATGCGCTATTTGCTTTCCAACCGTTACATCGACTTTCAAAACCTCATTGGCTTTCACCGAGTCGTTGCACTCGATTACCGGCACGTGTTTTTCTGCCTTCCAATCCGCTGACTGAACCGATTCGCCGATTTTGGTCATAGAATTCCCTCCTGCGTAATGGTTTAGATTTTTTTACCCTTACCGCGGATTCAGTTAGTGCTTCGGTTAAACCCTAAAAGCTCACGCTCAGCTTCAAGCCAGTGTTCGACTTCGTGACCCAAGGGCCGCCCGCGCTCGTTCCAAATTTCATATGCCCTCTTGGAAATCTGTTCTGGTGTCGCTGATCGTGCACTGGTTGGCGCCGCTGCCCTCTTGGAAATTTGTTCTGGTTTCGCTGGTTGTGCACTGAGTTGCGCCAATTGCCGGTTCGTTTCAAATTCTTCAGGCGCAGCCGGACGATCAAAATTAGAGAGCTCTTTGTAGCTTTTCACTTGTTTTAGGTTCTTTTTTGTTGGGGAAGATTTGTTATTCTGCTGCATGACAACGTCCTTTCGTTAATTCCTTGTTCATGCCCGCCTACACAGAACTACGTATTCAATCACGCTTGGTTCGCAAATGGAATGCCAAAGTTCATGTTTTCAGAAGATTGTTGATTTCATTGTAGTTGGGTTTCCCCGGTATGGGAATGCACCCGTTTTGAACGGTTCATTTTGATCTCAAGGTAGGTATTTCTGTAGCATTTTAGAACTCGAAGTCATTTGATGAAATGTTCGACCTGGATTGACAGGTTAGGTTTCGATGCGCAGGTTACAAAATGAAAGGGACGTGCACCCGGAGGTGACGCCGGGGAACACGTACGAGGCAACGAGCGCTATGGGGTACTCAATTTCCTCAGGGAGGTGTAGTTATGGAACTTACCGAATGTAAAGAAAACGAAGGCGTATCAAGACAACGTCGGGACATGAGTGTCTTGGATCGCTATTACGGTTGGCCTTTTTTTGACAATGACTGCATCAGTTTTACCCCGCCGTTGGAACTTATCGAGAACGAAGACGACTTTAGGGTGTTCGTTGAGCTGCCTGGTGTCGACGAAAAAGACGTAACGACAACCTGGTCTAATGGGAGATTGGTTATCAAAGGTGAAAAGAAATCAATGGCGGCGCGAGAGGAAGATCTTTGCTGTTGCTCCGAGCGCAACTTCGGTAGTTTTGAGCGGGTCTTGCCGATTTCTTCCGCTATCGATTCAGATCACATGACCGCTCATTTTACCCGGGGCGTTTTGGAGGTGATCCTCCCGAAGAAAGAAGAAGCCAAACCGAAAATCGTGAAAATTGAATAGGCGGGTTAGGGAAATGGCGAACGCATAGGGCAGGAACGGTGGAATCAGTTTTCGCCCTTCCTGCCCTATCGATTTCGGAGGCGTGGTCATGGAAGAAAATAATTGCATTTACCTGGTGCGTTGCTGTGATTCACGCGAGGCACCGGCAGTTTCTTCGGACTGTGGGATGAACGATCGGGTGGTCAAAGCGTGGCGGGGAACTACGCTGGGTAACCCGATTGGTCCGCCCTCAGAACCTGAGGTCGTCCCGGTGAAGGCATGCGAGGAGTAGGGTAGGAGGCTGCGGTTTCAAATTTCAACCTGAATCAGTCGGTAGGCCGCAAGCATCCCGAACCGTTCGCAATGTTTTTTGCGCCACGGCGCGGGCGTTACGGGCGCCCGCCGTGATAATTTTCTCAATTTCCTTTTCTCGTTGCATCCACTCTTCGTAGCGCTTCTTGGCCGGCTCGAACGTTGACAAAAATAACTCGATGAGACGTTCTTTAATTTCCTGGTAACTCACGCCGCCCTGTCGATAGCGACCTGCCCAAAGAGCTACTTCATCGGCATCGGCCATCGCACGCATAAAGTCCATGAGGGAACTTTTATCCGGATCCTTGGGCTCAGAGGTCGGTGTTGAGTCGGTCACGATCGACATGAATCGATCCCTGGCTTCCTGTGGATGGCAAAACAACGCTATGGTGTTGTGATGACTCTTGCTCATTTTACGCCCATCGATACCCGGAAGAGCGCTCGAGTTTTTGTTGATGATAGGCTCCGGCCGTACCAGGAAATTACTTTTGAAAACGTGGTTGAATTTAGCTTGGATATCCTGCGCCATTTCAATGTGTTGTTGCTGATCAGCGCCGACCGGGACAGCTTCCCCTTGGTAGATGAGAATATCGGCCGCCTGTAACATTGGATAGGAGAACAATCCATGCGTTGGATTCATTCCTCGCGCAAGGTTATCTTTATACGCGTGCGAACGCTTAAGAAGTCCGAGCGGCGTTACCGTTGAAAGAATCCAGGCCAACTCGGTTACCTCAGGAACGTCGCTCTGGCGGAAAAAAACGGTTCGATTGGGATCAAGTCCCAAGCCGAGGTACGCTGCGGCGATATCTCTCGTGTATTCGCTCAATTTTGATCGATCATGAAGGCTCGTCAATGCGTGATAATCTGCGATAAAGTAGAAACATTCATGATTGGCTTCCTGCAATTCCAACTGTGGTCGGATCGCACCATAATAGTTTCCCAGATGTAACTTCCCCGAAGGTTGTATCCCGGATACAACTCTCATCGAACTCTCCTAGCTACATGCTCTGTATTCTCAAAAATATATGCCAACGAAGCTACAGGTCAAACCGCTCGAAGCGATCCTTATCTGCTTTGCAGATTGGGCACTTGAGCGGCGGGTCGGGGCGCGCGCAGAGATAGCCGCAAACCTTACAGCGCCAAACCGGCGTGCTGCTGCCGGTTGTATAATTCAACTCGTCCCATTTTTCCTTAAATCTCTCATACGTTTTCATGGCTTCTATTGAACTCATTGCGTTCTCCTGTGCAAGTCCTCCGGTCGCATCATTAATGGGTTTTATATAACAGCCAGCTATTTGATTTACGCTCATTGAGTTTTATCTGCAACTTTCATTCGGTCGAAGACGCCAGACGTTTTGCAAACAAAATGCCAAACGGAACTGGGCGAGGCGTATTTTTCGAAGAACGGGCAAGGGGTATTTGACGGTGGCACATGTATTGCTTCAAAAAACTCGCGAGCTTTTTATTTGGGGAATTACTGCCGCCCATGGGGCGAGGTGCAAAAGTGAAGGTTAACCCTTTGAAGCTTCTGGAAACGCTTGGACAGTCCATTTGGCTTGACTATATCCGACGGGATCTGATCAAAAGCGGCGAGCTACGGCGTTCGATAGAGGAGGATGGTCTGCGGGGAATGACTTCGAACCCGGCCATTTTTGAGAAAGCGATTGCCGGCAGCCGTGATTACGATGAAGACATTCGGAGCCTGACCTTTGAAGGAAAAAATATTGCGGCAATCTACGAGGCTCTCAGCATACGCGATGTGCAAAGCGCCGCCGATGAGTTCCGGCCTTTGTACGATACAACCGCCGGCAACGACGGCTATGTCAGTTTGGAAGTTAATCCGCACTTGGCGCATAACACCGACGGGACTATCGAGGAAGCTCGCCGGCTTTGGGACCGTTTGAATCGACCGAATGTGTTCATCAAGGTTCCCGCAACCAGCGCAGGGTTGCCGGCCATCCGGCACCTCATCGGCGAAGGGATCAACGTCAACATAACCTTGCTCTTTGGCTTGCCGCGCTATCGGCAGGTGACGGATGCCTACATCGCCGGCATCGAGACCCTCGCGGCCCGCAAGAACCCCCTCAGGCCGGTAGCCTCGGTGGCGAGTTTCTTTATAAGCCGTATCGATTCGCTGGTGGATCCCCTTTTGGAAAAAATCGTTGCCGCCGGGGGGAAAAAAGCTCAGATCGCCGCGAAACTGCGTGGACAGGTCGCCATTGCCAGCGCGAAAAAGGCCTACCAGATCTATAAGGAAGTCTTCGGCGCCGATCGGTTTCGGAAACTTACGAGCCAGGGTGCACGTCCCCAACGGCTTCTCTGGGCCAGCACGAGCACCAAGAATCCAGGCTATAGCGACGTGAAATACATCGAAGCGCTCATCGGGTCGGAAACTATTAATACCGTTCCCCCCGAGACCCTTGATGCGTACCGAGACCATGGGGATCCAAAAGCCCGCCTCGAGCAGGATGTCGCAAACGCCGAGTGGGTGCTGAAACAATTATCCGAGGTCGGCATTAACATCGATGAGGTGACGCAACAACTTGAAGATGAAGGCGTCGATAAATTCATAAAACCGTTCGACAAGCTTTTGGGGGCATTGGTCAACATCTCGCCACGGGAATGTTGAAAAAGAATGAGAAAAGGAGGCTGTTCGCTATTTCGTCGTCGACATGATAGGTTTTTTATCGGGGCACTGGGCGCTGGTTTCTCCTATCGACTGTGAGAAAATCGATTGAAAGACCCGGCAGTTTCATCTGGCGTCGACGCGGGAAAAGGTGAATAACAGCCCTGAATGGAGTCCGGGCATGCCGGTGAATCGAGAATACAAAAAGCGTCTGTTTGATTATTATTCTCTATCAGGATACCTATGCGATCAGGGCGGCATGCGCGCTGCATAGCTCAATCAAAAAAAAGGAACGTGCCGGTGGGGCAAGAAAGCGATGAGTTCTCTCATCGGGATACGTCGCCTATCAACTAACCCTGGTTCCGTAAGATGGCGTCCATGGTGTAATACAACTGACTACATAAGCGTTCACATTATTTCGCGATACCGGCCATAATTGATAGATAGATTTGAGCTAGCAGGTCATTTTGGATGAGCGCAAGAACCTACATTAACTGATAGATCTTTTTCTTTCGCTTGAGGGTAGTTATTGAAATACCCAATGCTTTTGAGGTCTTCGTGATGTTTCCAGAAAATTTGGCGAGCGTCCTGCGAATATGTTCCTTCTCTATTTCATCGAGAGTTACGACGGTTGGATCCGTGCTCGGTACACCCTGAAACGTTGCTGCTATCGTCGCGGCATGGTTGTTATGCGCACTGACAACCGCCGCATGTATTCCCTTGTCGAGAAGTTCTGACGGTCGCAACTCCGAACCACGATGGAGAATAAGCGTTCGCTCGAGGATGTTTCTAAGCTCACGCACGTTCCCCGGCCAAGAATACTCTTGCAATCTGCTCAGCTCAGCATCAAATATCTCGACTTCAAGGCCTTTGTTTAGTTTTTTTAGAAGATAGCGACAAAGTTCGGGAATATCGGCGCGGCGTTCTCGAAGCGGCGGAAGCGAAATTCTTATTACACTGATGCGGTAAAACAGGTCGTGGCGAAAAGTTTTTCCGAGTGATTTTTCTAGGTCGGAATTTGTCGAGGTAATCACCCGGACCTCGATCGGCCGCGTTGATTCACTGCCGAGCCGGCGCACCTGTTTGTCATCGAGGACCCCGAGAAGTTTCGTCTGAAGGTGCAGAGGCATTTCTCCAAGTTCGTCGAGCAGCAGCGTGCCTCCTTCAGACAACTCGAAGATGCCTTTTTTGGCCGTGACCGCGCCGGTAAATGCTCCCTTCTCATGGCCGAACAGCTCGGCCTCGATCAAATGTTCGGGGATGGCCGCGCAGTTAATGCTGATGAACGGCGCGGTTCTCAGGGGGCTTTGATAGTGAATCGCCCGTGCAACAAGATTTTTTCCGGTTCCGGTCTCCCCGGTGATTAACACCGGGGAGTCAGATGTCGCCGCGAGTTCAATCAGTTTGAGCGTTTCTCTGAGACCCTCGCCGCCGAAAATGGCGGCCTCTTCAGATTCCTTTTCTGTCAAAATCGTGAAGCATTCGGCGGTCTTCTTCTGACTTATCGCTCGCTCCACGGCCAAAGGGAGAATTTTCAAATAATTTCTGTCGATGTCTTTTATTAAGTAATCGGATGCGCCGGCCTTCATCGCCCTAACGGCCACTTCCTCATTGCCGGCGCCGGTGGTAATGATGGTTTGGATGTCCAGCTTCTGATTGAGGATGTCAAAAACATCACCATCGCCGAGGTGGTAATCGGCCACGATGATATCGAAGGATCCGGTTTTTAGGATTTTTTTTGCCTCGTGAACCGATGAAGCAATCGTGCAGGAGAACGGCAACTGTTGCTCTTCAACGAAACGCTGGAAAGCAATCTGGTCGACCCGGTCATCCTCTATGAGCAATAGCTTGATGTTTTTCATGGGCAATAGTAGTCATGCCGGCAGTTCGGAAAGCGTCCAATAGGTGGTCAACGTGTCAATTAAATCAATGAACTGATGATATTCTACAGGTTTTATCATATACCCAGCGACTCCCAGTTTGAAACATGCGGCCTTATCTTGCTCTTCCCGAGATGTTGTAAGCACAATAATTGGAATGAGTTTTAGCTCTTCGTCCTCCTTAACTCTTTTAAGAAATTCAATACCACTCAACCGTGGCATATTCAAGTCTAGAATAATGATGCAAGGTCTGGCGATCCGGTTGCCGCGGAGATGTGAAATTGCTGCTTCGCCGTCCGGGAAGATGTCTAATTGGTTGGTTATATTGAGATCCTTGAATGCTCGCTTTACCAGTATGTGATCAACAACGTCATCTTCAAGCAGAAGTATCGGTCGCTTATCTCTCATGAATCGGTCTCTCAGTTTTGTAGGGTGAAGTAAAATGTGGCACCTCTGCCTAAGGATGACTCAACCCAAATCTTTCCTTTATAGGTCTCCACTATCTTTTTTACTATAGCAAGGCCTATGCCAGTGCTCTCCATTTCATCGCGTGGTTGCAGGGTTTGGAATATTTTGAATATCTTTTCAAAATGTTTTGCGTCTATTCCGGGGCCATTGTCGGCCACATAAAATTTCAACTTACCGCCATCTCTGGTAGAACCAATGTGGATCTCACCTTGTGGTTTGTCAATAAACTTCAAAGCGTTGCCTATGAGATTCTGAAAAATCTGTTGCAATCGTATCCGGTCGCCTCTGATGATCGGCAAGTGGTTATCAATAATAACGTTTATATGCGCAGGGGGGGAGGTTAAATCGATCACTTGGGAGATGACTTCATTAAGGTCAACGTTATCCGCCGTCTCCTCGGTCACCCGTCCGATTCTCGAGTACTGCAGGATGCCCTCGATGAGGTTATACATCCTCTTAACGCGTCCGACGAGTAAATCAAGTTGTTCGTGTCCCTCGGCATCTAACTTCTCCCGGTAATCGTTGGCGAGTATGCTGGCAAGGTTGGATATCGCCCTGAGGGGCGCCTTCAGGTCGTGAGAAACAACGTACGCGAAATCACTGAGCTCGCGGTTGACCGTCTCCATTTGTTCGATTGCCCGGTTGAGGTCGCTGGTTCTTTCCTGAACGCGCGCCTCAAGTTCGTCGTAGGCGCGGCGCAGCATTTCCTCAGACTTCAGGTGTTCGGTCATGTCCCGGGCCGCCGCAAAGACGCCCATTACCTTCCCCGTGTCGTCTCGATACACGGTGGCGTTGTAGAGCACCGGAATTTTCTGTCCATGCTTGTGCCGTATATCGAGCGCATAGTCGCGCACGGTTCCTTCCCGGAAGACCTGCTGGTACCCTGCGCGAGCCTTCCGCGGCTCGGTGAAGTAGTCCGCGAAATCCGTGCCCAGAAGCTCAAGGCGCGGACAGCCGGTTATCGTCTCGGTCGCCTCGTTCACATCGGTAATCCGGCCGTCCGGGCCAATGGTCACCAAGGGATCGAGGCTCGCCTCGATCAGTCTGCGGTTGTAGGTTACCGCTATCTGCAACGCATGAACGGTTTTTGAAAGTTCCGCGGTCCTCTCGTAAACGCGCTGTTCAAGCTCCTCGCGCGATTGGCGCAACTCGGCGGCGATCCTCTCTTGTTCGGTTATGTTCTCCTTGAGGCGTTGGGTCATGAGGCCAAACGCCCTCGAGAACTGGCCGATTTCGTCATGAGCCTTGGTGGCGACATCATAGTCGAGGTTCCCGGCGCTAATAATCTCGGTGCTTTTTTGAAGCGCTTTGATGGGATTGGTAATGGATCGGGCTGCGAGAAACGCAGCCAGGAATCCCGCAATAGAGAGAAACGAACCAATCACGATCATGATGTTGCGAAGACTCATGATCGGCTCAAATGCCTCGGAGACGTCTATTTTAGAGACCAACCCCCAGCGGAGAAGTGGAATATACCGCCAGGCAGAAAGCACCTGGACGCCTCTATAGTCGTTTGTAATTCCAGAGCCGTTGAGTCCCAGCACCGCGTTCTGAATGGCAGAACCTTGAGTCCCACCGCCGATCGGTACCCGCACATTCAACGCCGCATTTTGATCGGCTTTGACGGGAAACAGGAAGATAGCCTCATTGCCCGCCCGTTGGGCGATAACAACCTCGCCGGTTTCGCCCAGGCCGGTTGTGTTGATTATAAAGTTGCCGATGACTCCCATGTCTATCTGAAAAATAATCTCTCCGGCAAAATGGTCCTCCAAGTCGTTAATCGGCGCCGCGGCAATGGTAATGATTTTTTCCGATGATGCCCCATGGCGTAGCACCTCGGAGAAGGCAAGGCCCGTTTTCGCATGTTCGAACACCTCTCTGTTTTCAATTGGCTTGCCGAGATAGAGGAGCTTATGGAGTTCGTTGGTCGCGTAAACAACGATGCCGCGCGTGTCCGTGAACATAATGTCATGGTAGCCAAATTGCTTCAAATAGGGTTTCATCTGTTCGTCGAACTCTTGAACCGCGGCGCGGTATTCTTGGCTTAGCGGATCGTTTTGATGGGCAACGATGGTCGGAAGGCGCCTTCTAACATTAAAGAAATGTATTGCGGCTAGAATATCGCTTCTGCGTTCATGAAAAAATGTTTCGATCTTGTCTTTTTTGAGATCCGCGATTGAATTGAGCTCGACCAGACGGACCGTAAGCAAGGAATTCCGCGCCTCGATATAGCTCCAGGCTCCGAAGATAATCGCGGGCACAATGGCAAACACCACCAGGATGATGATGAGTTTTATTCTAATGGACATCGACCATCTCCTCAACCGCGAGTATCAAAATGAACCTACTTCGCCAGCGCACTTCAATGAAAAAGCGAACTATCCTCGGTCGATTTGAGCGCGCTGTGGCATGGTCACCTACGCCCACGCTAGAAATATGCGTGACAAGTGAAGCTGAAGACTACCGCTACCTATTCAAACAAGTCAAACTTCGGCAAACTGAGACACCACCCAATTCTTCCCGATCATTGACCGGGTTGAATCTCTTTTAAGTAACCGCTGCAGGAAATTAAGGAAGTAGAAAATCGAAAGCGCGCAAGCTTCTCGATGGGCTATGAGACAACGGCATACGCCTAACTATTCACAATTGCATCCCAGCTTGCAATTGAAATACTGAAACTTAACGGCAGGCACCTTGAGAACGCGCTCCACTCCCGACGTGTTGTCCATGGCTTTCGCCAAGAGCTCTATCCAGTTCTCGGCCGTGTTGTACTGCGATGAAGCATCGACCGAGGTAAGTAGGGCTTCGATTTTCCCGAGGTCGCACCCGACCTCGCACACGGAGAAACAACCCGAAGCTATTTTGGTGCGTGCCCGGTCGATATTCTCAGATACTTCAGGTTTCAAGACGACGTTCCGTTTTTGGAGGTCGTCCTGCCAGGCTGCAAGCACAGCCCACCTGCACGCGTATTGCTCGAGAACACGTTTGTCGTTTTCGACTCGTTGGTCTTTTTCAGTATGGTTCATCATGGAAGGTTCTCCTTTTGCATTGCAGGGGCCACCAAAGATCTTGGCCTCTGGTCCACCACAGGGACGGTCACTCTCCTCTTTTTAGTCGGGTCTGATTGTTTACCGCACGGTGATATAATCATCATCTATATTAAACGGAAAAAGGTCAATAGTTATATTGACCGCGAAAAAGGGGAGGGCATTTGTTCTTTTGCGCCTCACAACTTCAAACCTTCTCAGGCTTCGCGATTTATTTCAATTGACGGCGACCTGAGAAACCTTTAATCATCCTAGAATCAATATATCAGGGGATCCTGCAGGCAGGGTAGCGAAATGACACAATCGTGGGAAGAAAAGCTGAAGACCCCGGACGAGATCTTTGAACAGATCAATCCCGGTATGACTATCTTTCTGGGGACGGGCGTCGCCGAGCCCAGGACTCTGGTGAAACGCCTGACGGCTTCACCCGCCCCTAATCTGCGGGATTTGACGCTGATCCAAATAGTAAGTTTTGGAGAAGCCATTAATATCAAAGATATTCAATCAAACAAATATCGACTCAAGACCTTCTTTTCCGGGTGGGTATCCAACGAGGCTATCAGCGAAGGCAAGGTTGATCTGATTCCCAGCCGCTTTGTAAAAATTCCCCATCTGATCGAGTCGGGCCAGATCCACTTCGACGTTGCCTTTATCCAAGTTACCCCTCCCAACGAAGCAGGTTATTGCAGCCTGGGATTGGCCGTTGATGTGGCGCGGCAAGTTATGGAACGGGCAGCTCTGGTGGTGGGCGAGATCAATCCTCACATACCCTTCACCTTCGGAGAGACCTTTGTTCCGCTGTCTGATTTCGATTACCTGGTGCGTTCGGAAGACGAGCCGATTTACATCTTCCGTTGGCCCGTGGATGAGGTCTTTGACCAGGTGGCCGCCAACGTGGCCTCGGTCATAGAAGACGGAAGTTGTATTGTCTATTCCATTGGCCCCCTCTACGACGCCCTGGCGCGGCATCTCGTACACAAGCGAAATCTTGGCGTGCATTCTCCTTTCTTCACTGATGCCCTGATGGATCTGGTGAAAAGTGGCGCGGTGACTAATCGCTACAAAGAATTCTCCCGGGGCAAGTCCGTGGCATCCTATGCGTTCGGCACGAAAGAGCTCATGTCCTGGCTCGACCGCAACCCCTTGGTTGAGTTTCTGGGTATTGACGCCGTATTTAATCCGCTCAATATCGGGCGCAATCCAAAGGTCGTGACCATCATTTCAGCCCGTAAGGTTGACCTCACCGGTCGTATCGTGGTGCATGCGGGCATGGGTTCGGTGGTTGCCACTCCCGGCGATGAATTGGACTTCATCAATGGCGCGGAGCTTTCACCGGGCGGGCTTACCGTGTTTGCGCTGCCAAGCCGCAATAGGAAAGGGGAGGCCAATATTCGCCTAACGGTCGAGGAGTTTCCCAACATCCTCAATGTGCGCGAGTCCGTGGACATGGTGGTCACCGATTATGGCGTGGCCAACCTGCGGGGCCGGACGGTGCGTGAGCGGGCGCAATCGCTCATCGATATCGCTCATCCGGATGATCGCGCCAGGCTGGTTGAGGAGGCCAAGGCCAAGAATGTCATTTACCAAGACCAGATGTTCCTCTCCGAGAGCGGCCATCTTTACCCGGCGGACATTGCACAACGACACGTCTTCAAAGGAGGACTGGAAGTCAATTTTAGGGCGATCAAACCTTCTGACGAAGAGGAAATGCGCCGCCTCTTTTATCGGTTCTCGGACAAGGCGGTTTATTACCGCTACTTCTCGCCCATCAAGGTCATGCCGCATGCCAAGATGCAATCCTACGTCAACGTCGACCCGAATCGGGTGATGTCCGTCGTGGGTCTGTGCGGGCCCCACGGCGAGGAGCACATCATCGCCGAGGCCCGATTCGTGCGCGATCAGCAGCGACCCTATGGCGACGTGGCTTTTGTCGTGGATGAGAAGTATCAAGGATTAGGGGTGGCCTCGAAGCTCTATCAGATTCTCATTACCCTCGCCAAAGAACGCGGTCTGCAGGGTTTCACCGCTGAAGTTTTGGCTTCCAACACCGCCATGATGAAAGTCTTTGAAAAAGGCGGTATTCCGATCCGGGCCGACCTACGCCAAGATGTCTATGAGTTGGTGATCGCCTTTGAGTCTGCGTCAACCCACGTCGAACGAGGCGTCTCCAGAAGATGAGGAAACCCGCTGGCTAGGTTTTTACCAATATCGCCGAATGGCTTGATCGAATATCGAGGCGGCTCTTCATGCGGAGACCACAGCCTTCGGCTGTCTGAAGGGATGCGGCAAACTTCTTTTCGGTAACATGGCCTGTTGGTTCCGACAGGAGCAGGTTGCAACCTTGTCTGAGCGCTGTTGCCGCCTCTGTGAAGAAACGCGCCTCGTCGGGGAGTTCGTGAACCACGGCAAACGCGAGCACGAAATCAACCCTCCCGTTGATATCCTCGACGCCCATCCCTTCGGCCGGCGCTTGCCGAATATCAATTTGATCGATGAGTCGCGCTTTTTCCGCCCGCCGCCGTAGCGCCTTCAACATCCGTGCTTGAACGTCCACCGCGATGACGCGGCCCGTGGGACCGACCAGGCGCGCGAGCTCGAGCGTGAAAAACCCCATTCCCGGGCCCAGCTCGAGCGCCGTCATCCCTGAAACGACAAAGGGACTGAGGATGCTAGAGGGATTGTGCACAAGCCTTCTCACCGGGCTTACGAGAAAATAACCAAGCCACCATGGGCAGACTCTAGAAACCATGCGGTGCTCCTTGGTTCAAACGTTATTCTGCGGGCCGCGACGCCAAGCCCATGATGGTCCGATAGGCGTCGAGATAGAGCTTTTGTTCCACCGGCAATCGCCCGAAGTCACAGAGCTTCTCTCTACAGTAAGCCCCGCCGGTGAGGTTGTTGAGTATCCAGCGCGGAATATCGAAGTGCCTCATGAGGGGAAGCTTCCGTGGTTTCCCGTCGGCTATGACCAGCAAGAAGTTCTCAAAGCGTCTGAATTCATTGAGCGCTCCGGATAGCCCCGCCCGACTTCGGAAGCCGAACTGTAAATATTCCCACACGCCTTTGGGCATCGGGGGTTGGTGGTCTGCGACCAAAACGATAATGCCCTGCGGATCCATTTCCATCAGACGCTTGATGTAGTTCACGAGCGCTTGGGTGCGATAGTATATCTGATTGGTAAGGCGCGTGAGGTAGTCCACGTTGGGTTGCACGGTAACGAGCAACGGGTGCCGGTCGGTGTCAATATCGAACGGATAGTGACCGTACATGGTCAAAACGTAGTTTAAAAACGGTTGGCTCTTTTGCAGAAGCGATTTCACCTTGACGAGGTTTTGAGCGAGAAAATCTCCATCGAACAAATAGGTTTGGTCGCCGAGGGCAATCGACTCCTCGCCCGGTTTACTAAACCGGTCGGCGTAGAGGATTTGCGAAAAACCTAGTCCTGGATACGCATGCTTGGTGTTGTAGTATATCGGCCCGTAGGGAAAACTCAGAAGCGTGAAATACCCGGCATCGCCGAGAATGGCCGGAAGGCAGTACGTTTTTGCGCCGCTGAATCCGAGAAACTCGACTCCGTACAACCGCAGGGAAGGAACGCCGCAGAGGACTTCGAACTCGGCGCGGGAGGTTTCTCCGCCAAAGGCCGGTGATATCGACGAACCGATGGCGTCGTCTGCGAAGGCGCTGAATTCATCGGCCACAGGCGGTCGGCTGAACCGTAGCCCCCGAAAAAGCCGTACGTCGACAAAACTCTCCAATACAATGATGTGGATGTTTCGCTTGTCCAGGTTCTTGAGCATGTCATCGCCGAGTTTTATGCTCGACTGCGCAAGCGGCGTATACCCCTCGAGGCCTTCGAGGTAGCTACGCCTGCGTATCTCGCGCATAGTCATAGTATAGACGCGGCCCCAGCGTTCGGCCGTAGCCTGGTCCGACCATTCTTCATCCGGGGTGACGGCATTGATACATTCATAGGTGAACGTCGGGAAGAAGATGGTGGAACCGAGCACTAAACAAAACGGCGCTACCAGCGCGAAGGACGACCATCGGAACGAGGGGATTTTCCATTCGATCGAAAGCAGCCAAATCACGACCGGATGCACGAGCAGGGTCACATACAACACCCGGGGCCAGAACGTTAACCCCTGGAATACGTCCGGAAACAGCTTGGCATCGATGTAGTTTGGTACGGACGAAAGAAGGACTATGCTGACGTCGTTGACGGCATACAGCCACACCAACGGCAATACCGCTGGTATGAACCGCCACCACTTTTTACGCAGCGGCAGCTGCAACAGGGCGAACAGGTAGACCAAAAACGGTATCTCGGTAAACCACTGGGTCCCGTCCACAGGGAAAGCCCAGCTATTGGCAAAGAGGGTGTAGCCAACGAATAGTGCGATAAAGATGCCGTAGCGAAGCATGATGCTGCGCACTGTGGGAGTGTTGAAGCGGCTCATCACGGCGTGACTTAGTCACGATACCGTGCCGCTGTCAATGCCGCTCTTCAACATGATATCGGAGAGAATTCTATTCTTCGATCGTCACGCGGTAGGCAAGGCGAACCGCTCCCCAGTGTTTTCCGTTAAGGTACACGGGAACGGACAGGTCGTTCATTATCTCGCCCGTATCGCGTTTGTAGGTTTGAATGAGATATGGCTTTGTGTTGCGCGCGGCTTGAAGCCCGGTCTTGTCGCAAAAAATGCGCTTGGTGCGGTTGAGGGACAAGTCCTTTTCCGCATCTCCGGTAAGCGGTTGAGAAAAGCGGGAGATATGAGAGGGCAGGTATCCATTGCTATCAACGAGTATCACGTACAAAATGTCGGGAGATTTCGTGACGAAGGCCTCCTCGATGGGCTTGATATCGCGGTCGGCCAGTTTGTCGTAGTCGGTAGTGAATTTCGGCGGATCGGTAAGCAACTTAGGCTCTTTTGAATGAGGATCGAGTATCGGATAATACAGCTGGCTGAATAGCTTTTCTTCACTCACCTCGCCCGAGGAGATCCATTTCTCCATAATCTCAGCGCACTGGTTGGCGCATTGTTTTACCAGTTCGAGCAAGTGGGCTTCTTTTGAGTCGGTGCTTTTTATTTGCTGGGCTAAAACCGTGTTCGTCAGCAGAATAAGGATTAACGAAAGCACACGTCCTATCAAGACCGGTCGGGCGATTCTGGCTTGGTTTTGATTAATAGGCGGCATACCAAACTCCTTCTCGGAATGAAAAAACCGTATAGCCGCTGCTTACTGATGCAGCCGATCCATGGCGTCTTTCATGCTCGCACGCAATCGGTCGACCGATTTCGTCAGTCTCCCGATTTCGTCAGTGCTGTCGGAGGCAAGTTTTTCATCGAGCCCCTGACCCAGAGAAATTTTGTCTGCCGCGGCCGAAAGTATTTCGATCGGTTTTGTGGCGCGTTTGATGAGTATATGATTGGTTCCGATGACCACTAAGGCGAAGCCGGCGAAGAGAAATATCAAAGACCAGAGCAACGCTTTTTTGTGACGTTCGATTTGCTCGATGGAGACCGCGATGCGAAATCCTCCCCAGTGCTTTCCCTTGACGTAAATGGGAGAGGATACGTCCCACATGAGCTCGCCCGTATCCCGTCGGTACTCCTGAACGTATCCCGGCTCGGTATTTTGCGCGGCTGCCTTGCCCACCGGATCGTCGAACCGGCGCTTGGTGCGGTTGCCGACCATATCCTTTTCCAGATCGCCGGTGATGGGTTGCTGGTACCTGGAGTTGTGGGTGGGAATGTAGCCGTTGGTATCGACCCCTACGGCAAATACGAAGTCTTTGGTTTCGAGGAACTTGTCTTGGAAGGCGACCACCGCCTTGTCGGTTAAGAAATCATATTTGGTGTGAAATTTGGGTTTGTCGCCCCAGTTGTAACCCCGGATCAACTCGTATTCGTGGTCAAATGCCTCGGTCACCGTGATCACGCCGTTATCAACGGCTTCTTCGAGAACCGTGCCGTACATATTGGCGCCTAAGACGGAAGCCAGTTTGGCTTTTTCCAACGTAAACTCCTCCATCATCCGTTCTTGATTCTGTATGATGGAAATAGCCACCGCGATCGTCAATAACACCATGACCCCTGCAAGCGTCAGCGAGATCTTGTGACTCAGTCGTTTCTTTACGGCCTCAAGCATGCTCAACCTCCACCTGAAAATTTGCCGGATGATAGTATACCCGCTTGACATCTGCAACTTCCTTTGCGACCGTTGAGCGTTGGCCCCCTAAAGGGACAAGAGACTGTAAACCTCTCTTCGTTCGGTAACAGTCTCTAGTAATCGCCACAACCAGAAGGAGCTCAGTCATGTCAGCGTATGAATTTTACCTCGTTGAAAAGAACCCACCCGTAGCGTGGGTATACCTTAACCGGCCGGACAAGCTCAACGCCATGCATCAACCGGCGTGGGCTGAGTCCATACCGATTTTCGCTGACCTTGATGCGGACGAGGACATCAAGGTGGTGATTATCGCCGGCAAGGGCAGGTGCTTCTCTGCGGGCATAGACCTTATCGGCATGGCCGCCTTCACGCCGGAGCTCTTGGATAAGGATCAAAAAGGCGCAACGAAGTGGAAATTTTTACCCAAGATCCAGGCCATGCAGGAGACCATGAGCTGTATTGAGCGTTGCAGAAAACCGGTCATAGCCGCTGTTCACGGGTATTGCATCGGAGCCGGGCTGGATATGATCACCGCCTGCGATATCAGGTTGTGCTCACAGGACGCCACCTTCTCGCTGCGGGAGGCTGCCGTCGGATTTGTCGCTGATGTTGGTGTGCTCCAGCGGATTCCGCTGATAGTTGGACAGGGAATCGCGCGGGAACTTGCCTATACGGCAAAAAACATAGATGCAAAGCGCGCGAAGGAGATTTTACTGGTCAACGAGGTGTTCGAATCTCAAGAAGCTCTCATGGCGGGCGCTCTCAAGATGGCCATGGAAATTGTGGAAAACTCTCCCTTGGCGGTGCAGGCATCAAAAACGGTGCTGAACTATGGTGTAGGCAAAAGCATCGGCGAAGGACTCGACCACGTCAGGTCGTTAAGCGCCAACATAATACCATCGAATGACCTCATGGAAGCGTTCGCCGCGATGATGGAAAAGCGCAAGCCGAAGTTTACGGGTAAATAATCTGAGCGCTCAAAATTTAGGAGACGTCGGTCGGTTCATGAGCGCTTTGAGAACCGGGCTGGCCTTGAACGTGATGACCCGGCGCGCAGAGATATTGATTGACTCGCCGGTCTTAGGGTTACGCCCGACGCGGGTTCTTTTATTGCGGGGGGTGAAGTTGCCGAACCCGGAGATCTTGAGCTTTTCGCCGCGTTCAAGGGTTGACTTCATGGTTTCTAAGATTGTCTCGACGATATCGGAAGCCTGACTCATCGAGAAACCGATTGCCTTCTGAACTTCCTCAACAATGTGCGCCTTGGTGATAGCCATCAGAACACTCCTTATTCCCTGTAAATTGTTTTTGCCTTGGCGGCTCTATAAGCTAAAACCAATTCCCAGTGCAAGAAAAATCGTAATAGCACACGTAATGGCCTCAGTCACCTTTTGCAGGGGTGCTTCGCCCACCATGGCGGCGAGAAGCATCATTGATGTAGCAGGCGTTGTACGTTGCCAAGACCCATCCTTTAATATATTATGCCGCGCATTGGAATCGAAAAGTACACCATGATCAGGGAATTGAACAGCCACAGAGATATGGAAACGAGCGTTTCGGTTATCAGAGATTCATTTGTTACCGTCGCGGAAGAGTTTAACCTAACGAGGGAAAATTGCCCTACTCACCCATCGTTTATTTCCGTGGTTAATTTAGAAGATCTGGTTGCGAAGGGGGTAAGCCTGTTTGGTTTATTCGACGATGACCTGCACATTGGTTTCGTTGCATTGGAAAAGGGAAATGGAGAGGGTTTTGGACTGAACGGGTTTTGCTGCTCGAGAGTTGCCAGGTAGATACGTGGGAAGGCGTCCGTAGAAAGTTGAGTACCTCATGGACCTGATCCTCCTTGGTTTCGCCCTTGTCTTTTTGCTGGCGTTCAATGCCTTTTTTGTTTTGGCGGAGTTTGCCATCGTGAAGGTTCGATCGTCGCGGGTCGCGGAATTGGTCGATGCCGGTAATGCCCGGGCGAAGTCGCTGCTTAGCATACAAAAGCGTATCGACGAATACCTCGGCGTCTGTCAGGTTGGCATTACGCTGGCGAGCATTGCGCTGGGCATGGTCGGCGGAAAAGCCACCGATGTGATCCTTGGCCCCGCCAAGCATGGCATGACGCGTTACCTGATCGCCATGGGGATTTCATATGTGGTTGTATCAGGTTCGCACATTCTGTTGGGCGAGCAGGTGCCTAAGTCAATCGCGATTCGAATCGCCGATCGCCTCGCGCTGGCCGCGGTGACGCCGCTGCGGTTCTTTCACGCGCTCTTCTTTCCCGCCCTCTGGTTGATGAAGACGGTGGCCCTATTCATACTGCGGCTCATCGGGATTCCGCGGTCAGCGGATGAAGCGCAGCACAGTGAGAGTGAGCTACGCATTATCCTCGATCACTTCCAAGAGCGCGGCATGCTTTCGTTTCGGCGGCTGCTGTTTATGGAGAACGTTTTCGATCTCGGCGGGCTCGTCGTGAGCGACGCCATGCGGCCGCGCGAACGGGTGATTTGCCTTCAGGCGTGGCAGCCCTGGTCAGAAACGCTCCCCACGATACGGGCCGCGCGCTTCACGCGGTATCCGCTCATCGATGAAGATCCCGAACGGCCGCTGGGGTTTGTACATCTTAAAGACATATTGATTCGCGAACACGATACTCCTCTAAACCTCAAGAAGTTGGTGCGGCCCCTGCTCAAGACCACCGAAACAACCCAGCTCGAGGCGTTGCTTGCCGATATGCAGCGTCGGCGTATCCACATGGCGTTGGTAAAAAACCGCGAGGGCCGTTGGACCGGCTTGATTACGCTGGAGGACATCATTGAAGAAATCATCGGCACCATCCGCGACGAGTTTGAGGACGAAGAAACCGTGCGTTTGACCGATGCGTTGACCATAGACCGTATTCATCTCGGTATCGAAGCCGATTCACCGGTCGCAGCCGTCCTGGCCGCCCTGACGCGCACGCCTCTCGACTCTATACCGCTGCCCCTCGATCAGATTGTTCGTGCCGTGGCGGATCGCGAACGCCTCGTGGGAACCTATCTTGGGCACGGCATCGGCATGCCGCATGCGCGTATCAACGGTCTCGTCAAACCTTTCTTGATGATCATACGCTCCGAACTAGGAGTTCCCTGTAAGGGGACGACCGAAAAAGCCCGCCTTCTATTTGTGTTGCTCACGCCCGCCGGCCAGCCGCGCATTCACCAGCGACTTCAGTCGTTGATCGCCACGTTGCTCAACGAAAGCAGGTATGTGCAGGAACGCCTGCACACGGCGGACTCGCCCGCGGAAGTCCTCGAAGTAATCCGCACCGGCGAACAGGCGTCACTGGACTAATCCATTCAGTTTTGATATTCGGTAGTGTTATACTGTGGTTAGATGAGAAATCTGTCCTGGTTAGCCATTCTCTTTTTTTCAGGTATGGTTGCCTGCGGTCCTCGGCGGTATACCAAGAGTGATAACGAGTATGCGCGTTATTCCGACGTCGGGTACGCCTCGTATTACAGCAGCCAGTTTAACGGGAGAACAACAGCTTCCGGCGAACACTATAACAGGAACAAACTCACCGCCGCCCATCCGACGCTGCCGTTTGGCACCCTGGTCAAAGTCACCAATCAAAACAACGGACGATCGGTGGTCGTACGCATCAACGACCGAGGGCCGTTTGATGGGACCCGGATCATCGATGTTTCGAATGCGGCGGCCAAACGCCTCGGCATGATACCGAGCGGCGTCGTCCCGGTTCGGCTGGAGATCGTTCGCCCTCCTTGAATCTCGCTCACCGAACGGCGCCGATGGGGGTTAACTGTTCATCCAAGTTTGATTACCGGCACCTGCAGCGGACTACGGTGTAATTGATCGACCTTCTGCTCCCCATCGCGGGTCAGGGAAAATATCATCTTGCGTTTGTCGTCTTCTGCAATGGAACGGCCAATAAGCTTCTTCTTTTCGAGTTTTCCGAGAATGCGCGAGATACGCGATGGAGAAAGGCCGAGCTCACGGGATATTTCGCCAGAACTTCTTTTTTCTTTCGCCAAAGCGCAAACTAACAGGCACTCGTTCAACGATAGGTCAAATTCCTTCTGCAACAAATTATCGAAAACGAAAATGGTTTTAAAAACTTCTTTTAGCTCGCAAAGACTTTCCATGGGGTCGAATACCTCGCGTGTCAATCGGAATGATGGTAATGCATTTTCATCTGTTTCGGAAGCAAAAACTGCTCGCAGTCCGAGCAGTTGATTCGCGTTATTTTTTCATTTGAATTCTTTTAGCACACTGAATCAGCGGCTGGGTCAAAGCCGTAAAACCGCCGCAGCTCCTCGTAGAGATCAGGGGTCAGGGTCTTCATATCTCGGGGCCGCTCAAAAAACGATTCGGTGGCGACCGCGAAAAATTCGGCCTCGTTCGTGGCGCCATACTCGCGCAGCACCAAGCGCTGCGGCGTGTCGCCGGCTTGCAGCGCCAGGAAGTTGCGGCTCATCACCTCGGCCCAGGGACGATAGTGCCCGGTTGCCCGCAACCGGGGAGTGCCGTCAAACGACCCGCCCTCCTTGTCAAGGACATGGGCGAACTCATGTAGCGCCGTGTCGTGACCGTCGCACTCGTACCGCAGCCCTTCGACGACCGCCGGCCACGAAAGCACCACGGTGCCAAAACGGTGGGCCTCGCCGGTCCGCGGATCTTCGTCCTTGGGGTTTTTGAAGGTGTAGGGATACACCACGATCTCGGCAAGTTCGTCATAGTAGGTGAGATCCAGAAATAGGATTAATCGGATCGCGGACGCCGAGATAACCACCCGATGCTCGTCGGTGATGGTGAGGCCGCCGGCCCCAAAGAACTGCTTCTCCCCTATGAAAATCTTAAGGTAGTCTTTAAAACGCTGTTGTAGGTCTGATGAAAGTCTTCGATAGAACGGCAGACGCTCCACGATCGGCGCCCAGGCAGGCGGGAACGCAACGCCGAGCATTCGTTTTCGTTTTAGTGTGCGTAGCCACCCTGCCATGCGACCTCTTGCCAATAACCACGATACCGAGCTTGTATTGAAAAAAAACGACCCTAGATCACTGAAATCACGCCTGAATTGCGAATTCTCGTATCGGCAGTGACGAGGCTCAAGCCGCAAACACGGGCCGTGGCCGCTATGATTTGGTCAGCCGGGTCCTTTGGAAACGAATCACCCAGGCGAGTGCTTTCCAAGGCGATGCGGGGCGTCAATGGTATGATCTCGATGCTTGAATGGTCTTCAAGGTCTTCGAAAAACCCATCAATCGAACGTTGAAGAAAGATTCGACCTCGTTCAACCAGTTTGGCAATTTCCCATAGGCTGATCGCCGAAAGTGCGTACCGCTCCCCTTTGCTATCGATGCGTTCGAGGATCTCCGCTTGTTTCTTTGAGAGAGCGCCCTCGCCGATGAGCCACCAGATCAGAACGTGGGTATCCAAAAGAACTTTCACTGGAGGGCCTCCCACTCCTCGGACCAATCGCATTCCACGATGTCGCCCTTGATGACTAACCGATCTTTCATGGAACCACGGAGCGGTTGTACGTCCTTCCTCAGGGGGATGATCTTCGCTATTGGTTCGCCACGTTTGGTGATGACGATTCTCGTCGCCCCGACGCTGAATCTTCTCGAATAGCCGCAAGCAATGTTTGTTAAACTCGCTCACGCTAATGTTTTGCTCTTTCATAGAACCTCCTCAATGAAAGGGTAGTATTAACCTCTTGACTAGTCAAGTGGTTAAGAAAGACAATATGGGCAAGCCCAGGTAGATTTGACACCACCTCTTTCTGCTCTCAGGAGCATGGGGAGCAAGGGATTGGCAATGTTGAAGGGAAAGCTTCCTTGGGGGGCTAGCCCCCCAAGGAAGCCGCGGCAACAAAAAAGGAGATGAGGTCAGGACCAAAATCCTCTTGAATGAAGGTTTGCGAAGACTTTCATCACAAGGAGGTACGGCCCTGACCCCATTTAGTTATTACGCCATGACCACCACGAAAGACCATAAATATTCGCTTCGCCTTCAGTTGGTGCAGTACGCCACGACCCACGGCATACGCCCCGCTGCGCGTGCCTTTGCTACCACCCCCAACACCGTACGGCGATGGCGTGCCCGCTTTGACGCCGGCGGTCGTACCTCACTCCAGGACCGCTCCCGGAGACCCAAGACCTGCCCCCACAAGACTTCCCGGTACCAAGAAGCGAAGATCCTCAACGCACGCAAGAAGGTTCCCTGCTTCGGACCGCGCCGCCTGCGCGACCTGTTTGGAATCATGGCTTCCTCTGGCGCCATCGCTCGCATCCTGCGCCAGCAAGGCTTATCGGGCCGCCGTCGCAAAAAGCGTCAGCGCAAAAACGACCTGCGGGCTATCAAAGCTAAATACAGATGCTTCCAACGCCTCCAGGCCGATATGAAACCCCTCTTCGATATCCCCGCCTACTGGCCGCAGATGAAGAAACTCGGCCTCCCCAAACACCAGTACACCCACCGTGATGTCAAAAGCGGTGCTCTCTTTATCTCTTACGCCGACGAGCTCTCCACCACCTACGCCACCATGACCTCCCGGCGCTTGCTGACCCACCTGAAAAAGCATCTCGTCAACCTCCGCCGTGCTATCTTGTCCACCGACAACGGCGTCGAATATGGTGGCCATGACAAGAACGAGCGGGAACGAGGCTTCCATGCCAAAATCCAGCAGGCCGGGATCATCCACCGCTTCCTGCCCCCTGCCACCCCAAACGCCCACGCCGATGTTGAGAGTTCCCATGCATCCATTGAACAGGAGTTCTTTGATCTCGAACCATTTACATCCAGACAGGACTTCTTCCAGAAGGTCTCTATCTACCAACACTGGTGGAACTTCGCCAGACCCAACTACTCCAAGAGCGCTAAAACACCCGCACAACTCTTGGAGGATGAAGGCCTTGACCCAAGCATCCTCTTGCTCCTACCCGTTGACCTTGAGGCCTGGTTCAGGACGACGACTTACTTTCCTCAGGTGGTGTCACATCTACCTGTTGACGCCGTTAATAAAGACAATATTGAATTTACTTCATCGGTACGATAAACAGGAATTGAAGATTGTTTGTTCCCAAGTAGGGAGGGATAGTATGAAGGATAAACACCAGCACGAAGAAAAATCAGGCCAGATGACGCCTGCCAAAGCAGTAGCATTAAAGGATCTGGTGGCCTACCAGCCGGGGGCGATCGTGAGTCGAACGCTGGTCGATAAGGAAAGCGGTACGGTTACCCTGTTTGCGTTCGATGCGGGGCAACGGCTTTCAGAGCACACCGCGCCGTTTGATGCACTGGTTACCATTCTTGACGGAGAGGCTGGGCTGACCATCGGTAAAAAGAACATTCCTGCTCAAGCCGGCCAATCGGTGCTCATGCCGGCAAAAATCCCCCACGCGGTCAATGCCACTACTAGATTCAAAATGTTGCTCATCATGGTTCGTGAAGAGTGATGTTTGTGTTATAAGCGCTGTTGGTTCTTCGGTGAAGTCGCCCGCTGCCACCCGAGGTAATTCGGTATATCCTGATGGTGCAGATAGCAGGTTGGATCCTCGGCCAGGGCATCCCCGGTTGCGGCAAAAGCCTTACCGCGGCAACCGCCGCATATGTTCCTGTTGTCGCATTGGCCGCAGGCGCCCTTGAGCAGATCTCGGTCGGAGAGATCCTTAAAGATCCGGCTTTGAGTCCAGATATCAAACAGCGGGCGGCTGCGGACGTTGCCGCCGCTTATGGGAATAAAGGGACACGACCAAACTTCTCCATCGGGCTTGAGATAGATGAGACCCCAACCGGCGGCGCACCCATGAAAATGGTTTGCCTTGGCCAACGGCTTTGGTTCGAGGTTATCGCGGTTGAGCAGATGCGCCCAGTACTGGGGGGCCGCGACCGGCTCCACGATAGTGACGGCGTGTTGCTGCAGCGCTCTCAACTTTTGGACCAGCCGCTGATTGTCGGCAGGGGAGAGCGCCGATGGGGAGATCGACATGCCCCGGCCCATCGGGACCAGCTGGTAACACAGCATGATGTCGGCGCGGATCTCGTGGCAGAAACGAACCACCTCGTCGAGGGTGGCTATGTTTTCTTGCATCGCGGTGTAGTTGATCTGCAGGATCATACCGGCCCGCTTGCAGGCCTCGATTCCCCGTAACGCCCGCTCGAAGGCCGTGGGACTCTGACGAATGTGGTTGTGGATGGCCGGGTCGGTTGAATCAAAGCTTACGGCGATGCCCTTGACGCCGAGGCGTTTAAGCTCTCTCGCGCGGTTGAGATCGATCAGTGTGCCGTTCGTGGCGATGACATTGACGAGGCCGCGCTTTTTGCTGTGTGCCAGCAGATCCTCTATATCGGGCCGCACCATAGGCTCCCCGCCCGAATACGCCAGCATTTGAAAGCGTGGTAGCCGTGCGAGCTGATCGATGAAGGCAAAGCCTTCACGGGTGGTCAGCTCGTTGGGTCCGCCTTCGTCCGAGGTGGCGTGGCAATGCCGACAGCGCAGATTGCAGGCTTCGGTGACTTCCCACACTCCGTGGTAGCCGTAGCCGATGCAGCCCATGCCGACGGCGCCGGCCGCGACCGGAATCGATCTAAAAGCGCTGGTCGCCACCCAATTATAGAAGAGTTTCCAATCGGTGGTTCGTTTGAATAAAAGCGCCGCCCGAAATTGGCGAACGAGGTTATTAACCGAAAGATACGGAGCTACCGCCATACGACTAAAATCCCGATGGTAAGTGAACAGAGATGATTTAAAATAATAGTTTGTCCGCAAATCGGTTCTAATGTTTTACGATCGCGCCAATTCTTGAGAAACAACACCTGCGCGACCAAGGCTAGCGCCAATACCAAAGCCGGCGCCGAAATCGCCAAGTACGGCAAAGATCCCTGGCGGAAAAAGTTCCAAATTCCCACAACCGATACGGCGGTAAGAAAAGACACAATCGAGTATATAACTGCGCCGACAGGTTTTCCGACCCGGTAAAGCAAGTTGCGCTTGCCGGTATCGCGATCGGCTTCGTAATCTTGAAATTCGTTTATCAAAATAATATTGAAGACGGTAAATGCTACCGGAAGACAAAAAAGATACGAGTACTCCGGCAGTGTACCGGATGCGCAAGCATAGCCGGTCACCACGGTAAGCCACCCGTAGCAAAAGCCAATTAACAGCTCGCCGACCCCGCGTTTTACGAGTCTCACCGGCGGCAATGAATAAAACGCCGCTGCCAAGGCGCCCAACACCCCCAATCCAAACAAAAGCAGGCTTTGATGAATAAACGAGATCGCGACTCCCAACAACGCCGCGATAGCAAAGCTAACACCCGCGGCCCACTCAACCGCTTTAACGGATAAAGCGCCTTGAGCCACCATCAGAGTGCCGCCGGCAAACTTCGAGCGACCGTACTTGAGCGTTAAGACATCTTCTTTTTGGTCGAATACCTCACCCAGCAAATAGCATCCAACGACGATCAAAAAGACAGCCACCAGGCCAAGGATTGCGGCGTTGATTGAAACCAGGTGTCCCTGTTTATACGCTACGTATATGCCGACCCCAAACGGAACCACCGCCACGGTGGTAAAGGGCAGCCGCATGGCCGCCATCCAGCTTTTCAGGTTGCTTTGACGCGCTACTAATTCAGTCATGCCAGCGATGCTCCTAATTATTTGTAACGCTCACTGCTTTTTTGCAGAAAACGCCTGAATCCAATAGCCTAGGCTGAGCGCAAAGTCAAAACAAACCATTTCATTGAGCGTGACATCATCTGTGGAACTATTAAAGGTTGAGGAATAACTGTCCGTGTTGTATCGCCGATAAAAGTACAAAGGAGAATCGGCGAGGGGAACGCCTTGCAATGGGGGATGTCCTTTAAAATGATTTTTAATATTGACAAAAAATTAAGTATGCGCATACAATAAGCGCATAACTTTTAAAGGAGTTACAAAATGAGCAGAGTAACCGTCAATATGAACGAAGAAGTCGAAAGAAACTTAAAATCAATGGCGAAAAACAGGGGTGTATCGGTATCACGTTTTGTTGCAGAAGCAGTAGATTTCTATGTTAACGAGATTAAACGTCACAAACTCGGACAACAGGTTTTGGACATGATCGGGAAAGCCGGTGTTAGAAAAGAAACGTACGAACATTTAGATTCCGAAAGGGAAGACGATGATCACAGGGCTTGATACGGGATATTTTCTCCGTCTCCTTGAGGGCCATGGTGAGTCTGTATCGGTGTGGAAAGGCATAATGGATGGTGATCGCCAAGCGGTTGTGTCTGCCTTAACCTTCTTCGAATTAAAACGTCTTTCATTGCAGGGTCGGATAAAAAAAGAAGCGGCACAAAAATTAATCGAAGCGATCGAAGCATTATGCCGTATCGTTTGGCTGGATACTATGGACCTTATGATTCAAGCAGCTTCACTTTCTCACGGAACAGGAATACCCACCGTAAATTCGATTATCGTTGCTTCTCTGGTTTCCTTGGGAGCAGTCGATATCTATACGACCGATTCTCACCTTCAAGCATACAAAAATAAATCCGTCAGTATAATTATGATTTAGAAAGAAACATATTGAGCATAGTATGTCGACATTTTTTCGACATACTATGCTGAAAAAGCGAGTATGTACTTCATACGCGCCACCAAAGATTGGTCATCGAGAACTGAGAGGGCACCTCGATTGGGAATTGAGTCGCCCCGTTTCCCGCCCTCCGTAATCAAGAGACTTCAATTTCGCGTGGTTTTTCCGGAAGCCGGGCGCCATGCCAGACCGCTACTATCCAGATTGTTTCCCTTTTGATTCGATAAAAAAAGCGATAGGGAGCTACGATTACCTCGCGAAAAGGAAGCTCGGGAAATTCCGGCAGTGTTCTGCCGGACGTAGGAAACTTTCTGAGCCTTGATAGTGTCTTTTCAGCCTTGTTACGAAAAGCAACCGCCGCAAGGGCATTATCTCGAGAGATATAAGCGACGGCGGCGAGGAACTGGGTGCGGCCCGCAGGGGTAAAGAGTATTTTCACCGCTGCATCTCTTCAAGAATGGAATCGGCTTCAGCCAGCACCACATCGAGGTCATAGCCCTTGCCGGCTTCAATTTCCTGTTCTCCGCGTGCGAGCAATCTCAGCAGTTCCAACTCATGCTGCGTGTGCTCGTAGGCTTCCACGCTTACCATAACAGCCGCCGCCCGACCCCGTTGCGTGATGAAAACGGGTTGTCGAGAACTGGTGACACGCCTCACCAGAGCGGTCGCCTCCTGGCGAAGATCGGTAATCGGAACAATACTCGGTATTTTAGTCATTGGTACTACCTCCAATAATAGTATTAAAGATACTACCAACCACAGTAAAAAGGCAAACAGTTTTTATGCATTCAGTTCTTTTTGCATTACTCGCCCTCAACCAGCCCCTATTTTTTGGAATTTACGTAGTTCATATAGCGGGACATGGTCTTGATGTCAGGTGTCGTGAGGATGAGATGCATGTGGTTGGAAGGCACCGTAACTATATGAAGCTGTAGATGGTATAGCGTCAGCGCTTTGCCGATAACGCCGAGAATGATTTCGTTAAGTTCCTCTGAAGGCCGCAGAAGCATTCTTCCCTGGATGCAGCGACAAGTGATCTCGAACGTAGTGCTCGCATGGGGCATGTGACGAAGCGGCCAACCCATGCGTGCGTAATGAAGCAAACCCACAGGATAAGAGACTGTAAGCTCACATCATTCGCTAACAGTCTCTAAATACCTGCCAGATTGGATTATGCGACAGACATCTTTATCCAACTACTTATATGAAAAAGCAAATTATGTTAGAAACAAACGAATATGAATGTGCTGGAAATTTGCCCTGCCAATGATTCAGGTGTCTGAAAATCGGACAGTTAGAAAAAATTTGGGTGAGGTCTTGTCTTTCTGTGACTGGTCTTTTCCCCGAAAAGGCTGGCACCCTGAGTGATCCCCTCGTTTTTATTATATATTTAGGCATGTTGATAACTTATTGCAATATGGATTTGTTCGAGAGCTTGTCGAAGTTGTTTTAGCTTTACATCCTTCCAATCAGGGCGATGAATCATCTGCTTTCCTAGAAAAAACAGTGAGAGGACCCGTTGATTGCGCACCGTGTTGGCCTGGAACATAAACTGCTTTTGATGCTTCTCCATGACGAGACCAATCAGAAATAATATCAGCATAGCCAGTGTAGCCACCAATAACAGTACCTCATATCTCTTTGCAAAACTCGATTTGGCATCCTCGAATGACCACCCAAAACGATGATTCTTGGTATCGCGATAACATTCTTCGATGCTCATCCGGCGCGCATACATTCCATGGATCGCTAATGCTGGTTTGTCTGACAACGAAGTGACCAAAATCCACGGTTCCATCGAACGCCGTTTTGCTCTCTGTGCTCCACGCCCTCGATCACTGCGATGTCGGGGTGCCTTGGAACGGTTAGGATTACGACGAAACTTCTTACCTAAAATAACCCGGTGTTGCATCTGATTCTTCTTGGCCACTTCACAAACACCAAGGTCTTGCACATAATTTGAAGCCATCCGGAAACAATCCGAAAGTTTCATCCAGCTTGATTGTGTTGCTGTAAGAATTCTTGCATGGCCCACTCTGCCCACCCAGTCCCATCCCCTGTGAGCCACCATCTCAAACCAGGGATTCTGAAAACCTGCATCGGTCACCAGGATCGGCTTACAACCTTGTGGCAACAGCTCCGACAATTGAAGCAAAAAATGTTGATGCACTTCTCGGCTGCCCCACTTCGAATCCTCGTGAACCTCCCAATAGATAGGCAACGCCCGTCCTTCCAAGGGAACCGCAGCAGTAATCGCGCTAAATTTACCGCACTCGATCTTGGTCCAGTCAATAAGAATCAGGGGACGACTCTCTCTACCCAATAGCTCTCGTGTGATGGCCCTGAAAAAATGATGCTGTTCTCGATACAGTTTGGTGTTGCCCAACAAACGATCGATCCGTTTGATGTTGTGCTTCGGCGCTACCCAACTTCGCGCCCCTCGACCCAAACTGGATAGGTTCAGCTTTTGTGGGGATTCATGAGGATGGCACCTCGATTGGACACCTCGATTGGGGCCCGATCGATTCCTATCACACGCCCTGCATCTACAATCATTTAGGGGCGCTCAGTAGTTGGACTAGCGCGATGGCAGCAGCTCGAAACTGCCGTTGACTGTTATCATCAAGCAACCGACCCTCGACTTCGACAGGCGGCAACTCACCTAAGGCAGCGCGCGAAGCGACTCTAAGCAAGATTTGTCGCGCAGTTTGCGCGTCGTCCGGTGCCTCCAGATGAAGATGTAACCCGTCAAGAGCAATCGCCCTTTCGAACAGCAGCCGTGCACTTGGGTTATCGCCGCACTCCTCTATCGCTTGGCGGAGGAGCCACACAAACGCCCAGCGCGCCACCTTCCAAACATCATCCGTCGTCCGTGGTGCCCGATTAACTATGACCGCCATTAATAAACAACGTCCCCAATTACTCAGTTACTCAGTTAAACTAACCAACTTTAGAAGAGAATGCACTGTTCGGAGGCGCTGCTCTTCAGGCAGAGTCACGCCAAGCTCGCCCTCGGCGTTCTCCAAGGCGGCGGTCACAGAAGCCTCGGACGGGGACGCCAGGAGTACATCCGCTATGTCGAGAGCGTAGTGGTCATACTCATCCGCCAGCTTCGGGTTGTCACCGACCCCACATGGATCCCAATCCGCGAGTAGCACCCTTCGCACGCCGGCAAGTATTTCGTCCCTGTCCATGCCCCCTCCCTAGGAGGCTGGCACCTCGATTGGGGCTTTTTTTCTTCAAGAACCTTTTCATACAATTGAGCCGCTCGGAAAACTTTTCTTTCTTTGTCAGCTGTTTTTGCTTCTTGAAGAGTCATCGACATGTCCCCGGAAAGTTCATTTCATCGCCAGATGAGCCTCCTCGAGCAACCGTCTACCAGCGTCGCGGCCAGCTCTTCGAAATGCGATGCTACTTGAGTCTATTGGATGTGGATGAACTTCCACTATTCTGAGAATGAAATCCTTTAACGGATACGGACCTGCAGTCAGCACAACATCCAATACGCCCATTACTGCTGCACGCACGTATTCCTCATTACCTTTCGCCAGCAGTTCCGGGGAGCATTCAAGCACGAATGTTTCCGCAGGCTCCGCCTCGACAACAATCCGTCCATATTCGCAGCGGGGTCCGAGATGAGCTTCTCTCAGTCCTTCGACACGGAGTCGTTGAGGAAGCTTTGCCGATTGACGTTCAAGCAGATCTTTAAACCACAGGTCTATGTTCATTTTGGCCATGCCTCTGGGTTGAAATTTTCTGAGAATTGGCTGATTACATCAGGGTGATAAAGCAGAGACTCGTATCCAGGTTCGAACGGTATGCCTTGCCACTGTAACGTCTCGAGGTGCGCGGCGCGCGCGGCATCGTACCCGTAGTCGCTGCCGATCATCTGAGCTGCCTCCATAAGTTCATGCTCGTAGAAATTCAGATCTTGGATTGAGGTTTGCCCCGCCTTTAAGCGTTCGAGCATCGCAGTATTGGCGGGGTCCTCGAGTGCCCCTAGCCGTCCTAGATGTGATTCGATGGTAGCGAGCCCCTCGCTGGTGACGGGTCCCCCCCTTTCCACCGTTCTTCTCGCACCTTCGCCACCGATCCCCAGCAGCGCCATCCCTGCTGTACTTACCTCCGCTACACTTGCCGTTACAGTAGCTCCTCCTGTGACTAGGAGGCTTGTCCCAGCCCCAAGGGTCAATCCCGCCACCGCGCCGATAGTACCCCACTTGCCAACGGCTCCCCAGTTAAAGCCTTCCTCGCTATTGGCCGAAGAAATGGCCCCATAAATTGCCCCGGCCGCAGCTCCGATCAATCCCGTGACTGCCAGGAATGCTACACGGCCATTCGGATCGGCATACTTGTACGGGTTATTGAGAACGTAAGCATACCGATTGAAGGTCGTCGGCTCCGAAAGATTCGCCCCAGCGGAATCAACGCTGATGAACCTCCCAATCTCCGGCAAGTACATCCGCGCGCCATAATCGTGGAAACCCGTGCCCGGGTCGAAAATCCGGCCGTTGTACTGTCGGTCTCCGGCCGCCGCCGTGGGCGCGGTCCACGGCTCGCCCCAGGGTTGGTAGTCAAACCGAACGACATTGCCGGAACTATCACTGCGCGCCAACACGCTCCCGGCAACGTCGGTGTGGTACCACTGCCGCTCGGTGCAAGCAGCGGGCGGTGACACGGTTATGCAACCGTCAACCGCAACCAGCTTGTTGCCCAAGTAGATATAGTCGCGCAACTTCGCACCGGTCGGCGAGGTCTCGGAGATGATCCGGCCGCTCGCGTCGTAGTGATAGAGCGTGGTCTGCGAAGGTTCAGTCTTCTGAACGCGCCGCCCAAGCCCATCGTATAGATCGAAAACGCCGGTGCCTGCGATAGCGAACGCAAGCGACAGCCCGCAAAACGATGTTACGTTTTTCGCACGGTGCATACGCGTCCTCATCCTACTGGTGGATTAGCGGTATTCCTTTGGCAGTAGCAGAAGTGGTGGGGCACACCAACAGTATCGAGTAGGTGACCTCTCGGCATGAAGGTAAGTTACATGGAAAGTGGAGTCTGTGGAAAGAATAATGTTAATATCGGAGCAACGTCCCCGAGTATCCTTCCAAAAGTATCGAGTCTAGGACCTCTCGGCATGAAGGTAAGTTACATGAAAAGTGGAGTCTGTGGAAAGAATAATGTTAATATCGGAGCAACGTCCCGTATTACCCACGCCTGCCCCGCAGCCAGCAGATGAAGATCACCGCCATCCTGGAACCCTTCATCATCCAGCACGCCGGCGAGTAGTAGATCAAGCAGTCAAAAGATCCGAAGAGGATGGCACCGTTGCTGGGGAGTCGCGTGTCAGGGTCCGACACCTGTTTCCCCTTTTAAACAGCTATTCTCTGTCTAAAGAACTTATAAGTGAGGCTGGCAGTTTCTTGCTGGCGTTCATGACTTCTATACCAATCAAATGCCCTTCAGCATTGAAATCAAGATTTATCTCGCCACCAACTCCGATCGGATCACATAAATATGTTTTGGCTACTCCTGCGATACCAATATCTTCCACAAGATAGATGTAAGCAGCATCAATGCTTGGATCATATGAAATTTTCATGGCTCGACCGATTGAAGATTATTGATGTAATTTTGGCTAGCACCTTCTATTACAGTTGTCACAATATTATCGACTATACCTACAAAAATCTCTGATGCCGCATCATAATAACCTGTTTTCCATATACCTTCATGGAAGTATTGGAAAGGTTCTTGGTTGGTTATCACATTTTCAACAGCATCCAATGAAACACCTCTTTGAGTAATCCGCATCGCAGCGTGTTCGCTAACCTCTATTGTTCCCTTGTTGAGAAAAATGTTGATTTCGCCTGCTGCGTCACCAACAAAACGAGCTCCCCCCCTTGTCGCAATCCCAATAGCTGTACCCGTACCAGCAGTTAGCTCCGCTACGCTCACCGTTGCCGTGCCAGCAAGATAAGCTTCTGCCCCTAATCCAAGTGTCAGACCAGCCACTGCACCGAAACCACCCCAATAACCAACAGCATTCCAATTAAACCCTTCATCGCTGATAGCAGAAGTGATGGCGCCATAAGCGGCACCAACCGCTAGTCCAATAAGTCCTGTGGCCCATGTAGCTATGCGCCCGTTTGGATCGTTATATTTGTACGGATTGTTAAGTACATACGCATACCTATTGAATGTCGTCGGGTTTACCGTGTCCGACCCCGCCGAATCGACACTGATGAACCTCCCAATCTCCGGCAGGTACATCCGCGCGCCGTAATCGTGGAAACCCGTGCCCGGGTCGAAAATCCGGCCGTTGTACTGTCGGTCTCCGGCCGCCGCCGTGGGCGCGGTCCAAGGCTCGCCCCAGGGTTGGTAGTCAAACCGAACGACATTGCCGGAACTATCACTGCGCGCCAACACGCTCCCGGCAACGTCGGTGTGGTACCACTGCCGCTCGGTGCAAGCAGCGGGCGGTGACACGGTTATGCAACCGTCAACCGCAACCAGCTTGTTGCCCAAGTAGATATAGTCGCGCAACTTCGCACCGGTCGGCGAGGTCTCGGAGATGATCCGGCCGCTCGCGTCGTAGTGGTAGAGTGTGGTCTGCGAAGGCTCGGCCTTCAGAACGCGTCGCCCAAGCCCATCGTATAGGTAACTAACGCCATCTGATGAGGTGGCAAGCCGGCCGGCGAGATCCCAGGTGAAGGTCATGGTTTTAAACGGTGCGGGACCGCCCGTCGCATAAGCCAACCGATTAGTTTGTGGGTCATAAGTGTAGGTCGTGGTATACGTGCCCACCGATTTCATAATTCGATTGCCCAAATCGTCGTAATCGTAAACAGCGCTTCCCCACAGAGACGACGCTATCGAGGTCTCAATTCGGTCGAGTTTGTCATAGGTCATTGTTCGGCTTGAATTTGGCACCGCCGCGTTGTTGAACGAAAGGACGTTGTCGGCGCCGTCGTAGCCGTACGCCAAATCGACGACTCCGGTTGACGTCACGCTTTTCCCTCGCGCCCGATCGTCATAGGTGAGCGTCGTTGCCTTGCCGTTGCCGTACGTCATCCCCTTTACCTGACCGGATGGATGGTAAGAAATGTTGTTTACGATAGATGAGCCCCCGATCGATATCGTCTTTACCCGGTTGTCGGTATCGCAGGTCATCGTGATCGTCGTCCCGGTGGGATAGGTCATCGAGTCAAGACAGCCGGCCGCATTGTAGTGGTAGGTTGTCGTGTACACCTTCCCGGCATACGTCCATGTCTGCGAAGTCATTCGATTGATCTCGTCGTACCCATAGACGAACGCGCCGCCGTTGGTGCTGGCGATTGTCGCTACGTTGTTAGCGTTATCGTAGTTTTTGGATACATCGTCGGGCGACCCACTCTGATAGGTGATGGTCCGCAGTCGGCTCAATGGGTCGTTGTAGCCGTACGTCGCCTGGACGCCTCGCGCGTCTGTCTTACTGGTCATCTGCCCGATAGCGTTTCGTCCGTAGGTCGTAGAGCCGCTCTCGCTCGTTGTCTCGCTCGTTAAGAATTGAGTTATGTAGTCGTATGCATAACTGCGATTGCCCATCGAGAGCGGCGCGTTGACGGTATTAACATTCCCATAAGCGCTATAGAGATACTGCCAGATATTGCCATTGGCGTCGGTGAGGTGCAAAAGCCGCTGCTCCTCGGGATTGCCGCAGGACATATTGCAGCGGATCGTCGTGCAGGTGTCGCCCGAGGCGCGCTGAATAGTGCTCGTGATGCAGTTCTGCGAGAAGGAATGCGTGATAGCACACGCTCCAGGCACATCACAGGTTCCGGCTCCCGGCCGGTAGGCCTTGGTTTGTTGTATGACGCGCCCAAGCCCGTCAAAGTCCAGCTTCTCGCCAACCTCTACGATTGTGCCGTCGTAGGGATACGACTTGAACCAATTGCGGCCCATGTTATCGTAGTGCATGCTGGTTAAAATGCCCTCCGAGTCGCTGGTAGAGATAACCCGGCCAAACCCATCCAGGTTGCTCGTTTTCGTATAGCCGCCCCGTGTTAAAGTACACCGCGGAGCCGTCGGTAGCGTAGGTATAAGAGGTGGATTGGCTTGTGCCTGGCGGAGCCAGTACACTGATTCTGCCTATGTCGTCGAGAGTATAGTGGGTGGTGTAGCCACGGCCGTTCGTCTCTGAGAGTATCCATCCTTCCCAGGATGTGCTGCGCGAAATACCAAAAGCACCGTCGAAGTAAAGGCTCGTTGGCGTGCCGTTTCCTGTCACGTAGCCATCAAGCATCAAACTTTGATTGAGCGCATTGGTCACCTTCGCAAGATTACCGTACAGGTCGTAGCCGAACGTGGTCGTGATCCCCGCATGTGTCTCGCTATCTTTGGCATCGTTGGGTCCATTGTAACTCCAGCCGTTGACGAAGCACTCGCCTTGCACACAAACGTGCTGATATGTCGGACGGCCGCGAACAATGTTGTTGTTCAGATCGTAGAAGTACGACCAATCCGTAGATCGGGAGTACTGACCGCTTTCGCTCACCTGTTCAGGCTGACCGTAATTGTCGAAGAAAGAATTGAAGGTAACGTAAGTAGCGCCATCGCGGACTAGCACCCGTTGCGCCAACACCGCCGGGAAAACCGCCGTGTCCCAGATGAAATAAGTGCCGCAGTTACCAGAGTAAACCGGCGCAGAATAGATGGCAGTCGAGATCGGGCTATACGATGTACCCCAAGTGAACGTTTCCACATCGGCTCCATTGGCGCGGGAGATCTCCTGGGTGAGCCCCACCATCCAGGTGTACCCGGTCATATGTTGGCCGACTACGTACCCGAATCCGTAGATGCTATACGTATCCTGCATCCCGTCGGGGCGTCCGATAGTCGTAACGTGCATCCCCGTGTTTGGGGGGGCCGGCGAGTTGTACGAAAAACTCCAGCTCCCAGCCGTCACATTACGACCACTCACGGTTCGACTCGTAACCACCGAGAAGGGTACCGTATCGCGGCCGGTGAAGAAGTTCACGCTCCCATACCCATAGGTGACGATCCCACCATTGGGATACGTAATCGTGCTGAGCGCGTATTGGTTCTGAGCCACCGAGTTGTTTATGCCGTACGAGTAACTGTAGCCGGGACCTACCGGTGGTGTGACAGAAGTGAGGAAACGCCTGCTGCTGCCAGTGAGGGGCACCGTATAGCTTGTATATCCAAATGAGTAGGTCTTCCCGTTGACGTGTATCGACCTGAGCCGCTTCCCCTCCGCTTGCGTGATCGTATCATAGGTAAAACCTATTTCTCGATCGTAACTGTCGATTATGCTGCTTATTGCTCCAGTGTTATCTTGTACATAGTTTATCGAGATTCTGTTCCCGAAGGCGTCAACGATGGCGCTCACCGGCCATATCGGGGTACTTATATTGTAAACGTATTGGTTAGCGGCCGTGTTTGAAAACTCGTAGCGCACTCCGGTGTCGGACCAAACACAGGTGCCAGTTCCACCCAACTCTTTGCACTTCGGATCCAGCTTCCAATAATCTTTGGAGACAAAGATACCATTACAGTATGTTGGATAGAAAACATGCGCTGTGCCATCAGGCTCTTCGAAGATGGGGAAATCGCCATAACAGGTTCCCGCAAGACCGCTGCCGTGCGGGTTTTTGAGCCGACCCATGTGGAAAATCCACCCATACCCCAGGACCGAGTGCTCTTTCTCTGCCAAAAATGGTTCCAAGTTCAAGAGGTCGTCCCGGCCCCAGATCTTACTATTGTACGTTCGCACAATCCGGAGATCCAACCCGGCTTTACCGGGCAGGACCAGATCCTCATGAACGATACGCAGGATACCCGTGAATGGATCTACGCTTTCCCCCGGCGCGTCCTGGAAAAAAGGCTTCTGTTCTTTCGAAGTGTATCGAAAAAACTGGTCGAAGACGTCGCCCACGGCTTGGGCTTTGACACGTTCGACGAACGAGAACATTACAATAACGATCAAAGCCAATCTTAGAGGCATAAGGGTAACATCGCTCGATATAAGATGTTTTAGGCTACCGACAAGACGACATGGTCGATCCAACCGCCTACTCACAGCCCTGTTCGATTCGGTGACATCAGTCGGATTGTCAGCTTTTTTTACCAGGTTCGTTGAGCCGTTATGTAATAACATGATTCCTCCAATCACATTTCACTGCAGGGCAGAAACAGGCACAAAGCGCAACATCTCGCGATTTTTGTCATCTAATCCCACTCGCTTCGTTCGAGTACCCCGTGTATCCACCGGCCGAATTGTACGCACGCACCTGATAGTAGTACGTCACCCCAGAGCTCGCTGTAGAGTCCGTGTATGAAGCCTGACTCGGCGTGGTGGAGTTATTGTTAAACGCCGACCCGATCTCCGCATATGGCCCCGTCGCTCCTACCTTACGATCCACTTCGAAATCCTCCTCGTTCGTCGTGTTGTCTGTCCATGTCAGTATCAGATTTACCCCATCCGACGTTACCGTCAGCCCCGAAGGCGCCACAGTTGTCGACTGAGCCACGCTCACTATATTTGAGTACCCCGTATATCCTCCACTTTGCGTATACGCACGCACCCGATAGGAATACATTACCCCAAATTGAATCGTGGCGTCCTCACAGGTAGACCCCACACCCGTCCAGAACACCACGTACGGCCCCGTTGCTCCGACCTGGCGTTCCAGCTGAAAGCCGTACTCGTTCGTCGTGTTGTCTGTCCATGTCAGCATCAGATCCATCCCATCCGCCGTCGCCGTCAGCCCCGAAGGCGCCACAGTAGTCGACTGAGCCCCACTCGCTTCGTTCGAGTACCCCGTGTACCCACCACCGGTGAGGCTCGCACGCACCCGATAGTAGTACGTCACCCCAGGTTGCACCGTCGCGTCACTGTACACCGTGTCGACCACCTCCACGATCTCCGCGTACACCCCCATTGCACCTGGCTTACGCTCCACACTGAAAAATACCGTGCTGTTCGCCGAGTTGTCTGTCCACGTTAGCTTAAGATTCATCCCGTCCGCAGTTACCGTCAACCCAGATGGCGCACTTGGATCAACCGACGACGACGTAGTTGCAATGGCTTCATTAGAGGGAGCCGAGTTACCACCAGGACCATTAGCCATTACACGATAGTAGTAGGTGGTACTTGCGGTTATCCCCGTGTCCGTGTACATTATTGAGTTTGCATCGACCTGAACAATTGGAGCGTAACTTCCTGATATCCCAGTCTTCCGCTGGATCGTAAAACCAACTTCGTTACTCGAATTATTCGTCCAGGAAAGATTGACTTGGCTTGCGTACACTGCGGTTGCCGTGAGGTTGCTCGGGGCTGCTGGCGGTGGTGCCACGGTGGTGGCATTTGCCTCATTCGAATATGGAGAATTCCCCGCCGACCCACTTGCCCTTACTCGGTAGTAGTACGTCGTACTCGGCGAAAGGCCCGAATCAACATAGTATATAACGTTCGCCGCAACTTGGCCGATTTGTGTGTATGTGCCTGCTTCGAAGGTCTTCCGTTCGATGAGAAATCCTGTCTCATTGTTTGAATTATCGGTCCAAAAGATGAGTACAGCAGTTGAGTTAGCATAGGCTTGGAGGTTTGATGGCGCCGCTGGTGGTGGTGCCGGGGTGGTGGCATATGTCTCATTCGAATAGGGAGAATACTCCACCCCTGCAATTGCTCGTACTCGGTAGTAGTACGTCGTACTCGGCGAAAGGCCCGAGTCAACATAGAATATGACGTTCGCGGCAACTTGGCCGATTGGTGTGTATGTACCTCCTACACCGATCTTTCGTTCGATGACGAATCCCGTTTCATTATTCGAATTATCGGTCCACTCTATTAAGACAATATTTGTACCAGCCCAAGCAGCGAGGTTTGTTGGCGCCGCTGGCGAAGGTCCGAAAGTGGTAACGCTCACTTCATTCGAATATACAGAAGTACCAGTTGACCCAACTGCCCGCACTCGATAATAGTATGCGGTATTCGGCGTCACGCCCGAGTCAACATAGAATATGACGTTCGCCGCAACTTGGCCGATTTGTGTGTATGTGCCTCCTACGCCGGTCTTTCGTTCGATAAGGAAACCCGTTTCATTATTCGAATTATCGGTCCAAAAGATGAGTACAGCAGTTGAGTTAGCATAGGCTTGGAGGTTTGATGGCGCCGCTGGTGGTGGTGCCGGAGTGGTGGCATATGCCTCATTCGAAGAGGGGGAATTTCCTGCGCCCCCAGTTGCCGTTACTCGGTAGTAGTACGTCGTACTCGGCGTCAGGCCCGAGTCAACATAGTATATGACGTTCGCGGCAACTTGGCCGATTGGTGTGTATGTGCCTCCTGCGCCGGTCTTCCGTTCGATAAGGAAACTCGTTTCATTATTCGAATTATCGGTCCAAAAGATGAGCACAGCAGTTGAGCCAGCATAGGCTTGGAGGTTTGATGGCGCCTGCGGAACAGTCGTCGCATCCAGTATTCCGGTGAGGTTGCCCATTTGGTCATACGTAAAGTCGACTCGATTGGTCGTCTGAGCAGCTCCAGGAGATGCACAAAGAAAAACGATGAGAACCACACCTATCAATATCCTAATAAGACGACCCATTGTCGGCCTCCGATCATAAAAACCGCCTTCATAAGGATAGGAAACATAAACGCGGTCTATGTTCTTTTGTTACTATGGTGAGACAAGGCGCAGGGACCGGACAACGTTCTCCCGCGGATGCTCGATCCCCCCTCTTGATATCAGCTGCCGAGGGCATAGCGTTCTTTCCTTCCCCAATGGAGCTGAGTAACGTAACCATTTCCATATTCAAATGAAATTGTTTGTTTCATCCACATTTAATAACCAGGAATCGCTTTTCGTTTTTGACCTACTTCGTATAAATTAAACGTGGTTCATTGCGTTCCTCGCCTAAAAAAGTAGAAATCAGCTCCTAGTGCTTGCTCTATTCTTGGTTTTGAAAAACTATAGAGGAAGGCGACTACCTGAAAGCTACCTGAAAACTACCTCAATAATGCTGGGAAGTTATGTGGTAAATTGAGCCGGACTATGTACCATCCGATTCTCAGATTCTCAATTGCTTATAGCTGATCCCTTTTCCCCAAGAATCTCCGCATTAATATTTTCCAATGACGAAATTTAGATTACGTTGTAGTTCCTATATAGCAAATGAGCCCAACGGCCTTCAAATCGATCTTTTATGTAGGATTGAAACGAGATCCAGCAGTTTTTTCTTACTGCTACCAACTATCGATTGTCACAACTTATGTGCGTAGAACCAGTGACGTGCCCCCCGAAAACTGGACCATTTTCAATGAGAGTTCCTTCGGCTAGAATGCCGGAAAGGAGCTTGCTCAATGAAAGGGAAACGGTTTTCTGAGGATAAGATCATCGGGATATTGAAAGAAGCCGAAGCGGGGGTGAAGCTGTCTGATCTCTGTCGCACACATGGCTTCTGCGAACAAACGTACTACCGTTGGAAATCCAAGTACGGCGGGATGGACGTCAGCGAGGCGCGGCGGCTGAAGCAGCTTGAGGAAGAAAACCGAAGGCTGAAGCGTGCCGTGGCCGATCTCACTCTCGACAACCAGATCTTGAGGGATATCAACTCAAGAAAATGGTGAAGCCCGCAGCGCGAAAGCAGGCCGTTGTGCATGCCCGCGAGGAATTTGGGGTGAGCGAACGACGCGCCTGCGGGCTGATGAGGATCGGGCGATCGAGCTTTCGGTACCGTTCGGTAGGCCAACTGTATCCGCAGTTGCGGGAGCGTCTTTTAGAGCTTGCGGCGCAGCGGGTACGCTTCGGATATCGACGGTTGCAGGTGTTATTGCGGCGGGAAGGGTATGTGGTGAATCACAAGCGGGTGTATCGGCTGTATCGGCAAGAGGGATTGAGCGTGAGGAAGAAGCAGCGCAAGAGATACCGGAGCATCGCGCGGCAGCCGCTGCGTCTTCCGGAAGGACTCAACGAGCGATGGTCGATGGATTTTCTATCTGATTGTCTCTCAGATGGGCGACGGTTGAAGGTGTTGAGCGTGCTGGATGAATTCAGTCGAGAGAGTCTTGCCTTACCCGTAGACACGTCCATTTCCGGCAGCCGGGTGGCCAGGATTTTGGACGATATTGCCGCTGAACGGGGTAGGTATCCCGAAGCGATGGTGACGGATAACGGTCCGGAGTTCACGAGTCGTGCGCTGGACCTCTGGGCGTACCGGCATGGGGTGCAGTTGCATTTTATCGAGCCAGGCAAGCCGGTGCAGAATGCCCTGATCGAAAGCTTCAACGGCAAATTTCGAGATGAATGTCTCAATCAACATTGGTTTATAAATCTACAAGATGCTCGTAATAAAATCGAATCATGGCGGATGGATTACAATCATGTGCGGCCACACAGCTCGCTGGGACAGGAGACACCGGCGGAGTTCGCGCGACAGTTTTCAGAGCTTCGGTCGCCTCCGGCTCCCTTCGCTCTGAAAACTGGTGTTGCTATGGATAAAGGAACGATGGTTAACCATGAACAACTCTCATAGAGAGTGGTCCTATGAACGGGGGCACGTCACCAGCCCAGTTATATAAACGCACCGGTATAAGCCAACGGAGGCGGAAAGCAGTGAGCAGGAAAACATACATTGCGTTCTCCACGACGTAACCGCTCCGCAGCTGCTTGATACACTTCCACGAATTTTCTATAAACCAGCTTGTACAGCTTCCGGGTCAATCCATCCGCAGCATGGCACCACGGCGCCGGGGAGTGCTTCATTTTCAAGGGTCGCTCCCAAGGAGGTTGGGAAAGCACTTGCTTTACACCCAGTACACCAGTTCCTTCTTTTTCCAGCCGCTCTTTGGTCTCGCACTCAATCTCATCCACGATGTTCTTTAAACGCTTGCGACGCTCATCATCATTGAGTGAATCCCAACAAGACAGCGGAGCAAGTACTACCTCGAACTTAGTGGCAAACTCATATCGTTCGAATGTCTTTCCTTCCTTCCTCGCATTGTACTCGGCTGTCCGATCGAACCAGGTCCCTTCCAGTTTCTTCCCTTCGAGTAGTGTCTTGACGCAATTCACTCCCGGCCAAGCACCAGGCTTTTTAACGAGGCCCTCTTTACAACCATGCGCCAGTATGTACTTCACACGCACTACCAAAGACTCATCATCAAGAATCGGGATGGCCCGGTACCGTCGACCCCAGAACTTCTCTCGCCAATTATGAAGCTTCCCGGTTTCACGAGCAATCTTTGAATTGATGTAATTCATAAAGCGGGACATGGTTTTGATGTCAGGTGTTGTGAGGATGAGATGCATGTGGTTGGAAGGCACCGTAACTACATGAAGCTGTAAATGGTATAGCGTCAGCGCTTTGCCGATAACGCCGAGAATGATCTCGTTGAGTTCCTCTGAAGGCCGCAGAAGCATTCTTCCGTGGATGCAACGACTTGTGATCTCGAACGTAGTTCCTGCATGGGGCATGTGACGAAGCGGCCGTGCCATGCATGTGTAATTAAGCAAAACGCTTGCCAGATTGGACTATGCGACAGACATCTTTATCCAACTACTTATATTAAAAAGCAAATATGTTAGAAACAAACGAAGGTGAATGTGCTGGAAATTTGCCCTGCTAATGATTCAGGTGTCTGAAAACCGGACAGTAGAAAAAGTTTAGGTGAGGCCTTGTCTTTCTGTGACTGGTCTTTTCCCCGAAATGGATGGCACCTCTGATGCAGTCGCTTTATCGATGGCGAATGACAGCTCAGGGTTCGTTTCTAATACCTTTGGCCTTATCTATGGTGTGCAATGCCATCTCTTTCAAGCCGTCGTTTATTCCCTTGGGATTCGGACCGTACTGATTCTCGCCGGGTTGGCTGTCCGTCGCCAGGAATACCAAGAGAGCAATCGGCCCGATTATTGGCACAAGGGAGATGAGGATCCAGCTCCCACGCCGGCCGGTATCATGGAGTCTCCTTACTGCCACTGCCAAGCTGGGGACACAGAGTGCTATACCGAAGAATCTCCCAATCCAACCCTTATGATCAACGAGTAATAGAACAATAACTATGATCAAGTTGAAGAGAAGAAAGATCCAGTATTCCTTCCGCTGAGCCCGGCCGCTAAACACGGCGTACTTCCTAAGTGGCTCAAGGTACCAATACATGCTGTCCTCCTGTACCTACAATGAAAGACATCAAAAAAAATCGAAACGGAGCCGTATAAGTTTGCAGAGTTTCATATTCTTACATCTATAACCAGTCACTTGAACTGTTGCAAGAGACGCGCGAAACCTAATCCTCCTCCACTCGACATATTGCTAACGTTCGGTTTGCACATTTTCGGACGTTCCGTCGCTTCTTTCCCCAGTTGGCGACTTTGTTGCTCATTTATGTTGAGTGTTCGGCATGGTCATTGATGGTACCTAGTTGGGCTATATAGCTGGAGGCTTCGATGAAAATCTGTGCTTGACGGTGCCGGTCGCTTTATCGATGGTACATAGTTGGGTACCCCCCGCACGCGAACCGTTCATGTAAACCCCATAAGAAGAGCCACCTTTAGGGCAGGGCAGGTTATCGCCGTGCTCTCAACTTGCTCAAGAAATTATTATTGCTCAGCCATTGAAGTATAGCAGCCTCCTGTTGCTCCAACACCGTCACCGCCTCCTCAGGCGTCTGCCAAGGATCAGCGGTCGATATTACCCTGGCAAGCTCGAGCAATTCGCTCAGGCTATACCATTTGGTCGGTCGTGCCAGCGTAGCCACGTCCACAAAGAACTTCCCTCTTTCACTAATGAATCGCACCTTCATATGTGGTGCCTCAACCACAACCTCCGAGTCGCCGAAACTCTGCGGCGCTTCGCTAAGCCAAGTTACTTTGAAACCCCGAGCCAACAGTGGCCTGATTGCTGTCTCAATCCGTTCTCGATAGCTAGCCATTATGGTCCTCCTTTGATCAGTGCCGTTCCATTTGCGGTGGGGGTATAGCCCAGACTCATCAAGTAGTTGACCTCCTGATAGAAGCCTGATCCTAGTCGCATTTCTTCCAAGGGTGTTGCCAACCTAAAAATGTCCCCACGAGTTACGGCTTCGTCCAGAAAGTGCTGATTCGCTGCCCATTGTTCAGCTGGTGACATTGTTTTCCAAATATCCATTGGTACTTGGAAGATATTAGCGCCCAACTCCTCCCCCATCTTCACATATTCTGGGTAGTGCCCTATGACGGTGATCCCTTGAGTAGTAGCACTCTCTAATGTGGCTGCACCCCTTTCTTGCATCGGTGCACTATTCTCTGCAATTATTGGAGCTGCAGGTGCGAGCATCTCATAAATCGCAGGACCTGCCGCTAAACCTATTGCTATACCTAGTGCCAGAAGTCCTATACCCCCAGCAATATAATCTACGTGATTATTAATCAACCAATTAGCAAGATCGAGCATCGGGTCATGCACTCTTGTGCCTTCGTTGTAACTGGCGTTCAAGACTTCTATTTGTAATATTTTAGCTTCCAAGGAGGTGGGCCCATCAGGCACGATCTGACTCATCGGATCTTGTGCTGCACCAACAGGTTTGGTCTCCTCGTTAGGCACAGCTACGCTTTGATTTGCCATGTTATCAAGAGATTGTCCAGAGGGGTCTGTCTTTGTCTCGGTTGTCTGGATTGATACACTATCATATGGGCTTGATTGAGTTGTCCCATTTCCAATCGGGTCACTGGGATTTCCCGTGTCGGCTCCTCCGAGAACATCATCGCCAGTACCAATACCAATATCAATATCATCTGATGGTGGGGGTGGGTTATCTGGTGGTGATTCTTCTGTAGGTTCCTCTGGCTCTGGGTCATGTCCTCTCGGATCCGTATATATTATTGGGTTGTTCCGGACGTAAGAGTAACGATTGAATGCCTGGGTATCGCGTATATTCGGAATAATCGTGTCCGCACTCAAGAATCTTCCGATTGCCGGGTCGTAATAGCGGGATCCATAATAGTAGAGCCCCGATTCTTCGTCGAACTCTTGGCCGGTAAACTTATAGGTGACCGTATCATTTTCCGTGGAATTGGCCTGTGAAATTTCACCGAAGGGGAGATAAACCATCCGTGTTACTTCGTTTCCTTTAGCATCGGTGATCACTGAGCTCGAATTGATGTGATTGGTGTGATAGTAATAGGTGCCGACTGCGGGTCCCAAGTTAGTGTTGTTGATTAGGTAGTTCTGGTCCCGAGATATCGCACCGATGCCCGTGCCGTTGCACGAGAAGATAGTGAAGGAAAAGACGAGCAGAATGGACGCGGCCACAATGCGCATTCGCGCGGCATAGAGTCTTAACCGCCCGTCTTTGAAACTCAGGGAGCTGGCCAGTTGCGCCAGGATCCAAGCGGCAAAGGCCCCAAAGAGCGCAAGGATGAACCAACGCACCGCATGTGGGTGGAGAACGGCTGCCTTCAGAAGGTGAAACGTCTTGTTAGCTAACCCCGTAACACTCCCGCCATCGTACAAAGAGGCCATTGCCACTTCGCTGCGCCACTGGTTGGCCGTATTGAACGCCGTGGCTTTGGTCCCTACTGGGGGGGTCACCGACGCAATACGCTGCCCGTTTGCGAATAGGTGAAGGGTTTGTCGCATTGCGGTACCGTCAGTATATGTCCGCTTTTCATACAGGTCGCCTATGTACGTCGTAATGACGGTCGGACCAGTGCTGACATGGGACCACTTAAGAGCACGCTGGCCATTGGTATCGTACGACATTAGCGCAAACGCCCCTTGGTTACTGAATGCCGATGTAAGACGATTCTCCGCACTCCAATTATAGGTCCAGGAGATCCCGTCGAGAGTCTTTTGGGTCATATTGCCTGCGGCGTCATAGGAGGCGCTCAGTTGGGTACCCGAGACGAGTTGTTGGCCTACGTAGCTCGTTTGGGACGAGAAATCTCGATTGACAACACCACCAAACGTCTGGACGTTGCCGAATGCGTCATAGGTATAAGCTTTCGTGACTTGTGTACCATTGGCTCCCCACATACCGGTTGCCTGCGTTAGTCGATACAGAGAGTCGTAGGTGTACGTCTGGGTCTCGTCGGTGTTCACCCCATTGACCACCGTGTTTGGCCGTTTGTCCGCGATGGAATGAATATTCATTCCGTTCGTATTCGTGTACCAATCATAGTTAAGATTCTGGAGAGGAGTGCCCGCGCTGTTTGTCGTCGAAAGCGCGGTCAGATGGTTTACCGCATCGTAGCCATACGTGGTACCAACGCCGTTGTGGTACGCTACATTCTGCGGTAAACCGCTGGCAGTGAAGTTCGACCAGGTGGCCGCGACGGTCCCGTTGAGGGACAAGGTCGAGAGATTACCCCCATTAGTATACGCATAGCTGGCGACCGAGTTCGAGCTGTCCGGGTACGTGATCTGTGTCGGGCGGCCAGCAAGGTCATAGGAAAACGTTTGTAAATACCAGCCATTGTCGCTGGCGTGTTTATACGGAAACCCAAACACGCCCCATCGCGTCATAGTAGTATTGTGTGGTCCCGCTGTTATCGACAAGCATCGTAAGCCGCCCGACCCCATTGGCATTACTGCCATCGTAAGTATAGGTGACAACACCCTCGTTAACACCCTGGCTCCCTGCCTGCTTGGTCTCGACGCGGTTGAGCGCATCATAGGTATAACTGACGGTCTTGCCGCCATTGGTTGTGCTCGTCAGGTTGCCAACGGCGTCATAGTTGAACGTCGTGAGACCCAAATTCGGGTCGGTGACACTTGTTTTGCGGTTCAGAGAATCGTACGTAATACTCGTAATAGCGTTATTTGGCAGAGTGACGGAGATAAGTCGTCCCAGGGGATCGTAAGCATAGTTGGTTGCTTTATTAGTAGCATCTACCATGACAACAACATTCCCACGCGCGTCCGCTGCTTTCGTGGTCGTATTGCCATTGGGGTCGGTTATGCTGGTAATCAGAGCCCGAGGGTAGGTCTCATAGGTAAGGTAGTTCCCATAGGTATAGGTATATAGTTTTCCGTCAGGCTTCGTCACGGTACTTACGCGGCCAGCAATATCGTAGGTTGTCGTGTGTCCACTGGGGCGTATCCCAGACACAATAAGGCAGGGAGGTTTTATATGGTCTGCCCGCGGAGTCTTTTTGGGTGTCGACCGCCGTGACACCTGAGGCGCAATCGCTCGGGGTCTGTTGCACTGAGTAGGTAAAGCCACTGCCATCGAAGAACTCGTTTTTCGTAATGCTACGCGAACCATCGACACTGGTCACAATCGAGTTGTAGAGGAGAGGCGTCCCGAAAGACCGTTAACTGGTTGAGGTAGGTGTATGTGGTAGTCCCCCCATCTGGACGTGTTTCTTCGTACAGCCGACCGAAAACATCATACGTTCGGGTGGTCTTTTGGCTATTGGGATCGGTAATGGTATATAACTTGACCGTCAGGCCAGTAGGTCATCTGTGCACTCTGAAGGAGTGCGTTCGTCACCGTTTGTGGATATGCGTGATAGGTAGCGTCATAGGTGGTAGTTGTAGTATGACCCAAGCTGTCGGTGACCGTTATCAGGTTGCCATAGGCGTCGGGGGTCATCTGGGTGGAGACAAGGCCGCTCGTTCGTTGACAGCCATTCGTTCTTTTGCGTGATGGAGTTGCCGGTCCAAATGTTAATCAATAAGCTGAGCGGAGTCGATCCCTGCGTCGTCAGCACGGAGTTGATACGGCCGAGGATCCAGTTCGCCGGGTCATTCGTATAGCTGGTCGTCACGGTGACCGTTGGATAACTGGTCAATCATCGTGATTAACGACGGAGGGATTGCCATAGTTATCGAAGGTCTGCACCGTCGTCGTTTGGGAGTTCACAATAGACCCGGCAACATAGTTATAGTTGGAGATAGTCTTTTGCTTCTCGCGAACGAACTCTGTGGCTTGCCCTGTAACCGCTTCCTGACCGGAATTGGGATCCACCAGGTCATAGGTGTAGGTCGTAGAGTTGAAAAGCCGTCTATCAGATGTGTAAACATCCACCTCGGAAATATGGCCCTCAAAACCCGGGGTCTGATTGTAGGTGGTCGTCGTGTACTGGTGCGTTTGGCCGTCGGTGACCGTTATGGTAGCAAATCCGAGGTTCCTCCGGTTGGGTATTGTTCCTGGAGTATAGTCTGTTCCTGAAAACCAGCGCCCGTCGGTATATTGATACGTGGTGTTATAGCTGCCGCCACGCCCATCGGTCGTGGTCACTTTTGTGGCAAGTTGATGGGCGGCAGCGTTCGGCCTGCTGCCGTATGGCAAAGTGTTCAAGGCGTTGATCGCACCCGGCAGCTGCGCCGCAGGCGTGTACGTTACCGTCACCGTGCCGCCTATTCCGTTGTTTACTGAGATCATCAAATCCGGGTCCGCCGGGACCTGCCAAGCGACTGCAACTTGAGGTTCATCTGCACTCGAATGGCTGTCACCAGGCAGGAAATCCCACAGAATGTCAGGGCGGCCTTTGCCGTTAAGATCAGCGAATCGAACACCAGAATCCCATTCAGGACCATCTTTTACCATGATACTAAAGTTCGCGGGAAGCGCATAGAGGCTACTCTTATCTGTCCAGCCGCATTCCAGTGTTGATCATGACACCATTTTGTAATTGCTGGTGTACTTGAAAAATCTGCGAATCCCCAAATAAGGTCCGCCTTGCCATCTCCATTTAGATCGACGATTCGAAGTCCGGTATCACAATTCGATAATTCGGCGGCAAACATGCGGAGTAAGTTCACATACTGTGTTAGAGAAGCGATGGAATTTGTATAGTTTGTATCCTTAACAAATCCATAACCAGTATTGATCACACACCCCACTATAGGATAGCCGATTAGCGGAGATTTCCCTATATTTGTAGACGAGATCGGGCTTACCATCCCCATTGATATCGGCGATTCGGAGTCCGTCAGTATCAGCGCTGGGGTAGGTACCCTTACTGTAAGAAAAAATATGCATTAGCATCCAGAAGAGTAATATCATAATTTGGGTTATACGCCCACTCACATTTAGTGGGTAGGACAGTTCTGATAACCTTTATTAATCCATGCACTCCCATACAAAGCCGCAGTGTGCGGTGTCATGTGCTTGAATGAGATCCGGCCTGCCGTCTCCATCAAGATCGGCCAACCTTAATCCATTATCCCAACCGTTAGGACTATTGTTCTTATCCAGCCCAACGAAGTCAGCGGGGGGAGTGTACTGAGTAGAGTAAAGGGCTGAAAAGCCATCACCGGAATTGATAAGCGCACCTCTAAGGTTAGTTGAAGATAAACCAGCTCGGTATATGGCGCAGCCTGTGCACCCCCATATCAGGTCCGGCCGACCGTCACCGTTTAGATCAGCGATTCGAAGCCCACCATCCCAGCTGTATGGATAGTACTTGCCAGAAACATCTTGAGCGTTGGCGCGGCCAGCGAAAACAGGTGCAGAGTTGGGATCAAGATGACCAGCTCCAACCGCAAAATAATCATGCGGGGACCCATGCGCATCCAGTCCCTGAACAGTTGCCGCCGTTATTTATCCAAGCATGCATAATAATGTTATCCGTGGGGGTGGAGGGATTTGTTAACCCGTCATAGTTTTCAAAGGCCAACAGCAGATCCGGTAGACCATCGCCGTTGAGATCCACAAGCCGGAGACCATAGTCCCAGCTTGCTCCTGATTCGCTGTAATAGCCTGAGAAATATACACCTACAGGGGGGTCCCATTGGTCGTGTTCCACCCAGCCATAACCAGGAGTATTGATCCAAGCCCCTCGGTTGGGCGCTCCATCGACCTCCCATCCTTGAATAAGGTCTGGGAGCCCGTCGCCGTTTAGATCGGCGATTCGATACCCTCTATCATAACCCGTGATTGAAGGATATTTGAAACCGAGTTGGTCAATAGGTATGGCAGCTCCTGCAAATGCAAGGGCTGGACCTGATGGAATTTGGGATGAATTAGTTCCGGTTTGCCAGATGAACATCTGGGGCGGCAATGAAGTGACTCCATCACTACCGAACTCGGTAACAGCAACCAACCTGCTGCGGCCGGTTGCGGTGGCCGGACAAACGCTCGTACTGTCGCCACAGTTGTAATCGAGCTTATATTGCCTGATTAGCGTTCCCTCAGAGCAGAATGAGGTCGTGCTCGTGCAGCCTGACTTGACTATAATCCACTTAAGACGATATGGGTAGTTGCATAGTCGCTTTGAGCGTAGTTCGGATCGTTATCGGTGCGAGTCTCATATCGTAATAGAACCGCTCGGAACGTGTTTAGGCCGGTTCCCATAGTGTAGTTGATCTGGACTGGGTAGATCCTTCCGTTGGCGCTGTTGTTGTTGTACGTCACATTGTACGAATTTCCGAATAGGTCAACTGACCTGTGAAAGGCCCCAGGTCTTTACACTCGCTCGACGACGTGCTTGAGTAGTTGGGAATCAGTTGTGTTTCCATATTTAAGTTGGACTCCACTACGGTCAACGGCGATCCACCAACATGGTCCGCGCCGGTCAGCCGAAGATTCCGGATGGCACGAAATTCGTGAAGCTTTCCTTCTTCAACCGATAAGTACCGTCTGTCAAGCTTAATCAAGACCCCAAGGTCCGAATGGCAGTACGTGTCGTATCCGTTGTAGTTAATGCCATTGCCATAATTACAGCGGGTGATTGAGGACAGGCCTTCCAATGCCCAGCCCATCCCCACATCGCCGTTCCCTCTCCCGGAGTCGTACGTCAAAGCAAGGTTCGGCTGCATGCCATGTGTTCCCGGCGGAATTTTGATCGGGATGCGATGGGTGAATCTGCCCTGAACCACATCCGCGGCAGCTATTGTCGGTAGAACAAGGAGAAGAATCAAGATGTACTGGACGAGCCTTCGATGCAAAGAAAGTATTGACTCAATACCTTTTCTCCCACCTTGTTCTGGATTCATGTTACCTCCATACGCTATGAGGTTATAGATTTATCTCTCCAGGAATCAATCGTCGTTTACCTACTTTGCATAAGTGCTTGCCCCATTCTTGTATTTGAATACCTATAGAGGAAGGCGACTACCTGAAAACTACCCCAATAATGCCAAGAAGTTATGTGGCAAATTGAGCAATGAGCAGGCTGGCTTTTTTTAATGGGCAAATGGAAGAACAGCCCTTTTTAGGTATCCTTCATGAGATCGGCATAGAGGTGCTCGGTTTCCTTGGTTAGTGGGTAACCGAGTTCATCCGCTATCGCCTTTTTACCGTTCTCATACGTTTTCATGAGCATTTTCTTGTTTCCCAACGCACCATAATAACGCATAAGACGCTGGTACAGCTCCTCGATCGCTGGTTCGATAGCGAGATGGCGCTCGCAAAATTCAACTGCCTGCAGGTATTGTTTGTGGTGTTCGTAATAGCTAATAATACTGACCAACATCGATAGATACAGCTCTTTTATATGTTCACGTTTCTCGATACACCAATTCTCGTACGGATCCTCGGCGAGAAAATCACCCTGGTATAAACGTGCGGCTTTGAGTAGCTGAGAGATCCTCTCGTGGGGGTCGCTTGTTTTTTTAGCTTGGTCTCCGGCATGGAAAAACGCGTCGACGTCCACCTGCCCCCCGTTTCCCAAATTCAAACAATACGCATCGCCAAGGCTTTGAATATAAGCCGAAGGAGTGCCGTGCTCGATCTGGGGCTCTAATATCTTTCGCAATTTCGCTAACGCAACATGGAAACGTTTTGCGGACGTTTTCGGATGCTCATCCGGCCAAAGATGCTCCATAAAAACTTCCTTGTTGACGTAACCGGATTCCCGATAGTGGATAAGGAGAAGAAAGAGCATCTTGATTTTTTTGTTATTCCAGCTATGCGCCGGAATTACCTCGTCACCGCGACGGACAATAAATCTTCCAAGACAGGAAACGGTTAGGCTTGGTGGACTGAGATGCGGAATCTGACGCAGGATTGTTTTTGCAGACTGAGAGACACGAGTGTTACTCGATCGTTGTAAGCGGCGCAACTCGGGTTCAGCCTGAATACCCATGCCGATGATTAGTTTGACTATGTATTCTTTCAATTCACCCTGGGCATAGAGCGCCGTCAACAGCGGAATGATCCAATCACGAGCATTGATGATATGCTCATCATATTGATTGGCCTCAGCGATTTTGAGAGCGTGTGGTAGGTATGAAAGAGCCTTTTCGGTCTTGCCCTGTTTCCACCAGATTTGTGAATAGAAAGAGGCACTATGGAAATCCACATAGGTACTATTATGTGGAAGTGATTCAATTTTTTCTAATTGGCATAGGGCTTCTTTATAGTTTTCGGTAATTGAAAGGAGAGAGACAGAACATAGATACAGGAAGGAGTGACTTAAGAGTGAAGAAGAGGTAGTATTCGGTTATCTCAAGACCCTCATTGATTGCTTTTGCCGCCGCCTCGTGATCTCCCATTTGCATATAGTACTCAAAGAAGGCACGGTAACAACTCGCTTTGCCATAGGGAGAATCATCTCTTTGAAAGAAAGACAAGGCTTCTTCCACAAATGCTAACGCCTCTTGCATCCTGCCTAATTTAGAAGCATTTAATGAAGCGAAGACCATTAACCAGCCCGAATATAAGTCTTTATATCCTCTTTCGTTAGCAATACGTAATCCGTATTCAGCAGATTCCAAACTTTCTTTAAAGCGGCCAAGAAAAAACAATGATCCTGATAGCAAAATGCGACTATGGCCGATCAGATAGTCAATATCCAACTGTTCCAAAAGGGCGATGGCCTTTTTAGCTAACTCGGCAGCTTTAACATAATTCCCCACAAAGTAGTACCGAAAGCCGTGGGCTGAATCGAGAAACGCCCGTGAGATTTCCTGTTCTCTGCCGGCTAACATACTGAGGATGCTTAACCCCTGATGATAGTACAAATCGGCCTCATCAAATTTAAGAAGGTGTGCAAGGGCAATCATCAGGTATCCTATGTTTAATATGGACGCGAATGCAGGCAAGCCATGTGTTGTTAGTATTTGCTTTAGGATTACCTCGGCCTTAAGGAAATCTCCTGTAACTAAATGGTGCCTCGCCAATTCGTTATAACAGAGCCGGATTCCAGATTGATCGTCTTGTTTTTGGAAGAGCAAAAGCGCTTTTTGAAAAGTCTTTAAAGCTATTTGATTTTTTCCGCCCAGTGCTTGTATATGGCCCTTGATAAATACCAGCCATGGTTGTTCCTGCCAATATTGATCGGGGATTTTTTCAAGATACGAGTTTGCCAGGTGAAATCGTCCCTGCAAACCCACCGATGGCACCAAATAACCTAAAACCCTGGCGGCGTGTTCAAAAGCTTGTGACGCGATATAGTGTTTGAGCGCCTCCTCGTACTCGAAGTTTTCCTCGTACAATTGGGCCGCCCTATGGTGAAGCTGAAAGATTTCTTCTCGCCCAATTTCAGTTTGCACCTTGGACTGTAGAAAACCTTGGAAAAGACGATGATAATAAAACGAGTTATGTTCTTCATCAAAGGAAAAGGTAAATAGGTGGCTCTTTTCAAAATTGACTAACATCTCTTGGGCGTTATTGACCTGCAAATATTTATTACAAAAGTCACTATTAATGCAGAAAGGATCGATGTCCTGGTAAGAAACGTCTTTTTTTCTTCGGACAGCGAGTTATACACATTTTCTGCGAGATAGGTGGAAATAATCTCTGTGGAGCCTTTAAGCTTACTCGAAGGGTGGTATCAATATCGGCTGAACTTTTGCCAGCTAACGTATGGTAGAAAAGGATGAGGCCGGAAACCCACCCACCTGTTTTGTCGCAGAGCATTTCAAGGTAATCTTGACGCAAGGGAATATCGAATATCTGTCGATAGAGCTGATCTATTTCTGGCGGGGTAAAAGCCAGAACATCGGAAGAGATATCGATTAACTCGCGCGTGGCCAGCAGAGCGGGAAAGGGGTAATTCGATCTGAGTGCGGCTAATCAGGATGAGATGGACGGCTGGGGATAGATGCTCGATAAGAAATGCCAGCCAAGATTGTACATCAGAGACTTCTTGTGTTTCTTGCTATGGGGCATCCCCTGATTGTTTTGGATGAGGTGATAATCATCGAGGACCACCACAAGTTCCTTTGAAACGGTTGCTTCCAATTCATGTAAAAAGGTGGTGAGGACTCCCATTTGTTCTTGGTTGACGACACGAGGGTCTTCGAAACGACGAAATGTTTTTTCACCAAACGCGGGATAGTATTTTTGGATGCCGGTGATAAGGTAACTGAGAAAGGTGACAAAATCTTTGTCCGAGCTACTGAGACGATACCAGACGACATCCCGATTTTGAACAGCTTGGGCGACAAATGTGGTTTTGCCATAGCCAGCTCCAGCGGTGACCGTCGTCAATCGCTTGTGCGGGATTTGATCGGATAATTCCTGCAATCGTTTTCGCTGAATGGTATCTTTTATTTGTGGAATAATCAGCTTTGATTGTAATATATTTATCCGTTGAATCATCTACTATTATCACTCCGTTACGATCATCTTCCGAAGCGTGAAGTCCCGAATCAGGGATCGCTATCTCAAAAAGTGTTAGTTAGTTTGTCTCTGATAATTACATATCGTACCTATTGAATTTGTCAAGCAGCAGGGCCTGGCGGCAGTGGGTGAGTTTGAATCGTGGTTGATGCTGAAGAGATTACGCACGCTGGCCCAAGGCTACCTGGGGGCACTCGTCAATTAGTTCTTTTCTAGATCTGTTGAAGCAACGTAAATATGTCAGTTAACCGCAACGTAAAAATGTCAGTCATCATAAGTTGCATTAGGCCACCATCAAGGAACCGCCGGCGAATTTCGAGCGTCCGTACTTGAGCGTGTAGGTATCTTCGGCTTGATCGAACACCTCGCTGCGATCGATATCCTCACGGCAGGTGTCGCTTAACGCCCCAATTCAATAGCCGAGGAGAGGCAAGAAGTCAAAGCAACCTAGAATGGTGGTTAAGGGGTTTTGTTTAACGAGTACAGTTAATAAACAATTTCTATATAGTTCCTTGTGAAAAGTGGTGGTTGTCGAAATGTTGAGTCTATTCTCTTTTAGTTTTTTCAAATTCTGATGCCCACGAAACAATAAAGCTAGCTTGTTGGGTTTCCACCGAACTTTTTTCGAGTATTACCAAACCATTCACACGGGTAAATGAATTCAATGCCTGAAAGCCGCCGGCTAACCCCATCAAATAGTTACGATTTTTGGCAAGACAATATCTGGAAGATTATTGATGGTCACTCTTATACGGGTCGGGGCTAATTGTTCTACAGAAACCTCTCCACAGTTGTGGTAAATGGATTTCCAGAAAAACGGAGCGAGCTTTAATATCGTGGAAGGTTTAATCTTTGCCAAATTCAAGGCAGCTAGGATAAAAGGGCTCACCATCGATGAATCGACAACTTTATGGAAAGATTTACAAGATAGGTTGTAGCATCCTTCAATGCCTATCTCTGCTGCTATGCAATCAGTAATTTCGACATTTAATCTAACTGGAAGCCATTCATCTTTTTTTGCTTGCTGAACAATCTGCAGGGTTGCCTTGGGTATCCTCATCAAAATTCGATCTATTGTATTTTTGTCAGTGACTAAATTCAGGTGATTGATTCTGTTTTGAATCTGAAGAGCGCTAACCAATGGCTCTTTCTCTGGTTTATTCAAGTCAAATCCTTTAACATAAAAGCGGTTAGACGCGAGTCAATATCCCCAAGACAGATCCATTTAGTTCCCGGGCTTCAACTCCGAAAAAAGCGTTATAGTTAATATAGTACAAATTTAATGGCGAGATCAAGATTTAAACGATTATTAGCTTGAGCAGGGGTGATTCCAATGAGTTCCGCAGGACGATCGAGACAACCTTGAGCCCTACCAGTTCATTCGTGGGTAAGATCTGAAGACTGCCCCCAAGCTGCCCTGCGCTTAACCAGATAAGGTTCTAGGTAGCTGAGAGGCTTCCAAGACAATAAATGATCTGGCAGAAATTGACAATAGTATCAACTATCAATGTTATTTTTAGAAGACTATCTAGCCTGCTAACTCCTTAGAATATGGTCTAAATTATATATCTGAAGTGCTAACAATCATAGTAAAAGATGCCATCAATTCAACGTCAAGGTAGTTCGTATTTCAGTATTATAGTAATACTTGACATAATTATTAAAAAGCCATAGTCCTGGTTTTGGTTTTTATGGTGGTACTTATAATAATTGTGGGGATCACTTCGGGAGGGTACCATGGAATCAAGAATGGATCGGACTCGTTTGGAGGGGGATGCTAACTTTTTTCTGCACAGAGTCAGTGCACCGCAGAGCGATTTGCATCGAGTATTCGATGGCGCGTCGGCGCTGATCGCATTGGCGCATTGGGCGCCGGAGAAGATGCAGACAGTCGAAGAACTTGAAAGTCAAATAACCCTTTTTCCTGGCTCGTTGCTTGCGTTGAATAAGAGAACAGGACTAAAGGAAAAAAGAATTTGCGACAAAGATACCCGCATCATTGATTTTGCAATGAAAGCAGTGGATGAATTAATCAGAAAGAGAACATGGGATGGCGAGCCAATTCCTTTGAATGAAATAGATCTTATAATATATTTTGGTGTTTCTAGAGAGTATGAGGAACCTGCG
>CAVWHX010000007.1:0-361287 GCA_963754925.1 uncultured delta proteobacterium
ATGCGCTTTTTGAGCTCGGACCCATTCATAAAATAGTCTTGCTGCCGGAAAATTTTAGCGTCGAATCACTCAATGCGGTTTCCCGGCTCAAGTTCTTTGTCCAGGCCTTCAACGTACCGGTTGAATTCTTTTCAAAAGAACAACTCGCCGCGTTGACCCGAGATACATCCCATCCAAAACTTTTTTCATTATCGGCAAATATCGATCCGAAACGAATCCTCGAATTGACGGGGATAAAACCTATCGTGTTAGAGATCCGCACCAACCGCAATCAGCTCCCTAATAGCCTGCTTGAGGTCATTAAAGATTTACGCGGCGTTGAGCTTACGCTTGTGGTGGATGGCCGTTTGACGCAGGCAGAGGTCAAACCGCTGACGAAGATAGAGCGTTTCCCCGTGAAGGTAGATCTCGACGATGTGAACGAGATTACCCCAGGGTTGCCTCAGCTCCTAAACAAGATTAATCCTCCGTAACTTGACGACATTGGATTCCAGCCAAGCCGCACGGCCCCGCGAAAGCGCTGTGCGGCTTAGCAGGGGATCCAGAGGTGTTGTTATCTGGAAATCAGAATCCCATCGAATATCAAACTATTAACGCATGGAATTCCTTGACAAGGGTGAGATTCGTTGATACCTAAGCCAAGCTGTTGGGGAGCCCTTGGGCTCCGAGGTACCGCTGAGGCTCGCGAAACCGGGTGCGCGCAGTTGATATTCAGGCGCGTAGCTCAGGGGGAGAGCGCTACCTTGACACGGTAGAGGTCGGTGGTTCGAAACCACTCGCGCCTACCAATAACAACGCCGGGCTCATCCCCGGGGGTGGGTGCGGCATTTTTGTTGGGGCATGGTTTACATGGGAGATACGGCAGACGTAACCATTACTTTTCCCGATGGCAGTAAGAATGCTATTGCCCGGGGGACAACGTTACAAGACCTAGCCAAATTACTTGGCGCCAAATTTTTAAAAGAATCTATCGCTGGGAAGATAAATGGCCGTCTGGTTGATCTCTCTACGTCGCTTGATCGCGATGCAACCATCGAACTCGTGCTCGAACATAATCCGGAGGCTCGCGCGGTCATTCGCCACTCGACCGCCCATATTATGGCTTCCGCTGTCAAGGAGCTCTTTCCAACCGCAAAGGTAACCATGGTCCGGCTATCTATGATGGCGTCAATGGTTTCGACCATGACTTCGATTACGAGCGCGGCTTCAACGAGCAGGATCTCGAACGTATCGCACAAAGAATGGACGAGATCATAAAGAAGGATGTGCCGTTTGAGCGTCAAGAAGTGAGCCGCGAGGAAGCTCGAAAGCTATTTTCGGATCAGGGTGAGAGTTACAAGCTCGAGCTTCTTGACGCTATACCGGCTGGCGAGAGCGTCTCGCTCTATCGCCACGACCATTTTGCTGATCCTTGTCGTGGCCCCCACTTGCCCTCTACCGGACGGGTTAAAGCCTAACAAGCTTCTCGGCGTGGCTGGGGCATACTGGCGGGGTGATTCTCGCAACAAGATGCTGGCTCGGATTTATGGAACCGCGTTCGCCACCAAGGACGAACTGAAAAATCACCTCGCTCGAATTGAAGAGGCTAAAAAGCGCGACCATCGCTTACTTGGTAAGCAACTCGATTTGTTTAGTTTCAGCTTGCCGTTGGTGGCGGGTTGGTATTATGGCATCCAAAAGGGGCAAAGGTACGTTACCTAATCGAAGAATTTTGGCGTCAGACGCATTTTGATTATGGCTACGAGCTGGTCAATCCGCCCCAATTGGTCAGGCCGAGCTGTGGGAGACGAGCGGTCACCTTTCCTTTTACCGTCAAAACATGTATGCACCCATGGAGATCGAGGGCAATCCATACTTTGTCAAACCGATGAACTGCCCTTTTCATATTGAGATCTACCGTTCGAGGTTGCGTAGTTACCGCGATCTGCCGATACGCTTTGCCGAGCTGGGAACCGTATACCGCTACGAAGCCTCCGGCGTATTGCACGGGTTGATGCGGGTGCGCGGCTTCACCCAGGACGACGCCCATATCTTCTGCCGCGCCGATCAACTCGATCATGAGATCCGGCGCTGTCTCGATCACACGTTCTTTCTCTTGCGCGCCTTTGGTTTTGAAGAGTTCAAGATCTACGTCAGCACCCGACCGGAAAAATTCGTCGGTGAAGTCGCCGATTGGGAGAAGGCCACCGAGACATTAACTTCGGCGCTTCAAAGCAGCAATCTGGCCTATGAGATCGCTCCGGGCGAGGGGGTTTTTTACGGTCCGAAAATCGATATCAAGATCAAAGATTCCTTAGGGCGAACGTGGCAGTGTTCCACCACTGCATGTGGATTTCAATTTGCCTCAGCGCTTCTCAATAGAGTATGTTGATCGGGACAACACCCGCCGTCAGCCCTTTATGGTGCACCGTGCCTTGTTGGGGTCGCTCGAGCGCTTTTTCGGGGTGTTGATCGAGCATCACGCCGGCGCGTTTCCCGGTTTGGGTTGCGCCGGTGCAGGCGATTGTGCTGCCGCTCACCGACGGCATGTTCCGTACTCGCGGTCGGTTGCACAAACACTGGCAGCGGCAGGCGTACGGGTTGAAGTGGACGAGCGCAATGAGAAGCTCGGGTATAAAATCAGAGAGGCTCAGCTCGCCAAGATCGCCTACATGCTCGTCGTCGGCAAGCGCGAGGTCGAGCAGGGTGGGGTGGCTGTACGAAAGAGGGACGGTCAGGATTTAGGCTTCATGCCACAAAACGAGGTGCTAGAAATGCTGAAAAAAGGAAGCAGCGTTTCCCCAGCGCCCCATTGTTAAGGAGGGGTAGCCATCAATATCGATCGCAGACCAAAGGGAGGTTTTCAGGGCGACGGAACGCGCGTAAATGAGGGTATCCGCGCTCGAGAGGTTCGCGTGATCGCCGATGGCGGTGATCAGCTGGGGATTATGTCAACCGAGGATGCCATCCGAATCGCTCAGGAGCAGGGGCTTGATTTGGTCGAGGTCGCGGCACAGTCGCGACCGCCGTGTACGTAGGCATCATGGATTATGGGAAGTTCAAATATTCCCAAAAGAAAAAGACCCAGGGAACCAAAAAGCACGCGGCCGGTCAAACGGTAAAAGAAGTCAAATTGCGCCCCAAGACCGAGGATCATGATTACCAGTTCAAAGCTTTAGCACATACTCCGGTTTTTGATGGAAGGCGCCAAAGTAAAAGTGACCATACGCTTCCGCGGTCGCGAACTGGTCCATAAAGATATCGGTCTTGAGATGCTTGAACGGATTACCAAGGATGCCAACGAGATGGGTCTGGTGTCGTCGCCGGCTTTTATGGAAGGCAAGTTGCTTCAGATGGTGCTGACACCGTCGCCCAAGGCTTTGGTTATAAAACGCAACCGCGACGAAGAACGCGAGCGAATCAAGGAAACCGAACGGGCCGAACGGAGAAAGGCCGGCCTGAAAGAAGAACCGGAACCGACCGAAGAGCACACCGCGGAAGAAGAAGAACCCGATGACGAGAGTTACGAAGAACAAGACGCTGACGAAGGCGATACCGATAAGGAGTCATCTGATGCCTAAGCTGAAGACAAACAGTGGTGCAGCCAAACGCTTCAAGCTGACGAAGCGCGGTAACTTTAAATTCAAAAGGGCCAAAATGCGGCACATCCTTACCAGCAAGCCCAAAACAGAAGCGCCGGCTGCGCAAACCAGGTAAATTGGACAGCACCAATATAAAGCAGATCAAGCGACCTGCTTCCCTATGCGTAAAGGAGTTCGGTATGCCCGCGCAACTAATGCACCCGCTCGAAGACAGCGTAAGAAGAAAGTAATTAAGCGGGCGAGCGGCTTCTATGGGATGGGAAAGAGTTCGTTTCGCGTCGCTGCGTCTCAAGTGCGACGCGCGCTGGCCTATGCGTACGTTGGTCGCAAGGTAAAGAAAAGAGACTACCGTTCGTTGTGGAACGTGCGGATCAATGCCCGCGCCAGGCAGAATGGCACCACCGATAGCAAGCTCATCAAGGGACTCGTGGACAAGAACGTGCTCTTAGACCGCCGTACTCTCGCAGATATAGCTTTACACGACCCAGTCGGGTTCACTAAGATTGTCGAGTTAGCGCGCAGCTGAGTACCTGGGTATTGGACACGCGCATGAGCGAACCAACCGCAAGAGACCATTCTCTGCCGAATAAGGTCTATTTCAGGATCGGCGAGGTTAGTGAAATCGTCGGGGTCAGCCGTAAGTCCTGAGATATTGGGAATCAGAGTTTGCTGCGCTTAAACCGGTTAAAATCTCCCACCCAGCAACGTCTCTATCGGAAGAATGATATTGAGCTCTTACTCAAGATCAAACGATTGCTCTATGAAGAGATGTTTACCATCGCCGGCGCCAGGAAACAGCTCACCCGGGGTGAACGGAGGGACGCGTCGCCGAGCTGATCTGCGGCTGACGCCGGGCGCCGATGATAAGTTGCTGCAACTGATCGAGCGCGAGCTCAACAATGTCCTGCAACTTCTCGAAAAAAAATAAATAGCATACGGTCGCACGTTTCTTGTTGGTACCAAGTCAACTCATCGCAGATGAAAAAAGACATTTGCGATAAAGTCATCCTCGCGAAAGCGCCGCACGCCGCCTGCGCGGGAATGACCATTTTGACGGCGATCAGATTCATCTCGGTACTCATCGCTGTTGACACTCGAATTCACCAGTGCTACAAGACTTCGCGCGCTCGATGGCTAAGAAGTATTGCCGGCAGTGATCGGGGCGTAGCGCAGCCTGGTAGCGCACTTGCTTGGGGTGCAAGTGGTCGCTGGTTCAAATCCAGTCGCCCCGATGTGAAGAGGACGTCTTGCAAAAAGGGCGTCCTCTCTTTTAAGCCGACAAGAGGGGGGTCAGTGCTATGCCGATCGCAGGCGCTGCTGCTCTTTGACCACGCTCCCAACATATTCATTGAGCGAAGCGATCACCGCGTCGACTTGCTCTTTGAGTTTTCCGAATTCCTCGGGTTCAAGAGATCCCAGTTCAACGAGTTGCTCGATGTGGTCCTGAACCGCCATTAGTGCGCCGCGGCTCTCGAGGGCCCTATTGATACTTGCTCGAAAAGTTCCCTCGCCAAACCCCTGAGCCAACGCCGCCGTCACCGTTGTCGCTGCATGCTTAATTCGGCTTATAAGGTTCCCGCGCTCGCTATCGGGAAGACCGTTGGCCACCTGGTATAAGCGACTTCGTAAGCCTTCCCCAATTTGTAAGCAGGAATATCGCCAAACTTTTTATAGCCTCCCGGGCCGCTTTGGGAAGTAGCGACGGCATAGAATAACTCGCCTTCTGATTTGGGCCGGCGCGCTGGTTGGTGCAGGGGCGCTCTATTTCGATGCCAAACCTTTGTCGTTGGCGTTGGCGCTGACTCTGCCGCCGAGCGGGACTCATGGGTACGGAGATCATCCCCGAGGGGGCGATGTTGCTTATTGGCAGGGCGCCGCATAACAGACTGCGTGCGGCTTGGCTGCGTGCGGCTTGGCTGAGGACGCCTCAGTTGCGATTTTCCTCTTTTATTATCCAAGATTGTTCCACCTTTCAATGTTCGATACCTAGTCGGGCCTTTATACCATGTTGATAAGGGTGTTTAATGAGCTTCATATCAGTGACTAGATCTGCCATGGCGATCAACTCCGAGGGGGCGTTTCGTCCGGTTAGAATCAGCTCGACGTGGGCAGGTTTGCTGCGAATAAGTTCTAAGACATCTGCGAGCTTTATGAGTGCGAAATCGAGCGCCACGTTGATCTCGTCAAGTATCACAAGATCATGTAGACCGGCTGCGACCACGTGCTTAGCCAAGTTCAGTCCGTCCTGAGCGAGCGTGATGTCAATCGGATCGGGATGTTTCTGGAAACGAATGTTTCTCGTCCTACCTGGCGGATCTCGAATAACGGCATAAGCCTCTTTGCAGACTCTAATTCGCCATACTCTCGATTGTCCTTCATAAACATAATCATAAACACCTTGAGGTCATGGCCCGCTGCTCGAAAAGCCTGCCCGAGCGCCGCAGTCGTCTTACCCTTGCCTTCACCGGTGTAAATCTGCAGGAAACCTTGTTCAAGTCGCTTAATCATCTGAACCTGACCTTTATTTGTAAGTGTTGCTAACACAAGCCTTCTATGAGTGTCAACCTTCAATAGGCTTAGATTAGAGTTGCACTGCAAATAACTTGTAACAAACTGATATATTAGTACTTATCGAAATAAGGTCTTGACAGATAATGTTTGAGGTAATAATATCCTGCGTCGTTTGAAGATGAGAATAAACGACTTTGCATATTGTATGGAGGTCTCCTCATGATAGAATCAAAAGAAACAAAATCTACAGAACAGAAAAACCACCGTGGGGTTTAACATTTTCCAAACGAAAGGTAACGTCCAGCGCCGGCCAATCGAAAAAGATTTCTTCAAAAATCCAAGATAAACAGGTAGCCAAGGATTGGGACCAAGTCACGTAAATTCGCGGTATTGATGAGGGTCATGAGAACAATCTCTTATCAACAACGATTTGATCCCGCCACAAAGACAGATTATCCTTTTCCGCCTTTTCTTGACACGTCCTTGTCCGGTTGATAGTTCTTCTTTGTTGAAAAACTCATCGTACCCATAGGGCATTGTCAGGATGTCTCAACCGGTAAAATTCGGTAAATATTACTTAGTGGAACGCCTCGCGGTCGGTGGCATGGCCGAGATATATAAGGCCAAGATGTACGGGGTGGACGGCTTTGAAAAGCAAATGGTGGTCAAGCAGATTCTGCCCCAGTATGCGCGCAACCGCGAATTTGTCACCATGTTCATCGACGAGGCCAAGATAACCGTCTCGCTCTCACACGGAAATATCGTACCGGTGTACGAGCTTGGACAGATAGATGGAATCTACTTTCTTTCGATGGATTACGTCGATGGAAAAAATCTCGGAGAGCTCCTTGATGCCGGGATCGACGCGAAAGACATGCTCGCCGTCCCCGATGCCCTGTTCATTTCTCGCGAGGTCCTGGCTGGGCTTGACTACGCCCACCGTAAAACCGATGAGCGCGGCAATCCCCTCAATATTGTCCACCGGGACGTTTCTCCCCAAAATGTCTTAATATCGTTCGAGGGTGAGGTAAAAATTGTCGATTTCGGCATTGCTCACGCCGCTACAAAAGTACATGCGACCCAAGCTGGTGTCATTAAGGGAAAATTTGGTTACATGTCACCGGAGCAGGCATTAGGAAAAGATGTCGACGCCCGCAGCGACATCTTCACCGCCGGCATCTTGTTGTGGGAAATGCTGACTCTCGAGCGGCTATTCGGTGGAGAATCCGACTCCGAGGCGTTGGATAGAATCAAGCGAGCCGACGTGCCGCCTCCTTCAACGATTAATCCCAACTTACCGCCCCAACTCAATGAAATAGTTATCAAGTCACTCGCCTGCGATCCCGATAAGCGGTTTCAATCAGCCGGGGAAATGCAACTGGTGCTTTCTCGATTTTTATATGGTTTACCGGTTGAAGCCTCATCGAAGACGCTTTCGGCCTATCTTCAAAGACTTTTCGCTCAAGATATCGCCAAGCGCCAAAACCAACCTGAGCAAGCCGTACCGCCGACGCCGTACGAAGAGGGTCTTCCTCCCAACGCACCCGAGCCGCACGCAGCCAAGGTTTATGGAGAAAAACCTCTTGCGGATCAAGCTGCCGATTTGATTTCCAACCCTAATCCCGTCGCGATGGCACCACGTGTCGTGCGCGCCAAACCGCTGAGTCTGCCGCTGTCAACGGTAGAAGAAGATGTTGAAGACAATTTTAGCTACGACAAAACCTGGGCCTGGCTTCGCTGGCTGATTGTCGCCGGGACCATAGTATTGTTGGGGGGAGGGGGGGTTCTCGCGCGCCATCAGATCGCTAGAGTTTTTTCTGTCTTTCAGGATTCCATGGATCGCTCGGTCGAACGCCTGGTCAAGAAGGAGCTGGGTACCTTGTTGATCCGCACTAAACCGACCGGAGCATCGGTTTATTTCGACAACCAAAAGGTCGGCACCACCGATACCTACATCAGGCTTATCGATCCTTCCCGGGAATACGAATTAGTCCTTACCAAAGAAGGGTATCCGCCCTGGTCGCGGCGCGTTCTACCTTCCGACTGGCAAAAAGGTAAGATGCTCATCGAGGTGTATAAAGATTGGACGGCGGACAGCCTCAAGTGACTATCGCAAAAAATAACTTGCATTTCTGATCGTCCACGCTACAATGCAGCCCGCTTGTGGGTAGAAAAGCCTATGGTTAGGCGAGGAGTTACTGGTATGTCAAAAGCGATCTTGGGGAAAAAAATCGGTATGACCCAGATCTTTGATGAGTCGGGCAACCGTATCGCAGTAACCGCCGTTGAAGCTGGTCCTTGCATTGTGCTTCAAAAAATGACAGTAGCAAAGCACAAATACAGCGCTATTCAGATTGGGTTCGGCGATATTCCCGAGCGTCGCTTGAGTAAGCCAAGGGGCGGATTATGCAAGCGCCTCAATCTCAAACCGGTACGTTTCCTTAGGGAAATTCGTATGACCCCGGAGCAGGTTGACGCGTTTAAAATCGGCGACTCTATTTCGGTATCCATATTCAAAGACGGTGAGAAAGTGGATGTCATCGGCACCTCGAAGGGTAGGGGATTTCAGGGTGTGGTCAAGCGCTACCATTTCGCGGGAAGCACACGAACCCGCGGTACCCACGAGTACCGACGCCACCCCGGATCGATTGGCAACCGCGAGTGGCCCGGTAAGGTCTTCAAGAACAAGAAACTTCCGGGGCACATGGGTGATGAGCGTATCACCACCCAAAATTTGGTCGTCGCGAAGGTCGATGCCGAGCGCAATCTGCTTCTGATTGAGGGTCCGGTCCCGGGCGGGCGGGACGCGTTAGTTCTCGTGCGTCAAGCTCGCAAGCAACGGGTTGCGAAGGTAATATAGTTGGAGCTCGTTGCTTTTCTTTGTCCTTCCTAAGAACAACTTTTGATTTATTCGCATTTTTTTAGTTATGTACAACTTCGAACTCAAGACCGCGATAATAGCAGCCAAGCATGCCGGCCGACTGCTCAAGGCGCTGGCCATCCATGGGGTGGCAATAGAGCATAAGGGCGCAATCGATCTGGTGACCGATGCCGACCACCGGTCAGAGGAGATTATCGTTCGATCTCTGCGCAAGTCTTTTCCCAGCGATGACATCATGACTGAAGAGAGCAACACGGATCGCACCAATTCCGACCGCCGCTGGATCGTCGACCCGCTGGACGGCACCACCAACTACACCCATAGCTTTCCCGTGTGGTGTGTGTCGATCGCCTTCGAGCACCAAGGCCTCATCCAGGCCGGCGTGGTCTACAACCCCAACAACAAGGAACTCTTCACGGCACGTCGCGGCCGGGGTGCGTTCCTCAACGGCTCGCGGATCCATGTGTCGAGGCAGCGCGAGCTTTCTAGTAGCTTGCTGGTAACCGGTTTTCCGTACGACGTTCACACCTCGAACCAGGACAACCTCGAACCATTCGCCCGATTCATCAAGCGGGCCCAGGCGGTGCGACGGATGGGTTCAGCGGCACTAGATATGGTTTATATCGCGTGCGGCCGTTTCGACGGGTTCTGGGAGATGAAGCTCAAGCCCTGGGATACAGCCGCAGCCAGCTTGTTAGTGGCCGAAGCGGGCGGGAAAGTGACTGATTTTTCAGGCAAGACTTTTTCAAGCTATGGCCAGGAATGCCTTGCCTCCAATGGAAAAATACACCGCGCGATGCTCACCGTGCTCAGATGATTGCTTTTCTTTATTCTCGCAGTTAATCCACTATCGCTTCAAGGGTGTTGCACACCATCTCTGATAGACTTTTTCAATCATCAGAAATTCTCGCATGGGAAAAGCGGCGCACCCAAAGTTGCCATAACGGCGCACTCCATTATAAAATTACCCTATTGTGGTCAATGGGGCCTGCCCATCACAAAAGCGAATTACCTGGAACACAAGGGATCGTCTCATGAACGTACGTTCTTGCATGTCTCCGGTAACAACCATACTGGTAGCGGTGTTGGGGTGGGGAATACCGTTTTCGACGCACGCCCAGGACGATGAAGATCTTCGCACCGGCCCAGCCAAGATCACCTTGCCGATGATCGAAGAGAGAAAAGCCGCTAGCGTCATCGTAGAAGGGAAACTGCTTGATGATGAAATCTCACAACTAAAAGAAATAATTCAGAATACGCCGGAGGGTTCTTCGAAAGCAGACCTCCTATTTCGCCTTTCTGAACGCTACTACGATACATCCCGCGCCCTCAATTTTCGCGAGATGCAGGAGTACGACAAGAACATTCAAAAATGGATGCAGGATAGAGAGAAAAATACCGACCTTCCCGAGCCCGTTATCGATAACCGCAGAAGTCAGGCCGCCATGCAACGGGCCATGGAATTGTGGCGGATGCTTCAAACCGACTATAAGAATTACACCCGCCGCGACGAAGTTATGGTGACCATGGGCTACAACTTATACGAGAATGGGGAGAAGGACGAAGGCGTGAAAATGTACCGGGAGCTCGTCAAGGAGTATCCCAAAAGTCGCTTTTCGCCGGATGCACTGTTGGCCATCGGCGAGTATTACTATGCAAAAAAAGATGTCCCTAACGCCAAGAAGGCCTATGCGCGTGCGCTGAACTACAAAGATTCGAGAGCTGGTACGCTCGCTCTTTATAAGCTTGCGTGGTGTGACTATACGTTGGCAAACTTTTCGGAAGCGATCCAAAAGTTCAAACAGACGGTGGAACGTATCAATACCGAAGAAGCACGGCCTGTTGAGGCAGAGCGTGGTAACCGTCAACTCAAGCGAGAAGTATTACGGGACCTCGTATTGGCTTTCGCCCAGCAAAGCGCCTGTGAAACAGCCAAAGATTACTATCTTAAGCAGGTAGGTGAGAAAGGCGCGTTCGAATATCTTCGTCTGCTCAGCCTGACATACGAGCGCCGTGGTAAAAACGAGATGGCGATTCGCTCATACCGACTCTTACTGAACGACTATCCGACCGAATCCGATTGCCCGTCGTTCCAACATGCGATCGTGCAATGCTTTCATCGACTCCACCGAATTGGCGACGTCAAACGCGAGGTCAACCGCCTCATCGAACAATATCAACCGGGGTCCGCGTGGGCAGAGGCCAATAACGGCAATACGGCGGCGCTCCAGAAAGCATCCGCTCTGGTTGAAGAATCGTTGCACGATCGGGCAACGACGGTCGGCGGCAGCAAGAATACTATAGAAAGCCCGGACTCCCTTCCAAAGAACAAGCAGGCCGACGGCGCCCTGTATACCGCTATGGTCGGGTTTAACCAGGCACAGCAATTCGATTTGGCTATCGATTCAGGAAAACGCCTGCTAACCGACTATCCGAACTCCAATCACCGTGATGCAACGATTATTCTGCTTTCGACCCTCTACGAGCGAATTGCCGATTTCGGCTCGGCTGCCGCCTATCATGAAATGTGCTTAGATCGCTGGCTTACACACCGAGGGCTTAACCAGGACAACCGTGAACGAGAGGTAGATACTACTGCTCGCGATAAGCAGGCGCGAGATGCGCTCTCAAAAGCCGCATCGCTACGCGAGAGTACTGGCGAATATGCCAAGGCCATCAATGATTACGTCAAATATATAAAATATTTCTCCGACACAGATGGTGCCACCGATCATCTCTATCGCGTGGGTCTGATATACGAGCGCCTGGGCAAGTGGCGGGATGCCGACCGTCTTTGGGAGGGTTATCTCCAGAAATATGCAGCGCGATCAACTTCCGCTAGAGTTCTCAACGTTACCTATAAGCATGCGTTGGCGTTGCACCATATCGGAAGACAAAAAGAATCAGATAAACTCTTCAGCTGGATTCTCGACGCTTATTCCAAACTATCAAATGAGGAGCGTACCTCCGATATCAACACTATGATCTCGCAGGTGCGTTTCTTAAGACTAGAACCCGAATTCAACAACTTCAATACCATCAAGCTCGTGCTACCCCCGAATATCTTGAAACACAATTTGTACCTAAAGATAGATGCTCGATCCAAGCTTGAGAAAAAATATGAGGAAATAGTACCATTGCAGGATCCTGATTGGAGTTTAGCGGCATTGGTCAGGATCGGCCAGATCAACCAGAATCTCGGCCAGTCGATGGGTGAAGCTCCGATACCCCATGACCTAACACCCAGTCAACAGGATAGTTATGTGCAAGAACTTCAAAAGCAGGCATTGCCGTTTGAAGAAAAAGCGATCGGTAGTTATCAAAAGGTGATTGCGATAGCTACCGCCAAGGGGATCTACAATGATTGGATGCTCCAGGCTCAGGATCTTTTACACGTCTATCAGCCAACGCTGTACCCTGAACCCTTTAAGGCGGGCATCGCTCCGAGCCAAAACTCATACCACCGAGGTCTGATACCGGAAAAAGTCGATGATTCGGCAACGTCAGGAAATGCTCATTACAATGTCGGCGTTAACTTGATGAGTACGGGTGATGGTGACGGCGCGCGCCGGGAGTTTGAATCAGCGTTGAAGATCGATCCTACTCATCGCGATGCAATGCTCAATCTCGGCGAATTATCCAAAGAAGAGAATAACTATATCCTTGCAATCGATGTCTACAAGAACGCGCTTCGTGTTCTCCCCAACGATCCGCTCATCCTCAACAATTTGGTTGTCTGTTACCGTCTAACCCGTCAGTATCAAGAGGCAGAAGCCGTCGGTTACCGATTGCTCGCCCATGCGCCCGAGAACGTTGAGGCTTACAAAAACATGGCGCTGGTATACCTTGATCAGGGCACCTATGAGATGGCCGAGACGTTTGCTATTCATGCCATCAACCTACTTCAACGGCAACGCCAAAACGATCCGTCCATTCCTGAAGATGCCGGCAGCTACAACAATCTTGGGCTCGTGTATTTCAAATCTGGTCGGCCACACGATGCCCTGCAACAGTTTTCGAAGGCTCTGGAAATCAAGCCCGATCACCTGGGTGCGTTGATAAACATCGGCGCGCTTGCCCACCAGTACCGTGATTATGCACGAGCGCAAGCGGTCTATGAGAAGGTGCTCAAGGTGGATCCTAACAATCACGTGGCGTCACGAGGGCTTGCCTACGCCGTTTTTGGTTCTGGCAATGCTCAGCGCACGATAGAGTTGATGAATGGGCTCCTCGCTCGTAACCCCGATGAGATAAAAGCTTATTACATCTTAGGGGTGGTATACGATACGTTCCTCCATGATTTTGCCAAAGCCGTTGGTTACTATGAACGGTACCTTGCCAAGATGGGTTTTGCCCTCGCTTCCAACGATCCGGTTAAAGCGCGCTTGGCCGAGGCCAGGGCCAAACTCGAAGAACACCCCTAAGCCCTTGGGCTAAATGAAACGCTACCAACCAGAACGCACACGAATTTTACGAAACAGTATTTGTGTGATATTCTTAGCTGGGGAAAGAGAATGGCGCAATCACGCTATCGAATCTTGGCGGTGGATGACGACGCCGACGTGCTCGAGTTCTTAGGGCATGTTTTCAAAGACGATTATGATGTATTCCTCGCTTCAGATGGCGACAATGCTCTTGAAATCTTACACAATAATCCAATAGATTTATTGATAACCGACCAACGCATGCCGCAGATGCCCGGTATTGAGCTGATCGAAGAGGCGAATAAGCTCAATCCAGCGATGGCGCGAATACTGCTGACCGGCTATCCGGAGCAAAATACCCTCATCGACGCCATCAATCGCGGTGAAGTTCAGCGGTATATTACTAAACCTTTTAAGATAAACGAGTTACGCCTCGCCATCCGTGATAGTCTTGAAGCCTATCAACTCAGGCTCGACAAAGAACGCCTGCTTGCCGAACAGCAACTACGGCTCAATGCTCTGACGGTCTTTTTGGATCTCAGCCGAGAGGCTGCCCAGGCAGGATCCTATGAAGAAATTGTACAGGCGGTCATAAAGTATTTACCGTACCTGGTTGAGTTCGACGCCTGCGCCGCGCTTGTCGAACAGGATACGAGCGGCCGATCACTGTTGCATATCCACTGCCGCCATGCGGTCCACGAAGAACCTCTTTTCCAGATCCGGGACGGCGTGCTGGATACCTACCATACCCTTACGAAACGCCGTTTGGACGAAAAGAACCTCTTACTCCAGGTCACCGGAGAGCGTGCGGAGCCCAAGGGCCCGAGCATTTCCTTCAAATCCCGCTTATCGGTATTGTTGCGCCCGGAAGGCGAGCCCGCGGGTGTCATTGAGTTGTTCGCCGTGAAACCCGAGGCGTTCAGCGAAGAAACCCGCACCTTGCTCGATATCCTTGCCAATCAAACATCCCACATCATTACCGCGCTGCGCAAACAGCTGCTGACCGAACGTCAGCGACTGGAGTTAATGGTGCAGAGTTTGGCGGATGGCGTGTTGATGGTTGATGAGCGCGATCGGGTTTTTGTAGTTAACCCAGCCGCCCGACAAATGTTGCACCTACCCCCGGATACACCGGTCGATACCCAGTATCTCAAACATACCCTTGGGTTCTACCCGTTTGATCTCGTCCGCGGCTGGCCGAGTCGCGAGCATGCCATCGTTCGTGAGCAAATCCAGGTTTTTGATCGCATACTTCATTCGATTGTCTCGCCGGTCCTCATGGATGGCAGGTTGGTGGGCGTGGCGGTGGTGCTTCGCGATATCACCGAGGAAAAACGTATCGAGGATCGCAAAGAGGAATTCGTTTCGATAATAAGCCACGAATTGCGCAGCCCCCTCACCAGTATTGGCGGCGCACTGGATTTACTCCAGAACGGCCTGGCCGGTCCGGTCAACGAAAAGCAGATGCGGTATGTGCGGCTTGCAAAAAGCAGTTGCGAAAAGCTCAACATGATTATCGACGATCTGATCGACACGCGCCGCTTTGAAGAAGGCAAGCTGCAGATGGAGGTCAACCAGCTCAACCTGGACGAGTTGGTCCAGGAGGCTACCGAAAACTACCAAGCCGCCGCGCTCGAAAAGAGGGTGCATCTCAAGTTTAAGGCCCCCGCGCCGCCGGTGCCGGTTAGCGGCGATCGCAATCGCTTGCATCAGGTTCTCAACAACCTACTCTCCAACGCCCTGAAATTCACTCCCGAACAGGGTGTTATCCTCGTGGAGCTGCTGGTGACCGATGACCTGCCGGAGTTGGTGGGCGTCAGCGTTTTCAATAATGGTGAAGAGATCGATGAACAAGATCACCAGCGTATCTTTGACAAATTCGAACAAGCTCAACGAAGCCGGCCCGGGATGGTGTCTGGCTCGGGCCTCGGCCTGAGCATTTCAAAGAACATCGTTGAGGCTCACGGGGGGGCCATTTGGGTTGAAAGCGGTCGCGGGGAGGGGACCCGCTTTATCTTCACGGTGCCGAAGCTCCCAAGCCCGAGCACGCAACCGCAAACGGAACACGAGAAGACCCATTGGCTGACGCGGTTCAAGAGTCCGCCCCGGTTGCTCATTGTCGACGACGACCCCGCTGCCGCGTATGTTCTCAAAGGCTTTCTCGTGGGATGCGGGTACTACGCCCACGTCGCCGCCAATCGCAACGAGGCGTTACGATGTGCCCGCGATCGACATCCCGATCTGATCCTGATAGAGCTTTGTATATCGTCGCCGATCGACTTTCGGCAGCTGTCCGATATTTTACGCCACGACCCCGAGACCCGCGAGATACCGATGTTGGTGCTTTCGGTCCAGGCTTCGGAGAACGAGGCGTTTCAATCCGGCGCCGCAGCCTACCTGAACAAACCAGTGGCGTTGGAAGATCTACTTGAGAAAGTCCAGGGTCTGCTCGAGGCACGGCGCTTAATCCGACGCATGTACAAGGTGCTGATTGTCGACGACGACCCCGCCATCCGCACCGTTTGTTGCGAGGTGCTCAAACAGCACGGGTACGCGGTCTTCGAAGCGGGATCCGGTCGCCAAGCGCTCGAGATGCTCGCGAAACAGCAGTTTGACGCCATACTGCTCGATATCATGTTGCCGGACTTCGACGGGTTCCAGATGACCGAAAAGATTCGCGCCGATCGATCGAGCGCGGCCGTGCCGATCATCTTCGTGAGCTCGTTGGGAAAGACATCGGACAAAATCCACGCGCTGCGCTCGGGAGGGGACGACTACGTCGTCAAACCCTTCGATGCCCTTGAATTGGCTGCCCGCGTTGATTCGGTCATTCAGCGCAAGGAGCGCGAGCAAGGCACGAGCCCAAACACCGGCCTTCCCGGGAGCACGCTGCTCGAGCGCGAGCTCAACCGACGCTTGGCGGCATTGAAATCATTCGTTTTGTGCTACTTGGACATCGACCAACTCAAGCCATTTAATGATTATTATGGGTATGCCAAAGCGGACGGGGTGGTCCAGCAAACCGCCGACTTGATTCGCGACGTGGTCTTTAAGCTTGGCAGCGCCGCCGATTTCGTTGGCCATATCGCGGGAGACGATTTTGTGATCGTGTGCGAGCCGGATCATCTGAGACCGATAGCCAACCAGATCATCCAGACCTTTGACCGATTGATGCCCCTGTATTACAACGAATCCGATCGCCAGCGCGGCTACATCGAGGCCGACGATCGTTTCGGTCAGCGACGCCGTTTCCCGGTCATGAGCATTTCATTGGCGGCGATACACGCGCAGCCGGGCCAGTACCATTCACCGGTCGAACTTTCCGTGCGAGCAGCGGAGCTCAAGAAAAAGGCCAAGGCTATCCCCGGAAGCATTTTGGTGGACGATAAACCATCCTGTGACGAAGTGCCGGCATAGCGCCGAGCGCCACGAATAACTCGTACGCTTCTCGTTGACCTACTACCAGAATCCTTGCTTGTTTGTTTGCGCAAGGTGTGTTATCTACCGTTGCCGAACGAATGAGGAAATGAAGATCGGGTTATTGACAAGGAGTGACCCCATGCCGTTCTGCCCCGTGTGTCAGTCAGAATACCGAGCCGGTTTTACCCATTGCAGCAGCTGCGATGTCGATCTCGTGGACCACCTTGAGGGCGAGGTCCACTTTACCGAGGAAGAGGTGCAAAATGCCCTTTCCGGCCAAGAATTGGTGGGGATTTCCCGGGGAACCATGGACGCGGTGCTCGAGACACGCGAATTATTGGCTGCTCAGCGCCTGCCATCGCTGGTCTTGCAGGACAAAGAGCAACCCACCGATCCCAACCAACCCAAACGTATGGTGCTGGTGGTGAGAAAATCAGACTTTCCTAAAGCCAATGAGGTGATGGGCGAAATGTTCAAGAAGTTGGTGAGCAAGGAAGGTCTCGACGCCAATGTCGAATTAAAAACAGATATCTGCCCGGCGTGCGGCAACAAACTTCCGGAAGATGCTGAAGAATGCCCTGAATGCGGGTTGGTCATCGGTAAAGGTTAACAAGATCATTCAAACAGAGTGAAACGAAGATCATCAAAGCAGCGAGGATTGTTCCGTATGGCAAGGAGAAAACGAGGATGGAAGCGGAGCAACCTATCTTGGTTGTGAGCATTCCACCGGAGTTTTTGACAAAGTCAGACGGGACAAGGCGCGCTGCGAAGCTCGGGAGGGAACGATGCTCGAAAACATTCACAGAATTGTTCACGATTGCTTTCGGTTCGATGGACCCTTAACGGTCTACACCGACCCTTTTCAGCTTCCTGACAAACTACCCCAAGCCGACGTGGTTCTTATTTCCCACGAGCATTTCGATCACTGCTCGCCTGAAGACCTGGCAAAGATAGCAAAGAAAGATACGGTCTATGTCGCCAGTGAAAGTTGTAAGGGAAAGATCAAGGGTGACGTTCGCTTGGTAAAACCTGGCCAGCAGTTAGAGGTACGAGGAATAACAATCGAAACGGTGCCAGCGTACAATACCAACAAGAACTTTCATCCAAAAGGCGCGGGTCATGTCGGCTATATTTTTACCCTTGAAGGCCAAAGAATCTACTTTGCCGGCGATACGGACCATATCCCTGAAATGAAAAACATACGATGCGATATTGCGCTATTGCCTGTTTCCGGCACCTATGTCATGACGGTGGATGAGGCGGTTGCCGCTGCAAACGATATTAAACCGAAGACGGTCATTCCCATGCATTACGGCGCCATTGTTGGATCTGATAACGATCCTTTAGCGTTTAAAAAGAAGTATAAAGGTGAAACAGTTATCAAATAGTTAGGCAGATGAATCCGTTATGCAGTAAAACGCTATCGAATCCCCGCTGAAGAACAGTCGTTAGAATCCATCCAACCTGAAAATATCTTCTTATATATCAATACATTATTAAAATATTAGCAACCAAGGGGAAAAATTTGACATGTAACCACATGTAGGATATTAGTATACATATGTGAATCTGCGCAGCCAATAAGGAGGCCACTATGTTGTTGTCTGAAGCATACGAGAACCGGCTGGAACCGCGAAAACCTTTCGACGCCTACCTTAATAAGTACGTTTGCGATGAACCATTCATGGTTCGATCGGCGGATATATCAAAAAATGGAATCTACCTCCACAAACTGATTGAGCCAAATATCCCGGATGGCACCATCATGGTATCGTTGGAATTCATGCTTCCTAATTCAAACGAAGTTATTTGGGTCCGTGGCGCCGTGATACGTGAAGGTTCGCGGTGGGGCACCGACGGAGTAGGGGTCTGGTTTACCATAGTGCCCAATGCCTACCGGAGGCTCATCGATGCTTTTATTTCTGATAATTAGTTTTCGTCTGGTTCGCGCTCTAATCCCTTAACAAGAGCATCGCAAAGACCTTCGTATCCTCGACCAGATTCTCTATCTTACAATACTCGTTGGGTGCATGCGCGGTATTGTCTATAGTCGACCAAACTGCTGCCGGGATTCCCCGTCGCCTAAAGAGGGCCGCAACGGTGCCTCCTCCAATGCCGATCAGTCGAGGCTCGACGCCCCTTACCTGGCGAATAGCAGTCGACAAAACCTTAACCACCAAAGCATCCGTTGCCGTAACCGGAGCCGCAGGCGCTATCTGTGGATACGAGGCGGAAATAACGACCTTGAATTGTTCCTCGACCTGGCGGCAAATAGTAGAAATGGTCCCCATGATGGATTCCGCACTGTAGATTGGTAATATCCTACAATCAAAATAGAATGTTTCTTCGCCCGGGATGGTGTTTATGTTTTGTACGTTAGCGTCATGCTTCGTTGGTTCGAATGTTGATTGCGGAGGATCGAAGAGCTGGCTGTATTCCGGATATTGCGCATGCAAGTCCTGATCGAGACGAACCGCCAAGTGCGCAGCCGCGCGGTGGGCATTGATTCCTTCCTGAGGAGTCGAAGCATGAACCTGCTTTCCCTTAACGGTTAATGCGCACCATAGGATGCTTTTTTCCGCTATTTCAATGTCGGCACCTGTTGCATTTCCCGAATCAGGAACCACCACGATATCCTTTTTGCCGATAAGCTGAGGCGCATTATTGAGAACGTAATCAATACCGTAGGCGCTGCCGGTCTCTTCGTCTGAAACCAGCGTCACGTACGAATCGGTCGTCGGATGAACACCTTCTTCCTTCAACGCCCGCAAGGCAAACAAAGAAGTTACGATGCCTTGCTGATTATCCTCCGTGCCGCGGCCGTATATTTTACCTTGTTTTACAATAGCTTCAAAAGGATTGCTCACCCAATGCTTTACGTCTCCGGGCGGAACGACATCGAGATGCGACATCACCCAAACGGCTGGATGCGACTCATTTCCTTTTAGATGGACGATAATGTTAGGGCGGGTTCCTTCGGCGACGCGGTTATCAGGAGCGTGGTACTCAATACAATCGTTGAGGCCATATTCCTGAAGCTTTGTGATAATATAACGAGCCCGTTTCCATTCGCCTTGTCCGCCGTTTACCGGACTAATCGCCGGAAGAGCCGTGAGCGATTTTTGAAACTCGATCATGTCATCGGCATAACCGATTATACGGTTCAGTATTCTCTCAATTATTCTTTTTGGTACCGGCATAGTGCATATCTCCCCACAAAAAATCTGAATAGTGCTCACTAAAAGATGGCCGAAGGCTACCATTTCCATTAATTCTAGTCAATCGATGGAAGGAGGGTCATTATTTTACATAATTATTATTATGTAAAATATATGAAGTATTTAAAAGGAATCAAACGATATAGCTATAACGTCCTATAAGATATATTATGTAAAATTATTATATCCATCATGATACAGCGCTATTCGCCTAAAAAACTCCTTCACTGCCCTAATAATAATTTGACTGTTGGCAAATCGGCTGGTGGGAACTCAAACGATTCCAATTGAGATACCGGAACCCAGCGGAAATCAAGAACGCCCAGCGTTTGCAGGGAACCGGAACAAAGCGTGCAACGATAGACATTGAAATCGATCTCGAAATCTGGATACTCGTGCAACAAGCTCATAAAATGTTCGCCGACCAAAACTTCGATGCCTAGTTCTTCGTGCAGCTCTCTCTTCAGGGCATCATGATCCGTCTCAGAGGGCTCAACCTTGCCACCGGGAAACTCCCATTTCAACGGCATGAATGCCTGGGGACGACGTTGCGTGATCAAAACTCTGCCATCGCTGCGTTCAATAAGCGCTGCAACTACCCTCACCCGTTTTTTATTTTTATCCATCGTCGGTTATATCCATGCCGTAGAGAACCTGGCCATTGGAAACCCAATATACTTTTTTTCCAAAAACCGACGGTGGAGCATTTGAACCTTTGCCCGGATTGATGGTTTGTTCAAGCTGACCCGTCATCGAATCGAGGACTAACAGGGAGTGCTCGCTCGATGATATCAATAGATATCTCCCCGAAAGCACTGGCCTCGATAAATTTCCTTTGCCCGCATCAAAACTCCAGAAAATTTTCCCATTGTCCAGATGAAGCGCTAGAATCTTTGACTGAGCAGTTGAAATCCACAACACATTTTGCTGCTTATTGATCGCGTACGAAGACGGCCCCTCCATGGGAGTTTTCCAGAGTATCCTCAAATCGGTCGGATCCAAGGCAAAAAGTCCTTGTGAATTTTCGCCGACCAACAAGAGGTTACCAACCACTTCCGGATTGGTATCGATATCGGTAAATCGGTCTTCTTTTTGAGACAAATCTTTCGAGAGTTGCAAACTTCCATCCTCGCTCGAAAGCACCACCACGGTTCCGTCCGAAAATCCTGCAATGACCTGGTGTCCGACCACGAATGGCGTGGCCACCCCTTTGACCTGAAATCTACCGGCCGGAATATCACGATGATAGCTCCATAGCAATTTGCCAGTTTTTGCATCGAGAGAAATAAGTGTGTTGGTGTCAGACATTACTAACAAACGGTCATTCATCAGAACCGGTTTTCCATCCAATGAACCATTAGCTTTATACGACCAGATCTGCTCTCCGTTCGATAACCAAAACGCATAAAAGGTGCTGTCACCCGCTCCGACAAAGACAACTTCATTAGTCACGGTCGGTTCACCGTCAATCGGTCCCGGCAGAAAGTGCCTCCACATCACGGTGCCGTCGTTTGCGTCAAGGCAATAGAAGCTTCCATCTACTCCGCCGACAACCACCCGTTTACCATCAGGGCTAACCGAAGGCGATCCATACTGGACCGCATCAATCGTTTTACTGGTATCAATGCGGGAAGTTGTTTTTGAATACGTTGCCGATGAACCTTTTTGAGCTTGAGCGATCCGATCTCTACTATCCTCCGGCTCAAACAGCTTTTGATGCCAACGCACCGTTAAAACTTTTCTTCCCGCGTTGTAATTGGTTGTTTCAGGTATTGCATTTGGTTCAGGTGGCGCCAGAATTCCACTGCAGCCGACAATCAGGCAACAAAGAAAGCCAACGAGACCCATGCCTAATTTCTCAACGCTCCCGATAGGATGATGTCTATTCACGAGCTGTCCTATGGTTCTTTTTTCTTGGTATCGGAGAGAGGTTGATCAGGCTGACCCGCATGGGTCGATGCTTCTGCTGATTTCACCGTGGGCTTTGGCAACATGATAAGACGCTCTTGAATATCCTGACTGAACTGAGTGTTAGGATACTTATCGAGAATTGACTTTTAACTGATCCGCAGCCTCCTGAAGCTTGCCGGCTGCCTGATCGAGGCACGCGAGATGGTAACGACCCCGATCGCACTCTGACTCAAGCGGAGGCTGGCAAAGACGCTTATAGTTCTCTATGGCTTCGGCCGTCATCCCCTTTGATTCATAACAGGAGGCAATGCCTTCCACCGCCGCCGACGCCAGTACCCCCTCAAGACCCTCACTTGCCAAGTACTTTTTATACGCTTCAACCGCTTTGTCGGTTTCACCCAGTTTTTGAGAATACAGACCTATATACAATGTCGCCATGGCGGCAGTGTCTGTGCTCGGAAATTCTTGCCTGACTTTTTCAAAACCAGTAATCGCCTCCCGGTACTTTTCTTCTTCCGATTGGGCGCTGTCGGCACCCGAGGAGTTGTCTTTGGGCTCCCGAACTGAATTCTGTTGGGTGAACGTTAATTTCCGCGCTTCCATGAAAAGCCGTGAGGCTTCTTTTTCGTTGGATTCGCTGTACCACCGCCATCCGAACACGGCGATAACCACGACCGCCAGCGCCGCCGCTCCGAGTATCAGTGCCCAGCGCTGTTCAAGCAACCACGTAACGAGGCTTTTGGTGAGACTAACCAGCTCATCAGGTTTTTTTAGATCCTTTCTCGAAATCTTATCCGTCAAGGAATTCCTCCAATGTTCATGCGCTGTTGAGCATATTGCAAACACAGAAAATCGAGTCAGGACCGTAGATCAGATGATAGGGGTTGTCAAACAAAATAGGAGCCCCTTAGCGAGCGAAGCGAGCTTAGGGGCTCCTATTCATCGCGGTTTCTTTCTTTTATGGTCACCCGTTTCAATCGGCACTCCCCAAATTTCCTTGGCGTAGTTCAGGATAGTTATGTCGCTGGAGAAAGAACCCATGTGAGTCACATTCAGTATCGACTTACGAGTCCACTCTGAAGGATTGCGATACACCTGCTCCACCGCGCGCTGCGCATCACGATAGCTGACAAAATCAGCCAGAACCATAAATTGATCGCCGTGGATCAACAGACTGTCAACAATCGGCGCAAAGCGACCGGGCTCGTCCGGAGACACTGATCCCGAAGCCAAAAAATCAACGGCATCACGGAGCTCTAAATCTGCTTCATAATATGCACGCGGGTTGTATCCGCGGGCTTTGAGCGCACGAACCTCGGATTCATTAAGGCCAAAAATAAACATGTTTTCGGATCCGACGTTCTCAAGTATTTCAATATTCGCGCCATCCAATGTTCCAATAGTCAGCGCACCGTTGAGAGCGAATTTCATGTTGCCGGTGCCCGATGCCTCTAATCCAGCGGTTGAGATCTGTTCGGACAAATCCGCAGCGGGAATGATCACCTCGGCGGATGAAACACAATAGTTGGGAAGAAAGCACACGTTGAGAACCTGGTTGACCTCCGGATCGTTATTGACCAGGTCGGCAACACCGTTGACGAGCCGAATCAGACGTTTCGCCTGTTCATATCCCGGGGCCGCCTTGCCGCCAAAGATCACAGTACGCGGGATCAGATCGCCCACTCCTTGACGCTTGATCCTTCGGTAGAGAGCCAGTACGTGCAGGACATTGAGGAGCTGACGTTTATACTCATGAATACGCTTGACCTGAACATCGAAAAGCGAGTCTGGATTTACGCGCAGCGCACACTCGTTTTCTATTAAGGTTGCCAGTTGTTTCTTGTTTTCTCGCTTGATCTCGGCCCAGTCTGCTTGGAAACGCCGATCGTCGGCAAGGGAGGCAAGTTTCTCCAATTGTGGTAGGTCGGTTATCCAGGAGGTGCCGATGCGATCGGTAATGAGTTTCGCCAATCGAGGATTACATCCGAGAAGCCAGCGTCGGGGGGTTATCCCATTGGTCTTATTATTAAACTTATCTGGGTAAAATTCTGCAAAGTCACAAAACAAACGCTCACGCAGCAAGCGGCTATGGAGCTTTGAAACCCCATTGACCGAAAAGCTGCCGACAATGGCGAGATTGGCCATCCGTATCTGTTGTTCGAAACCCTCCTGTATTATCGACATGCGTTGTACGCGCCCTTCGTCGCCTGGGAAACGCCGCCGCACTTCCAAAAGCAATCGGGCGTTGATTTCAAAAATGATCTGCAGATGCCGCGGCAGAACCCGACCAAACAACGGTATCGTCCAATTTTCTAGCGCCTCCGGCATCACGGTGTGGTTGGTGTACGCAAAGCATTGCCGAGTTATTTCCCAGGCCGCATCCCACTCGAGCGCATAGGTGTCGAGTAACAGACGCATCAGCTCGGCTACCGCGAGCGCTGGATGGGTATCGTTGAGTTGAAAGACCAGATGGTTGTGGAGGTTATCAACCGAACGGTGCACCTTGAGATGCCTTCTGAGAGCATCTTGGAGTGATGCAGAAACGAAGAAGTACTCTTGCTTCAGGCGTAGCTCTTTTCCTTGACTGGATTTGTCATTTGGGTAGAGCACGCGCGAAATGTTTTCGGTGGCGTTTTTTTCGTACACCGCGGTCACGTAATCGCCCTGATTAAAGTTAGGCAGGTCGAGCTCGCGCGAGGCCTTGGCCGCCCACAGTCGCAACGTATTGACCGCATCATTGTGGTAACCGGGAACGGCAAGGTCGTAGGCCATGGCCACGACATTCTCGGTATCTATCCATTCGAAGATCGGTTTCCCCGGTTGACCTGGCAGCGAGCGTATTCTGCCATAGAATTGAATGGGAAAAATGCATTCGGGCCTGGGTATCTCCCACGGACTGCCGTAGCGCAGCCAATTGTCGGGGCTCTCGACCTGGGACCCGTTGACGATCATCTGGCGAAAAATTCCAAATTCATACCGAATACCGTACCCCGTCGCGGGTAGTCCCAAGGTGGCCATCGAATCAAGAAAGCAGGCGGCCAACCGACCCAATCCTCCGTTACCTAAGCCGGCATCGACCTCGGCTCCGAGAACTTGATCGAGATCAATCCCAAGCTCGGACAGCGCCGCTCGGGTCTGATCGAGAATGCCGAGATTGAGTAGACCATCTTTTAAGAGCCGACCGAGCAGGAACTCCAGTGAAAGATAATAGATTCGTTTTGAATCCTTGGCGTAGTACTTTTGCTGGGTTTTGTTCCAGCGATCGAACATCCGATCACGCGCAACTCGAGCCAAACTCTGAAAGAAATCAAGTGGGGTCACTGAAAATTCATCTTTACATTGAGTGTATTCGATGTGGCTGGCAAATGAGCGCTTGATCGATTCCTGATTCATCCCTAAATCTTGCTCTGTAAAATAGCTCCATTGGCTCGGATGCTCTACCATAGCTATAGTCCCCTGAAAGACATGGTTAACCTGCTACGATCAAACCATCAAATAACCATGCGGTCAAGAAGTGAAGTTGTTTCCTAAGCATTTGATAATCACATCGCTCTTGACAGATTCATCAATATCGGAATAGAATTTAATTGTGATTGGTCGGGTACACCGAATTACCGGGCACCACGGCCAATACAGGGAGCTCTCCATGCAACGCAATATGTTTAAGTCAAAGATTCACCGTGCCACCGTTACCGAGTCGAATGTTGATTATGAAGGTTCAGTTACCGTTGATGAAGATCTGCTCGATTTGGCTGATATGGTTCCGTGGGAGCAAGTACACATCTGGGATGTCGATAATGGTGCTCGCCTGACGACCTACCTTTTGGCGGGCCCGCGCGGAAAAGGAACTGTTTGCGTCAATGGCGCTGCTGCCCACCTCGTCAAGCCGGGCCACCGTGTGATTCTCGCGACCTTCGCGAATATAGACGAGAGCAAGGTTCGCAACTACCACCCAAAGGTCGTCCTCGTAGATAAAAACAATCAGCCATTTGAAACCAATCATCAGGAGCAGCCGTTTCGGCTATCGGTGTCAGCATAGCATAAGACTCTACAATTTCTATACCCATCCTACTCGTCCTATCTAACGTATCTGCGTGGAGGGTTATTCCCAGCCAAAACGTTTTGTTAATTCATCGATGATACTGCGATGCACCAGCTCCTTCGGGGAACAGCCATCTACAACAACAACAGCTTGGTCGGCAAGGATACGGGGGATTTCTCGGTAGGCCTGCTCCAAGAGGCGTTGGGTTTCAAGCGTCTCGTATATCTCCCTCTGGGTGCGTTGACGCAGCCTCCGATCGGCCTCCTCGGCTGGGATGTCGATTAGATAGGTTACATCCGGCGGCCGGGCGTGCGCGTTGAGCATTCGGATCCATTCGCGATCGCCACCCAAGGATTGGTAGGTGATACTCGAATGATAATATCGATCGCAGATAACCGTAGCACCGCTCCGTATCGAAGGCAGGATTTCATTATCGAGATGATCCAGGCGATCGGCCGCAAACAAGAGAGCGATCACATCATTGTTGAGCACCCCAGAAGTGCCGTCAAGTCGTTGCGACACTAGTCGTCCGGAAAGCACCTGGCGCAGCATGGCGCCTATTGGTCCTCGACTAGGCTCGCTGGTCATCAGCGCCCGATGGCCCCGCGCTTGTAACCAATTCGTAAGCAGTTGAGACTGGGTGGTCGTTCCGGCCCCATCAATGCCTTCGATCACAATAAACTTACCAAATTGATCTAACGCCACAACTAGTCGCCTCTATGTTGTTAATAATTTACTTTAATCGAGCAAGTAGGGTTTGAACCTGCCGTATCCGAACATCCTTGGGTGATTGCGCATGTGCAATAAAAAGTTGCAATAACTCTTTCGCGCGGTCATCGTTTTTTGCTTCGATTTCGAGCATCCCCAATCGAAAGAGGGCCTCGGGGTAATCCGGCTTGAGGTCAAGAACCTGGATGTATGATTTACGAGCCTGATCGATATGCTTTTCCTCTTCCCAGGCGACCGCGATCTGAAAAAGTGGTTCGATCTCTTGCGCCTGTTGCTTTCTGGCAAGGCCGAAAACTCGACGGGCCTGATAGAATCTGTCGCGGGTACGGTTGTCCTTGAGCCAGGACCGACCACCTTCCATATATCGTTGGTATATCTCGTCGGCCGGAGCTTTTTGCATCGCCGCCAGCATCGCCGCTTGCTCGAAAGCATTGGCGGCGTCGGTAAACTTGCCTTTGAGCACCAAAAGGTTTCCGAGAGAATCGAATGCCCGTTTCAATCGTTTTCGCTTCAGGCTTTCTTTAAGACTGTTCTCTGCGGCCGCAATCATACCAAGTTTAAGCTGTGCGAGTCCCAGATCGGCAAGCAACTCCGGATTTTTATCATCGAGCTTCTGGGCTGCGGTCAGGTCTCTCAGGGCTTGTGGAAACTTGCCCGAAGCGAGATTCGCGCTCCCGACCATGTGCCAAGAGTGACCATCCACCAGATGGCCCGTAGCGCGCGCCTGTTCGGCCGTCACCAAGGCCTTATCAGGATGATTGAGCAGCAGCAATGCCTCGGTCATGCCGATCAGGCCTTCCGTGTGTGCCGGTTCTAGACGGACCACCTGGGTAAACGCCTCCAGCGCTGCTTCGGGATCTCCCATGCGCAGTTTTGTTACACCCAATAAAACACTGCTTTCTTGGTCGAACGGATTGGCCGTAAGCGCTGCTCGGAGGAGTTCCTCGGCGTCAGCCAATTTATTACGTCCGAGCGCAATCGCAGCGAGCTGGGCCATGCCCTGATAGCAGCGCGGATCGAGCTCCACCGCCCGCTTAAATTCATCAACGGCCTTCCACTCATTCTTCGCTGCAAGAAGCGCTTTACCCAGCGCATAGTGACCAATTGATAATGCCGGCTTTTCGATGGTTAGCGCCGCGGCCTCTTTACGGGCCGATTCAACATCACCTTGGCCGAGTCGGGCGAGGCTCGCGAACGCGCGGGCAGTTGGCTTTTCTGATTCGGTATCCCCTATCGCCTGAAAATCCGCTGCCGCCTGTTGGTATTGACCCAGCGCGAGGTACGTCTCTCCACGCAGCAAGAAAAACGGCACGGCCAAGACACGCTGACCAACGAGATCGTCGAGTGCTTTCAAGGCGTCCGCCGGCTGCCCCCGCGGCAAATAGCAGCGAATGAGGAGCAACTTCGCAAGCACGTTGTCTGGTGCGAGCTGCAGTACCTTCTTGGTAAGACTGGTTGCCAGGTCGAGCTCAAAATACCTCAAACACAATTCAGCCAAATCATACTGAAACTCGCTGTCCTGCGGGCGCAGGTCTGCGGCCATCTGGATTTCGGCACGGCCGTCCGCCCGCAACATTCGTAAAAAATGCAGCTCCGCCAGCAAGCGGTGTGCCTGAGCCTTGTGCCGATCAATAATCACCGTTAGCTTAACGACTTTCTCAAGGTCGGTTCTGACAAGATCGAGCTCTTTTTTTTGTTTTATGCGCAGGCGCGCGAGAGCTAACAGCGAACCGACGTGGAGATTATTAAGTCGCAGGGCTTGTTGATACCGCTCGGTAGCTTTAGGAATTCGGCCGAGCGACTCTTCAAGATAACCGAGCCGATACACGACATGAACGTTGGAAGGATCTTTCTCCAGACTTTCTTCCCACAACGTTCTGGCTTGATCGGTATTTCGCTTACTAAACTGAAGCTCACCGCCAAGAGCCAAAAGCAGCGGGTGGTTGGGCAACATTTTGAGGGCCGCATCCAGATTGCTTGAAAGAGACTCGTCGATGTTCGGGTAGGTAAGATGAAACTGCGCCCATAATAGTATGGGGACGATATCCGGATGCTGAGCGGCCTTGGCACCCACCTCCTGAAACAACCGAACCGACTCTTCCCGTAGGCTGGGCTCCCCGTCATACTCTTGCGCGAGGCGAGCGAGCACCAAAGCCAACAGGGCGTTACCTCGAGGATTATGCCGATCGATGTCGAGAATCACCTGTAAAGAATTGCGGGCATCGACACAGCCTACATAGGTGTCAAGCGCCAGTTGTCCGAATGACCTATCGATCAGTTCAAGGATTTTCTCAGATTTAATATGGCGGTAACCGAAAAAAATTCCTCCGAGTACACCCAGCAACAAAAAAGGCACCATCACCAAAATAGTTCTCACCGGACCGATGGAAGTTCGTATCCGATGCAACGAAGTCGATGTTACGTCAATTTTAGTGTTCTTCGATGAGATCCCATCCGCCATGAAAACCCCTTACGGTATTATAGATAGTCAAACAGAATCAGGCAGATTTGTCAATCGCCGCTGCCTCGACGAGCAAAAATAATGAAACTATAAATTAAAGAAAGGGCCCGGAAGAAATTCCGGGCCCCTTTTACTAAGAACAATTGCAGGGGACAGACACACAGAGCGATTTCTCAGATCGATAGGTAACGCCACCAGCCCGCCGCCGCCCAAATTATCCCATACCCGGCCCCTTCAAACCGCCCACCTCATCGAACGTCCATCTGACTCCTGTCCAATCCCACGGTTCGGATTACACCTCCTGACCCCTGCAATTCGTATTTTTCTCACCACGAGGCGTGGAATAAACACGAATGTCCCGGGTACTCACCACATGAAACTTCCTGAACCGCTACCTCTTGGTACCTACCGCACGCCTGCATGGCCCCAGCCAAAAACCCGCCGAGGTATTCACAGCATCCTCGATCGCCGTTTTCTTGGGAGCAGATGCAATTGAATACTTTAAACAACACATGTGAATTTGATTCTTGTACAATCGCGGCCCGCCCAAGTCCCATTTCAGATATTGCGCACAGCACATCAGCAAGGTTTTGAACCTTTTCCTTTTTGCCGTCTTCCAACCCGGCTCGATAGAGTTGGCGATTTGAACGCATATTTGATTGCATGGCAGTGCTTCTTATTTTTCCCAACATCGAACCACCCTTAATGCGATTCGTTCGCCGAATTCTGCTGGCTATGAAGGCTTGATAGGAAAGATGATCGGGCTTTTCTCTCATCGTCTGAAACCACCCATCTTGCATCAATTTAGTATTTAGTCTTGTCATGGGTACCATCCTCTACCTGTCAATGAAGCAAGTTCCGTACCGTTCCCCCAGTCTGTTTTTTCCATTCACTAACAAAATGAAATATAAAAACTTTCTGTTTTGATCAAATTCGGGGTTATTTTTAGAGTCCATTTTCCGTGGTACAATAACCACAATTGTTTTTTCATTTTTTATTGATTTGTATGTATAAACTTTTTTTACATATTGACAACGTATCGAATCATCTCATTAAAAACGGTTGACTCTAGTATCGACGAACCTCTTCTTCGTCTTTCAAGTCGTGGTATATCTACCGCAGGGCCAGCCAACGGCAGCAACATCTGGTCTTATTTATAAAATATAGAAACCTTTTGACGTAGGGGTTGATTTGCGGGGACTGTTGTGGCACCATGCAGAGTCGATGATGAGAAAAAAATTCTTCTGTTGGTTACCATGATCTTTGTCATTTGTCCTTACGTTAAGCTATTTGTGTAGAGTTGGGTCATGCCACCGAGTACGCATCGTGAAGCGACAGGTTGCATATAAAAACTGTTCACTTTCTTGAATCAGGCTCTCATTAGGAATAAAATCCTTTAAAATGGCGGTGGGGCATTTCCAACATGGAAAATAAGCGTATTCTCGTTATCGAAAGTGATCCGGATTTCGCGACGGAGCTCTCGCAGATTCTTAGTTCAATGCAGCTTTCGGTAACACTGGAGGCCGAAGGTCAGGCAGGCATCAATCAAGTAACCAACCTCAATCCCGACCTGATTGTCCTTGCAGCCGAGCTGCCAGGAATGAGCGGTTACTCGGTCTGCAACCGAATTAAGAGAAACCAAGAAAACCAACATATTCCGATCCTGATTGTCTCAACGGGCGAGACACCGGACACGTTTGTGCAGCACCAAAGCTATAAAACACCGGCTGACGACTATCTTCTGAGAACGGTTACGGTTCAGGGCATAGCTGACCGTGTTTTGCAGATGATTGGGGGTCTGACTACGCACGTTGACCTGCTTCCTGCGAATGGGGAGACGGACAGAACACCCGACGAAAGCGCCCCTCCTTCTGAATCGCCCACGCCCGCTGCGGAACAACCCGAGGAAATTATGCCCATTGAAAATATCGAGTTTGTCGAGGACGCGACTCCCGCACCAGCACCGGCGGCGGTGCCGGCCGTTACGCCAGAACCGATTCCTCGATCAACTCCTCAAACAAAAGGAGACGGTCTCGATCTTGATCAAGCGTTTGAATTTCTCACCGAACCCTCGTCAGGCCCCGCCGTGTCGGCAGCGGCGAGCCGTGCTCCCGTTTCGCAGCAACCGCAGCCTCCCCCGCCGCTGCGGCGTCGTACCGAAAAGATAGTAGAGATCGAAGAGGCCGATCAGGCAGACAGCGCTGATGACGGCTTTGACGGTAAACTCAACTTTCTTCGTAAGAACCTCAAAAAGCGCGAGCGCGAATTAGATGCCGCTCGCCGGGATGCTACCCGACTCAAGGCTCATTATGAGGAAATGGAAACCAATTTAAAGAAGGCCATGGAGCGGGTCCGAACGCAGGATCAACAACTAGACAAGCTCGAACGGGAGCGCGTGCGCCTCTCCAATGACCTGATCCGCACCCAGGGCGAGCTCGAGCAGGTCGCGCAACAAGCTTCAGAGAAGGATCAACGATACGAGCAAGAACACCTCGCCCTCAGCGGAACGCTCAGCGACCAAACCAACAAGCTTAAGGTTTTACAGGAGACGCTCCAGCTCCTTACCCAAAAGAAAAGCGAAGAATGTCAAGAATACGAGGATCAGCTTGCCGATGCGCGCAAGCGTATCGGCTTGCTTCAAGAGTCAATCGATGAGCTTACCAAAGAAAAAGAAAACCGCGAGCAGGAGCTCATTCAAGAGCTGGAGGTCGAACGCGGGCGCGCCGATCTCTTGCAGGATTCGGTCGATGCCACCACCAACGAGAAGGTAAGCCTCGAGACGCGGCTTGCCGATCTCGAAACTGCTCTGCAAGAGGCCGCCACCCAGCGCACAGAACTCGACGCTCAACACAAAGCCGCCGACCAGGCGGCCGAGGAAACGCGTCAAGCTCTCGAGACCGCCCACGCCGATGAAGTCTCCAGGCTTCACCAGGTGCTGGGCAGCGAGCAAAAAAGATTCGAAGAGCAACTCGCAGAGCAGGCCGCTGCAGCCAACCTGCGGGACCAGGAGCTCAATGCGCGCGTGTTGGACCGCGAGCGTAACGCCGCCTTAATGCAGGAATCGGCCGAGTCCCAGCGCCAGACGCTCACCGAGCAGATCCAGGTTCTTGAAGGGCACGTCGAAGACCTCGATCATCGATTAGCTGAATCGGAAGATCGCTTTACCCACACGAGCGCAGAATGGGAAGAGGATAAGCACGTTCTTGAGGAGCAACTTGCCGAGATCACCAACCGCGGTCAGCAGCTTCAGGACGAGCTTACCCGGCTCAGGCGATCGTCGCAAGAAGAGGTATCCCGCCTCACGTCAACCATCGAGGAGGAACAGCAGCGCTTCGAGGTGTTGCGGAGGTCGGCAGATTTAGCAGCGGAAGAGCACGCCCAATCAGAACATGAGCTATCGATAAAACTCGAGGAAAAGCAGAGTGAGCTTGACGCCTTCACGCAACAGGTAGAAGAGCAACGCGCTGCCGACCAGCAGGCGTACACCGAACTCAACGACCATTTCGAGAAATCTCATAAGAGGGTCGCCGTTCTTGAAGGAAACCTGGAACAGTCAGCGCTCAAGCTCTCAAACCTCGAGCGGGGCTCGACCCAAAAGATTGCAGAACTCGAGGCATCCGCCCAAGACCTAACCAACCAACTCCAACAGCAACAAAGCGAGCATGATCAGATCCAAGAACAGTTGTTACAGTCCGAACAATCGGTGATTGATCTTCGCCAGGCTCTGGAAGAGTCCCAGGGGCACATGCATAAGCTTTCGCAGCAGCTCGAGCAGAGCCAGGTCGCCGCCCAGCAGGCGCATGACCGAACCGTGGCCGAACAAGCCGCCCAGCGACAAGCCTACGTCAAAGAGCGCAGTCAGTTACTGGCGGTGGTCACGGCAAATGAAAAAGGCATGGCCAAACTCAAGGTCGAGCTGTCAGGGAGATCAGAAGAAGTTAAAGAACTTGAGGCCGAGTTGAGCGAAGCGCGGTCGCAGTACGATCGCTCACAACAGGAATTGCTGACGTTCCAGCGCCAACTCGAGGATCGCGGTAACCGCCTGGCCGAGCTTGCCCAGCAGGTGCAACGTTCGCTTGATGAGTGTGCCGAGCGTGACGCGTCACTTGAAGAAATGCAACAGGCGCATCAACAGGCGCTCGATGCTCTCCGCCGGCAGGGTGAGGTGAGCCTCCGTGAACTTGAAAGCCGCAAAAATGGAGAAATCGAAAAACTCCGCGCTGAGTATCGCACCGCCTACGAAAAGTCGGAAGCCGAAAAGAATGCCGCAGTAGAAAAGAATAAGGAGGCGGCCGACAAAAAGCTTGCCAAGTACCAGGAAACTATCGAGCAGGCCAAGAACCAATTAATCCAGATGAAGCAGAAAATGGATCAATCTAAACAGGAGGAGCAGCGGCTCCGCGCCCGCGAAAAGAAGATGATGTTGGCGTTACAAAAGGCCCGCGAGGTAATGGGATCCATCAAGAAGGGGCCCGGCGCCGTCACCATTCCCGATCCAGAAGAATAATGCTCATACCCTAATAATTTCTGATTGAACGCCGGCGCCCAGATCAAGGTACGCCATCGAAAGGTAGGGCGCAACGTGCCGATCGGTCGGGCTACCCGGATTGAGCAAGAGCACATCGTGGCGTTTCTCATTCAATGGCTGGTGGCTGTGTCCAAACACCACTACCTCAACCTCTGGTTTTCCGTTGCTGCCGATGAAACGCTCTGCCACTCGGCGGGGTAAATCTCCCGGTGCACCCCACCCGTGGATCAAGCCAACGGCATGGCCAGCTAACTGCAACACTTGGTGTTCCGGTAGGCGAACTCTGAGGTCTTCCGAATCCATGTTGCCGAACACCGCTTGCACCGGCGCAATACTGCCGATCGCATCCAGAAGCTCCGTACAAACGAGATCTCCCGCATGGAGGATCAGGTCGACGCCCTGTAGATATTTCAGAAGTCGAGAAACAACCCGATCAACTTGGTTTGCCTGGGTATGGGTATCGGAGAGGACGGCAACGTGCATGGAACTATCAGGCAACGGTCGGCGAGGGTTCCGGCTTGGGCGGCATGCCGCCGGGGCTTTTATCTTTCAACCCGGCTTGTTCGGCAGAGATAAGCCGCGTCTCAATTGGTCTGGGTCGAGACAATTCTTCTCCCTTGATAATTTTCTCTACATCATCGGCATCAAGGGTCTCGAAGATAAGCAGTGCTTTCGCTAAACGATGCAGGGTTTCTAAATTCTCCTCAACCAGCCCCCGCGCCCAATGGTATCCTTCCTCGACCAAGCGGCGCACCTCGGCATCGATTTCCTGGGCCGTATTCTCGCTATAGTCACGATGCTGGGCAATTTCGCGGCCAAGGAAGATCTGTTCTTCTTTTTTACCAAAGCTCAAGGGACCGAGCTTTTCGCTCATGCCCCATTCGCAGACCATCTTGCGCGCCAGATCGGTAGCATGCTCAATATCCTGTCCCGCGCCGTTGGTCTGCTCTTTGAGAACCAGTTCCTCGGCAACGCGTCCGCCCATGAGCCCACAGATGATGTTTTGAGCCTGCGACCGAGACATCGTATGCCGGTCCTCTTTGGGAAGCTGCTGGGTCACACCGAGTGCCATACCGCGCGGAATAATGGTTACCTTGTGCACCGGATCAGCCTTCGGAAGAAGCTTGGCGACCAGTGCATGGCCGGCCTCATGATAAGCCGTGAGACGCTTTTCTTCCTCACTGATTATCATCGACTTGCGTTCAGATCCCATCAGCACCTTATCTTTAGCCAATTCGAGGTTGTCCTGGGTCAAATTTTGTTGAGCGGCGCGCGCCGCAAGCAACGCAGCCTCATTGACGAGATTTTCAAGATCGGCGCCTGAGAAACCCGGCGTTCCTCGTGCTATCATCCCAAGATCGACTTCGGGGGCGAGGGGTGTTTTACGAGTATGTACTTTGAGTATACCCAACCGACCCCGCAGATCGGGACGGGGCACCACGACGCGCCGATCGAAGCGTCCCGGACGCAAGAGCGCTGGATCAAGAACGTCCGGTCGGTTGGTGGCCGCAACGAGAATGACGCCTTCATTCGATTCGAAACCGTCCATCTCGACCAATAATTGGTTGAGGGTCTGTTCGCGTTCATCATGTCCGCCGCCGAGGCCGGCCCCGCGATGCCGACCGACGGCGTCGAGTTCGTCGATGAAAATGATGCAGGGCGCATGCTTCTTGCCTTGCTCGAACAGATCGCGCACCCGCGAGGCGCCGACGCCGACAAACATTTCGACGAAATCCGAGCCTGCGATACTAAAAAAGGGAACGCCAGCCTCGCCCGCGATCGCCCTGGCCAGGAGCGTTTTGCCGGTTCCCGGCGGGCCCATGAGCAGGACGCCTTTCGGAATGCGGCCGCCGAGGCGGGTAAATTTTTTGGGGCTCTTGAGGAACTCAATAATCTCTTGAAGCTCTTCCTTGGCCTCTTCCACACCAGCGACATCGTTGAATGTGACCTTATTGGCCTGGTTGTTGAGCAAGCGCGCCTTGCTCTTGCCAAAAGACATAGCTTTACCGCCGCCGGCTTGGAGCTGTCGCATGAAAAAGATAAAAATCACCAGTAAAAAGACGATGGGCAACCAGTACACCACGGCCGTTTGCCAGAACGGATTTTGTTCCTCTTTCTCCACATTGATGACGACGTGGTGGGTTTTGAGATCGCGCACTGAGATCATCGGAGAGAATCGCGCGTGTCGTAAAGGTTTGCGGGGTGCCCTCAATGAGTTCACCGCTGATTTCGCTACCACTAATGGTTACTTTTTTGACATTATTCTTCTCTACTTCTTCCCAAAACTGCGAAAATGCTACGTTTTTACCATCCTGTGGAGCATTTGAAAATATCTGATAGAACGTGATGAACATCGCTATCAGCAGTACCCACAGAAGAATCGTCTTATGACTTTGTTTCAAAAACTGCCTACCTTTCCTCCAAAAAAATCTACCTCAACTTCATCGAAAATCAACGAACTTAATTGAGTATATGGCCTTGTGGCTGATCCGTCAAGCGAGCCTAGTAAAAAAATCACCTATTATTCTTGCATTAAAGCAAATCAGGATTTCTTCCCAATCATTGACTAGAAAGCGAATTCAGATAACGATGTTACCTGCTCTATGAAAATGATGAAAGAAATTTTCGATGTCGGTAAAAAGCGTTTGAGAATACCCCTTTCATAGACCCAAAGGAGGCGCATGTGAGCATCCAAGCGGCACGTGCAACCGGTCACGCAATCAAGCAACCCAAGAATCTCTCGAAGCGCATGACGTGGCTGCGGGATTATTACTTCAAGGGCTCAAGGCGCGCGTGGAACAACGAGTTTACGGCTTGGACCACCGGTGCACCTTGGGATGTGCAGTTCGACGAGATGACGTACTACATCGTGCCCGAGACCTATCCTTTCCTGCAGACTTTTCGGTCCTCCCTGCAACAGGCTTCGAGGAGAGTGGATCTCCCCAGAGACTTCTGGACCTGGAGCCTGCCCGAACGCAAGGCATGGTTTCTGAAAGAGGTCATGGTCAACTATGTGCCCCAAGAGGTTCTACCCGGGGACCTCATCGCTGGCGGACGCTTCAATGTCCAGACATCCAAGTGCTGGACAAGAAAAGAAGCCAAGGCGCGTGACCAGCTCATCTACGGAAATAAAGGGGCCAGGGCTGCGATGAAGTGGTTCCATGATCACGGCTATGGCAACTCGGGCGCCACCTCCGGCCACATCATCCCTGGATACGAGCGCGTCTTGAAGATAGGCTGGAAGGGTGTGTATGAGGAGATTCAGGCAAATTACGATCACCTTGGCGAGCAGGACAAGCAAGGGAGGAAGGGAGCTGAGCTTCGGGCCATGCTGATTGCCGCCACCATGGGAAAAGACCTGGCCGGAAAATACGCATCGCTCTGCGAACGCCTCGCAACAACCGTGAAGGACCCAAAACGCACGGCAGAACTAGAACAGATGGCACAGAACCTAACGAGAGTCCCCTGGGAGCCGGCTCGGACCTTCTGGGAGGCGGTGCAGGCCCTGTGGCTCTCGCACATGCTGGTTATGAGCGACGAGAACTACCCGGGTCCCGGTGTGTCGTTCGGCAGAATAGACCAGTATCTGCTACCCTACTGGCAGTATTCAATCGATCGCGGCATGGACCGAGAGTTCGGCAAGGAGATCTTGAAATGCTTTTGGATCCACGCCAACACGGTCTACGATGCTATGATCGGCATCGGCACTAACGGCATCACCGCAGGCTATGGTCAGCTGATCACGCTCTCGGGCATGGGGGAGAGAGGAGTCGACCTCACCAACGACCTGACCTACGCAATGCTGGAGGTGATCGACGAGATGGCTCCCCTGCTGGAGCCCAAGCCAAATGTCAGGCTCCATAGAAACAGCCCTGACCGGCTGCTTGGCATCGTGGTTGATATGATCTCATCAAGTCAGGGCGCTCCGTTTCCGATCAACTTCGACGAGCGTTCGATCGCGGGTATGCTCCGCGAGGCCAGGAAGGCAGGCGTCACGCACCTGATCAACGAGGCCAATGTGTACGACTACGCGCCCGTGGGTTGCCTGGAGAACACCATGGTTGGCAATGACCGCTCCGGCACCGTGGACAGCAATTTAAACCTCCTGAAGGCTGTGGAGCTGACCTTAAACAACGGGAAGGATTTCTTTGACTTCATCGATACCATCACGGGCGAGGTGGAGAAAGTCAAGCAGGTGGGGCCTAAGACCGGCGATGCAACGGCCTTTGCAACCTGGGAGGAATTTTGGGAGGCCTATGCCGAGCAAACGCGCCACATAGTTAAGAAGTGCGTTGAGCTCTACGAGATTTCAGAATCCCTGCGCGCCCGATACTGCCCGACGCCGTACCTATCCTGCCTGGTCAAGGGCTGCGCAGAAAAGGGACTTGACATCACCCAAGGAGGTGCCGAGCTCGGTTTTACCACTATAGAGGCCGTCACCTTCGCAACCAGCGTTGACTCCCTGTTGGCGATACAGCACCTGGTCTTTGAAAAGAAGGCATGCACCATGGCCGAGCTCATCAATGCCCTCAAAGCAAACTGGCAAGGTTATGAGAAACTGCAGGCACAGGCGTGTTACCGGGCGCCCAAGTATGGACGTGACGAAGATACGGCCGACGAAATGGCCGCAAAAGTCATGGAATTGTGGTGTGAAGAGACCTGGAAGTACAAGACCGTCTCCACCAACCGCCAGTTTAGGCCAGGGATGCTGAGCTGGAACTACTGGGTGGCGGACGGCTTTATTTTACCGGCGAGTCCGGATGGCAGACCCAAAGGAAGGTTTCTTTCCAACGCCATCTGCCCGTCGAATGGTGCGGATATCTACGGCCCTACGGCTAATGTAAACTCAGTGGGTAAAGCTCTGGGCGGCAAGGTGGCGGACGGCACGGGAGACTTCAAGGAATACGTAAACCGCCTGCCGAATGGCGCAAGCCATACCATTAGCATCAATCCCTCATTGTTGAGTGATGCGGAGCACAAAGAAAAATTCAAAGCGTTCCTGAAGGGGTATGTAGAAAACGGCGGCAGCGCACTCCAAATCAACGTGATTGATGCGGATACGCTGAGAGCGGCACAGAAGAGTCCTGAGGATTACCGCTCGCTCCTGGTGAGAATCACGGGCTACAATGCCTATTTTACGAGCATTGGGAGAGAGCTCCAAGATGAAGTGATCGCCAGGATCAGCCATGAGGCGCTGTAGGGGAACATGGAACGTCGATCAGCCATCAAAGAAACCAGCGAAAAAAGCAAAGGCGTGATCCTCCGCGTCCAGCGTATGTCGACTGAGGATGGACCTGGTATTAGGAGCACCATCTTTTTCAAGGGCTGCACGTTAAACTGTATATGGTGCCACAACCCCGAAGGCATATCGCCAAAGATCCAGATCCATCAGGTGTTGGCGCGATGCATCGGGTGCCGAAGTTGCATCGAAGTTTGCGCCGCGGGAGCTCTCACGGCGGGAACGGCCGGCATCGCCATTGACCGGGAGAAGTGCACCAGCTGTCTTGCCTGTGTCGAAATCTGCCCTTCCACCGCCATGGAAGCATACGGCGAGACCGGTGAACTCGATACCCTGGTACGCGAGCTGCAGAAGGACCGGGTCTACTTCGAGAAATCCGGCGGCGGGGTGACCCTTTCGGGCGGCGAGCCCCTCATGCAGGCCGCGTTTGCGAAGGATCTCTGTACCGCGTTCAAACACAGCGGCATCTCGACGGCACTGGACACGTGCGGTCAGTGCACCTGGGATACCTTCAACGATCTCTTGCCCGTCACCGACCTGTTGCTCTATGACCTGAAGGTCTTGGACTTCAAACTGCACCGGGAGTTTACCGGCGCGGGCAACGAGCGAATTCTTGAAAACCTCGTGCGCCTCGCGAAGCAGGTGCGCGAGCACGGTATGCCGAAAGAGATCTGGGTGCGTACGCCGCTTATCCCAGGCTGCACGGCCACGGGAGAGAACATTAGGGCCATCGGCATGTTCATTAAGAAAAACCTGAGCGCGGCGGTGAGCAGGTGGGAGTTGTGCGCTTTCAATAACTTGTGCGTTGACAAATATGATGGCCTGGGTATCGATTGGCGCTTTAGAGAGATTGGTCCCATGACCAGGGATGACGCTTGCCGGCTCGCGAGAATCGCACAAGATTCGGGCGTTGACGCCAGGATAGTCCACCTGAGCGGGCCTATGAAGAACGTTATTACGAGCGAACCTTCCGAGCAGGTTATAAGTGATCGGGGAGGCACCGTATGAAAAATATCTATACGTCCTTTGACCAAAAAGACCTCAAGGAATTCGAGCCAGATGCCAAGGTTGGCATCATCGCCACGGTGAATCCGGCAGGCCAACCCCACCTCACCCTCATCACCACGCTTCAAGCGGCGTCCCCTACCCGGCTGATCTTCGGCCAATTTACCGAAGGTCGCAGCAAGGAACAGGTGAAGACCAATCCGAAGGTCGGTTTTACTATCATGACGAGGGAGAGAAGTCTGTGGCGGGGCATGGCAATCTGGACGCACACCATGGAGCACGGTGAAGAATACGAGATGTTCAACAAAAAACCCATGTTCCGATACAACGCTTATTTCGGCATCCATACCGCGCACTACCTGGACCTCAAACAGACCTACGGCAGGGAGGCGCTTCCGCTGGTGCGGATACTGATCGCGACCCTCGTGACCAGGGTTGCGAGACCCGCCGCTGCCGCCGGGCGGACAGAAAGAATTCTCAAACCCTGGGCAGAGGATCTGTTCAAGCGGATCGACACCATCAAGTTCCTATCGTACCTGAAAGAAGACGGGTTCCCCGTGATAATCCCGCTTATGGGCTGCCAGGCAGCCGATAGCCGGCGACTCGTCTTCGCTCCGCTTGCGTATGCAGATGAGCTGGCGGAGCTTCGCGAGGGTACTACCGTTGCGGTGTTCGGGCTGACTATGCAGATGGAGAACGTGCTGGTACGCGGTCTGTTCGCAGGCTTTTCCAGATACCGGGGTATCACCCTCGGCCGCGTGGAGCTCAACTGGGTGTACAATTCCATGCCGCCGGTGCCCGGTCAGGTTTACCCCGAGGAAGAACTCAGGCCGGTGATGAATTATTGACCAGGAAAATCCCGGTCATCCTCGGAAGCTGCGGCTGGCTTTAATAGTTCTACCGCGAGTATCTTTTGGGAGTGCGGTTTAATAGGAGCAATCGAACTGCGTCGAATACCAGCCACCCAGAGCACCTGTTTCCCTTTGGTAAGCAGCGGAACCAGCGACCTCACGTTCATCGGCAGTTTCGCTTCCATCAACAGGCGGTTAACCTTGTGACTTCCCCGGGTGCCCCACAAACGCATACGATCGCCGGGAAGCAGCGAGCGTATCTCGAGGGGAAAATCAACCTCATCACCATCGAAAAACACCCGGGTCGGCCCCGCCTGCTCACGGTCATATGACGACACCATTTTGAAGCGCATTCGCCCAGAGCGATCCGGCAACGGCATGATTCCCGGCCCCCTGACTTCAATCCTGAAACTCTCTCGATGCCCGCCAGACGTTCCCAATCGCAAAAAGAAAAGGCTCCCCTCTCGCCCGGCATCCAGACCGCCGGGCAAATCAAGAGACCACCGTTTTTCGTTGTTCCGCGCGCGGATCCGTTCGATCAGACGCTCAAGATGGTCACCCGGCAAGTTTGACCCTGGCCCCATAAGCTGCCGCACCATGCGCAGCAGTACCCGCAGCAACACCGCGTCGGGGAGGCGTCGGGCGCGCGAGAGCGGTATCACCACGCCTCCCGATGGATCATGGTCGAAGGCAACCTTAGCGGCCATACGATTGAGCACCCGGCAGTCTCGACGCGCCGCAGCGCTTAATCGCAACAGCGCTCGGTCTACCTCAGGATTCATCGTTCGCAACGTAGGGAGGAGGCTGTGGCGTATTTGGTTCCTGAGAAAACGCGGGTTTTGATTGGAAGGATCTTCCACCCATCGAATGCGGCGAGAGCGTAAAAAGGATCGCAGCTCCCCCCGACTGCAGCAGAGCAATGGTCGGATGAACAGCTCTTCGCGCTTGACGGGGATGCCCGTCAATCCATCGATCCGCGTCCCCCGCACCATGCGCATCAAGACGGTCTCAACCTGGTCATCCCGGGTATGCCCGGTGGCAATTCTATCGCAACCATGCTCCCGCGCGAGTGATTGAAGAACGCGATACCGTTGCTGCCGGCAACGTTCTTCGCTCGATCCGGGCGGAAGATCCGTGTTGCAGAGCGTCACGCCAAGGAACGTTAATCTCAAACGCCTCGCCCGCGCTCGTAATCGATGCAACACTTGGTGCGATCCCGCTGTCTGGCCATGGTCGACATGGACGATTAACATATCGACGTTCATCGCTTGGCTCAGCGCGCGAAGGATTTCGACCATCGCCGTTGAATCCGCACCGCCCGACCAGGCTACCAGTATTTTGTGGCCCGGCAGGAAAAGGTTATGCGCTTCGACAAATAAGCGCACTTTCTCAATCAACTCACTCATAGTTTAATACTTTACCGAGGTAAGGTGCATTAAGAGGCTGTAACGCTCACTTCGTTCTAAGCGTATTTCTAATCCCCTTCGGGGATAAGAGGCTGTAAGCTCACTCCCCTAAAGGGACAAGAGATTGTACGCCTCGCTTCGCTCGCTACAATCTCTAGTCGTTCGCTAACAGCCTCTAACCCTAAAGGACAAGACATTGTACGGCTCGCTTCGCTCTTGAACGATTGCTAGTCCCCTTCGGGGATAAGAGGCTGTAACGCTCACTTTGTTCGCAATAGCTCTAATCCCCTTTGGGGATAAGAGGCTGTAACGCTCACTTTGTTCGCAATAGCTCTAATCCCCTTTGGGGATAAGAGGCTGTAACGCTCACTTTGTTCGCAATAGCTCTAATCCCCTTTGGGGATAAGAGGCTGTAACGCTCACTTTGTTCGCAATAGCTCTAATCCCCTTTGGGGATAAGAGGCTGTAACGCTCACTTTGTTCGCTAACAGCCTCTAATATTTCGGCCCGGCTTCGACCTTCCGCACCCCTTCCCAGCTACCCTTCCATTCGTCCTTAACCGGAAGCTCGAACTCAAAGTTCAGCGCCTGTTCGTCGGCTGAAATAAAGTGGTTTTTTAGGAGAAAAACCATTCTTACTCGGTCAGCCTCTTGGGGGCATGGCGGAGTGAAAAAGTAGTTCAATCGAACCCGCGGGGGGAAGTCACGAATGAACTCGGACGCCTCGAAGTCTGGCAGGACCGGCTGGCCGCTCGACGAGCGGCTTTCGGTATAGGGTAACGTTGACGGTTCGGCGGGATATTCGTCCTCCGATTTCTTGGTCTTCTTCGCCTGGGCCAAAGCCTTCTCGTAATCCGCCTTTTCTTCATTGGTAGACGGTTTGAACGATTTCATCTGCCACCCTTGGTACGTGAGTTGACCCTGGCCGCCCCACACGGCAATATCCCAGCGCAGTTGATTGCCATCTTTTTTCACCGAGCGAACATCCAGCCGGACCGAATTCTGATAGTCAGAAGCCACCGCCGTATAGGTGCCGCTCAACAGTTCATCCCGAACCGCTTTTGCCAAAGTATAGTATTCTTCCCGAATCGGGAGGTTGGCCTTGGCTGCGCGTTGCTGAGGACCTTCCTCGTCTGCCCGTTTGCGGCTGAGCTTAATAAGAGCCTCGGGATCGTTTTCAGTTGGATATACCTTCCAGAGTTCAGCGATGGGATTTTTGAAATACCAGGTAGCGAGGGTATTGACTTCGCGAAGGTACTTCTTTAAATCGGGTCGCCCTTCTTGATCGAGCAACGGCCTTAGAATCGAGTTGTTCTTCAAGAACTCAAGCTTCGCTGCCAGGAGTTTAGTCTTAAATTCTGCCGCCGTTTCGGTTTTGGTTTTGACTGACCAACTGGTGATGAGGTAGGTGAGGCCAGCAACAACCCCGACCAGCGCTAACGAAATGATGAGTTTTTTCATTCGCAAACCCCTTTGGTTACCTTGGCATCGTCTGGTATATCGTAACAACCGTTAAAATTCAAAAATCTCGTACGCTTTTTTCTTTTTATATCACGAACTGCTATTCTGTACCATATCTACAGAGCTCTCACAATACCGGTCCTGCGCTTGCCTTCCTTGACAGGGAACGTCGGGCAGTATAGCGGTAGAGAGTCACAAAGGTTGTATTCTATTCGTAAAGTTTGGTAAGACAAACTAACATCTATCAGAACGTGGTGATCGTATGCAAAAAGAAATGGTGATCAACGCAACAATTCCCGAGAACGTTCGAGTGGCGATCCTCGGCGATGGTCGACTGGATGGCTATTTTGAAGAGACCGAGGACCTTTCACGCACCCGCGGTAATATCTATCTCGGTCGGGTGATGAACATCGAGCGTGGACTCGAAGCGTGTTTTATTGAGTATGGCGAGAGCCGCCACGGCTTCCTTCCCTTTAGCGAAATAGTCATCGACGGTCAGCCGCTCCCGGCCCCTAAAGAGCACGGCCGCATCGACCAAGCGCTCCGGCGCGGTCAACTGCTCATCGTTCAGGTTGACAAAGAACCGGTCGGCACCAAGGGCGCGCGCTTGACGACCGAGATATCGCTTGCCGGACGATATCTCGTGCTCATGCCCGGCAGCGACTTGCGGGGAGTTTCGCGCAAGATTGAGGATCCTGAAGAGCGCCAAAAGTATCGTAAGATGGGTGCCGAACTCATTCCACCGCAGGGCATGGGCTTTATTATTCGGACCGCTGGCCTCGGCCAGACGAAACGCGAGCTTTCGCGCGACATGGGCTACCTGGAACGATTATGGAAAGAGATTGAGAAGTCATCGCAAAAGGGAAGCCAACCGCGCTTGTTGCATGCCGAAGCCACGATAATCCAACGCGTCATCCGCGACTACTACGATATCGCTATCGAGCGCGTCTGGGTCGATACGCCGGAAGCGTTCATCCAAGCCGAAACCTTTATGAAGATTTTTATGCCTCGCCAGGTTATGAATCTGAAGGCGTATACCGACAAGATACCGGTCTTCGACCACTTCGGCATTGAGGATCAGATCGAGGCTATCCATCAGCGTCACGTGCCGCTCCCCTCAGGCGGCAGCTTGGTGATCGAGCAGACCGAAGCGTTGGTGAGCATCGATGTCAACTCGGGTAAAACCAAGAGCCGCGGCACACAGGAGGATACTGTTTTCGAAACCAATCGAGAGGCCGCCCTTGAGGTTGCCCGCCAACTGCGGTTACGCGATTTGGGAGGAATAATCGTAATCGATTTCATCGACCAATCCTCCGCTGCCCACAACACCGCCGTTGATCGTGCGCTGCGCGATGCCATGCGCGCCGACAAGGCTCGCCACCAAATCGGAAAAATCTCGACCTTCGGGCTATGCACGCTTACCCGCCAACGCCTGGGCCATTCTCTGCGTCTTATGGGTTATGAACGGTGTCCTACCTGCGGCGGTGACGGTATCGTGCGCGATCCCGAGGGCGTATCGTCGCGACTCCTGCGCCGATTGCAGGCCGAGGCGGCAAAGGGAGCGGTCGCCGTCATACGCGTTCGTTTGCAACCACCGCTCGCCAACCACGTTCAGAACCGCCACCGGCGCGATCTCGCCAGGCTCGAGCGTGAATTTGGGATGCACATCGAGATCGACGCCGATCCGACCGCGTCACGCACCAACGACGACATCGAGTTGATCCATCGTGCCCCTGATAAATCGACGCCACCCTCCCCATCATCGCGAGGCGCGATCCAACCACAGACCACACCGGGCAAACTAAAACAGGATGCCTCAGAATCGCCGGAGGGCCACGTCGTGCGCGCACCCTCTCCCGTGCGCGCGCCGACGGATACGAGTGGAAAACCCAAGCGACGGCGACGGCGACGGCACCGGTCGCGGGATGAGCGGCAGCCATCCGCGACTACGGACGCCAGTCGTTCCGTTGCCCCCGAGATAGCAACCATGGCTATTCCGCAACTACCGGATATCCCCACACCATTTCCGGTTGAAGAGACGATCGAGGCACCGGTCGGCCTTGATGTTCCCGCGCCGACAGGGGGTGCTCCAACCGTCGCGCAGGCTAAAAAAATCCCTCCTCAACCACCGAAGCGCTGGCGGCACCGGCGAAGAAAGAAAAGCAACCAGTCTACGGGGTTGAATCGCGCGCCACATTTGGGGTAAACTCGACAGCGGAGAGACCTGCATGAATTCCGAGAAACCCAGTCCACCTTCGAACTCGCCGAATGGTGCGCATCAGAGCAGAATGTTGGAAGTCGAGGTGGAGGTTGCGGGTACCAAACAACGAGTTTTTCTGTCGAGCAAAGATATTGGCGCTGGTGGTTTCTTCCTGCGAACCGCCCAACCAGCACAATTATGGAAAAAAAGTGAACCTACGGTTGAGCGGTCCCGGCGGAGGTCACATCGAAATTAGCGGCGAGGTCGTGCGTAGCGTCGGCGGAGACCAGGCGGCGAGCGGTCAGCCAGCGGGAATGGCCGTTGCATTCGACGAGAGTTCACGCGGCAAACAAAAAGACTTCATTACACTGGTGCAAAGTCTTACCGCGGGAAGTACCGCGCCATCGGCACCGGGGGAGCAAAAAGCTCCCGTGCCGCAAAGAACTTCAGCTCAATCGTTTAGGTCAATCCCCGACACCCATTCGGGGATAAAGTCTGCGCCGTCGTTCAAAGCGACACCCCCGACAGATCCTGCAGCTAAGGTAACTCCGCCCAAGAGTCCGGCTCAACCGTTCAGGTCAATCCCCGATACCCACTCGGGGGTAAAGTCCGCGCCGACGTTCAAAGCGACACCCCCGACAGATCCCGCAGCTAAGGTAACTCCGCGCCCCGCTCACGTTCCACCGGCTCAACCCCCGGCTCCGGCTGCCCAACCGTCCCCGATGCAACCCACTACGGTCATTGACCACCAGAACCCCGCTGACTTAAAGAAATTTCTCGATGATTATAAGAATAAGCATACGGGCACTACGTATTACGACACCCTTGGCATAACGCTTAAAGCAACCTCACAGGAAATCGAGAACGCCTACCAACAACTCAGCGCAATACTCATAATAACCGGGCCAAGCGATAACCTACCCCGTGAACTCGCTAGCGAACTGGCCTCGATCCTTAATAAGGTTCGAAAAGCACACGCCATTCTCAGTAAACCTGACCGAAAACGCGCGTATGACTTTATTATCGATAACAGCGGCTAGTTGACTGCCTGCCCTTACGCACCAGAAAAAAGTTCCAGCTGCTGTTTTTCGTAGGGGAGGTCCGCAGAGAATTTGCTTTTTAGGGAAGTATAGCAGGAGGCGCCCATCCCTGGGTTTTGACACGCGCAGATATTAATAGTCAGTGCAGCCCGAGAACCAATCGCGCTCAATCGTTTGTAACCCTGCTCGCGCAGGCGTTCCGACAACACGCGGGTATCATGATGAACGCCAATCTTGCGCCACGGCTGTCCTTTAAAAACACCCTTGATCACCTGGTAATGAGACTCCGGGAGCTTTTCGCGCATGAGTTCGAGCATGTCAGGTCGAAGAACGAGGTAGGAGGTCGATGCCCTGGTTACACCGACGGATCGGAGATGGCGCACCAATTCCTCGAGGTGGGCTGCGGTATCGGAGATGAAGGGGATCAAGGGCTCAATCCGCGCTTGGACGTCGACCTTAAAGCGGAGCAACGCCCGGATAGCATCGAGGCGTTGCTGCGGTGTAGCCGCAGCGGGTTCGTATAGCCGAGCTAACTCGGCGTTCATGGAGAAGAGCGAGACCTGAGCGTGAACCTTGCCCGGATAGCGAAGAAAAAGATCGCCGAATCCATCCGGGATCACACTCCGTGTCCGAACGTGCACCTCCATCCCCCGCGACAAAACAATCCGCATAACTTCATGGGTAAGAGCGAGAGAGGCACCGATGGGCTGGAAAGAATCCGAGAACGGATTTATTACTACCCCGGCTGCAAGCATTCCCGTGCGAGCGCGCCGGGCAAGCTCACGTTCCAACAACTCGGTGACATTGGTGCGGAGATAGATTGCGTTCTGATCGTTCGGGCGACGTCGAACCGGACAGAACAAACACCCAAAGCTGCAGCCGCGAATGGTGTTGACCACCGCGAGACCAGCCTGGCAAGCTTGCGACGGTCGATCAAGCGCTCGATCGGCTTCGATCGATACCAGCTGAACTGCGTCGCCATTAAGCATCTGCGTACTGAACATGCGTTTAGTATAATCATCCTACCCCAGGCTGTCAACCCTTTTACCGTATTTGACCGCCGAATGTTTTTTCTTGCGTGGGCGTTACGACTCTGCTAAACAGAGTTGCCACTTTTAATTAACGGGGAACAGATTCACATCCCAGGCGAAATTCAATGTTAAGTAAAGGAGTAAAGAAAATGACGCGTGGACAGATTTTCCGTAACAGCAGTTTATTCATAGGTTGTTTCATTATCGTACTGACGTTCGGAATAACCAGCTGTAAAAAGGCAGGCGGCCCTGGTCAAGCCCCCGCGCAAACCGTTCCCGAAAAAGCAACGGTTGAACTTTTCGTGATGGCCCAGTGTCCCTTCGGCATCGAGGCTGAAAATGGGATTGCTCCCGTTTTGAAGAAATTCGGCGGCGACGTGGACTTCAAACTAGCTTTCATCGGCGACACCCAAGAGAATGGCAAATTCACTTCGATGCACGGCAATAAAGAAGTGAGCAGCGACAAGGTACAGGTATGCTCCATTAAGCACGCGCCCTACCAGTACATGGATATGATACTGTGTATGAATAAGAACGCCCAGGGCATGCCGGACAATTGGGAAGATTGCGCCAAAAACGCCAATTTACCGGTAGACAAGATCAAGGCGTGCTTTAGCGGCGATGAGGCTGACGGCCTGCTTAAGACCTCGTTTGAAGCCGCCAAAGCAAAGAATGCAAGGGGCAGCCCCACTATCTTTATCAATAACCAACCGTACTCCGGCGCCCGTACTGAAACTGCTTTATCCCGGGGAATATGCAGCGCCTACCCGAACAAAAAGCCGTCATTGTGTGATTCCATTCCGCCGTCGGTCAAAGTGCCCATTACCATTCTCAGCGATCAACGCTGCAAGGATTGCAATACGGAATTCTTGAACCAGCGCCTCAAACAAGCGATCCCAAGCGGCGAGATAAAGATTGTCGATTGGGGCACCGAAGAAGGAAAGAAACTGTACGCCGATCTCAACCTCACCGTTCTCCCAGCCATTCTTATGGGTAAGGAGATGGAAAAGGCGGACGAATACAGTCGTTTTGCTCGCGGTCTCAAGCCGCGGGGCGATTACCTTGAATTGCAAATAGGAGCCAAATTCGATCCCAAGAAAGAGATCTGCGACAATAAAATCGACGACAACAACAACGGCTTGATCGATTGTGACGATCCGGACTGCAAGACAGCGTTGGTGTGCCGCACTGAGATCCCAAAGAAACTCGACATCTTCGTTATGTCGCAGTGCCCGTACGGAGTCATGGCGCTCAACGCTGTCAAGGAAGTGCTCGACAATTTCAAGGGTAATGTGAACTTCGACGTGCATTACATCGCCACCGCCGAATCCAACGAAAAAAACGCTGCCATAAGCTCGATGCACGGTCCGGCTGAGGTTGATGAAGATATGCGCGAGTTGTGCGTAATCAAAAACTATAAAAAAGACTATAAGTTCATGGACTACATCCTTTGCCGCAATAAGAACATCCGCGATGCAAATTGGAAGCAATGCACGGGCACCAATGGAATCGACGCCAAAAAGATCGAGGCGTGCTCAACCGGCGACGAAGGCAAGAAACTGTTGCGCGAAGACATCGAGGTCGCCAAAGGCCTCGACATCGGCGGTAGCCCGACCTGGCTTGCCAATAACAAAACGATCTTTTCGGGCATTGATGCTGAGACTATCAAGACCAACTTTTGCTCTAAAAACCAAGGGCTGAAGAACTGTGACAAAAAACTCAGCGGTCCGCCAACCCAAGCGGGCGCTCAGGCGCCGGGCGGCTGTAAGCAGTAGCGTGTTGTTATCTTGGCGTAAGCATTAAGAGCGGTCTAAAGGACCGCTCTTTTTTATAAATCATTAGTCAGCACTGAAAAACTCTCGCAATCGTGCTCTAGAGACGGGCTTCATGCCCGTCCATCAATACGCTTAATACTTTTTTTGAATAATTAATGAAGCGTTTGGTTGAGCAAAAAAGTATTGATTAGCCGGCGCGACCGTTGCACACTTCAAACACGATGCCTCCTATGATTGAAACCCCTTCTCCGTGGAACAGATATCGGAGATACGCTTTCCCCGTCTTATGGCTTTTGTTGATCGTCGGGATGGTGTTGGTAAGCGATGTCCTCGCACCCTTTATCGGCGCGGTGCTCCTTGCCTATCTCTTGTCGCCATTGGTCCGTCGATTGACCGCGCTTAGGATTAGCCGTTTTCATATGCCACGGTGGGTGGCGGTACTCTTCATTTACACCATGCTGGTACTAACCGTAACGATATACGGGGTATTGGCGGTTCCTCGGCTCGCCGCTGAATTCCGCAATCTTGTCCGTGAGGGTGAAAATTATATCGTGTCACTTACCCCCGAAAAGATAGCGCAGCTGACGCTCGAAGCGAAACAGTTCCTTGATGAACACGATATTCCAATCAAGATAGTATCACCGGCCATCCCCAGAGAAAATGATGAGGATAAACCAGGTCTTATCGTCAATCTTGAGGATACGATACGTGAGAATGTCAGTAAGCTCGCTGATGCGCTTCGCGAAAACTTTTTAGCCTATCTCAAACTTGGACCAGCATTTGCCGTCAATGCGTTTCAAAAAGTATTCATGGCTTTTTTAATCCTTATGGTGGCGGCTTTTTTGCTTGTCGATCCCGATCGTCCGTTTCGTTTTTTCCGCCGCCTATTGCCAATTCAGTTTCATTCCGGATTTGACGAACTGATCAAAGAGATCGATTCTCGGCTTGCAGGCGTCGTTCGTGGACAGGTATTGATCTGTCTTATCAATGGGCTGCTGACGTTCATCGGTTTGTATTTCGTTTTTAATGTTAACTTTGCCTTCATGCTGTCTACGTTGGCGGCGGTGATGAGCTTGGTGCCGATCTTCGGTTCTATTCTCTCTTCCCTGCCAATTGTCGCCGTTGCGCTGACCGGAGGTCTGAGCACCGGCGTGGGCACGCTGCTTTGGATAATCGGCGTTCACCTTCTTGAGGCCAACGTCCTCAATCCGAAGATCATGGGTGCACAGGCCCGAATTCATCCTGCCCTCGTCGTGTTGGTACTGCTGGTTGGCGAGCATTTCTATGGCGTGGTCGGCGCGCTGTTCGCAGTACCGATACTTTCGGTTCTGCTTGGGTGTTATGGCATGCTTCAGCATAAAGCAAGTCAGTGGAATGATGAGTACTATCAAGCATCAAAGTGATGAGGGGCGTAGCGACCTTATTTTTTGAGTTCGATATCTACATTAAGCACATCACCGCTTCTGACATGAACATCCTGTTTGTATGGTTTTCTTCCCGATAGCATGACCCGCAGCATATGGGAATCGTTGGCGCTCACACCGTCTACGAGCAAGGGAGTCTTTCCAGGCACTTCGTTTCCATCAAGCTCGACGGTCGCGCCTGATGGAACCGTGGTTATATAGATCCATCCACAACCGGCCATGCATTTGTCATGAGGTTGAGCGCCCTTTTCCGATGCCGATTCTTGCGGCACCGTATGGTTAGTATCAGATGCCTCCTTTGTTGCTGGAGAGTTAACCGTAGGTTTCTCCCCAATTAACACCGGGGCACCCTCTCGTGGCGCATGCTGATCGAGGTCGTCGGCATTCTGGGTTGTGCCCGTGTTCAAATTTTTTCCATCCGACTCCCCTAACGTCCAGCGTCCAATCAGGTACCAACCCAGCAACCCTCCTATGGCCGTCGCCGTTAGAACACCGCCCACTACCCGCAACCAAGCGGGAACCAAGGACCAGTCCAACTTTTTTTTGGGGACGGAGGCAGCCTCGGAGGACTTGGCCGAATCCACACACGGCTTGGGCAGTTCCGGCTGCCACGTCCGGCCACTGCCTCCTTGTGAACCCTTGAAGGGACCGTGGGATCGTGCGTTCGATGATTCCTGAGATGCGGCATCGACTCCGTCGGGTGGATGTTCTCCGTGCTCTGTCCTCCAAAAGGCTGCGGGATCTAAGAGAGAGGGATTTCGATCTGGTTCCCGAACAGACAGAGCAGGTTGCTCAGATCGTTCCAAAAAGCCGGCTCCTTTGGCCCGTTGTTGCAAGAAACGTTTCAAGCCATCAATGGGATCGATCACGCCTTCCTCTTGAAGAAAAGCATTCAACGCCTCCAAGAGATCCCTTGATTGGCCAAACCGGCGTGTCCGATCGGGATTAAGGCACGTCGCAAGTATCGATCGAAGATGATCAGAAACCGTTTCCGGCAGATCTTCAAGGGATGCAACCGCATAGGCCCCCTCGGTGCTTTTTGAAACAATGCCGCCGCAGAGAAGCGCCTTCAACATGCATCCGAGCGAGTAACCATCAGCGCGCTCATCCGGTTTGAGACCGGTAAGAACTTCTGGATCAAACCAGGATGATGCCGTCGGCCCGTTGAACCACCGGACGACATCACCAAGCAAGAGATGCAATCCAAAATCTTTTATTTTGACGATTCCGGTGGAGGTTATCCAGAGGTGCTGAGGCATAAGGGCTCCGTGCGGAAGCCCGATGATGCCTGCCGCAGTCAAGCCACGTGCCGCTTGTTCGATGACCATCGCCGCCGGTAGTGGAGGAAAGGTTAATCGACCAAGAAGACTCATCAGCGTCACATGACGGGGGTATTCCGTCACCACATACAATCCGGTGCGATCGACACCAGTTTCAATGATTTTTAGGAGGTTGGGAGCATCCACGGCGGACAGATTATTGCTCGTTTCGATAAAGGCGCGCACCCCATGGTGCTCGAACGTCACCTCAGGGCTCAGTCGTTTTAACAGCAGTTGAGGGGCCTCGGTGTCGGTCTGTAATCGCACCAGTTGAGTTACGAACGGGCCATCGCGCCCGAGCTCTTTCTCGGAACAGTATCTATCTGATACGTCACCGTTACTCATGACTTCTGAATCCTGTTGAGAAACTCCTGCTCGGCCTCGGCCGCTTCCTTTGCAAGCATACGGGCCCGAATATTATGCTCCTGAACAAGCCGAGGAGCCCAAACTAAATCAACCAGCCAAGAAACAGCCACCGCCACGAGCCCCCACGACGAGCCTTGGTACAGATAGTACGCGACTCCCGTGGCCGAGAGGAGCATCAGCATGATGCCGAGTTGTGTGTTCCCCGCGTAGAGACTTCCCAGGCCAAGTCCCGGCACGGCCGCGCCGCACCACGCAAGCCATAGAGAACGAACGCGCGTTTGTTGCGGGCTTACCAGTCCACGCGATCGTGAAAATACCGTTTCGTGCCGAAAAAATCTCCCCTCGTCCTCGTCGTCTTCCTCATGCTCATCGGCCATCATTGCGGAAGCGGCCGCTGCTCGAGGGAAACGGTCGGCAGCAGACGCGGGTGACGCTTTCGTTTCATTGAAAAAAATCTCCTGCGCCTGTCGCAAGGTTTTTTCGGCCTCGTCTTTCCAATCTGTCGGAACCAGCACTATCATTTCATCCTGCGGTCCCCGCGCGGTTCGATGGGGAATGTCATGCTCGCGCAAGGTAGCGGGCAGCAACTCGCACTCCATGGCGTTTCGGCAAATCGCAACTACTTCAAAAACGAGGTCTGGGTTCTCACTCATGAGCGCTTTTTATCATACCATTGGGTTGCAGAATCGGCGTTATATGTTTTGGTACGCCGTTGCAATGCTTTGACGTCATCATACCTCAATTTTCGCTTTGCGCTTTCAATTTTATGGTGACAGTCGTAACCTGGTTATGCTACCGTGCGGTCGCTCAAAGGATGGAAGATCGTAACCATGTCAAACGCCAACGTTGAAGCGGTTCCGACTTATTCGGGAGATCTCTTTCAGGTCAGTATTCCGAAGCTTCTTTTTCACTTTTTTGCCAGTGGTTCAAATGGCCGACTGACGCTTTCACAAGAAAAGACGATAAAAGAGATGTATCTGGCTCAGGGCAGACCGATAGCCGTTTTGTCCAACCTGCCCCATGAACACCTGAGCAACTATTTGTTCGGCAAGGGTATTCTCACTCCTGAACTGCTCAAAAAGGTACTAGCCGAGACAGACAATCAGGACGATCGCGTGGGTGACGCAATCCTCCGCGAGAATTTGATGAGTTCACATGAGTTATTCGAGCACCTTCGGCGCCATGTGCTCGAAAAGATTTACGACCTCTTCCGTTGGCGCACCGGTCAGTACGCATTCTACCAAGGACAAACCTACGCAGGCATCGCCGAAGCAACCGATCTTGATCCCTGGCAAATCTTAACCGTCGGGGTGCGCCAGGGATACCAGGGTGATGAACTGCACACGCTGCTTGCGCCGCTGCGCCATCGTACGCTTACGGTCAAGAACAACCCGCACGTCAGTCTTGGCCAGCTCGGCCTCTTGCCGTCGGAGCTCAAGGTGTTCAAATCGATTACTGATGCGAGCACGCTGGATGGTTTGCTCAGGTTATTAGGGGGCTCGGGCGAACGCGATAAGATCGTCCTTGCGGCGACCTACCTGGCTCACGAACTGGACTTGCTCGATGTTGGTCCGGAGTCGCAGCAGCTTGAGACCAGACCTAACCAGCCGGCCGAGACGACGCTCCCCGACCAACGGGAGCAGGAATTTCAACAGAAGCTCGTGCAACTTAAAGAGCAAAATTACTTTGAACGACTTGGACTCGATCGCTCGGCCACCTCGACGACCGTCGCCAAGGCCTTCATGAAGAGCGCGCGAACCTATCATCCGGATCAAATTCCGCTGGCTGCGCCGCCTATCGTCAAACAGTACGCGGCGGAAATTTTTTCCTTACTCAATGAGGCGCAACTGACCTTGAGCAATGATGCAAAACGAAAAAGTTACCTGCAAGCCATTGAATCAGGCAAAGCGACCGATCAAGTCGATGTCAACAATATCCTTCAGGCCGAAATGCTGTTTTCAAAGGCCGAAACTATGACCAAAGCGTCGAGATTTCAGGCGGCGGTCGAGTTACTCGATCAGGCTCTCAAGCTCAATCCCGAGGAAGGAGAATTCCTGGTGTATCGAGGATACGCCAGCTTTTTCGCTAACCCCCAGCCCAGCCCGAACCATAAGGATTCTTGCATTCAGATGATTAATCAGGGTATGAAGATGCGCCATGATTCTCTCGCGAATGGATATTACTTCACCGGTTTGATTTACAAAGCTTCACGAGACGAAGAGTTATCTAAGGATATGTTTCAGAAGGCTCTTTCACTCGATCGCAACCATATTGAATCAGCGCGGGAATTGCGCCTCTTGGAGATGCGTAGGGAGAAGAAAGGGCCTCGTAAAAAGTAATGGGGCGGAGGTGAGAGATGAAGAAATTGAAGGCAATGTCCCGAAAAGAGCTTCTCGAGCTCGCGCGGGCTCGGGAATTGACCGGATACTCAAGTCTCAATAAATTGGAACTCGCAGCACTACTCGCAAAAAATGTTTCTAGCTCTAAATCCGAAGCGGTGCTGCCGCAACGAACCAGGTCCCGCACGGTCCCCAGAAAGTCCTCTTCCCCCAAAACCGCCACTCTCCCGCTGGCCACGACCGCTGTCGATTTGCCCGCGGCCTATCGTGATGGACGTTTTGTTTTACTGACCCGTGATCCGTTCTGGCTGTATTGCTACTGGGACCTTACTCCCCCTCAAGAAAAAAAGCTTTGGGCTGGCGAAAACCCGACCCTCCGACTCGTCGAGATTGTCAATCACGAGCAGGAACGTGAACTCAAGCGGTTTGTCCTTTCGCGCGGGGCTCGCAGTTGGTACCTTCAAGTCGACACGTCGCACAAGTCGTTCCGAGCTGAGCTTGGCCACGTCGACAACCGTGGTCAGTTTGAGTCCGTGGCCAAGTCCAACGTAACGGACACGCCGCGGGAAACCGTGTCGCCGAATGTGGAAACCCAATTCGCTACGGTACCTCCTCCCCCACCCGCAGCCGGTACTGCCCCACCGGCGATCACCCGCGGTAGCATGGCTCCCGGTGATCCTACCGTAGGCGAGCGCTCTTCTCGGTCAGAGACATCCTCCGGCAAACCATCATCGCGGGCGGCATCTTCTCGCCCTGCTTCTACCCAGGAGCGCCGCCTTCGCCCGTATCCTGCTCCGGCGTTACAACCGGTAAGTCCCGCTACCGCTGAGCGCTTTTACCAATACTCGGCGGGGGTTCCATCCAAGCAGGTTCGGAGCAGCAATTCAGCCGAAGCCGTGTGGGAACAACAAGAACGACTTGGTCCGCAATTGTTTTCAGAGGTGCTCCTGTCCGCCACCATCGGGGGGGAGAAATTCCTCCCGGGCAGCCTCTCGCCGGAGAGGGTGACGGCTTTGGGAAAAGATTATTGGCTGGTCGTCGACACCGATTTGATTGTCTACGGCGCAACGATACCCGGCTCACGAGTCAGCATCCTTGAAACGCCGGTTACGGTCGATGCAGAAGGTCATTTTTCAGCCCGTTTTACGCTTCCGAACGGCCTGCGTGACATTCCCATCGAGGGATCCTCGCCAGACCAGAAAATTCTCAAAGGAGCGCGTATTCGGGTAGAACGCGCCACCTCGCAATGGTAGGAGCTAGTCACGAACGGCCTACCAGAAAGGTCTAACGCCGGTGGCGAAGGCACACGGGGAGATCGCGGCGCCGGACAACTTGCGCTGGTTCTCCACGCTCACCTGCCCTTTGTGCGGCATCCCGAACATGAACGTTTCCTGGAAGAAGATTGGCTCTATGAGGCGATCGGCGAATGCTACCTGCCGTTGCTGGACGTCTTCTTTGGTTTAGTTAACGACGACGTTCCGTTTCAACTAACCCTGGTACTTACCCCAACATTGTTAGCGATGCTGTCCGATACATTGCTCATTCAGCGCATGGTGCATCACTTCGACCGGTTGCTGGAGCTTGCCGAACGGGAGGTGCTGCGCACCCGCACCGACGAACGGTTTCACCCCTTGGCGCTCTTTTATCGCGACCACTTCCAGCGCTACCGATCGCTCTTTCAGAACACCTTTCAGTGTGATCTGGTGCGAGCGTTTCGAATGCTTGCGGCCACCGGTCGAGTGGAGTTGATTACCTCGGCCGCGACCCACGCGTTCCTCCCGCTGCACGCACGCCAACCCGGCGCTGTGAGAGCGCAACTGCGCACCGCGGTGGCAGAGCACCAACGGCTCCTCGGCGAGCCGCCATCGGGCATTTGGCTGCCGGAGTGCGGTTACTATGAGGGCTTGGAAGAGATCGTGGCCGACTGCGGCCTCAGCTACTTTTTCTGCGATGCGCATGGGTTACTGTTCGGCAATCCGCGCCCGCAATTTGGGGTCTATGCCCCGATCTTTTGTCCCAACGGCGTCGCAGCGTTCGGTCGCGATCTCACCACCTCACGACAAGTATGGAGCTCGATTGAAGGCTACCCCGGCGATCCGGAGTACCGGGAATTTTATCGCGATATCGGATTCGATCTCGATTTGGACTATATTCGACCCTATATCGAGCCGACCGGCAAAAGGAAAACCACCGGTTTTAAGTACTACCGCATCACCGGCCACACCGAGGATAAGCTTCCCTATCGCCCGACAGATGCTCGCCAGCGCGCACAGGTACACGCCGCCCATTTCCTGTCCGAGCGCATCAAACAGTTTTCAACGCTCACCAAGGATCTGTCCGCGCTCACGCCGATTGTGGTGGCGCCCTACGACGCCGAGTTGTTCGGACACTGGTGGTTTGAGGGGCCGCTTTTTCTCGATGCGCTGTTTCGAAAAGCGGCAGCGGCTCCCGGTGTGCAGTTTTGCACCCCCTCACGGTATCGGGCGCACCACAACACCTTGCAGATTGTGCAGCCAGCGCTTTCAAGTTGGGGTCAGCACGGGTACAGCGAGGTCTGGCTCAATCAAACCAACGATTGGATATATCCCCATCTCTACTGGGCCGCGGCCGAGATGATCGCGTTAGTCAACCGGTTTCCCAACGCCACCGGGATAACCCGGCGCGCTCTCAACCAAGCCGGCCGCGAACTGATGCTCGCTCAATCCAGCGACTGGGCCTTCATCATTAACATGGGCACCATGGTCGATTACGCGGTGCGCCGCACCAAGGAGCACCTCCTGGCATTTCGCCTTCTACGGGAAGGGCTCCGTGCGGGAAAAATCGATCGCGCCCGCCTTCAGGAATTGGAAGCGCGTCATAATTTATTTCCGGAATTCGACTACCGCTACTACCGTGACAATCACGGATCATCCACCTGACCCGTTTCACCCCTCCGCCGCCGCCTCGGTGTTTCCGGCGAAGCGAGCACGGCACGCGCGCCGCTCGGCGGCCCGGCGACCATCGTCCCACCCGCGGCGTGCGCCGATGAAATCCAGCACTCGATCGAGCGCCGCCTCTCCTGGATGGCCACGGCTGCCGATGGCGGTTCGCCGAAAAAGAACGTCCGTGGCTGAGCACGCCCACTCGGACTGAAGCGCCTGTTCGACCTCGGCCAGAATTTCGGGTTGATCGCCCACTACCCGCTCTGCCAGCTGAGGATTATTGCGGACCAGATCGAGCACCTGAGTATGACGCGCGCCATAGGTGTCGATCAGGTGGTTGAGAACATCTGCCGGCAGCAATGAGCGGGCCGCATCGACACCCGCTCGTCGATATTCTGAAAACGAACCCGCCACCCCGCCCGGCAGAAGAGTTGCTCCCGTTGCGCAATCGACCGGCGCGCGTCCGAGCCGAGCGAGAATTCTATCGACCAGTTTACGCGCCAAATTGCGGCTGGTGGTGTATTTGCCGCCGATGGCCGTGAAATATCCGCTCGCGCCCCGATGATGATGGTCGACGATCTCGTACTTGCGCGAGGCTTGATAGACCTGTGTGTCTTGCTCGACCAAGGGCCGCACCCCGGCGTAGCGGAACCGCACATCGGCTCGTTCGAGGTGCGCCGCAGGATAGGCCGCATTGATCTCGGCCAGAAAATGCCCAATATCCTCTTCGGTTGCCGACAAGCTTGCCAGGTCGCCTTGGTATTCCGTGTCGGTCGTGCCAATGAGGCTCAACCCGCGCCAGGGAACGATAAAAAAATGGCGCCCCGTCGGGGTGAGCAGGACGACGGCATGGTTGCGACTCAGAGAACGGGTGATGAGGTGGATGCCTTTGGAGCGCTTGAGAACGACCCCGTCGCCGACGCCGCAGAGCGCGTCGACGGCGTCGGCCCAGGGCCCGGCCACATTTGCCACCGCGCGGGCGCGCACCGCGATCGACGTATTGCTCAGACGATCGACAAGGCCGATTTGGTCAACGCGTCCCGAACGACACGCGAGTTCGCTCACGGCAAGGTAATTGTGCACCGACGCTCCGCGTAGGGCGGCTGCGAGAATAAACTCAAGACACAGCCGTTCCGGCTCGCACTGGCAGTCGTAATACACCGCTCCCCCCGTGAGACCATTTGGATTGACGTGCGGTTCTTGATCGAGAACCTGAGCCGGAGAAAGCATCCGGTGGCGCGGAATCCGTCGTTCGGGATCCGGAATGTTCGCGCGATCGAACGAGAGCGCGTCGTACGCGAGCATGCCGGCCAGAATCAGGAGGCGCCGATTGGCACCGGTGCGATAGGTGGGAATGAGAAACGGCAGCGGCCGCACCAAATGCGGGGCGATGACCTGAAAATAACGCCGTTCGCGCAGGCTTTCACGCACCAAACCAACCTCCGCGTTTTTAAGATAGCGCAGCCCGCCGTGAATCAATTTTGAGGAGGCAGAGGTCGTCGCCGAACCAAAATCCGAACGCTCCGCCAGCAACACCTTGAGTCCGCGCAGGGTGGCATCCCATGCCACCGCCGCGCCGGTTATCCCGCCGCCGATGACCAACAGGTCGAATACTTCCCGCTCAAGTTTGCTCAGATCGCGCTCGTTTGCGTATGCCACCGCATTCTCCTTACCTGCGCAAATCTACACCGCCGACAGAAGCCTTTTGGAAGCCAGCCGAGCACCCTCGGCGATTTTCATCTCGTCCATCCGGACCAGGTGCTGGTCACGCACGACCACGCGGCCATTCACGAGCACCGTATCGGCTCGCTGATCGACCCCGCACAACAGCAGTGCGGCGGCCGGGTCGCTCAAAGCGCCCGCATAGGCAAGTCCCGTTAAATCAAAGAGAGCCAGATCCGCCGCCATTCCGGTGCGAATGGCCCCGAGGTCGCTGCGACCCAGCACCTGGGCTCCGCCGGTGCACGCCATGCGGAAAACACGGCGCACCGGCATGGCATCGACAGCGGTGCCCACCCGATGAATCAGCAACGACATCTGTAGCTCGCGCAGCATGTTCGAGGAGTCGTTTGACGCGCTGCCGTCGACGGCCAGCCCCACCGGGACACCGGCGTCGAGCATGGCCGGTATGGGCGCGATGCCGGAACCCAATCGAAGGTTCGAGGTGGGGCAATGCGCAACCCCCGTTTGGGTTTTACGCAGGAGGTCAATCTCCGCAGCGGTAAGAAACACCGCATGCGCAAACCATACATCCGGACCGAGCCAACCAAGCTCATCGGCATAGGCGAGCGGCCGTTTTCCGAAGCGTTCCTGACAATAGCGCTCCTCGTCCATGGTTTCGGCGAGATGCGTATGGAGCCGAACCTTTCTTCTGACGAGCCAGTTCGGCCACCGAACGCATCAACGACGGCGTTACCGAAAACGGCGAGCAGGGCGCAAGCGACACCTGGCAGCACGAGAATGGTCGGGGATCGTGAAAGGCATCGATCACGCGGTCGCAGTCGGTCAGGATCTCGTCTTCATCTTGTATGACCGACTCGGGCGGCAGACCTCCCGAGCCTCGACCGAGGCTCATGCTTCCGCGTGAGAGGTGCAAACGAATGCCGAGCTCCCGCGCGGCTTGCGCCTCGGCCGCGAAAAGATCCCCCTCAATATCCTTGGGCACTAAATAATGGTGGTCGGCCGCGGTGGTGCAGCCGGTAAGCAAGAGCTCGCCGAGGCCTGCCAACGCCGCAGCATACAGATCAGCTGCCGTGAGGCGTTTCCAAATATCGTACAGATAGGTAAGCCAATCGAAGAGCTTTGCGTCCTGAACCGCCGGGAGGCAACGGGTAAGCACCTGAAACAGGTGGTGGTGGGTGTTAATGAAACCCGGCGTCAGAAGCTTGCCGGTAGCGTCAATAATCTCATCGGCCGCAACGTCGAGGTTTCTGCCCACCGCTGCGATGGCGGGGCCGTCTGTCAGGACATCGCCGCCTCTGATCTCGCCAATCGTATCTAAGGTGAGAACCGCCAACGCATTTTTTATCAGAATGCGGGCCATGGGTGGCTCGGACTGCCCCGGTTACTGGGATAGATCGATGTTAAGCACTTCGGCGCTTGAGGCGACTTGGTCATTTGAGAAAGTAGCCGTATTTGTCGATGTACCACCGACGAGAATCAAGCGCCCATCAGGCAGCAGCGATGCGGTGTGCCCGGTCCGCGGCATGCGCATGGGAGGACCGCTGTATATTGTGTAATTGCCAGGAGCAGCGCACGTCGAAGGATTTGAATTATTTGGAATAAGGTAGAACGTACTTCCCGGCGGTGTTGAATCTCCTCCCGCCACGAATACCTTGCCGACGGCCGTGCCTGATGGGTTGGGTATTGGCGTTGCTGTATAACCGGTGGTAGGGAACCCAGTCACACCAGAAGGTAATGTCAACCCACACTGTACCCATGACGTCGTTCCTGGCCTGTATTCAATATAAACTACCTGAGGAACACCCGACAATCCGCCAAAAAATAATGCCGCTTTATTCGCAGGTGCAATCCCATACGCGGGTATCTTCACACCAAGCGGATGATTACGAAGCGGTAACGCCAGGGAACTTTCGGTAAAGAAAAAAGTTGTAGCTATGTTCGGATCTTGATTCAATAAACCAACATTTGAGGAGGAAGCTGCACTTCCATACAATAAGGTGTCCACCACAGTTGCAGGGGTGACGGTAAATGGATCTTGTGTCGTTGGAACCACTAAAGTCTCCGTAATAGTAGATTCAGCCAAGTTAGCTCCCGAAAGCAAAACCGTGGGATTTGAGCCATCGTTTATCAAGATTTGACTGCCTTGTAATACTGTCGCTTCGTGTCCGACACGTCCGTTGGTTAAGGAGCCGACATCCGTAACTGATACCTGATTGTAAACCTGCGTGGGATCGTACGGTTGAGTCATCTTTGCTCCGTCTATAACAGTGATAGTTTTGAGAGGGGCAGGAAGGAGGCAAAAGCAAAGTGGTGGTGGTGGTGGGCATCCGCAGACAAAATAGGGTCTGCCCCCTACTATTACAACCCGGCCATCACTCAACAGCGATGCGGTGTGGTTATCAATATGGAGCGTTTCTGTCGTAGTAGGGGTTGGTTGTATCGGAAGGAAACTTTGGTTGTAAGGATCAATCAGAAAAGCCGCTGTCGTAATGGTAGTCGGAAGAGCGCTGCCGGAGCCGACCACCATCACGTGGCCGCTGGGAAATAGCGTGGCGGTATGGCCTTGGGCAGGGAACGGCATTTTTTCACAAGAGGTTACGACGCTATTTGCCAACGTCATAAATTCATTTCCATCCCATGTCGTCGAAGTTGATGTAAGTCCCACCAACCTAAAAAACGGGATCGATATGGCATTGTCCTTGGTCGGATCGAGTTTGACAGGGTATGAAACACCTTGAGCTTTGGGCACGTTACTTGAGAGCCCCGTGACCACAATCCTCACAGTCGCACCGGACCCGAGATCCTGAATCAACTTTTTTACATCAACTTTATATGCAGCATTTTGGATCGTTTCGGAACATAACGGTTGGCCGTACACTGAGTTGTCTGCGGCATTAAGAATCGACAAGCAATATTGAGTGATACCGGTTACCAAGGTATTATACTCTCCGGAGTCGCATCCACTCACGATCTGCATGCTGAGTTTGACATCGACCGACTTACCGCAGTCAAGCACCATTCCCAGCAAAAAAATTACTAACGCACCCTGCGCAAAAAAGTATTTCATGCTAAGATACCTCCAAGGAACTCCTGTGTACATTCTCTGGTACGCTAACCGATCGATGCCGTTGGTGTCAAACCCAAATACGCGAGATCGGCCGCAACCCCTCAGAGGGGAGAAAAGCATACATCAACATTTGACGCTGTAATGGTCTATTTGGTAGCATGGAGTGATAGGTGAGGAGTCATCATTTCAATGAACCAATCGAATAATGATGTTCTCCCGCGCGTTTTCGGCAAATACCATTTGATCGAGCGCATTGCGACCGGCGGTATGGCCGAGCTCTTCCGGGCCAAGTTGTACGGCGCGGGCGGATTTGAAAAAGATCTGGCCATCAAGAAGGTGCTCCCGCACCTTGTTACCGACACCGCCTTTGTCCAAATGTTCATGGACGAGGCCATGATCACGGTCACGCTCAATCATGGCAACATCGTATCGGTGATGGACTTTGGAGAAATCGACGGCGAGTACTACCTCGTCATGGAATTCGTCGACGGCGTCGATTTGCAGAGCCTCATCCGCCGCTCCAACGATACCAATACTCCCTTTCCGACATCGATCGCCTGCCATATTGCCCAAGAAATCTGCAGAGGGTTGGACTACGCCCACCGGAAGGTTGGCGCCGACGGAAGGCCGCTCAATATTGTCCATCGGGACATCAGCCCCCAGAACATCCTCATCTCGTTCGAGGGCGAGGTGAAAATCGCCGACTTCGGCATCGCCCGGGCCGCTTCGCGCATCACTTCCACCCAAGCGGGAGTGCTCAAGGGCAAAGTCGCCTACATGAGTCCCGAGCAGTTGATGGGCCAACCCGTGGATAACCGTAGCGATATATTTGCCGTCGCGAACATTCTTTACGAGATGCTCACGAACCACCGGCCTTTCGAGGGTTCTACCCCCCACGAAACCATGGCTCTGATCACCCGCGGGGTATATACCAAACCGAACAAATACAACAGTAAGATTCCGAAACGGCTGTCCGCGGTAATAACCAAGGCCCTAGAAAAGAATCTCAAGAAGCGCTACCGCACCGCCGGCGAAATGGCCGCAGATATAGCGGCCTTTCTCCACGATGAACGACTGTATCTGGACGCCTCCACGGTGGCCGCCTTCATTTCGACCCGGTTGCCGGATTCGCGCCCCAAAACGGTGCAACCCACCCCCATTCGCACCATCCGGCGTGAAACCCATGCGCTCGAATCAACCCCGATATCAAAAGCACCCAAACAGCCCCGTGGAAATTCCCCGGCTTTCGCTGCGCCGGTTGCGCAGAATTTTCCGGAATCGGCCGCGCCGCAGGCGAGAACCGTTACGGCCATAGAAGCCGTCTCAGCTGCGCAGTCCCCCCAGGGAGGTGACGCGGCGGCCATGCGAAACGGCGAGGCGGTATCGTTCGATGTTTTAGGTCTGCCCCAATATTCGCTTGAAGCCAACGACTCCAAGCGACCGACCGCGCCGACCATGGAAGCTGTTTCAAACGAATCACCCATGGCCGGGCCGTATACCGGCTCCGAGACGAGCATCATGCAGTCCGCCGATGCGCAGCCGGAAGCTGCCGAGGTCTCACAGCCGCATGCTCAAACGATGCTGATGAATGAGCCCCATGCGCCGGATCAGGGTGCTATCCCGGAACAACTGTCTCCAGCGAGAACCGCTGCGCTCGCGGACAACCGTACCGTTATCGGGGAAGGGCTGGAACTTGATGACGCGGCGCTTGAACATGCGGCTGGATTGAGGAAACCGAGGCCTAACAAGCTCGTATTGGGTGGCGTGGGCGCGGCTGTTGTGGGGGTCGTCGCGTTGATCATAGTACTCGCATCGTCAAACAAAACGAAACAAACGTCATCAGACGTTAGCGATAAAACCGCGGCGACGACGCTTGCGGATAAACCGAAATTGCCGGATATAGGCAGTCAAAAGCACCTTGAAACACCTGAAACCGGTACCGCCGATACGGAGCCTCTAAAAAATTCGGGAGGTTCCCCGAGCGTCGATGCGTCAGTCGGAAAAACAGCGATCGATACTGAAAAACCATCTGTCGAGGAAAAAAAACCTACTGCTCGACGCGATGTTGACGAACCTAAACTAGTAGAAACCAAGCCGCCTCATAATGTTTTAAAACCAACGCTGGCCGCATCCAGCCCGCGCATTGAACCCGCGCCTAAAGCCCCGGCCGGCAAACCGGGCATCTTGCGTATCAACGCCGAGCCGTTCGCCATCGTGTTTATCAATAATAAGCGGATCGGAGCCACCCCTCAAATGAATATCGAGCTTCCGGCCGGCAGTCATACCATTGTCCTCAAGAACGACGCCCTGGGAATTACGAAACGAGTGGGTGTTCGGATCGAGTCAGGCAAGGTGCAGACGCTGTTTGTCGATCTTAGCAAATAAATAGTCGTCCCTGAAAAAGTCACCATTAGGTCATTTCAAATATCTCAATAAGTCATTCCCGCGTAGGCGGGAATCCAGAAGAGACACACTCTGGACCCCCGCCTTCGCGGGGGTGACTAATATCGTATTTTCAGAATTTAAGGTCGCTGTAACCTTTTCTTTCTTGTTGTTTTGAAAATTAACTAGTTGGTCGATGCCAGCCGGCCGCGTAATGCCTTAAGTTCGACTTCCAAGAGCGTTAGTTCCTTCTCCAGCTGTGAGCGCAAGGAGGCTGCTTGTTCGAAATCCTCGCTCGCAGGGATCGACAGCTCAAGCTTCTTTGCCAGTTCCATCGCCGTACGCGCCCCGAAATTGCCAACCGAGCCTTTGAGGGAATGCGCGGCGCGACCCAACGCCCGACCATCTCGGGCAGACAATGCTTTGTCGACGTCGGCGCGCAGGAGCGGCAGCTGCTGAAAGAGCAGGTCTATCAACTCACAGGCAAGTTGCGGATCGCCTCCGGCGCGAAGCATAAACGCCGCCTCGTCAATCTTGGCACCAGTCGCCGGCGCAACGGTCGAGCCTGGCGCGTGCGCATTATCCATCCCAAAGCCTGTGCCGGAGTTGTCAGCATGAGCGAAGGCTGCCGGATCGTCTGTGTGGATTGGTTTCTCGTCACGTTCCATGGCGCGAATTTCCCGTTGGGAAGGTGCGGTTAACAGGGATACCAGCGCTTCTTGCAGTCGCCGCAGCTTGGGCGGCTTAACCAACCAGGTTGCCTGTTCAACTTCGTGTGCCGTGCTTTGCCGCACCAACTCGTTGGTTGAGGCGAGAAATATCAAACCAACGGTGCGGTAACCTTCCGTAGTCGCCAGTTTATGAGCAAAGTCTGTCGACGGCATATCGGTCAAGCCCGCATCTGCGATGACCACGTTGAATGTTTTTCCGCTCTGGATACTTTGATCAATCGCAGCCGCGGCGGCCAGGCCGCTTTCGGCCGAAAACACCTCAAGTCCCCACGATTCGAGCAGTTCAGCAAGGATAGCGCGGCTGACGGCGTTATCGTCCACCACTAACACCCGGACGCCGTGCAAATTGGGAACCTCGGAGGTGAACCGGCTGGGCCGTGCTTGCGCTTGGAGACGAACCGTAAACCTAAAGGTGGTTCCGTGCCCGACCTGGCTCTCGAGCCAAATGCGACCTCCCATCATCTTGACGAGGCGCGACGAGATCGCGAGGCCCAATCCAGCACCGCGATAGCGGCGCGTAGCGGAACTATCGACTTGCGTGAATGGTTCAAAAATAACCTGGTGCTTTTCAAGCGGGATGCCGATGCCGGTGTCGCGGACAGAAAACTGCAGCAGCAGTTTCTGATCCAATGCCTCTACTAACGCCACCTCAACAACTATTTCTCCCTGATTGGTAAACTTGATCGCGTTGTCAACCAGATTGAGGATCACCTGACGCAGACGGCGAACATCGCCAAGCAGATTATCGGGAACGTCCTTTGGCACGTGGTAGCAGAGTTCCAGGCCTTTGGTATGGGCGCGCACGGCCACCATCGTCAGAGTCTCCGCCAAGCTGTCACGGAGGCTAAATTCCATCTGCATGAGATCAAGTTTGCCGGCCTCCATGCGTGAGAAATCGAGCAGCTCGCTAATCATTTCCAGCAGACTCTGCGCTGAGGTTCTGACGGTTTCGATGTATTCGCCTTGTTCGTGGGTTGGATTGGACTCGAGCATCAGATCGCTCATGCCGACGATGGCATTCAACGGCGTGCGGATCTCATGACTGACATTCGCGAGGATCTCTGATTTGGTAATGGTGGCGACCTCTGCTTCGCGAGCGAGGCGCTTGGCCTCATCAATAGCCTGACCCAACAGGCGGTTATTCTCGACCAGCTCTTGATGCCGGGATTCGATCGCCTTCTTCTGGGTGAAGAATTGTTCGATCAACCGCGCCAGATCGCCGAACTCGCCGTCTCTGTTAGTTAGCGTGCTCATCAAGCCGACATCTCCGGAGTCCAGCGCCGCTGATAGTTGGTACAATGGGTTACGAATCCATCGGTTGAGAAGAATGGTCATTATCAACAAAAGAAAAACCGCAAAACCCGCCATTAATAAGAACAGTACCTGTGAAATGTGCCGAGATTCAGCAACCGCTCGGGAATCCACCCTTCCCACGACCCTACCGATATTTCTTCCATCCGGTCCTGGTAATATCTTTGAAAAGCTGACCGCACCTACCGGGTTTGCGGAATCAACGGCCGCTTTTTCTCCGGCCGAACCTCGTTGGAGCTCGATGGTACTCCCCGTGAGGATGGAGAGCTCTGTCAGAAATTCCTGGTTCAGGAGACGAGCAACGAACAGATATCCTAAAGGCTGCGCTGTGTCCTCGTGGTCGTGGGATAGTTGAATCGAAGCGCCCCAAATCTCGAGCATCCCTAAAGAATTATCCAAATAAAAATGGCAGAAGTGATCTCGATCAAGAACACGCCGAACAGACGGGTCTTCGAAAAGCCGTGTCTGCAACGGAACACCATCGCTCATGAGCGAGTACACTTGTTGGTAAGATCGGTCTAGCACCCAAAAAGCCTTGGCATGATGCGTTTTGAGAACCAAGCCGATCTTCTGTCTTAACTGGGTGGGATTGTGGTTGTTGGCGGAATCCAAGAGTTCATCGCTCTGGGAATAATTCCGGACCAGTTGTTCCAGGGAAGCACCCTTGAGCTGAAGTATCTGATCAAGAAGAATAGTTTTTTCTTTTTCGGCGGCACGTATGAATTGATTTTCTCGACTCTTCTCTGAGACCTGAATGAGCAGTATGCCGGCAAAAAGCACAGCGACCATAAAAAACAGCAATAATAATAACTTGGTTTGGACGCTCATGGGCGTAACTTCCAACGTCTACCCAACGGTGATCGCACGATATCTCCCCGATTGAACGCTATCGCCACTTTTTTTTACAATCGACGGCAACCACGGAGAGTAGTCACTATCTTCCTCCTTAACAGCCCTCTGTCAAATTAACTTAGTGGCACCTCCCCCCTAAGGCTTGTTGAATCGCCTTTTCAAGAGTGGCATACGTCGTAAGTCCAGCAAACACGTCCAACACCCGTCCATTTCTGCCAATAACTACGAGCAAGGGAACATAGTCTATTTTACCGATCGGTGAACGCCCTTCTCTCATATCTTTGTCTGCCAAAGCTACCGGATAGGGAATTCCCATCCCGGCCACAAAAGGTTGTACAACTTTTGCGCCGAGATCGTCCAAGGCAATGCCCACCATTGCCAGTCCGCAGGGGTGATAGGACTGATATAGCCGAATATAGGTCGGTATAATGATCGATGTAGATTGCGACCAGGTTGCAAAAAAATCTAGCAACAACAATTGGTTGTGGTAGTTCGCCAGTATAATAGGTTTGCCATCCAGGCCTATCAAGTGAATTGCTGCAATATCAAGAGGATGTTCTTTACGTGTTTCGCTCGACGAACCTGCGCATCCTACCGTACTGAGCGCTACCAATAGGATAATCGCCCGCATAATGCTTGTTCGAAACATAGGCATGCTTTACTACTTAATCCTTGATTGCGCAAATAGAATCCCGGAGTATCCCGCTCAGAAACTTGTGTCCGGCTAATCAGCCGCGTTAGAATAAAGAAAGCATATATAAGTGTTCAATTGGTGACCATATTGATGCCGCGACTCGATCTCATCAACTACTAAAGAGGTGAATTCATGGCTTTGGCAACAGCAAAGCTTGATAAGCTGCAACACGGTCGGAATGCCATCCTACTCATACTTGGACATTTCCTGCTGGTGGCATTAGGAACAAGCCTGGTGGTCGCGCTACCGCGTACAGCCCATGCTCAGGAAATACTTATTAAACGGTTCACCGATCTTACGGGAAAGGCAAAATTTGGCCAGAAAGCCCAAATGGAGCTGGTCAATGCCCTCACGCGCAAGGGTGCAACCCTTAAAGACACCAAGCAATACTTGAATCTTGCGAAAAAGAAAAAAATTCCAGCCAATGAAGCGTTTCTCGGACCAAATATTAAAAGACTTGCTAAGGCGCTAAATATTACCGGCGTTGTGTTGGGCAAGGCAGCTGTTGAAAAAAGAAAATTCAAACTAGCTCTCAATGTTTTTAATAAACGTGGCAACCTGGTATTAAAAAAGATCTTTGTGACGCAGAACCCTGAATTGACGCCCGAAGCGGCCGATAATATTTTGGTCCAGATATATACACGGCTTGGAATCGTCGAACGTCCTCAACCAGCGCCTGAACAACCCGCAGTAACCCAACCCCCCGAGATCGAGGCTCCGGCCACGGGGCCTACCGAAAGCACGTTGCCGAGCTGGGCTCGCAAAGAGACAACACCAGCGGTTGCCCCGCCGCCGGCTCCGCCGGTCGCCCCCCCACCGTCCCCCGCTCAAGAGGCCGAGGCAACCGCCAAGCCAACTGAACAGCGGGAAAAGGGTTCTGTTTCTGATGTGTTATTGACGGCCGGCATAGGGGTCAGCTTGCGCAACGCCCATTTGGCGATAAGTTCAACCGAGGGGTTTATTAATTCAAATGCCTTCCCCAGTTTCAAAATCGACGGCCGTTTTATGCTTGGTGCTTTGACCGATGTTCCTTTTTTAAAGGACCTGGGAATTGGAAGCTCGTTCAATATGAGTCTCGGGCTTAAATACAGTCCAACTGATGGGACGGCCGGTGCACCATGGGATGCGCATCAATACCAATGGCATGTCGAGGCCATCTATCGACTTGCTTTCAATAGTGTTTTGCTTCAGCCGGCGTTTCTGTTGCGGGTAGGTTATGGGATGACTATCAGCTCGATAGAAAATAGCTACATGAATGTATTGTACAAATATCCCTTTGCTGCAATTGATGTTTACTTAATGCTATGGAAGCCGTACCTGCGGTTTTTCGTTTCTCCGGGTATTATGTTTGCGGTTCAGTCTGAAAAGAACGTCCCCAGCTCAGGCAATGGAAGCTTAGGTTTTTCGCTTTCAACAGGTTTCGAACTGCAACTCTTCAAGTATCTCGCGATCGGCGTGGGTTACGATCTCAGTCAATTCTTGATTAAGCTTCAAGGCGGCGGCAGTACCTCCGATGTCTATCAAACCTTTTTCCTTCGTGCAGGTGTGACGTTTTAGAGGCTCTTACGAGCGCAGCGAGTTAGAGCCTCTTACCCCCGAAGGGGGCTAGAGTATCTAACCCCCTGACGGGGGTAAGGGACTGTAACGCTCGCTGCGCTCGCTAACAGTCCCTAAAAACTCCCGGGCATTCGCCGTCAACGTATCAACATCAACCGGTGCATCCCACCAGTTAAGTTCGGGCACCGCTTTAAACCAAGTCAATTGACGTCGCGCGTAGCGTCGATGGGCGCGTTGAATGACCGCATACGTCTCATCCCAGGGCCGTTCGCCATCGAGGTAGGAATTTAGTTCGCGGTACCCGACGACTCGGAGCGCCGGAGCCGCACTCAGCCCTTCACGCCGAAGCCGTTTCACCTCTTCGAGCCAACCCGCGTCGAGCATGCGGTCGACGCGCTCGTTGATACGCCCATAGAGTTCTGCGCGAGGCCAGCGGGGAGCAACCTGCCAGGCGCGAAAGGCTCGCTGCGCAAAACCGTGTTCGCGCTGCACCAGCGTTATCGGCCGACCGGTTAGTTCGTAGACCTCAAGCGCGCGCATGATGCGCAGCCGGTCTCCCGGCCGCAGCCGAGCGGCTGCATCGGGATCAACCTCCAACAGCCGCCTGAATAGACACCCGGGCTCTTGATTTTCTTCAGCCTCTAAACGTGATCTTAAGAGTTCGTTCGTTCGTGGCGTTTCTATCAGACCGTGCAGCAAGGCACGCAGGTACAAACCGGTACCGCCGACCACTATCGGAACCTTGCCGCGCGATCGAATATCGGCAATGACGGCGAGAGCCATACTACAAAACTTGGCTGCGCTGAAGCGCTCGGCCGGCGAACATACGTCGATGAGATGATAGGCAACCAGGCGACGCATAGCCACGGTCGGCTTGGCGGTGCCGATGTCCAATCCGCGATAGATCTTCCGTGAGTCGGCCGAGATCAGCTCACCGCCAAGTTTCACGGCAAGGTGGCGGGCCAGCTCGCCCTTACCCGATCCGGTCGGGCCCGCGATCACCAGTATTTTCGGCAGCGGCTCAGCCACGTCCAAACCATCGATCGATCTCTGCTCGCGTCATCTCAATTAACACCGGTCGGCCATGAGGACAACAACCGGCAAAGTCAACCTCCTCAAGACTGGCGAGTAAGGCGCGGATCTCCGGTTCGCCCATTGATTTGCCGGAACGAACCGAGGCATGACAGGCCATGCGCGAAAGAATTTCTAGCCGGGCGCTCTCCCAGCTCGCTCCTTGTTCGAATTCCGACAGTTCCGACAAGACATCCCGCAACAGCGGCCCAACGGGCGCATCGGCCAACAAGGCCGGGACGGCGTGCACCGCGAGCGTCTGGGAATCTACGGGTTTCGCCTCAAACCCCAGTTGCGAAAGACTTCCGGTCTGGGCCTCGGCAACCGCCATGAGCCGGCCGTCGAGTTCTAATTGCAGAGGAATCAAGAGGCGTTGGGAGCGAAGCTGGTCCTTGTCAGCCGCCGCGCGCAGGCGTTCAAACGTCACTCGTTCATGCGCGGCGTGCTGATCGATCAGCACGAAACGATCCTCGTGCGCAAGCAGCAGGTAGGTATCCCAGAGGCGTCCGACCAGTTCGTAGTCACGTAAACGGTCAGCCGCGACGAGCGCTGCTTGTGTTGGTTGCGGCTGCGGCATCGGCGGCGTAGATCCCCGCGCGAGGACCTGACCTGGCCGACGTTGGCTTGTTCCGGTGGCGCCTGCCGTCGAGTTTTCGAAGCGGGTCAACGCCTCGCGCACCCGGCTTGCATACGGCTGCGTTCCGGCGCCTCCCGGTTCCTCGACCGCATGGGCTCCGGCCGATCGCAGCTGGTAGACGCGCGCGCCTTTCAACCACGGCGAGCGCGCCAGAATATCGACCACCGCGCCGGAGAGAAACGTATGGATGCGTTGACCGTCAATGAACCGCACCTCAACCTTCTGCGGGTGTACGTTGACGTCGACCGACTGCGGCGGGAGGGTCAGACGCACTATTACCAGTGGATAACGCCGTTCAGGGAGGATGGTGCGATACCCCTCGCTCACGGCATGCTGCAGGGTGCGATCGCGCACGAAGCGCCCGTTCACAAACAGATACATTTGCGTCGGGGTCGGATAACTGAGCGAGGGCGCCGAGATGAGTCCGGTAACCGCGAGATCGCCGTCGCGGTGACTCAAACCGTGAAGGTGCTCAAAAACCTCGCGCCCTAGCAACACGGCGGCCCGTTGGGCAAGGTCTTCGGTCCCCGGCGCATCGAGTAAGGTGCGCCCATTGTGCTCAAGATGAAAATGCACCTCGGGACGAACCAACCCGAGCCGTAGGATCCACGATTGGATGTGTGCGAGCTCGGTGGCCGCCGTGCGCAGGAATTTACGCCGGGCCGGGGTGTTATAAAACAGGTCGCTCACCGCCACGTCGGTTCCGATGGGCGCTCCGATCTCGACCACTGCCGGGCGAGCGCCGGGCTCGCTGCGCAGCTCCGTTCCCGCTTCGTCCTGCCGACGGCGGCTCACGATCCGCAACCGGCTGACCGCTGCAATACTGGCTAAGGCCTCACCCCTAAACCCCAACGTATGGATTTCCTCCAGATCCGATACCGTACGGATCTTCGAGGTGGCGTGGCTCATCACCGACCGCCCCACATCCGCCCGGGACATCCCCTCCCCGTCATCGGTGACGCGTATCAAGCGGCGCCCGCCATCCGTTATTTGACAGGCGATACGATGAGCTCCGGCATCTAGGCTATTCTCAACGAGCTCTTTGAGTACCGATGCGGGCCGCTCGACCACTTCCCCTGCGGCGATTTGATCGATCAGCTCCGACGGCAACACCTGGATACGATTGTCCGCTCCATCCATGGGGAGTGTGAATATCACTAAGTGGTTGCCTAAGCAATGGTGCAAGGGATCTCGTCGGTATTGATACTCAAAACGTCATTCCCGCGAACGCGGCGTGCGGTTAGAGCTTGTTGACGAACGAAGTGAGGATTACAAGCTCTTATCCCTTTAGGGGCTTGGCTGGAATCCAGTCTTTAAAAGGACTTCTGGACCCCCGCTTTCGCGGGGGTGACGGGTTTTTTGAGTTTTGCAACACCCCTACTGATTACTCGATTGACTTGGCTCAGAAGATAGCCTAAAAGACTCCCATGGGCCGGAGAGCCAACGATGAAGATGTCCAAAAAAAACTTGCCGCCGAATTCAGCCTCACATGTCGTTGCGGTGAGCGGTGCGGCGACGTTCCTCGGCAACCGTCTCGTCCAAACGCTCGAGGCCGATAAGCGCTATACCAAAATACTAGCCATCGACGAGCAGGCGCCGGACCGAATCGGGCCGCAGACCTGCTTTTGCCAAATCGATCTGACCGGCAACGATGCAGGAATGCACCTGCATAAGCTATTTCAAGCTCATAACGTTGACACGCTGGTGCATCTGGCCTTTCGATCCTATCCAACCCATGACGGCGCACGAGATCACGAGATGCACGTCATAGGCACCATGCAGGCATTGTACGCGGCGGCCGCCGCCAACCTGCGTAAAGTGGTGATGCTCGGCAGTACCATGTCCTATGGGGCCAGAGTCGAGAACCCCCAGTTCATCAAGGAGGAACACCCTCTGCACGGCGGTCAGCATGACGGCTATATTCGGGATCTGGTCGAGGCCGAACGTCAACTTGAAGAGTTCTCAAAAGAACATCCAGCGGTGATAACGACGGTTTTGCGCATGGCTAATCCGCTGGGACCGCATATTGACTCGTTTTTATCTCGCCTGCTTCGGCGCAGCACGGTCCCGACCGTCCTCGGTTACGATCCGATGGTGCAGTTCTTACACGAAGACGATGCCGTTGCCGCCCTCAAGCACGCCATCGATCAGGACTTACGCGGGCCGTTTAACATTGCGGCCGAGGGAGCGCTGCCCTTGTTGACGGTGCTACGCCTCGGCGGGCAGGCGTCCCTCCCCTTGCTCACGCCAGTGGCCAAGCACGTGAGCTACCTCTTGTGGGCGATCCGGGCGGTCGATCTCTACCCCGAATTTATCGATTACCTTCGCTATCCTTGGATTGGCGACGGCGAGCGGGCGCGTCGGCTCCTCGGATTTTCACCCCGGTATACCAGCCGTGAAACACTGCTCGACTTCATCCAGGTCACGAGACTCAACCAAGCTCCCCGATCGAAAACAACCTGACGCTCGTCGACGGCACCAGAAAGTTTGTATGACCGTTCATAAGCGCATCAAACGCAATCAAAAGCAGAAAAAGGCCGATCAGAAGCTCACCTTCCCCGTCAACGACGTTGATCCCTATGGTTATCGTCCAGCCTATCCGAGAAAGATTGAGCAGTTCGCCATGTTTTTGTTTGAATCGTATTGGCGAGTCGAGCTCCAAGGTATCGAGAACGTTCCCGATCAGGGACGGGCCCTTCTGGTCGCCAACCATTCGGGCGCCCTCCCCTATGATGGTGCCATGATAAAAGTGGCGATCGAGAGGCGCCACCCAGGTCAGCGAGTGTTACGGTTTTTGGTGGAGAACTTCGCTTTCGACCTGCCGTTTATCGGGGCCCTGCTTAACCGATTGGGAGGAGTACCTGCAACGCCGGAAAATGGTCGTCGCCTGCTTGAGGAGGATCAACTCGTTATGGTCTTTCCCGAGGGTCTCAAAGGCGTGGGAAAATTATTCAGCGACCGCTACCAACTCAAACGTTTCGGACGAGGCGGTTTTATTAGGCTGGCCTTGCGGGCACGAAGTCCGATCATACCGGTGGCCGTGGTAGGCGCTGAGGAGATCCATCCGGTATTGGCTAAGATCAAATGGTTAGCCAAGCCATTCGGTTTGCCGTATCTGCCCATAACACCAACGTTCCCCTGGTTGGGGCCGTTGGGTGCTATCCCGTTGCCCAGCAAGTGGATCATCCGCTTTGGCCAACCAATTAATTTTCATCTCGATCCAGGAATTGACCCCCGCAATACCTTACACATTATACAACGAGCCGAACAGGTTCGCGCAACCATCCAACGGATGCTGAACGAGCTCATCGAGCTTCGCCCGCACCCCTTTCGGTAGGAAGCAACGAAACCTACCCAACGACCCGATCGCGACCGGTTTTTTTAGCCTCGTACAGGTTGGTATCGGCGATCTTGATAAACTCAATCGCTTCGCTGACGTCCTCGTTGAGCGTGGCGACACCAATGGACACCGTTATCGGAATATGGTTACCTTCAAAAACAAAGTCATATTCGCCGACGAGTTTTACCACCTTCTCGGCCATGTGCATCGCTTGAAGATGCTCCAGCTCGGGGAGAATGACGGCAAATTCTTCCCCGCCATAGCGGGCAAGAAAATCCTCCCGACGAATATTCAGCTTCACCAGTTCGGCAAGCTGTTTAAGAATGTAGTCGCCGGCCAAGTGCCCAAACGTATCGGTTAACGTTCTTGAAGTGATCGATATCGAAGATCACCAGCGATAGATCACGGCCGTAACGCCGAGAACGCGAAAGCTCCCGTTCAAGGGTTTCCATGAAATAGCGCTTATTAAAGATTTGGGTAAGCCCGTCGATAGTAGTGAGACGGTAAATTTCTTCATGATACGCGTTTTCGATATTCTTTCCGGCAAGAAATTTGAATATGGTCCGCCCGATCTTTATCAAATTACCATCGGACAGCGCGCGCTCATGAACAAGCTCATCGTTGATATACGTTCCATTGGTGCTGCCCATGTCACACAACACAACGTCCTCTCCATTATTGATGAGCTTCGCATGATTGCGCGATACCGATTCCTGATCCACTTGAATATCACATTTTGACGATCGGCCAATGATGACGGTGTTTTTCTCCAAGTTGTACTTCCTTCCCAGATCCAGGCCATAGATGACCACGAGACACGACTGGGTAGTCGTGGCGTGCTCACTAATTTTCGAGATCACCGTCACGACCGTCTTGTTCTTACGAACCAATCCCTCTCCTTTCACGTGACTAATAATTAGCAGGGTAACCCGTCATTTGTCCAGAATCCGGACAAATGAAATTGCGCATCACAGAAAATCGGCTGACTTTGTTTGTACTATTTTTTCTTTAAACGTCGGTTCGGTGATCCGGAAACAAGTGGAATCGGTTACGAATGCGCTTGAGAAAGTACAGCAACTGAGGTGTCTTTACGTTGCCTTCGATATCCAGGTTATCAAACCGGTACACTCTCACCGAACCGGGTTTTTTCTCCTGGGGGTTGTCTTTCGACAACGCCAACGTCGGGGTCAGGAGCAAACAAAGCAAAACGACGAGCGCTCTCGTCCATCGATGGGTCGCAGCCTCAAACAACACTGGTTCCTTTTTCATTGAAAACATAACCGTATAGTACCTTAATTTTAAGGTAATGGTTGAGAATAAATATTTTCTTCCTCATCTGTTAATCTTTGCTTCCAAGGATGCTCAATTAATATTTAATTATATTATAATATATCAATATTATAAGCGATATACCTAATTCTTTACATTATGCTGATCCTTCATGGTTGAATCGGATTTGGTTCTGCAGATGCCGGGATGACTCAACTGCAGGTCTTCGATGTATCCGTTTGCCCGAGCCGCCAACGCTGCCTCGGCCCGACCGCTCATCAGGAGGCGGTTGAAGGCTTCACAGGCCCATTCCGGTTTGTCGCGGTAGTTCATATACAGAAGCCCCAAATTGAAAAGGGTATCAGGGTGTCGGGGATCGAGACCGAGTATTTGCTGGTAGGCTTTTTCGGCCTCTGCAATTATTCCCAAACCTCGTTCGGCTACCGCTTCCCCTACCAGAGCGGGCAGCATGCCAGGATTGTCCTGGGCTACTTGTTTGTAGATCGCTGCCGCCTGGGCATAATCTGCATTGGCCATGTATATCGACGCGGCGTTGAGCCCTGCTTCCTCCACGTTAGGATTACTCTGGTGCGCTTTAAGAAATAAATCCAGCGCCTCCTGTACGCGATCCTGTTTGAGGCGCGCCAGTCCGAGATTATTCTGAACGCGAGCGTTATCGGGATCCAATACCAGCGCCCGCCGGAAAAGATCCTCAGCCATCTCATATTGGCCGAGCTCCGAAAAAATTGTCGCTAGATTGTTGTAGGCCAAGGACTGTCGCGGTTGGCGATCGAGCACCGCGCGGGCTTGTTCCTTGGCCTCTTCATAGTTACCTTTCAGTCGATAGAGCACCGCCAAATTGTTACGAGCTTCGAGATCGTCGGGGGTATCGCTAAGAATTCTTTCAGTAGACCAATGCCGTCATCAAAGCGCTTGAATTGAAGGTACAGCGCCGCTAGATTAAAGGTTGCCTGCCTATCGTGCTTCCGTACTGCCAAAGCTTGTCGGTAGGATTGTTCGGCGCGTTCTGGATCGTTGCCGCGCGAGAACAACAGTCCCGCATTAACATGAGCCTCATAGAGGGTCGGATCCTCTTCGACAGCCTTCAAAAAGTGTCTCAAAGCGCTGTGATAATCCGCTTTCGTTCCCGACAGCAAGCGCACACCCTCGTTGAACGCCAGCACCGCCAGGCGGTGATGATCAATAGGAATCGCAGCTTGCGTTACCTGCTTCGGCGTCCCCGCGCATGACCATAGATAGCCGAACGTTAGAATGATCCCGAAGCACCCGGCTATTCGGCGAAAACTCGTCATGGCCGCCGTCCCTCCTTCCGCACCGGCAAAGGCTGTTCGATCATCGGAAACGTGGTAAACGAATCAGCCCAACGAGTCGTCGGGCGAATCTCAAGCTCGGCTGGATACTTGCTCGGATTGAGCTTGCGGAGCATTTCCACCGTTCGTTGGCTCCAAATGCTGTAGTATTGATGCTTGTGTGCCATGTCGAGGCTTATGGTGAAGGCCGAGAGCGCCTTGTCTTCAATCGGGTATGCAAGCGACTGGATCTCCTGGCGATAGATCTCGAGCTCCCGTTGATTGAGCGCGGTCGGCTGAGGAGATTTATAAATGGCTTCGGCAAACGTGGCGTACATATTCCCAATCTGAAACAGCGCCGCCGAACCCCACTCCATATTGCCGGCGGCCACCACTTGTGCAAAAAGACCTTCGGCCTTTTTCAGCAGTGCCGCTTTTTGCTTGAGTTGGCGAACCAAACGTTCCTTGGGCGGCTGCAGCGTGATGCTGCGGTATTCGTCGAAGACCAACTCAGCCAACAAAAAACGGCATTCGGCCGCGGCCTGCAACTCGGCCCCGGTCGGAGGTCGGCGAGCGGCAAATTCGGCGCAGTATTCAAGATGCTCCCGCGCCCTTTTAGTCATGTTTTGTTTGGCAAGCGCCTTGGCGAGGTGCAGTTCGGCAATGCGCGTCCGGCCGTACTTGGGGGCAAAGCGCTTGAGGTAGCTTTCAAAGCGACGTTCGGCTTCAGCCGGTTGCCCGGCGAGCTCGAGCGACAGCCCGGACATGAACAGCGCGTCGGCCGCTTTCGGGTGATCGGGAAAGAGCTCGGTAAACCGCGCCAGCAAACGCGCCTGCTCCCGATAGGCGCGCCGTGCGCCTTGCAACGTTGCGGCCTGCAGCAGCGCCTCAGGGGCGCGACTATCTCTGGGGAAATGCTCGGCCAATTCGCCATAGTGCCGGGCAGCCTTTTCGTAGTCGTATTGACGCTCGTAGATCCCGGCGAGCACGACCATGGCCTCTGCCGCCTGCTTAGGATACCGTTCCATCGCCTGCTGGTAGGTTCGTAGCGCCAGATCGTGCTTGCCGTCTTGCTCAAAGGCCAACCCAGACAGAAACAGCGCCTTCGGGGCAAGGGGGTTTCCCGGGAACTCATTCACCAAGCGCTGGTACTCGGCGGCTGCCTCGCCGGGTTTATTACTCGCGATCAAGGCACCCGCTTTCTGAAAAACAGCATTGCACATAAAGCCGGGAAGCGCCGCGCCGAGCTCCTTACCCGCAAACAACTTCTGTTCAAAAAACTGACGCGCCCATTGTTCCAGAGCGGACCAATCAGCCATGCGGTTGAAGCAGTCGAGAGCCAGATCGGCCGCGCCCTCGGCAAAAGAATCCTTGGGGTATTTTTGGACCATCGCGAGCAACTGTGCGGATGCGCTAGCAAAGTCGCCGCGGTTGTAATAAATCCGTCCGACCTCGAAACGCAGTTGGCCCAACTTGGAATCATCAGGAGCCATAACGCCGAATTCTTCGACTGCTTGGATAAATCCTTTTTCACTATCGGCGAGCGGCACGGCTTTGCTGGGAGGCTCGTGTTTCTTGCCAGTCCGTTCGCGTAGCTGATCAAAAGCCTGGATAGCCGCAAAGGCGGCTTCTTTTTTCAAGGCCAGATCCTGGCTCTGTCGGGCGGCCTCGCCATAATGGGTTGCCGCAGCCGCATAGTTCTTGAGGCGGTATTGAACCTCACCCAGGTAAAAGTGAATACGCGGGGCTTGAGCATGGTCGGAGAAACGCGTGAGATATTCCTGGTAGGCTTTGAGCGCAGCCCGATACGAGACATCGGTATGCGCATCTTGGGCTTGCTTATGACGATAGAGCGCGACATAGCGTAGTGCTTCTTCGATCTGACGATTGGTTCGGTCTAACAACGCCTGGTCGCTTTCATGCAACTGGGCCCAGGATGAGCCCGACCCAAAGCGTTCGGCCAACCGAGTGCGCTCGCTCAGGGCGTCTTCAACATGACCGTGTCGATCGTACGCCTCGACTATCTTGAGCTGAAAACTCGGCCCGTTGGGATCGAGCGGGAATCGATCCAGCAACATACGGAACGACTCCACGGCCTCATCAAAGCGGCCTTGGCGTGCCAACACCTCCCCCAGCGAGCGCAACACCCGGATCGAATATTCGTCGCCGCCGACCTCAGCCATGAAGCGATAGGCTTCCTTGGCGCCGCCCGACTCGCTAAATGTCAGCGCCAGGTCTTCCGTGGCCTCTTTCTCCAAATCTGAGCCTTTGGTCTCAAGGCGAGACAACGTTTTGTCCGCCTTGGAACGCGCAAGCACTTCCCGAAAGAGCCCAGCCGCTTTTTTTGCGTTGCCTTCCTTGAAGTAGCACCAGGCAAGCTTATACGTGGCCAAATCGAGTAGCGGCGTATAGGGGTACTTCAACACGCGTTCATAGGAGCCGATGGCTTTAAGATAATCGGCGTTAGCGAAGTAGTACTCGCCGATCGCAAGGTATGCGTCGGGTACGAAAACACTCTGGGGAAAACGAGCGATGAGACTTTTGTAAATTGACAGTGCGGCCGATTCATCGCCCCGTTCATTGAGGGCGAAGCCATAGAGATACAAGACGGTGTCGGTGTTCGTAAAATCGGGATGTTTCTCGAGGATCTGTTCGTAAATCTTTATCGAAGCTTCAAGCTCCATGCGCGGCTCTTCCGGCCTTTTTCCCAATGCGTGTTGAAAGGCATCGAGTTCCCGCTCGTAGGCGCGCATGCGCGTGAAGAAATCGGCCTCCGAACGCTCCCACAGGAGCTCCGCTAGACGAAACAGCGCGTCCGCCCGTTGCGGGGCATCCGGATATCGTCCCAAAAACGTCTGAATCAAATCGATCGCCTTAGCGCGTTCACCGGCCAGCGTTTCTTCACGCCGGTTCATTTCTTGTTCGAAGTAACCGTCCTGTCCGGGCAGCAGGGGACACTGCCCCGCCGTGGCCTGGCTCCCCAGAGCCAGCGCCAGCATCAGGAGCCCGGGTGCCAGAACCCGGGCGACCGTGAGGAGCGGCGTTCGATTACCGGTGTTCATCCGGCCACTCCTCGCCGTCGTCCGGCCAGTATTCAAAAGATTCATCGATTTGGCCCGTTCTCGCGAGCTCGAGCAGTTGCGAGGGCACAAAACGGCCCAGAGCAAGACCCTGCACCTCGGCTTCGAGAACCTGTTTTTGCCCGATGCTGGCGTCTATTCGTCCGAGTGAAGCCAGCCGAAGCCATTCTTGAAATGCATCGACGGTGCGCCGGCCCCGCGCACCGCGTACCATCGCGGTCACGGTCCTTGCGCGCTGCGCGAGCGCCAGCGCTCGATCGGAAAGCATTGGTAACTCTCGATGCTCCTCGTTCAAGTACGCCTGGGGGGCTTCTGCGGTCAGCACGCCGCCGTTGTCCAACCACGCGTTCGATAGATTCATGCGCGTGCAGCGCTCCTCGGCCTGCGTGGCTCGGTCGACGGCCCCCCGCACCTGAGCTTCGAGTTGGTCGAGTTCCTGCAACTGAGCCGTTGCTTGAAGACCTTCGGGCATCTGGCTGCGCAACGAAACCATCAGAGTCTGAAGATGGCGCGCTCGGGAAATTTCTGCGCGCAACCCGTGCTGTGTTCCACGCCACGGCAAAGCGACCGGGTTCTCCGGTATGCCCGAGGCAATGCGGGCAAACTCCAGGGTAATCCGCGAGAAGCGACCAAGCAACTCGTGGGTCGAGGCCGTCAACGAGAGCGCCTGGCGCTCGTCCGGGGTGTTGGGGACCGAACCCGACAGCTCGTTCCCCAGTTCGCCGGTGGCGCTCACCGCATTCGCGGCTCTGACCAGGCCGGTCAGATTGCGTTCCAAGCCATCAAACAGCGCCGCGGCCTCATCAAAACGGCAGTCGCCCAGTAAGCTATAGCCCAATAACACCTGGGCGGCCGGACGATCGGGAAAGCGATCGATGCGCCCCAACAGATCCTCCAACAAAAGACGGGCTTCTGAAAAACGCTTGAGGGCATACAACGACCAGGCGCTTTCGTAGCGCGCTTCGGCGAAGGACGGCGAATCCGGCGAAATTCGCTGATAGGTATCCACCGCCCGAGCGTGTTCACCCTGATCGTGGCGCAAGCGGGCCAAGGCCAGCCAGGCTTGCTCAATCACCTGGCTTCCTTGCTCCGATACAAAAAATGTATATTTTCCCCGACCCGGTTGCCGCACCAAACTGCAGAAACGTTCGGTTGCCAAACCAAGATCATCTGCCGATAGCGCCACCAGGCCCTGCAAATATATGGCCTGGGCCCTAAAGCGGCTGGAATGCGAAACGGCTGCTAACGCCGCCGTGGCCTCAGGCAACGCACCAAGCCGTATCAGCGCCTTGCCCTTGAGGTACGCGATCTCGTCACGCTCATCCTCGGTGAGGTTCAATCGCAAATCTACAATCGCCTGGAGCGTCTCATCAAATTGTCCGGAACGCAGGGTGAGGTCGGTAAGCTTACGAAAAGCCGGAAAGCGAAATTGCGAGGTTTCTTGCTGCCCGATCAGATTAAGGAGGTGGCGGCGCGCTTCGCCGGTGGCGCCTTCCCGCATCAGCGCGGCGGCGAGGTAATAGCGCAGGGTATCGTATGCTTCAGTACCGACCAGCTTTGCAAAGGACGGATCCATCAACGTCGCCCCGAGTGCAGCGGCCGCGCTTTCGGATCCGCCATCCAAATAGACCGCCTCGGCCCTCCGAATCAACTCTTTAAAAAGAACCGCTGCATCCTCATCAGGGTGACTTGGCGCATGCTGGAGCAGGTAACCTATTAAGGTATCCCGCGGACCGGCAAAGGGTTCTTTCCCAGAACCAGGCACAGCCATGAGCACCACCAAAATGGGCAAAACGGATATCATGCGACCGATACTCCCCTACCATCAGGCCATGCGGTCAACGTGGTTTAGTCGCAAACCGAGAACGAACAATGATCTTCCAGCTGCCCTTGGGATCGGACCTTTTCAGCTCATTCTTGCCGGGGATGTCCCCCGCGCCTTCCAAATCGAAAACAGCATCGGTCGTCGCCCGGTTTCTCATATGTACGGTGAGGCCGCTGCCTGCTGCATATCCCGGCGATGTGTCGGCCGATTCGTTGGGGCCACGCACATACGCCTTGAGTTCTAGCGTGTGTCGTCCCGGGGTGAGATACCCGTCAAAGAGCGTCAGCGCCATAATCGTCGGAGCCGCGGTGAACTCTTGTCGATACGCCACCTCGCCGTCCATGAGCAGCTCCAGCGAGTCCAACTGCAACGGCGTATCGATCTCGCTGCGACAGCGGACGAGCAACCGAGAGCTAAACAATTTCTCGGATAGCAACATCAGTCTCGCTTCAACGGCCGCAAGAGCGTCACGGGTTCGACTGTGCTCAATGGCCAGTTCAGATAAGACTTTTGGATCAACTGCCGGCGACGGCTGTGTTGAGCCAGCCTGCACAGCGGCCGCCTGAGGAGGTTGAGAAACCGTCGGGGCTGCACTGGTCAGCAGCATCACGGCCACCATAGAAATCACCACTAACGCTGCAACGTTCAATCGAGCCGATACCATGCCAGCCTCCTTCACGATGCTTCAGTTAAAATCCGCCTTCAAACCCAACCGTGCCGCCGAACGTGTACCCACCCTGGAAGTTCTCCCGCTGGTTGCTGGTAAGATTGGGATAGGAAGTGAAGCCGTCTTGGCTACGGGCGCCGGAGATACGGTAATTGGCAAAGGTAGCTTGAACACCGATATCAAGCGTTAGATATCGAAACATACCCAGCACCCGATCGCGTTCAGAAATAATGGTAATCTCCAACGCAGCGCCGACGAGTCCCATAACAAATGAGCACAACTCGCGATCGGCCGACCAATAGGCGCCGGGCGGTCCATCGGGATAGTCGTCGCGATAGAAACTGGCGCGTGTTTGGTGGTACACTTCACCATTGAAAGACAATTGAAAAAGGTCTCCGAGGCGCTGTCGATAGGCTAACCCCACCCGACTCTGCTCAACGCGCCAGGTGTCGGAGCCGTGGCCGAGGTCGATTTCAAACGCCGCGTGCCATGCGGGAACCAGGCGTCGGACCCGAACCAGCCCGCCGTAGCGCACCCGCGTGCTGGGATGTTTTTCCGGCTCGATGAGGGGAATGGTCTCGGCGTCGTCAGCCAGGGTCGACCCGCGCATCGAGTACAGGCTCACCAGTCGGTAGGGGCTTTGGAGAAAACCATCCTCGAGAAGCAATCCGAGGTCCAGCCTCAAGTTCCACCCGGGCAGAAAACCCTGCTCGAACGCGCAGTCAAGCCAGTCGCCCCGACGTTGTTTGTCGATCGCGATGCCCTGGGCGGGAAGATCTCCCGGCCCGAGGCTGATCTGTTCGATGACGTGCCGGTATGAAACTTCGACAATCGTATCATGACGAAGGACGGTGGTACGCGCCATGATGAACGGTTCGTTCAACGTACCATCAAATGCCGTACGGAAGCGGTAACCAACCCGTAACAGGCTGCTCCCATCGTCGAGGACCACCGCGGCGTCAGGGCCATGACGCAGGCGCAAAAGCGGCAACGGACCTGCAAATCCATCGAGCTTCTGTATCAGTTCTTTGTCCAAACTGACGCCATAGCCGGCTTCAACCGCCAAGCCCTGCCACACCTCCGCCGCCCCGCGCAGGGTTGAGCGCAACCAAAAGCCCTTGACCTGATTGCCGGGATCGGCGGCCATCGTAAGCCGTGACACAATGGTGTTAGGCGTCAAGGGTTCGTCGTGCTCGGGATCGATGGCGCTCGGATCGGTAAGCACTCGTGCCGGAGCGAAACGCATGAGGGGATCCGACAATACCTCGCGTTCGACCACCGGGCCGGCGGCGCACCCCGCCCCCAACGCAACCACAAGGAGGCTGAGTATAACCCCCGCCCGCATTCCTGGGCAGAGGGAAGACCGTAGCGGCATGTGCGCGTTCAATTTGAAAACGGAAACCAAAACCCAACTCCCAACAAAAACGCAAGGTTGTTGGTCAGGGACTCCGATCCAAGGATCTCTTGAACCTGGAGGCTATCGATCACTTCAAACCGCAACGATAGCCATGAAAGAAGATAGAGCCGGATCCCGCCGCCAACCAGGTACGTCAGCCCCACGTCGGTACGGCTGTCGGTTGCGCCCGCCCCCACCCGCAAAAAGAGGTCAAAGTGCACGATGGTGGCGCCGGTCAGGACAAACTTACCGTGGAATGGGTCCCACAGAAGGCTCCCCAGATACAAACGGGCGTCATGGGCTGGGAGCACCTCATAGCCCGTCGCGTCGGAGAGCGGTTTCGACAACACCGATGAGAAATGGGTCCAGGCAAAGGACGCCTCCAGCGCCAGGTCTTCATTGAAGTGAAATGCGTAGGAGATTCCGGCCATCGGAGCCTTGCCCATACTGTCGCTCATCAACAGACCGCCGAAGAGGTTCACCTCGTGGCGCAAGGCTTTGAGAAAGTCTTTCTTCTGCAGTCCGGAGCCGAGCCCGGTTTGGCTTTCGGGAGGCTCCGGGCAGGCGGCATAGGCGAGCCGCGCAGGGGTCAGTAGCACCCGATCGGGCAGCCCAAAGAATGCCACAACCACGAGGCTCGTAACCAGTACCGATATCGGGGATTGCTTGATGACCATCAATCGTCCTCACACGATCGCGCTTTTAGGCTCACATGGTTACCATCAACCCGCCCTGGATCAGCAGCATCCCGTCGAGCTGATCAGGACCAAATGTGAGCACCTCTTGAATGTCCAGTCTCACGATGATTGGTCCCCGCAAACCGATAAACACTCCGCCTCCGGCACTGGCTTGCAAGCTGGTGCCCGATTTAAAGAGGCTCGATTGTTGGTTGGGCCAGACAGCGGCCCCGCCGAAACCCACCAAGGCAAAGGGTACAATCGATCGCCACGGGCCAATTGGCACGACCAGATCGCCGCCAAAAAGCACGAGGTTGCCAAAGCGGCCGTTCGCTTCTGAACCTGAAAGCTCGACTAAGTAGTGAGCGCTGGGCTGGTAGCCGACGCGCATGGTGAACTCACCTAATGAATCGAGGGCACCGCCCGATAGCGCCAGGGTCACCCTGCCATCATCGAGCTGGCCGGACACCAGCAGTTTTCGATCGAACCACGAAGAAGCGCTCGTAACGGCGCTCTCATCGACAATTTCAAACGGCCAGACCAGTTCTGACAATACCCAGCCGGATCGCTCCCGCGAGATGCGGATGCGGTACCACGAACCATCCGGCGTGCGATCGAGCGCTTGAAATATTTGATCCCGGCCGACCCGGCCAATCTCTCTGAAGCTGCCGCCCGGCCCGGAACGCACGGGCGCGCTCTGAGCCATGACCCGCAGCTGAATATTTTCGCCGTTGATACCTTGGGCCGCGCCAGCGCTCCGTAGGCCGATGAAAACGACTGCCGCTACCAGGCCGCGTATGATCATGGCGTAATCCCGTCAGTTTCAAGCCACGTGAGTATAGCGGCCGCATCGGTATTCGATAACGCCGCGCCGCCTGGATGGGCGCGTTCACTCCCGGTTCCAAAACGCAGCAGTTCCGAATCAGCCGGTTGGTCAAGATCCACGAAATAGAGCACCGTAGCATAGTCAGACCGATACGGCTCCGGCAGCAAGAGGGGGTCCGTTATCGGAGGGACCGCCGGCAAGGGAACCGGGGCGTCGTGTAACCGAAACGTCGAGGGCCGCCCGTGGCATTCAGTCGAAGCGCACCGGGCCTGCAACAAGGGATGGATGGTCGTTCCAAACTGCGTTGGATCGGGAAAAAACTGCGGTTGTACGACGGTACGTTCACCGGGATCGACTATCTGACACGAAGGAATCAATACCAGGAAAAGGCAGAATGCCGTCGCGCAGTTGAAAACCCGGTGAAGGATTTTCGAACACCACGAGGCTCGCCCCTGACATGAAAAAAAATAAAAATCCTCCATCAAATTCAAGAAAATACGACGGAACTCGCCACCTGTCAAATAGATTACTGGTATAATTATGGGCAAGCCCAGGTAGATCTGACACCACCTCTTTCTGCTCTCAGGAGCATGGGGAGCAAGGGATTGGCAATGTTGAAGGGAAAGCTTCCTTGGGGGGCTAGCCCCCCAAGGAAGCCGCGGCAACAAAAAAGGAGATGAGGTCAGGACCAAAATCCTCTTGAATGAAGGTTTGCGAAGACTTTCATCACAAGGAGGTACGGCCCTGACCCCATTTAGTTATTACGCCATGACCACCACGAAAGACCATAAATATTCGCTTCGCCTTCAGTTGGTGCAGTACGCCACGACCCACGGCATACGCCCCGCTGCGCGTGCCTTTGCTACCACCCCCAACACCGTACGGCGATGGCGTGCCCGCTTTGACGCCGGCGGTCGTACCTCACTCCAGGACCGCTCCCGGAGACCCAAGACCTGCCCCCACAAGACTTCCCGGTACCAAGAAGCGAAGATCCTCAACGCACGCAAGAAGGTTCCCTGCTTCGGACCGCGCCGCCTGCGCGACCTGTTTGGAATCACTGCTTCCTCTGGCGCCATCGCTCGCATCCTGCGCCAGCAAGGCTTATCGGGCCGCCGTCGCAAAAAGCGTCAGCGCAAAAACGACCTGCGGGCTATCAAAGCTAAATACAGATGCTTCCAACGCCTCCAGGCCGATATGAAACCCCTCTTCGATATCCCCGCCTACTGGCCGCAGATGAAGAAACTCGGCCTCCCCAAACACCAGTACACCCACCGTGATGTCAAAAGCGGTGCTCTCTTTATCTCTTACGCCGACGAGCTCTCCACCACCTACGCCACCATGACCTCCCGGCGCTTGCTGACCCACCTGAAAAAGCATCTCGTCAACCTCCGCCGTGCTATCTTGTCCACCGACAACGGCGTCGAATATGGTGGCCATGACAAGAACGAGCGGGAACGAGGCTTCCATGCCAAAATCCAGCAGGCCGGGATCATCCACCGCTTCCTGCCCCCTGCCACCCCAAACGCCCACGCCGATGTCGAGAGTTCCCATGCATCCATTGAACAGGAGTTCTTTGATCTCGAACCATTTACATCCAGACAGGACTTCTTCCAGAAGGTCTCTATCTACCAACACTGGTGGAACTTCGCCAGACCCAACTACTCCAAGAGCGCTAAAACACCCGCACAACTCTTGGAGGATGAAGGCCTTGACCCAAGCATCCTCTTGCTCCTACCCGTTGACCTTGAGGCCTGGTTCAGGACGACGACTTACTTTCCTCAGGTGGTGTCACATCTACCTGTTGACGCCGATTACTGGTATAATTACTGGTATAAAAGATAATTCGTGGAGGTCGGGTCGGAGGGGAAAAACTCCATCAATGCGTTAGAACCCTCATAGAGTAAGTAAATCCGGAAATCATCACTGGCGTTCGAATTGCTCAGGCTCTTAAAATTGTTCGAAATCAGCTCGCCAGCCATGCCACCCGGTGCGGTAGGAACGAACCTGACCGGGGCGCCGGTGCTGTCATAAACGGGGTAATTGTTTTCCGCGTCAACAACATATACCGTGCCGTCAAGATCGGATACCCAAGCAAACTGGGAGACCGCGGTTCCCTGCGACGAATAGTTTTCGCTGTCAACACTCAAGGTAAGGCCGTCAACAAAGGTAACTGACCGCGGCACGTCCGGTATCTGAATGGTTGTCAATAGTGATCCACTGTTAGTATCGACTACTGAGATTTCACTACCAACTGATAGTACATTTGTTATAGGGTTAAGAATAAATCCACTCGTATTAGGAATGACATAGAGTTTTGATTCGTCCGAGGTAAGCGCCAGACGACGCGAAGGACCGCCGACGTCGATAGAGTTAGTGACAGTTTTTGTGGCGGTATCAATCTTATAAATCGTAGTTAATCCTTCGTCGGCAACAAATAAGGTACTTCCATCCTTTGTCAGAGCTAGTCCGGAAGGCATAGAACCATCCACACCGATATCCACCGGCGGTTGAAGCAGCGTAAGATTTAGAGGTATTGATGGTGTAACCGTTGCGTCCGGATACTGGAAGTTCAGTACCGCTATGTGTCCGGATATTTGTCCGGATTCAAGGGGGCTAACATAGCTAACATAGATCGGTAACGGCGTCTGTGTATCCCACGTGCCAGGCTGCGGAACAGCAACAAATTCGGGCTGAAGAGTTTCTCCTGGCTGAAGATTTTCTCCTGGTGATAATAACGAGACCCGGCTCACCTCCATCAACGCATCCGCCGCTAAATCAACCAGTGAGATATCTTGTGAGACGGCGTTGACGACAAAGGCATATCGCCCGGTCGGATCAATCGCCAGGCTCACCGGCAGCTCGCCGACGGGAATCGACAAAGGGAACAGCGGTTCTGGGGCTTCAAAAAAATTACTGTCCTCAACATCAAAAATTCTTAGATCGTTACCGAACGAATTGGCGATCAGCAACAAATGGTGCTCACTACCGACACAACTGGAAACATTCTGCGCGCAACCAATAAACTCCGCTAAATCCGTCGGACCGGAGAGGCGTCCGGTTGTCGTCGGCTTTGATTTATTACAGGCGCCGCACCACAACGCCATGACAATCGCAAAACCCATAAGGTGCTTCATCCCAACCACTCCTTATTCAATTACTACTCGACTTACCGACACTTGCAATTATCTCCAGGTACGTTGATGCATGTGTCGGAGCCGAATTAAAGATCCATCACGGCGACCGTGTCATTTTCAAAGCAGGTAAACAACGCCCAATGAATATTATCACTATCTCGATCAAAGAAGCCCATATCAAAGGGGCCGTTGCAAACATCGTGAACATCTTTGACTTGGATTAACCGTTTGGTGTCGCCGTCAATAATATAGATCAGGTCCTCAAGGGGGAAGGTGACGAAAAATAGGTTATTGTATGGGTTATTGTATCGGCGCACAAGAGATGGATTCGGACCAAGCGCCACACTCCCCAAATAGGCATAAGAGTTGTTCGTATCAAGAAACAACAGCATATTTGGGTTGAGGACCACCGCGGCTAATTCAGACCCGTCTTGGTTTACCTCCAACCCAACAGTCTCGGTGCCGAGGAGAACATTATACAGGGGTATGGTTGTACTTTCGCCCGCTGGAGGTGCGAAATAAAAAATATTGTCGGTTATGGTAGTCGTTTCCGAGCCGAGGCTGGTCACGTAATTCTCGGTTATGGAAGTCGTTTTCGGGCCGAGGCTGCTCATGTATATGGTGTTGTTGCTCGGGGAGTACACCAGATCGTTTATTCCCATATCCCCGGTAGCAGGTCCAAGTGATTTGTCCACCGGGGAGGAAGTTGTCTCTCGGTCAGGGATCTTGGCAATACTGAGCGTTCCGCTGCGTAAAAACGAAACATACGCCCACCACTTATAATTATTGTCTTGTGTTGTTTGTTGATCTAAAAGAACCACGTCAAAAGGATCAAACTGCAGATCTGCATTATACTGCGGAGAATTCTTACCAAGCTCGACAACATACCGGTCGCCACTACAAAACGGAAATTTCTTGTTTTTATCGGCAGGAGTATCGGAACAGGACAAATTGAGAACCGGCAGCTGCCCGGAAGTATCAACCGTGAGATCGACTAACACCAACTGGTTGGTTTCTCGAATCGTCACTGCCGCGAGTGTGCCGTCAGAGGAAATAGCCATCCTGCCTGCAAAGTTGTCAAGCGACACCGCTCCCCAATCGTCATGGATCAAATCGATATAATCGTTGGGTATTTGGCCGTTTTCGTCAGGAATAACACTATATCCATTTTGGTTAAGACTTGACGCCAAGCTGTTCAGGTCGATCACCCGTAACGAACCACTCTGATAGGTAAGATCATCGTTGGAACTCGCGACCAGAACAAACCCATCCGGATGAACCGCGATCCCGGTCGGAAATTGAAATGCTTGGCCAGGAAGCGGTTTACCCAGGCGGTCTCTGTTGCAGGCGGTCAGGCCCACCCCGAGCGCAGCTATCAAGATCAACGTTACCGTATACCAATAGTATGGGCGGTCAGACACTCACGCTCTCCGATCAAGTTATCTTCGACCTTTTTTTGTCGGCTTTTTCACGCGTCTCTTTTTTGAAGGTTTGGCAGCCGATTTCTTAACAATTTTCTTGGCGGCTTTCTTCCCTGTTTTCTTTACGGCTTTTTTCATCGGCCTTTTCTTCGCGGCCATTTTTTTGGCTTTTACGGGTTTTCTCGCCGCCACCTTCGCTCTCACCGCCTTTACGACGTTACCTTTGGCAGGCTGCTTCTTGGCGGCAGCTTCTTCAAGAGCCGCCTGAGCTGCGGCAAGCCGCGCTATCGGCACCCGGAACGGCGAACACGAAACGTAATCCAGCCCGGTCTTATGGCAGAAATGAATTGTCCGCGGATCGCCGCCATGCTCGCCACAGATACCGATACTAAGATCCTTACGGGCGGCGCGTCCATCCGCAACGCCCATGGCCACCAGTTTACCGACCCCATTGACATCTATGGTCTGGAAGGGATCGTCTTCCAAAATGCCCTTGGCGTAATAATCCCGTAAGAACACCCCGGCATCGTCGCGGCTCATGCCGAGAGTGGTTTGGGTCAAATCATTGGTGCCGTATGAGAAGAACTCCGCCACCGTGGCAATCTCTGCGGCGACCAGAGCGGCGCGCGGCAGCTCGATCATGGTGCCCACCTTGTACGGCACCTGGATGCCCTGTTCGGCAAATACTTCGGCGGCAACCTTTCGCACCACCGCGGCTTGGTGTTTCAGTTCACTGAGATAGCCTACCAAGGGAATCATGATCTCAGGGTGCGGGGTGAAACCGGCCTCTTTCTTGACCTGGCAGGCGGCCTCAATAATCGCCCGGGCCTGCATGGCGGTGATCTCAGGATAGGTGATCCCCAACCGACAGCCGCGGTGACCCAGCATGGGGTTGGTCTCATGCAGATCGCGCGCCTTGGCCCGTAGACGTTCCTCGTTTTCGCGAATACGTTCTTCGGTATCAGCACCCATGAGCACAGCCACTTCGCGGACGCCTTTCGGATCCTGCGGTATAAACTCGTGCAGCGGCGGATCCAGGGTGCGGATGGTGACCGGACGGTTTTGCATGGCCAGCAGGATGCCCTTGAAATCCTCGCGCTGCAGCGGCAGTAATTTAGCCAATGCCTTCTCGCGCGCCTCGGTGTCCTCCGCCAAGATCATTTCCCGCATCGGGCCGATCTTGCCCTCGCCGAAAAACATATGCTCAGTGCGGCATAACCCGATGCCCTCGGCCCCAAACGCCACCGCCTGGGCGGCCTGATCGGGTTGATCGGCGTTGGTATGGATGTGCAGCCGCCGTAAGGTATCGGCCCACTGCATAAGCTTCGCGTACTGCTGATAGAGCAGCGATTCCTCGGGTTTGAGCGTTTTTTCGATCAGCACCTGAACGACTTCCGAGGGGATAGTGCGCAACCGGCCTTCCATTACCTCCCCGGTGGTGCCATCGATTGACAACCAGTCGCCCTCTTTTATGGTCACGGTGCCAACGCGCATCGCGCGCGCTTTATAATCAATTTTGAGATCTCCACAACCGGCCACGCACACCTTACCCATTTGGCGTGCCACCAGCGCGGCGTGGGAGGTCATACCGCCGCGCGCGGTCAGAATGCCCACCGCGGCGTTCATGCCCTTGATGTCCTCGGGGGAGGTCTCGATGCGAACCAGGAGAACCTGCTCACCCCGACTGGCCCAGGCTTCGGCGTCTTCGGCGTTAAACACCACCCGACCCGAGGCCGCCCCGGGACCCGCGTTCAACCCCTTGGTAAGCCGACGTCGTTGCGTCTCGGCATGCTGCTTGTCGCGCGTGTCGAAAACCGGGCGCAGCAATTGGTTGAGTGCGTCGGGCGGAACACGCGCGACGGCTTCAGCCTCCTTGATCAATCCCTCCTTCACCATATCGACGGCGATGCGTACTTCGGCAAAACCGGTTCTTTTACCGGTTCGGGTCTGCAGCATCCACAGCTTGCCGCGTTGGATGGTGAACTCCATATCCTGCATGTTGCGGAAGTGCTTTTCCAACCGTCGCGAAACGCCGTCGAGTTGTTGGTACATGGCCTCGTCAGTCGTGCGAAGCTCGGCGATCGGCCGCGGGGTGCGGATGCCGGCCACCACGTCCTCGCCCTGGGCGTTCATCAAATACTCGCCGTACAGGCGGTTGTCGCCGCTTGCAGGGTCGCGGCTGAACATTACCCCGGTCCCCGAATCATCGCCCAAATTGCCAAATACCATCGCCTGCACATTGACCGCCGTGCCCCAATCGCTCGAAATGCCGTTCAGCGCCCGATAGGCTTTGGCCCGTTCGTTCTCCCACGAACCGAAAACAGCGCCGATAGCGCCCCAGAGCTGATCCCACGGATCTTCCGGAAAATCATGGCTCGCGCGCTGGCGAATGGTTTCCTTAAACAGCCGCACCAAGGCTTTGAGCGCGTTGGTATCGAGATCGCTGTCGAAGCGAGCGCCCACCTCGCGCTTCGTGCGGTCGAGGATCTCCTCGAACGGATCCACATCGTCTTTAGTTTCCGGTTTGAGTCCCAACACGACGTCGCCGTACATCTGGACGAATCGCCGGTAGGCGTCGTAGGCAAAGCGGGCGTTGCCGGTCTGCCGTGCAAGCGCCTCGACGGTTCTATCATTGAGCCCTAAATTTAAGAACGGTATCCATCATCCCGGGCATGCTCACCCGGGCGCCGGACCGAACCGACAACAGGAGCGGATTGACCGTGTCGCCGAAGATGGCACCCATCGCACGTTCGATCTTACTCAGCGCGGCTTGGACAGCTCCCTTGAGCGTGCGGGGATAGGTGCGATTATTCTTGTAGAATTCGGTGCACACGTCGGTGGTGATGGTAAATCCTGCCGGCACCGGAATGCCCAGTCGATTCATCTCGGCCAGTCCGGCGCCTTTGCCGCCGAGCAGGTTTTTCATTGAACCATCGCCGTCTGCCGTTCCGTCCCCAAAGAAGTACACCATCTTCATTGCCACCATGTCATCCCTCCGTATGAAAGGTACTCGGTTGCATCATGCCGAATCTCGGGTCTGAAGCTTGGTAAAGTCAGCGACGCGGTTAAACAAGCCCGCGAGCTTACTGAGCAGTGCTTTACGGTTGCTCTGGCGCGCCGGATCCTTCGGATCATTGACCAACACCTGCTCAAAGAAACGATCGACCGGCCCCCGCAGGCGCTCGCCGAGGAGCGCCAAGGTCTCGGAAAAACGACCCTCGGCCACCAACTCCTCAAAACGAGGCGCGATCTCTAAATACACCTGGTGGAGCTCCTTCTCCTCAGCCTGGGAGAGAAGCCACGGATCGAGCTCCGCACCCTCAAACCCTTTGAGGATATTGACGACGCGCTTAAACGCCACCACCAGGTTTTCAAACGCGGGCTGCCGGGCGAAATCGGCGAGCGCCTTGATCCGCAACCAACTTTCGGTGATGTCATCGATGCCGGTTGCGAGCACCGCCTCAACTACGTCGTTCGGAGCCTCCTCGGCAAAGCGCTGGCGTAGTCTGCCGGCAACGAAAGCCTCTAAATCGGCCAAAATCTCACCCTCGAATCCCGCCGCTAACGGTTTCTCGCTCTTAGCCACAGGCGCACCGGGTTTGTTTTTGCGGGCAGCCGCGGCCGCCTTGGCTTCAGCCCGCCGAAGCTGAGAAGCTTCCACTTTGTCCCGCACGCCGATGAGAGCGTGACGCAGCAGCCAACCGACTGAGATTCGGTAACCACGCGCCAGAATAATCGATATCACCCCGAGACACGCCCGCCGTAACGCATAGGGATCGGTGCCCCCGGTCGGACGCAATCCCACCCCAAAGCACCCAACCAAGGTGTCGAGGCGATCGGTCAGAGACAGCATCGCGCCCAGATCCGTGGCCGGCAGTTGATCGCCGGAAAAACGCGGATAGTATTGTTCGCGAATGGCCGTCGCAACACACTCTTCCTCATTGGAGGCCAGCGCATACACCCCACCCATCTCACCTTGGAGCTCAGGAAACTCGCCGACCATATCGGTCAGGAGATCGGTCTTTGCAAGCAAAGCCGCCCGGGCGACCTGCCAACTGAAGCGTTCTTTGGCGTCGGTGACCCGATCGAGTTTTACGGTAAGCGCATCCACCACGCGCGCGAGTTTATCCAAGACCCCAAAACCGAGTTGGAATGAAATAGCCACGGCCAGGGAAGATACCCGCACCGCCTTGTCGTAGTACGAGCCCAAATCGGTCTGGAAAATCATATTCTGCAATCGGGGCACTCGTTCAACCGGCGAGATTTGACGATCGGTATCAAAGAAGAAACGAGCGTCACTTAAGCGCGCCGCGAGCACTCGTTCGTTGCCGTGTCGCACCACGGATAGATCTCGTACCGGCGTGTTGCCGATAGCGATGAAAGCATTCTGGAGCGCACCATCCGCACGCTCGATGGAAAAGTACCGTTGATGGTTGCGCATGGCGGCTATGAGCACCCGCCGCGGCAGATCAAGGAACTTTTCGTCAAAATGTCCCCTTAAGGGTACCGGATATTCAATCAAAAAGGTTATTTCTTCTTCCAGCCCTTCGTCGACCACGATGCGCCCGCCGGCGTCTGCCGCGAGCTTGGCAACTCCCTCCGCTATCAACCGTCGACGCTCCTCGGGATCAATCAGAACATGTACCTCGCGCAGGAGATCGACGTAGGCTCCGGGGTGCGGGACGTCGAATTCGGCCGAGGCGGCGAATCGATGTCCGCGACTACGGCGATCGCTTTTAGCCCCGGCGAACTCGAAGGAAACTATCTCCGTGTCGAGTAACGCCACCAACCAGTGAACCGGCCGGACGAATGCATTCTCACCCTGTCCCCAACGCATGGTCTTGGGAAACGCTGTTTCGGCAAGCAGGTTGTGCAGCACCTGAGGTAGCACCTGGCTGGTCGGTTTGCCCTGAATGCGGCGCCGTACGCCGATACATTTTCCGCGGGGGGTATCCAGTTGCGTGAGTGAATCGGGCGTGAGTCCCTTGCTTTTCATGAAACCGAGACACGCCGGGGTGGGTTTGTGGTCCGCGTCGTAGGCGAGCTCAACCTTGGGGCCAATGATCTCCTCGTCCACATCACTCTGTTGTTCGGGCAGCCCACTCGCGAGAAGAGCTAGTCGGCGCGGCGTGCCCATGGTCCGCACGTGCGCCGCCGGACCGCTGACCAGGCGGGACGCCGCGAGAGCTTCGGTAAAACCTTCTGCCAGCGCCTGCAAGGCGGGCGGCAGAAACCGCGCGGGTATTTCCTCGCAGCCAACCTCAAGTAAAAAATCCATCTATACACCTTCAACGAGCGGCCACCCGAGACGCTCACGCTCGGCCAGGTAGCTGACTGCGCACTGGTGGGCTAGCGCCCGCACCCGACCGATGTATGCCTGACGCTCGGTAACACTGATGGCGCCCCGGGCGTCAAGAAGGTTAAAAACATGCGAGCTTTTCAAGGTGTAATCGTACGCGGGCAATACCTGCGAACGTTTGCTGCGCTCGGCCATTTTTGCCAGGCGCGCGCCTTCTTTCTCATACATTTCAAACAGCCGCAGGAGCATCTCATTATCGGCCTGATGAAAGTTGTATTCAGAAAATTCCACTTCCCCCTGATGGAACAATTGTCGATAGGTCACCTGCTCATTCCAGTGAAGGTCAAACACATTGTGGACATCTTGAAGCAGCATGGCCAAACGCTCTAATCCGTAGGTCAACTCAACCATGATGGGCTTGAGGTCAAAACCGCCGCATTGCTGAAAGTAGGTAAATTGGGTCACTTCCATGCCATCCAACCATACCTCCCATCCGAGACCCCACGCGCCCAGGGTGGGCGATTCCCAATCGTCCTCAACGAACCGAAGATCATGATCCTCCACCGGTATGCCAATATGCCGGAGGCTCTCGATGTACTGATCCTGGATGTCAAGCGGCGATGGTTTCAAGACGGCTTGAAACTGATGATGCTGATGGAGCCGATTGGGATTTTCTCCAAAACGACCGTCGGTAGGACGCCGCGATGGTTCCACATAGGCCGCGCGCCAGGGCTCAGGTCCGAGTGAACGCAAAAAAGTCGCTGGGTTAAACGTACCTGCCCCTTTCTCAAGATCGTACGGTTGGAGTAGCAAACACCCCTTATCCGCCCAGTAATCTTGAAGCCTAAAAATCAGCTGCTGAAAAGTGACCACGGAGGCTCCTCAATTAATCGGCGGCACGCTATCATTCACTCCTAACGATGTCAACTCATGAGTACATTTTATAGAGGTCAGTTACGTGCGGGTTCCGGGTGTTCGGTCTGACCCATCAAAATTTTTTTACTGAGCGGCAATCAATTCCTTGAGTTGCCGGGCATTGGCGACCGCCATGCCGCGGGGGTGGTTATTGGCAAAGACAAACACCTCGGCAGCCGCGGTCTGCATGCGCTTGATCCGCGGCACCCATTCCTGAAGATCTTCCTGGCTATACAAATAATCGTACCGTTCTGCGGCCTGCGCATACTTCCACCACTTCTCAGCGTTACGCCCATGCAGGCGCACGTAGGCGATGGATGCGGTAACCACCTCAAGCGGCGGAATCAGGTCCTTAAGCCGCGGCTCATCGACGCAACAAAACCCGAGTCCCCGGGCGCGCAGCCAGGAAAACACCTCCTCCCGCACCCAATCCTTGCCGCGAAATTCGACCACGCACGGCAATCCCCTCAACAAATCCTGCAATCGCTCGACGAACACTCGCTCCCCCACTCCGTTATGGAAGGAGTGGGGAAATTGCAACAACACACAGCCGAAGCGGCCGGCTTCAACCAGAGGCCGCACCCCCTCGAAAAACAGTCGCGTAGCTGGTTGCGGGTCGCTGCGATCGTGGGTAAGCTCCGCGCTCGCTTTTACCGTAAAGGTAACGCGACCCTGTGACTTTTTTAGAATGCCCTCCATGGTTCGAGCCGTCGGCATGCGGTAGTAGGTGAAATTCAACTCGCAGGCGTCGAACAGATCCTTGTATAAAGATAGAAATCGGGTCTTCGGGGTTCCGGCTGGATACACCGGCCCGATCCAGTCATCGTACGAATAGCCGGAGGTGCCGATATGGATCATCTTGTAGCCCACTCTGTCAACCAGTTATTGAGTTGTCAATTACCCTCCATTCCCCTAACCGGTTATTGACTTGAAAGCGACTTATTAGGTACTGTCACGCGAAACCAGAGGAAATAAATGAATAGGGATTAAGCTGATCAGCGGTAAACTTCGCGCCGATGCCCAATTCGAACAATCAGGATCAGCAAACGGCCATCCTCGATGCTCGCAATGATGCGATAGTCTCCAATCCGGTATTTCCAAAAATTACCTAGCTTTGTCCCCCGCAACGCCTGGCCGATGCTGCGAGGGTCGTCAAGCGGTTCTACCCTCTCATGAAGAAATGAAAGAATACGCTTCGTAATAGGTTTGTCGAGCTTGTCGAGCTGCTTTCGTGCGCTCGCCGTTAGCTCAATCTTCCACGCCATATTCGCGCATCATTTCTTTTAGGGTGTAGGTTTTTTCTTCTCCTCTGCGAACGCGTTCAAGAATACGCTCGGCGAGATAGATGTCTTCAAGATCGTCAAGATGTTCAAGAATGGCCTCACGAACGTAGAAGGTCTTTGTCCTTCCGGTAGACTTTGCTAATCGATTGAGGCGTTTTTCGATTTCTGGTGATAGGCGGATTGCCAACATACAAACCTCCTTATGCAATACAAGTATAGCATCCTATTAATTCTCGTCAACAACAAAGAAAACAACTCGATACAGATCAATATAGAAGTGGTTAAAGTTTCGATTGACGTGGACTTAAGACTGCGAACCAGCCGAGTCTTTGCCCCAAATGCACCCTTAAAATCGGACGGTCAGCAGTTACGTGGCGCTGCAAGTCGCTAAACAATTCACAAGCGTCGTCACCGCAGTATTGCAGGTGGTACAATTCGCTGAGAGGATAGTTTTAAGCGGTTTATCGCAGCATCGAACGAGGTCTTGCAATTGCAGGTGCTGCTCTCTGCCAGTTTCTCATAACCATTGCACCCATCGACAGCGTCTGACTCGGTAGTGCTTGAGTCGGTACCGGGAAGTGCTTGTGTTTGACAGCCCATGGTAAAAACATGTCCGACGGCTTCATCGCATGCAGATTTACTAGATCCGCACCCGGTCACTCCAATAGCCGTTAGTGTCGCAAGAACGATAATAATCAATGCAGTCTTCATAATATTCCTCTCTGCGCTGCCCTCTGGTGCTCAGAGTTAGCGCTCAATTCGTGGTGGTGCGAGTGTACGGACAACCGGCGCACCTGTCCAGAAAAAATCCCTTGTAGACTTGTCAACCACCTCACTGCGGTGGTAGCGTTAGCCAGTGTTTTTTTCGCTGGGAGGATCGGTGCTCAAAGAAGCAGTTTATGATTTGAACCGCATGCGACAGATCCTCCAGGTGATGGTCAAGCACGGGTTTGGCGATTTCTTGCAGCGGGCTCGAATCTTCGAGCGCACCAAGATCCGCAAACCGCAGGAGCAATTCGACAGCAGCCAGGCTCTGGCGCAGCGAATAACCGCCATGCTTACCGAGCTTGGTCCGACCTTTATCAAACTTGGCCAAATCCTGTCGACCCGCTCGGACTTGCTGCCTCCCGAATATATCCGCGCGCTTCGCGAGCTCCAGGATCACGTCGCGCCGATTCCATTCGCCGCGATCGCCGAAACCATTCAAAACGAATTTGGTCGCTCGCCTCACGACTTGTTCAAAGTAATCGAATCCGAACCGATGGCCTCGGCCAGTATTGCCCAGGTCCATCGCGCGGTCACCATTGACGGCCAGGAAGCGGCGGTAAAGGTTAAACGACCGCGGATAGAAAATTCGGTTCGATCGGATCTCGACATTCTGTACTATTTGGCCCACGTGCTTGAAGCCGCGATCGAGGATACCAGCCTATATGATTTGGTCGGCGTGGTGCGCGCGTTCGACTGCGCGGTCGGGCTGGAGCTGGACCTCAACCGCGAGGCCGACAATCTACGCGCTTTTGCTAAGAACTTCAGTGCCCGCTCTAATCTAGTCATCCCGGAACCAATTATCGCGCTTTCAAACCGCAATGTGCTGACGATGACGTACCTCCAAGGAATGCATATCGACAGCGTCGAACCAGGAAGCGAACTTGCCAAGAAAGCCGCCCTGAACCTCATCGAGGGAGCGTATCAACAGGTTTTTGAAGACGGTCTGTTCCATTCCGATCCTCACCCGGGAAACCTGCTGGTGCTCCCCGACGGCCGGGTCGGCCTAATGGATTTCGGTCAGGTGGGCAAGCTCACCACGGCCATGCGCAGCACGTTGATGTTACTCGGGTTGGGAATCGTGCTGCGTGATTCCGAAACCATCTCGCGCCTGGTCTATCGGCTGGGTACAACGCAGGAGCGCGTGGACCTCAACCAGTTGCGCGAAGAGGTTCAGCGCATGCTGGAAGGCTCCCTGGATCAGGAGCTTTCTTCTATCGATACCGGCCAGGTGCTGCGGAGCTTGCTCGATTTGTCCATTCGGTATCATGTGGCCGTTCCGTCGGAATACGCGCTGGTGATCAAGGCGCTGGCCACCATCGAAGGCGTCGTGCGCCGACTCCACCCCGATCTCAACATCAGTCAGGTGGCCGCGCCGTACGTAAAGCGCTTGCTCGCCGAACGGTACAATCTCGACGACATGCGCGGCGGTCTGATGCGCTCGCTATTTCAGTTGTCCAGCGTTCTGAGCGAAGTCCCCCAGCAGATTTCACAGATTCTGATGGATATGGAAGGCGGACGCCTGTCGGTCAATGTCCGCGACCCCGAGAGCGCCAAAATCAAAAAAGTTCTCAACGGGCTCGGCGTTCAAGTGGTCTGGGGATTGATCGCGGCCGGGCTTTTGGCTGGCTCACTGCCACTGGTGCTATCGTCTGTTTCTCCCTCAATCGGAGCGTATCTTTGCCTCGGCGGCGCCGGCCTCATTGCGCTCATCACCACGGTGAGATATTTTGTCTCGCCATTAATCGAGAAAGATCAACCTGCGCACCTGGCTCGAACGGCGCTGGGGCGAGGATATAAAGAAAAAAATCAAACCGCGCGATGAGACGTCGTAACCTACCCGTCGTGGCGATGGTGATCGGATTCGGAGCCATGATGCTGTTGTGTTGTACCGATCAGGGTTGTCGGCGGGAAGCCGCTTTCCCCCCTCAGGTTGTTTTACCGGGAGCACATGACCAAGAGATCGTGGTGCAGGTTGAGGTCGCGCGGCAATCGAACGAGAGAGAACGCGGTCTCATGTTCCGCAAGGAGTTGGCGGAAAACTCCGGTATGCTCTTTGTATATCCGTCAGAAGCCCCCCTCTCCTTTTGGATGAAAAACACGTATCTGCCACTTGACATGATCTTTATCAACGATACGATGCGCATCGTTGGCATCGTCGAGAATGCCGAGCCTCTGACGCTCGATGCCCGCTCAATCAACACCCCCGCTCGTTATGTTCTTGAGGTGAATGGTTTTTTTGCGCGCCGCCACGGCATCCAACCCGGAGGCCGGGTGCGTTTTAAGATATCTCAAACCAATAACATCCGCTCTCAACGCTCACCTGACCCGTTATCCCAACGATGCCAATCTCGGCAGTATCCCGGGAAGGTATGCTTCATTCTTTTCGCCATCGTCTTCGTTGACCTTAGGGCTTGACAGCGACATGCATTCAGATCTATTTTTACCTGATGGTACAGGTGACAGCCGGGGACCCAAAGCTAAAGACATGAAGAAAACCAGCGTTCCTTTTCCCAATCTCCTGCGTATACTGGTTAGGCCTAATTTTAAAAAGGGGGATTTATGAAAAGCACTACCAAGCTCGATGAGATAAAAAAATACAAATTAGAAGATTGGGTTAAGATATTCGGGGAAATGTACGGGGACACCGATGCCGATAGAAATGCATCATCTCTGTGGCTTGATGTTATTAAAGAAAGTACTACCCTGGCCGGGCATGTACGGAAAGATGAATTTCAAAAAGCAATTGAAACCATACCGGATGTCTTCAGCCGTTTGGCAAGTTTTGTAGCAAAATATTCAGTAAAGTTAACCGATGCGGTCATGCGGGACGAGGGAATTGATCTTCGCCCCGACAACCATAGCAGATATTATTTGACCGAATGGGTATTGGACAAATACCCCGGTGTATGTTCAAAGTGTGCACAAAAGCCGTGTGTTTGTCATTCCCTACAGTACGAGTGGTCAACCAAAAAAGATGGGTATCAATTCGCTGAAACTATTAAAACCCTCTTGATGAAAACGCAAGAATTGGGAATATGAAATATCCGGTAAGGTTGAACAGTTCACCGTAGAGAACGTATGCACGATGTTTAATGAGATTTATACCGGCGTTCATCATGACCCGCCGATTTCATCTCTCTGCTTTCATTTCATGGAGGAAGTGGGTGAGGTTGCAGAATTATTGCTCTCATTTAATAGTTTTCAATCCGCAAAGCTCGATACCAAAGATGGCGGCAAGCGAAGTGTGGTCCTCAATCTTGTGTCCAATCAAGCGGAGCACGAGCGGACCAGTGATATTCACAAGAAAAGTTTAAGATATTTGAACAATGTCTTAAAGGGGAAATCGCTGATATCGTATCCTGGATAGTTGCTTTGATTAACAAAATCAATTGCCTCATCCGCGCAACACACTCTTATTATTTTATGATCGATCAAGAAAAAAATAACGACATCACCTATAAACAGATCACGCTTTCTGAGCTATTGTTAGACCGATTTTATGATAATCGACTTGATACCTTCGTATGTCCGTATTGCGCGTCTGCGCAATGTTCACCGCAGTGCAGACAAAATCGTCTCGTACAAGAGATAGAAAATAAGGTAAGAAGAGAAGATGATTTGATGTATGAAATAAGGAGAGCAACGGGCCAAGAACGAAGAAAATGCGTCCGGAAGTCGACGGATGACAGAATTCGGCTTGGAAACGACGATATCTATATCGTTGATATCAGCGAAAATAATATGGGATTTTTGAGCAACACCATGCTGTCTCTCAATGAAGAAAAAGAAATTATTATTAACCAAAAAAACATGGAAGAGTGTATTAAAATTTAAAATTACACGGCCCGCGAAAGCTGATAGTAAGAAGACCGGATTCCAATATTTTCACGGAGCAGAAATATTAGGTAGGGAGAAACGCCCGAAACAAACCCCTCCGAAACAACCCCCTTCGAAAGAACCCCCTCCCCCCTCGGCGCAACGGCCGGTAAAACGTCAGGCTCGATCGAGTTCTCCTTAGCAATGAGCAGATGTTTTAACCACTGTGGCTTCAAGCATCGTCCATGAAAAACTTTTTTTGGTCTTTCTCGAAAAGTTCACTTTTCAGGCGGGATGAGATATCTTTAAAAAAGTGACGGAGGAATATTCACTGCCCGACGACAGTCTTAGGAACTGTATATAGGTGTATCTAAAAGGGTATCAAAGAGAAACAAGCGCTCGGATGAGGTGACGATGAGGAGGTTTCGGTTTCCGCGGTGGATCGTTTATGGTGTCAGTTTTTGTGTCCTCCTGATTGCCGATCTGCTCCCAATTCAGGCACAAGAGAGACCGAGCTCTGCCACTCAACAATCAGTGACGTCAGCGGTATCCCTGCGCGATGCACAGCGGCTCGCGTTGGCCAACAATTGGGATGTTCTCACGGCGCAAACAACTGTTGATGCCGCCATGGCCCAGAAGATCGTCAGCGAACAATGGCCAAATCCAAATCTTACACTTTCGACGTTCAAAATAGACGTCGACGGCCATTCGAGTCGAACGAGTGAGGGGAAACAGTTTTTGGCAGCGTAGCTACGATACGATTGTTGCGCTCAATCAGCTTTTCGAAATCGGCAAACGGGGGAACCGCCAGGATTCGGCGCAGTCGGGACTGACAAGCGCCAGGGCGCGGCTTGCCGATGCGCGCCGCCTCCTCGAGCTTCTCGTGGCAACCAGCTACATTAACGCTCTCCAGGCCGAGGCCAACGTTGAAGTCTTATCCCAATCGGCCCACATGCTGCGCGAAGAGGCCCTTATTGCCGGTTCTCGTCTGAGCGCCGGAGATATCTCGGTGTCTGACAAAGATCAGATCGAAATCATCGCCGATCGATTTGAACTCGACGCACAAAACGCTCAGGTTGCCGCGGTGACAGCGCGAATTGAGCTGGAGCTTGCACTCGGTATCAAGGCCCCGCAGGGGAATATCCGATTGACCGATACGCTCGATGTGCTTTCGCAACAGTCACAGGATCTGCCCGCGGTTGGCGAACCGCGGCCGGATCTCGGTGTCTGCCCAGGCGGAGGTCACACGAGCGCAGGCAGAGGTAAAGCTCCAGGTAGCTCAACGTATTCCCGATCCCATGCTCCTGGTACAGTATGAGCACGAGCCAGCGGACAAACCCAATACGATCGGTATCGGCCTTTCGTTTTCGCTCCCATTGTTTAATTTCAATAACGGTGGTATTGCGCTGGCCGAGAGCACCCACGCCCAAGCAACTACCGTGCTCGCCCGTATTCGCGCTCAGATATCGGCGCAGGAGACAATCGCCCACGTCGCCTATGAAAACGCCCAAGCCCGTATGATCCGCTATCGTGAGGTAATCCGCCCGCGCTCAGAGCAATTGCGAAAAACCATTGCCTATGCGTATTCGAAGGGTGGTGCGTCGTTGCTCGACCTTCTTGTCGCTGAACGCAGCGACAACGAGGTGCGCATCGCGACGGTCCAAGCAGCCGCCGATGCCGCAGCCGCCGCAGCGGCTCTCAAGGCCGCGCTCAACATCGTGGAGACCGCTCAATGACCCAAAAATCCATCTTCGCCGTCACGCTTCTGGCTGCGATGGCAGGGTGCCACCACAAGGAAAAAATACCCGATCCGGCACCGTACCACATCGAGGGTCAAACGATCATAATTCCCTCCGGCTCACCCCAACTCGCTTCGTTGAACGTGGAACCGGTTACCCTGATGCATGGCACCGTCGTGCATATGACCGGCCGTCTGGTGTGGGATGAAGACGTCACCGTTCGAGTATTTTCACCGTTTTCGGGGCGGGTACGCCGCGTGTTGGTAGAAATCGGTCAGAGCGTGCAGCGCGGGGCTCCACTGGTCGAAATCGAATCTCCGGATTATGGACAGGCGCAAACGGATGCTCGCCGGGCCGAGACCGATTTTCAGCTCGCCGAGCGAAATCTGAGTCGCATCAACGATCTCTTTGAACACGGGGCCGCAGCGCATAAAGATATCGCCGCGGCCCAGGCCGATTACGCCCGTTCCGCATCGGAAAAAGAGCGGACCAGTGCGCGTCTCGCCGCGCTCGGCGGCAGAGACAACATCATCGACCAGGCGTTCATCCTGCGCGCGCCCCTGGTAGGGGTGGTGGCCGAAAAGAATATCAACCCGGGGCAAGAGATCCGTCCCGATCAAATGCTTTCAAACGCGCCGCCGTTATTCGTTATCACCGACCCAACTCGGCTCTGGCTGCAGCTTGACGCCTCCGAGCGCGATCTGGCCGCCTTAACGCCGGGATCGATGCTCACCGTCCACTCCCAGGCGTATCCGAGTCGTCTCTTCGAAGGGCGGCTCAATCTGGTCACCGATATGCTCGACCCGCAGACCCGCACACTCAAAGTGCGCGGCACCATAGCTAACCCGGAGCGCATGCTCAAGGCCGAGATGTATGTCAACGCAGATCTGCGCAAAAATGATCAAGACGTGATTCAAGTCGATAAGGGCGCAGTGCTCCAGCGGAATGAGAAATATTACCTTTTCATCGAGGATGGACCGGGGCGATTCACCCGGAAGATGATTACGATCGGCGCCGAGAACGATGGTCATATCACGGTAATCGAGGGGCTCAGCGAGGGGGACCGGGTGGTGGGGGAAGGCAGCTTGTTGCTAGAAGAGTGGCTTGAATCCCCGGAGGGTTCGTAGATGGGGGGCGCGGTCTCGCTTATGTTGCGCCACCGAACCATTGCCTTGTTCCTGGCGGCGGTTTTGGTGTTCGCCGGCGTGAATGCCTACCTTGACCTTCCGGTTGAAGCGTTCCCGGACATGACCAATGTCCAGGTGCAGATCATCACCCTCTACCCGGGACATGCCGCTGAAGAAGTCGAAAAGCTCGTCACCATCCCGATCGAAAACGAGATGAATGGAATACCCAAGCGGGTATCCATGCGGTCGATCTCCCTCTTTGGGTTGTCGCAGGTGACCATTGTCTTCGAGGATGACGCCAAAAGTGATTATGTGCGCAGCCAGGCTTTTCAACACCTATCGACCGTGACCTTACCCGCAGGGACCCAAGCGGTGCTTTCGCCAGATGCCACGCCAATCGGCGAAATCTATCGCTACACCCTGCGCGCGCCGGAGGGATATTCGGCGATCGAACTGAAATCTCTGCAAGACTGGGTGGTCGAGCGCAAATTGCGCACGGTGCCCGGTGTCGTCGATGTGGTTGGATTTGGCGGGCCGATAAAACAATTTCAAGTGCTCGTCGATCCAGAAAAGCTCCGCGCCTACGGCCTTTCGCTTAAACAGATTTTCGATGCCCTCTCGAGCGGTAATCAAAATGCGGGCGGATCGTACGTCGAGCACGGATCGGAAATGTACGTGGTGCGGGGTCTGGGTTTTGTGCGCAATACCGTGGACATCGCGAAAATAGCGGTGGCGACGCACAACGGTATTCCGATTTGTATCGGAGACATCGGCGCCGTCGAGATCGGCGGACGGTTGCGCTTGGGACGGGTCGGCGCGATTAACCCGCGCGGCCAAGATCAGGATGATGTGGTCGAGGGTATCGTCCTGATGCGCCGCGGCGAGAGCCCACTGGCAGTGCTCGAGCGGGTGCACGAGAAAGTTGACGAGATCAATGCGCACTACCTACCGCCCGGTGTGGAGATAGCCCCATTTTATGATCGGACCGAATTGGTCGATCGAACGCTTCACACCGTCAGGGCGAATATGGCGGAGGGGATCGGGCTCGTGTTGCTGGTGCTCATCCTCTTTTTAGGTATCGGCAATTACCGCTCCGCCCTGACGGTCGCTACGGTTGTACCGCTGTCGCTGCTCGGCGCCTTCTTGCTGCTCGATTTGCGTGATATCCCGGCCAATCTGATTTCGATGGGGGCGATCGATTTCGGAATCATTGTCGACTCGGCGGTGGTGATTATCGAAAACATGTTGCGGCTCCTCAAGGAGCGCCGGAAGACCTCGATTCCGCTGGCGACAACTATCGTCGATGCCGTACGCGAGATGGGCCGACCGGTCCTTTTCTCAAAAGCGATCCTACTCGCGGCGTTTATCCCGCTGTACAGCCTGCAGCGAGTTGAGGGGAAAATCTTCTTGCCGATGGCGCTCACCCTCACCTTCGCCCTGGTCGCCGGGACGTTATTCGCCTTCACCATCGTTCCTATCCTCGCCAGCTACTCCTCAAAAGAAAAAACGCTTCATGAAGAATCGGCTGTCGTCCGCTTGCTCACGCGCCTCTACACGCCGCTGCTTTCCCGCGCCCTGAAATCGCGCATGCTGGTCTTCGCGGCTGCTTTTGTCCTCATCGCCGCAGGCGCTTTCTGTTTCACGCAGCTCGGCTCGGCCTTCCTTCCGAAGCTCGATGAGGGGTCCCTGTGGGTGCGCGTTTTCATGCCGCAGTCGATCGCGCCGACTGAAGCGATTCAGATCACCCGGAATGTGCGGGCATTGCTGGCTTCGTTCCCCGAGGTTACCCACGTGGTGAGCCAACTGGGTCGGCCGGACGACGGAACCGACATCAACGGATTCAACGTCGCGGAATTCTCGGTCACCTTGTTACCTCGCGACGAATGGAAAACTGCGGACAATCGCGAGGCACTCAGCGAAGTCATGGCGAAAAAACTGGCCATTCTTCCCGGCCTTCAGTCCCAATTCAGCCAATACATTGAAGACAACGTGAATGAGGCGGTTTCGGGCATCAAGAGCGAGCTCGCGGTCAAGCTTTTTGGTGAAGACCCGGAAAAGCTGCAAACTATCGGCGAGCAGATCGCCAAGGTGTTGCGATCAATTCCCGGCTCGAAAGACGTCAGCGCGGACACCCTCATCGGCCAGCCGCAGATTCAGATCTCGGTTGATCGAGCGGCGATCGCCCGCTATGGAATGACCGTGACCGATGTGCAATCGGTCATTACCACCGCCATGAGCGGCGCCACGGCGACACAGGTTCTCGAAGGGGAACGAACGTTTGATCTGGTGGTAAAGATGACGCCACGGGCGGTTTCGGATGTCGACTCGATCCGCAATATTCCCGTGCTCGGTCCGAGCGGAGAACATTTAACGCTCGGCGCACTTACCAGCGTTGAGGTCAAACCCGGTCTGGCGCGAATCATGCGCGAGGAGAATGCGCGGCGCATCGCGATAAAATTTTCCGTCCGCGGACGCGACATGGGATCGCTGGTTTCCGAGGCGCAAAAAAAGGTTGCCGCGGACGTGAAGCTGCCGACGGGGTACCGCCTCGAATGGACCGGCGCGTTCGAGAATCAAAAACGAGCTGTGGGACGCCTGCAGATCATCGTTCCGATAACGCTGCTCATCATCTTTTTCCTTCTCTTCATCGCCTTCGACTCGGCCAAACTTGCCTCGCTGATCGTGGTTAATATCCCGTATGCCCTGGCTGGAGGAATCATGGCTCTCCTCGTCGCCAACCTCGATCTATCGGTTTCGGCGCTCGTCGGCTTTGTCGCCGTCCTCGGCATCTCGATCCAAAACCGAGTCATCATGGTGGCGCGGATTCGCGAGCTGCGTCGCCAGGGGATCGTTCAGGCCGCTGCGATTCTCGACGGAGCCACCTCGCGTGTTCGTCCGATGGTAATGACCGCGCTCATGGCCATCCTGGGGCTCCTGCCAGCGGCTGTCTCAAAAGCTGTCGGGGCTGAAACGGCCCGGCCGTTCGCGGTGGTCATCATCGGCGGACTCATTGCCGACACCCTGCTTACGCTCTTCATGGTACCGATCCTGTATCAGTGGTTCGAGCCGAAACAGCCCCAGTCGAACGATACCTCGATACCCGGAAAGGAGAATTAACTCTTGCACAACGTCATAAAATCGGTCAGTGTTGCGTCTATGAAAAACTCAACTCTCTTAATTCTCGTTAGTCTTGTTATGTTCCAAGCTCTTTTCTTTGGTTGTAGCAAGAAAGAGCCCAACCAAGGCGGTTCGGAGTCGTCGAAAGCCGGCGAGGCTCAGAACAAACAAGCGGAGCCGGCATCCGTTGCACCGACAACCATTCCACCTCCCCCCGATGTAGCCGCCCCGCCGGCCGACGCGCAAAAGACTTCTTCCGGCTTATCGTCGAAGATTCTTCAAGCCGGCACCGGAACAACCCACCCGACCGCCGAGGATATCGTCAAGGTCCATTACACCGGATGGACTACCGACGGAAAAATGTTCGATAGCTCCATAGTACGAGGACAGCCGTTAAGCTTTCCGTTGAATCGAGTCATCCCCGGCTGGACCGAGGGCGTACAGCTTATGGTGACCGGCGAAAAGCGACGCCTCTGGATTCCCGAAGGGCTGGCATACCAGGGTCGGGCGGGAGCGCCTCAGGGAATGCTGGTCTTTGATGTCGAGTTGCTCGACATCATCGCTCCGCCGAAAGCGCCCGACGACGTGAAAGCGCCTCCCGCAGACGCGATTAAACCGAAATCTGGACTCGTTTCCAAGGTATTGAAGGCTGGTACCGGAACAACTCATCCCGGTCCAACATCCACGGTAACCGTGCATTACTCTGGCTGGACCACCGACGGCAAAATGTTCGACAGCTCAGTTACCCGGGGGAAACCCACAACCTTTTCCCTAAGCGATGTCATTGCAGGCTGGACCGAGGGATTGCAGTTGATGGTGACCGGAGAGCAACGCCGTTTGTGGATTCCCGAGGAGTTGGCATATAAGGGCCGGGCGGGCGCTCCCCAAGGCATGTTGGTTTTCGATGTTGAATTGATATCGATTAAAAACTAATCCTGCGTGCCCGAAACGATAATTCACCTCTAGCAGTGTCTATTTTCCCAAGAGACGCGCATAGAGATGGTCACCGAGGGATTCACGCATCATCGCCTCGACCATATTCTCAAAGTCACTGCGCTGATGATCGTTGTCGTAGATGAATTGAATTCCCATACCGGGCTCTTTTTGTTGACGATTAGAGGGTTTATCGGGCTCGTTGATCCACACCACTACTCCCCGGATGTCAATCGGCTGAGAAAGGCGTGGAATCACCAGTTTAAAGAGAAATTCCGTCCCAATCGGCAGAGGTCGTTCGGTTTTAATGAACGTGCCACCCTTAGAGATATTTTTTGTGTAATCGGCAAAGAATGTGTTGAGTTTTTTGTATTCAACCTTCAGTTCGATTGGCGCACGAACATGTTGGCGCTTTTCTGGGGTACCCGTCTCCGTCATGGTAGGTGGTCCCTTCGGTTAACAAACCATCAACATTATCGAATTGTAATTCAGAAGATACGTTAACGTCAATTCTTTTGGCCTGTTTTTGGTTTACTATACGTTGAATTCGATGGTTACGCTTGATTAAAACGTTGCTCTCATTGACAACAAAACAAATCCAGACTTAATCTATGCAAAGATTCGTTTCGACGCTTGGGAAAAACATTTTTGGATAAGGACTAATAACAACGTTTATTTTTTCCTTTCCTGGGGTCAGGTCATATGATCGATACGCTTAAAACCATAGTAGATTGCACTCTTACCTGCGTGGCTCTCATCAATCCCATCAGCAAGCTTTTCTTGCTTTCGACACTGTCAAAACGGGCTACTGGCGCTGAAATCGCCCGCATTGCGATAAAATCATCGTTTGTCGCTACCATGATCCTTCTTTCCTTCGTTTTCGCCGGCAACTTCATACTAGTCGTTGTGTTTCACATTCAGATTTACGCGTTTAAAATCGCTGGCGGACTGGTATTGCTCTACCGTGGATTCGAGGCCCTAAACAAAGGCCTCTTTTTCGAATTCGATGAGACCCAGAAGCTTGAAGAGATATCCGTCGTGCCCCTCGCCTCGCCGATGATTGCAGGACCAGCCACCATCGCCGGGGCTGTTTCATTCCCGGCCAAGTACGGACTGACGGTTACCGCCTTGTCAATTCTTATCGCCGTCGGCTTCAATTTGGCTGTCATGCTGGCCGCAAGACCTATCGCCGGGTTCTTTGATCGCCACCACATCATGGGCGCGCTGATACGTATCACCGGCCTTATTGTGGCCACTATTGGTGTTCAGATGATATTGGATGGCGGCGGGGACTATTTCAAAGCGACCGGTTGGTAAAACTCTTCTCGAGCACCCCATTCCCTCAAACGATGTGATCGTGCTCGTGTAATGCTAAACAAAAACTTTAGATAGCTATCTATACTATATCGATATATCAATATTTTACTGACAGACAGCCTGGGTGCAACCTTCGATGAGCGACACCCGCAAACTTTGCCCATGGACCATAGTTCTCAAAAATCTTGCGAATTAAGCCCGGCTCCCCGGTGGAATCGATTTCTCTCAGCGCTTGATGCTCCCTCACTTGGCCTCAGGCGGCTCTTTCCAGAACTTTCCTGGCAACATTTGTTATTAAGTTGCGCGGGAAGAAACGATGGAGCTCTGAAAGTACAATATTGCCAACCCCCGTCACAACAATAGGTTTGCCCTTTAGCATAGCGTGGTAACCAATTTCGGCTACCGTCTTCGCATCCATCATACCATTTCGCACTAATCTTGAACCTTCCATCTTAGCTGCAGCTTGAAATTCGGTTTTTGTAGCCCCGGGACAAAGAGCGGTCACGGTGACGCCGGTTCCCTTCACCTCGTTGGCAAGCGCCTCCGAGAATGAAAGAACGTAAGCTTTGGAGGCGCAGTAGGTGGCCATCAACGGACCCGGCTGAAAGGAAGCGGTTGACGCGAGATTCATAATGCGGCCGCTTTTTCGTTGTATCATTCCCGGCAAAAAAAGCCTGGTCAAATGGGTTAGGGCGACAATGTTGACCTGCAAAAGCTCCAATTCTCTCGTCACATCATGCTCGGAGAATAAACCATAGGTCCCGAACCCGGCGTTATTCACCAAAACATCCAAGGCCACGGATTCCGACTGAAGAGCCTTGAATATCCGGTCGGGCGCCTCCGGCTCGGCCAAATCTATTGGCATCGCCGTGGCGGCTATCCCCTGTCCTCTTTGTAGTTGGTCGGCTACGTTCTCCAACGTATCCTTTCGGCGAGCGACCAGGAACAAATCGTAACCGTCTATGGCAAAAAGTTTAGCGAGTTCCAGCCCGATCCCGCTGGATGCGCCGGTAATCAATGCTTTTTTTCGACTGTTCATGACCTGATACCTCCCTTGAGATTTCCGAACAAACAGAATGCTAATGAACAATTATAATTGCTTAAGATTCAGCGGTCGTTTGTCAAGCCGCGAATTTTCAACTAAAATGACGGCGAGATCCGCTAAGGAAGCTGATAGCCAACGGCCGTGCCCCCATCTACCGTGAGCGCGCGGGTTAGAATGATTGCCGTTTTTTTTGACGTCTGGCACACGGTAAAACCCACCTCGTAACGCCCATTGGTAAGGTTGAGAACCTTCGTCAGGCGTGTCTCCGGTCGATGACGTTCGTCAAAGAAAAACCGCGTCAGCGAAACTACTTCAGCGGTCGATTCGACCTCGCTTACCCGGAGATCGAGTTCGGTCAAATCGCGGACAAGATCGTCCGAGAGATCAATGCTGATGGTCACTTCGTGCTTCAAGGATACCGTTATCTGATTGACGGCAAGACCGATCGCGATACCGAGAAAGACGAGGCCGACTATTTTGCGAATTCGTTGAGACGTATTAGTGATGCGGTCGTTGTTCATGCGCCCCGGAAACGAAGAGAGGTACTCTCCCTTCCCAAAAAACTAAGAGGTGCGGGTTTCTCGCTGCAGGTTACTTCGCTCGATTCCTTCGATACGAAGCCTTTTCCACTTTCTTGATTCGTACGTTGGTTTCAGTTTTCGGGCGCAGCGAATCGCTCTCATCTATGAAGCGCACCTTCGTGTCGATCTCCAACGAGATTGACGACAAAACCCTCTTGAAAACCGCCACAAGATCGGTGGACTGCAAAAACTCGCGCAGTTCCTTGGAGAGAATTTTGGACAGATCTTCCTTTGACTTGGCCATCTGGTTGGACAGGTACTGAATCGCATCTTTGGGCAATTTCATTTCCCCGAAAAACGAGCGGATACCATCTTCGGAGGTAAGTAGGGCATCCGCTCCTGAAAGAAAGGCCCGCTTGAAAAACTCCGGCAGTGACCGGTCGGACTTTTTTGCACCAGAAGAATCGTCGGGTAATCTGTCCATATCACCTATCCTTTTCTGTGTTCAGCATAACGAGAGAACGTCCCCTAGGTCAACAGTCATTCACATGACAAAACGACCCTCGCGATCATCCCTTGAGCACTGCCAAAGGAACAAACCGTGCAACCGGGGCCGCCAATCCAGCGCCGACAACCGTTTCGATAACGGCATCGATATCTTTATACGCTGCCGGCGCCTCCTCTTTGATACTGCGCGGGTCTTCGCACAGCAACAGTATCCCTTCCATACTCTCTTCAAATTCCCTGTCAGAAATTATTCCGCCGCTCTGCTTCCCTTTTCGGCTGCGCCTACCCCGCCTTCCCGATCCCGCCGCCGCCTTTCGGGACATGGTGCGGCCGGCGCCGTGGTTGGTTGAAAATAAACTCACCACACCTTCTTCGACCCCGCGCAGCAACCAACTCGCCGTCCCCATCGACCCGGGCACCAAAACCGGCTGACCGAGATCGGCAAAAGGGGTCCCGGTCATGAGCGTTGCCGGAAAAGCCCGTGTGGCGCCCTTGCGATGGATCATCAGCTTTCGGTTATGGTGCCACTCGAGCGACGCAAGGTTATGAGCCACATCGTACACCGTATCCAGTGGCTCCTGGCCCAGAATTTCCCGCAACACTTTTTTCACCATCACGGCCATCAGGGTGCGGTTGGCAAAAGCGTAGTTGGCCGCGGCGTTCATCGCCCCCAGGTAATCCTTGCCACTAGCGCTATCGAGCGGAAGGATGGCCAGGTGAGCATTGGGCACCGGTATCTTTAGTTCTCGGTCGAAAGATGCGGCAGTCTGCATGTAGTATGAGCCAATCTCGTGTCCGAGACCGCGCGAACCCGAATGAATCATCACCACCAGCTGCTCTTCACGCAAGCCCCAGCGCGCGGCGCAAACCGCGTCCGCAATATGATCGACGCGCTGGAACTCGATAAAATGGTTGCCGCCGCCGAGCGTAGCGAGCTGACCGGCGCCGCGTTCAAACGCTCGGCCTGGTACGGCGTTCAATGCTCCCGGAAGGCTGCCGTTGCGCTCGATATGTTCGAGGATGTCTTCTTCTTCGATAAAATCAATCGCCGATAAAAGATGCGCATTGGTCAATACGGCGTTCTGATTTCTTTTTAGTTCCGCAAGCAGTCCTGGCACCCCTTCTTTGAGGGTGGCTTGCAACGCCTGCGGAGCCAAGCGCAGATTGCTCTTGCCCTCGCCGAGCGGAATAATCCGGCGCACGCCGAAGGCGAGACTTCTGATATCCACATCCGCGGCCTTCCAGGGAGTGGTAAGAAGCCGCATGCCGCAGTTGATATCGTAACCGACTGCCGCGGGCGAAATAAAGTCCTCGGCTCCCACCACGCCCCCGATCGGTACGCCGTAGCCCACGTGAATGTCCGGGGTGGCAAGCACCGCGGCCACGTTCGGCAATGAAGCCGCATCGGCAAGTTGTGAAAGGGATTCCGGTTCAACCGGGATCCTCTCCGACACAAAAACGCGCGCCGGGACCTGCATCGTGCCTTGCTTGGGCACGTTCAGTTCATACGGACCAACACGCTCAACCTTCACCTTCAACATAACGCATTATTTTGCCACAGAAACGAACGGGTGAGGAGATATTCTTTCCTCATGCCAAAAGCTACGAAAATCTCTAGAGCTTTTCAATATGGCTGAATATCATAACTGTTAGATCAACGATCTTCCTGCGCTTACGTATCGTTATTCAATTTCTTAAGTGGATCTTGTGCGGTAGGTTGCTGTTTATCTTTTCGCCCGAGGGCAAGCAGCTCAGACTCCAAGACGCTCAAACCGAGCTCTAATCTCTTCAAAAAAGATTCGATGCAAAGCAACGTAGCGTCGATTTTGTCAAAGCGCCGGTTGACGATGACAAAATTGTCGAAGACCATCTTGGAGTTGTTTTCGATATTCACCATCAATAGTTTGTGTTTTTCTATATCCATTAACTTCTCCATTTCATCATCTCGCTAAAAATACGCCGCACATCGTTTTAAAAGATTCTCCAAGTCCACAGAATCGTTACCCATCTTTTAAATATTGAAATGCAATTTAGATACCAAGTTAATGCACTCACATCGATAATGATTATTGATTCAATAAAGTTATTTATTATTCGAATAGATGTCACCTGCCGTCAATACTGGGGAATTGGTTAATGGTTTGCAGAGAGCCTTCAAAATCATACATCAGGTGTCTGATTTTCGGACACCGTGGTGTCAGTGCAACCCTAGCGACTAGAAAATCCTAAGTAGCAGACAGTCTCTTATCCCGTGGGCTTGGCTGGGGATCCAGCAATTGCATGTATTCAACGTCTACTTTCGGCGGAATGACCAGTATAACTATTGAAAAGTTGTCGACCGGAAAAGGTTTCTATTAATTTCTTCTTTTCCTTTTTAGATCTGAGGGGTTTTGAATAATTATATTTCCCTAGCTTTATTCTGTTCGTAAGATGGTTACCCACAATTTGTATCTGGGTTACAACTATCGCAACAACCGGATTTACACCATACTTTACCAGATGCTTGTGTACAGGCATCGCTGCAAACAGTATCAGAACAGCTTGATAAACAACAACCTTGTTTACAGCAATATTGACCAATAGGACACGGAATATAACTATTTCTTGAGCATTCACATAATCCACCGACAATACAAACATCGGCCCATGGAATGGCAGTGTTAGCGCAATCAGCTAGCTGTTCACAACTACATATTCCTCCATTACAGGTGGGGCTATATCCCGTATGACCTTTACACGTTGCTCCGCAGGCGCCACAGTTTGTCGCCGACGATAACAGATTTTCCTCGCAACCGTTTGTCCAGTCACCATCGCAGTTACCATAATTACTATCACATTTATATGAACAAGTACTGTTACTACACGTCGAACCGCTCGCGTTTGCCACTTTACAGTTATTCGCACAACTACCGCAATGTTCCGGATTGCTCGTGGTATCGATACAACTCCCATCGCAACAGCTCTCCGTATTGGCATTACAAGGACCACAGGCGGGTCCGCATCGGTAAAAATAATTAGAGGCACTTGATGAACGGGTGCATGCGCCGAGGATGCCGGCCAAGCACGGCGCACTTCCGACGTAGCATATACCAGAGTTACTTTCATAACAATCAGCCACGGCACCAACACATTCAGGCTTGACACACATCCCCTCGCTATTGCACAGGTATCCGGTATCGCAGTTTTCATTTTTCGTACATTTGGAATCCGGCGAGCCCGGGCATCCGGAAACCAAGACTACGAGCACCAGAGTTAGTGGCAAAACGTCCCAATAAGATTTACCCTTCACAGCACTCCTCCTTCAAAAGAATTCAGTCTCTCGAAATCATATATTGTTATTTTATCCATTCTTTAACCTTGTCCGTCAAGCTGAAAATTCCGTCAGTATCTCGATAACTTTAGACAATTCTTTATTGACAATTATTCTTTTTTGGCTGTATAAGCTCCCCCACCGGGGAGGTGGCACTGCATGAGGCTATTAGTATTAGCGGTATTTTGTCTGTCAGCAGCATACTCTCAGTTAGTCATTGCCCAACAAACAGATAAACCGCAGGAACCTTCTCTTGCGCCAATTAAGACGGACAATCAACCACAACCAGTCCCTGCAACGGCCTCTTCCGTAATACCGGCGAAGACAACCAAACAAGAAACGTCGGTTGCCCCTGTACCTACCCCCAAGAAAACGCAGCCAGCCCGTGCCCCCGTTGCGGTGAAAAAGGCGTCGACTGTTCAACCGGTTGTTCCCAATTCAAAACCTACCACACCAACGAGTCCACCAAGGACATCGGGACCAGCCACAAAACCAGGACCGACAACGTTACCGGCTCCCGGATTGGCGAGCCCAGCCCGGGGGTTTACGCCAAGTGTTCCTAAAGCCAAATACATTTTTTGGCACCTCTCCCCCTCGGAAGACGCAACCCCGGAAATCACCGCGCAAACGGAAAAAATAACCCGATTGTTCTTTGAACAAAAAGAAGGAAGTCTTCTCATGGACAGCCTTACCATGGACTCGTTGCTATTCATCGAAGGCAATGAAAAATTCATGCGGTGCGGGGTAGGCACGGCGTGCTTGATCGGATTGGCCAAGGCGTCGGGAGTGGGAAAAATCATAGCGGGCGAACTGCGGTATCAAGACGACATTAATAGGTTGGAATTGATACTTATTGACGTCAATAAGAAAACTGTTATCTCGCGCGGCGTGGTTGAGTTTACGGGTGAGATCCAAAAAAACCAGCTGGAAGAACTCAGACTGGCCATGTTTGAACCGGATCGGTATCGCGGCATGATCAAATTGGCTTGCTCGGTGGATGGAGCCGAGGTATTCGTGGATGGGATCAAGGTTGGCATAACACCCCTGCCGCTAACGATAGAAAATGTTATAGCCGGCCCCAAAAAGCTTGAGGTCGCTAAACCTGGATACCGGACGTTTATCGCCGACTTCCACCTTGCTCCGGGAAAAACAAAAGAAGTGGTTGCTTCCCTCCTCAAAGTGGCAGGCCCTTCGAGGTCTCCTTCGTTTTTCTCGGTTGCCCCCTATTATAAAAGCCCCGTTTTCTGGACCTTGACCGGGGCCGGGGCTGCTGGGCTCGTGGCGGCGATAGTTCTCAATGTTAATTCCAATAAACTTCTCGATAACGCTAACTACTTAAATGCTAACCACCGGAGCGGCTACCAATCTGAAAAGGATCGAGCCGATAGCCAGCGGCTTGGCGCTACCATAGCCTATGCGGCTTCGGGATTGATGCTCATCGCGGCCGGGACCATTGCCGCTCTTGATCTGCTCAGGGTGACTTCGGGAAACGATCACGACGAAACCGATTTCACAGGAGTTCAAACTCGTATTATTCCCTCGTATGACGGCGCGATGTTAACTGCTACCTGGCGATTCTGAAAGACTACGCGCGCTGGATAGGTTGCCCCCACCCAGATTTTGTTCAACACGTGAATGGTAAGCAATCCTTATACCATCGCACTTCCTAATCTAAAACAAAACTAGTGCAGCATGGTAACTCTTCATGCACTCCCGTTGGCAAGGCGACGCCTTCGGGAGAACCGATCAAGCGCTAGATAGATCACGGGTGTCGTAAAGAGCGTTAAGAGCTGCGAGAGGAGCAGGCCACCGACAATGGTGATGCCGAGCGGCCGGCGTAGTTCAGAACCCTCGCCAGCACCAAGCGCCAGCGGGAGTCCTCCGAGCAAGGCCGCCATGGTCGTCATCATGATGGGACGAAAGCGCAGCAGACACGCGCGGTGAATCGCTTCGCGTGCGGTGAGGCTCTCGTCGCGTTCCGCCTCGAGGGCGAAGTCTATCATCAAGATAGCGTTCTTCTTCACGATGCCGATGAGCAGGATCACCCCGATGAGAGCGATGATGCTGAACTCGATCCTGAACAACATAAGCGCCAGCAGCGCGCCGACCCCGGCCGTGGGCAGCGTGGACAGTATGGTGACCGGGTGCACGTAGCTTTCGTAGAGCACCCCGAGCACAATGTAGACGGCCAGAAGCGCGGCCAGCACGAGCCAGGGCTCGCTGCGCAGCGAGTCGACAAACGCCTGCGCCGTGCCCTGGGGCGCGGCGTGTATGCTGGCCGGCAATCCGATATGGGCCTCGGCGCTGTGGACGGTGTCGAGCGCTTGTCCGAGCGAAACGTTCGGGGCGAGGTTGAAGGAGAGGGTGACGGCCGGGAACTGGCCCTGATGATTGACCGACAGGAGCGTACTCGATGGGGTGTAACTCGCGATGGCGCTGAGCGGGACCTGAGCGCCTGCCGGGGAGGAGACATAGATGTTACGTAACGCATCGGGCTGCTGCTGGAATTCGGGTTTCACTTCCAGCACGACCCGGTACTGATTCAGCTGGGTGAACATGGTCGAGACCTGCCGCTGGCCGAAGGCATCGTATAGAGCATTGTCGACGGCCTGGGGTGTGATACCCAGGCGGGCGGCGGTGTCGCGGTCGATATTGACATCGAGCTCGAGCGCCTGGGTTTGCTGATCGGTCGCCACATCGCGCAGCTGCGGCAGGGATTTCAGCGTCTCCAGCATGCGCGGCGCCCAGTGGTTCAGCTCGTCCAAATTCGCGTCCTGCAGGGTGTACTGATACTGCGTGCGCGTCCCGCGGCCGCCCATGCGCACGTCCTGCACCGACTGAAGAAAGAGAGTGATGCCCGGCACTTGCGCGAGCTTAGGGCGCAGCTCCCCGATGACCTGGTCCGCGCTCTGGGTGCGCTGCGCCCGCGGTTTGAGTTGGATAAAGGCATTGCCGGTATTAATCGTTCCGAAACCGAGGAACGAGACCGTGTGCTCGATGGCTGGATTCGACTGCGCCACCTTGTTGATGAGCTCCTGGCGAGCCCGCATAGCGGGGAAGGAGATGTCCTGCGGCGCGTCGGAAATGCCCGAGATTGACCCGGTATCCTGCTGCGGGAACAACCCCTTCGGAACGATTATATAGAGAAAGACCGTGAGCACTATGCCACCAACGGTGACCGCCTGCATGAGTGCGTCGTGGTCGAGAACCCAGGAGAGTGATCGATCGTAAGCGTGTACGAAGCCGTCGTAGAATCTGTTCGACGCGGCGAACGCGCGGCCGTGGCGCTGCTCTCGCGTGGCGCGCAAGAAGCGCGACGCCATCATCGGCGTCAAGGTGAGAGAGATGAACGCCGACACGGCGATGGCTATGCTGAGCGTCACCGCGAATTCGCGGAAGAGGCGTCCGACGATGCCCCCCATGAGCAGGAGGGGGATGAAGACGGCAAGTAAGGAGGCGGTTATGGAGACAATCGTGAAGCCGATCTGTTTCGCGCCCTTGATGGCGGCCGCAAACGGTGGTTCGCCCGCCTCGATGAAGCGGGTCACGTTTTCCGTGACCACGATGGCGTCGTCCACCACGAAACCGGTCGAGATGGTGAGAGCCATGAGGGACAGGTTGTTGATGCTATAATCGAGCAGGTACATCCCCGCGAAGGTTGCCACCAGCGAGAGCGGCACGACCACGCTGGGGATGAGCGTCGCTCTGGCGTTGCGCAGGAACAGGAAGACAACGGCTACCACGAGTAAAACGCTGAGCATCAGCGTGAACTGCACGTCGTGCACGGAGGCTCGGATGGTCGTGCTGCGGTCCATGGCGACGCTGACGTTGATGGCCGGCGAGATGGAGCTGGTGAGCTGGGGCAAGATGGCCTTCACGCGCTCGATGACGTCGATGATGTTCGCGCCCGGCTGGCGCCGGATGATCATGGCGATCGAGGGCCGACCATCGTACCAGCCTGCCGTACGCACGTTCTCGACGCTGTCCTGCACGTCGGCGACGTCCCCCAGACGCACCGGCGATCCGTTACGATAGGCCAGGATGAGCGGTCGGAACTCGGCTGCCCGGTAGAGCTGGTCGTTTGCCGCGAGCGCCTGCGCCTGGCGCGTCCCGCTGACCGCGCCCTTGGGTTGGTCGACCGTGGCCTGCGCGAGCACCGAGCTCACGTCCTCCAGGCCAAGGCCGGCGCCAGCCAGCGCGTTGGGATCCACTTGGACGCGCACGGCGGGCTGCTGCCCGCCGCCCACAAAGACCTGCCCTACGCCGTCCACCTGCGAGATCTTCTGCGCCAGAATGGCGTTGGCCGCATCGTAGATCTGCGCGAGCGGGATCGTGTCAGAGGTGAGCGACAGGATCAGGATGGGAGCGTCCGCCGGGTTTACCTTTCGAAAGTTAGGACGAGTGGGCAGATTCGTCGGCAGGTCGCCGGAGGAGGCGTTGATGGCCGCCTGGACATCGCGCGCCGCGGCGTCGACGTCGCGGTCGAGGTCGAACTGCAGGGTAATGCTGGTCTGGCCCAACGAGCTTGTGGAGGTAATCTCGGTCATCCCGGCAATGCGGCCGAAGCGGCGCTCGAGTGGGGTAGCGACCGCGGAAGCCATGGTCTCCGGGCTGGCGCCCGGCAGGGCCGCGTTCACATTGATGGTCGGAAAATCCACCCGCGGCAACGGCGCCACCGGCAGTTGCGTGTAAGCGACGGCGCCCGCAAGCAGCAGCGCCGCCGCCAAGAGCGAGGTGGCCACGGGCCGGCGGATGAACGGCTCGGAGATGCTCACGACGCGACCTCGCTGACGCTTGGCCGATCCTCCGGCGCGCGCTCGCTGCGGCCAAGCAGGCGCCCGAGCCGCGCCATGTAGAGGTAGATAACCGGCGTCGTATAAAGGGTGAGAAGCTGCGATATGAGGAGGCCGCCGACGATACTGATCCCCAGCGGCCGGCGCATTTCGGAGCCGGTGCCAGTGCCGAGGGCGAGGGGGATCCCGCCGAACAGGGCGGCCATGGTGGTCATCATGATTGGGCGGAAGCGCAAAAGGCACGCCTGATATATGGCGTCTCGGGAAGATAGTCCCTGGCCGCGTTCGGCATCAAGCGCGAAGTCGATCATCATAATGGCGTTCTTCTTCACGATGCCGATGAGGAGAATGATCCCAATTAGGGCGATAATGGTGAACTCGGTATGGCACACCATCAGGGCGAGGATCGCGCCCACGCCGGCCGACGGCAACGTGGAAAGAATCGTGACGGGGTGGATGTAACTCTCGTACAGCACGCCCAGTACGATGTAGACGACGATCAGGGCAGCCAGGATCAGCAGCGGTTCGCTCGCCAGCGCCTCGCGGAAGGCCTGGGCGGCGCCAGAGAAATCGGCGCGCACGCTGGGCGGAAGGCCAATCGCTGCGTCGGATCGGTTGATGGCGTCGATTGCTTCGCCCAGCGATACGCCGGGGGCGGTATCGAACGAGATGGTGACGGCCGGGAACTGGCCCTGGTGACTGATGGCCAACGGGGCGCTTTTGGTCTCCATTCGGATGAATGCGGCGAGGGGCACCTGATCTCCGGCCGAGGACCGAACGTAGAGGTGGTTGAGCGCATCGGGGCTCTTTTGGAACCCGGGCTTGACCTCGAGGATCACTCGATACTGATTGAGCTGCGTGAAGATGGTGGAAACCTGGCGCTGGCCGAAGGCGTCGTAGAGCACATCGTCGATGGCCTGTGGTTGGATGCCCAGGCGCGCCGCCGTGTCGCGATCGATGGTGAGCAGCAGCTGCAATCCCGCGCTTTGCTGATCGCTTGCTACATCTCGAAGCTGCGGCAGCGACTGCAGCTTTGCGAGCACCCGCGGGGCCCAGGTCGACAGCTCCGCGAGGTCCGGGTCCTCCAGCGAATACTGGTACTGAGTGCGGCTGACGCGAATGTCTATCTGCAGGTCCTGCACCGGCTGCATGAAGAGCTGGATACCCTGGACAGAGGCAACCCGCACCTTGAGGCGCTCGATGATCTCGCTCGCGCTCGCCTCCCGCTCCGAGCGCGGCCTAAGAGAGATAGAAAGTCGGCCGCTATTGGTGGTGGCATTGGTGCCATCCGCGCCGATGTACGAGGCGACAGCGGCGACGTCCGGATCGGCCATTACCTCCTCGGCCAGCGCGCGCTGACGCGACATCATGGCGGCGAAGGAGACGTCGGGCGCGGCCTCGGAAATGCCAAGAATAAGCCCGGTATCCTGCAACGGGAAGAAACCTTTTGGCACGACCACCGCAAGTAGTATCGTCAGCGCGAGGGTTCCCACCGTGACCGCCAGCGTGAGGGGCTGGTGGGCTAAGACCCAGCGCAGGCTGCGGTCGTAAACGGTCGTCATGCCGTCGAAAAATCGCTTGAAGGCGAGCGCCAGACGGTTGGGCTCCTCGTGCTGGCGCAGCAGAAAGGCGCACATCATGGCCGTGAGAGTGAGCGAGAGAAGCGCCGAGACGCCGATGGCGATGGCGAGGGTCATGGCGAACTCGCGAAAGAGCCGGCCAATGAGGCCTCCCATGAAGAGCAACGGGATCAATACGGCAACCAAAGATACCGTCAGCGATACGATGGTAAAGCCGATTTGTTTCGCCCCCTTGAGCGCCGCCTGGAAAGGCGTCTCACCCTGTTCCACGTAACGGGAGATGTTCTCGATCATCACGATCGCATCGTCCACCACGAAACCGGTGGAGATGGTGAGCGCCATGAGGGAAAGATTGTTGAGGCTGTAACCGCACAGGTACATGACGCCGAAGGTTCCGATTAACGATAGCGGCACGGCGACGCCGGGGATGATGGTCGCGCGAAGGCTGCGCAGGAAGACGTAGATGACCGCCACCACCAGGAAAACGGTCAACAAGAGGGTAAACTGCACGTCATCGACCGAAGCCTGCACCGTTTCGGTCCGGTCGCTCAGGATAGTTACCTTCAACCCTTGCGGCAGCGCGGACGAGAGCCGCGGGAGGAGCGCCTTCACCCGTTCGGCAACCTGGATAACATTGGTGCCTGGCTGGCGTTGAACATTCAGGATGATGGCTCTCTGGTCGCCGGCCCACCCGGCCAATTCGTCATTCTCGACGCCGTCGATTACGTCGGCCACGTCATTCAGCCGAATGGGCGCGCCGTTGCTGTATGCAAGGATGATGGGTTTGAAGTTACTCGCCTTGTAGAGCTGGTCGTTTGTGGCTAGGGTGTAGTCCTGTCGCGGTCCATCGAGGTTGCCCTTAGCTTGGTTGACGTTGGCCGCCACGAGCGCCGAGCGCACGTCTTCGAGGCTGAGGCCCGATCCCGCCAGCGCCGACGGATCCACCTGGACCCGCACCGCCGGTTTCTGGCCGCCGTTGATGGTCACCAGGCCGACGCCGGCCACCTGCGAGATCTTTTGCGCGATAATGGAGTCCGCGTAATCGTCGACCTGGTCAAGGGGCAGCGAGTCGGAGCTTACCGCTAAGGTAAGAATGGGCGTGTCGGCGGGGTTGCTCTTGCTGTAGGTGGGCGGTGAGGGAAGGGTGCGCGGTAGGAGGTTCGAGGCGGCGTTGATGGCCGCCTGAACGTCCTGCTCGGCCGCGTCGATGTTGCGCTCGAGGTTGAATTGCAGCGTGATCTGCGAGCTGCCGAAGCTCGACACCGACGTCATCTGCGATAACGAAGGCATCTGCCCGAACTGGCGTTCGAGCGGCGTGGTCACTCCTGATGCCATGGTCTCCGCGCTGGCGCCGGGCAACAAGGTCGAGACGACGATGGTCGGGTAGTCGACTTGCGGCAACGCCGAGACCGCCAATTCCCGATAGCCGACGAAACCGGCCAGCAGCAACCCGAACGTAAGCAACGTCGTCGCGACCGGACGCCGGATGAAAGGCTCGGAGACGCTCATTTCGCGCCGCCGGCGGGCGCTTGGGGATCCTGGGCAACCTGGGCAGGCCTGTCTTTGCCAGTGCCGGCCTCGCGCGGCGTCACCTTCGCGCCTGGTCGTAGCTGGTTTTGGCCGTCAGTCACCACGCGCTCGCCGGGTTCCAGGCCGCTCGCCACGATGGCGATGTCGCCTTGGGTGAGGTCGATCTGGACGGGTCGCATCGAGGCGGTATTTTCTGCGCCGACCACATACACGAACGAGCCGCTAGGACCGCGTTGGAGAGCCACGGCCGGAATGACCAGCGCATTCTCGCGGGTCGTAAGCAGCAGGCGCGCGTTGACGAACTGATTGGGCCAAAGCAGGCGTTTCGGGTTCGGAACCACGGCCTTGAGACGAATGGAGGATGTCGCCTGGTTGATTTGGTTGTCGATGAGCGTAAGTTGGCCGCTCCCGAGCAACACGGCGCCGTTGCGGCTGTACACCTCGACGGGTAAGGTGCCGGTGTGGGCCAGTTCCTGCGCCACCGGTGTGAGTTGATCCTGCGGAAGGGTAAAGAGCACCGCTATCGGGTCGAGTTGTGTCACCACCACGATGCCTCCGGGATCGGCGGCGTGTACCACGTTCCCCGGGTCGACCTGTCGAATTCCCGTCATACCATCGATCGGGGAGGTTATTCGCGCATAGTCGAGGTTAAGGCGCGCCGACCCGATGGCGGCGCGGTCGACCTCAACCGTGCCTTCGAGCTGACCAGCGGTGGCGACGTCGGTATCGAGCTGTTGCTGAGCTATCAGCTTATCAGCGACAAGATGACGGTCGCGCTCAACGTTGAGCCGGGCGTTCTTGAGTTGCGCCTCATCGCGGTCGAGCGCGCCCTGCGCCTGCTGCAGTTGGATCTGATAGGGGCGAGGATCGATCTGCGCCAACACTTCGCCCCGCCGCACCGATTGCCCCTCGCGAAAGAGCACTTGATCGATGCGGCCGTCAAGCTGTGTCTTGACCGTGACCGTCATGAATGCAGTGACATTTCCCAGTCCCTCGAGGATGATCGGCACGTTTCCCTGTGAAGCCGTCGCCACCGCCACCGACACCGCGCGCGCCTGCGCGTCAGAACCTTGCGGCGCATGCGTCGAACGGCCAGACGATCGGGACCAGACCATCCAACCCACGGTAACCACCGCGACTATTGTCACAACCAGAGCCGTTAGCCACTTTGTTCGTATGGTCATCTATATTATCCAATCTCAGGAGTTCGATCCAGCGCTTGCAGGAGCTGCGTACGCGAGATAAAGAGGTTTCCCACGACTAATCTTAGATTAAGCCGCCTCCACTTCGCTTCCGTAGGATTTAAGCCAAAGCCGAAATCATTGTACAGTTAAAATATTTACGGTAAAAAAATAAAAGGTTATATAACTTTGGGTTCCTTGAAATAATGTTCGTATTAACTCCATCCGCTATTCCCTCCCCTACTTTGACCCCATCCCTTGCTTTTGGGTATACAATTACGAAGGTTCTTACCATTGACTCCCTGGCGGGCTGATGATAATTAATCTCCCCGTCCATTAAAAGGTGTGTCTCGCCAAAACTCGTCAATATTGAAATATAAGCACTTTCCGATTTCCCGCACTCTCCTACTCCAATCCTAAATCTTGCCATAATTTCCCATTCACCCCACTATTTCGCCATGGCCAAGTTACTCCTCAATCTCATATTCTGGTTTGTCCGAGTTACATTACGTTCTCAACACGATCTGATTCTTGAGAACGTTGCTCTCAGGCAACAATTGGCTATCCTCAAATCCAAGCGTAATCGACCTGTTCTTCATAATATTGACCGGGTTTTCTGGGTAGCTCTCCAAGAATCATGGATGAAGTGGAAGAATGTTCTTGTCGTGGTCAAGCCCGAAACCGTTGTCCGCTGGCACAAAGAAGGATTCCGTCTGTATTGGCGTTGGAAATGTAAATCTGATCGTATAGGTCGAGCACAAATTCTTCACTGTGCCCACCATCACGTTCAGCGTGCTCTATGTGTTCTTCATCATCATGCATGCGAGACGACAGATCACCCGGTTCGCTGTTACAACCCATCCCTGTTCAGAATGGGTTGTTCAGCAACTCAGAAACGCTTTTCCTTTCGAGATGGCTCCAAAATATCTGATACTTGACCGAGACAGCAAGTTTGGATTCTCCGTTTTCAACGCGCTCAAAGCAATGAATATAAAGCCGGTAAGAATTGCCTGGAAGTCACCTTGGCAAAATGGAGTCGCGGAACGGTGGGTCTTATCGGTACGGCGAGAGCTACTGGATCACGTTGTTGTGTTGAACCAGGTTCACTTACACAGGCTTCTTCGAGATTATGTCACTTATTACAATACAGACCGTTGCCATCTTACTCTCGAAAAAGATTCTCCCGACAAGCGGCCGGTAACATCACGTCCGTCATCGAATGCACGGGTGATTGCGTTACCAAGAGTCGGTGGACTGCATCACAAATATGAATGGGCAGAGGCCGCTTAGGTTTGGATTGGCTGGTTATGACTTAGATAGGTCTTTTTAATTGAATACGTCTATATTCGATCTAATTTTTCTGTTCGTCTCCTCCCAGAAAGCCAGCACGACCAGCTCGTTATTATCAAGAAGTTTGGATCACGAGATGCTTTTGGGGTTCTGATCTTGCCTTAGAATGCTCGGTTGCCCTCATGGATCAATTTTTGGCGAGGCACAGTGATAGATCGATGCGTGACCCGCTGGCGATGCTGGCTCGAATGGCTCAATGAGAAAGAGAAGACTCACGAAGGTAGTTATCAGGGGACGGCAGCTGCCTGGGCTTCGGCTATTTCATCATTGTAGTCCGCTTGCAACAGGAAGCCGGCATTGAGAAGCTTCTGGGCCGCCGCCGTGTATTTGTTCACGTAATCGGCATGCGAAGAGTACAGACTGTTCAACGTGGCTGAACTAAATGGCGTGTCGAAACCTTCGAGTAGGCAGATACCTAATGCACGATTGGCCCAGGTCGTTGAACTGAGCGGCCAGCTGGGTGTTCCATTGCCGGTGAGCAACGTCAGAACGTTGCCGACTGAACTCAGAATGCTGGAGACACTGACATCGCCGACGTACGTGGATAAGTTCCAGTAGGTGTAAGTTTTTATCGGCACATCCATTTCGGGTAGACGGACCCCGCCCTCGGCGTTGCCGTACTGGTCGTACTCTATGATATTGAAGAGCGGCAGCGTTAGGATTGGATTTGCCGTCGGCGCAGGCGTGCCGGTATTAACCCACGTATTGAGGGCCGCGAAGGCGGCGTTTTCAATCCGGTAATTTGGCAGGCTGTCTGCCAATCCGCCGCCGAAGTCCGAGAGCACGCCAAACATGCACGCCGGCGGTGGCCATTGCAGATCTCGATAGGCTACGGTGACCTCATAAATGCCTTCTTGCAAATCGATGTGCGCCCCGCCCGCCATCTCCCAGGTGCGCAGGTAATTGTTATCCGGCTGCCTGCCCCACGAGAAGAGCAGCTCGACCAGGTCTCCTTCGGCCTCAAGTTGAAGCACTGGGGTAGTGTTGTCCGTGCGAATCTGGGCGATCGGGGAAACGTTTGCGAGGCCGTCACCGATTGGCGCCTCGGTGCTAGCCCGGCCGTGGAGGAGGAAGCCGTCATAGACGCGAGCGCGGGGATGAATCGCGTTGACGTAGGTGGTCAGTCGAATGGCTGACGCAGAATCACCGCACCCAAGCAGCTTCTTCGGCGTGAGTCCGCCCAGGATGGTCGCCGATTGAGCCTTGACGGCCTTGGCAGCCTGGGTGAAGATGTCGAAGGATTGTCCGTCTGAACTAATGGAGAGCGCGCCATAGCGGGCTGGATCCCACCATTTTAGGAAATTCGCACCGGCGCTGAGATTTTGTGCCGTGACGCCCACGTAGGCGTAGCCTTCCCGGAAGAAGAAATCACGGGATTCCGCCCAGTCTGGAGAAGTGGAGGAATACGTTATCTCATTGAGCCACTCGAAAACCACTGTGCCGTTGAATTTGGCTGGATTGGTTGGGTAACGAACGATGATACGCGTAACGTACGGCACGTTCGACTGCGCAACCGAGACATTCCAAAGACCATCGGTATCCCATACGCCCGATGCACTATAGATGTTGGTAGTGCCCGAGATCATAAACTCTTTTTCCGCATATCCGAGCGCGTTGAGATCAAACACCGGGGAGGAACCGCCCGGGCCCGAATAAACTTGCGCGGTCGGTACAGCGTTGTAAGGATGGCCGTGCGAACCGCTCGAGTAGGGAATCTCTGCGACCGTCGGCACCGTTCCCGAAAGATCGGTGGTGGAACCTTGCCCATTACCACCTCCCAAAAGATCGGTGATATCACAGGATGCAGCAACGAAAGAAACCAGCACAATCAGCGATAATTTCCAAGTTCCCATAGAGCACCTCCTCATGAAAAAATGTGATAAGAAATATCCCCCAAAAAATAAGGCAACCACACATGGCAGAAAACTCCTATGTCTTCATTTCCCAAAAAACTGACTCTATATCTTGGAATTGACAATGAACCTTATTCAACTTCTTATGTCAATGAAAATATTTCGCCTCAGTGAAATACTTATATGAAATGGGCTGAGCAAGGGCTGTCATTCGCCAAAACTCGTCATTATTGATAAATAAGTATTTTTATGCCGCCTGCACTATACCCTACTCCACATTGAAATCTTACCAGATAGTTTCGCTCGCGCCATTATGTCGTTATGATTTATTCAGTCTTCAAGCTCATCTTTTCCAACATCCAGGATTGTGAGTTCACTAATTCAAGCTTGCCGTGGTTTGGTTGACTTGTTTTTTCTCTTGGAGTTGGGTTGGCGAGGGACAGGCTGTTTTTGAACGTGATGCAAAACCTTGGATACCGCTATCCCCTGCGGGCCTGATGCCTGTAACGTCGTACGGACTGAGATCAACCGGAAGTTCTCGGGTGAAGTGTGTTCGGAACAGCCGAACGTGTCACCTGTAGACCATCGCTGATTTATTTTGCCGTGTTTCTTATGTGTGATGTTGAAATTTACCTGCCACTTCATTCCATAATCGGCTGGTTCGCTCGTCAATATTCAAATCCGACGCTTTATACTTCGAAACGAAATGACCTGTGAGAAGATCGGGCTAGTGCCTCTTCGACTATGAAGATGATCTCATTTCCATTCATGAGGTTATTTTAATCCCTCAATAAATTGTTTGTCAATGAACTTCCCGGCTGAGGTTGGGCAAGCCCAGGTAGATCTGACACCACCTCTTTCTGCTCTCAGGAGCATGGGGAGCAAGGGATTGGCAATGTTGAAGGGAAAGCTTCCTTGGGGGGCTAGCCCCCCAAGGAAGCCGCGGCAACAAAAAAGGAGATGAGGTCAGGACCAAAATCCTCTTGAATGAAGGTTTGCGAAGACTTTCATCACAAGGAGGTACGGCCCTGACCCCATTTAGTTATTACGCCATGACCACCACGAAAGACCATAAATATTCGCTTCGCCTTCAGTTGGTGCAGTACGCCACGACCCACGGCATACGCCCCGCTGCGCGTGCCTTTGCTACCACCCCCAACACCGTACGGCGATGGCGTGCCCGCTTTGACGCCGGCGGTCGTACCTCACTCCAGGACCGCTCCCGGAGACCCAAGACCTGCCCCCACAAGACTTCCCGGTACCAAGAAGCGAAGATCCTCAACGCACGCAAGAAGGTTCCCTGCTTCGGACCGCGCCGCCTGCGCGACCTGTTTGGAATCACTGCTTCCTCTGGCGCCATCGCTCGCATCCTGCGCCAGCAAGGCTTATCGGGCCGCCGTCGCAAAAAGCGTCAGCGCAAAAACGACCTGCGGGCTATCAAAGCTAAATACAGATGCTTCCAACGCCTCCAGGCCGATATGAAACCCCTCTTCGATATCCCCGCCTACTGGCCGCAGATGAAGAAACTCGGCCTCCCCAAACACCAGTACACCCACCGTGATGTCAAAAGCGGTGCTCTCTTTATCTCTTACGCCGACGAGCTCTCCACCACCTACGCCACCATGACCTCCCGGCGCTTGCTGACCCACCTGAAAAAGCATCTCGTCAACCTCCGCCGTGCTATCTTGTCCACCGACAACGGCGTCGAATATGGTGGCCATGACAAGAACGAGCGGGAACGAGGCTTCCATGCCAAAATCCAGCAGGCCGGGATCATCCACCGCTTCCTGCCCCCTGCCACCCCAAACGCCCACGCCGATGTCGAGAGTTCCCATGCATCCATTGAACAGGAGTTCTTTGATCTCGAACCATTTACATCCAGACAGGACTTCTTCCAGAAGGTCTCTATCTACCAACACTGGTGGAACTTCGCCAGACCCAACTACTCCAAGAGCGCTAAAACACCCGCACAACTCTTGGAGGATGAAGGCCTTGACCCAAGCATCCTCTTGCTCCTACCCGTTGACCTTGAGGCCTGGTTCAGGACGACGACTTACTTTCCTCAGGTGGTGTCACATCTACCTGTTGACGCCGCTTCCCGGCTGAGGTGGGCTGATTAGCTTCGTAAACTGGTTGGCAACTTCCAAGGGTTCTCGGTTGATGCAGGTGGGGCCCGCCCGGCAAGCGCCGCCGCCGGAGCTGCCGATCGAGCGCGGGATGGCGGGACCGGGGCTTTTGACCGACACCATCGTCCGGCGCTGGCAGGACCATTTGCCGTTGCACCGGTTGGAGAGAATCTACGGCCGCGAAGGTCTCGAACTGCCGCGTTCAACCGTGTGCACATGGCACACGGCGCTTGCCACGTTGGTCAAGCCGCTTATCGACGACCTGTGGGCCGATGCACTGATTCTAATGGGTTCGCTTTACTTGGTACTTAGTAATCATCTTATTTAGAACGCTTTTCAAATCTTCTACATTAGTTTTTGATATTTTGTTTGAAATATTAATAATATTTCCTTTTGTGTCAACATAATAACTCGTATTTCCTTTTACCATTTTTAATCTGACGCGATAATAATCAAATACTCCGGGAATGTCAGAATTCAATAATTTTGTTAGTTCAATAGCTAGATCTGAATGCGCCGGCACATTGAAAGTATATAAAGATTTTTCTTCTATATTTTCAACAGTGACAGGAAGATATGTTTGGTTCCTAAAAGGAATGTAGTAAATTTTCATAAGTTCCTCCCCCAGAGCACATTCCGAGAAACTTATCAATACAAACATAATAATAGAAGCAAACATTTTTTTGAACAAAATAAATCTCCTTCTGTATCCAAGTTCCACTAATATTGAGTCCTTGAAGGCTCTCCTTGACGTGCCCCCGTTCATAGGACCACTCTCTATGAGAGTTGTTCATGGTTAACCATCGTTCCTTTATCCATAGCAACACCAGTTTTCAGAGCGAAGGGAGCCGGAGGCGACCGAAGCTCTGAAAACTGTCGCGCGAACTCCGCCGGTGTCTCCTGTCCCAGCGAACTGTGCGGCCGCACATGATTGTAATCCATCCGCCATGATTCGATTTTATTACGAGCATCTTGTAGATTTATAAACCAATGTTGATTGAGACATTCATCTCGAAATTTGCCGTTGAAGCTTTCGATCAAGGCATTCTGCACCGGCTTGCCCGGCTCGATAAAATGCAACTGCACCCCATGCCGGTACGCCCAGAGGTCCAGCGCACGACTCGTGAACTCCGGACCGTTATCCGTCACCATCGCTTCGGGATACCTACCCCGTTCAGCGGCAATATCGTCCAAAATCCTGGCCACCCGGCTGCCGGAAATGGACGTGTCTACGGGTAAGGCAAGACTCTCTCGACTGAATTCATCCAGCACGCTCAACACCTTCAACCGTCGCCCATCTGAGAGACAATCAGATAGAAAATCCATCGACCATCGCTCGTTGAGTCCTTCCGGAAGACGCAGCGGCTGCCGCGCGATGCTCCGGTATCTCTTGCGCTGCTTCTTCCTCACGCTCAATCCCTCTTGCCGATACAGCCGATACACCCGCTTGTGATTCACCACATACCCTTCCCGCCGCAATAACACCTGCAACCGTCGATATCCGAAGCGTACCCGCTGCGCCGCAAGCTCTAAAAGACGCTCCCGCAACTGCGGATACAGTTGGCCTACCGAACGGTACCGAAAGCTCGATCGCCCGATCCTCATCAGCCCGCAGGCGCGTCGTTCGCTCACCCCAAATTCCTCGCGGGCATGCACAACGGCCTGCTTTCGCGCTGCGGGCTTCACCATTTTCTTGAGTTGATATCCCTCAAGATCTGGTTGTCGAGAGTGAGATCGGCCACGGCACGCTTCAGCCTTCGGTTTTCTTCCTCAAGCTGCTTCAGCCGCCGCGCCTCGCTGACGTCCATCCCGCCGTACTTGGATTTCCAACGGTAGTACGTTTGTTCGCAGAAGCCATGTGTGCGACAGAGATCAGACAGCTTCACCCCCGCTTCGGCTTCTTTCAATATCCCGATGATCTTATCCTCAGAAAACCGTTTCCCTTTCATTGAGCAAGCTCCTTTCCGGCATTCTAGCCGAAGGAACTCTCATTGAAAATGGTCCAGTTTTTGGGGGGCAGGTCATCCTAGCCCCTGTCTGATAGGATTCTCATTTTGATTAACATTATCCATATTATTAGGCCCGGTATCTCCGACACCAGTAGCTGCATGTCCAATTTCGTGACCAAGAATAGATGGTGTTGACGCAGGGAGTGGACCGTTTGTAGTTTGAACAACAGGATGGAAATTGGGGTCAACAACAACAGTATTTGTACTAGGATCGAAATAAGCATCATCTGTAGTGCCAGTTATATTATATGTGGTACTCGAATCTTCCAGGGTTTTACAAAGACTAGCGCCACGTTTGGTTGTTTTTACCTTATTATATGCTTGTTGCAAAGCAGTTACTGTTGGTACATCACCTGTAAATGTGACTTTTAGCCCATCAATGTCAATAAATGCAACAGGATCATTGAAGACGTACCCATACAGATTCACATCTCCGCCCCTGAATCTTATCGGATCCTTCGCCGTCCACCTTCCGGCAACTGGGTCATAGTCCCTCGCCCCGAATCGAACGATCCCGGTATCTCTATCGTACAACCCTCCCGCGAACCCGAAGGGCTGGAAGCCGGGGTAGGTGTCGTTGGCGACGTTCCCGAACTCGTCGTAGTTCATCTGATGAACGATTGCTCCGGTGCTTGAGTTTACAACGAATCGCGGACTGCCCAGGTGGTCGGCGATGATGCGATAGTTCTGGCCACCTTGAATCATATATTCCGGTACATTCACTTTCGTTAGGTGCCGCAAAGGTCGGACGTATTTTTCGGTTTGCATGCAAATATAATCAAGGCCATAAAAAATATCTAGCTGACTTGAAATAATTGGAATCAGCGAAATAGGCAAAATAATTATACGGTGAAAACGCACGCATTTGAATTTACTTCATCCTCACGCGACGGTTAGGCCTTTATCCCAATGGAGCGTCAAGGTGACCACGTCCATATCTCCGTATCAAACTAACCAATGTAGTTATGACAAAGATTAAGCTATTCGCCAATAAAATTACCATCAGGTGACATAATAAAATCGGACGATCTAGGTATGACGCTGCGCAACCCACCATCATCTACTGCTACAATGACGCGAATATTCTTTGATGACTTGCTGTCAAAAAATACATTTATTTCTACATTAAATTTTTTACCAGAATCACCGATTGCATCAATAACATTGTTCTTGCGATTCAAATATGTACATAGTTCTTTGTACGATTTATTTCTCAATATGACTATTTGCTCCTCTAATATCTTGTTCTCCTCATTTTGAAACATTTTACCTCCAGGGCAATAGAATACTTAATATGATATCACTACCCTTTACACCAGACTGCCATATTATAATTTGAATATGCGAAAGATTGCCGAATGATCCAAATGTATGGTGAGCCTCATGTAAAGCAATCCGAAAGTTTATCGAATCAGCATAACAAGCACCTCGCCGAAACAATTCTCCAACCCAGCTTCCTGCAGCCACTATTTCTGGTCCTAACGCTAATCCGGTCACTGTTGCACCAAAAATTGCCCAACCGATCAGCTCCTCTTCGGTTATAGGGATATTGCTCGTATCTCCCCATTTACCTGCCATTGTAACACTTCCAGTTTCTAGCCCATTGTTGTCGATCAGATTGACTGGATCATTCAGCACGTACCCAAACAAATTCGTATCACCACCACTGAATCCTATCGGATCCTTCACCGTCCATCTTCCTGTCGATGGGTCGTAATCCCGTGCCCCAAATCGGACTAGGCCGGTATCTCTATCATACAACCCACCCGCGAACCCAAACGGTTGGAACCCGGGGTTGGAGTCGGAAGTGACATTGCCGAACTCGTCGTAATTCATCTGCTGTGCAATCGCTCCGGTGCTTGTGTTTACAACGAAGCGCGGACTGCCCAGGTGGTCGGTGATGATGCGATAGTTCTGGCCTCCTTGGATCATATACTCTGGGACGTTCGCTCTGGTTCCGTACACGAAGCGACTTTTTAAATTACCGCTTCCGTTCAGTTCAGCGACAATTCGTAATTGTCCATCATACAAGAATCCTTGCGTCAGCGTACCGTTGACCTTCTTACCGATCCTACGATTTCGCCCGTCAATCACATAGTTGATTTGGTTACCATTCGGCAACGTAACCGAACGCAGATTCCCGAGCACATCGTATTGATAATTTGTCGTCTGATTGCCGGCGGTTTCCCAGTTTGAAGGATTGTAGATACTTCACTAATAAAAGCATCAAGTAATGCATTCTGGTTGTCATAATCATATCGTTCAAAAATGTGATGCCTGTCGCCATACGACCACTCTGCTTCAACGTCATAAATATAGAATGTTAGAAGACCAATACTCCCTTTATAATAAAAGTATTTTTCTTATAGTAACTCGTATTATTTTCTTGTATCAAATCCAATTTGTCCATTTGGATTGATAATCGTGCCAATACTTCATTGATAAACTCAAGGCACTTTTTCTGAAAGCTGGTGATCTCTTTTTCATATTTAGAGGTCATAATTTCTACTTTCCAAAACGCCAGAGATCTATATGCCCCTCATTAATAATACGATTCGCTGGGAGGGGGGGGGCACCCTACTCTTTTTTTAATTCTTTGAGAATCGCATTTATCCGTTTGATCTCGTCTGGGTCGCTTGGCTCATTGCCTCTTAAATAGCGGCGCATCGAAGATTCTATTACCGATACTATATATTTGGCTTTAGCGGTACCAACATTTTTATATTGTTCAAGCAGTGCAATGGCTTTGTCTTTCGCCCTAATTCCGTCCCGTTGCATAAAGATGTAAAATGAAGGAACCAGACAAGAGGGTTCTCTATCCAGCATTATCTCACAATCGGACACTGGAAACGGAATGCCCAACTTAATGTATCGAATGTACCTGTCCCAGAACTCGACCTCGGTGACATCAGGGTATTTGGTTCTTGCCCACTTTTAATAGTTCATACATTCTTGTGCTTGATCTTTTAACAAAGCTGGCATCAAGATTCTTTGCGGACTCATATCCATAGTCATCGATCCTAAAATAAAGGCAAGCTAGGTTAGTGACAGCCTCAATTGGTGGATCAGGCTCCTGAATGACCTCGTCGTAAAACTGGGAAGCCTCGATGTCGTTTCCACTACGATCTGCAGCGATTGCTTGTTGAATGCTCATCTGAACCTCCCGGGTAGGTTAAGTCCTGCATCTTGAATAATACCATTTAATACTTGTACCCATGAATATATTATTCGTCAATTGAAGGATCAGATGCGTTCTCACCTAAGACAGATATAAGAAATCTCTCCATCTCTAAAATCTCGGAAGAAGCTTCTTCATATGAGACATCGTCGCCTATTGTTGTACGTCTAATCTCAAGTGGCGTCTAACGTGAATACCAAGAGTGTATGAACTTCTGGTCTTTAATATCACCAGCATCAAGAGACGACTCAAGCTCATATACTAAACGTCTAAATGATAGATTTCCTTTGCGGTATTCACTGATAGAATAAATCATTGATCTAATTAAACGGGTTTGATGATCTGTTCCCAACATATGCATGTCTAATGTCCTGTCTTGATGACGGTTATTACAACATTAACAGCTGCATTTGTAACTACTTGTAAATTCTCAAATGTATAAACAAGAGTATCTGGTAAATTACCTGCTGTTTCCGTTCCAAACTGAATTGCATTTTGAACAGCTGAAGGAGGAACACTTCGTCCACCAAATATCACTGGCTGCATTCTTGTAAAAGCTTCTACTGAGTATTCGATACCGTTAATTATTTGTCTACCAGAATTTGGTGATGGCTAGAGACTGTTTGTACCACCACACTTACTAACCAAGAAAGGCGCGCCTGCTGTAATTGCTGCAATGATCGCAGGCATCTCTAAAATAACTGCCCCACTAAGCGCAGACGTCATGCCTATACCAAGTGCCCAGTCCGCTACATCGTATTTATCCAACCAATTAGCAATGTCAAGCCACGCATCGGTTCCATTTAGACGGAGACCAGAACCGCGTAGATTCTGGGAAACAATGGCTTTATCAATTATCTGACCGGCACAGCGTTGTTTTTATCTCTTACGATGTAAACCGTTTCGCCATCGTGAAAGACAAGAATCAGAACATCCCCTGTCTGGCCAGTAACTTCTGTTCGAGGCTCCATTTGAAGAGATAGAAATAAATTCGATAGCGTAGTCTCTCGTCTGCTTACTAAATCGAAATACTTCTCAAAAATTGAGATGTGTGTTGTGTCTGTGCAAAGAATTAATGTGATTGTATCACCATATGTGGCGCGTATTGCTTTGTTGACTATGTCATGGTCAACGCTGCTCTCTATGCAGTTCAGACGGTAGAACCCGTTACCATGATCTCCTTTTACGAGATCAATAGTTCGACGAATAACCGAGACATCCTTGGATTCACGATTCCATTCAAAAAAGAACACCTTAAATTGTTGATTGTTGCGCAGCATAATATTGAGATAATCCTTGACCACAAAATACCCTGGACCTTGGTCAATTTTAGTGTGTTCTTTTAGCCGTCTTTCTTCGTAGACAACTTGCGCTAGCATTCAATACTCCATAGTTATTAAAACCAATCTGAGATGATGGATATAAGATGTCTTAACCACTGGTATGACTCTTGCGGAAGATGGTGTACCATAAGACGACCCGATGTAGTAGGATCGAAGTGAAAATGAGGTCCTGAGCAACTTTGATTTGGTCCCCAAGAGCCTGTAAGATCAAATCTAATAACGTTTTCTTTTATCTCGTCCCAAAAAGGTGCGAGTGCTGCAATAATTTCAGGTGCGACGGTTAATCCAGTTATTGTCGCACCAAAAATTGCCCAACCGATCAGCTCCTCTTCGGTTATAGGGATATTGCTCGTATCTCCCCATTTACCTGCCATTGTAACACTTCCAGTTTCTAGCCCATTGTTGTCGATCAGATTGACTGGATCATTCAGCACGTACCCAAACAAATTCGTATCACCACCACTGAATCCTATCGGATCCTTCGCCGTCCATCTTCCCGTCACCGGATCATAGTCCCTTGCCCCGAACCTGACTAATACCGTATCCCTATCATACAACCCACCCGCGAACCCAAATGGCTGGAACCCGGGGTTGGAGTCGGAGGTGACATTCCCGAACTCGTCGTAATTCATCTGCTGTGCAATCGCTCCGGTGCTTGTGTTTACAACGAAGCGCGGACTGCCCAGGTGGTCGGTGATGATGCGATAGTTCTGGCCTCCTTGGATCATATACTCTGGGACGTTCGCTCTGGTTCCGTACACGAAGCGACTTTTCAAATTACCGCTTCCGTTCAGTTCAGCGACAATTCGTAATTGTCCATCATACAAGAATCCTTGCGTCAGCGTACCGTTGACCTTCTTACCGATCCTACGATTTCGCCCGTCAATCACATAGTTGATTTGGTTACCATTCGGCAACGTAACCGAACGCAGATTCCCGAGCACATCGTATTGATAATTTGTCGTCTGATTGTTAGCGGTTTCACTCAGTAACTCTCCATTGGCCGTATATTGGTACGTGGTATTTCCATATGCGGTCATCCGATCTTGGTTGTCATAGGTTCCGGTGGCGTCCGTTCCGATCAGACATGGCGTTGAAGGTTGGCATTGAATACCGGCAGCGCACTGACGCCGTAATGTTCGGTTGGAGTTTCCGTCGTATTCGTAATGACTCTGGCGAAGACCATTGACGCACACGTCGGTCAAACGGCCCGCAAGGTCATACTGGTAGTTGTAGGTGGTTGCAGCACTGTTGATGGTTTCGGTCTTTTGGGTTATTCGGCCAAGCTGGTCCTGGACGAATCCCAAATCCACCGTATTGCTTCCGAATGCGGCGTGCAGCAACGCGGGCTCGCCAAAGTTGTCGTAGGTGATGGAGGTGCCGACCGAATCCAATAGAGTGGTCGCGACCAAACCAGTGGATTGATTTCGGCTGATGGAAAGAGATCCCGCGCCGGTCAATAATCCGTCAGCGTCGTAGGTCATGGCCTCGGTCGAATTCGCCACCGTCTCGGTTGCAACTCGAAAGTTATCATCGTATGTCCAGCTTACGCTGCCCATTACCGCGCCACCCGCCCAGGTTTCGGTTGTCGGCAGAAAACCATCATAAGTATATACCAACATTCCTGCGTAGGCATCTGGGCCGGTGACTAAAGCCAGTTTGCCGGTGCTGGAGTTATACCAATATCCTATATTCCCAGTGGGAGTGGAAATGCCACTGAGCTTACCGGTTGAACCGTAGCTAAAATTCACCTGCTGCGAATCGGGCCGAAGAACTTGCGTAAGCTGATGATCCGCGTTGTAGACGTATTGCGTCAGGCCGGTACTCGGAGGATTAGGTGGAAAGTAGACGAAGACCTGATTAACGGCATTGGATAAGAGCCAGTGTGCCGGCCTACTTGGAGGAGTTACGGAAACAACGTTGCCATTGTTGTCATAGATGAGTCCCATTGCCCTTCCGTCGGGTAAGGTTTGGGACGTCACCCGACCGGCGGCATCGTAGTCAAAGCTTTCGGTTCTCCCAAGCGGATCTTGAACAGATTGCAGAAGCCCCTTGCTGGATCCCGTTGTCGTTCGTCAAAGCTCATCCGCATTGAAAACAAAGCATTTTCCATATCACCTGCACTACCCTACTCCCCAATGAAATCTTGCCGGATCGTTCTCGCTCGCACCACAATGTCGCCATGACCTATCCAGTCTTCAATCTCATCTTTTCCAACATCCGGGATTGTGAGTTCACCTGGTTATACGCTTACCGTGGTTTGGCTGATTTGTTTTTCTCTCAGATTTGGTTTGGCGAGGGACAGGTACCTAGGTACCTAGATTGTGTTCTGAGCGTCGCCTACGACAGGAAGCGAATGGCGGTGCGGATGAGCTTCAGCACCTTCGCCGTGTACGGCGGGTAGAACATCTTGAGCGTGTCGGGCAGGCTCTGGCGCAACACGGCGCGCTCGTGCGAGCAGGTGCGGAAGCCGTAGATGCCGTGGTAGTTGCCCATGCCGCTGTTGCCGATGCCGCCGAATGGGAGGTTGCCGTTGCCGAGGTGGATCATTGCTGTGTTGATACAAGTGCCCCCGGAGGTCGTGCCTTCGAGGACGGTGCGCACTGCCGTCTTGTCTTCGGCGAACATGTAGAGGGCGAGCGGCTTAGGCTTGCCGCGCACGGCGTCGACGGCCTCGTGAATATCGCGGAAGGTCATGATCGGCAGGATGGGCCCGAAGATCTCTTCCTCCATGATGGGATTCGCCGGCGTGACACCGGTGAGCAGGGTCGGCGCCATGTAGCGCTCAGCGGGCGTCGACGTGCCGCCCGTCGCCAACTTGGCGCCGGCGGCGATCGCCGCGTCGAGGATCTTGGCGAGCCCGTGGCGATGGTCATCGCTCACCAGGCGGCAGAAGCTCGTGCTCGCTTGCCGGTCGATCTCGCTCTTGCCGTAGCGCTCGTTAAGGATGCGCTGTGACTCCTTCACGAACTCGTCGAGCTTGCTCTCGTGAACGAGCACGTAGTCCGGAGCCACGCAGGTCTGCCCGGCGTTGACGAACTTCGCCCACAAGACGCGCTCGGCGGTCTTGGGGATGTCGGCCGAGCAATCGATGATGGCCGGCGACTTGCCGCCGAGCTCGAGGGTGACCGAGGCGAGGTTTTGAGCCGCCGCGGCCATGATCTTCTTGCCAACCTTGGGGCTGCCCGTGAAAAACACGTGGTCGAAGGGCAGATCGAGCAGAGCGTCGGAGACCGCGTGGTCGCCCTCGAACACGACGACCTCGTCGGGCGGGAAGAGCTCGCTCAAAAAGCTCGCAATGAAATGCGACGTGTGCGGCACCTTGCTCGACGGCCGCACCGCAACGACGTTGCCCGCCGAGATGGCGGCGAGGAGCGGAATGACGAGGAGCGAGAACGGGTAGTTCCAGGGCGCGAGGATGAGGACCACGCCCTTGGCCTCGTAGCGCACGAAGCTATGGGTGCCGAAGAGCGCGAGCGGCGTACCGACGCGCAGGGGCTTCATCCATTTCGAGAGGTGGCGGATGGCGTGATTGGCCTCGGAGACCACCGGGAAGACCTCGGTGAGCTCGACCTCGGCCGCGTTCTTCTTGTAGTCGTCGTAGACGGCTTGGCACAGCTCGCCGCGCCGTGCGATAAGCGCATCGCGCAGGCGGCGAATGCGGTCGACACGCGCGGCCGCGGTGGTCTGCGCCATCTTCCAGCGGTTGGCGCGAAGGCGCTCGAACGCAGCCTTGACGTCTTGCGGAGTGCTCGCTAGCGGCTCCTTCGTAGCTGCCCCGTGGGCTCTCACCCAGGCACTGCTCGTCGTCCCCAGCTCGCCTGTCGTCGTCATGTTCAGCCTCCCGTCTGACGCGGCTTCGCCGCAAATCTAGGCTCTCGCTGCCGGTAGGGCAATTCTGCGGTCCCTCCCGGGAACCCGAAGGAGCTAGAGGTTAAGGATAGGAATTTCAAAACCTCTTTTTCCCATTGAGCACCCTCACAAGACCACGTCTCTTGCTCCTGTCACATCCCGATCCTTGTCAATTGCCGACAGATGTACCAAGCTGCTTCACTCCCCGTCAAGGATATTGTCGACCTCGGTCGAATTCAATAACTGAATCCTAACGAAGCTGACCACAAACTGTGCCCACTTTTGTGCCCACTCGGTTCCAAAGTTTGCGGTATTATTGAGTACTACTGAACCGTTCGATGAAATGCCAAAAGCAAATAGAGAGTCCTCTCTGCTTTGTGTTTCAACGCCTTGCGAGCACTCATGAAAATTGAAGAAACGCGCCTGGCAGGATTCGAACCTGCTGCCCACGGCTTAGAAGGCCGTTGCTTATTAGTTAGTAACACCCTGATCAAACAAATCTACCCACATAGGGAGTCGCTGGCCATTAGGCTTCGTCGCTGAATTGGTCATGCTGTGGTGGATCTCGCGTAGAGCAGATCCGCAGTGGCTCGGTAGGCTCGTAGGCTCACCCAGGTGGGTAAGTATCTTATCGCCCCGCTTGATCTGAGAGGCGAATAAGGGTGCCGTCGACGCCGGCGATCAGAATATCAACCGGATCGCAAACCCAGGTGGTGACCGTAGCACCGTTCGCGTCGGTGGTCGTGGTCGTGCGATCCGATAACGAACGCGGAGTAGTGCCCCAAACAGCTTCTAGTCGGTTGGAGGTGATATCACCTAACGGACACAGCAAATTATCGTGATCAAAATACAGCGTGCCGTCCCAACCAACATATATTCGCCACGAGGTGGTTGGACGATCGGCCTCGGTCCCACCGACAGGAATATCTCCGCACTTTTCTTGGGAAAAGCTCCAACTCGAGCGTAGATAGGTCGGGGGCAAATCGAGATTGAGAATACTCCAACTTCCTGATCTCCGATTTACGACCGTGCCCCCGTTGCCGACCGCATAAAGATCATCACCCGACTGACCCCATATCCCCTTCAGGTCAGTGGTTAAGCCTGGAACGACCACGCTTGTAGCGCTCAGGCCCGCACCGTCAATGCTCATGATCGTACCGATGTCACCCACAGCCACAAAGTCGCTGACACTCACGCCAAATACTCCATTGAGCTGGTCAGGGGTCCAGCGAAGGTATTCGGTGGTGGGTGGATTAGGAGGAGTGTGTTCCATCGTCACCTGCTGACGCATTTCTTCGAAAGTGTTTTTGGTGTTATCGTAGGCTACGATGAGACCATTGGCGCCGACCGCTATCACCGTTGGTTCGCTGGTTACGTCGGTGGGAGGAATGCCCCATATGTCATAAATATCGTCGGTGACAGCGCTCTCACTATTATCATTGGCCGGATCGGTGAAAAACACCAGCTGGCTCTGCCAGGTTGTCCCATTGAAACGGAGAATTACTCCATTCTCGCCGACCACGAACACATCTTGCCGCACTATGGCGCCGTTTGTATCTTTAAGCACGTAGCCCCAAACCCCGTAAAGGTTCTCAGAAGTACCCGAGTTCATATTCGTCCAGGCGTTGCCATCGAAATGTAAAATATTACCATTGAAACCAACTACATAAATGTCTTCTGGTCCACTACCCCAAACATCCATCAGGTCATTGCTAGGGGTGTCGCCGGCGGTAAGTCCGGTTTGCTCGTTTTTCACTGTCCAAATTTGACCCCATTCCTGCGCTGCCTGTTCGCAGGCGGTCAGGTTACCAGACCCGTTTGAACCCGTACCACCATTGCTGGTAGAATTAGTTTTTCCACATCCTCCCAGAATACCAATCAGCGCTATTTCTACCATGATACTCAACAAAAAAATACACCTCATGATTAGCTCCGGGGTAATTTTCCGCTCGACATCCATTCGTTCCACTAAAGGGTTTCAGACTAACAGCGCATCTAGGGAGTCAGCTCCAGCGTCGTCACACTCTCCGCCGGCAGCGTGAGCGTCAGATTGTTGCCGCTTACCACAATGTCTGCAAGTCGTTGCGGCTGGGCCGCTCCATTTTGTACCGGAGATCCGACGGTCAGTTGCCACATGCGGCCGTGGGTGAGCGAGGTTGGGTGGTTGAGCACTATCTGAACGGTGCGCGACGCGAGATCCAGGCCGCCGTTTTGCCCCAGGGTCGGCCGGTGAACCAGTACGATGACCACTCGGTTGGGATCGTCGGATGTGTCAACGCTGGCAAAGGCCGACAGATGGTCAATGTCGCTGCTTGACGCATAGATAGAAGTGTCGCCAAACGAATGGCCGGCGCCATCATAATTACGATAGGCCAGCCAGGCGCCGAAGGCCCAGCTCGTGTCGCTGAGCAAAGGCCAAAACGATGCGGCGAACACGCCCTCGCGCCCGAAAATGCCGAGTGTGTCGGCCTGGGCAACCGCGCCCGAGATATGATCGGAGCCGCCATGGTTATACTCCGACAACGAAAGCAGTGTGCCCGGATAGTTGGCGCTGATCTTGTCGAGCATGCGAGGCACCAGGCGAATCGCTTGGCCGCCGGTCGAGTCCTGGGTAATCCAACTGGTCTCCACGTAGGTCGAATCCCACAGCGAGCGCGGCGATTGGACGCGCGCCGCAACCACGCAGTCGCTGTTGTCGTCGTTGATCACCCGAACGCCGCAACCCTGAGCTTCGCTGTACCAATGGAGATCGAGCGAGTCGAGCAGGCGTTGCTGCTTGCTTTGTGAAGCGCTTGCCATTTGACTGAGGTAGTATTCGATAAAGTCACCATAGGTGCCGGCGTCCGGCGCGTTTTGAAGGCTCACGAAGCCGTTCCACCCATAACTCACCGGACCGAAAATCAGTGCGGTGGGAACGGCTTTTTTGATCGCGGCGGCGAACTCGATGGACTGTGTTTTCATGGCATCATACGTAAGCGCGCTGCGCTGTATCTCCGCGTGGGTCGACGACCAGAGGTCGGGCTCGTTATCCAGCATCAGATGCAGCGGCAGACTCGCACCCGACCAATTGTAGGCGAGGAAATACGCAAATTCATCCTGATATACCACGCTATCGGTTGTATCCGGAGTGAGGCTATACGATCCATTCTTCAAGGCGCTCTGCAAAAAATGATCGGTAAACGGACTCGTAAGGCTCACGCTGCCGCTGGCGTCTTTCGAGACCCATCCCTGTATCGGAATTGTCACGCACAAGCCCATTCCATAGGCCTTGGCGTCGGCTATCGATGGCGTCGCCGCGTATCCGAAGCCGTCGCTTGGCGAACCCATGTAGGTGTCGTTGGAATAATACCAATCACTACCCGCGTTGGAATAGTTTGTCTCCCAGTTGTAGGCGGTCCACCGATTGCCGCCCAGGCGCAGCCAGGTTACACCTGGCGGTGATTCGGCGACGGTCCCGCCGTTATAACCGTAAACAAAAGGAGAGATAGTGTGACGCGCTTGGCTTGAGTCCACAGAAACTGTCACGTCGACGCTGGTTGAATTTTGCACGCAGGTAAGTCCTACAACATGGTAGCCGGTATCACATTGACACGTTGCCGTCCCGCCGCTTGCCGAGCAGGTACCGTGCCCCGAACAGGTGACTCCTTGACAAGGATTGGCATCGGCTACGCAGTCCAAACCCTGGGCGTGGTAGCCGTTGTTGCACTGACAGGTGGCTGTTTGGCCACTTACTGAACAGGTTCCATAACCAGAGCAGGTAACCCCTTGACAGGGATCCGAGTCTCCAATGGGGTTTGATTGAATTTTGCCGATTCTGCAGGCAACTAATTGGGTAACCAATGGAAAGATAAATAACATCGCGAGCCGAACTGTCATTCCAGAGGGCATGCGCATGATAGCCTCCCTCCAAAACTACTTTTTCAATAATGTTACATAGCAAAAACAATGCCTTAATATTGTCAAAAATAACGCATATAAGATAAAGAAAAATAAGCACAATTTATTAGTATTCAGATTTGTCTTAGCATCTCCTGAAGCATTTGGGTTCCATTTCGGCAGCAAAGTCTATAACGTATCGATGCAGTTATAGATTATCTATGAGATGTTTTCAGCCCTCGAAAACAACCTAAGATCAGATAGTATGGCTCTCCAGCCGCTTTGGTACGAAAACTTATGCTAAGGACCAGCCGTCGTTCGCCATCAAAACTATTGCTTATTTAAAACAAATCATTTTTCATGTCGCCTACACTACCCTCCTCCACATTAAAATCTTGCTAGATAGTTTCGTTCACACCACTTTTGTTGCCATTCCCTATTCAGTCCTCAAGCTCATCTTTTCCAACATCCAGGATTGTGAGTTCACCAGTTTACGCTTACCGTGGTTTGGTTGACTTGTTTTTTCTCTCGGATTTGTTTGGTGGTGAAGTCCACCGATTCTCGGTATCGTAAATCTAGTAGACCCTGATCACCACGCAACTGGCCGATAATATAAGCGGATCAATTTTGATAAGAGACAGTTTCGTCGTAAGGAATTTCAATTCATACTGTTTGCCCACGAATCAGTCAAAGAACGTTTGGAAAATTTATTTATAGCTGTCCTTATGCACGTCCTTGACGGCCCGGCCGGAGGGGTCGATCATGGTGGCGAAGGCTTGGTCCCATTTGATGGCCGTGGGAGTCGAGCAGGCCACGGACGGTCCTTCGGGTACGGCGCGCGCCGCGCTCTCCAGGGGGAAAAACTCCTCGAACATGGTGCGGTAGTAGTAAGACTCCTCTGGTGTTGGGGGTATTGATGGGGAAGCGGAAGCGAGCGTTTTCCAATTGCGCATCGCTGATTTCTTTGTTGGCCACCTCGCGTAGGGTGTCGATCCAGCTGTAGCCGACGCCATCCGAGAACTGTTCCTTCTGGCGCCAGGCGACCTCGTTTGGCAGGTAATCCTCAAAGGCCTTGCGTAGGATATGCTTTTCCATCCGACCTTCCTTGCACATCTTGTCTTCCGGATTGAGACGCATAGCCACGTCCAGGAATTCCTTGTCCAGGAAAGGCACACGGCCTTCCACGCCCCAGGCCGCCAGGGATTTGTTGGCGCGCAAACAGTCGTATTTGCTGAGCAGGGACAGTTTGCGCACCGTCTCTTCATGAAATTCACGCGCGTTTGGTGCTTTATGGAAATAGAGGTACCCACCAAAGATCTCGTCGGCGCCTTCGCCGGAGAGCACCATCTTTACACCCATGGACTTTATTTTACGTGCCATCAGGTACATGGGCGTGGATGCCCGGATGGTGGTCACGTCATAGGTTTCGATGTGGTAGATCACGTCGCGCACCACATCCAGGCCTTCCTGGACGGTGAAGGTGAAGTTGTGGTGGACGGAGTCGATGTGGTTGGCGACCTTTTGGGCGGCCGCCAGATCCGGTGAACCTTCCAGGCCGATAGCGAAGGAATGCAGCTGCGGCCACCAGGCATCCTTGAGTCCGTGCGTCTCGACACGTTTGGCCGAATACTTTTTGGCCACGGCGGCGACGATCGAGCTATCCAGGCCACCGGAGAGGAGCACGCCGTAGGGCACGTCGCACATGAGCTGGCGTTCCACCGCTTCCTCCAGGGCCCAGCGAAGGTCCTTGAGGCTGCTGTGGTTGCCCTTGACGTGTTCGAACTCCATCCAGTCACGCTGGTAGTATCGCTTTGGTCCTGAGTCGCTGCTTATGTGGTAGTGGCCGGGAGGAAATTCAGCCACCGTGTTGCACGCCTTCATCAAGGCCTTCATTTCCGAGGCTACATAGAAATTACCATACTGGTCGTACCCGGTATAGAGCGGGCAGATTCCGATGTGATCGCGGCCGATCAGGTATACATCTTTTTCGCTGTCGTAAAGCGCAAAGGCGAAGATGCCGCTTAGGTCTTCCAGGAAATCGACGCCCTTCTGGCGGTACAGAGCCAGAATGATCTCACAGTCCGATTCGGTCAGAAATTCGTAAGGTTCGCGGAGGGTTTTCTTGAGATCCTGATGGTTATAGATTTCGCCGTTGACCGCCAGGGCCAGTTTGCCGTCCTTGCTATAGAGAGGCTGAGCGCCTTTGTTGACGTCCACGATGGACAGACGCTCATGGGCCAGGATGGCCTTTGGGTTGACATATATACCGCTCCAGTCCGGACCGCGGTGCCTCATGGTGCGGCTCATCTCCAGGGCCTGGGTCCGCAGTTCCTTTACATCCGTCTTGATATCGAAGATACCGAGTATGGCGCACATGGCGTATTCTTCCTCTACTTAGTTCTTCTCATGAGGCATGATTATATGGATTCCTTGCGTCAGGCAAGCCCTGTGTTTCCCATCAAATCTCATCTATATTGAAAACAAAGCATTTTTAAAATCACCTGCAATACTTTTCCAACATTCGAGATTGTAAGGTCACCAATTTACGCTTACCGTGGCTTGGTTGATTTGTTTTTTATATTGGGCTGGTTCTCGCGAGGGACAGGCATCCGGGCTGCACGCCGACCCTTTGAGGTTAGGGTCCAGAGATGCTGCGGGGTTCCCACAGAGCATCCGTTCCTCGCGGCACAGCCACCGCATCCAGCAGCTTTATCGACATCGTCCTGGCATGCGATATCTTGCAGATACCCTAACTCGGCCAATTGCCTCAACATCGCGCCCACCGCGGACGGGCGCACTCCCAGTGCTTGGGCGAGCTCCGTCAGGGCCATCGGGGTGCCGCCTGCCATGAGCGCTAGGAGCTTTCGTAACATGTCAGAGCAACCTCCCAACCTGGTAGATACACGTGCCAACGGCGAACGACAGTATGTTCATGAGGACCACGCTGAAGACAGTCCATTTGATGGATCGCGTTTCTTGACGGATCGCCGCAATGGTTCCGACGCAGGGCACAAAGAGCATCTGAAAGGCCAGCAAGCCGAGTCCGGCGGCCACGGATACGACCGAAGGCAAAACGGTCGAAATATTCCCATATAATACCGAAAGAGTCGCGATTGTGTTTTCCTTGGCCGCAAAGCTTGTGAGCAGCGCAATAAAAACTTGCCAGGGCACCCCCATAAGCTGGCTGACCGGCTGCAGCCATTTTCCGAACATCCCGAGATAGCTTGTGGTGATGTCTCCCGTAGGGAAGTACGAGAAGGTCCAGACTATGAGGGAAGCGATCAGTATGATTGATCCCGCTTTGCGCAAGAAACCGACAAGATTTTGCCATACGTAGATCCCGATAGTCTTCGTGTTCGGCAGATGGTAAAGAGGAAGCTCCATGATGAAGGCGACATGCTCATCCTCGAACGCGAAGCGATGGAGGACGAGCCCGAGGACAACCAGGATTACGAGGTTGCCTCCCACAAGCCCCCAGGTTACAAAGAATGCCGAGGAACCAAAGAAGATAGGCGCCAGTATGGCCACCACTGCCATGCGGGCGCTACAGGGAACAAAGGGCACTAATAGAATCGTATGTAGTCGGGCCTGCTTCGACTCGACGATGCGCGTACCGAGAACAGCGGGCACGTTGCAGCCGAATCCCAGCAGAATCGGCAAGAAGCTTTTCCCATGCAGACCCATCATGTGCATGATCCTGTCGGTCAGATAGGCAGCGCGCGCCATATAGCCTGTGTCTTCCAGAAGCCCAAGCGCCACATAGAAAACCGCCAGGATAGGAAGGAAGGTCAGCACCATTCCCAAACCGCCCAACACGCCCCCTACCAGCATCTCGACCATCCACGCCGGGGAGCCACTCATCCAGACGCGCAGAGCCTCCCCGAGACGATGGAGAAGATTGCTCAGCAGGGCTTGTATCGGCCCGCCAATAGAAAAAGTCAGGAAGAAAACCCCGCCAAGCAAAAGAATTAGCGCCAGCGTGCCCCACAGGGGATGGGTCAGGAAGCGGTCCAAGCGCGCAGTAAGGCCCATGCGTGAGACGGGAGGTTCCACGACGGCGGCGCGTATCATCCGCCCTATCCACTGGTAGCGGGCTCCGGCGATATCGAGAACGGCATCCTCGTGCTGATACAACAAGGCGCCCACGGCCTTCCACTTCTCGGCCGGCATGCGCTTTTGTATCAGCGCGGAAAGTTCTTGGTCTCCTTCGAGAAGCTTCAGCGCGACCCAGTCGGTCGGGTACACTTCCGGAACGCACTCGGCCACCATCTGCTGCAGATTCTCCAGTTCCATTTTGTGAGGGGGAAGGATTGCGGGCGATTGCGGGTGGTAGTCGGCCGTGTGATTGATCATGCTCTCGATGGCTGCCTTCAGCTCCTCGATTCCCCTTCCATGGGAAGCAGCCAGGGGAACAACCGGGATGCCTAAGGCCGTCTCAAGCACCTTGTATTCGACCTTGATTCCCTCCTTCTCTGCCACGTCCATCATGTTGAGTGCCAACAGAACCGGCGTCGGCAGCAGAAGCAGCTCGGCGACAAGATAGAGATTGCGTTCGAGGTTCGCCGCGTCGACGACAACGACGACCAGGCTCGGTTTGGAACGCAGAATGAAATCCCGGGCAATCAGCTCCTCCTCTGAGTTGGCCGAAAGGGAATAGGTGCCGGGCAAGTCGATTATCGTATAAGAGGTCTGGTTATACGAAAAGGTGCCGCTCTTCTGTTCGACGGTCTTGCCCGTCCAATTGCCGACGTGCTGGTTCATGCCCGTGAGCAGATTGAAAACCGTTGATTTCCCGACGTTTGGTTGGCCGGCGATAGCGATGGTACAGCCGCTCGTCTGGATTGGTAAGGGTTTTTCTTCTTCTGTTATGCGGCTAATAGATACCCCGGCTGCTTCTCCATACCCCAAGGCGATCCGGGTGCCCCTCAGGCTTACCAGTAGGGGTCCGTGTGCGCTCTTTCGCACAACTTTCACCGGTGCCCCGATCGTGAAGCCAAGGGCTGCAAGGCGGGCAATGAGACTACGTCCGCCTTCCAGTCCTCGCACCTGGCCGGTTTCCCCTGGCCTCAAATCAACAAGAGACTTTTCCATGAGAGATCCTTATCATATATTCCCGTAAACTCACGCAACGCTGCGTTTGCTCTCAAAAGGGACTATAGTCACTATTGCTCCTCAGTCAACCATCTCCAAGCACCGTTTCAAAGCAGTTGTCGAAATGACCTATTCGTTCTTCAAGCTTATCTTTTCCAACATCCGGGATTGGGAGTTACCTAAGTTACGCTTGGCGTGGTTTGGTTGAGTTGTTTCTTTCCCTTGGATTTGGGTTAGAGAGGCGCAGCCAGTTCGGGGGAAAGTACGATGTCAGGAAAGTTCGTAACATTTATGCACCTAGCGTCAGATTTCTTCCCAAGTCACTTCCCCCGATTTATCGCCCTGCTCAATGAAGTCATAGGCGATTTTTTCTATCTGCTCAATGGGCAGACAAAACCGCCGGGCAATCGGTGTCGGTGTGTTCCCGGCAAGGAACTCGACGAAATTGCCGTCATCCACCACGTCGTCTGGCACTGCCATAAGGTAAGGAGGAGAGCCGTCACTGGGACTGTATTGCACGCTGCCGCAGTTTCCCGCAAAGCCAACCATCAACATGAAGCCGTTTTCTCCACGAAGTTCAAACAGGAACGGTTTTCGGCCACTCAGCGACTGAAAGACTTCCATCATCGCCACTGCGCATTCCAAGCGTTTGCCGTTCACCGGATTGTCAGGCTGCTGTAGGTCTTGAAATATTACTCTCATATTATTATCCCGTAAATGGTACTGTCGTTCGCCAAACCTCATCCTTATAAAACCATAGCATTTTTTCATATCGCTCACACAACTCTTCTCCCCATTGAAATCTTAGCAGATGTTTCCGCTAGCACCACTCTCTCGCCATGAGACCTATTTAGTCCTCAAGCTCATCTTTTCCAACATCCAGGATTGCAATTTCACCAAGTTACGCTTACCGTGGTTTGGTTGACGTGTTTTTTCTCTCGGATTTTGTTTTGGTAAGGCGCAGGTGAGGCAATGAATTTGCGACCGGACGAAAGCGATCTCGTCGGGAAGTGGATTCTTGATGGCACAAGAATCCGAGCTGACGAGGTGTGTAAGCGAATCGAGTACCTCACTCATCATGTTCTCAAGCGACTTGCGGTAAGCAGAGACTATGGGGCTTGGGAAACACTGTTTCGAGATCCAACCGATGGAAGACTTTGGGAGCGAACGTACCCACAGAGTCACATGCACGGCGGCGGGCCACCGCGGCTCTGGGCGATCTCAGAACAAGATGCCCGAGGGAAATACGACTTCTGAGACCTATTCAGTCCTCAAGCTCATTTTTTCCAATATCCAGGATTGTGGGTTCACCAATTTACATTTACCGTGGTTTGGTTGACTTGTTTTTCTCTCGGATTTGGGTTGGCGAGGGACAGGAAAACATTTCTAGTGGGTTCAATCCTAATCCAATATTCATGATTTTTGGTTAAACAATTTGCGTTTAATCTGGTTTACTTAACATGTTTTTTCTCTCGGATCTGTTTTGGCGAAGGACAGGGTGAATCAAAGGTCATGACTAATTCATAAACATCTTTTCGCAGTTCGGCCAGAATCGGAATGCCGCCTTTCTCGAAAACCTTCATCATGGCTTTGTTAGAGGACAAAACTTCTGCGGTGAAACCCTGCAGACCGCGCTCTTTCGCGAGCGTGACGAGAATCTGGTAGAGCTTAGAGGCAATTCCCATTCCCTGGTATCGCTCATCAACAATAAAGGCGATGTCAGCGTACGGTCGGTGTTGGTCTCTCACGAATCGAGCCTCGGCAATGATGTGCTCTTCACCATGAGGCCCGGTAAGACCGACAATGGACATCACCCAGTTTGGGTCGACATTCACATAGGATTGCATTCTGGCGTGCGGCATGACCTTGATGGGTGAGAAGTAGCGGTAGTACACCGCCTCGTCCGAGAAGCGATAGAAGAGGCGGCGCATCTCCTCTTCGTCGGAAGGTTTGATGGCCCTAAAATTGACTTCCAGTCCTCCCTTGAAGACATGTCTCTGGGCTATATTCGCGGGATAGAGGTGGGCGCTTCCGGAGAGGAAAATCTGGTCCTGATAGATGATATTCTTGGCTTTGGCCTCCTCAACCAGCTTGGCGCGATCATCCGGGTGGGCGATATCGATGAGCGATTGCGCCCGCTCTCTGATAGTGCGTCCTTTCAAGTTGGCTACGCCGTACTCAGTAATCACCATATCCACCGATTCACGCACACTCAGGAGGTTGGGAAGCTCCTCGACGGTCAGGCGAATATTAGCTTCGCCTTTTTTATTGCGGCTTGGCAACGCGAAAACGGTGAACCCACCCTGGGATAGCTCTGCGCCGTTGATAAAGTCCAAGTCTTCGCCAGGAGTAGCTATCACTGAACCCTTACCGGCATGCAAGATTATATGACCGGTGAGGTCGACCTTGCGGGCGGACAGTACGGTCACTACCCGTGGGTTACGCCCTATATTGAGTGGATTAAATACAGCATCGACACCCAGGAATTCAACCCGGGGGTTGCGGTTGAGCCAGGACATGAGTTCTTTCGTGCCGAAGGCATAGGATGCCACGGATTTACCCCGGGAGAATTCCTTATAGCGATTGGTCACCGCGCCACTTTTAACGAGATCCATCAAGGCGTCAGTGAAGAAAGGAGTATGCACGCCGAGATTTCGCTTATGTACGAGATGTCTGGCCAGGGCATCGTAGAGGGGACCAATGGAAAAGAAGATACAACTTCCATCTTCGATGACCGAGGCCACGTTAGCCGCCACTTGGTCAAACACCTCATCCACGGGCCAGCGGGAGATATAAATCGGCTCCTCTTCCGAATGCACCAGATAATCGAAATCGGACAGCGAAACAAAAGTCTCTCCAAAGGTGAAGGGGATATGCGGGTTGATCTCGCCCACCACCAGAGCCGCCTGTTCCATGACTTGCCGAGCCACATCCACAGCCAATCCCAGGCTGCAATAGCCTGCTTCATCGGGAGGGGTAATCTGGATGAAAGCAACATCGACGTGGATTTGGCCCGACTCAATCAGCTGTGGAATTTTTACGAAACGGCTGGGGATCAGGTCGACTTTGCCTTCGACGATGGCATCATTTGACACCCATCCAGAAAAGAAGGTCTTGAGGCGGTACTTATTTGACTGAATATCTTTGATGGAAATAGCCTCTCCCAAACTCACCAATTGAATCAGCTCCAAATCCCGCAGATTAGGGGCGGTTGAAGTCGTCAAACGCTTGAGCAGCGTCCGGGGTTCGGCCACGCCCGTCCCCAGAAAGATGGTCATACCGGGACTGATCTTCTCGAAGATCTCATCCGGCGTCTTCACCTTTTCTTCCCACGATTGTTCCATCCCGCTAGTCCTGTCGTTCGCCAAAAACCAGTCCTTACTGAAAACAAATCATTTTCTCATGTCACCCGCACTACCCTTGGCCTTGAAACCACCCAAGATCTGTCTGCACGATGACTGATCGACTCCGGAGGCCTGCGCCGTTAGAGAATATTTGGCCGAGTTGAAGTTCGGCAGATATCATCCTGTTGCTGCGGGAACCCCTTCACCAGTCATTTAGGCTCCCTATTGAGATACTCATTGAGAGACTTAATCACCAAGTCTCGAAGTGAGCACCCCTCATCAACAGTTCTATGCCTCACCTTATTCCAAAGTTCTTCTGGAATATCTCGCAAGAGATAGTTGGCGGCTGAATTATTCTCTCGAAATATCTTTTTTGCGATATGGAGCACATTTACCGGCTTGCCTTCGTAGCGAAGCCTTTCAATTTCATGTCGTACCAAAACATCGCAATCATGGCAAAGTGAAGCACCACCCATTTCAATTTGAGCCTTTGGGCTTCCGCATGCATCACAATTTTTCACCAGTAACCTCCTAAAATTGTAGTCTCACGCTGAATATAAAGTACATAATGATTATCATTATGACAATAGAAAAAAAGCTTGTTCTATTAGGGGTCAAAGCACGTTTAGCGGCCTGAGGTGCACTTACGCTAACTCTTGGCGGCTCCGCTGCGCTCGCCGCCTTATGCAGATAAAAATTTATTGCTTATTCCAATGAGACCGATTGATACTGTATCTTATAGAGCTAAAGCCACACGGTCACATTTGCCCTTCAAGGCCACTAGAACGCTGTACCTCTAACCCTACCCGAGAGTCGTTTGCCGTGTGGCTTTGGCTCACACCTTTTGGGGTAGACCCAACATTCGCGTCACCAGCCGCCATCTTAAAAACCAAGCTACCATTTGCCTTGTAAGGCCCCTCGGAAGGCAACCCCCTGGGGTCTGTTGCCCAAATCAATAGCATTCTCGATCATAGTTGATATCATCTGAGCATCTAGGAGGTGCTTCGATGATGGGACACCAGCCGCCCCCACAACCCAAATTATTTTACACCGGGTTTCATCTAGACAAGAGGGTTCGCCGTGACCATCCGTTGAGGAAGATTAGCAAGGTTATCGATTTCGATTTCATCTACAAAGAAGTGGTGGAAACATACGGCGATAACGGCAACGTCTCGGTGCCTCCTCCTGTTCTGCTCAAGCTCATGCTTCTATTGGTGTTCTACAATGTTCGTTCCGAGCGCGAGCTGATGGAGACGCTACCGGAGCGACTCGATTGGTTGTGGTTCCTTGGCTACGATCTGGATGATGAAGTACCGAACCACAGCGTGCTTTCGAAAGCCCGGAAGCGCTGGGGACGTGAGTTGTTCCAGCGTTTCTTTGAGCGCGTGGTGAGGCAGTGTGTTGCGGCTGGACTGGTTGACGGGCGCAAGATATTCGTCGATGCGAGCCTTATCGATGCGGATGCTTCGCAGGACTCGGTTGTGGATACGAGAGACCTGAACGAGCAGCTGTCAAAGAAGTATCGGCAACTCGAAGCACGGCTCGACGAAGCGCCGAGCGCGAGAGAACCGGGACCGTACACCGAAGAGAACCTGCGCTATGTATCGGCAACCGATCCGGATGCGGCGTTGATGAAGCGCGGGGAGTCGAAGTTGCGGTACCAGAGTCATCGAGCGGTCGAAGGCAGCAGCGAGATTATCACAGCGACGGCGTTGACCCCGGGTGATGTAAGCGAAGACCAGTTATTGATGGCGCTTAAGGAAGACCACGAGGCGACCACGGGGGAGTCGGTTCAGACGGTAGTTGCAGACAGCAAGTATGGAACGAAAGAGAACTACCTGGCGTGCCGGGATGCGGGGATTCAGGCACACATTCCGGCATTTCAGGGAGGTACGGACAAGCGTTTGGAGAAGCGCGGCCTGTTTATGGAAGAGCGCTTTGTGTTTGACGCCAAACGGGACGTGTTTGTGTGCCCCGCGGGCCAGGAGCTACGGCGTAGGACCGTGCACGCCCGTCGGCAGAGCATAGAATATGCCGCTTCGAAGCGAATCTGCGCGATGTGCGAATTGAGAGACCAGTGCACGACGAGCAAGTCGGGTCGCACAGTCGGCCGACATCTCCGTCAGGATGAGTTGGACGAGATGGTGAGAGCTTCGAAATCGACGTTGTCGCGTCTGGATCTCAAGCGTCGGCAGCACGTGTGCGAAGGGTCGTTTGGCGCGGCGAAGCGATACGGTTACAAACGCGCGCGCTGGCGCCGACTGTGGCTAGTAGAAATCCAGAACTATCTTATCTGCACCATACAGAACATCACCAAGTTGATCAAACACCGCAACAAGCGCTGTTACGCGGCGGCCAGTCTTCATTCAGATTGGAGCTATGATCTGTTGATGTCAGGTCTTCAGAAGTTTCGGTGCAATGTACATCGCTTATTCTGGTACATCAAAGAAGTGCGGGTTATTTGTGTCATACAAACAGATCCAGCATAGGGATGAATGGATGAGCACGATAAAAAGTTATTCGGGCAACAGGCCCCCTGGTTTTGATACCTGGGGCTAACCCATAAACGTAGTCATAATTCCATCTAGTTACCATTTAAAATATTGCACATAAACAATATCTTAGTCAACCATTCAGTAATATAAACATAGTTGTATATACAACATATGTTACTTAATATAAAATAATACTTGACACCATTTATTATATGTATATACCGTATCCTTAGTTAATGAATAATAATGTGACAACAATACCATGTAGAAATGAGTTACATAGTATGAAGGTCAAAGATAGCATCGAAGCGCTTTTGGAGCAATACGAAAAAATGAATGAAGAGCAAAGGGCTGAGTTTCGAAGATCATATAGCTTGGTTGAAAGATCCAACGCTAGGAAACGCAAGCACATATCGAAAGAAGATTTTAAAAACGTTTTAACAGAAGTGCTGGAAATCACCAGGAAGAAGGTTGAATTGATCTCCATCTGGAAAGAGCTTCAGAAGAAGCTAGACCTCAATCCGAAAGATAAGAAGGCGCAACTCAAAAGAGTATTGTCCTCAGTCTTCGACGCAAATCTCGCAGCATTAGATAGAATGAAATACCGCCGGAGAAGAGGGAGAGGCTATCGGATTTTTGAATACGCCCGAGATCATGCGGACGAACTGGGACTTACGCCATTTACCGAAGAAGAGATTGAATTTTTGAATGAAGCTTACGCGGCAACACTCTCGTTTCCTAAGAGGCATCGATTCTTAAGGAAAGACAAAACGATGCTTAAAAACAGGAAAGAGAAAACAACCAATGATTCCCCAGCGGACTAAAAAACGCATAGCCCGGGGAATCGAGGAGGACACCATGGAAACGGCAAAAAAAGGTCTAGTAGATGTGGCGCTCAATGTCGACAGCAAATCGGGAACGTCCAGTACGGTTACCATTGGATCGACACCGAAAAACAAAAAAGGCTTATTCGACCTGTCGCTCGATATTGGCGGCGACCAGCGAAAGCAGGACGAAACCGCGGGGGAAGATCAACCGGCGGATGCTACACACCGTAAGGGAAGATTCGCGTTATCGCTTGGTTTGCTGCCATCAGTGGCGGGCGGACTTATTAACATCGGCATTGACGTGCTTGGAGGAAACGGCACGAGGGACTATCGAAAACACAATCGACGGGCTCGTAAGAACGGATCAGCGAAGACCGAACGGTTTGCATCAAAATAGACAAACCTTGTTTAATCAACCGCAAGTTTCAATCGAGTCTTGAATTTACAATATAGCACGCTCCACATAAGAAAATGACGGCTCATCTAGAAAGGAAGTAATCTCATGGACTCTGAGACCCTCTTCCGAGTGATCTTGGGGATTGCGTTAGTCGTGTTTTTTTGTATTCGCGTGTACTTTCAGAAGCAAGCCAAAAGGGTTGAGCGGGTCGCACGCTGCCACGAACGACGTGACCGCTTCTTCTATAATCTGCTCTTGGGTTCCTACCTGCTGATGTTTCTCTACGTGTTCACGCCCTGGCTGGATTTCGCGCACATACCTTTGCCGGCTTGGGTACGATGGATCGGAGCGCTGATAACCGGTAGCGGAATTTGGCTATTTACTTGGTCGCACCAGACGTTGGGCGCCAATTGGTCAGGAGTGCTTGAGATATCGAAAGGGCATCGCATGGTGATTGAAGGGCCGTATCGCTATGTACGTCACCCGATGTATAGCGCCTTTTTTATTTTTGGCCTCGGTATCCTGCTCCAGACTGCCAATTGGTTCATTGGAGTACCCCATCTTGGAGCGGTAGTGTGGATGTATCTGACACGGGTGGCCTCAGAAGAAGCAATGATGATAGAGCATTTTGGGGATGCCTATCGGCAGTATATGACAATGACAAGGCGTTTGCTGCCACGGTTTCAAAAGTGACATTGAGCTAAAAAGCAGAAATGACTGCGGTCGAAACGGTTATCATCAGTGGGTAAGAGATTAGCCCAACATTCTCTCCCTGCCACAACCAAAGTCATTTAGAGGTCCCCTCAGAAACTGGATAGGTTCGGAATAGTTGTTTGGTCTTCGGATGTTTTAGACCGTGAGTTTTGACCCGGTGCGACGCAGGAGATTCGACAAAAAGTGGTGCTGTGCGGTTCCTAGACCCGATGCCTAGAAAAGAGGTTAATATGAATGCGATAGTGAAAGCCATCAACTACGGAGGGATGGTTTCTTTTCCAAGGGATTACATCAAAACAAAACTTGGTCTGAATAAAATTACCACTGGATGGGAGTTTTTACGGCAAAAATACGCCAAGCACTTCGGCTTCGGCATTGAAGTCAGGGGGCGCTCCCCGAATTTTGACAACGCCGATGCCTTGAAAAATGTTGCCGTGAATGCCATTCAACGTGCGATTAAACATTATGGTGATATGCTTATTGATGCCGACGTACAGGTAAAAGAAGGTGTTCTTTCCCCGGAAGATACCATAAAGACCGGCTATCATATCGATTTTGATCTTTCCTGGGACTTTTCCAAGCCGGTATTAATTGAGATAACCTATGACAGGAAAAACAGATCCTACAAGATCATGGGCGTTGTTTATAATCATTTTATAGACGGCGTTCCGATGGCTCTGTACATCTATCTTATCCATAATCATCTAATTTTAGGGAACAAATCACTTTTGAGCCAGTCAACGAGAACATTTTCGGTTCCCTATCGATTTCATAAGACTGCCATGATGAATTCGCCGAACGAAAATGAATGGCAAGGGTTAAAGTATTTCGGCCCTTTAACTCTCATACCCGTCGGGAGTCAACTAGATGTGACCGATAGCAATATCCCCAAACTAAGGAAAAAACTTTCACTCGACACAGGCTGCGATATATCGACGTCATCCCTGGAAATAATCTTACTTTCCATGGAAATGGGAATGACCTGGGCGACCGACTATATCGCTCAGGGATCGGTTAACTCGGAAACGGCTCCTCGATATTCAAAAAGGATACAAGGGCCTGGGCATTGTCAGAATGGAAGTGTCCGACGAAATACGAAAGGCCAATCCACCCTGTCAATATGAATGGATCCGCAGGGCCCTCTGCGATGCTTCGGTGGAGATGAAACTCGAAAGGCAGGCCAAGGGATGGGCCAGCCGTTTTTATGATCGCTACCGAAGGATTCCCGCGCTTTTTGTCAATTTGTTCGACCGAAGAATAGCATATGCCGACGTAATGTCCGTTGCAGGCACTCAGATTATCGGCTCTAATCTGAATGGCGTTGATTATGGTGTGCCGGTCTTTATCGGCGACGTCACACCGGACGACGTCAAGTTCTTTTTCATTCCCTCGCACGGCGAGCATAACAAAAAAACACAGACGGAACGGGCAAAGCGGTCACTGGAGACACATGTCACGGAGATTTCTTTTTCGTGCGGGCCTAAGACCAAACTTAGAAATGGAAAATCAGTTGCTTACAAATCACTTAAAATGTCCCCTAAAAAAGCACATGAACTACTTCTCGACTGGGGACATGCTCTCGAAAAAATAATGACGTTGTCATTGGAGGACAAAGTAAAACAGGTGTTCATCGAGGCCTATAGACCTGATGCGCCCATACGGAGCCGAATTGAGAATCGAGCGGCCCAGTATCTGAATCTTTGAGGTCGCCTCAGAAAACGGAAATTAAAGCACGTTAGCGGCCGTCCGTGATCGGGCAAAAATAGCCATTTCCCTCTATCCCCTTTCGTTAGAGCAGGGGTTAGAGGGCGCTTTGAGCGTTCTCTGACCTCCTAAAAAGAAATAGAATAGTATTGAAAGGCACGATAAGGTAAGTAGACTATGCTTTTTCAAATATACAATTGCGAAATAATATTATTCTTTGAGTTAGAGGCCAAAATTTTGCTGCCCGACCTTTATGTCGTGATGATCACCCGCGATTATCCGACCGACTGGGCCTGGTGCCTGCCGATCTCCAGCGCCCAAATTCCTTACGCCGACCCGATCGCCGTCATTCAACGCTCCTATCTTTAAGCTCGGAACTACAACGGGACCGAGCCCTGATCTGATGCCGGCACCGCACCTGATCAGGTAAGCGCAATGGCGGCAACCGGCGGCACGCCCCATAATGTAAATTTTATAGTAGGTTACAACCCGAATTTAAAGTTTAAGAGGACATGGTCATGACGAAGAAAGTTATTTTGGGGGGGTTAATCATTATCTTCAGCTTTGCCGCGGGATTTGTTGCGTCCATGTATTCATATCCGGGCAGGGAATTCACCCGAACTTGGGAAATGGTTGCCCATGAAGTCGGAATGAACAGATGGCTTCATGAGAGAAATTTGGCAAATGAAACATCGAGACTGATCGTAAGACCAAACAATGATACTCTTTACTCAGCTGCATCTGTGGATATTGATTCAGGCCCTTTTATTATAAGCATGCCGCCTTCTGATCGATATTGGAGTGTAGAGTTCATGAAGGACAATACAGATGTCTTCGCTTACATTGGGTCACGAGAATATGGCCTCAACAAAGCGGTAACGGTAATATTAGCCGGGAAGGATTTTGCCGGAGATGCGAGAGGATTACCAGTATTAAAATCTCCTAGCAAGAAGGTTTGGGCGATGGCAAGGTTACTGGTGGATGGGAATGATGACCTTCCCAGAGTCCACAAGCTTCAGGAACGGATGAAAATTATTCTTTTGAAAGAATATCAACGTAATTTATATCAATAAGTGGAGAGAAGTCTGAAGGGATCATGAAAAAAGCAATTATCTTTACATCTGTTATAATTGTATCCTTTATTGCCGGATGGACTCTCATGGCACCATCGCTGGATTATTTCGATAAATGTCACCTAGGTATGCTGCTCAAAAAAGGAAATGGAACCGTAAAGAATGGATCATGGATGACCCGACTTGATCTTGCCCAGAGTTACACTCCACCTCTCATTCGTGCTTACATAGCACGCATCGGGATAGCGGCGAACCAGGCGGATGAAGCAATATACTGGAATGCATATACTGATACTATGGGGCGCCTGCTAGATGGAAACCATTTATATGATATACGTTTTAATGGACGACCGCTAGTACGAACTGACGGTTTCTGGAGTCTTACGGTGTATGATAAGGATAGCTACTTGGTCGCCAATCAAGAAAGGCGTTACGCCCTGGGGGATAGGTCTCCTCTCACAAAGAACCCCTGTGGTTCGCCATAATCTCGTCCATATTGAAATATAAGCATTTTCCGACTGGTCGAGTTTTCCCACTCCAACATGAAATTTTGCCAACGCGTTCCATTAACCGCATCATGTCGCCATGGCCAAGTTACTCTTCAATCTCCTGTTCTGGTTTGTCCGCGCTACATTTCGTTCTCAACAAGATCTGATTCTTGAGAACCTCGCTCTCAGGCAACAACTGGCTGTCCTCAAATCCAAGCGCACTCGTCCCATACTTCATTATGTTGACCGTGCGTTCTGGGTAGCTCTCCAAGAATCGTGGAAGAGATGGAAAAACGTTCTTATGGTGGTCAAACCTGAAACCATCGTTCGCTGGCACAAAGAAGGATTCCGTCGGTATTGGCGTTGGAAATCCAAACCAGGCACGATAGGTCGATCACTTATCAGCAGTGAGACCCGCGCACTTGTCCGTAGAATGGCTACCGCGAACAACTGGGGTGCTCCGAGAATTCACGCTGAGCTGCTGAAATTGGGATTTAGAGTATCCGAACGCACCGTGTCACGGTATATGCCCAAGAAGCCCGCTCCGCCAGATGCTTTGCAACGTTGGATGACTTTTCTCAAAAACCATCGAGATCTGATCGCAGGAATCGATTTCTTCACTGTTCCCACCATCACGTTCAGCGTGCTCTATGTGTTCTTCATCATCATGCATGCGAGACGACAGATCACCCGGTCCGCTGTTACCACCCATCCCTGTTCAGAATGGATTATCCAGCAACTCAGAGAAGCCTTTCCTTGCGAGACGGCCCCCAAGTATCTAATACTCGATCGAGACCGTAAGTTTGGGCTCTCTGTTTTCGGTGCCCTAAAATCCATGAATATAAAGCCGGTACGAATCGCTTGGAAATCACCTTGGCAGAACGGAGTCGCTGAACGCTGGGTATTATCGGTACGTCGAGAGCTACTGGATCATGTGGTCGTGTTGAACCAGACTCATTTGCGAAGGCTTCTTCGGGAGTATGTCACCTATTACAATACAGACCGTTGCCATCTTACCCTCGAAAAGGATTCTCCCGACAAGCGGCCGGTAACGAAACGGCCGTCACCGAATGCCCAGGTGATTGCGTTACCAAGAGTCGGTGGACTGCATCACCGATATGAGTGGCGCGAGGCTGCTTAGATCTGGGTTGGCTGGTTATGACCTAAATGAGTCTTTTTCATTGAATAAGTCTATCTTCGATCTGATTTTTCTATTCGTCTCCTCCCAGAAAACCAGCACAACCAGCTCATTATTATCAAGAAGTTCGGATCACGAGATGCTTTTTGGGTTCTGATCTTGCCTTGGGAATGCTCGGTTGCTCTTTTGTATTGGTTATGGCGAAGGACAATGGACGAGTTTTTGGCGAACCACAGGGTCAACGGCGATGAAATTTGTCGAAAGAATTCCAGAATTGTTTCGACAAACGAAAAAAGGACTCACAATGTTTTGTAAGTCCTTGAAATCAATGGAGCTGATCGGGATCGAACCGACGGCCTCTAGAGTGCGATTCTAGCGCTCTCCCAGCTGAGCTACAGCCCCGAAAAACATCCTGCATATCAAAAATCGTTTAGGACTCTTAGTCTTCATCACTTTGGTACGTTTCAGCGCCTGCGGCCTAAACGGTCACGCATAATGCAATGGCTTTTGAACGTGGTCAAGCTTTTTCAGGTTCCCATAAAAACAGGGTGCTTTTCATTGACATATCCTGGTGACTGACGTATTCAGTTCTCTCAGTTAGTTTCGGGTGAATACGATGGATCTGAGGGGTCCACCCCGTGGGAGGCACAAACCATTCTACAGGTTTTTTGGAGCTGGTAAATGGCCGTTGATACGCACGCTGATCTTGTAAAACTCGAGACCGAGTTTGAAAATAACCCCAAATCAGAGGCATTCATTCCGCTCGCCCAAGCCTATCTGAAAAAAGGACGCTTTGTCGAGGCGATGGTGGTATGCAAGAAGGGTATTAAAGCCAACCCCACGTTACCGACGGGTCGGTTGGTTATGGCCAGCATCTATTTGGAGCAAGCCAAACACCAAAAAGCGGTCGATGAACTTACCAGCCTGACTTAACATAACCCCCGAACACACCGATGGCCTCCGGTTACTGGGAACAATCTATCTTAAGTTAGGTAAAAAGGAAGAAGGAATAGCACTCCTAAAAAAAGTTGTCGATCTGCTTCCTGAAGATGAGGATGCGTCAAATACGTTGCGGGAACTTGGGATCGACTACCTTCCACCCAGTAAGATGCCAAAGCCAACACCCGAACAGCAGCTGCGGTCGACGGGTGATCAATCCGCTGCAACCGCCGGCGCTGCCGGTTCGGCCGATGCTCAGGCACACGGGTACCAGGGTTATTCTCAACCGGCAGTCTACGAACCACCCAAGAAACGCATCGCCGATATCTTCCAGGAACAGATGGAGAAGACCAAAAAGCCCCAAGAAAACCTGAAGTTAAAATACAGTATGTATTTTGGTGGGGCGCTGTTAGTGGTATTGCTCTTCTGGATAGTCTATTCGTGGTATACGGGAAAAATCCAGGATGAGATCAACGATCATATGCAAAAGGCACGCGCCCTTTTCAACCAGGATTCTTACGCCGGATACAACCAGGCGCTTGAGCAGTATCGAGCGATATACAAACTTAATAAAAGCCACACCGAAGCGCTTTCCCGTATGGGCTTTATTTGCGCCGTATTGGTGGGAGAGTTTGACGCCCCGAACGAGTTACTCAACGAGGGTAGGAAATACGTCAGCGAAGCCAGTGCGCTTGATCAAAACAACCCCATGCTGGCTTCCGCCAAAGCATACTTGATAGTATACGGCAACGGGAACAAAAACGAGGCGGTCAAATTACTCAAGGATGGTCTGAAACAAAATCCAGACTCATCGCTTCTGCACACCACCTTGGGATATGTATCGCTCTATCAAGGCAACCTTGCCGATGCCCTCGAAGAATTGACCAAGGGTATCAAGCCGAGTGAGATCAGACCCTTTGTCGGGCTCGGGTTGCTCGCCATGCGTCGTTCAATGTATCGGGAGGCCAATACGTTCTTCAGTCAGGCGTTGCAAAACGACAAAGGGCACATTAAAGTATACTCAATAAGGGGCTCCTGGCTTTGATCCGCGGCAACACCCCGCTTAATAACAAAGATGCCGAGGATGCGCTGGTCAGCTTTAGAGGTGATCTCGAGAAAACCGCATCCGAAAACGAAAAACTCACGGCTGACTTCATACAGACCATTCTGACCATTCGCAATCAACAAAAAGGATTGGATCAGCTGAAGGCCTTAGTGAATAAAGATAAAGAGACCGGAATGTTCTCTTTTATCGCCGCCCGCGAGTACTGTAGGCTCGGCATGCTTACCGATGCGAAGAATGCGATTCAAAAAGCCTTACATGTCGACAGCACTCGACCCGACTTTGCGCTGGAAGAAGCAGCCGTTCTCTTGGATGCCAAGGAATATGAATCGGCTCGCAGCCGAGCATTGAGGGTGCAGGCAATGGACGGCGAGACGGGAGTAAGTCTGTTGCTCATCGGCGATGCGTACCTGGCCGAGAAGAACTTCGACAAAGCTCTGGAATATTATGAAAAAGCAAAAAAGGAAGACACGTTGGCAATCAGTCAGCAACGTATTGCCAAAACGTATCTCAGCATGCCGAGACCGGATGAAGATAAGGCGCAAGCCTCTTTGGAAGTTGCCGTGCGCGGTTTGGTAAATTCCGGCGAACGTCGCCTGGCGGCCGAATCGGCCGTAAAATTGGCTGGCATTTACGCCAAGAAAAATCGCCTCGAAGAGTTTCGTAACGTTTTGCAAACCGCCAAAAATGCCGATCTATCCTACGCCCCTCCGTATGCAATGATTGGCTGTAATATAGATATATCAAAGTCGGAGGGTAAGGAAGCCGCAAAAACCAACTGCGAGAAGTACCTGCAACTTGATCCCCGAGGCGAATATGCCGCCGCTTGTCAAGAAGTCCTCAAGAAGGTCAAGTAGACGCAACCGTTCAGGAAAATACATAATGATAGTCTCAAGAGCAGTGCGGATCGTTTGCAGGGCAAGAAAAAGATGAGGCTCCGTCATGACCACGTATGTTGACCTGCATGTACATACCACGGCGTCCGACGGCAGCCTGAGTCCGGCTGATATCGTTGCGTTGTCCGAATCAATTGGTTTGGTCGCGGTTGCTATTACCGACCATGACACCATCGCTGGTTTGGCCGAGGGGCTTGCCGCCGCGCGAACGGCTGAGGTTGTTTCAGGAATAGAGCTATCGGTTCAAACCGAAGAAGGAAGTGTTCACGTTTTGGGATTATGGCTCGACCATACCAATCCGGTCCTCTTCTCCCGACTTAAAGAGCTGCTTAATTCCAGAATCAAGCGCAACGCAGAAATTGTCGCGCGATTAGACAAACTTGGAATGCCGGTGACGATGGAGGAAGTTGCTGCCGTCGCGGGAGGTACGGTGGTCGGCCGACCGCACTTTGCCGAGGTGCTCCTTCGACATGGCTATGTTTCCTCCACAGAACAAGCGTTCAATAAATTTTTGAATCGCGGCAAACCGGCATACGCTGAAAGAATGCGGCTTTCGCCACCCGAGGCGTTCTCGCTCTTTCACCAGGTTGGAGGCATCGCTGTTTTGGCTCATCCGGGTCATATTCAGTCAACAGCCGAGAAACTAGAACGAATGTTGCATCGTTGGAAAGACCAAGGCCTCGATGGCATGGAGGTCTACCATCCCGATCACGGCCCTGAGTACGTGTCGCTCTTTCGGCAAATGGCTCGTCGGGTCGGCTTGGCCGAGTCTGGCGGCTCGGATTTTCATGGTTCCCGTCGGACCGGCATTAAGCTCGGGTCGGCGCGCGCGCCGGCCGAGATTTTGTCTGATTTACGAGCTCGACGGTGCAGATAAAATCTACCTTTCACCCTCTTTAAGCATTGAGGGCGTTGCAAAACCTGTCACCCCCGCGAAAGCGCGTGCGGCTTGGCTGGGGGTCCAGAAGTCCTTTGAAAAACTGGATTCCCGCCTCCGCGGGAATGACATTCAGAGACTTTGCAACGGCCTCAACGTTGGGAAAGGGTGATATTTCCCATGTTTTGGATTAGAGTTGTGAAATTGATAGCACACAGAAACATAGTTCGTCAGGTCATGCTCATTGCATGCGTGGTGTTGTCTAATCCGTCTTGTAAAAGCCAAGACGAGATCAACTTACATATGCACAGGGGCAACGCTCTTTTTAACCAGGATTCTTATACGGGTTACGACGAGGCGCTTGACCAATACCGCACGGTTTACGAACTCGACCACAAGCACCTTGAGGCTCTCGCTCGCATGGGTTTTGCCTGCGCTGTGTTGGTAGGAGAGTTCGGCGCCCCGTCCGACTTGCTCAAAGAAGGCAAGAAATATGTCGACGAGGCCGAGGCTCTCGATCAGCATAGCCCTTGGTTAGTCGCGGCCAAGGCGCTCCTCATCGTTTACGGCAACGGCAATAAAACCGAAGCCATAACACTGCTCCAAAACGCACTGGCGAGCGATCAAGAATCGTCTCTGTTGCATACCACGCTTGGCTATGTCTTCCTGAACCTCAATGATACCAAGGAAGCGTCAGAAGAGCTAACCCAGGGAATCAAGCCTAATGAAATCAGACCGCTAGTTGGCCTGGGACTAACCGCCATGCGCCGGTCACGGTACACGGAAGCCGCCAATTTCTTTAGCCTGGCGTTGAAAAACGATGCCAGCCACCTGACCAGCATGCTCAATAGGGGAATTTTGGCCTTGTTGCGTGGCAACACGCCCTCTGACAACCAAGAAGCCGATGACGCGCTAAAGAAATTTAGTCTTGTCCCGGAGAACACCGCATCTCAGTATGAAAAACGGATAGCCAAATGCATCAAGATTATTCTGACTCTTCGCGGCCCACAGCGAGCCAAGGGTCTCGACCAACTCAAGATAGCGCTCGATAAAGAACAGGATGACGGCCAGTTTTCTTTTGTCGCCGCCCGCGAATACCGTCGGCAAGGAATGCGTGACGAGGCAACGGCTGCTATCAGAAAATCGTTAGCGATTAATCCATCACGACCTGACGTTGCGCTTGAACAGGCCGCCATCTTCCTCGATTTAAAGAATTTCGAAGCTGCTCGCTCCGTGGCATTAAGGCTTCACGCGCGTGATCCCGGCAACATAGAGAGTTTGTTAATTGCTGGCGATGCGTATCTCGGCGAGAAGAATTTCGAGAATGCGTTGGACTACTTCAACCAAGCAAAAAACGCCGACCCGACTTTTGCTCCTCCCTATGCTCGAATCGGGTGTAGCCCTGATCTCATTGAATTAGTCGGCGCCGAAGCGTCTCGAGCCAACCGCGAGCGATACCTCCAACTCGATCCTCACGGCGAATATGAACGTGCTTGTCAAAAGGCAATAACGTCTGTCAGGTAGGTGAGTCGTCCTTTAGATAATCAAATAGTTGAACTAGTCATCCCCGCGGAGGCGCTGTGCGGCTTGGCTGGGGATCCATACTGCGTCACTTCTGGATTCCCGCTTACGCGGGAATGACCAGAAGGTATTATGCAGAACAATTCACTTGGCCGAGGGCGCTTTTATCGGCGTCTTCTGGAAAACCTCCGCCCTTGATTTCTCCGCAGATTTTGAAAGCACAACGCCTTTTTCGCGAGCAGCCAGCTCGGACGCAAGCTCGGAGAAAAGAGGTTGCGGCCCCAGCAGAATAACCTCGGCGCCAGGAAGGGCGACCACGGCTCGCTCAAAAAAGAGTCTGAATGCCTCGGCAGCCGTGATCGAACCGGTTTCCACAAACGGTAGTTCGAGCGCAGCCTTGTTAAGACATGCCCTCGTGAGCACTTTGAACATGAGATCAACGGTTTGGAAAAACGAATTTCGATCAAATTGATTGCGCGCACCCAGACCGAAGAGCAAGATCCGTTCAGCGCCAATGCGACTGCCCGTGTTGGTCAACAACACCTCACCGCGGCGGCAACCAAAAGCGTTTTCCTGGATCAACCCGCTGACACGTCCACAGAGGCGCCAATCGCAATAACCGGCCGTGCCCCGCAGGGGGCGGTCGTCCTCAAACAGGCTCAAGACCAGCACATCGGCTTGCAGTCGATCGAGCGACGCAAGCGAGACACCCGTGGTCGATAGAACAAGCGAACGGGTCATGGATCTTGTTAATCCATTTCACTGGCCAATTTGTCAAGGATGCCGTTTATGAAAGCCCAGGAGTCCTCGGTGCCATAGCGTTTGGCGATCTCGATGGCCTCGTTCAGGGTCACCCGTTTGGGAATCTCTTCAACGTAGAAGATCTCATAGGCCGCCATACGCAGAATGTTGCGATCGATACAGGCCATGCGCCGTATCTTCCAATGAATGCTCACCTTCTGAATTACCTTGTCGAGCTCATTCAAATGCGTCAGGGTGCCGCGCACAATCATCTCGGTGAATTCGCGACCCTCGTCTTCTGGTTCGAAATCCTCCCAAAACTGTCGAATGGCTTCTTCCACGGGATGATCACCGACCTCAAAGGCATACAAGATCTTCAACGCGTTTTCTCTGGCTTTGCGGCGGATGCCCATGAGACCAGACCTTAGCGCCTTGTTAGTCGTGGCTGTCCACAGACTCTGGTGAGCGGTTTCCCGATTCCTACCATTGAAGCTAGCGAGCGCGTGGTGATTTTGACTTGCGCACGCCACTAGTACGATAGAGGTTGCTCATTTCAATAGCCGCCAGCGCGGCATCAAAGCCTTTATTACCCATCTTCGACCCGCCCCGTTCGATCGCCTGTTCGAGGTTGTCGGCGGTGATAACGCCCATTCCGATCGCCACGGGAAATTCGCCGGCGGTCGCTGCCACACCCTTGAACACTTCGGCCGCGATGAGATCGAAATGCGTCGTGCCGCCCCGAATCAAGGCGCCTAAACAGATTATCGCGTCGACGTCAGAGGCCGCGGCAAGATGCCGCACCATTGCCGGCAGCTCAAATGAACCCGGGGTACGGTATACCCGAATGTCTTGATCGTTGGCGCCGTGGCGCGTAAGTGCGTCCAAGGCTCCTTCCAGAAGGCGTTCACTAATAAAGTTGTTAAAGCGGCTCACGACGATCGCTACCTTAAGGCCTCGAGCGTCAAATTGACCTTCGAAAATCCTCGGCATGGGTATCCTCCAAAAAGATGCTATCCCTTCGGTTTTACGACTTGCAATTGGTGCAGCACGTGCCCCATTTTTTGCTGTTTCGTGTGGAGGTAGTCGGCATTAACTTGATTGACCGGAATTTCCACGGGCACGCGCTCGACCACTTCAAGATCGTAGCCCTCGAGTGCGATAATCTTCTTTGGATTGTTCGTCATCAACCGCATTCGGCGCACGCCAAGATCGCGCAGGATCTGCGCTCCTATGCCGTAGTCGCGCAAATCGGACTTAAATCCCAGTCGTTGGTTAGCCTCGACGGTGTCGTAGCCTTGATCCTGGAGCTGGTACGCCTTCAGCTTGTTCACCAATCCGATACCCCGGCCCTCTTGGCGTAGGTATAAGAGCACCCCACGGCCTTCCTTTTCGATCATGGTCATAGCCCCCGCCAGTTGGTTGCCGCAGTCGCAGCGCAGGGAACCGAACACATCGCCGGTGAGGCATTCGCGAATGCACGCGGACCAATATCGGTTGCTCCGGGTTTATTTCGCCCTTCACCAGCGCAAGATGAGTATACGGATCGACATCGTTTTCGTAGGCGATCGCCAAAAACGGCCCGCCAAAACGCGTGGGGATGCGCGCCTCGACGACGCGTCGCACCAGGGTTTCTCGGCTGATGCGATACTCAATGAGTTCGGCGATCGAAACGATGTTGAGGTGGTGGGTCCGGGCGAAAATTTCTAAATCCGGCATGCGCGCCATGCTGCCATCGTCTCTCATGATTTCGCAAATAACCCCCGCCGGTCGAAGCCCTGCCAAGCGCGCCAGGTCCACTGAACCTTCGGTCTGACCGGTTCGAACCAAGACCCCACCCTTGCGGGCCCGCAAGGGAAAGACATGACCGGGCCGCACCAAGTCGCCGGGTTTAGCCTCTTCCGCCACTGCTGCCAGAATCGTGGCCGCGCGATCGGCGGCCGAGATGCCGGTGGTGACGCCGCGGCGCGCCTCAATTGAAACCGTAAATGCCGTCCCGAACGGCGCCTCGTTGTAGAGATCGTCCACCATCTGCGGAAGCTGGAGCTGGCGGATGGACTCTTCGGTGAGCGACAGACAAACTAACCCGCGGGCGTACTTGGTCATGAAATTGATCGCCTCGGGGGTGACCAACTCGGCCGCAAGGCACAGATCGCCTTCGTTCTCGCGATCGGCGTCATCCACCAAGACGACCATCTTACCGGTTCGAATATCTTCGATCGCGCGTTGGACGCGCTCGAGAGCCTTCGTACTTTCAACGGGATCCATCATCGTATGCACCCTACCTTAACCTCCCCTGTTAATTCAAGTACTACAAAAACCCATGCCGTCGTAAAAACTCCTCGTTAAGCTGACTACCCGATGAACTGCCCATAAAATGCTTCACGTACTTACCAAGTATATCGCTCTCGAGGTTGACACGATCACCGGGGCGAAGCTCAGATAGCTTAGTATTTTCAATGGTATAGGGTACAATACTTACCCGAAAGCGTTCGACCGATGGTTCATTGACCGTCAGGCTTACCCCATCGATCGCCACCGATCCTTTAGGCACGAGGAAGGGCCAAACATTTGCCGGCGCCTGCAACCACAAGTCCAAACCAGTATCCTGGGGGTGACGTGAAAGCACTTCCCCCACCCCATCGACATGGCCAGTCACCAGATGACCACCCAGTCGACCCCCGAGGGTCAAGGCTCGCTCCAGGTGAACCCGGTCGCTGACTCTTCGGTAACCGACCGTGGTGGCCGCGAGTGTTTCGTGGCTGATATCCAGAAGGACTTCACCCTTAACCACGTTGGTAACCGTCAGGCACACGCCGTCGACGGCAACGGAATCGCCCGGCGCAAGACCATCCGAAAGCCGGGTGGCAATCCGAAGCTGCATTTCTTTTCCGGCGCGCTGGAGGTTGGTCAGCGTACCGATTTCTTCAATTATTCCGGTAAACACAGCCTCTCACCACCTTCCACAACTCTATTATGCACGAAAAACAACCCATTCGTCTATGGCCAGCACAAACGGCCCGAGCAATGCGCATCGTTGCCGAGTTGACGGAAACGCACATCAACCAGTCGGGGTGCTTTCTCCGGCGTGCGCAATCCCTTCCACCGGACGAGCGGCACGCCCTCGGATCCAAGCACCAGGGGCGCTATAAACAGCTCCAATCTATCCACCAGCCGCTGGCTCATGAAGGCTCCGTGCACTTCAGAGCCGCCCTCAACCAGCAACCGATACACACCCCTATTGAAAAGCTCCCGAAGAACCACGTTGAGATTGAGGCGCGCACTCCCCCTGGTCGTCGAAAGTGCAACCACCTTCGCACCGGTAGATTCGAGCGCCCGACGTTTACGGGCATTCGCCGACGCGGCGCAAAAGACCCAGACGGGCGCGCCCCGGTTAATATGCAGCAACCGAGCTCGCGGCGAGAGCGATAGCTTTCCATCAAGCACCACGACTGCTGGGTTAGGCCCGCGAACGTGCCGGACCGTCAACTCCGGATCGTCAGCGGTCACGGTTCCGGCCCCGACCAGCACCGCATTTGCGGTAGCGCGTAGCCGGTGAGCCTCGCGGCGAGCCCGTTCGCCGGTGAGCCAACGTGAAGTCCTGGCCGCCGTGCCTATGCGTCCGTCTAAACTGGCAGCGGCTTTGAGAACCACCAACGGACGTCCTTCGCGAATAAACAGGTTGTAATCCTCATTGAGTTTTTTACATTGATCTTCAAGAACGCCCTCGATCACCTCAACGCCAGCGTGGCGTAACAGGTGAAGTCCTCCACCGCACTCTCGCGGGTTGGGATCGGTCGCCCCGACAAACACCCTGCGGATACCCGACTCCAGAATGCTGGAGGTGCAGGGCCCGGTGCGGCCAAAGCAATGGCAAGGCTCGAGCGTCACGTACAGATCGGCGCCCAGCGCTCGTCGACCCGCGTGTTCAAGCGCTTCGACTTCAGCGTGCGCTAGCCCCGGCCTATGGTGGTACCCCTCGCCGACGGTGCGCCCGCCTCGGACTACCACCGCCCCCACCATCGGGTTGGGCCAGGTCTGGCGATAGGCGCGCCGGGCAAGCACCAGCGCCCGCGCCATGTAACGCTCGGCCACGGCGGTGGAAGGTTTCATCAATTCTCTCGCTTATACTTGCGCCGGTCATCTCGAATGAGTTCTTGCAGCTGTGTCATAAATTGACTGAGATCCTTAAAGGAATGATACACACTGGCGAAACGCACATAGGCGACGTCATCGAGCCCGCGCAAGTAGCGCATGACTTCCTCGCCCAGCAGTTGACTTGACACCTCGCGTTCGCCCCGCTCCTGCAGCCGACGCTCGAGCTCATCGACGAAGCGCTCGATCTCATCGGTGCTGATTGGTCGCTTCTCGCACGCCTTGAGAATCCCGCTGCTCAGTTTTTCGCGGTCGAACTGCTCGCGCCGGCCGTCTTTCTTCACCACAAACGGCACGGTGGCTTCAACTTTTTCATAGGTGGTGAAGCGCCGCTTGCAGTCAGCGCATTCTCGGCGGCGGCGGATGGCTTGACCATCCATGCTCACGCGTGAGTCAAGCACCTTATTATGAATTTTTCCGCAGAACGGGCACTTCACCGTTTACCTCCCGCTCGGCTCGGATGGCACCTCTAATCGTATCAGCTCGAGGCCGGCTTCAGCCGCCATCTCCTGTGCGAGACGATCGTCATAGAGACCGCAGAAGAATACCCGCTTGATACCAGCGTTAACGATCATCTTGACACAGATGACACAGGGACTGATGGTGCAGTACATGGCTGCGTCGCGAATGGCCACGCCATGATACGAAGCCTGGATGATAGCGTTCTGTTCGGCATGCAAGCCGCGGCAGAGCTCGGCGCGCTCACCCGAGGGAATATTTCGCTGCTCGCGCAGACACCCCACCGCAGAACAGTGGGCGAGACCCTTGGGGGCGCCGTTATAGCCGGTCGCCAGAACCATGCGATCCTTAACCATGACCGCCCCCACGCGCCTTCGCAGACAGGTCGATCGCTGCTCGGCGAGCCTGGCAAAGTTCATGAAATACGTATCCCAGTCCGGCCTCGTCATGAGCAACCCGTTCCGCCTACGTGCTCAACCTTCGCCACGCGACGGGCATGGCGGCCACTCTCGAAGGAATTTTCGAGGAACGTCTTGAGAATATCCTCGGCCTCTCCGAACCCCAGCACCCGTCCTCCCAGGCACAGCACGTTGGCGTTGTTATGGGCTCGCGCCATCCGCGCCATGTAAGCCGACGTGCACACAGCTGCGCGCACCCCCGGAAAACGGTTGGCGGTAATCGACATGCCGATGCCGGTACCGCATATCAATACACCGAGTCGATCGCTCGAAGCCACCACCCGGTGAACGAGCGCGGCCGCATAGTCCGGATAGTCGACGGCTTCCAATCCGGTGGTGCCAAGGTCCTCAACGGGATACCCCCACCCCTGCAGCAAACTAACCAGGTGGGATTTGAGGTTATAGCCACCGTGATCTGAGGCTATCACTACCGTACGTTTATCGGTGGTACCTTTCATGCAGCCCTCTCTCATCCCAACGGGATCGTGGGCGTTGCGGTCACTCCTTGACCCGTTTGCGCAAAAACGCCACGATATCGCTTATGGTAACCATTTTTTCCTCGAGCTCATCCTCGGGGATTTCGTCGAGGTTGAGCTTGAAGGCTTCTTCAACCTCCATCAGAATCGTGTAGCGGTCAAGGGATGTCGCGCCGAGGTCATCTTTGAGGGAAGCTTCGAGCCGAATGTTGGCAACATCAATCTTGAGTATCGCGCTGATGATTTGTTTTACCCGTTCTTCTAAAGTCATAGATATTTCCCTTGGTTTTAACCGTTGTCTGCGGTTTTTAGTCGGAACACGTCCATAAGCCGACCCGAGGTCACGGGACGGTTGAACCAGCGCGCATCAACCGAACGGTCTATTCTGCGCACGAGCCCCGCCAAAACACCATGGGGGCCAAGCTCGGCAAATAATCGACACCCCTGTCGCAACGCCCAGTGAACACACTCCTCCCAACGCACCGGACGGGTCATCTGTTCGGCAAGTTTGGTGCGGATGCTGTCCGGATCGGCGTGCGGTTCAGCGGTGACATTTGACAACACCGGCACGGCCGGGACGCGCAGGGGCACGGTTGCGAGCACCTCGCTCAACTGCGTTGCGGCCTTCTGCATGAGCGCACAGTGACAGGGCACCGAGACGCGCAGGCGCACCACCCGGCGCGCTCCGGCACGCTGCAAGGCAGTCTCGGCGCGCGCCAGGGCTGCGGCGTGGCCGGAAATCACCACTTGCCCGGGCGCATTGAAATTGGTCACCGCCAGGATCTCGTTCGCGCGCACCTCTTGACAGACCGCTTCGACGCTCTCGGCCGGAAGTCCGATGACCGCGGCCATACCGCCGAGCCCAGCGGCGCCCGCAGCCGCCATAAATTCCCCTCGTCGAGCAATGCAGCGCAGGGCTTGCGCAAAATCGATTGCATCGCCTGCGACCAACGCAGCGAACTCCCCAGCCGAATGACCCAGGCAAACAGCCGGAGACAACCCCATGTGTTCCTGGAGATCGCGTAAGATTGCAATCGATACCGTGAGCAAGGCTGGTTGCGCTTTATCGGTGCGGTTGAGCTCCTGCTCGGGGCCGTCGCGACAGAGGGTTGAGACCGACCAACCTAAAACGTCATCGGCCTCCTCAAAGACACGTCGCGCCGCGCCCGTGCCGTGCATATACTCCCGACCCATTCCCAATGACTGAGAACCCTGCCCGGGAAACATCAGCGCAATGGGTTGGCATGAACAAGTCTCGGTTGACATGGGCGTAGCGGCGGCCGATTACGATGAAACCACGACGACCTGCCGACCCTTGTAGTAGCCGCATTTTGGACACACGCGGTGAGGCAGCATCGGTTCTGTGCATTGAGGACAGTCGATGACGTTCGGCGCCTTAATTTTAAAATGGGACCGCCGCTGATCTCTCCGCGCCTTGGATTTTCTTTTCTTGGGGACAGCCATGATAATGAAGCTCCTTCACGGTGGTGAATTAACCGCTTGTTGAAGGTTAATGAACGAGTGATTTTAGTACGTTCCAACGGGGATCGGCCTCCTTTTGGCCGCAGCCACAGGCCCCCTGGTTCAGATCCTGCCCGCAGGTGGCGCACAACCCCCGGCATTCTTCGGAGCACCGCGGAAACATCGGTAACGCCAACAAAATCTGTTCGCGCAGAATATCGCCGAGATCAATCAGCTCATGGTCGTAGAACTCTTGGTCAAGATCCTCACTCGTGAGTTCCTGCTCACTCGGCAGCGGGTCTTGATGCAGCGGCCGGGGCCTCAGGGTAAGCTGAAAGTCTATCGGCAGATCGAAACGAAAGTTTTTCAGGCACCGTGAGCATTCGGCATCGAGACACATAAGGAATTTCGCTTGCAGAACCACGTCGTTGCCCACCCGCTGAACTCGACCCCGGAACACCTGAGCTGAAGAAGCGCGACAACCGGCTTGTTGTCCTCCATCGAGAAAACTCTCGAGCCAGTTCACCTCGAGGGTTTTCTCAATCTCGACCGGTTCCTCGGGAAGTTCCAAAACAGGCAGTTGCACCGGATCTCCTTCTCATCGCAAAACAAACTTGGCAGTAAGTATAAACGGCGCAACGATCTTGTCAATCGGAAAGCTACCGTTGGCGGCTTTCGGACCGAGTTAATGCCCATTGACACGACCACGGGTACCCGCGATACGCGCGATACAGGATTCGAACCTGTCGCCTTTGGCTCCGGAGGCCAACGCTCTATCCAAATGAGCTAATCGCGCATGACGCCGAAAGAATCATACCCACCTGCAAGAAGGGGTCAAGAGAAAAAAATGATATGATTACGTTGCAGCGCCGTTTTTGCTTTGACTGAGGTACCTATCGACCACCCAGCGAATAACATCCCTGCCCGCATCCGTGATGCTTAAGAATCGAATTGCAAAACCGGTTGGCTCTTGTCGCTGAACCCAAACGACCTCTGCTTCAGCCTTTATCGGTATATCAATCTTCGGAAGGTAGAGTAAAACCGATACCCGCGTTTCGACCTCAATTGGCTTGTCGGCCAACAAAAACGCACCGCCGGCGCTAATGTTCTTGGATAAATAATTCTGAGCAGTACCAGCGTGATTAACTTGGATTATCACCCCAATGGGCGCGCGCGGGTGTTGACGTTGATTAGAAAACTCTTTCTCGCCGACCATCGGTTTAGGTTTCTTCCGAGAAGTTCACGGTCACCTTCACAAAAAACGTATCTTGATGACTGCTGTGCTGACGAACCGTATTAATTATTGTTCAGATATATAATATATTTTCTTTGCTCATTGCAACTTAATAATTACTGTCACCGAACCCCTTTGGGGCACGTCGCTATCCTGGAAACGATACCTCAAGAGCCGATCGATCACCGCTCTTGACGCCTTCCCCCAGAACTTTCACCTGGGGAAGAATATTGTTTACAAAATAACTCGCCGAAGCGATACGAGCTTGGTAGAACGTAGCCTCGCTGTTCTGAGAGATACGCTGAGCCCGCGCCTGCGGCGTTGAGGCACCCGCCGTGCGCACGATCGACGCCAGACGTTCGTTGGCGTTCACCGCTGCATCCACGAGATAGTAGGCGGTGGCTACGTGTCCAAACAGCTCCAGGTACGGGGTGGCGTGCAGCAGCGCATATGCCGGGTCTTTCTTCATTACCTCTCCAAGTTTCACTGAAATATCGGCAAGCAGCGCTGTGGCTTCCGAAAGTTTATGAAGCAGCGGAGCCAGTTCGGATCCCGGCGGTTGTTGCTGGATAAACGAGTTAATCATATCTAGGTACTCTTTCAAATATGCACCGTTATTCACCATCACTTTTCGACCGAGCAAATCCATGGCCTGAATGCCGGTGGTGCCTTCGTAAATTGAGGAAATCTTTTGGTCGCGCAGGTATTGCTCGACCGGATATTCCTGACAATATCCATAACCGCCGAGTACCTGGACCGCCATTTCATTGACGCGAAACCCTATGTCCGAGGCATAGCCTTTGCAAATGGGCGTCAGCAGTTCCACCACGTGCAGATGGCGTTCGCGCTCGGCGGCGGTCGCTGCGTGCTCGGAGCGATCGATGTGTTGAGCAACCGCCAACATCATCGAACGCATTCCGTCCACAACGGCTTTCATCCACAGCAGCATCCGGCGGATATCCGGGTGTTCGACGATCGGCGCCCGCGGAGCGAGAGCATCCTTCGCGGCCGCAATGGGTGCGCCCTGAAGGCGCTCCCGCGCATAACCGAGAGCGCTCAAATATCCCGCCGACGCCAAGGCCAATCCCTGAACCCCAATTCCCAGCCGCTCCTCATTCATCATTTGGAACATCAACCGCATGCCTTGGTTTTCATCACCCAGGAGCCATCCCATGCATCTGCCCTCGTCTCCAAAATTGATGGTGCAGGTCGGCGACGACTTGATGCCCATTTTGTGCTCGATGTTGCCGCACATGAGATCGTTGCGCGGTCCTAAACTGCCGTCGCCGTTGACGAGGTATTTCGGCACCACAAAAAGGCTGATGCCCTTGGTGCCCGGCGGAGCACCCTCCACCCGGGCTAAGGTCAGATGAATAATGTTTTCCGCCATATCGTGTTCGCCGCCGGAAATGAAAATCTTGCTGCCGCTGATGAGGTAATGATCGCCATGGCGTTTGGCCGAACTTTTGAGGTTGCCCAGATCGCTACCCGCGGACGATTCGGTCAGGCACATGGTCCCGCCCCATTGACCGCTGTACATTTTTTCGCAGTACCGCTTTCGCAGCTCGGGGCTACCGAATTTATCGATCAGGTGCGCCGCGCCCTCGGTCAAAATCGTGGTGAGAAACAGACCCGCGTTTGCACCGAAAAAAATCTCGGCGCACGCCTGGCGAATCATTTGCGGCAAGCCCTGGCCTCCGACATCGGGATCATGAACCATGCCGATCCAGCCGCCTTCGGTGAAACGCCGCCACGCTTCCTTGAATCCTTGCGGCGTGTGCACCACGCCGTTATCGTACCGGCAGCCTTCGCGATCGCCCGGGGCGTTCAAGGGCGCCAATACCTCCGTGGCTGATTTTAATCGCCTCGTTCAGCACCAGTTCGAACTGTTCGTGATCGCAGTGCCGAAACGCGGGCAATTCACAGAGTCGATCTATCTGCAACTGCTCGAACAACACAAAATGAATGTCGCGCTTGTTAACCGAATATTCCGTAGGCATGATGGGCGCCTCCAACGGTGAAGACAACGTCCGCACGGTAGCACACGAGAAAACAACCTGGCAACTTATTTTGACATCTGAGTCAATGATATATGCAAACGATACTTTGAAAAACATTTCACTGGTCGTCGGGGGAAACGGAACGGTCCTTCACTCGAGGTTGAGGGGAGAGGGACGGGCATAACACCTGTCCCTACAAGAAGTTAACGTATTTATTCAATAAATAACTTGAACCAGGTTAGCAGCGATGGTTAGTTGGCGCCTTCATCGCTTGGTGACAGCGCCGATCGTCCCTTAATTCGACCGGAACGGTCAACGGACATGCCTTCGGGGAGAATCCCTTCGACCTTCTTTCGGTAACCCCGAACATCCCAACCGAGCTTCTGCAGCGCCAAGGCTACCGACGCCCTCAAGCGAACCGGCGTATCTTCATCAACCAGAAGCTGCAGCATCGCCTCGCGGGCGGTCTCGTCCGCCTTGCGGGTCAAAGCCTCCAGGGTCTCGATTTGCACCTCGTCCCGGTGGTCGTGCAAAAACGGGATCAACGCCGGCACGACGCGCGGATCGTTGTATTCCGCCAACTGCGATACCAGAAGCGCCTTGCGCTCCGGTTCGCGGGTATAGCTGGTCCCTAGACGCGTAAGCGCCCGGATAATCACCGCAACCGCTTCGTCGGGAGACGCCACCGCTGCCAGAACTTTCAACGGCCAGGTGATCGGCACACTGGCGGCATCCTTGCGGTTGAGGTACTCCTCGATGGCCGGGATTACAGCGGCGCCAAAGCCGACGAGGATCTCAAAGACCTCCTGTTTCTCCTCTTCGTCCCTGATGCTCGCGTCGGTGTTGATCATGAAGCGTTCCAGCAACCCCACGGCGCCTTCCCGACCACCCAATTCTTTGAAAAATTCCATCGCGCGGTGGCGGTCTTCCCCAAAACCAAATTTGTTTTTTATCCGCCTTTTGTGACGGGCAATTAGTTTGGCCTGGTGTTTGGCGCGCCACGCCTCGAGTAGGGTGGAAAACATCATTTGCTGACTTTCCAGGACATAACTGCCGTACCCAAAGCGCTGGATACTTTAAGGGATACCTCAGAATCGTTTTCCGACACCGTCATGCCGTTCTGCTGTTGGAACGGGAACACCACCAGGTAGGCGCGCCCAAAATCATTCATGAAAGGAAAGAACGCGCGGGCATTGGGTCCACGATCGCGGAACCGTCTGATCACAACCGGATCAATACCCGATGGTTGAGCTCCGGCCCACAACCCTACCCTCCATACCGAATCGCGTTCATCCAGGTTGTTCCAGCCATTCTCGGGGGTATCCGCATATACGAAAAACTCGAGCCCTTGCCCGGTCGAGGTGGCAACCTTCTCGAGATCAGTGTCGACCTGGGTTGGATTCATGCCGAAGAACATAGTGTATTGATCCCTAAACGCCTGACGGAATTCGGGTGAAAGGTAGGTTGCTTGAACGACCATGATTCGGTCCAAGCTATAGTAGATTCTGTCACCCCGCGTCCAGCGCAGAAGCTCCTCTTCGTATTTCTTATCGAGATGGTGGACGCTGCGGACATTGATCTCCGGAGCACAGGAATACAGCCAGCTCAAAGCCATTCCACACACCATCAGCGCATAGATCTTTCCATTAAGTATGTGTCGCGTTCGATGTATCAAAAAAACTCCTTCTCGCCCAACAAAACAAACTGATGTGCACCATCAATTCCCCAATAATGCGCTATCATGCCCTCACTCGCTCTGAAGGTCAACTTCGGGCAACGGGAGCGATATATCGTGGCACGCATCAAGGGTCGCCGCCGCCCGATACGAACTACGCACCAAGGTTCCCGCAATCACCTGCAGAAATCCAAACTCCTTGCCAACCTGGCGATAGCGTTCGTATTCAGCCTCTTCTACCATGCGTGCGACCGGCAGGTGCTGGTGCGAAGGGCGTAAGTATTGCCCGATGGTAACCACCTGACAACCGACGCTGCGCAACCGAGCGAGCGTTTCAATCACTTCTTTTTCGCTCTCGCCGAGCCCGACCATCAGCCCGGATTTGCAGAAACCGGTTCCTCCGGAAGCCGCGTCGTTCAAGACCGCGAGCGAACGAGCGAAATCAGCCAGGGGACGAACCGTCGGGTATAGCCGCGGCACGCATTCGACATTGTGATTGAAAACTTCGGGTGCTGCGGCCAAGACCGATCGCAGCGCCTCCCGGTTACCTCGAAAATCCGGAACTAACACCTCAATCGTGCTGCCCTGGTTTAACGCGCGCACCGCTCTGATACAAGCGGCAATATGAGCCGCGCCGCCATCGGCAAGGTCGTCGCGCGTAACCGAGGTAATGACAGCATGGCGTACATCGAGATCGCGCACCGCCTCGGCTACCCTGCGCGGCTCATCCCGATCCGGCGCGGCCGGAGGCCGGTCCTTGAGCACGGCGCAAAAGCGACAGCTTCGGGTGCAGACCGCGCCCAATACCAAAAAAGTCGCCGTCTGCCGGGCAAAGCAGTCTCCAATATTGGGACACCTACCCTCCTCGCAAACCGTATGGAGTTGCGCCCTTCTCAAGCGCACCTTGAGGGCATGGCGTTCGGAAGGTCGACCAAGGATACGAACACCGCTCACCTTACGACTCCTCGGCCTCGGAAGGAGGAATGCGAATGCCGCAGTTGCGGCAAATCACCCCTTCGATCGACACCCCGCAGGTTGGACACTTCCGGAGGCTTTCTAATGAATCGTGCTGCGGGGCAGGCGGTTGATACATCGTGATGCGCAGTCCGCACGTGTCGCAAAACTTCCCCGACGCTTGCTCATGGCCGCACTGATCGCAGTGAAGAAGAGCCGCCGGGGCCGAACGTTCCGTGGCCCGCGGAAGCATCAAGCCGCAGGACTCGCAGATACGCCCGGATTGCTGCTCATGGCCACAGTGTTCGCAACGCATCGACTGACCTCCGGTCTGTGCCCGATCTCTCTTGTACCAAATGTCACGCCACTTCCGCCAGCAACAACCGATCGCCCCACCGTCGCCACAGCGCATGCCGTATGTGTTGGTTTTCAGGCTGCTTGAGCAGTGAATCGCGCTCGATCAACGCAAATGCATCCTTGCGCGCTTCAGCGAGGAGTTCGGCATCGCGCATGAGATTGCCAAATAAAAATGACGGGAGGCCGGACTGACGGGTGCCGATAAATTCACCAGGACCACGAATGGCCAAGTCCTCCTCGGCGATTAAAAATCCGTCGTTGGTTTTCTCCATGATTTTGAGCCGACTGCGAGCGTCTTCCGATGGATATCGATGAGCCACCAGATAACACGTTCCGGGCCTCGTTCCCCGTCCGATTCGTCCGCGCAACTGATGGAGTTGGCTGAGTCCGAAGCGCTCGGCGTGCTCAACCACCATCAGGGTAGCCTGCGGAACATCCACACCCACCTCGACCACGGTGGTCGCCACCAACACATCCACCTCGCCCGCGGCGAATCGGCTCATGACCCGATCCTTTTCCTCGCCGCTCATTCTGCCATGCAATAAGGCGAGTCGCAAACCCGCCAGGGTGCCGGTGCGCAGCCGTTCGTACATCTGCGTGGCGTCGCGGAGCTCGACCTTGTCTGACTCTTCTACCAATGGATACACCAGGAACGCCTGGCCGCCCGCCTTAACCTCGCGACGCACCTGCTGGTATGCTTGCAGCACTTCCGTACCTCTCAAAACAACCGTTTTTATAGGGCTGCGGCCCGGAGGCAATTCTTCAAGCATCGAAACATCGAGATCGCCGTATATGGTCATCGCGAGTGTCCGAGGAATCGGCGTGGCGGTCATGACCAAGACGTGCGGTTGTTCCCCTTTCGCCCGCAGCCGCGCTCGTTGCATGACGCCGAAGCGATGTTGCTCGTCGATCACACACAATCCCAGCCGCTTATAGCGGACGCCTTCTTCGATCAACGCATGCGTGCCGATCACCACCTGCACCGCACCCGTGGCCACTGCCTCCAAGATCTGGGAACGGGCGGCACCTTTAATGGTCGAGGTCAAAAGCGCCACCTTAATCGGTTGTCGGCCGCGTTGCATCATGGCTTGCATGCGGCGATGGTGCTGATCGGCGAGGATCTCGGTCGGCGCCATAAAAGCGGTCTGGGCCCCGGCGTGCGCGGCCACCACCGAGAGCAGGGCCGCCAATGCCGTCTTGCCCGAGCCAACATCACCTTGCAACAAGCGGTTCATGGGTTTTGGCGAGGTGAGGTCGGCGAGCAACTCGGCCAGCACCTTCTGTTGCCCGCCCGTGAGTTCAAACCCGAAGAGATCGCGCGCGAGCGTCAGCATATCGTCCGAAACCGGCAGTGGTCGGCTACCCGTGCGTTTTATCAATTCACGCCGCAGCGCCAATCCGAGTTGCAGGAGAAAAAACTCCTCGTAGACGACCCGGCGATGGGCGGTCGATCGGCCATCGTTATAAGCATCGAGGTCGGCGTCGATCGGCGGAAAGTGCACCAGACGGAGAGCTTCCGCAAGGGGGGGAAACCCGTGTTTGACGCATATCTGCTCGGGCAGAATATCGGTTACCGATGCGGCGTACTGCTCAACCACCCGGCGCATGATCCGGCGCAGCGTCTTTGGATACACGCCGTCGATCTCGGGATAAACGGGAATCAAGGTGCCGAAGTCTTGACCGACTATCTCATCCTCGTCGCCAAGCTTCTCGATATCGGGGTGAATCACCTGGCGCACCCCGCGGTAGATTTCCAGGATGGCGGCCACGCGCACCCGATCCCCCCGCGCGAAGCGGCGTTCAATGGACGGCGCGTGAAAATGAAACCAGCGCGCGCGCAGCTTGCCGGTGGTATCCCCAAGCAACACCTCGAACATCTGCCGGCCAGCACCGGTTCGACGCACGCCGAAATCAAGCACCTCGGCCTGAAACGAGGCCCGCGTGCCGGACACGAGTTCCCGAATCGTCACCACGCAGCGTCGATCTTCATAGCGTCGGGGGAGAAGAAACAATGCGTCCCCCACCGTATGAATATCGCGGGTGGCAAAATGCTCGGCCAACCGCGGCCCCACACCCTTTACATACTGAATCGGGCTCTGCAGCACATCGGCATCTTGATTGCAAGCGGCCATGTCAGCGTTGGCAGTTCTTCTGGTTTATGATTTCGAGCAGGGCTTGGGCGCGGGCTTTGTCGTTAGCCATGGCCAATGCGTCGTACTCGGTTGAAGCCTTCGTAAGCATGGTCAATCCACAGTACGCCTGGCCGAGGAAGAAGTGCGCCTCGTGGTCTTGGTAGTTTACCTGGATGACGGGCTCGAGGGTCGAGACAGCGTCCTTGAAGCGTTTACGGGCCAAGTAGAGCTGACTCAACAGTATCCGGCACGGCTGGCAGAGGGGAGTTAACATGAGGGTCTTCTCGAGCAAGCGTAGGGCTTCGCCATCTTGTTTATGTAACAACTGCAACCGAGCCAAGTTGAGATAGCCTTCGGCCAATTCGGGCTCCACCGTAACCGCCTTGGTATACTCCTTGAACGCCAAGTCATTGAGCAAATTCTTCTCGTAGATCTGACCGAGGCGCACATGGGCCAGGCCGAGATTCGGATTGAGGCGGATGGCCTGCTGCAACGGGACCATCGCGCGTTCGGTATCGCCCAATCGAAATAACGCATTGCCGAGATAGTATTGCCCCAAGGCGTTGCCATGATCCTTTTGTACCGCTCGTTCGAGAACCGGCAACGCCCGTTTAGGCTCATTGGCAAAAATATAGGTTTTGCCTACCTGAATCAACGGTTCAGCGCTTTCAGGTGCGGCAGATGCGGCGGCGGTATAGGCCTCGAGCGCACGATTAAAATCGTTTGCCTCAAAAAAGATATCCCCCCGCTTCAAATGTGCCTGGACATGCTTTGGGTTTCTGCTAACCGTGCTGTCGAAACATTTCATGGCCTCGGTGGGATTATGCTGCTCCAGTAACATGGTTCCTTTGAGGTAGTAGTTTTCCGGATCGTCGGGGGCTAATTGAATCGCTTGATCGACCTCAGTTAATGCCTGCGGCAACCGCTCCTTCGCCTTATAGGCGCGAGCCAGTCCACGATGAGCGTCAACCGAGCTCGGCGCTTTTTTTACCGCACTTTCAAAAGCCCCGATGGCTTGATCAACGTGATTGAGTTTGAGGTTTAGTTCTCCAGCCTTGCACGAGCCCTGAACGGTTTTTTCCTCGTTCCGGTCGGCCTCGGCGTAGGCCTTCAGCGCGTCGCTCATCTTGCCCTGGCTGGCGAGTTCGTCACCACGGCGTAGCAATTCAGGAACTGGCGAGCACCCGCCGATAGAAAAACACAAGGTCATACCGACCATCCATCGGCCCCAGTGTCTTCTAGGCATCGCGTCCATGTCGTTCCTCGCCGCTACTCAAAACTAATCCCTTCGACCACGAACTCGCGTTCGCCGGCCGGGGTCTGAACCACGAACAGGTCGCCAACCGCCTTGCCTATCATCGCTCTTCCCATGGGAGCTTTAATTGAGATCTTTCCCCGTGGGAGATCCGTCTCTTCCTCACCGACCAACTGGTACGTGATGCGGCGATCGTTCGAGCAATCAGTAAGAATAACCGTCGCGCCAAAAACCACCGTAGTGCCCTTAACATCCTCGGGGCGTATCACCTGGGCGCGGGCGAGCTTGTCTTCAACGTCCTTGATACGCTGATCGAGCTGTTGCTGGTGCTCCTTGGCAGCATCGTATTCGGCGTTCTCGGACAAATCACCATGACCGCGCGCGTCTTCGATTGCCTGGATAATCTTCGGACGTTCCTCTGATTTTAACCGCTTCAACTCTTCCAGCAGCTTGCGATACCCATCGGGCGTCATCGGAACCCTTTCAGCCATAGTCGCTACTCCTCGTGGGTGTTGTGAAAACCAAACGCCGCGGATCACCGCGGCGTTCAACCATTTTAGATCGCATGCCGTCCTCGAATCAAGCAGAAAGACTGCACAAACGGATATCACCCCAGCCGGTTGTGGTACGTCACCTATCGCTACGCCGAGCTCACTAAAAACTTGGCACGATCCATCTGCTGTGGCTAAGATCTCATTAAATCGCAAATAGGAGAGGTCATGACGACAACCAAAGTCATCATCATGGGCGCAGCCGGTCGGGACTTCCACGACTTCAACACCTATTATCGCGACAATGAAAGGTATCAGGTCATCGCCTTTACCGCCACTCAGATTCCGAAGATCGGCGGCCGACTATACCCGCCGGTGCTCGCCGGAAAGCTCTATCCCAAAGGCATCCGTATTTTCCCAGAGGAGAAGCTGGCCGAGCTCATTCGCACCCATGACATCGATGAAGTTGTTTTCGCGTACAGCGACATCAGTCATGTGGAGTTAATGCACAAGGCCTCCCTCGTACTCGCCTCCGGCGCCAGCTTTAGGCTCCTAGGGCCGCACGCTACGAGTCTTGTCTCGAAAAAACCAGTCATCAGCGTTTGTGCCGTGCGCACCGGCGTTGGGAAGAGCTCGGCTACGCGCTACGTTATCAAGGTTCTGCACGAAATGGGCAAAAAGGTGGTTGCCGTCCGGCACCCGATGCCCTACGGCGATCTTTCCAAGGAGATCTGTCAACGTTTCGCCACGCTTCAGGATCTCGACGCGCAAAACTGCACCATTGAGGAGCGCGAAGAGTATGAACCGCATATCCGAAAAGGGGTGGTGGTGTATGCCGGCGTCGACTACGCCGAGATACTGACCCAGGCGGAAAAAGAGGCCGATATCATCGTCTGGGATGGCGGTAACAACGATTTTTCTTTTATTCAGCCGAATCTCCAGATTGTCCTGGTCGATCCCCATCGCGCCGGTCACGAACTGCTCTACCATCCCGGCGAGACTAATTTGCGCCTTGCCAATGTGGTGGTGATCAACAAGATTTCTTCGTCGCAACCCGAGTGGATCAAAACCGTTCAAGACAATATCGCCCGGATCAACCCTTGCGCCAGCGTCGTCAAGTCCGACTCGCCCATCACCGTTGAGAATCCTCAGGAGGTCAAGGGCAAGCGCGTCTTGGTGGTTGAGGACGGGCCCACCTTGACTCACGGCGAGATGAAATACGGGGCTGGCACGTTGGCGGCAGAACAGTATGGGGCAAAAGAGATAGTCGATCCGCGACCGTACGCTATAGGCGCCATCAAAGAGGCCCTCGAAAAATACCGCCACATCGGGCCGCTCCTGCCGGCGATGGGTTACAACAAAGCCCAGCTTCGCGATCTCGAAGCCACCATCAAAAAGATCGACTGCGATCTGATTCTTATCGGTACCCCTATCGACCTAGGCCGGGTTATTACCATCAATCAACCGACATTGCGCGTAACCTACGAACTGGCAGACTGCGGTACGCCAACCCTGGCCGAGTGCATCCGCGAGAGGATAAACTAGAGACTTTATGGGAACCATAATGTGCACAGTACGAATTAAGCTTGGCACCTATGAAAATGTCGACGCGGACTGTCCAACGTGCGGTAAAACGTCCCGATACAACAGGGTTTCGGACCTGAAGACTACGGAGCCAATTCCCGGAAAGGATGTCGCCTGTCTCCAGCCAGATTGTCGTCAAACGTTTAGAATCATTTCGGACACGATTAATCCCAGACATGAAATGCTTGTCTACGACTGCTACGACCTCATCAAAGAGAAGCGATATGCTCAGTGCATACTAAACCTATGCCAAGCTTGGGAGTGTTACTTTAGCCTGTTCTTACGTGTCACCCTCTGTTACGCACCTTTTTCTGGCCAGAACAAAGACATTAATCATATAAATAAGAATCTCCAGGAACTGTATTCAAAGATTAAGAATTGGACTTACAACCCCTTGCGGAGCGCATATGCGGTTGTGGTTGGAAAATACGGGAAACGGGTTCCGTCTTCGGACGTTGATATCGTCCTCGCCAACCTTGCGAACTACAAGAATTACAAAATACAATGTGTTGTTCAATCGACGAAGGATCCGAAATGGCAAACACATCTTGAGTGCCTGAGTAAGACCAAGATTAATGTAAAGCGAAATGAGGTTGTCCACAAAGAATCGCATAGGCCCACTCTGCAGGAAGCAAATGATGCAATTGAGGAAACGAGAAGAATATTATTTTCCTTAGCTCAGGAAACCGAGATCCAGACTGAGGACGTCAACTGGTACCTTAGCCACTAGATGCTTTTGCTTATAAATTAAGGTCTTTATTCCAGGACCTGCGTAGAAGATGGCAGAAGCACTTCTAGAAGCGCAATCAACTACGGAATGTGGATGGACGCTACTGCCCACATACGCTCCTGTTTGATATCTCCATACTCGTGCGCTAGCACGTTTCGCTGACCGATAATGCCCTTCCATGGAATTTCCGGATGTTCTTCTTTAAACGCATCCGTCACGCGTCTTGCCGCTTCACCAATTATTTCCACAGCGCGCTCCACCGCCATCTGAAGCTTTCGATCCTCTATGTACTGTTTGACGGTAACGTCTGAAATGAAACTCTTTACCGTGCGTGCTGCATCGAGCATATCCCAGAGATAGGCTGCGTCGCGCTCTTCAGGCCGCATGGAGAATCTTTCTGTTCTTCATAATAGAATTTCGGCGAAACGGGTTGCGTATGGCTTCTTTTTCCACAAGATCAACTTCGCGCCCGAAAATTGATTTCAGTTCCTCCTGCATTCTGACGACATCGAGCAGGCTCCAACCCGCATATTCATCAAAGCTTACCATCACGTCCACATCACTATCAGGTCGAAAATCGTCGCGCAGTATCGATCCGAATAGTGAAAATTCCGTGATCTTCCATGTGCGGCAGAAATCCCTAATCTTATCCATTGGAATGTCTATTTTTAGCTGTGCTCTCACGACTCAAACCCGCCCTAATCAAATTATCAGCCAATCGTTACCCGCTTACAATCTTATGCGGCATTAAAACTATCATCTAAGAATCATGCGCAGAAATCAAGGTATTCTTCTCTCAAAAACATAAAACGATGAGAATCTTTTTCTCTCAGGAAACCCAAGGATTGAGGTAGAAAATCATTCCATTTCTTTTCGTTCCAAAATCACTGTACATGAGGGTATGCGCCTGGTGTAATAAGATAGGCCATAACGGTGAATGGCTTCCTATCGAGGAATATTTTGGTCGAGAATTTGCCACAATGACATCTCATGGCATTTGTCCGGAATGCTCCAAAACGCTTAGAGAGCTTAGGGGGAGAGAAAGTCTGTCTACCTATTAAACTATTGTTCAACCACTAACACATTAAATGGCGAATCGAATGTCGGACACGTGCTGTGACTAATAGTAAAAGCGACATACTTGTTTTTTATCTGGGTTACCGCCATAACAATAGGGAATGTTAACTGACAAGAAGCGGTAACGGTTGCCGTTATCAAGCCAGGCGCCGGTTGCGATGCATTCTTAAAATTCACGGTGCCGCCTGATGTAGAGAGTAAGCCATTATCAATGTCAGTATATTCTAATGCATTCATGTTAGTTCCGTCCGCAGTGACGGAAACGGGAGATGTTTCAGGTACTCCACAATGGCTACTTAAACACGTGCCTCCAGAGATTCCATTTTTGTCGTTGCAGTCGCCATCTGAGATACATCCATCATAGTAATCATCCCAGGGGTCAAAGTTCATACCCTTAAACGACCTTCCGTTAGCCAGGAAATCGTTGAGGTCTATATCTGAGGCCGGTTGCACCACCCCGGCGAAACCATAACTGGCACTGTCTTGAATGAAAATACCTGATGGGGTGAACGCAATCCTTACGGGATTGGTATTAGAGTCTGAACACTGTATAACACCTTCACTACACGCGCACGAAGACAGGGAAACCGGATCGCCCGGCCGATCCGTCTAAATGATATGCGGTGACATCTACGGCATAGGTTCCTCCTGAAACAGTTATTACAGCTGTCCCATATGCGTTATCCGCACTTGAACAGGATTTGGTTGCAATGACCGCCGTGGCTGTCGGACACCAATCACTGCCGGGCATGATAATCCAGTTTGCACTGGTAATCCCCTCCGAGGGACAAGCGCCTTGTGCGGCAGCTACCACCGGCCCATTCACTGACAGCTGTACGGTACCATCATGGTCAAATGTGTAAAATGGCGCCACCGCCGCCATTACCATGGTATCAGGGATCTCTAACGTATATGCGGATGCAGGAATAGGTAGCTTTGTGTCATTTGAGCTGGTGATATTCAATTTTGAAAATCCAGCCGAAATCCCGGTCAATTGAGTTTCGCTGCCGGAATAATTAAGGCCCTGTGTATTATTTATTGCCGTGAAGGTTACTGAGCCGCTCGTGTCCGTTGTTCTGGTCCATGACCAATAATCTCCGGGAGTTTGTGTCCCAACAAAATTTGTAGTACCGGTTTTTGAATTACCGCCGCCACCACATCCTAGAATTATCAGTGACCAGAAAATAGTCATCGACACAGCAAGGTTTCTAAATCTCATGATAGATGCCCCCTTTTTTTGACTGAGTTCGCATTTTTTCAATGTCCCCCGACGTTCGTGGTAACCATAGCACACTTTATTGTTTTTAGCTAAATTTTCAGTCGAACAGGATCTATGCCATCCAAAGAAATAAATGAATGTTTTTTGCTGCCATTTGCATTCAAAATATTTATTAATCGAATGGTACTTGGACTGGGCTGGGGCACCTTGGCTGGGGGAGCGCCTATATCGTCCAACTGAGGATATACTCACTCTTAGGCTTACCTTCGCCGATAGAAACCTCGATTTCAAAGTTGGTATTTGTTGCTCCTAAGAGCTTTAAAATCGATAAGCCACCAACCTTTAAGGGTCAGCTCAAAGATTCTTTGTTGTTTTTCAAAACCAACATAGGTTAGGAGAACCTTCCCTTTTGCAATTGAGGTGATTGTAGCAGTCACATTCTCAAAGTATTGTAGATTTATCGCCCCCAATCGTTCTAAAACTTTTTCTACCGAACCTAAAGAAATATAAATATGATGTACTCCTTTGATTAATTGCTCGGTGCTTTCTAACGTCTGTTGAGCAATTGCTGATTCATCACCTTTATACACGATCTTGCATACTTGTTCAAGCCAATGTACATAACTATCGAGAGGGTAAAACTTGCTTGCGAGAAGCGTCTCGTTAAATATTTTTCGATCTTCTTATTAAGCGCATTAATCATTAAATTGACTGCCGCTCGACCAAACTTATCTAAGACATAATTCTTCGACGCCAGTAAACCCGCTCCTTTTAATTTAACCATATCTCCCCCTTTTATGGGTTTGAATCTAAAATGCACTTTTCTTCGTTCATTCTGAGTATAAATATAGATAAAAGTGAGATCAAGAAAACAACTGACATGATGTTTTTAGGTCTTGACCAGCAACTGCATTTTTCTTATGTTAAACGCCGCTAAAACAACTTCTTCTCAAGAAGAATGGTAGGCGGTGTTTAGTTAGAAGAGGAGGAAATGTGTCTTCGACAATTTCAAACAGCTATGATGTTATCGTCGTCGGCTGCGGTATAGCAGGATCGGCGGTCGGCGCTCTATTATCAAATAGGGAACGCAAGAAGGTTCTCATCCTTGAAGCTTCGCCGCACATTGGGGGGCGCGCCATATCTTTCCGGGGAGAGGGTATTACCGACGCCGATGAATTCAGTAAAACGCTCGCCATGTCGGCTCATTCCTGAGTTAGCGAGAGGACTGAACCGGATCTTCCCACGCTTATAAAAAAGAAGATGCTCCATGGATATGTCCTCGAAGCCGGCGGCCGGGGCGCCTGGTACACCAACCGGGGGCGCGTGAGCCACGCCCTGGCGCTATTTAACAAGGCTTCAATCTTTTATCCCAATTCAGGCTTTGTGTGGTACGACCATGCCGGGAAGCCGTACATCGTCGATAGAAGATCGAAATATGGTTGGATGAGCGATGAAGATTATGCTGAGATGGTGAAAGTCCATAAACGCAAGCTCCAGGTACATACCATAGCCGAGGCGGAAAAACTCGACCACGTGACCCTGAAAGACTGGGTGGAAGGGATAACTCAAAACGAACTCGCGCGAGAATTCCACTATGGCATGGGGACGTTCCAGACGATCATCAATGACCCGGCGCTCAACGCTGCGGGAGAGAACCTCAAGGTATTTCTACAAGTGCAGGACACCGGCGTGCACATAACCGATGGCGCCTGGGCTTTTGCCGGAGCGCCCGGACACCGGTTTATTACCGAAGGGTTTGCTGCCGCGGTCAGAGACGCTCACGGCGACATAGTTACCAACGCCAAGGTCAAGGAGGTTATCATTCAGGACGGGAAAGCGGGTGGTGTTGTCGTTGAAATTGACGGCGCAACGATTGAAATAAAATCCTCGATGGTAATCTGCACCGCCCCGCCCAAGGCATTGCTGAAGTTTTTGCCGGAAAGCGCACTGCCAGCAGATTTCGTTAGATTAACTAAAAAGATAATCCATACATCTATGGTTGCCGGCAACTTCGGTATGTCTAAACCGCTGAATTCCTTCTGTAAGCTCAAGGTTGACCTCAGGTCTTTCCATCACACCTCCACGTTGATTCCCGAGAGCGAAGGGTTGTTCAGGGGCAATGTTCCACTCGACATAGTGGCGCTATCTGAGATTGCACCCACAACCGCCCCTGAAGGCAAGCACTTGGCAGGTATGGCGAGCAGTATCCTGGATAGCGAAGCGCATGATAAGAAGAAGGTGAACATAGTAATCGATAGGATGCTGAAGTTTGCCGATACTGCATTTCCAGGCTGGCGAAAATCACTTGATTGGATGCTGGTTACGGTATGAGATACCTGTATCTTGTGGAGACATCCAGAGGATGAATGGGTGGATGTGAAATGCCCTTCTATCGAAGGGTTGTATTTTGCCGGTGATACCTACGGCAAGCGCACCAACGAAGGGGGGATTGAGGGCGCCACCCACTCTGCGTTTATTTGTGCGAGCGCCATAACCGGTAAGGATTATCTGCAACTCCTACCGCCCGTTTTCCGCTAATGATCATTGGGTTCTACTTCCATCACCGTGCAGGCTGCTACGAGCGATAGATTTGAGTTTTACACTTCGTCGGGGCTAACCGACTGCGTTTGCGGTACCGCCTCCGGCTCCTGCACTTCTTCTTTATTATGATCGCGCGCGATGAGCAGGTAGATAGCCGGCACAAAAAACAGCGTGAAGGCGGTGCTGAGGGCCATGCCGGCCACCAACACAAGACCGATGCTATTGCGCGCCGAAGCACCCGGTCCGGTGACGAGCGTTAAGGGAAAGTGGCCGCAGACCGTGGCCACGCTCGTCATGAGCACCGGGCGCAGACGGGTGGTCGCGGCCTCTCGGATCGCGTCCAATTTGCTCTTGCCTTGCTCCTGCAGCTTGTTGGCAAACTCGACGATGAGGATGCCGTTTTTGGACACCAGCCCTACGAGCGTCACTAAACCGACCTGCGAGTAGATGTTGAGGGTGGTGGTCCAGCCGTTGGTCCAAAACGGGATATTGGGGTTTGGCATTTTCAGGAATGTCATCAAGAGCGCGCCGAACATGGCGAGCGGCACGGAGCCGGCCAGGATGACGAACGGGTCGCGGAAGCTGTTGAACTGCGCCGCAAGCACCAGGAAAATGAGGACGATGGCCAATAAGAAGGCCGGTAGGAATTTGTTGCCCTCGGTGCGCAGCTGGCGCGATTCACCGGTATAGCCGAGGGTGTATCCTTTTGGCAGGATATTGGCCGCCTCCCCCTCAAGGAAGCTCAGCGCCTGGTCCAGCGGTCGAATCGCCACGCCGCTTATCTTCACCGCGTTGAGTTGCTGAAAGCGGTTGAGCGAGCGCGGCACGACCGCATCCCTCAATGTGGCGATGGTGTTGAGCGCGATGAGCTGCCCGCTGGGTCCGGTCACGTACAGGTGCTCGAGTTGCTCGGGATTGAGGCGATTGGCGCGGACGATCTGCGGAATGACCTTGTAGCTCCTGCCGGCGATGCTGAAGCGATTGATATAGTTGCCGCCGACCGCTGCGGCCAGATCTTGGCCCACCGTTTGAAGGTTGAGGCCGAGTTGAGCGGCTTTATCGCGATCTATCACGATCTCTGATTGGGGCTGGTCGATCTTGGTGTCGATCTGCGGTGGAAACGCAAACATCCCGCTCAAGGTGGCTTTTTCCTGGATCTTCCGCGCGAAATCAAGAATCTCCGTAGTCTCGGCGGTGGCGGCAATGATGAATTCCACCGGGAAGGTGCCGCCGCCGGGCAACGACGGAGGCAGAATGGCAAATGTCTGGATACCGGGTATTGCCGCTACTTTGGCTTGAATCTCCGGGAGAATCCGAGCCGCAGATCGCTTCCGTTCGTCCCAAGGTTTCAGGCCATCGCCCCAGAACCCGCCGGTGGGATACGTGATTTGGAAGGTAAATTGAGTCTCCGGAATGGTCTGCATGTCCTCATTGACTACCTTGGTATACTGGGTGACCTGTTCGATAGTCGAGTTCGAAGGCGTATTGAGGATGCCGAAAACCACCCCTTGATCTTCCGCTGGCGCCAGCTCCTTGGGCGCCTGGGTGAACATGAGCAGCGCGAGCACGCTTACCACAATCCAGGCCAGGTAAATGGTGCCGCGGTAACGAAGCGCGAAGTCGAGATGCTGCACATAGACGGCCTTGAGACGGTCATAGGCGCGGTTGATGTATTTCGCCAAGCCTTTGTCCTCTTGACCTTTGCGGAGCAAAGCCGAGGACATGACCGGCGAAAGGGTCAGAGCCACCACGCCGGAGATGGTCACCGCGCCCGCCAGCGTCAGGGCGAATTCGCGAAAGAGCGAACCCGTGAGGCCGCCCTGGAAGGCGATCGGCGTGTACACCGCCGCCAAGGTGATGGTCATAGCGATAATCGGTCCGATCAGCTCGCGCGCTCCTTTGATGGCCGCGTCGCGCGGGCGCATACCCTCGCGCAGGTGGCGCTCGATGTTTTCCACCACGACTATGGCATCGTCGACCACCAACCCGACCGAAAGAACGATGGCGAGCAGCGTCAGCAGGTTGATGGTGAAGCCCAGTGCTTGAATGAGGAAAACCCCGCCAATGAGGGAAACCGGGATGGCCACCACCGGCACCAACGCTGAACGAAAAGAACCAAGAAAGAGAAAGATTACTATCACCACGATGAAAAGCGTCTCTCCCAACGTCTCTTCGACATCCTGGATAGCGCTTTGGATGTAGATGGTGCTGTCGTAGGCCATGACCGCCTTGATCTGTTCGGGAATCTCCTTTTGCAGCGAGGCCAATTCGACGCGGACGCGCTTGATCACGTCGAGGGTGTTGGCGTTCGGTAGCGCCCAAACGCCGATAAACACCGCCGTCTCACCGTTGAAGTTGACCTGCGTGTCGTAGTCCTCGGCGCCCAACACCACGTCGGCCACATCGCGCAGGTGAACGGGGGCGCCGTCGTTCTCCCGAATCACCATGTTCCTGAATTCCTCGACCGACCGCAGATCCGTGTTGGTAGTTAAGTTGACCTGAACGAGCGCTCCCTTGGTCTGGCCGACCGCTGCTTGATAATTGTTTCGCGCCAGCGCCTGTCGCAACTGGTCCGGGCTAATACTGAGCGCCGCCATTTTATCGGGTTTAAACCAAATGCGCATCGCAAACGTGCGCGCGCCGAGGATATCGGCGCGTTGAACGCCGTCGATAGCGGAAAGCCTGGGCTGAACCACCCGAACCAGGTAATCGGTAATTTCATTCTGTTTGAGAAATTTTGACGAGAAGCCCAGATAGGCCGCCGCAACCTGGCTGTCGGCGGATTCGATATTGATGATCGGGATCTCGGCCTCGGGCGGAAGATCACCGCGCACCTGGTTGACCTTTGAGCTTATTTCCGAGAGCGCCTTGGTGGCTTCGTAGTTGAGGCGCAGTCGAGCGCGGATGAGAGAGACGTTCTGACTGCTCTGCGATTCGATGTAGTCGATACCGTCGGCGGCGGCAATCACGCGCTCGAGCGGCGTGGTGATGAACCCGCGCACGAGATCCGCGCTCGCGCCGACGTAGGTGGTGGTGACGGTGATGGCGGCGTTTTCGCTGCGCGGATACTGGCGCACGTTCAATGAACGAACCGCTTGCACACCTGCGATTATGATAACCAGGTTGACGACGATTGCGATAACGGGGCGCCGGATGAAGAGGTCGGTGAATTTCATGGGCAATCCCCTTGTTAAGCGCTCACTGCTCCGCCGGCCGCGGTGAAATCTCGCCGGGGGTGCAAGGTCGTTTTTCGCCACTACTGCCGCGCCGTTACGTAGCTTAAAAGCACCGCTCGAAACGACGGTTTCACCAACCTGCAGGCCCGAGGTAACAGCGACGAAATCGCCCCGTTGCTCGCCGAGTCGCACAAATTTCTGCTGTGCCACTTTTATCGAGGTGCCATCGGCAGCTTTCTTCTGCTCTACGGCGAACACCGAATCTCCAAACGGGGCGTAAATGACTGCGGTGATGGGTATGAGCAACACCGGATGATTATGCCCCAGCAGCACCTCAACGGTGCCGAACATACCAGGGCGAAGGCGGCCATCGGGGTTGGGGAAGGTGGCGCGCACGCGCACATTGCGCGTGCTTACATCGACTTCGGAGTTGATCGTTGAGATCTCGCCATCCCAGCTGGCATCCGGGAAGCTGTCGGTATGCAACAGCACCTTCATCCCAAGCTTCAAATTAGCTAATGTTTGCTGAGGCAGTGGGAATTCGGCGTAGATGAAATGCTCCGACTGGAGCGTGACAATAGGCGTCCCGGGCGAAAGCACCTGGCCGAGATCCACCTGCCGAATGCCGAGCTTGCCGTCAAACGGGGCGCGGATAGTTTTTTTAGCGATGGTGGCCTGCAGGATCGCCACTTGGGCATTGGCTTGCTTGGCGCGCGCTTCGGCCGCTTCCAGGTCGGCGACGGTGTTATTGCCGCCCTCGCGTAATTTGCGCGCCCTCTCAAGCGTTTGATTAGCAAGCGCTGCGTCTGCGAGCGCCGATTGAAGCTGTCCTTCCTCCACAGAAGTATCGAGCTTGAGCAGCTTCTCGCCGCTCTTTACGGAGTCTCCGGAGTCGAATCCGAGGTATCGCACGGTCCCGGTTACTTCCGAAGCCAGGGTGACGCCATGCACCGCAACGAGCGATCCAATAGCTGGTTGCATTGCTTCCCATTCGGCAGACTCAACCGCGGCTGTGGTTACCGATTCAGGTGGCGGCACGAACGATTTACCGGCTTTGATCATCGCTCCGATCTGCAGGGCTTTGACACCGGCCAATGCGCCGGTCATTACAATCAGCCCGACGATGACTGAAACCCAGAGCTTCCAATTGGTTTTTTTCATAACTATGCTCCTTGAATCGTTATGATCTCCGAATAGATTTTTTATCGTTACCGCTCCCTCTTCAATTTTCATAAAACGTTCCCGATTCAGGATAACTAATATCTGCAAATATCATACCTTATTGCTACTAGAACGAACTCATTGCAAATAAAGCGATTAAGGAGCATTTGAACCCAGCGCAAAATGAGCTGGCGCACAAAATGGATGGCCAGTAGTGAACACTTTGCTCTGAGAATCTCTTTCAATTCGCCCAGTTTTTTGTGAGAAATTCGGTAGTGGATCAGTTTGCAGCTTTGCAGTATTGTCATTTCGAGCGTTAGAGACTGTTAGCGAGGGAAGCGAGCGTTACAGTCTCTTATCCCTTTAGGGACAGCGAGAAATCTAAACCACTAATGAGATCGTATTTAGATATCTCCCTTTCCCTAAAGGGATAAGAGTTTGTAAGCTCACTTTGTTCGCAACAATCTCTAACGGTCGATATGACAACGTACTCGTTTATGAGTCGGTTTTACGTGTCGTTCGATGAATACCCGTAAGCCTCAAACTGGCCCACTGCTAAAAATTTGGACATGTTGACTTGATTCGAAGATTATAATGGGTTGAAAAGGTTTTTAGATTAAGTTAACGGGATTGATACATGAGAGAATCGCTGCACGGAAGGCATTTGGTGTCGCTGAGCGATCTAAGCGCTGAAGAAATTTTTCATATTCTTGAAGTAGCCGATGATCTTAAGCGCAAGCATTACAGAAACGAGGTTTACCGTCCGCTCGTTGGCAAGACCCTGGCGATGATCTTTCAAAAACCATCGCTGCGTACCCGGGTGTCGTTCGAAGCGGGAATGAACCGCTACGGCGGCCACGCCGTCTACCTTGGCCCGGAAGACATCCAGCTCGGCCAACGCGAGTCCACGGCGGATATAGCGCGCACGCTCTCACGCTACGTCGATGCGATTATGGCGCGGACGTTCGGCCATGATATTGTCGTTGAGCTCGCCCGCTACGCCAGCGTCCCAGTGATAAACGGTCTTACCGACTTTGAGCATCCGTGCCAGATTCTCGCGGATCTCATGACGGTACGCGAAAAGAAAGGCACTCTGACAGGCCTGAAGATGGCATTTTTGGGCGACGGTAACAACGTTGCCCACAGTTTGCTTCAGGGCTGCGCCAAGGTGGGCATGCATCTGACTCTCGCCGTCGCAAAAGGTTACGAACCCAATAAACGCCTGCTTGCCGAGGCCCGCAAGGATGCCAAGGACACAGGAGCCATTCTCAAAGTGACGCATCAGCTTGATGAGGCCCTCGAGGATGCAGACGTCGTTTACACAGATGTTTGGGTAAGTATGGGACAAGAGGCTAAAAAAACAAAAAAGATAAAAACAATGAGGCCTTACCAACTAAATGTTAAAGCACTATCTAAGGCAAAATCAGATGCGATTGTCCTGCATTGCCTACCCGCCCATCGCAATGAAGAGATTACGGACGAAGTAATCGAGGGATCGCACTCGGTGGTGTTCGACCAGGCTGAAAACCGTCTCCACGCTCAAATGGCGGTCCTGGTGCAGGTAATCTCTTAAGCTAATCAAAACGAGCGGGTTTTCTCGTCACGAATTTCCCAACGAGTATAACAGCAGTTAGAGAGCGGCATGAAAGTGCGCGTTACGCGCCGAAGGTCAAACCGAAACGAATTTGAATCGTAATAAGCCAGGCCTTGAAATCAGAATTGAAACCAAATGCTCCAAAAGTTCCTTTGATGTACGGGACAAACGACGGACCAACTGAAGCGAAGAAGCCCATCTTGAATTCACCAGCGCCGAATGCAAAGACATCCATATGGAACCGCGGTGAGATCTCAAAACCATCATACGTATCATTGGTCTTGTCGACTGATAGGGCATAGTAGCCAAAGTCACCAACAAGGCCCAGCCAGATGCGATCGCTGACCATGCCGCCAGCCTTGACTGAGGCCCCGACTCCGAAGTGCTCGACATCGGTTGTACCGACTTTTTCAATCTCGCCGGTGCCTTTGACGTAGTTGAAGTATGCACCAAGGTGCACGTTCTTGTTGAGGATCCAGTATCCAGACAGATGAATACCGCCAGCGAATTTCGAGGTGAGGTCTAAATTGTCATTTACATTATCAAAGGAAATAGAACCCCACACCCTTGGGGGGCACAGGATTCCGCCGATTTGGCCATAGCCCCAGCTTGGCTGATGCTGTTCAGCCTTTGCCACTCCAGAAGCATAAAACAACCATCCAGCCAGTGCGAGCACCACGGTGGCTTTTAATTCTCTCATACTATTCCTTTTAAGGTTTCCAGATGAATGAAGTTAATACAAATAATGCTTTCATTATCTTGATTATTCTCTTAGATTTGATGGCTAAATTAGGCTATAGTGGATAACACTGTCAAGACCTAGTTGCTAGGATTGTACCCACCCATTTTCAAGTCCGACCCGATGTAGAATCTCAACCGCATGTTCAAACTCGTCCGAGGTCAATTGGCGATCGAGGGGCGGGATGCCCGGCGCTCGGTTTGCCGGAAAATACTGACGCATAAGACTAACGTAGGTTTGTACCCCAAGGTCCTCGGCGATAAAAGTCAACGCCTTTTCAGTACCCGAGAGATCTCCTGGCAACACCAGGTGCCGGATCAGCATCCCTCGTGTTGCAACCCCCTCATAGTCAAGCTCGAGATGCCCAACTTGCCGGAGCATCTCTTTAATGCCGCTTTTGCGACCTCCCAATAGTTATCGGCGTTCGAGCAGCGCTGGGCTGCATCATTCGAGGAAGACTTTAAGTCAGGCATGTAAATATCTATAATTCCATCGAGAAGCTGTAGAGCTTCTATGCCGTCGTATCCACTCGAGTTATACACAATCGGAACTTTCAGGCCTGCCGCTATGGCAACCGCAAGCGCTTCTAAAAATAACCAGGTCATATGACTGGGGGTGACCAAATTGATGTTGTGGGCGCCGCGTTGCTGGAGGCTGAGCATCGCTTCGGCCAACTCCGCGGTTGAAACCGGTCGACCGTGCCGCATCTGGCTAATGGGATAGTTTTGACAGAAGACGCAACACAGGTTGCAGCCGGAGAAAAAGATGGTCCCTGAACCCCGGAAGTCCGAGATCGGCGGTTCCTCTCCGTGGTGGAGGTTGGCAGAGGAAAGCAAGGCGCGATTCCCGACCCCGCAGAAGCCGATTTCTCCTTCGACGCGATTGACCAAGCAATGCCGCGGACAGAGGCAACAACTAACCGACAACGCGCGAGCTTTTTCAATCCGCTGCCTCAGTTCGCCAGATGACATTTTCATGTAAACTGATCATTATTCACGTTTCATCCTATCAATTGTTGGGTCTTTCGCAATGGCTTTACACCATAGTCACTTGTCATTCGAGCGTGAGAGACTGTTAGCGAGGGAAGCGAGCGTTACAGTCTCTTATCCCTTTAGGGGTAGCGAGAAATCTCAACATTTAACTATAGGTAGCTTAGAGATATCTCCCTTCGGTCGATTTGACAACACGTTATCGTAACACTACACTATTTGCTTCAGCCTGGTGTTGGTCATAAGAGACACGCCACCGCCGCGTGGCCGCGAGCGGTTAGTGCCTGGGATTGTACTCCGGTTTGAAGAAATTCTATGACTTATTGCCGCGTTCTTCGTCGGGAATGGCTTCGAGGTAGTTGATTTTTTTTGCCGGACCGACGATCTGAAGGCGCTGTTCGATCTCTTCGGCTTTTCCGACCACAATCACGCTGAGATCCCGCGGCCTGAGATGGCGCTTGAGGGCGGCATTTACTTCATCGAGGGTCGGCGCAACCACACGCTGACGGTAGCGGCGCACCCAATCCTCGGGCAACCCATAGAAATCGGCCATCAGGAGTTCCTGCGCTATGCCCTCGGGCGGTTGCAATCGCAACGCATACGAGCCCGCAAGGTTGTTTTTCGCGGCCACCAGCTCCTCAGCATTAATACCGTCGCGCCGCACGGATTCAATCTCGGCAAGCAACATTTCCAAGGTAGCGGCGGTTTCGGAGGAACGCGTAAATGTCTGTGCGACAAACAATCCACGATTACGTCCAGCTACAAAGGACGATCCAACGCCATACGTCTTGCCACCCTTAGAGCGCAGGTTCTTCATCAAGCGCGACGAGAAACCTCCCCCACCCAAAGCGTAGTTGCCCAGGATCAAAGGCAGAAAATCCGGATCGGTGCGATGAATTCCGACGTGCCCGACCACCAACGTTGCCTGGGTCAGATCGGGTTTATCAATCAACCGAATCGACAGACCCCGACGAGCGACCGGATCCGTCGGCAACTCCGGCACGTCCGCGGTTGCGCCCCACGTTGAAAAGGCTCCGTCAACCAGATCGATAATCTCATGGTGCGTTATGTCTCCTGCAACCGACAACAGCGCGCCCTGCGGTTGAAAGGTCTGCCGATACACCTGGGCCAGATCTTCGGCCGAAACTCTTTGCGCGGTTTCAAGGCTTGCCGGCCGACCGCGGGGATCCTGATAGCCATACACCACATATCGCAAGTGCTCGACAGCCAGCGAATACGGCTGATCGCGCTTCATACGTATCCCACCCTCCACTTGCGGGCGCGCCTTCTCAAGCTCCTCAGCCGGAAATGTTGGATGAAGAGCCACATCCGAAAAAAGCTCAAACCCCTTGGCCAATCACGTTTTAAAAAACGACCCTGAATCCTGATATACTCATCGTCTTTCCAGGCCGCGAGATTACCTCCCAACCTGTCCACTTCGGCGGCGATTTGATCCGCCGTTTTTGTCTGCGTGCCTTGGGTGAGCATCTCAGTCAGTAACAACGTCAGGCCGGCTTTCCCGGGTGGAACAGCCACCTCCCCGCCGGTCACGATGAGATTGAAATAGACCACCGGTTGTTCGTGCCGCTCGACGACCTGGAGCTTGAGGCCAGATGAAAGCACCGCCGCATCGACCCGCGGCAATTCAATCGGCGCGCCGCTCGGCGATCCTGGCCGAAGCAATCGCTCGGCGGTCGACCAAGAGGCGGTTTCCTCGTTCAGCCTCTTCCACCCGGGTGGCTGCGTCTTTCTTAATGTCTTCGTCGGGTTCCGGAGAAAGAAGCAACGCGGTGGTCAATCGGTTCCTATTGAGGTACTGCGCGGTCACCCGCCGGACGTCCTGCGGACTAACCTGCTGATACTGATCCGCCCCTTCGAGGAAATGACGGTAGCTCTTTTCGATACATTCGGCCGAACCGATTTCAAATCCCTGTTGCTCAATTGAAGTCAATTTGAAAATATACTCGGAAAGCAGCTGTGCCTTCACCTTCTCGATCTCGTCGTTGTGAAGTTCTTCCCCAGACAAACGTTCTATCTCGACTAACAACGCGGCCTCAACCTGTTCGGGACTTTTATCCGGCGTAAAACCCGCCAAAACCACGAACAAACCTGGATCAAGCTGTTTGGAGTTCCACGCTCCGGCAAAAATCGCAAGCTGCTGCTGCCGAACCAGAACCTGGTGCAATCGCGAGCTCTTGCCGCTGCACAGAAGGTTGCTTACCACTTCCAACACCTTGGAATCTTGGTGGGCCGCCTCGGGAATCTTATAGCCGCCGATCAAAAACGGCAACTGGGTCGGAAAACGCAAAACTTCGTGGCGGTATTCGGTTTGGATCGGCTCGACCACTTCGACCGCCGGCGGATCGGGCTTACGCTGCATCGATCCGAAGTGTCGCTGTGCGAGCCTCTGTACCTCCTCGGCGGTCGTGTCGCCAACAACAATTAACACCGCGTTGTTTGGAATATAATAGGTTCGATAAAACGCCTGCACATCTGACAGCGTGATCAGATCGAGATCGGCCAGGGTGCCGCCCGGGGTCCAGTTGTACGGATGAACCTTGAATGCCACCGAGCGAAATCGATCCAGCAAGGCGCCGACGGGATTGTTCTGCTGCGAACGGCGGATCTCCTCTTTGACCACCTCGCGTTCCTTGAAAAAGTGCGTCGGGTCGAGCCGCGCGTTCTGCATGCGCTCGGCCTCAAGCTCAAGCGCCAATGAGAGCCAATCGGACGGAACCGTATCGAAGTAGGCGGTGACGTCCTCGGAGGTGAACGCATTCTCCCGCCCGCCGATCGAATCGATGATCCGAGCATGCTCCTCGGGCCCGACGTTTTTCGAGCCCTTGAACATCATGTGTTCGAGCAAGTGGGCCAACCCGCGAATGCCGATGTGCTCGTTGCGGCTGCCCACGCGGTACCACACCTGCACCGTCACCACCGGGGCGCTGTGGTCTTCGAGCATCAACAGCAGAAGCCCGTTTGAAAGCGTTTGTTCCTGAATGTTGACCGTGCTCGTCACAAAAACCTCCTCACTCCCTAACGCAATCTAACCACGAAAATATTGCCAAGCAAGGCGCTTACAGCTTGTATCCGAGTTTCCGTACCAACACCTTACGCTTCTTGGCGTCCTCCTCACTTTCAACACCCTTGGGTGAGCCTCCGTCGATGACGCCGAGAATACCGCGGCCCTGATCGGACTGTGCAACGATTACTTCGACCGGGTTGGCGGTCGCGCAGAATATCGAGCACACCTCCGGAACCTCCTTGATGCGCCCCAGCACATTGATCGGAAAAGCCTGCCGCATCATTATGACAAAGGAGTGGCCGGCGCCGACGGCGAGCGCGTTTTCGGCCGCCACCTTTTTGAGATCGTCGTCGTTACCTTCGACCCGCACCATGAACTGAGTCGACGCTTCGTTGAAAGCCACCGCGAATTTAGCGCCCGGTACGGTATTGACCATCGCCTCATAGAGGTCTTCAACGGTTTTGACGAAATGACTCTGGCCAAGGATAATGTTTGTGCCGGCCGGAATTTCCAATTTGATGAGCTTGAGTTCCATACCAGACCTCCTACGACAAATAAGAAATTGTTACGATTCGTGACCCTTCACTCTAAATCACGCGCTGGGTCCTGACGCCTCGCATCCCCCGGCGGTGCTCGCTTTCGCTCCGCGCCGGCGGGGGGCCCCCTGCTCGGCATCACCCAGCCCGTGGCAATGCTACTATCCAAAACTGAATTACCATTACCGTTCCTCGCTCATGAATGTGAGTCGTCATGCCGCCCGCAATGCCTGATCCAAAAAGGCGGCGACGCGATCGAGGAGCTGCTCGCGGATGTCCGGCTGCGAAAATTGATGGTCGGCGCCGGGAATAACGATCAGTTCGGCCCTCCCGGCGGAAGCTTGGGAAAGCGCCTGGGCATCGCTCACCGGGACGACCTCGTCCTTACTACCATGGATGATGCGCCAGGGGCACGAGATCCGCTTCGCCGCGCCACCTAAATCAATCCGGAGAGCATCTTCGACCAACGCATAGCCGATGATATGGCCTTCTATGCGCAGCTTCCCGCGTCGCTTCCAGGAGTTCATCCCCTTCTCCCTCACTATCCTGGCCGGCATTTCTTCAGGTCGCCCCACCGCAGCCATGGTTACCAACGCCGCCAGGCTCTCACGGGCCGCCACCAACATAGCAACCGTCCCGCCCATACTTGAACCCACCAATGCAAGTCGAGACACTCCTCGTCCACGTATGAAATCGATGGCAGCCCGGCACTCATCCACTTGACGGCTGAAGGTCAAACCCAGAAGGTCGCCAGGGCTCTCACCCCGTCCCTGAAAATCGAACCGCAACACGGCATGTCCGAGTTTCACAATCCGCTGGGCCAAACCAACATGTTTCGGTCCGTCCCTGGTCGACATCATCCCATGACAGGTAACCACACCGGTTGACACCTGCTGTTCCGGGAGCTGCAGCGTGCCGATCAAGGTCACCCCCCCCGGAGTCTGGAATTGTACCCGCTCTTCCATTGCATCTCCCTGACAGAAACCGCCCGAATAATGTAGCCCAAGGTCTTAGGCTGTTTGATGTGTATCTGTCAAGGGTAACTATCGCTTATGGACAAGTAGTGCTTGACTTGTACGAGGGTCTATTCTAATTTCCGCCTCCGGAATAGCCTGCCGCGCCGAAGTGGCGGAACTGGTAGACGCGCTAGATTCAGGGTCTAGTGGGTGCAAGCCTGTGCAGGTTCGAGTCCTGTCTTCGGCAGTTGGTTTTACTGGACTTCTCCTTAACCGGAGAGGTCCATTTTTTCGTCTCAGATCCTGTCATTCGCCAAAAATCATCTATATCGAAAATAGAGCATCTTTCATCTCGCCTGTACTATTCTCCTCCACATTGAAATCTTGCCAGATAGTTCCGCTCGCACCACTCTACCGCCATGAACCCATTTAATCCTCAAGCTCATCTTTTCCGCCATCCAGGATGGTGAGTTTGCCAGGTTACGCTTAATCTGGTTCGGTTGACTTGTTTTTTCTCTTGGAATTTGTTTTGACGAGAGGGAGGTAGCTATTATCCAGTATAGCTGAAAACCTTTCATATATTAACCATCTGTTATTTCATAGTATTACTAATATTGTTGTAAAAATGAAACCAAAATGCTTCATTAGTCCGGAAAATCTAACCAAAGCATTAAAGATATTATGCTTTAGTTACGGAATGTTACGTAACATGAGATAAACGCCATTTTGGCGTTGATTTTGCATAATATTTACAATTGGAGCTGTTTCTGTGAGATTTGTTATCTTTCTTGCGTATGTAATCCAGAATGTCCGGATGTTATACCACGCAGGGAGCCTCACATGGACAAAACACGCAGGCAACACGTCGTGACCTTCCCTCGGGTAATGCTGATAGGACTGATTGTGTTTAACGTCGCTTGTATGAGCGGCCAAATAAACTCCGGCTCCGGCTCTACGTGCTCGGCATCTACTCCGTCGGCCTGCGCGGCCTGCGCCCAGGGAGCAGTGACGACGGGCTGCCTCTGCGGCGGTACGTACGAGAATACCGGCCATTGCTGCGCGGACGCTTGGCAAGCCGACGCGTGCACGGTGTCGACATGCACTCCCACGACCTGCACGGCCGAAGGCAAAAACTGCGGTAAGATTTTGGATGGCTGCGGCGGAACATTAGATTGCGGTAGCGCGTGTCCAACGGGGCAAACATGCGGAGGCAGCAGCACGGCAAATGTGTGTGCGCCGGGAGTTTGTACGCCCACAACCTGCGCAGCCCAAGGAAAAAATTGTGGCGGCATCAGTGATGGCTGCAGCTCTACGCTCAATTGCGGCACTTGCGCGAGCGGAACCTGCAATGCCTCCCATCAGTGTTCCGTCTGCACACCGAACCCGAGCTGTGGCTCGGCAACGTGTGGCGCGGATAGTTGCGGCGCGGCGTGCGGAAGCAACAACGGCAAATGTCTCTTCAATGAGTCGTGCAGCACGACGGACGGTACACCGGGAACCTGCCAAAGCCAGGGCCCACTCCCCACTGCCGGAAACCCCGACGGCTCATGCACCAGTCTGACGTTACCCGCACTGGCGCAACTCATTGATACCTCCAACCCCACCACGGTCATCGGTACGGGTACGGCGGCTAGCTGTACCTTTGCCAAGTTGGCGAGCGCCGTTGCCACCGGCGGCATCATCACCTTTAACTGCGGCAATGCGCCGGTGACTATTCCGATCACCGCCACTCTCACACCACCGATATCCAGTTCAAATGACCAGCCCACAAACACCGTCATTGACGGCGGAAACAAGATCGCGCTCGATGGCGGCGGTGCCGTGCAAATTCTTTCGTTTGTTCACGAAAACAATTGGCAGAATAACAACGATTCACTCACGTTGCAGCACATTGTTTTAGCAAACGGCAAGGCCACCGGAACCGATGTCATTCCAGCGTGCACCCAAACGCCGAACACCGACTGTTCGACGGGATACGATGACGGCCAAGGTGGGGCTCTCAACATGAGGGACGGTCAGCTCCGGGTCATTGACGCCACCTTCTTCAATAACCAGGCGGCCCTGCTCGGGCCCGACACCGGTGGCGGCGCCATCTATATTCAAGGGACCGCCCATCTGGTGTATATTGTGAGCAGCACCTTCCAGAACAATACGGCCAGCAACGCCGGAGCCATCGGAATGCTGTGGGCCGGCGCCTACATCTACAACAGCCTCTTCGACGGGAACAGCGCGGTTGGCCAAGGCGCAAACAACGACGACGCCAGCAAATGTGCGTGCATCAACAACGGCCAGAACCAGGTCGGTTCGGGCGGAAATGGTGGGGCCATCTACAAAGACGGCGGCGACGGCCAAAACGTAACCATCTGCGGGACCCAGATCCGCAACAACTCCGCCAACGAATTCGGCGCTGCGGTCTTCCTCACCGCCGACGGCTCCGACGCCAAGCTCGTCATCTACGATTCCCTCATGAAAAACAACGCGAGCCCCATACCTTATTGGCAGTGGTGTGTGGGTGTCTCCACCGACAACCCTCACACATCCGGCTCTACCTCTTGTTCCCCTTCTCCGGTCAATTCGAGTTTTTGCGATGCGAACGGAACTTGCACCTCCTCTTGCACGCAGTGAGGCTGCAGCTGAAGAAGGGCTGGGAACATGCTGATGTTATTTTTTCATTGCAAGGATAACTGAACTCAAAGTAATTTTGAACCAACATCGAAGATCATTCATGGGAAAAATCTGGACTTGTGGAGCGCGTTGCGCCTGTTCTTTTATCACGGCGCTCATTCTTAATCTTGTTGCTAAGGAGGTAAACAACCATGAAAGCCCGTTTTGCCACGTTCTTCTTTCTCGGTGTCCTCGTAATGTTGCCATTTCTCCTCGGAGCCAATGAAAAAAGCTGCGCGCTAGTTTGCACCAACGGCCAGACGCAGTGCAGCGGCAACGAAGTCCAGACCTGTCAGAACAGCGCCTGGGTTAACACTACAGACTGTTCAGCCTCTGGCGACACCTGCCAAAACGGTCAGTGTGTTGTCGGATGTCAGACGGCGGCTAACTGCACCGGGCCGCTGCCTCAAGTCTGTCAGGTATGCACCGATGGCAGTGACGGTTGTGCGCATTGGGCATGCGTAGCCGGTAAATGTGAAATAACGTATTGCACGTGCGAACCAACCCCGTGTCCGCAGGACGAGGTTTGGGATTCAGCCCAATGCAAGTGCGGCCCAATTTGCAGCAATGGCACAATCGGCACCGGTATGTGTTGTCTTTCGGCTGGGGATTTTCCAAATACCTGCCCAGTCACGCCGTGCGTGTGTCCGGCGGGCGAGGTCTGCAATTGTCCAGCTATAATTGAAGCCTGCGGGTGTTCCTCTGATAGCAGCCACGAGGTAAAAGTATGCACTTGCCCGAACAAACATGTGCTTCGACGGCACTAAGTGCGTCATCCCGGCGGTCTGCGCCGACGGCCAGGTCCAGTGCAGCGGTAACGAAGTTCAAACCTGCCTGAATGGGGCTTGGGTCAACACTACCGACTGCTCGGCTTCTGGAGATACCTGCCAAAACGGTACGTGTGTTGTCGGATGTCAGACAGCGGCTAACTGCACTGGACCGCTGCCGGATCTGTGCATGGTATGCCCTGGTGGCGGTAGCGGCTGTGCCCACTGGACATGTTCAAGCGACAAATGCACAATAGCGTATTGTTCGTGCACACCGCTTCCCTGTCCGCTGGGAGCTACCTGGGATTCCGTCCAGTGCGCTTGCTTGCCGGGTTGTACAACGCCAGCTGATTGTAAGGGAGCGCTGCCGCAACTTTGCATGCTCTGCAGCGATGGCATCTCCGGCTGCGCGCACTTTATATGCACTGCCGGCACCTGTCAGATAGCATACTGCCCATAAGCGTTTTTACCCTAAGAGGTCTTTTCAGTAAACGTAAAACACAACCCACCATTTTAGAGCCCGTTACGACCGTAAGAGAGTTACGGGCTCTTATCCCCGAAGGGGGTGCCCTACAATCGCTTCGGAGGGCGCAGGCCTGGGTTCTGGGCACTCCCCCTTATCAATGTCAGTTGTTGGTCATACTGGGGCACTGGGGGAAACAAAGGGAATCTCTCGTGTTAGATAAGAATTGTAATTTTCCGATCGGGGTTGGTATTCTTCTTCCATAAGCGGCGAAGAAATCAGAAAGTCGGCGGTCGCGCGGTTACAAGCTATAGGTATGTTGTAAACGACGGCGATGCGCAGCAACGCTTTGACGTCGACGTCATGGGGATGCGGTTCCAGGGGATCCCAAAAGAAGATAACGAAGTCGATTTTGCCTTCGGCAATCAAGCCACCAAGCTGTTGATCTCCGCCAAGCGGCCCGGATTTAAGCTTTGTTATTTCGAACGCGCCGACATCAACTCCGTCCTCCTGGGCCTTACGGACAATGGTAGCCTTAACAAGTTGAGCAGTAGTTCCGGTGCAAGTAAGCTGATGCTTCATGAGCGCCTTGTAGTTCCACTCCACCCACTCAAAAAGATCTTTCCTGCGGTTATCATGAGCCACTAACGCTAGTCGTTTCAACTTCTCCATGATCTGGCACCTCCTTTAGTTCGCTTACTGCTTTCCGCAGTTTATTTAGAACTATCGAGGCTGCCATATTATTCACGCGATGATGGGTGAAATACGAAATGTATCGAAGAGTTTGCTTGATTGTCACCGTAAGGGAATTATAGTTTTTTTCACGAAACGTAACATGAAGCACATTCTGATGCCGCCGAGATTCCCTGTCGTTCGCCAAAAGTCCTCATTACTGATAAATAAGTATTTTTATGCTGCCCGCATTATACCCTCCTCCACATCGAAATCTTGCCGGGTAGCTTCGCTCGCCCTGTTATGTCGCCATGAGACCTATTTTCAGTCCTCAATCTCATCTTTTCCAACATCCAGGATTGTGAGTTCACCACGTTACGCTTAATGTGGTTTGGTTGACTTGTTCTTTACCTCGGATTTGGGTTGGGGAGGGACAAGGAGCCGTTAGGAAGAGCATAAACTATTTCAATTTTGAATATGCTTGATCACATACTTTCCCATTGGCGTCAAAGTCGACCACCAAAGCATGTGATTCAGTAACCGTACCGAACCCAACAGCTTTTGCGTAGGTATATGTCCAGCGTTCTACACAACCTTTGGGATTATTTGTCAGAGTAGTTTTTTGCATCGGTTCGCCGAACCAATCCATGATTGTTTGTTTGTCTTGAACGTTAACCTGAATATCATTCACATGGGTTGTGTTGAATTGCCTTCCAGAAGAAGCACAGCCGAACAATAAAACGCCAACTGCAAACAAGGTAATACTGGTAGCTATTTTCCTAACCATTTGGATCATTCTCCTTGTTGTACATGAAACGTTATTAATAGAAGGGTTGTTTAAGCGCATAAGGTATTGTAGTGCCTCCTTTCCCAAGGCACAAGTAGCAGGGCAACATTAAGGTTCCTGTGAGGACAGTTCAATTAATCGTAGCTTGCAATCTATGTGCTGTCATTCTCCAAATATCATCCTTATTAAAACCATAGCATTTTTCCTGTCACCTGCACTACCCTCCTCCACCTTGAAATCTTGCCAGATAGTCCGCTCGCACCTCTCTTTCGCCATGATATATTCAGCATTCAAGCTTATCTTTTCCGACATACAGGATTGTGAGTTTAGCAATTTACGCTTACCGTGGTTTTGTTGGGTTGTTTTTTCTCGGATTTGGGTTGGCGATGGGACAATGGTTAGGCTGTATCTTTATAAATATAAATCCAAGATCGTAGCTCTCTTTCGTCCTGAGATAGCCGTTACGATTATCCCACTCGCCAAGTTCCAGATCACGACCTAGTAAGTCAAGACCAGCTTGAACCTCGGAGTGATCGGCCATAGCAAAACCCGACATTCCTCTCCGCGCCATAGGGTCAAGATAAACCTCGGGCCTATTCCACCCGGCATGCATATTAAGATCAGAAAGATCGTAGGGCAGCGGAAAACCCCGGACCGTTGCGGTCGCATCGTGTGTCCTGGTGAACGCGGATATGAGTTCCTCGACAGGGACGAACGCTTCAAATAACCGGCCATAGACGCCCGGGAAATATTCCCTGAACCAAAATGGCTCTCCCCTTCTGGGGTCAATCGTAAACAAGACGATGGGGCCGTTATCGCATACACGCCGCATTTCGGCTGCGGCGGCGTGTAGATCAGGGAAATGGTGGACTGCGAGAGTTGAAATGAGGCCGTCGGCCGAGGCGTCCGGTAGGGGGATAGACTCGGCAGATTCAGCCAACCATTCAACATTGAGGCTGGGCACGGACTGCTTTCGCATGGCCTCTGATGGTTCGACAGCCTTTAACTGGTAACCCGATGCTGCAAGAGCGTTACTGTAGTTACCAGTGCCCGCTCCAACGTCAACAATAACTGCTCCTTCAGGTAATCCAAGCAACTCCTTCAGCACTGAGACAATTCGAGCATCGGCATTCCGATATGAATTGTACTTTATTCCGATGGCGTCGTACCGAGTCAATGCAGTTTCCTTCGCGTCAGAGCCTAACGTAACGTTAAGGGGCTTCCTCGCTGTTACGGCAGTCCCGCTTGAACGACGGGTTGGCCAATTCATAAACCTGCGGCCCAGCTCTGACATTGAGTTGAATCGGTCTTGTCACATTTGTCAATTGCAAGGCCACGTTCAAGATCGTACAGCTCGAAGATGCACCCGCCATGGGTAGGACCTTTACCGAAAGCTACTTTCTTCCCGTTCTCCCAAAATTTCCAACTCCAAATAGTTTGCTCCGTTGTGATAACTTTTTTATTATGAAACTTTTGGTACACCACAATCTCCGCTCTGTATTCTTCAAGAACTTCCCCTTTTTCGTCTTCAACTGTCGCTCGATGCACCCAACCTACAACTTGATGGGCTATATCGATTTTTAGGTCCTCGCATCGACCATCGCGAGTCATTTGGACGTCCTTTCCCGATCTTTCAATGAAGTGAACGTTCTCTTTTGAATCAATGTACGCCTTTTCAATTTGTTCTGATTCGCGTAATTGTGTGCGATCTGATGACGATTGTGCCCAGGCTTGATCCGCAAAGTGGTCTTGGACTAAAAATAACAGTAACGGCAAAAACAAATATCGTTTCATCAAAACTCCTTCAGGCCCAACGATAAAATCAGCGGGGAAATTTATCCTCCGCTGGATTACCTTGTTGGGCAGTTATTATATGGTCTTACGCTGATTGTCTGTCAACATCTCAAGAGTGCCCGTTCATTCCTTTTTAGAAGGCTTTACCGTTATTTGAAAACTATAAAGATTCAACTCTACGCTTTACCGTGGTTGGGTTGACTTGTTTTTTTCTCTCGGATTTGTCTTGCTAAGAGACAGGTGAGGCAATGAACCTGCTACCGGACGAAAGCGATCTTGTCGGGCAGTGGATTCTTGATGGCACAAGAATCCGAGCTGACGAGGTGTGTAAGCGAATCGAGTACCTCACTCGTCATGTTCTGAAGCGACTTGCGGTAAGCAGAGACTACGGGGCTTGGGAAACGCTGCTTTCGAGATCCAACCGATGGAAGACTTTGGGAGCGAACATACCCGCAGGGCCACATGCACGGCGGCGGGCCACCGCGGCTCTGGGCGATCTCAGAACAAGATGCTCGAGGGAAATACGACTTCTGAGATCTATTCAGTCCTCATGCTTATCTTTTTAAACATCCGGGATTGGGAGTTCATCAATTTACGATTATCGTGGTTTGGCTGACTTGTTTTTTATCTTGGATTTGAGGTGGAGAGGGACAACTCTATTATGCCATCGGCGACGATGCTAATTCGGATGCAAGCTGCTGCAAGAGCCGCATTTTATGGGCCCTCAAACAACGCAGGTATTGAAATAATATTGGTTAAATTAAGATTCAAATTTTTGATTTCAAGGCATGTTTACGTAGACGGAATAGGCATCCACATCTAACGGCCCATCGGTGAGCGCTGTAGCAATTCCATTCTTCCAGACCTTGGCAACACTATTGTTATAACCACCCATATCCTTTCCATCTTCCTCAGATCCCGAGACATAAACATCGCTGCCGGAGACAAAAATGGAATTGACATTCACATTCATCCCAGCGATGAGCGCTGTTGCTATTCCGTTTTCCCAGACCTTGCCAATAAAATATGTTCCATTGGATTCATATCCTGCGGCATAAACATTGCTCCCGGTTACGAAAACGGAATTGGCCTGCGCATAATGTGTCCCATCGGTGAGCGTCGCAGCCGTTCCGTTTTTCCAGACCGTGGCAATATTTGTTCCAATGTCTTCATATCCCGCGACATAGACGTCTCCATAGGACAATTTGAAATTCGCCTGGATTGTGGCATTATCTCCAACGAGAACGACTGTGGTTCTTGCATTGTTCACATCAGTGATATTGACTCCGGTGCCCCCTGAAACGACAGTCCAGTTAGCAAAAATGTAGCCGGTGGTCGGCGCGGCAGTGATGGTGGTGGCATATCCGGATTTTACCACTATTGTATTCGACAGTGGTTCGGTAATAGTGCCTCCATCTCCCGCATTCACGGTAAGTTGATAGGTTGGCAGGAAGTTCGCCTGGATTGTTGCGTCACCTCCGAAGACGGCAACCGTCGTACTTGCGTCGTTCGCATTAGCGAAAGTCACCGTGCCAGTAGGAACAGTCCAATTCGCAAAGCCGTAACCGATGTTCGGTGTGGCGGTGATGGTCGTGGCCTCTAAAGGTTTTACTTTTATAGGGCTCGATGTCGGTACAGTGATAGTGACGTTACTGCCGGCGGTTATGGTGAGCTGATAGTGTGTCTCACTACTCCCACCGCACCCATGCAAGACCCAGGCATTAACAAGTGCCAGCAATAGTAAAGGCATTATCGAAACGGGCCTCATACTTGACCTCTTTTCGTGACCTAACTTTTTTATGTTGCTGTAAATTGTTGTGCGGTTTTTATCACAACGTTAGGTCGAACTTCAAGTGAAATATAGATGAGGTCTGAAGCATCAACTTTCCCCAACGCAACATATTATAATTGCTACCGTTCTGCCAACGCTGGGGAAAGTTGTTTGATGCAAGTGTTTGAAAACATTCAACTCACATAAGATTCAGGGTCTAGTGGGTGCAAGCCTGTGCAGGTTCGAGTCCTGTCTTCGGCAGTTGGTTTTACGGGACTTCTCCTTAACCGGAGAGGTCCATTTTTTCGTCTCAGATCCTGTCATTCGCCAAAAATCATCTATATCGAAAATAGAGCATCTTTCATCTCGCCTGTACTATTCTCCTCCGCATTGAAACTATGCCAGATAGTTCCGCCCGCATCACTCTTTCGCAATGAGAACTATTCAGTCCTCAAGCTCTTCTTTTCCAACATCCGGGATTGGGAGTTAATCAATTTACGCCTAACGTGGTTTTGTTGAACTATTTTTTATCTTGGATTGGGGTTGGCGAGGGACAGCTACGACTTTCTTTCTTAATGCGGCGTTGGATCCACATAGAAGACTTCAGACAGCGCTATGAAATACAGTTGTCACTTCGCTGCAAGAAAATCGGTCACGGCTTTTATAGATTCATCAGGCTTTTCAAGATATACCATGTGACCACTGCCAGGAATAATTACGACCGTTGAATCACTGATTCCCTTCCCGAATAGGTATGCACTGCTTTTATCCAATATCCTGTCTTTATCACCCCAGATAATTAGAGTTCTTGCCTTTATTTTCTGGATCTTGTTTTCCAGAGCATTCATACAATATTTTATCAGTTCATCAAAAATCTTTTCATGAAAGCTGTAATTGTCTGCACCTATCGCTGCAATATACTTTTTAAAATGCAAGGGTATCTTCGGCGGAGCAAGAAAAGCTAAGGACAGCGCCCTGTCATACTGTTCAACATTTTTATAAATCAGCGGCTTCTCTCCTTTATTGACCATTGCTCTACAATCACTTACTATGGAGGTCTCCATTCCCAAAGCGTCAATAAGAATCAGCCTGTTCACCGTATCAGGATACTCCCCTGCATAGTATGCAGCGATACCACCTCCCATTGAAAACCCAATGAGGTTAAAGCCCTTCAGACCGATTTTGTCTGCGAATTCCTTTACCCACATTGCCTGATTTGAAAGATTATACGTATCTGCTATGATAGGGGAGTTTTCACCGAATCCCGGCAAATCAGGGATGATTACCCGATAATGCTTGGTAAGCGAAATCGGCAGATCACCCCAGAAATCTTTAAACAATCCAAAGCCGTGAAGCATAATTACCGGATAGCCTTCCCCCCCCTCCAGGTATGTCCATGTATGATCTCCGACCGTGACCTTTTTAACTTCGACCCCGGCACGCCACCGGGCAACTTGATTGCCTGCACTTATTACAGCGCCGGGAAAGATAAAATAAATCCCGACGAGAAGCGCTATGATTACGCCGATGACAATAGTGATACTCATCAATATTTTTTTCATAATGATAACTCCTTCCGCAGAATGAATATTGGTTTACGATGGAACCGCTGTGATAGGTTCCAACATATCTTTTCTTTGCTTCTCAGCATCATTAGCTTTGTTTCTAAATTTTTTTCATCTCCTCGGCTCGGAGTTCTTTTCGTAATACTTTACCGACCGAGCTCTTTGGCAGTTGATCCCGAAATTCAATCGCAACGGGAAGCTTGTAGGTGGCAAGTTTCTGCTTGCAGTAATCCATCAGCTCGTCGACCGTGGCCGTCTGGCCCTTCCTCAACACCACAAAAACCTTGATTGACTCTCCGCGGGTTTTATGCGGAATGCCGATGGCGCACGCCTCTTCGACTTTCGGGTTCTCGTAGAACACCTCATCGATCTCGCGGGGATATACATTAAAGCCGCCGGAAATAATCATGTCCTTCAACCGGTCGACGATATAAAAATACCCTTCTTCATCCATTTTAGCGATGTCGCCGGTATGGAGCCATCCGCCTTTTAATGTCTGGGCCGTTTCTTGCGGCATGTTCCAGTACTCCCGCATCACCTGCGGCCCTCTGACTAACAACTCTCCGGATTCTCCAATAGGCATATCTTTGTCATACCCTTCAAGATCAACGATGCGGCATTCGGTATCCGGAATCGGAAGTCCAATGCTCCCCGGTTTTCTATTCCCCGCAATGGGGTTTGCGTGAGTACATGGGCTGGACTCGGTCATTCCAAATGCTTCGCATATTACCGATCCGGTCTTTGACTCCCACGCTTTGGTAACTTCGAGGGGCAGCGGTGCGGCGCCGGAACCACAAACCTTGAGACTGCTCAAATCAATTTCTTTTATCCTTGGATGGTTGAGGATTCCAATAAACATCGTCGGCACCATTGAAGCGTAGGTCGGCTTGTCCTTGGTAATCGCTTCAACCAGCGGATCCGGCTGGGGCCGTGGAACAAGGATATCCTCACATCCCGTGAATATTGCAGAATTCATGACGCAGGAGAGACCCATTATATGGAAAAACGGAGCCGCTCCAAGTATTTTCTCTTTACCTCTATTCTTGCTGAGTTCCGGTAACCACGAATTGAACTGCTGAACCTGCTTGCTTAAGTTCGCATGCGTAAGCACGACACCCTTTGATACTCCTGTGGTTCCTCCGGTGTATTGCAACTGTGCGATATCGTCGAAGGTAACTTTAACTTGCGGTGGTTTCGGCTGGTATTTGGTAACTACGTCTCTCCAATTGTAAACATCGTGTGCGGCTTTTACGTCGGCTGCTAATTTTTTCTTTTTTGCAACAAGGGGGAAGAGCACGCTTTTCGGAAATGGGAGATAGTCACCAATCGAGGTATAAATGATCTGCTTGATATGGGTCTTTGACCTGAGATCGATCATCCTATTAGCCAGAAGATCAAGGGTGATGAGAACCTTGGAATCGGAATTGTTGAATTGGTGTTCGAGTTCTTTGTCGGAATACATCGGGTTGTTCATTACCGCTACGCCACCTATTTTCAAAGTGGCATAATATGCCGCCACGCAGGGGATCACGTTTGGTAAGAGTATCGCAATCCGATCTCCTTTCTTGATGCCGAAATCGGTCAGGCAGGTCGCCATGCGATCCACCATGTCTTTGAGTTGGCGATAGGAAAGATGAAATCCTTGAAAAGAAAGCGCCGTGTTATTCGGAAATTCCTTTGCCGAGCGTTCAAGATACTCGGGCAAGCAGACATTCTCGTAGGTTATGCTTTTAGGAACCCCTTGGTCATAATGGTTAAGCCACAGTTTGTCTGCGTAGGTACTCGTATTCGACATGGCGCCTCCTTAAGGAAATGTGCCTGAAACCACTGGGTTCCGCATAACAGGTGTCGTCACCTTCCGCGCAAATTGCTCACCAGGCTTTTGACGCCACAACCTCCCCGGTTCAGAGCATGGGTGTTAAAAAATCGACGAACGCTATCTCGTCATCTGAACCAGATGGAGACGAATGCCCCAGGCCTATACAATGATGGCTTTACACTGCTGGGATTAAAATCGGCCCTGCATTAGGATTTGTGAATTTGTATAGTATCAACCAGGTTCGGAGTCAAGCACAGAATTTCGTGTAGCCCTACATCAGCCATAAATCTTGCCAGATAATTTCGCACGAACCGTTATGTTGCCATGACCTATTCAGTCCTCAATCTTATCTTTTCCAACATCCGGGATGGTGCGTTCGCCAGGTTACGTTTAGTCTGGTTCGGTTGACTTGTTTTTTCTCTTTGATCTGTTTTGGCGAAGGACAGGGTTGAATGGAACATCCCGGCAATATTCCAGGCTCAGATGAGAGAGGAAAGGCTAATCGGAAAATGCTTACATTTCAATATGGACGGGTTTTGGCGAACGACACCATCGGAAAATGCTTGTGTTTCAATATGGACGAGTTTTTGCGAATGACAGGGGCTGGGCTAGATAAGTGAATCCTTGTCGTAGCCAATCCGCACAATCCCAATCTTCGCCGGATCTGCTGTTCCCAGGTGATGCCGCGTGTCCGCCAGCGCGATGTGTTTGGCTGGCGGCGCCAGCGGCCGCTCCTCGCCGAAGAACGCTCGGCGCTTGGCCTCGATGATGCGCAGGCCCACCGAATCGCACGCCACCGGGTCGATTCCTACAATGAGTCCCTGGTAGCCCCAGACATATTTCGGGTTGAAGCTATGCGGCCCCACGCCGTGGAATTGCGGTGTGAGCATCACCAGTACGTTCAACCGCGTCTTACCTTTTACGACGGGTAGACCCCAGACGCCGGCCAAATCGGCACAGGAATCGTCGTGCCAAGACGAAGGGGTTGGCGAGAACACGATGTAGTTCTTGATGAGCGAGCCCACACCGGCCCAATGGTGGGAGCGCATCGGCCGAGTGTTGATCAGCGCGGTAGCGTGTTGGAATACCGGGTTATTGAGCACTCCTCGGTCGTCAACGGCGACGTCCCCCGCCTTTACGCCGACGTCCAGCACGCGTTGCTTGAGAGCCAACTCCACGGCCTCGGGGGTCGGGAGATACTGCCACACATTGCTCTTGATACCAACCACGTCGCTTGCCTTCAGAAAGGTCTTCCAGCCATCAAGACCCTTCTTGCCAGTGAGCGCGGCTACTGCATCGTCGAGCATCTTCAACACGACGTCCGTCTTGGATTTGCCCTGCTCGTCGAGGACTGCCGCGTCGCGAATAAGTACGACCTTGGTCTTGGCGGGCGCAGCCCACTCGGCGAAGCCTCGCCATGGAAGCAGTGCGGCGCCGCCGAGCGCCGCGAGTGAAAGGCTGAACTGCCTGCGCGTCATCCCGTTCTTCCAGTTCATGGCACCTCCGAGAGCACCTGGTCCACGACGTGCTTGGACGAGGCATCGAGCGCGATGACGAGCCGCTTGCCACTCCTCTTCAGCCCAGCCCAGCGCTCGCCCTTACGAGCCAATGCCTGACCGCCCAACACGCTCGCAGTGAAGTCGCGCTGCGCCTTCCTGGCATCATCCTCGGTCGGGTAGTCAACCAGCATCAGAACGTGCCGCTCGCCCTGCCGTACATAGCGGGCCAGCGCGGCCTCCGTCCTCTGGCCGATCCCCAACGGATTCTCGTGGGAGATCATGACGTAGTCGTTCTGCAGCAGGTGGTGGTGAAAGGTTCGGGCGCTGGCCCCGAGGAGCCCCGGCTTGGGCAGCGCGGCGAGGATGGCGGGTGGCGAGCCAGATCCAGGGATGAGCGTGGCGACCGCACGCCCCAGCTCGTAGACGGCCTTGCGCTTGGTCTCGGTCTCCGGGTAGCCCAGCACCGAGACAAACCAGCGGTCCTTCCAGAAGGTCAGCAGGCCGCCATTGTATTCCGAGCCCTGCCCGACCTCCGCAGCGATTGTCTCCCGCCCGTGGGCGAACGCGCCGAAGGCTCCTCGCGGGCTGCCCATGTCGAAGACATCGACCTTTATCTCGTCGCCCTCGCCCGCGCCATACTCTAACGTGACAGCGCCAACAAAGTCGAAGGCCAGATAGAGCTCAGCGCCTCCGTCAATGTAGTCGTAGAGCGTCTGGCGGTCGTAGCACACCGGCTTGGCTGGCTTCTTCCACTCGCCGACCTGTGCGGGCAACCTGGCGGAAAAGTCTGGATTCGCTTCAGCTGCGAAAGACAAGGTCCTAACCAGCATCAGTGACACCGTTGCGGTGATGGCCAGACAAACAGTCGTTGACTTGCCAACGGCCTTTGAAAACGCGTTTCCAATCACCGGGAACCTTTCTCTTTCGAGAGCTGAATGCCACCTCGTGTCCGGCTCGCGCAACATATCATAGCGAGCTTATCGCCCATCAACCCTGAACTCAAGTGTCCCTGTCGTTCGCCAAATCTCGCCGTTATTAAGAACAAATCATTTTTTCGTATCACTGCACTACCCTACTCCATCTTGAAATCTTGCCAGATAATCTCTCTTGCACCGTTATATCGCCATGAGACCTGTCTAGTCCTCAATCTCATCTTTTCCAACATTCGGAATTGTGAATTAATCAATTTACGCTACTAGGACCACTCAATCAATTTAAAGAAAGATGTTTGGGTACGAAGTTAACCTTTATTTTTGAATAAGCTCGATTATTACTCATATAGATATGTTGTGCGATATCGGCAAATAGATCTGGTAGGCCATCCGTTCCCACCTCGAAAGTTACTCCACTGCTATTGACTTCACCCTTGACTTTGACTCATTTTTGCTTACGAGCAACAAGCAAAACAATGACGAATCCGATTACCCCAATAACCAAAATTGCCAGCAACCCTAACCTATTGTAATTCATTACATCCCTCCTAAGATTTCAAGTTAGGTTGTCCCAACCTTATTCGGTTATGTGTCAATCATTGTCAAGAGTTATCAGGTAGCTAAGGCAAGGGGTTTCCCGGCTGCAGAACAGGTAAATTCAGCTACATCTGAGAGGCCAACGAGAGCCGGATTTATCGGCGATTGTCTGCACGCTGTTGTTGTACCTTTTCATATGCTGCTTGCTACCCATATCACAAAACAAATGATCGACGGTAGCTGCCCTATAATCAAAGAGAATGCTACTGCCATTCGCCATCGATAAAGCGACCGGCATTGTCAAGTACAGATGTTCGTCGAAGCCACCAACTCTATCATCCGGGACCTGTCAATTTCGTAGAAATCTTCCTCAGCCAAGATGTTAGGCTGGGATGAGATAGCGAAGGCAATCTGAAAATGCTTATATTTCGATATTGACAAGTTTTTTGACGAATGACAAGCCTTTCTGGAGTAGTGTCGGGGGGTCTGGAGCTCGACAATGACTCGTCTCCCATCGATCGTTGGAGTATCGCTGCGTCTCGTGGCTGTTGCCGGACCGGCTTTGCTCGCTATTCTCACCGCGCTCTATGTCGGCCGTCCGTCCGAATTCTATCTGGCGATTGGCGCCGCGCTGGCGGTGGCCATTCTGGCGTGTGACGGATGGATCATCGCGCGCCGCCACTGGATTACCGGGTGCGTCGCGCTGGTGACCCAGATCGCATTCCTGATCTTCGTCGACGGGTATGCGGCCTCGCCTCTCCCGCCGCCAGCGCCTCTGGACGGACCGTTGCCGCAAGCATCGCCGCCCAATGGAATGGCGATCTATGCGCTCCCGACGGGCGTGAATCACCGCACTGCCGCTTTCGCATACCGCGGAGGTTCACCTTGGGACAAACGCGACTCCGTATCGACCGCCGTACTCGTGCGGCATCCGAAGGGCGACCTGCTGATCGACACGGGTCTTGGCAGAGGCATCGCGACCCAGATGAAAGAGTTTCCCCTCCTATTTCGACTGGGAACGGATATGGTCAGGTTTCAGACGGCCGCCGACCAATTGGATGCCGCTGGGTACGATCGCGGGCAGTTGCGCTACATCCTTCTTACGCACGCGCACTGGGATCACGTCAGCGGTGTGCCGGACTTTCCGGGCGTGCCCGTGCTCGTGACGGCAGCGGAGCACCAATACATCGAAGAGGGAGGCTGGGCCACGGCCGATGCGAAGGGCATGAATGCAGACTTTCGTGAGTATGCGTTCGATAGCGGGCCCTACCTGGGCTTCCCTCGATCCCGCGATCTATACGGAGATGGCTCGATCGTGATTGTTCCTGCGCCCGGACACACGCCGGGATCAGTAGCGGTGTTCGTCACCTTGCCAGGTGGGGCCCGTTATGCCTTCGTTGGCGATCTGGTCTGGCAACTCGAGGGCCTCATTGATCGGGAAGAGCGCCCCTGGTTCGAGGCAAGGATTCTCGGCGAGAATCCCGCGTTGCTCCGGCAGTCCTTGCTAAGGATGAGCGCGATCATGTCACGCTATCCGCAGGTCATCGTGGTACCTTCGCACGACCCGCGAGGATATGTGTCCATTCCCCGGTGGTCACGATCGGCGGCTGACAAACCCGTTAGGTAACGCCCTGCCGCCTGTCGTTCGCCATCGATAAAGCGACCGGCGTTGTCAAGTACGGCATTTTCGTCGAAGCCGCCAACTCTCTTATCCGGGACTTGTCAATTTCATAGAAATCTTCCTCAGCCAAGATGTTAGGCTGGGATGAGAGAGCGAGGGCAATCGGAAAATGCTTATATTTCAATAAGTACGAGTTTTGGGAACCACAGGCCAGACCCTAATAATCGAATTCTATAGCATTTCCCTCGAACTGCTTCACCACTAAAATATCGGAATGGAAATGAGCGGGTCCCTCCCCACCTTTCGAGCTGCTATTGACGCGCTTTTGACGCAGCGGAAATGTTTTGAGGAGTAACATCCTATGTGTACCGTAAAGTAAAATCCCCAACCTTCAGGGAGGACGCCGCTTTTCTATTTTGCCGTCCATATTGAAATATAAGCATTTTCCAATTGCTTCTATTCTATCATTTCAGTATGAAATATTGCCAGAGTATTCCGTTCAACCCACCACGACGCCATAGCCTATTCAGTCTTCAAACTTATTCTGGTCGGATTTGTTTTCGCGAGAGTCAGGTCACCAGAGATGAAATTTGTAAAAAGAATTCGAGAATTGTTTCTACCAGAGAAAACGCCCGACTTCAGCGGCCTGCGCAATAGGTCCGCTGGACGGAGTGAACAGAGTGGCCCGCCTGGAGAATCTCAACATCGCGTAGGGACGTACCACCGAGTCATCGGTATGAATGGCGTGAGCCATGCAAAAGTTCATTATGGAATTAAGGGCTATTCCATTTTGGATAGTGCACCAAGATTCCCCTCAAAATATAAAGACATTTTTGAAAGATTACCTGGTACGCATTTTGCTGTTAGATTAAATGGGAGAATAAAGAATGGCAAAGAATAGAGAGAATCAGAACAACGCGCTTTCTAAATGAAGGAGGCTGGCTATGAAAGCCCTAAGAATTATTATCAGTGGATTAGTCGTTGGGTTGCTGTGACGTGCCCCCCGAAAACTGGACCATTTTCAATGAGAGTTCCTTCGGCTAGAATGCCGGAAAGGAGCTTGCTCAATGAAAGGGAAACGGTTTTCTGAGGATAAGATCATCGGGATATTGAAAGAAGCCGAAGCGGGGGTGAAGCTGTCTGATCTGTGTCGTACGCATGGCTTCTGCGAACAAACGTACTACCGTTGGAAATCCAAGTACGGCGGGATGGACGTCAGCGAGGCGCGGCGGCTGAAGCAGCTTGAGGAAGAAAACCGAAGGCTGAAGCGTGCCGTGGCCGATCTCACTCTCGACAACCAGATCTTGAGGGATATCAACTCAAGAAAATGGTGAAGCCCGCAGCGCGAAAGCAGGCCGTTGTGCATGCCCGCGAGGAATTTGGGGTGAGCGAACGACGCGCCTGCGGGCTGATGAGGATCGGGCGATCGAGCTTTCGGTACCGTTCGGTAGGCCAACTGTATCCGCAGTTGCGGGAGCGTCTTTTAGAGCTTGCGGCGCAGCGGGTACGCTTCGGATATCGACGGTTGCAGGTGTTATTGCGGCGGGAAGGGTATGTGGTGAATCACAAGCGGGTGTATCGGCTGTATCGGCAAGAGGGATTGAGCGTGAGGAAGAAGCAGCGCAAGAGATACCGGAGCATCGCGCGGCAGCCGCTGCGTCTTCCGGAAGGACTCAACGAGCGATGGTCGATGGATTTTCTATCTGATTGTCTCTCAGATGGGCGACGGTTGAAGGTGTTGAGCGTGCTGGATGAATTCAGTCGAGAGAGTCTTGCCTTACCCGTAGACACGTCCATTTCCGGCAGCCGGGTGGCCAGGATTTTGGACGATATTGCCGCTGAACGGGGTAGGTATCCCGAAGCGATGGTGACGGATAACGGTCCGGAGTTCACGAGTCGTGCGCTGGACCTCTGGGCGTACCGGCATGGGGTGCAGTTGCATTTTATCGAGCCAGGCAAGCCGGTGCAGAATGCCCTGATCGAAAGCTTCAACGGCAAATTTCGAGATGAATGTCTCAATCAACATTGGTTTATAAATCTACAAGATGCTCGTAATAAAATCGAATCATGGCGGATGGATTACAATCATGTGCGGCCACACAGCTCGCTGGGACAGGAGACACCGGCGGAGTTCGCGCGACAGTTTTCAGAGCTTCGGTCGCCTCCGGCTCCCTTCGCTCTGAAAACTGTTGTTGCTATGGATAAAGGAACGATGGTTAACCATGAACAACTCTCATAGAGAGTGGTCCTATGAACGGGGGCACGTCAGCTGTGGTATCAACCGTTCGTTTTGGCCAAGGAAGACACGAGCGATAACAGTCGATCAGACAATAATATGCAGTTGGCTCAGGCTAGTGAACCCCAACCACAGCCGGTGCAACCGCCTTCTCCTGCACCGACGAATTTGCCTCCCCCGCCACCAGCAGAAGTCTCCGCTCCTCCATCGGGCGAGCCGGAGGCCGCGGAGCAGCAGGTTGCTCCCACGGGCCAGTGGGTTTACACGGACCAATATGGATGGGTCTGGATGCCTTACGGAGATGCGTACACCTATGTACCACCGAGCGGAGCTGTGCCAGATATGTATGTTTACTATCCAACCGTCGGTTGGTCCTGGGTGGTTGCGCCTTGGTTGTGGGGTTTCGGACCCATGCCGTTCTTCGGCATTTACGGCCCATGGCACTTCGGTTGGTATGGCCATGGTTACGGTCACTGGTACGGCTTCGCGGGCCACTACGGCAATGCTGGATGGGGCGGACATGGCTACTGGCACAGTGGGCAGTGGCACGGCTACAGCAGTTTCTCGCCTGGTCACTCAGTGTCACCACACCAAGGTGGTTACGGCGTATCTCCTCGGTCTGGGTACCGGGCGCCTGCCACACATGGTTTTGCAATGCCCCAAAGAGGATTCGCCGGTAGAAGCAATTTCAGCAGCCATAGCGGGCATAGCTATGGCATTTCACGGGGAGGATTCTCTGGCGGAGGCAGTTTCAGCGGCCATGGTGGACATAGTTTTACTGCGTCCCGTGGCGGATCCTCCGGTGGAGGCAGCCACGGTGGTCACAGTGGAGGTGGCCACGGTGGACATGGGAGATAGAACTTTTCATCTTTTCCAACATCCAGGATTGTGAGTTCACCATTTCACACTTACCGTGGGTTTGGTTGACCTGTTTTTTCTCTTGGATTTGGGTTGGGGAGGGGCAGGACTTCGTCATCGCTACGAATGGAAAGCCGCCGCATAGGGCAAGTCTTGCAAAACGGTGTTCGTATGTAGCTCCAGACAATCATCAAGAAAACAATCAGTGAGCTGTTGGTTGGCCGAAAAAACGTGTGACAACAATTGACTCAAATTTGAGAGTCAATTAAGATAAGACCGGATTTCAGAAAGCTTTGTTGGAAATCATCAATACAAAGGGATTAAAAAATGCTTTTGAGTTTTCTAGAGTTAAACTTTACATTGCAAATTACATCGTCTCTTCGAACGCACGGCACCTGCTCAGGGAGTCGCGCTTCTGCTTTTTTCGGGCGCGCTATTGGCTTCATCTTCTCAAGTTCGTTCAGAGGAAGGCAATACCCAGGCTGCCGACGGTGGGCGGTCCGAGCAGGCTGACGTCGCCAGGGACGTTGAAAATTCGGTCGTGAAGATCTTTTCCACAATGCGATTTCCGGATCCCGCAAGACCGTGGACCAAGCAGGCCCCTAAAGACATCACTGCGAGCGGCGTGGTCATTGCAGGCAATCGTATACTCACCAATGCTCACGTGGTGCTTTACGCGACGCAGGTCCAGGTTCAAACGAATCAGGGCGGGGACAAGATTCCTGCCTCCGTCGAAGCCGTAGCACCAGGCATCGACCTGGCAGTGCTCAAGCTCGATAACGAATCATTATTTGGTTCGCATCCCCCTCTCGCGTGCGCGAGCACCATCCCGGAGATCAGGGATCCCGTCATGGCATACGGCTTTCCGACCGGAGGCACGGGCCTGTTGATTACCAAGGGGATTGTCTCCCGGATCGAGTTCACCGGCTATAACTTCCCCGTCTTGGGCCTGCGGATCCAGATCGATGCGGCCATTAACCCCGGTAATAGCGGAGGCCCCGCGGTTGCCGGCGATACGATGATTGGCCTTGCCTTCAGCCACTTGGGGGGTGGGGCGCAGAATATCGGCTATATCATTCCCTGCGAAGAGATCGACCTCTTTCTCAAGAATATCGCCACGGGACCGTATCACGGCAAACCGGCCCTCTTTGACCAACTGCAAACGCTGGAGAACCCGGCGCTGCGCTCCTTTCTCAAACTCAAGTCCTCGGTTGAAGGCATTGTCGTGCGAGAGCCCTTTTGCGACGATGCCTCTTGCCCCCTAAGGAAATGGGATGTCATCGTCAAGATCGGCGATGTCCCGATCGACGATGAAGGAATGATTGGGCTAGGAAAGCGCCTGCGCGTGAATTTCCGCTACCTAGTCCAGAAGCTTGCCAAGGACGGCAAGGTCCCGCTGACCGTGGTGCGCGCAGGGAAGGAACTACCGGTGTTGGTGCCGGTCTCGCCGAAGTACCCGATGCTGATCCAAAACCTGGATGGTGCCTACCCGTCATACTTCATCTATGGCCCCCTCGTGTTCTCACCCGCCACGCGGGAGTTCGTTTCCGCCTTCAGCAGCGGCGCCGAGAGCTTTCTCCCTGCCTTCACCCTTACGGGCAACCCGTTGGCAACCCGCTCCGGCGATCCGCCCGCATTCGGCGGCGAGGAGTTGGTTGTGGTGTCGTCCCCCTTTCTCCCACACAAGCTGGCGAAGGGTTACTCGAGCCCGATCACGCAGGTGGTGAAGACCATCAATGGGGTGCGGATCAAGAACCTGCGCCATCTGGTCGAGCTCCTTCGCGATACGCGCGATGAATTCATCGTCATCGAGTTCGCGCAAAAGCGCTTCAGCGAGTCGCTCGTCTTTTCGAGGAAGGACATGGTGGCTGCGACCAACGAGATTCTTAGCGATAATGGAATCAGGTCGCAGGGGTCATCGGAAGTCATGGCCGTCTGGGGCGCTGGGCCATCCAACTGAGAGGTCACGCACTCTTAGTCTATTGGAGCTGTCGTTCGCAAAACTCGTCTTTATTGAAGACAAATCATTTTTCACGTCACCTGCTCTACCCTACTCCAATCTGAAATCTTGCCAGACAGTTCTGGCTCGCGCAACTGGTTCGTCATGACCTATCCAGTCTTCAAGCTCATCTTTTACAATATGCAGGATCGTGATTCACCAAGTTACGTTTACCGTGGTTTGGTTGATTTGTTTTTTACCTCGGAGTTGGGTTGAGTAGGGGCATGGCAGGATAAACACTATAAACATTGACCCCAAGTCAATAGGTGGTTTATTCTCTTTATCCGTAGATAAATGAAAGAATCCAATTCAACATTTCAAAATAGGTCGAGAATTCGTAACGCGACGAAATTTTTATTTTATGTTGCTGCAATTCTCGGTGCAGGTGGTGGTTGCGGCGGTGACACAACACAACAAGCATCCACATTGAGTGTGGATCAACAAATTTACGAACAAACAGAATTGAATAGGGGAACATTTTCTTTAACATGGGATATGCCATACGGTGGCGGCAACCTGGTAAATGGAACCAATTACTTTTATTCGACCTCGACTGGAGGGTTGACCCAATCGCCACTTACCGCAGGTCCTCAGCGAGAAACCCCGGTAGTAAGATCTTTGGACGGCGCCCTGACGGTACCGACCTTGTCGACAACACGCTACGTGCACGCCGGGCAGGTATTCGTGAGATCGGTGATTGCTGTGCGTAGAGTTAGTTATGTTGGCAACAGTATCATTATTGATTATTTTGCGGACGACGACCACACGGTGGTCCAAACAAGTCAATTTAACGATTTTAGCGAAATCCCACTTAGCGGCATTATAGGTAATGCGCCAGAAGAGTTAGATGCTGATTATCCCATTGTGGATTGGATTAGCGCTAACAATTTTGCTGCTAATGCGCGTTGGCAGACTGGTGCCCTTTACAATAAAAGGCACGGCGCTATCGTAGGGGATACCTACATCGTTCAGGACTGCACTAATAGTTCATCAGTGGTTCATACCACAACCGCAATGATAACACCTTGCCAAACCGGTGGCACGCTGGACAACTTCTTCCCGGTCATTCTATTGTCGAGCAATGATCATCCATCCGAAATTGATTTATCTACAGATGGCACTATCACGACGATACAAGGTGTACGTATGTGGGTTGCAAATTCTCCCATCCCTTTGGATTTGAGCGTAACGCAAAGCTATCGTATCTATTATGAGATGAACGGTAAGGTATACATGGGTATATTGGAGACGGACGGTACGCCTTTCCGATATGAGCAAGCAGACGGATCTGTGGTCGACTATTACATCGGTTTTAACCAAGCTGCCGTCAATAGTATCCAGCAGGGGTTGATTACCGGCGCTGTTGTAGCCGGTTCACAGGCTGGCAGCTCTGCTGAAGTGACGACCGTTGATCTGTTCGGGATTGGGGGACACGGCGTCAACGGCGCGCTGGCACCGGCCGACCTTCTTGTGCACTACGGCATTCCTACCGATCTCAACGGCTCCGGACAAACTATTGCTATCGTTGATGCGCCGGGAACAGGCGATGTTGTCGATGATTTGAATGTATTTAGCCAGTACTACAACTTGCCTCAATGCAATAACGCCAACCCGTGTTTCGAGCATATTGACCTATCAAACGGTGCCGCTGTCTCAGCTACCGATGATTGGGGTGCGGAGGTAGCTCTGGATACGCAGATGGTGCATGCGTTTGCACCGGATTCCAAGATCATTTTGGTCACGGCCAACAGCCAAAGTTCCAGCGACTTATTCAGTGCCATTAATTATGCGGCGGGATTACCAGGCGTTACCGCTGTGACGATGAGTTTTTCATATTATAATGTTTCACAGACAGACACCCAAAATGAAAACAGCCTATTGTCTGGGTTCCAATCGAATAATGGCCTAGTCTTTTTCGCGTCCAGTGGCGATGCTGGAAATTATAATTATTATGGGGTTAGTTACCCAGCTGAGTCTCCTTACATAACGGCGGTTGGGGGTACGCGCATAAATTCAGTGTCGTGGACTTCTCCCACGCAAAGCGAGGTGGCGTGGGAGTTTTCAGGGGGCGGATTCAGTTTACACACATCGATACCAAATTGGCAGTCGTCGTATCTCAGCAGCATCGCCTCGCCCATCATCGGCGGAATGCGCTTGCTGCCTGATGTTTCGGCGGTAGCCGATTACCAGCACAGCGCAATTGCAATTTATTACAAACAACATTGGGTATTGGCAGGAGGTACGAGCGCCAGTTCTCCGATATGGGCAGGTATCAGCGCTTTGTTTGCGCAATACTTGTCTAACAAAGGTCAATCGCTACCGGCATTGGTCGAAGCAACGCCGGGGGGATTTAACGGTCTAATCTACCAAACAAGAGTGACGCAAGGCACTAACGCTGGTTTCTATGATATCGTGTCCGGAACGAATAATCTGACGACCAACACTTGCAACGTCTGTACTGCCACAATTGGGTACGATGGCGTAACGGGCTTGGGCGTACCTAATGTTACAAAACTTTTCGCGAACTTTTGAGGGCTGTTATTCGCCAAATTTCGCCCTTATTGAAAACAGATCATTTTTCATGTCACCTGCACTACCCAACTCCCCATTGAAATCTCGCCAGGAATCTCCGCTCACGCGGCTTAGGTTGTTATGACATATCCAGTATTCAAGCTCATCTTTTCCAACATCCAGGATGGTGAGTTCACCAATTTGCGCTTACCGTGGTTTGGTTGAGTTTGTTTACTCCCGGGTTTGTTTTGGCGAATGACACCCAGCCGATGTCATTTAGCGCCAGATTTCCGTAGCAAGATAATTATTTTCTTATGGTCATTCTTTTCTGCAATTTTAAGTGGGGTAAAACCCATCGCCTCGATATAGGGATTTGCACCTTTTTCCAACAGCACCTTCACCACATCAAGATACCCTTGTTCGGCGGCAACAACGAGTGGCGTGGGACCGTCGGCAGCCTTGGCATCAATCGCAGCACCTTTCTCCAACAGTAGCTTCACCACTTCAAGATGTCCGTTCCCGGCGGCAAAAATGAGCGGCGTGGCACCTTTGTTGGTTCTGGCATCGACAGCAGCGCCTTTCTCCAGTAGTAGCTTCACCACTTCAAGATGCCCTTCCTGGGCGGCAGTTAATAGTGGCGTGAAACCGCCGTTTCTTTTAGCATCAACCGCAGCGCCTTTCTCCAGCAGTAGCTTCACCACCTCAAGATGTCCGTTCCCGGCGGCGATAAATAGTGATGTGTTGCCGTCGTTATCCTTGACATCAACCGCAGTACCTTTCTCCAACAGTAGCTTCACTACTTCAACGTGCCCGTTCTGCGCGGCAATATGAAGTGGCGTATCGCCGTCCTTTTGCTTAGCATCAACTGCAGCGCCTTTCTCTAGGAGCAGCTTCGCCACTTCAAGATGTCCGTTCTGGGCTGAGATATGGAGCGGCGTGACATCGTCCTTTTGCTTGGTATCAACTGCAGCACCCTTCTCAAGTAGTAGCTTTACCACTCCAAGATATCCGTTCTGAGCGGAGATATAGAGCGGCGTCCATCCGTTATTAACCATCGCATCAACCGCAGCGCCTTTCTCCAGCAGTAGCTCCACCACCTCAAGATGTCCATTCCCGGCGGCGATAAAGAGTGATGTGTTAGCGTCGTTATCCTTGGCATCAACCATGGCCGGGTCGGCCTCAATCAGAGCGCGGACCTTTTGGATATCCCCCTGTTTCGCAGCATCGTGAATCGAGACCTGACTTGCACAACCCGCCAAACATAGGATTGCGAGGAATGAAGATGAAATGATCGCACTGATCGATAGGAGACCAGATGGTCCTGGCCGAGGCGTTTGTTCGGCTTTTTCGCACAATTGTTGGGCATTTGTGTTCATTGCTTTTGATCCTTCAAATGTTTCGACATATTTTACAACGAAAACTTTTGTGATTGATGCAATTCTTTTCCAACCTACAGGATTGCGAGTTGACCAATTTACACTTACCGTGGTTTTTGTTGACTTGGTTTTTCTATCGGATTTGGGTTGGCGAGGAACAGCCTTGTCTTCGGGTTTCAGGTCAGGGGAGGTCGCTGGCTGGAACCACCGGTAGCACCACGCTGGAAGGATAGGTCGGGCTATGGTAGATGGTGGTCACATTGCCCTTTGCTTTGGCAAGCTGTGGATTTGTCCAAACACCCTGCGCCTGATTGCTGGAGCTGATGGCAATGCGCAGTATGTGCCCGGCGCGCACCAGAGCGGCCGCAGGGAATATCTCCACCGGCACCAGCATGGGCTCGCCCGGGATCACCGGCAGCACCGAGGCTGCGGTGAAGGGGTGCCAGGGCTGTATCATGACGCCATTGATGTACCGTGAACGGGTCGTGTCAACTGCGCGATAGCTGGCGGCCTGCAGGCCGTCGGTCAGCGGCGTCACGTTGCCGGATAGATCGACGTCGTCGACGCGCACCGACAGCGCGGCTTCGGTCGCGGTGGTCGACATCCAGATGTCCGCCTCGATGGGGCCGTTGATGTAGAGATCGGAGGCGAGCATGTCGGTCTGATACTGAATCGCATCTTGCGTCGCCTCGACCGTCTTATCGCTGCCACTACAGCTGGACGACAACAGCAGGTCGAGCCCGAGCGACCACTGCAAGTCACTGATGGAGCAGTGGCTGCCGTCGTTGGGCGTGACCGTGGCCGTTACCATGGATCCATCGCTGCTGACGCCGATGACGATGCTCGCCGGATTGGGCTCGCTGACCGTGTGGGTGGCCTCCGCCGTCACCGGGGCCGTCGTCGAAACGCTCAGGTTGCCGTGCAGGTACATCCGCACCGGCTTGGCCTGCGGATGCGGCCAATCGGTGGTGCTGGCGTAGCGGGGGATGCCGAACAGGCCATAGCCATCGACATACTGCGTAACGGTGGGGAGTACGGCGGCGCCGGTGTTCATCCCCATCAGGTACTGGTCGAACCACTGAAGCAACAGCGCTTCGTTGCCGGGCGCGCCATTGGAGAGGCTATTGTTGGCGCCCAGCATCCCCTCGATGGCTGCGTCGACGTGGACTCCCGGCAAAATCACCAGCTTCGTGGTGACGTTGTGCTTCAGCTGCTCGAAGAGGAGGGGCTCGTCGCGCTGGAAAATGTCATGGGAGGCGCCGATGATGAAGGTCGGCACCCGAATATTGGCCGCCTTCTCCAGCGGGGAGCACACACTCCAAAAGCTGCCGTCATCGGTGGCGTAGCCGGTTTGGCCGGCTAGGGAATTGTTGACGAGCGGCAGATACCAATCATTGATGTCGGCGATATGCAGCTTGTTCGCGGCGGCGATCTGCGTTGCATATTGCGGCCAGATGAGCTCCGCGGGGCCGTTCATAACGCTCAGCATCTGCGTCAAGGTCAACCAGTAACCAATGAACAGGGCGTTGGGCATGCCGCCGGTGAAGACCGTGCCGCGGTAGGAATCGCCCATCGAAAGCTGCGCAAACACCGCCTTGACCGCGGGATTCTGCTGCTCGGCGGTGAGGAGGGAGGTAATGGACAGGTAGGAGGTGCCCGCCAGACCCAGATTGCCGTTGAACCATGGCTGCTGCGTGACCCAGTTGACGGTCTGCGCATAGGCTTGCTGCTCGGCGCCACCCAGCAATTGTTCCTCGCCCCCGGACATGCCGGAGCCGAGGACGTCCACCGCCACCGTGACGTAGCCGCGCTTGATCATGAAGTCGTCCCTGCCGCCGATTGCCATCGTGCCGGGAATCACCATGTCCATCACGTCAGCTTCATCGATGCGGTAGGCGGTCTGCGTCAGGATCGCGGGAAACGTGCCGACCACGGGTTTGCCATTGGCGTCCGCCGGGACGGATACGAGCACGGCGAGCTGCTCGCCGGTCGTTAGCGTGATGAATTGCAGCGGCAATGTCACCACACCGGGATAGACTTCGGCGCGAGTGTAGTTGGTCCAGGTTGCGCCGGCGTTGCTGTAGTTCGGGGGGTTGAGCACATTGGTGCTGCCGCGCGTGCCCAGGGTGGTCGTCTGCCCCAGCGACGTGTCCGAACCATTACTAGCACCATCAGAAAGCGAATCGATTTGAACCCCGCACCCCGGCAGTAAAAAAACGAAGGCTATAGCACTGAATAATGGCACGGCACAATTAAGTCGGATATTCATCTTCTTTTCCTTTCCGCTTGGTTTGGTGTTAATTTGGTGTTATGGTGTATTTCTCCCCCTTCTCACGAGCCACGAGCTTGAATTCGATAATAATCCATATTCATGAACCGAATTTTTAACTCGATCCTTTAAGCATCAACTATTTTGCAGATCAATTTTGCAGATCAATCTTCAGAAATCACACTAAAAGCCCGCCGTCAATGAAATAATAAATAAATATTGTAACAACTAATCTAAAAATTAATATAGAATTCAATGCGTTTTGCCTGTTCTTCGCCAACAATAATCTTCATTGAAAACAAATCATTTTTCATAGCGCCTGCACTATCCTACTCCCCATTGAAATCTTGCCAGATATCTCCGCTCGCACCACTCTGTCGACATAACTTATTTCAGTCTTCAAGCTCATCTTTTCCAATATCCAGGATTGTGAGTTCACCACGTTACGCTTAACGTGGTTTGGTTGAGTTGTTTTTTGTCTCGGAGTTGAGGAGGGGAAATGGCTACTATTTTAAATGGCATTGCTAGAGATTGTAGCGAGCGAAGCGAAGCTGAGCGAGGCACATTAAAGATTGTTGCCAAGCGAAGCGAGGCTTACCATCTCTTATCCTTTGGGCAATCTCTTGTCCTTTAGAGCTAGTTTTATTAAAATTTTCGAAACGTTGTCAAAAGGTAAAAATTATTTTGTCCTCACTAAGCGAAAGCCTATACTGAAGTATCCGTAGCCCGGGAAGTCGTTATTCACGTAGCCAACCTGAAGGCTATCGGCGTCATCGTACCAACTTCCGCCGCGTAACACGCGGTAGGAACCGCTATCCCCTGTGTACCAGTCAAAGCACCACTCCCACACATTGCCGCTCATGTCATATATTCCAAGGGCATTGGCGGTTTTACCTTCCACCGGTTGGGTTGTTGTTGTGTTACCAGTTACTTCGTCAGTACTGTCCCCAAACCATGCGACAGTATTGTCGGCATTAAAATCAGTATAATCCGCTGTCGCTCCGCTGGCATAATTACCCGGCGTCCAACTCGCTCCGTCTTCATACCGCGCCGCGCACTCCCATTCCATACTCCCCGTCAGTTGGAAACCATTGGCATCAGAATTAATATAAGGATTGTCCTCATGACCTGCAGTAGTATCAATAGCGCCATTATCCACGCTGCGGATAGGAGTGGTATAACCTGCATCGGCATAATACACCGGTATAAGCCCCGCCAACTCGCTGGCGGCATTACACCACACCATGGCATCCCGCCAGTTGATCTCGGTTACGGGGTCTTGGTTTGTACCTACCGGATCAGTAAGAGTAACGTCATCGCCACCCTGCCTACCTGGATTGGCAAAGGTATAGCCGTGTGACGCAGCCCAGGTGTATATGGCACCCCATAACTCATAGGTCACCTCGGTCTCACCAATCCAGAATGCGCTTATCGTCTGGCTGCCCCCTTGATCATCAGTGCCGGTAGGGAACGTACCACCCGGTACATACTTCATGTTGAAACTGACACCTGCTATGGTAGGGGGGCAGCAGCCGCCGCCATTCGCACAGGTCGTGATGGATAACTGAGTGCAGGCGGCCTGACATGTGTCTGCGCCTGTAAGCGTCGAGGTGGTGCAGGAGTCAGGAGGCGTGCAGCTCGTCGGGCACGCGCCTGCTTGACCCGCGGCGATCGCGGTGTCGCAGGTCTCACCAGAATCCACCACGCCGTTGCCGCAGCAAGGCACGATTGGAGCATTGACGCATGCTGCCGTGCAGGTATCGCCGTTTTGAAGCGTCGAGGTAGTGCAGGAGTCGGGAGGCGTGCAGCTCGTCGGGCACGCGCCTGTCTGACCTGCGGCTATTGCCGTGTCGCAGGTCTCACCAGAATCCACCACGCCGTTGCCGCAGCAAGGCACGATTGGAGCATTGACGCATGCTGCCGTGCAGGTACCGCCGTTTTGAAGCGTCGAGGTAGTGCAGGAGTCGGGAGGCGTGCAGCTCGTCGGGCACGCGCCTGTCTGACCTGCGGCTATTGCCGTGTCACAAGTCTCACCAGAATCCACCACGCCGTTGCCGCAGCAAGGCACGATTGGAGCATTGACGCATGCTGCCGTGCAGGTACCGCCGTTTTGAAGCGTCGAGGTAGTGCAGGAGTCGGGAGGCGTGCAACTCGTCGGGCACGCGCCTGTCTGACCTGCGGCTATTGCCGTATCACAAGTCTCACCAGAATCCACCACGCCGTTGCCGCAGAGGTAGTGGTTGGGGCAATCGCTGTCATTGGCATTGGTGCAGCCGGACGGGCAGCAGGCGTCGCCGCTTACGCAAGCTGTAATCGGCGTGTTCCCGCACGCTGCCGTGCAGGTGCCGGCGTTCATTAGCGTCGATGGGTTACAGGGGTCAGTGGAGATCGGACAGCTTGTCGGGCACGCGCCTGTCTGACCCGCGGCTATTGCCGTGTCGCAGGTCTCACCGGCATTCACTACGCCGTTGCCGCAACAAAGCACGATTGGCGTGTTCACACATTGGGCCGTGCAGGTACCGCCGTTTTGAAGCGCCGAGGTGGTGCAGGAGTCGGGAGGCGTGCAGCTCGTCGGGCACGCGCCCACTTGACCTGCGGCGATTGCGGTGTCGCAGGTTTCAGCAGAATCCACCACGCCGTTGCCGCAGTTATTAGAACTACTGCTGCTTGAACCACATGCAGAAACAAGCGGCAGACTTATCAGTCCCAAAGCGATCATAGAACCAATGGTTAGTCCTTTAATCATGAAATTCCTCCACTACTGTCTCAACGTTGTTGTCGGACAGAGTAGTATAACCAGCTTAATCCAAAAGAGAATTGCAGTAACATGGTTTTATAGTATTATTATACTTGCACCCTAGCAAAAACAAGAATGTATAGCTCAGCTTAATCCGTCCTGTACTTCTCAGTGAAAACCCTTCTCATCGGTAAAAGTCGGACACAACACCAAAGAGAATTGGCTCTATTATTTTTGCTTGACTTAGTTGGACATCAAATTTTTTCTCTTGTATTCGTTTTGACGAGAGGCAGTACCAGATACTTGACGAGATCCGCTGATTCAAGATCAACCACGCGTTCATTGGCAGTAATTGATCAGCACACTGATGTTGGCAGCGCCGTCGTTGGCGACGACGATGTCCGGCCTGCCATCGGCGTTGACGTCGCCCACGGCGAGGTACATCGGCTTTGAGCCAACTGGGTAGGTGACTTGGGCCTGGAATGTCCCATCCCCATTGCCGTTAAGGATACCCACGGTGTTGCTGCCCTCGTTGGCAACCGCGATGTCGGGTTTCCCATCCATGTTAAAGTCGGCAATTGCCACGGTCTGCGGGTTTGTCCCCACCGGGGTGGTAGTCTGGGCCTTGAACGTGCCGTCGCCGTTGCCTAACAGAACCCCGACGTTGTTACTGCCATAGTTCGCGACGATGAGGTCCAGAATCCCATCGTGGTTCATATCGGCGATGGCTACCGAGTACGGCTGAGCACCAACGGTGTAGTTATTTGCCGCCGCAAACGCACCACCACCGGTCCCGAGGAGCACGCTAACGGTCCCAGCAGTGATGTTGGTCACGACGATGTCTGGCTTCCCGTCGGAGTTGAGGTCTGCGGTGGCGAGACCCCACGATCCCGCGCCGCTAGCGTAAGCAATGGGACTCCCAAACGTGCCGTCGCCGTTGCCAAGCAGGACGTCGACCTGTCCGCTATTGACGTCGGGTCACCGCAAGATCGAGCTTGCCGTCACGATTGAAATCTGCGGTGAAGATGAGTGAGGGGTTGGCGCCGGCCGCGAAGTCGGTGCTGGCACCCAGGCCCGTGCCCGTGTTCATGAGGATAGCTGCATATGCGGTCGCGGCCGCGACGTCGAGCTTGCCGTCATTGCTGAAGTCGCCCAGGGCGATACCGGAGGGGTAGCCGCCGGATCCGGTCGGATAGGAAGTCGGCGCCCCGAAGGTCCCATCGCCTGCGCCCAATAACGTCTGAATCTTGTCCGCGTTGCCATAGCCCACGACAACGTCGAGCTTGCCGCGCCCATACAGATCACCCAGGACCAGAGCATCGACACCCGAGCCGGTGGCGTAGGTCACCTGGGGCTTGAAAAAACCATTGCAGGGTGGATTGCATGTACTCGCCACACACACCATCGAGGATCCACAGACTAGCCCGCAGCCTCCGCAGTTGCTCGAATCGCTAGCGGTGTTAGTGCAGGCTCCCGAACAGAACGTCTGGCCAGCAGGGCAGACACACGAACCACCCGAGCAAACCTGGCCTGAGGGGCAAACCGTGCCGCAACCGCCGCAGTTCTGGTTGTCGGTGTTTGTGTTAGTGCATATGCCGCCGCAGTAACTCTCACTCGAGAGACAGCTGACGCTACACGTGCCACCCGAGCAGACCTGGCCCGAGGGGCAAACGGTGCCGCAGGCGCCGCAGTTATAAATATCGGTAAGAGGATTCGCGCAGGCATCTCCACAGACGGTCTGGCCTGCCGGACAGGTAGCGGAGCAGGTTCCGTTAACGCAGAGCCGCCCAGAGCTGCAAACATTCCCGCAGGTTCCGCAGTTGAGGGGGTCATGGTCAAGACTGGCGCAGAAGGGGCTAGTGCCGCTATTGCAAATCGTCGTGCCACCGCCGCAGCTCGTCTGGCAACTCCCGCTCGAGCAGACCGTGCCCGAGGGGCAGACGGTGCCGCAGGCGCCGCAGTTAACGTTGTCAGTGGCTAGGGAGCTGCAAACCCCGCTGCAGAGCTGCTCGCCGCTGCTACAGGTGATCGCGCAATGGCCGAGGCTGCACAGCTCGCCGGCCGGACAGACGGCGCCACAGGCGCCGCAGTTTGCAGGGTCATTCTCAAGGTTCGCGCAGACGGCTGTGGACCCTGTACCGCATACCGTGTAGCCGGCGCCGCAGCTGGCCGCACAGCCGCCGTTCGAGCAAAGCATCCCTGCCGCGCAGACGTGGCCGCAACCATCGCAGTTATAAATATCGGTAAGAGGATTCGCGCAGGCACCTCCACAGACGGTCTGGCCTGCCGGACAGGTAGCGGAGCAGGTTCCGTTAACGCAGAGCCGCCCAGAGCTGCAAACATTCCCGCAGGTTCCGCAGTTGAGGGGGTCATGGTCAAGACTGGCGCAGAAGGGGCTAGTGCCGCTATTGCAAATCGTCGTGCCACCGCCGCAGCTCGTCTGGCAACTCCCGCTCGAGCAGACCGTGCCCGAGGGGCAGACGGTGCCGCAGGCGCCGCAGTTAACGTTGTCAGTGGCTAGGGAGCTGCAAACCCCGCTGCAGAGCTGCTCGCCGCTGCTACAGGTGATCGCGCAATGGCCGAGGCTGCACAGCTCGCCGGCCGGACAGACGGCGCCACAGGCGCCGCAGTTTGCAGGGTCATTCTCAAGGTTCGCGCAGACGGCCGTGGACCCTGTACCGCATACCGTGTAGTCGGCGCCACAGCTGGCCGCACAGCCGCCCGCCGAGCATAGGCTTCCGCTCGGGCAGACGGTACCGCACACTCCACAGTTGTTAAGATCGTCGAGCAGGCTGGTACAGATGGAGCCGCTCGACCCGCTCGTGCAAAGCGTCTGCGATGGAAAGCAGGTTGCGGCGCATTGACCACTTTGGCAGCTCTCACCTGCTGGGCACTGGACGCCGCAGGCGCCGCAGTTCTGGTTGTCGCTGACGGGCACGACGCAGAGCGTGCCGTTGTCGCACAACAGGGTCCCGCTGCTGCAACTCGTCGCGCAGGTTCCTGCCGAGCAAACCTGGCCGGCTGGGCATGTCGTGCCACAGCCGCCGCAATTCTGGTTGTCAGACAGCGGGTTCACGCAGGCCCCACCGCACAGGTCCGAGTCGACCGGACAAACAATCGCGCAGGTTCCGGAGAGGCAACTGTTTCCGACATCGCAGGCGTGACCGCAGGCGCCGCAATTTGCCGGATCGCTGGCGGTCTTCGTACAGTAAGCATTTGCCCCGGTGCCGCACAGCTGGTAGCCCGTGTTGCAGCCCACGCCGCACAGCCCGAGCGAGCAGACCTGGCCCGAAGGGCAGGCTATGCCGCAGGCGCCGCAGTTCTGGTTGTCGGTCGAGGTATCTGTACAAACGGTACCGCAATAGAGCTTGCCGGTCGCGCAGGCAGAGACGCAGGTCGAATTACTACAGACCATGCCTGTGCCGCAGGTCGTGCCGCAGGCGCCGCAGTTCGAAGGATCGGCCGCGAGATCCACGCAGCCTCCTGAGCAAACCGAGAGGGGGCTCGCACAGGTGGTTTGGCACGTGCCGTTCGAGCAGACCTGGCCGGACGGGCACGAAATACCGCAGCTGCCGCAGTTCTGGTTGTCCGAGGCGGTGGCAACGCAGCCTCCGTTGCATAGCGCACGGCCCGTGGCACAGGAGCCGCTGCACGTGCCCGCCTGGCAGGCGGTGCCGCCAGCACAGCTCTTGCCGCAGCCGCCACAATTCTGGTTGTCAGATTTGGTGTCCACGCAATAGTTTCCGCACAGGAGCGAACCATTCGGGCAGACTGTGGTGCATATACCTGCGACACAGGCCTGGCCGGCTGCGCAGGTGATTCCACAGGCGCCGCAGTTGAATGGATCAGTGCTCAGAGTGGCGCACCGGTCGCTGCACATGGCCTGGGTTTTCGGACAGTTGACTTGGGTTGAGGTCGTTACCTTGCTGCCGCAGCCGACCACAAGCGCACCGAAAACGAGCAGTCCCGTAAACATGGTGCGCACCGTCATTCTACCAAGTCTGTTTACGCTGGTCATATCTGAATCCCCTTCTTCTGATTAGGGTCTAGACGCCTCAGAGTAATGATGATGGTCTGCAAGGAGCATGAATTAGGCTAGTGATACGTGGTCCGATAGAATTAAGCAACGAGTCCTGCCACTGCCATTGACAGTTGCGGCTTCAATGATATTACTTTACCAGAAACTCTGCTCTTCGTCAAATCTCTTACATACTGAAAATGCATCGTTTTGTGGTTTTAAACAATTTCTTTTATAAAGCTGAGTTAAAAAAAGTGGCTCCCGGATCATTGGTTTTCATGTTGTCATTTTTCCCTGATTTGTTTCGTTTTTCTCGATTTTGCTACAGGAAATTATATCACAACTGCTTGATTCTCAGGTGTTTCTGGTATATTCAGGGTCTCTTGGGTGCAAACCTGTGCAGGTTCGAGTCCTGTCTTCGGCATTGAGTTTGTTTGGCTACCTATGAGTCCCGGACTACACGTACGGTGTCAGCAATCGCGCAATGCCGTCGCGCAGGCGAGCGGGCAGTGAGCGGCCATCGATCTCCTCCAGCGTCACAGGACGGGCGCCGCTCCGTTTCGTCTCGACCCAGGTATCAAGCCGCTGCGCAAGTTCAACGTCGTAACATTCCACGTTGAACTCGAAGTTGAGGCGCAAGCTCCGGGGATCCCAATTGGCCGATCCCAGCAGCACCCAGCAGCCATCCACCAGCATGAGTTTGGAGTGATCGAATGGAGGCGGGGTCAGCCATATCCGGCATCCATGCTGGAGCACTTGCCACCACATCGCCCGGGAGGCCCACATGACGAAGGGCAGATTGTTCCGTTCGGGCAAAATGATATCAACCTGCACACCCCGCATTGCTGCCAGACTCAGGGCGGAGACCATGGCTGGGTCGGGCAGAAAATAGGGAGTTACGATCCGAACTGAATGCCGGGCAATCGACAGTGCTCCCAGAAGCGTCCAAAGAAGTTTCTCGAAATTCTCATCCGGGCCATCCACCACCCCCCGCGCCAACACCTGCCCTGCGCTTTCGGTTTTAGGAAACCACGAATCACCGCGCAACGATTCGCCGGTCGTGAAAAGCCAATCATCGGCGAATACTTCTTGCAGCTGGGTCACCACCGGGCCCTTCACTCGGAAATGGATGTCCTGCACCGGGTTTTTCGTTTGGCGCTGAAGGCAGTGTCCCACTCGAATATTCACGCCACCGGTAAATCCCACGCGCCCATCCGCCACCAGTATCTTCCGATGTATGCGCATGTTGATTGACATCGCATGCCAAGGCGGGAGAAACCGTGCATGCTTCACTCTCTCCCGTTGCAGCGTGTGAAGAATACTGGGCCAGGAATACCGAACCCCCGTCGCGTCAATCAGCACCCGCACTTCAACGCCCCGGCGCACGGCCTCACCAAGCGCATGCGCAAAGCCCATCCCAACTTCGTCTCGATCGAAGATATAGGTCACGAAAGAGACTGTCTGGCGCGCATTTTGGATCGCCTCCAGCATAGCCGGATAGGCTTCATCTCCGTTCACCAACGGATCGATCCGATTGCCCAGCAGCAGGGGTCGCTCCACCACACCCCCAACGACCCGAGCCAGCATCTTGAGATACCCTCCGTGATCCGGCAGATGGCGCTGTAACTCTTCCGGCAGACATTCGGGTTGCGCGGCTTCTGCCCGGTACCGCTCCAGGTTTTTTCGCAGCAGAGCGGCCTTATGGCGAATACGATTCACTCCAAAGATGAAGTACATGACAGCCCCGATTACGGGCACGAGCCAAACTAAACCCACCCACGCGATGGCGGCGCGCGAATCGCGCTTGTTGAGAACCACGTGTCCAGTTACCAACACAGAGAGAAGCAACCCAAGTCCGATGGCAGCGATATGCCAGAAGTCGTGCACTAGATTAGCGACGGTCGCCGTCATTGCGGTCTCTCCCTGAGATCAGTCCTCTTCGTCTTCATGGCACTTTTACTCAAAACTTGTCCATATAAAATATAGAGCATTTTTTCATGTCACCTGCACTACCTAACTCCACATTGAAATCTCGCCAGAAGTTTAACTCGCACCCCTATATCGCCATTACCTATTCAGTCTTCAAGCTCATCCTTTCCAACATACATGATTGTGAGTTGACCAATTTATACGCTTGTCGTGGTTTGGTTGAGTTGTTTTTTCTCTCGGAGTTGAATTGGGGAGGGTCAGGTTCTAATTCCTCAGGCTACATTTGCAAGAAGCTCTACTTAGAGAAATATTTTCTTGTTTGTTGTCGATCGATTTCCTGGGGATTATATGAGGCTAAGATAGGTTGACACGCCTCGCCCACAAGTCGGACGCTGTGGTTGCCTAAGAAAGATACCTGGATGGTCTTGCAGTCACTTATGTATGTCACTTCCTCTGAACGCATCTGAAAAAAGGCCGCCAATTCCTCTGCTTTGGCAGAGCTAGAATATTTTCGGCGCTCCTTTCCACTAAATCGTAGAAAATTGTAACGATTCCAAGCAAAAAACACTAAAAAGATTCCAAGAATAACGCTTCCATGGATTGCAAATAGCTGAAGGTTTTTAATACCTTCTAATTGGATCATCTGAACATATACAAGCTGTACACTAAACGCCCAAACAACCGTCAGTACCAGCGGGCGCAGTAAAAAGATCCAAAGCATCCACCCGCCGATCATGATCCCCGCTTCTGAAACTCGACGTGTGGCAGAAAGCAAATTGGGTCGGTCAACAATGATACCGTTATCAAATTGCTCCATTACTATCTCCTAGTAATTTTACGCCTGCCCCGAAAGGAGGGTTGATCAAGTGTTTTCTTGAACGTATTTATAATCCTCTATCCGGGCTTTCCCATATCGCCAAGGCCGACCTCTTTTTGAAAATTGCCTTGGGAAGAGAAATGATGGTTACAAGCCAATTTATCAACCAATAGATAGCTGGAAACCAGATGACCCAAACGATTAGACCTCGCAAGGTTTTATCGTATTGGGCATCAAGCCAAATTCCTACGCATAATTGCAATAAACATACACTAGCAAGGATTACACCGGTCCAGCCAGGCGTGATCGACCTGACGACATACGGAGGCGGAAGTTCAACGAACAAATTAGTTAACCACAATGCCAAGGTTATCGAGAAGCAATAACACCATACCACGCTCGTAAGGTATTCAAGATACAATGGCCAGATTCTACGCTGTCGCCAATTGAAAACACATCTATAGTATTTCAGCAGCACTTCATTACCGCCCTGCGACCACCTCAAGCGCTGTCGGAAAATTCCCTTGAGCGTCTCGGGCACCAATATCCAGCATAAGGCTCTGGGCTCGTATCGGACATCCCATCTTCGCAATTGTAGCTTCCAGCTAATATCAATATCCTCCGTGACCATGTTATTAGACCAAAAACCAACATCGAGCAGGGCCTTTTTACGAAAAGCCGCAATCACCCCGGAGACGGTGAAGATCTTTCCCAGAACGCGTTGGGAGCGCTTGATCATGCCGATTATAGAGGAGAATTCGGTAGTTTGGATCTTTGCCAATATACTGGTTCGGTTGCGTACTTTCGGGTTTCCGGTTACGGCACCAACCCGAGGATGTTGAAAGTGCCACATCAGCCAAACGATAGCATTTGGGTCCAAAATGGCATCGGCATCAATGCAGACGAGGAATTCCCCTCGACTGGCGAGAGCTCCCATATTCAATCCGGTTCCCTTGCCTTGATTGCTGGAAAGCGTGATCACCCGCAACTGCGAGTTCTGTTGTTGCAATTTCTGAAGAATTCGAGCGGTGTTGTCCGTGCTCGCATCGTTTATTGCAATGATCTCATAATTCGGATACTGTTGCCACCTAAGTCGTGTGATGGTTTCCTCAATGCAATCTTCCTCGTTATGACAGGGGATAATGATTGAAACCAATGGATACTCTGGTAACTCTGGTCGGGATTCCTGACGGCTTTTTCTAAAAGTCTTAAAAATTATCGATCCAAAGATCCACACAAACGCCATAAGCAACGGGTATAAAAAAACAAAATCATATACAAGCGTCATCATTGATCATTCTTTTCAGGAAAGTTTTTTGTGCTGATAATCTCACGGATAATCTCTTGCTTGGGTTCATCAATATACATATTGTCTGGATAGTAGCCGATGTGAAGCGCACCCTCAGCGACCAAAATCTCAAGCCAGCGCTTTATTTCTTGTGATTTGATCCACCGTTTTTGTTTCCAGTCATAGGACTGCACTTTAAAAACCGTTCGATTCAGGCCATCGGGAAAGGATTTTGCACTGCGGACCAAAGATCTCAGCCACTGATCAACATCGGAGACCCCTTCCATGCGCGGGTAACTCATAAGCACAACCCGGTCATAATGCTGCAGGCTCTTTCCAAAGTTCTGAGCATACCATTCTTCGCTTTTGGGAGCGGTAAGCACCGAGGCATACAGCGTTCTTGCAAACACTACAAGCGGCTGATAACGCCTGACCGCGCGTTTGATTTGCTCAGTTAAATCTATCAAAGTGTCGGTTTTCAGTTCTACCCAGCGTTGCTTTTGTTGAGCGCTTAATTCTGAGAAACTAATCAATTTACCTTCAGAGATCTTCAGGTATTTCGATTGCGCTTCGGGGTGAAAATCTTCGAAGTCGTTAAGATAACCGTCGTCTTGAAAAACAATGCCGTCAATCTCCGCATGGATGGCCAGATCTTCATACAACGTGCTAAGCTTCTCACGCGCTTCTGAGCTAAACGGCGATAAACGTTGATAGAACGAGGTTGATTTGCCGATCCGACCCGCGCGAAGCTCACGGACACGCAAACGATCGGTAACCGCCTCATCAGGAAGGACAATGCTCAGCATGGGCATCCAGGCATAAACCTTGATCCCTCGCCTCCGCAATTGTGTAGCCACATGGTTGAACAGATCAGTTTTGGTAGGTAAAACGCGGTTGGGAAAGTACACCGAGGCGATATTGCCGGTGCCTTCGACATCACAAAACGCTTGGAGATAAACAATGTTGGGTTTTATCTTCAACAACCGATCAATAAAGGCATCGACATTCTTTTTCTGAGCGTCGCGATCGTTATCGAGCAAATGATCTATATCAGCATGGACGATGCGTTCACGATCCGTTTCGACAAAACCTTTCTTGTAGTCCTTTATGAAATCGCGCAGTGAGAGGTTGTCGACCATCATGGTGCGCGGGACCGTATCGAGCGACTCCAGGTTTCCGAAGCCGTCATCGAGGTTCATCATGATCTCAAAACCCGCGCGCTTTGCCTCCTCAATATTAAATGTGTTGTATTTTCCATAGGGCCAGACCATAACCCTGGGTTTTATTCCGAGTTTCTGTTTCAATATGAGATAGGAGGATCGAAAATCATTATAAAGACGCTGTCGATACTCCTTTTCTGATTCAATCCGATCCGAGGACTGGAAATACATTCTTGCATAGTTCGCCGGAGAGGTGTCACCGTATGAGTCAACACCTATGCTGTGGTGCAAGTCGTTGGAATGGCTTGCAATCTCGACAAACCCCGATTCAACAGCCTTTCTAAGATGCTGCCATTTCATCAGACCATACCGTTGCTCCAACTCTGGCAATGGATTATCCAGCCAGGATGTCACTACCGCCCAAACGGCCGGGATATGGTAGAGCTCCAGCACGGGTAGGACTTGTTCAAATTGACTCATATACCCATCATCAAATGTCAACAACACCGATCGGCCCAAAAGCGGCTTAATTCCCTTTCGGGCGGCTAGGAGATCGTCAACCGAAATGAACTGCCACCCCTCGCTTTTCAGAAACTCGATCTGTTGGATGAACGAGGCTACACCGACCCCATAACGGTCGTTGATTTGCACTTTTAAAGGAACGTCATGGTAACATAACACTAAAAAGCGCGAATCTGGCTGATCCGCCGCCATCACGCTCGCCAGAGGCCAGAACCATACGAAGAAAAATAAAATAAAATAAATTTTTTTCACCGCAGAAACCTCTTCGGTGTTGCTTACCTAAAATATCATTGAGTATTCAAAAACCAGGCTCCAACCCAAGATGGTGCTTTCTCCATAGTTTCTCTGGAATATTCCGGCGCCGATCATAAGTCGCTGCGACTCTCCAATCTCATGATTCTGCTCATAATCAACCTTCCAACGATCAGTCAGATGCACAGAGGTTTCTTTCTGCGCGCCAACCTCAGCACCAATTTGATCTTTAAACGTATAGCCGATACTTTTGAACCAGACATGGTCGAGCCGCGCCCCTCCATCGAAGCAAAAAAACCAGGATGGGCTATAATACTCGACACTGGGTTGGGTATTGGTGACGCCTTCGCCGGACAAGATCAACTGGATTTTCCAAGCTGCCCGAGTAAAGACAGTGGTCTCCAGATTAAGATCGGAGGTGGTATTCCAGTTGGCGTCGGATAGCCGGAGCTCGGTAATGGTTGCCTTAGTTGAGAAGCTTTCGCTGTAACGATAGCGAGCTGACGCGGATAACTCCATGCCCTCTACCCCGGCAAATAAAGCCTTGGGAGGCAGTGAGAGAGAATCCGAGTCAAAGCCCAATGAAAAAGAAAAGTGGTCAGAAGGGCTGTAAGCAACCCCGGCAGCCCCCCCTGGCAGAGTAGAAAATGCTTCAAATGACAGGTGGCCAAACGTTGACACATCGCGATTTATACGCCAATCCCAGCCTATATTGGCCACAAGAACATCCTTGCGTCTATTACCCTCCATCGCAGATTTCCATATCACCTCAGCGTTGAGACTGAGCCTGGGTTGTATAGGCACGTCCAGTTTCGTCGACACCGTGTTGCCGTCGAGAAAGGAACCTTGATGGGAGAAGTCCGAATAGACGGTCACTCGCGGCCGCAGTTGCAATTCAAACTGCTTTGTGAGCTGGACGTTGTCGTAGTTCTCTGGATTGGAGTCGAAAAGCTTCTTCGCGCATGATCGAGCTGGCTCGAAATCACCCAGTTCGTCAAGCACTTGGCATAATATGCTGCTTTTTGGTTCCTTCTCCGATTCTATTTGATCGAGGATAGAAAAGGACTCTAAGGCTTTCCGTGGCCATCCGCGGAATTGATAAACGCTGGCTAGATCAAACCGAAAGTCGGTATTGAAAGGCGCCAGACGGTGGAGACCCTCGAAATGCTCTTGCGCCTCGGATAGCCGGTCCTGCGAGATCAACCACCACCCCCGTTCTCGTTGAAGCTCCTCAAGTCTCCAACTCTTTTGACTGACGCCAACCCGGTCGGCCGACGACTGTTCAGATTCCAACTGGTCCAAGATCTTTTTGGCTTCTGAATAATCGCCTAAAAGCGTTAGGCAGTGCGCCGTCGTTATCCTGAAATCAAACCACTCTTGGTCGTCCATATTGGATCCGTCCAGGGTGGCCTTGCGTAAGAGTGAAAGTGCTCTTTTTTGCTGTTTACGATCTACAAGTGCCTCGGCCGCACGCCGCAGCAGCCACGCAGGTAGTTCACTGAGATCGTCACCATTGCGCTCATGGAGATCGACAATAGCCAGGGACTCAATTCTTGAACGATATTCCGGAAGCCCTTCGAGTTGGGCGCGAAGCTGTTGCCAATGGAGCGACCTATTCAAATCAGTCGCCAAACCAGAACCGGTGCTAGCGATAAATACTTTCGCAGGGCTCACCGATGACAGAGTAAGCAAAATACTAGCCTTATCATTAAGCGCGGTCTCATCACCAGGCCGAATTTCTAGAATACGCTCCAAAACCTTGATGGCCGCAAAGGGACGTTGCATTCTTTCCAGTAACCGAGCCTTTTCGAAAAGGAGATCGATATTACTCGGCTCGTTGATCAGCGCTTTATCTAACAAGGAGTTGGCCTCTTCCAGTTGACCCTGGCCAGACAAGTACCTTGCCAGCGATATGCGTGACGCGGTATTCAACGGTAGTTCTTCAATGACGTGAATATGGAACACCCGGTCAGAGATCTTAGACAAGAAAGCGTTGGCGCCTTCATAATCGCCCATGAGGATATGCAAATAAGCGAAACTGCGCGTCATCAGGGTGACATTAGCCTTGGAGATAGCAACTTGCGTCAACTTCTTTTGAGCGGGCTCGATGCGTCCCTGCTGGAGTAAAATCTCCGCCTGAAAGTAACTGGCCCATTCTGGCCGATCCGCATATCGCTGTTCAATAAACCTGTGGATTTCTTCAGAACGTCCGGCAGCGAGAAAGGCGGCACACACATGCAGGAAAACCCATGGATCATCGTGGCTGGCGAGATATTGAAGATAGTAGTCAACTGCTAGGTTATACTGCTTCACCTCCATGCAGGCTTGAGCAATCTCGAATGTAACTTGATCGGGAATATGGAATTCTTTTGGTATGTTAGATAATTGAGCGACCGCATCACTATAGCGTCTAGCGCAAACTAATACATGGATGTAGTCGATGAGAAACGAGGGCTCACGATTAGAATGTGCCAGCTGATCCATCCATTCGACAGCGTAATCACAGCGCCCTTGCTGGGCCAGCTTGAGCGCCTGCTTGCGCTTTTGCTCAAGCAGATATGGTTTGAGCCATACCAAGGATTTGTCGTCAGGTTCGAAGAATTCCTTAACCGGCTCATAGTCTTGGCGGATGGCGCCGCGTTTCTGATAGAGGCGCATCAGGTTATCCAAGGCCAGGGAATCTTTGGGTGTTAACTCAAGAACTCGTAGAAGTAGCTCTCGGGAATGCTCGTAAGATTCTGGAGACTGATCGGCACCGCCTTTGTTTGCAAGATTTATCGCCTGTTGTAGCCAGATTCGAGCCTGTGATTTGTCAAGCCAAGACTGCTCTACCGCAACCAAGCTTGCCCGCTGCTTGAGCAATTCTTCTGCTTTTGAATAATCCTCAGCCCGCAAGAAGGCGCCTAGGAGAAGATCCCAGGTGGCTTCATCATCTGGATCATTGGCCAGGATGGATTTATATATCTCCAGTGCTTGCTGGATGTTGTTTAGTTGGCAAAATGAATCGGCCACAGCCAAACGAACCTGCTTTGGAATCGCACAGCTTGGGTCTAGCAACCGATAGCGTTCAACGGCTTGAGAATGCTTATTGGCCCAGTTCAATACTAAAATATGATCGAAAGCTATCGGCGAGCAGGAGGGGCTAAGCGAGCTTAGTTTATCAAAGATCTCCAAGGATTCAAGCCACATCCCATGCCGAGCGAGGTAAACCGCTTTCAGACGTAAAACGGTATTTTTGATTTGCAACAGCCATTCTTCTCCCAAGTTATTTCGTCTGGCGATGTTCGCCAGAGTCTCGGATGCGAGTGAGAGCTGATTCAACTCCAACGAGGTGCCGATGAAATCCTCCAAGGCGCGTGAGTGGTTTGGATCCTCTTCAAGTATTTGTTGGCTGATCGAAAGTGCAGCCTGATGTTGCTGGATCTTTCGAAAGCAGCTTCCGATCTCCAGCAAAACATAATTTGGAATTTTACAATCTCTCGGCAAGGATTGAAAAACCTCGACAGCTTGGCGGGGTTGTTCAGCCCAAGAAAGGATAACGATCTGGTCAAAGACCACCCCAAGAGACCAGGCGTTTTTCAGCACCGGTTTAAGAAGGTTGAGCGCTACGTTAGCATTACCTTGGCGAGCTATCACCACGGCCAAATGATGAAGCATTCCGTAATACGAAGACTCAAGCACACCCCTCATCCGGCCAAAGACTGTTAAGTCTCGAACTGCGTCTGCCATGGCAAATTGGCATGAATAGATCAACAAAAAGAAGCTTACGACAAATATTCGAATCCGCATCATCGTAATTAGGTAATTAAAATCCTCCACCCAATTCGAGAGTTCGCCCGAATTGAGCACAGCTGTAGTTCTCTATCTTCTTTATTGTGACAAACATCAAAAATATTGTGGTTCCTGTACCATGAAGATCCTATATCTCTCATGGATTCAAAAAACCCATGGATTCATCGAATCCTTTGACAGTGGCAGTTTTCAAACAATAAAAATTGCCCTATAACCTTTTACTGATAAGAGATTGAAGGAATAAAGGAAACGAAGTTTCTTTTCATGCGATCCGAAATTTTTTAAAGAACTTCCTCAATTGTGCGTGATGTATACCCCCAGCCATATAAAAAGTCAACAAACAAGATAGGAATGAAGGTGGAATGAATTATTTTTATAACGGTGTCGTTCGCCATCGATAAAGCGACCGGCGTTGTCAAGTACAGATGTTCGTCGAAGCCACCAACTCTATCATCCGTTACCTGTCAATTTCGTAGAAATCTTCCTCAGCCATCGATACGTGCTCTTTGTCGGGCCCTCATTGACCCGGGCACATGAGAGGTTCCGATGGGAGTGCTACCAAAACTTCGTCTCTCGTATAAACGGGACATGGCGAACACGCAAAACTCGTCCTCATCGAAAACCAAAGCATTTTTCATGTCGCCTGCACTACCCTACTCCACATTGAAATCTTGCCACATAGTTCCGCTCGCACCACTCTTTCGCCACGACCGATTCAGTTTTCAAGCTCATTTTTTTCATCAGTACCGCTATCGGCAGGATAACAATAACTGCTCGTATCTCCGCTGGCATGATTTCCCTTTGTCCAGTATCCAACCGGTGAAATATTCCTTTAACCAATTTCCCACTTTTTCGTATTGACTTGTTCTTTACTTAAGAGTATAATATCTTGAAATAATTACTAATATGTGATTTTAAACTTTTCGAAAAAGGGTTAGATAGTTTGAGGGAGAGCTGATGTACCGGCGCCCACCCTGAGCTGGGTAGAAGTGATCGTCGTTTGGGATGATACCGACCAACCGATACCAAATCTTCAGTTGGTGACAGTAACCTATGAGGTGATAAATGGTTTTGACAGGAGCTTCGAACGAATCTCGGTTTCTTTTTACGTTGGGCCAGCGAACAGATATTCGAGTTTTGAGTTTCCAGATCACCGAGGCCATCTCAACGAATTTTACCATTGATCTTACCCTGGCCTGCGATCGGGTCGTTGCATTTGATGATATCGTTGGGCAAAAAGCTTTTCTCACCGTCCTCGGTCACCAAACGGATAGATATTGGCACGGCCTCATACGAGATTTCATATTTATGGAGATAAAGAAACGGTTTTTTATCTACCACGCCACGCTCGTGCCCGCCTTATGGATGCTCACGCAAGAGCAGGATTGTCGCATCTTCCAAGACAACAACACGCAGCATATTGTCGAGAAGATCCTTAACGAAGCCGGCCTCACCAGCAAAGAATACGCTTTCAACAACCAAAGCCCTGGCATGACCAGGGAATATTGCGTCCAATATCGAGAGACTGATTTCGACTTCATTGCACGGTTATTGGAAGAAGACGGGATTTTCTTCTTCTTCAACCACGACCAAAAAGCTACCACCGTGGTTTTTGGCGATGGGCCGAGCGCCTACGAACCAATTGATGGTGATTCAAAGGTAACGCTGAGCAAGGCTCCGGGCATGGTGGCGGAGCATGAATTTGTGCGAAGCATTAACTTTTCGCGCCATGTCCATAGCGGGAAGGTCACGCTCAGAGATTACAATTTTGAAAAACCCGCTTTGGACCTAACCGCCGAGAGAAAAGACAAGGTCTTCGACAATCTGGAAATTTATGATTATCCGGGCCGATACGGAGACCCATCGACAGGCAAGAACATCGCAACCATCAGACTTCAGAAATCAATCACGTACAAAGACCAGTGTAATGGCGATAGCGTCTGCCCGCGGTTCGCCCCGGGACGTACCTTCACCCTCAAAACCACCGAGAGGCTTCCCGAATTTACCAAAGAGTACCTGTTGGTATCGGTGTCCCATGTTGGGGAGCAGCCCCAGGCACTGGAGGAACTTGCCGACCCCAACACCGTCAATTCTTATCATAATACTTTTAAATGCATTCCCTCTTCTGTGACCTTTCGGCCGCAGGGTGGCGCCAAAAAGCCAACTATCAGCGGCGTTCAGACCGCCATGGTAGTGGGTCCCGCCAATGAAGAGATTTTCACCGATCAGTACGGGCGCATCAAAGTACAATTCCACTGGGACCGCGAGGGGAATAAAAATGATAAAAGCTCCTGCTGGATACGGGTGAGCCAGGTATTTACCGGCGCGGGTTTTGGAGCGATGGCCGTTCCGCGCATCGGGCAGGAGATGATCGTTGGCTTCATCGAAGGCGACCCGGACCGACCCATCATTACCGGGCGGGTGTACCACGGCAACAATCCAACTCCCTACACCCTGCCAGGGGAAAAGAGCAAAACCACCTTCAGGAGCAACTCGACTCCGGGCGGGTGCGGATCCAACGAGTTGACCTTTGAGGACAAAAAGGGGAAGGAGCAGATCTACCTTCGCGCGGAGCGTGATCTCAACGAATTCGTAAAACACGATCATGTGGTTGAAGTTTGCAATAACGAGATTATTGGCGTCGGCGGAAACCAGGTTGTAACGGTTCGGGGCAACAGTATTGACGAGGTCATCGGCACTAAAACCTGCATGGTTCAAGGCAACCGCATGGAGACCGTACAAGGAATACAGAACAGCAACTTCATAGGCCTACGACAAGAAAACGTCGAGGGAGTTGACAACCGCTTCGTCCTCGGCACTCAAACATTGCTGGTAAAAGGCTCTCGGTCGGTTTGGGTAAACGGCTCGTCGAGCGCTCAAATAGGCACCACGGGAGATAATTGCGAGGCGATGGTCTCGGTGTTTGGAAAATCGACCATTTTTTCGACCGAGCGTATCAACATCGTTTCCAAGGATGAGATCGTTTTAGAGTGCGGCATGACCAAAGTAGTCATTGGTCCCGATGCGGTAAGCATCAAAACTAATAAAATATCATTACATGCGCTTGATTCCATAGCATTGAAATCGGACGGGCCAACTTTGGATCTCACCGATGAAGTGGAGATTGCATCCAAAGCGGTGAAAATCTACGCCAAAGGCTCGTCGGTGGAGCTCGAGACCGATGCCGACATCAATGGCGGCAAGGTGAAACTCAACTGTGGTGCGGGCCAGGCCAAGGCAGCATCTGAAAAAGATGAGAAATCGAAAACCAAGCAGCTCAAGATACAGCTTCATGATTATGATATGCAGCCGCTTGCCAATAAAAAATACCGGCTGATGACCTGCGGCAACAAGTATGAAGGAACCACGGATGGTGATGGGTATCTCAATGAAACAGTTCCCGACGAAGCCGAGAAAGGCCAGTTGAACGTATGGCTGGATGAATATCCGACCGGCACCCGGCTCAACCTCATCCTCGAAATGAAAGAAGAACTGCCGCCCGCAACATCCATCAAGGGTGCGTTGTTTCGTCTCAAGAATTTAGGTTACTACACGGCGGAAGTTTCGGACAATCTCACGAACGAAGGCGAGGCGGCGCTGCGCTCTTTCCAGGATGACAACAAATTAGAGGTAACGGGCGAGCTCGACGAAAAAACAAAGGCCAAAATCGCCGAGATTTACGGCAGTTAAATTGTGCGCGCAACCGCGCAAAACTTAGGAGTCACAATGTGCTGGCGTCTATTTATGATAACATTGATATCGGCATTCTCTCTGCCATTCACGGCGTATAACTCTTGCATGGAGGCTTGTGAAATGTTTTCAAGCACAGAACGAAGGTTCAAGAATTCTTTTCCTGACATTGATTCTGAAAATAAATTATTTGGTCAGGAAACATGGGGTAGACATGACCTCGTATCAATTGCTTGGGGTGATCCGCTTACCTTTAAGAAAATCGATGAACCCAAGGAAGTCACGGCATACGATACAATCACTTCACCATCTGATGGAAAGGTTTTTAGTGGAAGGTTCGTAATGAGTGCAGTTATGAACTATGAATCGATGGGAGCTGCATTCAATGCTGAGTATTTTGTGACTACAAAAAATATCCGCCTTGTCGAGCGTATACCACCCTTGCAGGCACCTACTGGTTGGCGCGGCATCGTGCCGGGCGAGTTTGTGTCGCGACCCATTGCTAATAAGGATACGATTGATGACAAGTACCTTATCGAGTTTCCTGCCAATAAACCTACCCACTTATATATACGTCCCTTTCCTGACGAATATCCATTTGTTATTGTCATTACAAAGGACGGGGGTTCTCTATCAATGACCTACGATAAAAATTACGGAATTTTTAGTTTCCAGACAAATAGCGCAGGCCGTTATGAGATTCGCGTTACCGAACCATCGAAAAGGAGCGAGCGACCCATCAAGTATATTTTTTTCACCTGGTGGGATGATAGTCTAAGCAACATGGGGATCTCATCCTACGAATCGTATCGCGTCCTCTGGGGGCGCGACACGGTTGTTGCACCTTCTTCAAAATCTGATGGCAGCAAAATAACGCCTCCTAAATAACAAGAGATTGGTAAATCGGAGATGATAGAAATATAAATATGAGACAATTTATAATAAGGAGTAACCTGCAATGGTAGCCGAACTTTTTGGATGGTTTCCGGATAAGGTGGTTAACGGTTGTTTAACAAAACTGCCGAGATCTACGGCAATTAGTGGCGGGCAACAACGCACCTTATAAAGGAGGCGCAACGATGTATTGGCGTCTATTTATGATAACATTGATATTGGCACTTCAACTGCCATTCACGGCGTGCAACTCTTGCATGGAGGCTTGTGAAATGTATCCATACAAAGAACTAACCTTCAAGAACCCGTTTGGCCCAGGAACAGATGCTGCCGAGGCGCTATGCGGTCAGAAAATCTGGGGTCGTAGTGACCTAGTGTTCTTAGCGTGGGGAGAACGGCTTGTCTTCAACAAAGTTGGTCAACCCAAAGATGTTACTGCCTATGAAACTATCACCTCGAAGGAAACCGGACAGGTCTGGTCTGGGCGATACACAATGCAAGCTGTTATGAACTATGAATCGATGGGGGCTGCATTCAATGCCGAGTATTTTGTGACAATAAAAAATATCCGTATCGCCGAACGCATGCCACCCTTGAAGGCGCCGCCGGGTTGGCGCGGCATCTTGCCTGGAGAGCACGTATCGCGATCAATTGCTAACAACGATAAGGTTAACGACAAATACCTCATAGAATTACCGGCCAACAAGACTGCTCATTTTGCGATAGACACATCCCTGCCGAGCTTCAGGAAGATTATACCTTCAATTTCGTCATTACCAAGGATGGGGCCCCACTAACAATAACATATGACAAGAATTATGGAATCTTTAGCTTTCAAACCACAAGCTCTGGACGTTATGAAATCCATGTGACCGAACCATTGGATAAGCGCGAGCGGCCCGACAAGTACACTTTCTACTTTTGGTGGGGTGACTATCTATAAGTTGGACGAAATCTTGGATTACAAAGGAGTAACATCTAAATTCAGAAACAAATGTTATAAGGAGTCAATAACAATGGTGGCCGAGCCCTTTGGATGGTTTCCGGATAATGTGATCCATGTGTTATTTTAAACAAAACTGCCGAGATTTACGGCAATTAGTGGCGGGCAACACTGCACCCTATAAAGGAGCCGCAACGATGTATTGCCGTTTATTTCTTGTTTCGCTGATATCGGCACTTCTTCTGCCATTCACGGCGTGCAACTCTTGCATGGAGGCTTGTGAAATGTTTCCATACAAAGAACTAACATTCAAGAACCCGTTTCATCTTAGTATTGATATCGGAGAAGAACTATGCGGTCAAAAGGTTTGGGGTCGCAAGGATCTTGAGTTCAACTCCTGGGGTGAACCGCTCACTTTAAAAAGATTAATGAACCGAAAGACGTCACGGCGTATGGAACAATAACCTCACCGGAAACCGGACAGGTCTGGTCGGGGCGATATACAATGCAAGCTGTTCTGAACTATGAATCAATGGGGGCTGCATTCAATGCCGAGTATTTTGTGGCTATAAAGAATGTCCGGCTAGTTGAGCGCATACCACCCTTGCAGGCGCCACCGGGTTGGCGCGGCATTTTACCGGGAGAGTATGTATCACGATCCATTGCCAACAACAATAAAGTTGACGACAAGTACCTTATTGAATTCCCGGCTAATAAGCCTGCTCACTTGAAGATAGATCCTTTGCCTGACGACTATCCCTTAAAGATCGACATATCCAAGGACGGGGTTTCTCTTCCAATAATATATAACAAAAACGGCACGGGATACGGCTTCCAAACCAAGAGTGCTGGCCGTTATGAAATCCATGTGACCGAACCATTGGATAAGCGCGAGCGGCCCGACAAGTATACTTTTGATACTTGGTGGGATGATTTTCTGTAATCCTGGCTAGGATCCAGGATTACGATTGAGCAGTAACTAAATTAGAAACAAATGTTATTAAGGAGTCAATAACAATGGTGGCCGAGCTCTTTGGATGGTTTCCGGATAAAGTGATCTATGGTTGTTTAAACAAAACCACCGATTACACCGACGTCGATGAAATAAATTACTTCTATGATCCTAACAAGGTTTCAAGCAATGCGCGAAGCAGCACGCTTCAAGTGGCAAAAAACTCTGGGGCAAAGTATTCAAGCCCTTCGGGTGGCGCATGCCTTTACATGGATGTGGGTTGCTGGGCAGGCAATGGCCCGGACAATGATGCAAACCACCCGCGGCACCGGGAGTTTGGCATTGTGTTCGCTAACATAGCAATATTGTGTAGATATCCTGACCAGAAAAGGAAACCGTTCGATCCTAACACCAAAAGTATAAAAGTCGAGGTGAGGAATCAAAAGCTCCCAAATGGCAAGCTGATTTGGAAGGAGATTCTCGTCCCTTTTCTCGAACACCTTTCTATATCCTCGGACCTCGGCGCCGTCGAAGTAATCAAGGGTCTGGCTGTCAACGATTTCAGGCTCTCCGGGACACCGAAGCCGGATCTCGACTACCAAACACTTCACGTATTTCTCGGCGATCTCCACCTTCCCATGATGACGGACCCGGCAAATACGCAGCTTCACGGGTTTCGCTGTGGAAGGCTCGATATCAACCTCAATGTTTTGGCTATGACTAAAGAGTTCGATAAGCTCATGGGCCTTTGTGGTGGTATTCCCACCATTGCCGGCGCGGCATGTGTCGCATATTTTCTCAGCAAGCTCCGCCGTATCGAAACCCTTGAGGCATGGTATGGTCCGGCCAGCGACGGTCCGATTGACAAAAAGGAGGCGGACGATTGGTATAGATATTATCGCGGCATACAAGGCAAAAAGAAAGGCGCGGACATATTTCAGGAAGCGCACAAGGATCTTTTTCACTGGCTGAGTCTCCTTAATGGTTACCCTGCTCGGTCCAATGGGCTCAGGAACGGAATATCACTGGTTCAATGCGGCGATATGTTCGATTTCTGGATTGGTCTTAAGTGCGGTTTTGGCCCAAATGTTTCACTCCATGATGGTGTGCAGAATTGGGTGACATTCTGGAGGAATCAAGTCTTAGCTTATACTCCCGCTGGCTCGCCGGTCTTGTTACTGGAAGCTTTGCCCAGGAACGGTTTCAATATCACCTTGGTGCATGGGAATCACGATAACTACCTGAGGGGGCGTGAGAAGAGAGTGGCCGCCTATGGCGATGACCGTCAGAGCCTTGTTTGGGCGGAACACGGCCACGCTTCGGACAGTCGGAATTGCGATGACGACCCTCAGAGTGGCTGGGCCATCACGCAGCTCGCATTTATCTTGCCATGGGTGAGAAAGGTGGAATCTCCTTTAATCACGCTACTAACAAAATTTGAAAAGGATCTTCCCGTACCCGCCTGGGCCCGCGCTCCCGGAGAACGGCTGGAGCGGATGGCTCACGGGGCCGACGTGTGTCTCACGAGGAACAAGTTGATTTACGTAATGGCGCACACTCACGAGCCGCACCTGAAACGCGTTATTATTCAGCCTGAGGACAAACGCGAGGTGTTGATGCAGAATATATCAATTATCTTCTGTAGGCGTGATCAGTTGAATGAGATCAAGGCACTAGCTTCGGCTTTGGAGCAGGCCGTCGATGCAGAGGAGCAAATGCGAAAGCGGTTAGGTACAACTATTGGTGATTCAGTTCATAATATGGTCCAATTTCAAGAAGCAATACTACAAGAGGAATGGAAAATGGCGCAGGCGTTCGCAAGATTATGCGGGAAAGCGGCTGATCGAACGTATGTTGAAATTATCATGGACTATCGGATCGCCAAGCAGCGCGGGAAGATTGAGTGGGAGGCTCTTTAAAACTGAGGCAAAGAGGGTAAAGGGAAAAGTTTTGGAAAGCGCTGAGATGGCGGAGTTGGCCGTTGAGTTGTATTGGAACCTAGTGAAGGCGGAATTAAAATCAATTCAGCGGGCCGGACAACAATTGGAAAACGATCTGGAAAGGGTGGAGAAAAAGATAGAAGAGTTACCAAGTGATTTTCGTAAAAAGTTTGGAGAATTTATGCAAAAGCTTGGAGATGATATCAAGCAAATGAGTGATGATATGGGTCCAGGGATACTATAGTAGTTATAGTGTTGTTGATCAAAAACGTATTGCGAGCATCAGGTTGAGATTCCATACAAAACCATAGGAGCGAAGGAGACAGGATGAGCGATGTGGTCACCAACGGCGCAACGCTTCAGTGTTCGCAGGGAACGGCGCCGAGCACGTTGACGGTGCTGCCGAATAACAACGTTGATGGTGAAAACCAACCGGCGGCCACAATCAATGATTATCAGCCCAACGTAAACATTATGCCGTTTGGCATGTGCATTACTCTAGCCAACCCCCAGGTGGCGGCGGCCACGGCGGCGGCTCTGGGGGTGTTAACACCACAGCCCTGCATACCAATGACCACGGCGCCCTGGACGCCCGGGTCGTCCACGGTAATGGCCGCCAATCAATGTTTGCTGACGAACGACTCAACATGCAACTGCCAGTGGACCGGGGTGATCGAGATCAAGGCAGCCGGACAAACAACGAACGAGACAAGTTAGCTCGGAACACAGCACGAGAGATCCCTGACGGCTCACCAAAAATCCCATTGAAATTGCTACCGATTCGTCGGCCTTGGTGCTGATATTTTAGTTTCACAAATGAAAGAGCCCATTTTTCGTTTCCAAAAGTCGCCGAACCTTATCCTATGTTCCTTTGCCGGTCGCCACGAGATGTGCTATACATTCTTGGCCGCTTTACGAAGATTAAACGTTTGGGAAAAGACATGAGAATTATTTCCAATGCAATTTCAATGGCAGATCTAACGGTAATGGCCAAAGCGCGATTTGGGGATCTCGTGAAAGCGGTGGTTGATGTTGAACGCGAACTCATGGCTGTTGATGGAGAACTTCACTCTGATGAAGAGGCTCTTCTTCTTGAGAATGGGTCGCTCCAAAGAAATTTATGGGGCATTAATATTTATCCCGAGATCGAAAAAGACTGGATCGAGTTTGATTCAATAATAAACATACGTCCGTCTCAAAACAACCGTTCGCGAGGGGTGGATGATGCCGCCATTCGGGAAAAGATAATCAACGTTGTACTGAAACTGGTAAGGAAGCAATGAGTTATCAACATCAATCCTTGGCATCAGGCCGGTGGTACGCTTTTTCCTTGATGGAACAGATGGCCAACATCGGAAGCGAAGTGGAGCGGACGATACGATGGCGTCAGAAAAATAATCTTGAATATAGCGCCAAGGCATTCGATCGCGCTTTAGAGCTTCTGGAATTAACGATTTCCGACCCGAGACACCAACATCGTCTCAGAGAGTTAACACGTTTAAGGGAAACCCTCTTAGATTATTTCGTTGGCGACAACCAGTTTCATGCTACCGATGATAATTGGAAAAAGTATTTTTATGCCTTTAGCTTTGCCGCGAGCCTTGAAAAGGGAAGGTAATCTTTTCGATACAGAGGATAAAGGGGTCAGACCGGCACCTGATACTTATGTTCCTTCTCTCGAAAGCCAGTTCTTCACTTTATAAGAACGCACCGGTATAAGCCAACGGAGGCGGAAAGCAGTGAGCAGGAAACCTCACATTGCGTTCTCCACGACGTAATCGCTCAGCGGCAGATGGACCCTGTGGCATGCCATTATACATAACTGCTCAAATGATAAAGTAATTTTGTCAGTAACTAACGAAAACGACCATAATGGAAATCTACCACACTAACGATTCAAGTGTCTGAAGATCGGACAGTTGGAAAAATAAGCGGGTGGCTCCTAATTGGCTCCTAATTGGGTTGACTAGTGGCAGGGGCTTCCTCTCCTTGAAGAAAAAATCGATGTGAGGGCAATCCAGGTACTGTCCGAGAGACAAGCGTATCGGATAACTAATTGATTTAATGATAAATATGTGATAAAGGCAGCACCAGCGAGAGAGGGATTCTCTATTACTTTGTCTTCACAAGGCGAAAACCTATAAAGCTCACTCTGTTGCTCGGGAGGTAGTAAATCACGTCGCCAACTTGTAGGTGGAATGCAACGTCGTCCCAGCTTCCTCCGCGAACCACGCGGCCGGAGCCGTTTGACCAATCAAAGCACCACTCCCAAACATTACCGTTCATGTCATAGATGCCAAGGGTGTTGACCTGCTTTGTTGCCACATCATGCGTTGTAATATTAGAGTTTCCAGAATACCATGCATAATTCCCAAAAACTGTAGAAGTACCGCTATCGGCAGGATAACAATAACTGCTCGTATCTCCACTGGCATGATTTCCCTTTGTCCAGTATATGCCGCTACCAGAAGGCATTTCTAGCGCATTTGTGGCGTTGCTTCCTTGGTACCTAGCAGCACACTCCCATTCTATACTCCCCGGCAGTTGGAACCCATTGGCACCGGAATTGACATAAGGATTGTCTTCAGTACCCAAAACAGTGGTAATAGTAGTGCTATTATCCACGCTCCGGATAGGAGTGGTATAACCGGCATCAGTATAATACACCGGTGAAAGCCCCGCCAACTCGCTGGCTGCATTAGACCACACCATGGCGTCCCGCCAGTTGATGGTGGTTACGGGGTTCTGGTTTGTACCTATCGGACCAGTATTGAGATCGCCACCCTGCCTACCTGGATTGGCAAATGTATAGCCGTTTGACGTTGCCCAGGTGTATACGGCACTCCACAACTCATAGGTCACATCGGTCTCACCCATCCAGAATGCGGTCACCGTTTGGTTGCCCCCCAGATCATTGGTGCCAGTAGGAAACGTACCTCCCGGTACATAGATCATATTAAACTTGACGTCTTCAATGGAATAAGGGCAGCATCCACCACCGCTCACACAGGTTGTAATCGGCGTGTTCACGCACGCTGCCGTGCAGGTGCCGGCGTTTTGAAGCGTCGAGGTGGTGCAGACGTTAGGAGCCGTACAGCTCGTTGGGCACGCGCCTGCTAGACCAGCGGCGATTGTGATGTCACAGGTCTCGCCAACCGACACCACTCCGTCGCCGCACGTCACAGGACAATCGCTGTCGGTGAGAATGTTGCAACCGGTTGGGCAGCAACCGTCGTCGTTTATACAGGTTTGCGGACATTCATTTATCGCGATAGGGTGCGAAAATGGGTAACCGACGTCATCGAGTCTGGTCGTATCCTTGCCGTGCCTGGTGTTATCCATCACCGTGACTTTAATCGAGAGCGTCTCGTTATCTTCAGTTGGTTGGCTTGGAACCGACACAACATTATTCTCCACGCGGTTCGTTAGATAGGCTTTGCTGCTGTCATTTGCGTCCGTTTTAAAGGTCAGCCAACTCAACTTTCCTCCCGTATCATTGACGATTGTAAAATCTCCCCACGTGTACGGAGGGATACCCCCACTTGCATCCAGCTCAACACTATAATTATTTTGCCCCACATTCGGATCTTTCCAACCTCCGGGGGAAGTTATAGTTATTGTTAAAGGTGTTACCACCACACACTTGCCACAGGTATCCATAGAACAGGAGTGTAGGCCCTCGGAAGTGGTCAGACACTGGTCGTTGCTCGTACAACAATAATTATCACTAGTAGAGCAGCCTGCTCCACCTAAAAGCATAATCACCATCATAGAACCTGCTAATATATGGTTTCTCATAGACTTTCCTCCACAGAAGCGCATACCAACGTTTTAGATCGTCAAAAACCAGCATATTTTGTAATATTATTAATACTTTCTTCACTATGATAAATCAAGACGTATCACTCAGCTTGATCACCATGGTGTACCGTTTGACCTCGGCAGTTGATTCACGATCCTCCAGGATTTGTTTTTCGAATCGTTTCACCTGCCCGTTGTCCTTTATGATGCAACTCTCACGTGGCCAGGACGTCGACCCAATCACCGGGTTGGCCGGGATCGTTGCGAGGCTTTTAATGCTTCGGCCGGGAGAGGCAACTGAATGGTTGACAGATCCATTCAAACCAATAGTCACCAAAAATCTCATTGAAATTGCTGCCGATTCGTCGGCCTTGGTGATGATATTTTAGTATAACTACTCGTAAAAATTGATTAAGTACTCAGATTCAGGGTCTCGTGGGTGCACGCTTGAGCAACCACCTCACCATGTTGGTCTTATGCTTTTCGCAGCCACCAAGATTGGCGGCCGCGTGTATTACATGTTAAACTTCTTGTGATAGCGAACCGGCAACCGATCTTTCGGAGTAACAAGGACCCTTGAAAGCAAAAAACCGCATCAACAACTCACCGAAAAGTTCTCGAAGCAATGTGTCGTCAATTCCATGGGTAGAGCTCGGACCGGCGCGGCAATAACCACCAGACACCTGGAGGGCTTCCCGTGAATGGAGGAAACCGGATTCAGCTGCTGAGGCACCACACGAAATATGTATGTCTGGTATTGGGCCTGTCGTGTAGGGTTGGAAAAAGCTCAACCGGAAAGACCTGCGATGGCGGCGATTGCCACTACCTGGTAATGGACATCCCCAATCGCCAACGGACACATCGATCACGCAATTCGGTTCATTCTTCCCAACTCGCGCATTCAGAACAAACAGTACGTCAGACACGCCACACACGGGACAGGCGGATCGACCTGGGCGCAGAGTAACGGCGTGCCCTACGGGGCCCGCTTCAGGCTGAAATCCTCCTTCGACGCCTCAACACTGTCGACGGGGGCTCAGGTGGTTGTCGCCGCGCTTAAGAAGTACGGGATGATTCTATCAGATGGCGGCACTATTGCGCTCACCGCCAAGAGCGACCAATTCTCAACGACCAAGTGGACCAATCTGGGGTCGCATGATCTGAGTTCGCTCCAACCGACGGATTTTGAGATGGTCGAGGCCACCTATGGCACGGATCAGGTCAGCTCCGCGCAACGGTTTAATTTCACCAGTTACGATTGCGTGCGCAATCCGTAAACTTGTGGGGAGGGACCGTACCTTCTAACGGTCGGCCCGACAGAAGAATGACCCATGTATCCCTGAATATTACCAAGGTTAATCGATTCAGAAAGACGTATGTTGTGTATACATGCACACGATGCCGCTCTGTCCGTTAATCTCCGCTTTGGTTAATTCGCCACCGATTACCCTTTAAGGAAGCCGATGATATCACCGCCTACTTCCTTGATCGTGCGACCTTCGAGCACTGTACCGGCGTTAATATCCATATCGTCTTTCATGTTCTCGAACAATACGCTGTTGCTGGCGACTTTGATGACCGGTACGACCGGATAGCCGAGGGGTTGACCGCGTCCCGTCGTGAACAGGATCGCTTGGGCACCGGAGGCAGCCACACCCGTCATCGACTCGGTGTCGTAACCCGGACCGTTCATTATTACGACGCCTTTTTGTGAAGGTATCTCGCCGTATTCCACCACTTGAGTAATCACCTTGCAGCCTGCCTTCACGATGCACCCGAGCGATTTCTCCCGTATGGAACTCATGCCTCCGTCCATATTTCCGGGTGAAATCGACAGTTGTGCAAACGAGCCCAACAATTTCTGCGCGGTCGCGTCGGTTTCGGAAATAATCTTGTCTATCTGAAGCGCCACCTCTTCGTTCGCGGCTCTCCGCTTAAGGATATGGTTTGTGCCGATCATTTCCGTTGTCTCCGTAAGAATAACGGTGCCTCCGTTATCAACTATCCAGTCCGATGCGATGCCAACTGAAGGATTCGCCGTTATTCCTGAGAAAGCATCGGATCCTCCGCATTCGAGCCCCACCGTAATCATGCCCAACGGCACGGTCGTTTGCTGCAATTGCCGAACCTCGATTAAGAATTTTTAACAATACTGATGCCTTTTTCCGCTGTCTTCCTGGTCCCACCTTCTTTCTGGATGATCAGGGAGTTAACTGGTTTTTTTGCGAGCGAGGCGACCATTTCCAATCCTTCAGTATTGATAAACTCGCATCCAAGCCCGATTATCAGCATTGCCGCGATATTCGGATTCTTTGCCAGATTCTGCAGGGTTTTTATGTGGAGCACGAGGTCCGACCCCCCCCTTCCGCAGCCGTGTCCATGATAGAGAGGAGCGGCTTCAGGAACCGCCCTGGCGATCAAACTAACAACACCGTTGGCGCACGATACCGTCGGTATCACCGCAACATGATTTCTTATACCGACCGATCCGTCAGCTCTTTGATACGCATAAATTGTCTCCATGAATCTGCTACTCCTCTATTGATATATTGTGAATGTGTACCCATTCCCCTTTCTTAAGTACTCCTTTCGCTTGGCCGATGGGTTCCCCGTACTTAATTATTTCCTGGCCGTCGGCGATATCCAGGCGCGCGACTTTATGACCGTAGGGAATATCGGCGAGAGCCGTAAAAGTTTCATCTCCGGGCAGAACTACCATATCGCCCTTTGCAATATTCTTGATCGCCACGACGACGTTATCCTTGCCATTGATTTCCATAGCATTTACTTCCACGCTGTGCTCCTAAGTTTTTGCTCGTTGATAGATTTTATCGATGGATAGTAAGAATAAACCGCACATTCCCAAGAGGCAAGTTTATCGTAAGACCTTTCGGGCATCTCCTCCCAACCCATAACTTTTCGACTAACGTATTCAAATATCCGGGATTGTGGGTTCACCAAGTTACGCTTATCGTGGTTTGGTTGACTTGTTTTTTTATCGTGGATTCGTTTTGGTGAGGGGCAGCAAACCTGTGTCCTCGACCCGGGAATTGGAGGCCGTGGGCTTGTAATCTACCGACTTTTGCACAGGTGCCCAGACGCAAAAAGTGGTTGCCAAGAGAGTGGCAGTGTGTCTATCTCCAATGAGTCCGGGCGACAATCCCTGTCCGTCCAACTTTTTAAGGAGAGATCTCCATGAAGCTCAAAACATCTTTAACCCTTGGTTTGCTGTTCGTTTCGCTTTCCGCCTACTCAATCGTGCGCGCCGAGGAGCGGCGCGAAGAGCGCCGCAGCACGCCGGTTCGCGTGGCTGCGCCCCGCGCGGCCCCGCCTCGCTTCCAAGCCCACCCACCCGGAGTGCATCCGCACGGCCCGATCGTTCGACAGCATCCCGTCCGGGTGCTGGCCCCCCGGGTCGTGGTTCATGGGACTCGCCAGTGGGACCACTGGGAGCACCCGGAGTTCGGGCGCCCCGTCTACTACTGGGATTGGGCAATAATTCACTACGTCACGTGCGTCGCCGAAGACTCCTACGGAGACCAGTACCCGGTCACCGAGGCTACAGTCCTTGGTTTCGGCCTCGACAACATGACGACCGTCGAGGACGACGCCCTCGATCGGTGCTACGCTGAATCTGGCCAGGATTCGAGTTGTTTCCTGGCGACCTGCTCGCACTTCTTATAGACGCGAGTCCAGGTCAAGGGGATGAGGCGGAAGAGGATTTTGCAGATATAGGCCGTCACACGAATTTCTCCTTTTCCAACATCCAGGATGGTGGGTTCACCAGTTTACGTTTACCGTGGCTTGGTTGAGTTGGTTATTGTCTTGGCGTTGGGTTGGGGAGAGGTAAGAGCTAGAAAAGGTTCTTGCACAAACTTGGCGGTGTTGTTATTAATAAAATCAGGTTTTGGGGATCTTCATATAGACCGCTTGGTTGCGGTATGAAAGTCGATCATCGCGTACAAGTTTCATTGGAGGTTTCACTATGAGAAGATCATTACGGATGTTAGGCGTTTGGGTAGTAATGACGGGATTGCTTTGGGGCGCCAGCGGAGCCCTGGCGCAAACCAATCAGGGTTCGGGCAAAGGTCAAGGTAGGCACGGGCCGCCACCGCAAGCCATTGAAGCGTGCAACGGCAAAACCGCAGGTGACCAATGCGAGTTCAAGGGTCGGAAGGGGGATATCTTGAAAGGTACGTGCTTCACACCGGATAAGGACAAACCACTCGCTTGCCGTCCCAATGACAGGCCTCCCCCCCAGCGGTAGAGCCCAGGTGCGATATTCGGCGTTTCGGCTGTCCAATCATTCGCTGACCTTTCAATCGCTAGATCTCGTCTGTATTGGAAATAAAACATTTTTCATATCACCTGCACTACCCTACTCCAGACTGAAATCTTGCTCCAAAGGGCATAGGTGGTTTATTCTTACTATCTATATATTCGCTGGAGGAATCCATGAGCGGAATGCGTATCGTCGGACTGGGGCTTTTGATTCTTGCATTTAGTATAGGAGGGTGCGGCAGTTCGAGCAGTGGGACTGGGGGTAAGTCCACCGTGACCGGCACTGCAGCCGCTGGCGGACCACTTACCGGCGTGACGGTCACCCTTAAGAATGTTACGGGAGGCAGTCGGACGGCGACGACGGCAAGTGACGGCACTTTCAGCATCGATACGAGCGGCCTCACGGCGCCATTTTTGGTGCAGATTGTGAACGGCGCCAGCACGAAACTCTATAGCGTGAGCGCAGACGCCAATGCGCAATCGACCATCAATGTCACCCCGCTTACCGACCTCATCATTCGCTCCTGGTACAACGTGCAAGGCGTTTCAGTCGACGACGCCTTCGCTGCTCCAGCATCGAACCCCGCGCCAACGCCAACGGCGGTGTCGGTCATCAGCAACGTCGTCACGAACATCGTGCAACTGTGGATGAACCAGGCCGGTGTAACCAGCACCAATTTCAACCTCATTGCGACGCCCTTCACCGCCGACGGCACCGGAGTCGATCACGTTCTCGACCTCGTCACGGTCGATACATCCACCGGCCAGGTCACCATCACCGATGGCACCACGACGCAACAGTCGACGGTGACCTATTCGACTTCGAACGACTCCATGTCGGTGTCCACCACCACCACCGGCCCCGGCGGGACCAGCACCAGCACCAGCGGTACGGTCGTGCCGGTTCAGACCGCGCAGCAGACCGCCGTCGACGCCATAGCGACGGTCTGTAACAACTTCGCCGACACCATCAACACCAAGGGCAATTCCCTGCAAGCGAGCAATCTGCTGCCCTACCTTGACTCTAACGCGCTCTGGGGCGGTCTTATGCCGAGCCAATGGGCAGGGCAAATCGCCTATGCCCTCGTCGGGAAGACCGTGTCCTTCTCAGGAATCACTATCAAGTCACTCGACACTACCGGGAATGTGGCCGACACGGTATTCCAGCTCTCCCAGAGCCAAGGCGGCCAGACCAGCACCTCCCCAAACGAGTTCTTCTTCAGAAAGGTCAACGGCGCCTGGCTCCTGTCCGGTGACCAGCGCATCGCTGATATCGAAGTACGGGCAAGCATGGTCACAAACCAGGGTGCGGTGAGCGACAACCCCGAGCTGACCCTCGAAGTTAACGTCGACGCCCCTCAAGGCACGGTGACCGGTGTAACTGTTTCCGGCGGCCCCTGGACGAGCGCGACCTCGCTAACCCCGGGGTCGACAAACGTAGCGCCTTGGGATACCACCCTAACCCTAAACAGCTTCGGAACATACGATGCCGGTATCTCGGGTATCTCGGGCGGGACACCGTTCACATTCGTGGTGACACCATCGAGCGGGCCTGCGGTGACCTACACGCTGGCGGTCAACGCAACTACCACCGAGGCGATTAGTATTACCAATCTCACGGGAGGGACTATTGCGGATGCCCATCTTGGCTCACCGCAAACCGTGAACTGGACGCTGCCGAAGACGTTCGCCATCTCTCAAGTGAGACTGGGAACCGTGGCCTGGACCGGGGATCAGAATAGCCCATCGACCTTGAAATGCGACGATATGGGCGAGACAACGGTCCTCGGCACTACCTCAACTACCGGCCAGATAACGATTCCTGCCACGTGCGGCCAGGCGGCGGCGGCCACCCTCCAAGCAGAAATCTATCTCCAGGTATATGGCATCAACGGTGAGTTCACGACCGTGTATTACACATTCCAATAAGTGATCCTGCAGTTGAAAACCCATGCCGCTGGGTATGAGGTTTATTGTATGATCTCAAGTTGGGTTGAAGCGGTGATGGTCTTGACTAACGCTTCCGATACCTATAAAGAGATGCATATATATTATATAGAGGCGAAGTTATGAAAATGTTCACAAGACTTGTAGTTTTTATTGCGGCGTCGATTTTGGTGCCCAGTGTCCCTGGGTCGGGCAACAACAGTCGGTCAGTCAATATACATTTGGCTCAGGCTGGTGAACCCAAACCACCGCCGGTACAGGACGACCAGCCGGTGCAAGACGACCAGCCGGTGCAGAACGACCAGCCGGTGCAAGACGACCAGCCGGTGCAGGACGACCAGCAGGTGCAGGACGACCAGCAGGTGCAGGATGATCAGTCGGAGGAGTACGGGCAGCCGGTGGACGACAATCTGCCGCAGGAGTTCGGCTACCAGCCCATCCTCTACAACGGCTACGTGGTTTATTACAACGACGGAGGCATCCCTTTCTACTGGAACCATGGTGCGATGGTGTGGATCCCCGAATCGCAGCGGAGGGTGTATTTCGAACACTGGAACCGCTACCGCGACAACTACCACACCTGGTACATCAACCGCGGCCACGAGTACCGCGAACACCACTTTGTGCCCGCCCACCAGAACCATCCGGCCATCCATCCTCGCGAGCTCGAGGAGCGGAAGAACAACACGATGATTCAAGAGCACAGTCAGGCTCGACCCAGCTTGCAGCCCCGTGAAGTCATCGAGAACGAACACAAACCGGTCATACGATCGCACGAGACCGGGCCACGAGAGACCCAACCGGCGCTTCGCCCTCGCGAGGAAGAGAAGCCCAAGCCGATCGTCAGACCCAAGAATGACAACAACGTGAAGAAAAATAACTAATAGGAATGCTAGATGCTGAAAAGTGGTGAACCATTGTTCAGAAGAGAATACGATGTCTCCAAAACTCAACCAAACACTCAACGGTCAAAAGCGCACGCCGGGTTAGTACAACGTATTCCGCAATTTTAATATCTGTTCATGCCTGTTATTCATTTCTCCGCGATATGAACCTTTAATGGATATAGCATAATTGTCTTACTTTTTATGTGTTTTAGACCTGCCTCTGAAAACATTTGTTTATATTCATCGGTACTATATTGTTTCACATGCGCTTTCTCTATTTTTTTCCATGGCGCGTCAATCCACCTGGTAATAAAATCATCCGTGGTAGGGTCAAGAATATAAATTTTCCCTTTTTGTTTTAAAACCCGGTACGCCTCAGCAAGAGCTTTTCCTGGATTCAAATAATGATGGAATGAATTAGTACAAATAATAACATCAAAATAATCATTTCCCACAGGAAGTTCTTCTGCATTTGCCTTGTAATATTTTACATTTGTTAATCCTGATGAATTTTCTTTTGCTTTTGCAATCATTCCTTCGGAAATATCTACACCAACGAAGTTACCCTGCCCCGTTAATAAGCCAGCAGCATAACGCACAGCCCACCCGGTGCCACAACCCAAGTCTAAGAAATTTACACTATTCTGTAAATTTGCGATTGAAATAATTTTCTTTTGCAAATATCTAAAAGGAGCCGCCCATGTATTATCAAATGTTTTAGACCAACTATCCCATTTCTTCTCATTAGCTTTATTGTGCTCATTGAGATTATTCATATTTGAATCTCCTCTGTCTTTCACCAAAACTCGTCCCTTTCGGCAGCAAGTAATGCAAAAGCTATTTCTTATCACATAACTCATCGTATTGCCATGAATCGGTGCATTCCATCACGTGCGTTCACCAATTTACACCTAACATCGTCTTGTTGACTTGTTTTTTTATCTTGGATTTGGGGTGGAGAGGGACAGGAGGTTCGCACGGCGAGTGAAAACAAAACGTTGACAATGGTTGGGTTCGATTTGTTTCTATGCAGAATCATTACAACCTGCTCTATCGAGAAGAAGAGCGCGAGATGATGCCTCTTTGCCAGTCTGAGGGCATTGGCGTCATCCCCTGGAGTCCTCTCGCGCGAGGCCGCCTAGCCCGACCCTGGCAAACCGAAAGCACCAAACGTTACGAAACGGACCATTTCGGGAAGAAGCTGTATTCGCAGACCGAAGTGGCCGACCGGAAAGTTGTCAACCGCTTGGGTCAAATCTCTAAACAGCGCGGAGTTCCCCGTGCGCAAATCGCGCTGGCCTGGCTGCTCAGCAAGCCCGGCATCACCGCGCCAATTGTCGGTGCCACCAAATCACACCATCTCCAAGACGCCGTCGCGGCGCTCTCATTGAGTTTGAGCCCTGAACAAATAGCTGCTCTCGAGGAACCATACACACCGCATCCCGTCTTGGGCTTCAGCTAAACGATAGGGCAAGGTTGGCGAGGGGCAGGGTTCAATCCTAATCTAATATTCATGATTTTTGGTTACGCAATTTGCGTTTAATCTGGTTTATTTGACCTGCTTTTTCTCTTGGATTTGTTTTGGCGAAGGACAACCTATTTTTATGCCTATAGTCAATCCATCACCGATGGGGAGCAATGTACTTTTTAAATCTGGGCACTGAACAATCATTTTGTTGAATTTATCGAGAGCTTCCACTGCATAATCCCATTTTGCTTGATCAAAGTCGGAGTTTATCAGGTTCGCACAAGGTAAAAGGGAATCTTCGGCCAATAAAACTCCACCTGGTTTTAGAAGAGTGACTAAATCATTTAGTAATACAGAATAAAGCGTTTTATCTCCGACATCTTGAAATATTAAGTCAAAGCTTTCTTTTAAAGTTGGAATGATTTCCTTTGCGTCCCCGATTTTTACCTCGATAAGTTCAGAAACTCCAGCATGTTCAAAATTCTTTATCGCCTGTTTTGCTGATTGTTCATTATACTCAATCGTGGTAATTTTACCGCCGTATTCTTTAGCAATGTTAGCCATAGAGACCGTTGAATAGCCTATGCTTGTTCCAATTTCTAAGATCCTTTGTGGTCGTACCAAACGTATTAATAGCTGCATCATTCTTGAAACGTCGCTATCCACAACTGTTCCGAAGTGTTTTAGTTCTGTCGATTCAATATAATTTGTTTTGGATGCTTCGTCGTTTTCATATAAGGTATCAATATATGAAACGGCTTTCTCAAAATTAATTTTCATGAATAACTCCCCAATTACCCCCCGGGAACTACGTCTGGTGTTATTAAAACCTTATTGTCGTTCGCCATCGAAAACTCGTCCTCGTTGAAAACAAAGCATTTCTAATATCGCCTGCACTACCCTACTCTACATTAAAATCTTGCCACTTAGTTTCGCTCGAACCACTCTATCACCATAACCTACTCAGGACTCAAGCCCATCTTTTCCAACATCCAGGATTGCGAGCGCACCAATTTAAGCGTACCGCGGTTTAGTTGACGTGTTTTTTCTCTCGGATTTGGGTTGGTGAGGTACAACTGAAGTCAGCCCGGTCGGACGGCGCTGGCGATCTGCCAGATCCGCCTCGAGTGGTGGATCTTCACGTTGCCGAAGCCCGCGCCCTCGATCAGGGAGCGCAGCTCGTCGCTGCCGCGCGCGGTCAGGCCACTCCACGTCGTCATTAGCATCTCGATGTCGCCGAGCAGCCCGTCGAGCCGACGTGACATGCCGCAGGCGAACCGTCCGCCCGGCTTGAGCACGCGCAGGATCTCGGAGAGCACCCGCGACAGATCTGAGAACAGGTGCAACGCACCGCAGCAGCTCACGCCGTCGAGCAAAGCATCGGCGATGGGGATCTCGAACGCGCTCGCGCGCAGCCATACGATGTTGTCGATCGACTCCTCGCGGGCGCGGGCAGTCGCGTAAGAGAGCATGGGCCAGGAGATGTCGAGGCCGATTGCCACGCCCACCGGGACGTTACGCGCGATGGGGCGGGTGTAGATGCCGGGCCCGCAGGCGAGGTCGATGACGCGTGCATCCGTCCGCAGGGCCAGCGAGCTCAGAACCTGGGCCTGCTCTTCCTCGAAGGTGCAGCCGAAAGCGGCGGCGATGAGCGGACTACGACGCCACCACCGGCTCTCGTATATCCGCACCAGACGGGGCCACTCCATAGTCCGCTGGGCGTAGCCCGGCTTCTGCGTCGCGGGCGGCAGCAGGTCGATGACGCCGTGTGCGGCGGCAAACGCGGCGTTGCAGTTGCCGCATCGGGCCGTCTGGTTCTCTTGAATGAAGAGGAATCCCTTACGGCAGGCGGGGCAGCGGAGGAGATTGGCTGGCAGTGTCATCTTGTCACTTCGTCCCTTCCGATTACATTCCGATCGTCGCACGAATGCGACCGGCGGCGTTCCGGGTGATACACATCTTCACTGCCGCTTCAACCAGGACGCGCACCATCTCCTCTCAACACATCCCCGCTGCCGTGGCTCTCCTATCGTCTGCAGATAGCCCAAACCACAGCCTGTTGGATTTGACATATCGATAGCCAAAATGTCAAGGATTGTGAGTTCACCATATTAAGCTTTTGGTGGTTTTGTTGAATTGTTTTTTATCCCGGAGTTAGATTGGGGAGGGACGGCCTCTCACTGAAGGGTACAGGTGTTTGCGCAACTGCCGCTCGGCAGCTGCCCCGTCATCGTTTGGAAGTGGTTGGTGATCTGTGTCTGGCTGAGCAGGTAGTTGTAAATAGCAACCTTGCCGATGGCTCCCTGGAACCAACTGTCATGCGCCATCGTTCCGATGTTCACCGGGGTGTTCTTGGCCACCGGTACCACGCTGTACTGGCTCATGCAGCCGGTTGGGTTGTGGTTGGACTGGCTCCACTTGACCCCGTTCACCCAGATGTTGATCGAGCCGGGATAGGCCGATGTACTCGGGCAATCCGATGGCTGACTCAACGTGGTGTATTCGCCCACGACGTAGTACCACTCGCCCGCCTGCAACAGCCCTTCTGTCGGCTGCCAGTCTGCGGCGGATCCGAGGCCGGCGCTTGGGTTGAAGACATAGGCCGACAATCGATTGTAGCGGTCCTGCGAGTTGCTGGTATTGTACATACGAGCTTCCCACTCGCAGGTTGGCGAATAGCTCGCGCACTTGCCCATCCAATCGATATAGCCGCCGGTGCTGTGCGGGTACTGGAGTACATCCGGTCTGATCCATCCTTCCCAGGTTAGGTTTCCGGTAGTAGGAATCGAGAGGGATGCGTTAGACGGGATGGTCAGGTACTCGCACGATCCGTTGAAATCGGCGACTTGGTCACCGTTCGGCATCGTGGTGGTTGCCGGCGTACCGCCTTGGTAGGCGCCGCTGTTGCCGTTCCCGGTCAGGTCCGGTTCGGTCCCGTTGGTGTGATTCACGTCCCAAAAGGCGACCGGTTGATCCGCGAGCACGGCATCGTTGTACGACCCACCATTTTGAGGAGCGGAGCCCGTATTTGCAGCCTTCGTCGGTGCGGTTTCTACGGAGCCCGCTGTTGTAGCCGTCGTCGGTGCGGTTTCTGCGCACACCCCGTTGGAGCACGTTGCCGTGACACAATCGCTCCCCTTCGTACACGTGTCGCCGACCGCGCAAGGCGAGCAGTTTCCGTCTCCACAGACAACGCCGCTCTCGCATTGCTTGCTAGGGCTATACGTGCACTTCCCATTTTTATCGCATACAGTATTGCTTATCTCGCCGGGGCCACAGCAAACGAGTATTAGCGTGGCAAGAGCCGAGGTGGCCCGAATTGGAATTCTCATAGCTTCCTCCGTTCGGGGTCTTCTTCTATAGCGGTGAAATTAAAAAATGCCTCGGACGAAGAGATCGGGCTACCAACGAATTGGGTTACGTTGACGCAAGACAGGGTGCAAGAGTCGTTAATACTGGAAAGCAACTCTTGGCACGCGTTTTCGTCACAGTACCGGAGAGCGGACATTGGCATTTCGTTCGTTGAATAAACCCACCATAATTGGAGGCTTGCGAGAACTATCCAGTTCTCTCTTCCTATAGTTGTTTTCATTCCATACCTCTCTTCAGAAAGTTGTTGGCTCAATTATAATAAGATCATGATAATGAATTTATTTTTGAGGATTGGAGCTAGGAGGCTACGGAGGGTGGATAGAGGAATACTCCCGTTGGCCCGGTCCCCAATGCTGTAATACCGACGTCAAAAACACATCCCCTCAGATGAATTGACTAACCCCAACAATGATAAAAAAATTAAACTGAAACGGCAAGGATTAATTTCATTAATTTGAAAATAAATATGCCGATCAAACAGGATGGACAAAAGTTATTTTTTATTAGTAAGTTACATAACTACCTTCGACAATCACGATACTGAAATAATTACCGCTACTTTGAATATAAACAGTTAGAGTGATTAATAGGTAATCCTAAAAACAAAACCTCGATGCGCTCACTGGCCGACCAGCCGTTTCAAGCTATCGACAATAGGGAGATAACCTATTGTCGATAGTTGATAATTATCTAGAGAAGAGGGAACAAATTGTCCACAATGACTCTCTTACAAAAGACTTACTAACGGGGGGCACTACACGGTCCGCCCGGTGCATTTCACCTGCACTACTCTACTCCACATTGAGATCTCGCGGAATAGTTCCGCTCGCACCACTGACGTGCCCCCGTTCATAGGACCACTCTCTATGAGAGTTGTTCATGGTTAACCATCGTTCCTTTATCCATAGCAACACCAGTTTTCAGAGCGAAGGGAGCCGGAGGCGACCGAAGCTCTGAAAACTGTCGCGCGAACTCCGCCGGTGTCTCCTGTCCCAGCGAGCTGTGTGGCCGCACATGATTGTAATCCATCCGCCATGATTCGATTTTATTACGAGCATCTTGTAGATTTATAAACCAATGTTGATTGAGACATTCATCTCGAAATTTGCCGTTGAAGCTTTCGATCAGGGCATTCTGCACCGGCTTGCCTGGCTCGATAAAATGCAACTGCACCCCATGCCGGTACGCCCAGAGGTCCAGCGCACGACTCGTGAACTCCGGACCGTTATCCGTCACCATCGCTTCGGGATACCTACCCCGTTCAGCGGCAATATCGTCCAAAATCCTGGCCACCCGGCTGCCGGAAATGGACGTGTCTACGGGTAAGGCAAGACTCTCTCGACTGAATTCATCCAGCACGCTCAACACCTTCAACCGTCGCCCATCTGAGAGACAATCAGATAGAAAATCCATCGACCATCGCTCGTTGAGTCCTTCCGGAAGACGCAGCGGCTGCCGCGCGATGCTCCGGTATCTCTTGCGCTGCTTCTTCCTCACGCTCAATCCCTCTTGCCGATACAGCCGATACACCCGCTTGTGATTCACCACATACCCTTCCCGCCGCAATAACACCTGCAACCGTCGATATCCGAAGCGTACCCGCTGCGCCGCAAGCTCTAAAAGACGCTCCCGCAACTGCGGATACAGTTGGCCTACCGAACGGTACCGAAAGCTCGATCGCCCGATCCTCATCAGCCCGCAGGCGCGTCGTTCGCTCACCCCAAATTCCTCGCGGGCATGCACAACGGCCTGCTTTCGCGCTGCGGGCTTCACCATTTTCTTGAGTTGATATCCCTCAAGATCTGGTTGTCGAGAGTGAGATCGGCCACGGCACGCTTCAGCCTTCGGTTTTCTTCCTCAAGCTGCTTCAGCCGCCGCGCCTCGCTGACGTCCATCCCGCCGTACTTGGATTTCCAACGGTAGTACGTTTGTTCGCAGAAGCCATGTGTGCGACAGAGATCAGACAGCTTCACCCCCGCTTCGGCTTCTTTCAATATCCCGATGATCTTATCCTCAGAAAACCGTTTCCCTTTCATTGAGCAAGCTCCTTTCCGGCATTCTAGCCGAAGGAACTCTCATTGAAAATGGTCCAGTTTTCGGGGGGCACGTCACCACTCTTATGGTTAGTATCAATAGAATCAAGCGGAAAAATGAAGTTGCTGCCGCGCCGTTCGATGAAGAGAAATATCAACTTAGGTATTTAGTGCGAAAAGGATTTTCAGGAAAAACTGGAGATTGATAGTAGGTCAATAAGCCGGGTTGCAGGCCATGACGATCTCGATCTTGGTAATTTGTCCAGTCTTCAACATGGTGCAGTAGGTGCCGTAGACCTCAAACGTATTATTGCCGATATATTCGAAACCATTTGCGGGATCACGGGGTATCGCGACGTCCTTCGTTCCGTTGTTATAAACCAACCACAGGAGATCGACGTCCAGCGTTGCGTTGGTCCCCGGATCGAGGGCAGTTGTTATTTTGCAGCTAAGCACACTTTGACCTATTTGATTGAAGGCCGCTAATAACGCGGCGGCACTATCGGCAGGATAGTATGCGGGGTCGCCGCTCTGCGGCATGCCGCCTTCGATCGCTAACCTGCTTAAAGAGTTTGGACTGGTATTATTGACATCCTGACCAACGCCAATGACAAAAGTATTAATGTTATTGCTTCTAAGACTTATTACCTGCTGTAACGTCAACTCAAAATCGGGATAACTCGCATAGGCATTAGGATCAGTATTATTGATATAAGGAATAGCATTGATAGCGGTCAATTGGGCACTAGAAGGCGTCTGACCCCCAGCACTGGGACAGGTTGGCACGCCATCGGTCGCCAGAAGAATGTAGTTCTGACGAGTGGAATCGAAAAGTTGAGGGCAATTAGTACTGTTATTAAGATATTGAAGCGTAGGGCCGGTCGGGGTGCCATTACTGGCAGTAAGAGAATTTACTGTGTTGCTAATAAGGGTATCGCCTCCTCCTATGGAAACACTGATAGTTCCTGCCAAACAAACATCGCTGCCACTGGGAGCAGGAAAAGTTGTTAGCCCAAAGAGGATCTCAGTGTTAGTAGATGTATTAATGGTAAGAATAGATGCGACTGCGTTCTGTAACGCTGTTAATTTTGTTGTTGAGTCGGTGCTGCTGATTGCATCAGCCATGCTGCCCGATGTGTCAAGCACCAGCATCATGTTAGGCGCTTTCCTGGTTCCTGCGAACGTTTCGTCATCGCAGGTCGGATATTGCTCCCATTCCGGTGGTACACAAATCCCTTGAGACGAGCAGGTTCCCGCACACTGGGTTGAATCGGTGCAGGATTGCACGCAGGTCCCGTTGACGCAGCTTAACGGCGTTTGACACGGATTTGCGCTCGAACATTCCGGTGTGACACAAAACTCTTGAGATGAACAGATCAACCCTTCGGTGCAATCGGTTGAGTCGGTACAGTATTCTATGCAAAAGCCGCCAATGCAGCTCAATGGTTCTTGGCACTCCAATGAGTCGGTACAGGATTGTTCGCAAAGGCCGCCCATGCAGGTCAACGATGTTGGGCACGGTGTTGAGTCGCTACAGAATGGTCTGCAAAAACCACCAATGCAGGTTGCTGATGCTGGGCACGCTGTTGAGTCGCTGCAGGATTGCATGCAAGTCCCGTTCACGCAGGTTAAGGGCGTTTGGCACGGATTCGAACACTCCGTCGTTACACAATACCCTTGAGATCCGCAGGTCGACCCATCGGAGCACGGGTTTGAGTCGCTGCAGGATTGCACGCAAGACCCGTTGACGCAGGTTAACGGTGTCTTGCACGGATTTGTAGTTGAACAGCTGGGTGGGGGTGGTGGCGAACTTTTTTTGCTTGAGCAGGCGCAGCACAAAGTAACACCCGCGACAACCAGCAGGAGTACCTTCCCTAAGCTTGTTTTCATCCTAACACCTCGCTTAGAAGATTACGTATCGTATCATCAACATGAACTATTCTTGAGAGAACGGATCTCAATGGCTATCGGGTCGCTTAGGGGTTCACTTCCACCGTTTCTGACCAACTCACCTGCTTTGCCAACCTAACACGTTACTTCCCCAGCACCATACGACCTTCAAGATAATTATACGAAATCCTCATCAAAATGGCAATCCAGAACCGACTATTTTCATGTGGGCGGCACTGCCGCATAACTATCACTTGGTAGCATAGATCGGCAGGATTCGAACCTGCTGCCCATGGCTTAGAAGGTTGTTGCTTTTACCGACGCAATTTGAATTTCCGAATTCCGCGGCATTTGCTGCTACTTCTTAGAATAGTATTCATCCTTTTCTTAGAAGATGATTAACAGGTATTCTTTGCATCCAGGCTGTTGCGGGCCGATTGAGCCAAAGAAGGAGGAGCGCATGCCCATTTACCATGAGACGGTCGGCTATGGTGAAGAGTCATCGTTCACCGGCTACCTTTGTTATCCTGATCGCGCCCACACGCCGCTACCGGCGGTCGTGGTGTTACCAGAAGCCTGGGGTGTCAACGCGCATATCGAGGATGTAGCGCGTCGCTTTGCCGCAGCGGGTTATGCTGCCTTCGCCCCCGACCTCTATGCGGAGGGCGGCGTCCGACCCCCTGCCCTTATACGGGAGCGCATTGATGAGATGCTCCGCTTCATGAATACCCTGCCGCCCATGGCCTTCATGGACCCCACGATCAGGGACCAAGCCCTTGCCACATTGCCCAAAACCGCGCGCCTGCAGATCGAAGAAACGCGTACGACGATTATGGGCGGGCCCGGCAAGAGCGGCCTCATGACCCGCGACTGGGTGCCTCAGCTGCTCGCCACGACGCGGTACCTGCGCCAGGTCTGCCCGTTGACGCGCGGGCAGAAGGTGGCCTCGGTCGGCTTCTGCATGGGAGGGGGGCTCTCGGCATTGCTCGCCTGCCACGACCCTAATCTGGCGGCCTGCGTGGTCTTCTACGGCGTAGCCCCGCCCACAGAACTCATCCCGAACATCCGATGTCCGGTGCTCGCGTTTTACGGGAGCGCCGACCAGCGGATCAACACCGGCATCCCGGCCTTTACACAGGCCATGGAACAACACCACAAGTCGTATGAGAAGCACATCTTCGATGAGGCCATGCACGCTTTCTTCAACGACACCCGCCCGGCGTACGACGTTCGCGCAGCACGGGATGCTTTCGCACGCACGCTCGATCTTTTTAGGAGGACCCTTGCCTGACGATGTCCCGGGCAAGCGGCGGGTTCGCCGGCTGGCCTATTCAACAGCACCCGGCGTGCTCCTGACCGGCGTCGCGGGTGGCATCGCCTTTCCCTTGCCGAACGAGCAGCCCGTTGATTAGCGGCTCGGACCGAACCATCTACGACTCAGGGCCTAAGGCAACAACGCTTGTATTTACGGCCGCTCCCGCAGGGGCATGGGTCGTTGCGGCCGACGTGTACAAAAGCGCTGTCCCTGGTGTATGCCAGGCGCATTACTGTTTCGATGGGCTCGCGGGCTCGCCACCGCTTGGCAAGCTCGAGGAGCAGCGGCCGACTGTGCGCGTGAAACAGCTTGTTTCCCTTACACAGGTAGTTTAGCCCCGCTTCGCCGTTGGAGGTGGCAAGAAACCGGTCCTTTGGGCAGCCGCCATGACACAGGGCGAGTGCTGCGCAGTGGTGGCAGCATCGGGGTAGCGTGCCTTTTGCTTCACCGAAGCGCCGCTGCGCTTCGCTCGCTACCAGAACGGCGATCGGCGTATCGCGTATATTGCCGAGCTGGTGCTCTGGATCGACAAAGTGATCGCAGGAGAATAGATCGCCGTTGTGCTCGAGGACCAAGACATCGCCGCACTGCTTCCGATAGATACACAAGGCGTGCTCCGTATCGACCAGGGGCCGAAAGGCTTCATCGATGGCTTGCACCGTTACACGGCCCACGTCCTCACGAATCCACTCGTCAAAGACGCTGCAGAGGAACCCGCCCCACTTGATTGCATTCACCGTACGCAGACTGACTCCCGTTGGTGAGGAGACGTCGCGTTCCACGAGCGGAAGAAACTGCAGGTACGTAGCCCCCATCGACTTCAAAAATTGGTAAACGGCGCGCGGTTCGTCAACGTTCCGGTTGTGAATTACGCATAAAATGTCGCAGTGGACCCGATAGTTTTGCAGAAGGCGCAGCGCGCACAAGACCTGCTGGTGAGTTGGCGCCCCTCCTTTGGAGAGTCGATAACAGTCATGCAACTCCCTTGGTCCGTCAAGGCTTAAACCGACTGAGAAGCGCTCGATCGAAAGGAACGTACACCACTCCTCGTTGAGGGATACCCCATTAGTCTGCAGGTTATTGAGAATCTCCTGACCTGGGCGCTGGTACTTACGTTGCAGGTCCACGGCGGTGCGAAAGAATTCCAGGCCCGCCAACGTAGGCTCGCCCCCATGCCAAACAAAGGCTGCTTGATCGCCCGCGACGCACAAATACTGTGATATGAAGGTTTCGAGGAGATCATGGTTCATCCGTAGCAGCCCGGCTCCTTCGTAGAGCGCTTTTTTACCCGTATAATAGCAGTAACGGCAGTCGAGGTCACACGTGGGCCCCACCGGCTTTGCCATAATCTGGAAAGGTGGCGGCACCGGTGTCATGATTTTTTCTCCGTGGTGCCTGTTAGCACGATTAAGGGCGCATACACAAATGTGCTTGGAGGCGAAAATAGATATGTGCTGGCTGCAAAGGGTGTTCTTTCGACTTACGCTTCCGAATTTAAAGGAAAGCATTTGAGGTACCAAGAAATTTTTAAGGCATCGTACGAGTCTTGACAAGGGGCACCCCTTCTGGGGAGAACATCTTTAATTGTTTATGACCCGGACATCTTAGATGTTAGTGACAGACCGGGGATCCAAAGTTGACAAGTGTTCACGTTGATCGATAGATTTTCCACCGAGATAGCAACATGAATAGATATTTCATCCTCCGACACGGTGAAAGCATTGCGAATAAGGAACGACTGATCGTCAGCTCTCTCAATCATGGTGTAGCAAATTATGGCCTTACCCCTGCAGGCGAGATAGAGGTGGCAACAAGTGTGACACAAGCACTTCAGACAGGGATGCTATCAAGAGTAAATCTAATCGTGTCGTCACCCTTTCTTCGGGCACTGCAATCGGCAGAAATCGCCGCAAAACTATTAAAGGTTCCCCTTGAGTATGACGAACGACTTAAGGAAAGACATTTCGGCGAGTTTGACATGAAGGGTGATCATTTCTACATGACCGTCTGGGCACATGATTTGCTGAACTCATCTCAGGCTGATCGAAAGGTCGAGAGTACAACATCTGTCTTTGAGAGAGTTAAGCAGCTCATTAATGATATTGAAATTCGTATTAATAATCGAACCGTTTTACTGTGCACTCATGGTGATGTGGCATCAGTCTTATTATGTGGTTTTTTAGGTGAAGATCTGAGACGCCATCGAGAGATTGGGATTCTGTGCACGGGTGAGATCCGCGCCGTTCCCATGAAATGATAAATAACATAACAACAAACTATTGTAGATTGTCAAAACTTATCAAAAAAATCGTCATTATTGATAAATGAGTATTTTTATGCCGCTTGCACGTATCTCCTCCACATTTAAATCTTGCCAGATAGTTCTGCTCGCACCACTCTGCAGCCATTGTCCTATTCAGTCCTCAGGCTCATTTTTTCCAACATCCAGGATTGAGAGTTCACCGATTTACGCATAACCTGGTTTGGTTGACTTCTTTTTAATCTTGAATTTTGTTTTGGCGATGGAAAGGTGACGGCTTGCGCAATTTATGCCCTGAATGTTGGCTATCGGCATCAGTTTCGTTCTAATCGACGTTGTAATCAGCGATTAAGCCTACGCTTTAGAACGGCGCAACGACTTTAGAGAATTCCTGCGCATTAGAATCGGTAGCCAATGACACAACGACCCTCAATCCCGTACTTGTTTGACTGGCTGGTGGGGGAAACTGCTCCGGGGCTGACGGTCATTACACCTGCAACATTAAGCTTCACCGTTATATCTGAAGAAGGTTTATACCAAATAGTCGGGCCTCCTAGAATCTTGGCGCCGCCCTCGGATTCATCGCTTTCCCAGAAGCCTTCAAGATCCTCACCCACGGCCTCTAAGCCAACCTGAAATGACTCGAAAATCGCGTAACTGCTTGCCAGACTCAAAATTATATCAACCGGGTCGCGGTGGGAAGCGATTGGAAACTCTAGAAGCCCGGAAAAAGCTATGCGGAAATCCCCTATACTCTTGTCCATCATCAACCGTACCCGTGGAATGTTGGCGTATCGGTAATCCCGAATAAATCCGAGTGCGATCCCTAAATTAATTCCGGCGCGATGTTCATTCAGGAGGTTGACAAGCGCTTCAGTGTGGAAAGAATAAAGCGTTTCCTTGGTGTCTTCAAGCAACATCCCACCGCCCAACTCGACCGCCATGAATTCCATCAATCCAACATCTATGCAAAGTTCCTGCTCAACCCCTCGCTCGCTGATAGGGGTGATTTCGCGAGTGCCGAAAGCAGTCCCCCATTCCACAACAGCCTTTTCATCTCCTCTCGATCCGATCCCTTGGTAGATGAAGGGAGTTGCTTCAAGTGCTTTGACCGAGGAGCAAAACAGGCATATAAATATCCAACCCCATAAAACAGTCTCACGTTGAGCCCCCCATCGACGGTGGGCAATCCGCTTATATCGAATGCTTGTTTTGCCGACAAATCTCAGATCTTGTGTTTTCATAACGCATTTCCCTTTGCTCTATGGTGTCGGTTGCAGGATTAGCGTTGGCTGCGGCGTTTGATTGAAGTCGAAGTCGGCTAGCAGATTACCGAGCTCTTTTACATTTTCACGTACGGTCGTACGCGAGTCGGGCCGACCATCGGTATTCGGGTCTATACGCTGACTGTCGAGGAAGAGATCTTCGACGAACTTCAGGTACGCATCGTGGCTGAGAACCTGTTTGTCGATGTATCCGTGTTTCGCGTACGGGCTTATCACCATCCCTGGAACCCGCAAGCCATAACCGTTCTCATCCACCACGGGTGGAACCACGTGGTCATAGAAGCCGCCCCAGTCGTCCCACGAGAGGAAGATCACCGTTGAATCCCAATATTGGCTTTTCATGACGGTGTTGACCAAAGCGGTGACGTAAGTCTGTCCCGCGCTGACCAAGGCCGCGGGGTGCTCGCTCACTTCACTCGAGGGCGCGATCCACGATACCGAGGGAAGCTGGCCGTTTTGCACATCTTGATAAAATTGATCGACGGGAACGATATTGCCGAGTTGGTTGTTCTCGTTCACGGTGTCGAAAGAAGGAAGCGGATTCCAAATGCTCGGTACGGCAGCGAGTTGTTGAATGGGTTGGCATTCCTCGGGGTCACCACCGCAATGCGGGTCGTTTCCTTCACTCAGGTAGTATTTCCAGGACACATTCGCCTTATGGAGCAGATACGTCAGATCGGTCCAGGGGTATTGCAGCGCGGTGGTTCCGGTAGCCGTGTATCCAAACGGTCCGGTGAGCTCGCTCGAACAGTTCATGGGATTGTCGGCGACGCACTGTGCCGCCCAACCCGAAACCAAAAAGAGGTGCTCCGGCTGGCTCCAGGAAGCATTCGGTTGGAAGAGGTGGTCCTGAAGCACGAAGTTCTTAGCATACGCCCAATAATTGGGGATCTCCGCGTCGGTGTGGTACCCCATAACGTCAACAGACGCGCCGTTGACAAAACATTGCGGGTTATTGGGATCGGCGCACCCTTTCTGGGCAATCTCGGCCTCTGCGATAAAACCATCCATCTTGCCGCCATCGATATCCGCAGCCGCATGAACAGCATTGTGCGGCCCACCATAGTTTTTATCAGCCGTGAGATGGTAAGGCTTCACACAAGCTCCGGTCTTGGGATCATTTACGCAGACAATAAAATTTCCATTTTTGTCAGTAGGGATCCCTTCCGCCCCCGGGAACGTCCCGAAGTAGTGATCAAAAGACCGATTTTCCTGCATGATCACGATAACGTGTTTAATCTTCTGAGCGGCGAGGATTTTTTGAGAAGGTGTGTTATTGCTGCATCCGGTAAATATGTTGCCGAGGAACATTGCAAACACGAACACCCCACACCTGCGCAAATCTAATTGTGATTTCATAGGCCGCCTCCTATTCACATTTTTTGTGTCAATAAGACCTATAACCAGAGCGAATGAGAACTTTGATGGAACATATTTCGACAACGGATCCAATGTCAACGATCACCCTTAGATCCCAAACCACAGCTTATCTTTTTGATCGAACGAGTTTTAGCGAGATCAAACGGATCGTTCAGCATGAAATACAAAAAGGGAGACAAAACTTTTTCCCCATGGCATCAGAAACGAAAACTGGGTTTTTTTCGGTCAAAAAAGCCCCTCAAATCAAATGCCAAATTCAACACTCGAACCTGGATAGATGTGCATCCATCAGACCCTGAACTTAATTTTTACCTCAGAATCTGCTCGATGCTCTAATAACAATAGGAACAGGTTGGGCGGTGTTGACGAACACCACTAACAAAAATATAGTAGTATGTGGAGGTGATGTCATTAAAACCTTCGCGAGATTTTTAGTTTATTTTGCAGCGTCGATTTTATTATCCGGCGTTGCTCAGTCGAGCGATGGCAGTCAGTCAGTCAATATGCAGTTGGCTCAGGCGAGTGAACCCCCAGCACAGCCGGTGCAACCGCCTTCTCCCGCACCGACGAATTTGCCTCCCCCTCCATCAGCGGAAGTTACCGTTCCCCCGTCGGACGAAGCGGGAGCCTCGGACCAGCAAGTTGCTTCGACGGGGCAGTGGGTTTACACGGACCAATATGGATGGGTCTGGATGCCTTACGGAGATGCGTACACCTACGTACCACCGAGCGGAGCTGTGCCAGATATGTATGTTTACTACCCAACCGTCGGTTGGTGCTGGGTGGTTGCGCCCTGGCTGTGGGGCTTAGGACCAATGCCGTTCTTCGGCATTTATGGCCCGCGATACTTCGGTTGGTATGGCCATGGTTATGGTCACTGGTACGGCTTCACCTACGGCTACGTTGGATGGGGCGGACGGGGCTACTGGCACGGTGGGCAGTGGCATGGTTACAACCAGATTTCGCCTGCTCGCCCAGCAGCATCACATCGTGGTAGTTATAGCGCATCTCCTAGGTCCCGGTCCGGGGCTGCATCTACTGGACATGGTTCTGCTATGTCTCGGGGTACTCCCCATTGAAATCTTGACAGACAGTTCCGCTCGTACACTGAGGTTGTCATGACTTATCCAGTATTCAAACTCATTTTTCCAACATCCAGGATTGCGAGTTTACCAAGTTACGCACACACTGGTTTGGTTGATTTGTTTCTTCTCTCGGATTTGTTTTGGCGAGGGGCAAGCTAACGAAAACAGCTTCCAGTTACTTGATGTTATTTCTTCATTGCAAGAGACCTGAGTTCAGAGTAGACTCAAGTTTAGATTCGAAGATCATTCGTGTGAAAATCTGAACATGCGGAGCGCTTGGCGCCGGTTCTTTTATCGCGGTTTTCGTTCTTACTCTTGTTGCGTAGGAGGTAACCATCCATGAAAGCCCGTTTTGCCACGTTCTTCTTTCTCGGTGTCCTCGTAATGCTGCCATTTCTCATCGGAGCCAATGAAAAAGGCTGCACGCTGCCGATGTGCACCGACGGTCAGGTGCAATGCAGCGGCAATGAAATCCAGACATGCCAGAACGGCGCCTGGGTCAACACCACCGACTGCTCGACTTCGGGCGGTGTGTGCCAAAACGGCGCCTGCGTCGGATGTCGTACGGCCACCGATTGCAACGGGGCTCTGCCGCAACTTTGTCAGGTATGCAACGACGGTAGCAATGGCTGTGCGCACTGGACGTGTCAAGCCGGCGCGTGCCAGATAGCCTATTGCGGTTGCGTACCACCACCCTGTCCGCTGAGTGACAGCTGGGATCCAATTCACTGCGCATGCATTCCGAGTTGCACCGGCGGCACCGTCGGCACCGGTATGTGCTGCCTCTCGGCTGGGGATTTCCCGAACACATGCCCAGTCACCCCGTGCGTGTGCCCAGCTGGTCAAGTGTGCAATTGTCCCATATTGCCCGCGGAGGCGTGCGGGTGTTCCGCGGAAAACAGCCACCAGGTCAAAGTCTGCAACTGCCCTCCGAATACGTGCTTCAATGGCATCCAATGCGTCCCCATGACAGTCTGCACCGACGGCCAGACGCAGTGCAGCAGCAACGAAATCCAGACCTGCCAGAACGGCGCCTGGGTCAACACAACGGACTGCTCGGCTTCGGGTGGTGTGTGCCAAAACGGCGCCTGCGTCCAATGTCGGACGGCCACAGACTGCAACGGGGCTCTGCCGCAACTTTGTCAGGTATGCAACGACGGCAGTGATGGGTGTGCACACTGGACGTGTCAAGCCGGCACGTGCCAGATAGCCTATTGCGGTTGTATTCCGCTCCCCTGTCCGTCGAGTGACAGCTGGGATCCAATTCACTGCGCATGCATTCCGAGTTGAACCGGCGGAACAATCGGTACCGGTATGTGTTGTCTTTCGGTTGGGGATTTTCCGAACACGTGCCCGAGCGAGCTATGCATATTCTCGTTCGCCCAATCTCGTCCCTTCCCTATTGAAAATAAAGTGTCTTTCATGTCACCTACACTACCCTCCTCCACATTGAAATCTTCCCAGATAGTTCCGCCCGCACTACTCTGTCGCCATGACCTATTCAGTCTTCAAGCTTACCTTTTCAAACATCCAGGGTTGTGGGTTCATCAATTTATACTTACCCTGTTTTGGTTGATTTGTTTTTTCTTTCGGATTTCTTTTGGTGAGGCTCAGGGACCACTTCTTTTCAAATGACAACTTTCGGATACATCCACGAACCGATCAGGACGAGAAGGGTCATCGAAATGAGCAATATGACCACATCCGTACCCACGCCATAGGCGCTTACCGCCCCACTCACCATCAATGCACGTAATGCATCCACTTCGTATGTCAATGGATTGATGTGTGAGAAAAACTGCAACCAATGAGGCATGATGGATATGGGATACAGCGCATTACTGGCGAAGAAAAGCGGCATGGTCAGAATCTGACCGATGCCCATGAACCGTTCGCGAGTCTTCACGATGCAGGCAACGATCAGGGAAAAAGTTGCGAAAATACCTGAACCAAGGATCACCACCGCTACCATGACGGCGAGTGCGGGGACATGCCAATTCATCTGAACGCCCAGTAAAAGGGATACGATATAGATAATGGCTGCCTGGGAAAGACCGCGCACGCCTGCGGAGAGGGCTTTCCCCAAAACAAGCGCTGCGCGCGGTGCAGGGCTTGCCAGGAATTTGTGGAGAATTCCCAGATCCCTCTCCCAGATAATCGCAATACCGAAAAATATCGCCACGAAGAGCACGCTCTGCGCCAGTATGCCGGGCGCCAGGTACGAAATATAGGACAGATTTCCAGTAGGAATCGCGTGCGTGCGATTGAAGACTTGCCCGACGATGAGAAGCCATAGGATGGGCTGGATCGAGCGGGTGATCAATTCAAAGTAGTCATGCCGTAGTTTTCGTATTTCAACTTCCGCAATCACGAAGCTTTTATCAATAAAATTGAAAACGTCTAATATCATGTTCATCCCTACTGATTCGGACATATCAACCAAGCCTCCGCGCGGTTTTTCTTGTTCTTGAAACCTCACGGTACCCTCTTCCGTTTTCCGAGTGAAGATCGGCTCCGGCATAGTGGGCAAAGACGTCATCCAAGGTCGCACCATCCGCCCCGATGGATTCCTTCAGTTCTGCCGGCGTCCCGGTGACAACAACCTTTCCCCTATGCATAATCGAGATGCGGGTACAGAGGGTATCCGCTTCCTCCATGTAATGGGTGGTCAAAAAGATGGTGGTTCCGTATTCGGCCCGCAAAATCTCGATATAGTCCCATACCGCTCCGCGAGCCAGCGGATCAAGACCAACGGTGGGTTCGTCAAGAAACAGCAGACGCGGTCGGTGAAGCATGGATTGAGCTATTTCCAACCGGCGGATCATACCGCCCGAGTACGTGCGGACGGTCTTGTCTGCGGCATTGGTAAGCTCCATGAGTTGCAGCGCTTCACGGATGCGATTATTTCGTTCGGGCCTCGGAATATCGTACAGCTTGGCAAACACGAGAAGATTTTCGTGGCCGGTGAGATTGCCATCAGCGGAAATCATCTGAGGGACATAACCTATGATACGACGCACCTCACCGGAGTGATGAAGGATATCATAACTTGCGATTTCAGCATTGCCCGAGGTCGGCGGAAGCAGAGTCGTCATCATTTTGATGAGTGTTGTTTTTCCGGCTCCGTTCGGCCCGAGCAACCCGAATACTTCCCCTTCGTCAACTGAGAGGGTCAGATCATCAACAGCGGCAAGCGTACCGAATCGTCGCGTCAGTCTGTCAATATGCAGGATTTTCATGACTGCCCCCTTGAGTCCGTATATGCGAAAAGCTGGTAGAGAATTTGCATAGCATATACAATGGTTGAACAGTCATGCTTATGAAGCACGGAGAGCCTCTCGGCGAGCGATTCCTGCGTAGATTCTCGGGCCGACTGGAGCAATGCACCACCCTTGCTGGTAAGGTCAAGGGTGATGCGGCGCCGGTCGCTTGGATGGCTGCGGCGTTTTATGAGTTTGCGTTCCACAAGACCGTCAATCAATTTGCACATAGAAGGCAAAGCCAAACCCACATGTTCCGCCACATCCGACAGCGATGTTCCGGGGTGGCGGTGCACAAAACCGAGAGTCCGGAACTGAGGCACCGAAAGATTAAGCGAGCGGGAGTTGCGCATCTGGGTACGGACTGTTCGCATCACCAACGGTACTACTTCCAAAATTTCATGGGCTGTTTCGTTAGGTGAAGAGGGCATATATTTCCTTTTCTAATTATTAGATAATCTAAGTATAATAAGTTGTCGTTGTCAAGGCAGTATCGTTATCCACCTGTCGCATACAGGTGGTTTTAGGTGCTGTTTCCGTTATCCTACAGTTTGAGGCTAGATTACCTCTCAATTCACTGGCAAGCGACGACTTGGGTCGCGATCATGACCCGAAGGTTGCTGGCTGCGAAGCGTACCGGTAGCATTCGCAGGCCCTCACTCGTTTTGTTCGCAGGGTCGGGAGTGTGGAAATGTTTACCCGGTGACGACCAGGCTGAGTCAATACGAAGACAGTTCTATCATTATCGTTGACTTGAAACGAACCACAGAAGTACATTCCGGTGCGATCGGTGTAAAGATCTAGAAGCATTAGATGAAGAAAACACGGTTTGAAATTCCTATCCCTTGATCGCCGCATCAGGTCGAGATCAAAGACCGATCTCGTGCACCGGAGAGACGATGAACATCCATTCCAATCTTGCAAGTCGCACCTCGTTGCGGATCGACCTCCCGCAGGTCGGTCTGGCCGCGCTCGGCATCACCGTACTGGTGCTCCTTCCCGTTTGCGCACAACCCCCGCCCGCCCCGCCTTCCGGCGGCCCGGTCGAGGTGGGCGTGGTAACACTCACACCCACGGCGGTGGCGCTCAGCCGCGAGCTGCCCGGTCGTGTTTCTGCGTACCGAGTGGCCGAGGTGCGCGCCCGCGTGAACGGGATCGTGCTGAAGCGCCTATTCATCGAGGGCGCCAGCGTAAAGGCCGGCCAGCCGCTCTACCAAATCGACGACGCCCCCTACCGCGCCGCTCTGGCCAGCGCTCGGGCGCAGCTCGCACACGCCGAAGCCAGCGTCGCCTCGGCACGCCTGCAGGCGAGCCGCTACGCCGAGCTGGTGGAGTCTAACGCGGTGAGCAAGCAGGAATACGACAACGCGGTGGCGGCGCAGAAGGCCGCTGAGGCCGACGTCGCGTCGGGCCAAGCGGCCGTGGAAACCGCCTCCATCAACCTCGGCTACACCGCCGTCGCGGCACCTGTCTCGGGCCGTATCGGCCGCTCGGAGGTCACCGAGGGCGCCTACGTGCAGTCGGCGCAAGCCACGTTGCTCGCCACCGTGCAGCAGCTCGACCCGTCTTTCGTCGACGTCACACAGTCCTCTACGGAGCTGCTCCGCCTCCGTCGAGAGTTCGCCGCCGGCAAGCTGCAACGGGCGGGCAGCGAGGGGGCCGAGGTGAAGCTCATCCTAGAGGACGGCGGCGCTTACGCCCAGCCCGGCACGCTCCAGTTCTCGGACGTCACGGTTGACCACAGCACCGGCTCGGTGACGCTGCGCGCGCTCTTCCCCAACCCCCAGGGCGAGCTGCTGCCCGGCATGTTCGTTCGCGCCCTCCTCGACGAGGCGATAGACCCGCAGGCGCTGCTGGTGCCCCAGCGTGCCGTCACGCGCGACCAGAAGGGCCAGCCCAGCGCCTTGGCGGTGAGCGCCGATGGTAAGGCGGAGCTTCGGCTCCTTACCGTAGACCGGGCAGTCGGCAGCGACTGGCTCGTCAGCACCGGTCTGCGCGCCGGCGATCAGGTAATCGTCGACGGGCTGCAGCACATCCGCCCCGGCGCGCTGGTGAAGTCGGTCCCGGCCGCGCCCGCCCCGTCCGAGTCCCGGCCCGGCGCTGCTACGCCGTCCCACACCTCGCAGCCCCAGAGGTAACCATGGCCCGCTTCTTCATCGACCGCCCCATTTTTGCCTGGGTCATCGCCATCCTCATCATGCTGGCCGGTGGCATTGCCATCACCGGGCTGCCCATCTCGCAGTATCCGGCTATCGCGCCGCCCAACATCAGCATCGCCGCCGTCTATCCCGGCGCCTCGGCCAAGACGGTGGAGGACAGCGTCACGCAGGTCATCGAACAGAAGATGAACGGGCTCGATAACCTCCGCTACATCGCCTCGAACAGCGACTCGGCCGGCAACGCCACCGTCACACTCACCTTCGGCGCCGGGACGAACCCCGACATCGCCCAGGTGCAAGTGCAGAATAAGCTGCAGCTGGCCATGCCGCTCCTTCCGCAGGAGGTGCAGCGCCAGGGCGTCCGCGTGCAGAAGGCGGTGAACAACTACCTGCTCATCGTCGCCTTCGTATCGGCCGACAACAGTATGAGTCGCGCCGACATCGCCGACTACCTGGCCACCAACGTGGTCGACCCCATTGGTCGCGTCACCGGCGTCGGCGACATCCAGTTCTTCGGCGCGCAGTACGCCATGCGTATTTGGCTCGATGCCCAGAAGCTGGTGAGCTTCCAGATGACGCCGCAAGATGTCAGCGCGGCGGTGCAGGCGCAGAATGCGCTGGTGTCGGCAGGGCAACTGGGCGCGGCGCCCTCGGTGGCCGGGCAGCAGCTCAACGCCACCATCACCGCCCAGACCCGCCTCCAGACCGTTGCCGAGTTCGAGGACATCCTGCTGCGTGTGAATCCTGACGGCTCGCAGGTGCGCCTGCGCGACGTGGCGCGGGCTGAGCTGGCCGGCGAAGTGCTTGACATCGACAGCACTTACAACAACGAGGGCGCGGGCGCGATGGGTGTCAAGCTCGCCCCGGGCGCCAACGCACTCGACACCGTGAAGGCGGTGAAGGCGCGCCTCGAGGAACTCGCACGCTATTTCCCGCACGGCCTGGAGATCCGCTACCCCATCGACACCTCCACCTTCGTGCGCCTCTCCATTGAGGAGGTAGTGAAGACGCTGCTGGAGGCCATCGGCCTGGTGTTCGTGGTGATGTTCCTTTTCCTGCAGAACTTCCGCGCCACCCTCATTCCCACTATCGCCGTGCCGGTGGTGCTGCTCGGCACCTTCGGTGTCCTCGCCGCGTTCGGCTTCGGCATCAACACGCTAACCATGTTCGGCCTCGTGCTGGCCATCGGCCTGCTCGTCGATGACGCCATCGTGGTGGTAGAGAACGTCGAGCGGGTGATGAGCGAGGAGGGTCTCTCGCCGCGCGACGCCACCCGCAAGTCGATGGGCCAAATCACCGGTGCGCTCGTGGGCATCGCCATGGTGCTTTCGGCCGTTTTCGTACCCATGGCCTTCTTCGGCGGGTCGGTGGGCGTCATCTACCGCCAGTTTTCCATCACGCTGGTCTCGGCGATGGTGCTCTCGGTGATCATAGCGCTCATCCTCAGCCCGGCGCTCTGCGCTACGTTCCTCAAGCCGGTGCCCGAACACCATGGGGCGAAGCGCGCCTTCGGCTGGTTCAATCGCCTGTACGACTTTGGCAGCACCCGCTACCAGTCGATGGTGAAGTCGCTCATACACCGGTGGGTGCGAGCGGTACTCATCTATGCGCTGGTGGTGGGCGGACTGTCGCTGCTCCTCTTCCGCATGCCCACCGGCTTTTTGCCCGACGAGGACCAGGGCCAGATGTCCGTGCAGATCCAGCTCCCGCCCGGCGCCACGCTCGAGCGCACCCGCAAGATGGTGGAGCTGGTGACGAACCACCTCCTCACCGCCGAGAAGGACGCGGTGCAGTCGGTCCTCGGCATCATCGGCTTCAACTACGCCGGCCGCGGCCAGAGCGCCGGCATCGCTTTCGTGCAACTCAAACCGTGGGACGAGCGCACAGACGCGCGGCTCAAGGCGGGGGCGGTGGCGGCGCGCGTCACTGGCGCCTTGCAGCGAGTGAAGGAGGCGACCATTTTTGCCTTTGGGCCGCCGGCCGTGCGTGAACTCGGCAACGCGAGCGGATTCGATATGCAGCTTCAGGATCGCGCTGGGCTCGGCCACGAGCGGCTGCTCGCTGCGCGTAACCAGCTCCTCGGCGCGCTGCGGCAGGAGCCGGCCGTCACCAAGGTGCGGCCCAACGGACAGGACGACACTTCCCAGTTCAAGATTGATGTGGATTGGCAGAAGGCGGCCGCCCTCGGCCTCTCATTCGCCGACGTGAACGCCACCCTCTCCTCGACATGGGCTCAATCCTATGTCAACGACTTCGTGGACAAGGGCCGGGTGAAGAAAGTCTACCTGCAGGCCGACGCGCCCTTCCGCATGCTGCCGCAGGACGTCGACCGCTGGTACGTGCGAAGCGCGAAAGGCGAGATGACGCCCTTCTCCGCCTTCGCCAACCGGTCGCTGGACCTACGGCTCGCCCCGCCTCGAGCGGTTCAACGGTATGCCCTCGATGGAGATAGTCGGCGAGCCGGCGCCCGGCCGGAGCACCGGCGACGCCATGAAGGCGATGGAAGCGGCGGCGGCCAAGCTGCCGCCCGGCATCGGACTGGAGTGGTCGGGCCTCTCCTTCGAGGAACGGCTGGCCGGCGCCAACACCGGCGCTCTCTACGCCATTTCGCTGTTGGTCGTCTTCCTTTGTCTGGCCGCGCTCTACGAGAGCTGGTCCATCCCCGTCGCCGTGCTGCTGGTGGTGCCGCTCGGCGTTATCGGCGCGCTGGTGGCCTCCACGCTGCGCGGCCTCCCCAACGACGTCTACTTCCAGGTCGCCCTGCTCACCACCATCGGCCTCTCGGCCAAGAACGCCATCCTCATCGTCGAGTTCGCCAAGGCCGAACACGAGGCCGGCAAAAACCTGGTTGAGGCGACACTTTCGGCGGCGCGCATGCGGCTTCGGCCCATCCTCATGACGTCGATGGCCTTCATCCTGGGCGTGCTGCCGCTCGCGCTCGCCAACGGCGCCGGCTCGGCCAGCCAAAACGCCATCGGCTGGGCGGTAGCGGGCGGCATGACCTCGGCCACTGTCCTCGCCATCCTTATCATCCCGGTCTTCTTCGTGCTGGTCCGCCGGGTCTCCCAGGTCAAACCGCTGCTCCCCGCTCCGCCACACAACGCCGCCGCGGCCGGCACCGACGAGGAAGCCGACCATGAGTGAGACGATCGCCGTATGCGTGGCACGGAGAGGGTCTGCTGGCCATACAGCGCACCTAAGACAGGGGAAGGTTCGCGCGCACCGGGTGTGGGGGCCTTTGACCGCCGTCGGCGCCCTCCTCCTCGCCGGTTGCACGCTCGCCCCGAAGTATGAACGGCCGCCGGCCCCGGTGGCTGACCGTTACCCCACCGCGACCGGGGCGCCTGTCCCCGCCGCCAGCGCAGCTACGAACGTCCTGGCCGCCGATCTCGGCTGGCGCAATGTCCTGGGCGATGCGCGGCTGCAGGCGCTCGTGGAGCTCGCCCTCGTCAACAACCGCGACCTACGGGTGGCCGCACTGAACGTCGACCTAGCGAGCGCCCGCTATGGCATCCAGCGCGCGGCACTCTTCCCCGAGCTGAACGCGACGGCCAGCTTTAGCCGCGCCGGCACCCCGCTCGACCTGAGCCCCACGGGCAAGCCCATTACTGAAAACATGTGGACTCTGGGCGCAGGGCTCTCCTGGGAGCTCGATTTCTTCGGCCGCATACGCAGCCTGAAGGAGCAGGCGCTTCAGAGCTACCTGGCAACCGAGGAGGCGCGCCGAAGCGCGCAGTTAACGCTTGTGGCCGGGGTGGCCAAAAACTATCTCACCCTGCTTGCCGTTGACGAGCAGCTCACCCTCGTTCGCCAGACCGCCGAGCTTGTGCAGGCTAGCTACGATCTCGATCCAACAGCGCTACGAGGTGGGACAGGCATCGGAACTGGACCTTCGCACCGCCGAGGCACAGGTGCAAACCGCCCGCGCCGATCTCGCTTCCTTCACGCGTCAGCGCGCGCTGGCGGAGAACGCGCTTGTGTTGCTGGTCGGCGAGCCCATCCCGGCGGATCTTCCGGCGGCGCCGCTGCTCGGCGCGACCGAAGTGCTCGCCGATCTGCCGGCCGGCCTGCCCTCGGAGCTGCTCCAGCGCCGGCCCGACATCTTGGCGGCCGAACACGCTCTCCTGGCGGCCAACGCCAGCATCGGCGCGGCCCGGGCAGCGTTCTTCCCCTCTATCAGCCTCACCGCTTCCGGCGGCTTCTCCAGCTTCGAATTGGGCCAGCTGTTCGCTAAACCTTCGGGCATGTGGAGCGTTGTACCGCAAGTAACCATCCCCATTTTCCAGGGAGGACAGAATATTGCCAACCTGGAGGCGGCCAATGCGCAGCGCGCGATCGGCATCGCCCAGTACGAAAAGGCCATCCAGGTAGCCTTCCGCGAGGTAGCTGATACCCTCGCCTCGCGCGAGCAACTCGATGCCGAGATCGCAGCCGAGACGGCGCGCGTCGCAGCGGAGGAAAGGCGCTATCAACTTTCCGAGTTGCGTTACCGCAAGGGCGTTGACAGTTACCTTGTGGTCATCTCCGCCCAACAAGACCTATACGCCTCGCAGCGCCTCCTCATCCAGGCTCGCCTGGCCCGCTACGTCAACCTTCTCAAACTCTATCGGGCTCTGGGCGGTGGCTGGCTGGAGCGCACCGCCAAGTCACCCTGATAGTAAACCGCTGGCGAATCACGACCTATCGCGAGCATCCCTCGTTCCCTTGGAGAAGTTGCTCCACTTTTCCAACATCCGGGATTGCGAGTTAAGCAATTTACGCTAACAGTCTTTCTTTTTGACTTAATCATAAAAAATATGTTGACTTCGTAGTATGTCACTAGTATTGTAAGTAATAATAAGGCCTAGCAGAACGAATATATAAATAATATTAGTTAGTTATGGGGGTCGGTAATAGTGAATAACTGTCTGGAACAGCCTGATTAAAATATATCTAATCTCGAAAGGAGGCAAATTTCAAAGCAAATCGATAACTAAATCTCTAAAGGAGGCAGACTATGTTACCGAAACTACTGCGATCTTTAGCTTGTCTTTCATTAATTGGATTTGCGGCTTGTTCGGGTAACGATTTCATCGATGAAGCTAACGATTCTCTCTCCCCCAACTGCTTACTTACTAATATTACCTCGGTTTATGCCAGCACTAACGACGGCAACGTTCCTTCGAATGTCCTGGATGGAAATCTGTCGACTCGTTGGTCTGGATACGGAATCGGCGCTTATATAACGGCCGATCTCGGTTCACCGGTGTCTGTCTGCGGCTCGGGAATCGCTTGGTATACCGGAAATAAGCGAACCAACAATTTCGTGATTTCCACATCTCTTGACGGAAGCACTTTCAACTCGGTCTACACCGGCAAAAGCAGCGGCAAGACAACGGCGATCGAGAATTATTCAGTTGCCACAGAAACGGCCCGCTACGTCCGAGTTACGGTCAATGGAAACTCGCAAAACCTCTGGGCCAGCATCACCGAGCTTCGCGTTTATGGTTCATCTGGAGCATCTAGCGGAACCAATCCCACCAGTAACGGATCCTACGACGCCGCCGTGCTCGCGGATCAACCGGTCGCCTTTTGGGACGTGAACCACACCAACGGAACTGAACCGGATCTGACCGGGAACGGCAACAGCGGCGCCTACCAAGGCGGTACGCCGGCAACCACCACGATGCCGAACGGCGACCCGGTCGCGGATTTCAACGGATCGTGCGAGTACCTGACCATCCCGTCTAACGCATCCCTCTCGATTCCTACTACCGGAAACCTAACCTGGGAAGGATGGATCAGACCGGATGTTCTCCAGTACCCGCACAGCACCGGCGGCTATATCGATTGGATGGGCAAGTGCGCGAGCTATTCGCCAACCTGCGAGTGGGAAGCTCGTATGTACAATACCAGCAACTCGCAGGACCGCTACAATCGATTGTCGGCCTATGCCTTCAACCCAAGCGCCGGCCTCGGATCCGCCGCAGACTGGCAGCCGACAGAAGGGCTGTTGCAGGCGGGCGAATGGTACTACGTCGTGGGCGAATACACCACGTTGAGTCAGCCATCGGATTGCCCGAGTACATCGGCCTATCCCGGCTCGATCAACATCTGGGTGAACGGGGTCAAGTGGAGCCAGTCCAACCACAACCCAACCGGCTGCATGAGCCAGTACAGCGTGGTACCGGTGGCCAAGAACACCCCGGTGAACATCGGAACGATGGCGCATGACAGTTGGTTCCAGGGAGCCATCGGCAAGGTTGCGATCTACGACTACCTGCTCAGCCAGGCGCAGATTACCAACCACTTCCAAACGATGACGGGAGAAGCGCCGAACGGCAGTTGCGCAAATACCTGCACCCTTCAATAAACGGCGCCGTAACCATCCAAGCCGCAAACCTTCCAGCTCCGGGGTCCGACGCTCTTATTACCCCGCGAACGAGTACTACGGTTTTACCCCAGCCCGTTGGCGTTCGAGAGCGGCGGCGGAACGATAAAATCCGAACGTGTTCAAGTTAGAGGCGGCATACGCTAAATAGTCAAGTGAGCTGGCCTTGATTAAATGCGCCACCTTTTCGTTAGGATTGGCCGCGATAACCACATCGCATAGCTCGCATACGAGTTGATGCTCGCCAACCTTTTGTAGCGCGATAGCGCGTGCCAGCAGTTTGTCCGCGCCTCCGGCAAGCGCTACTAACTCGCGAGCACGGTAGCTCGGCGGCAACGGAGACAGGTCGGTTCCGTGACCATCGTACCAACCCGTAAGACCTTGATATATGCCACGTACTGACCAACTGACCTTACCGTAATACTCTTGAAGATAGGACAGCTTGGCCAGTTCCGGCGGCAGTTTTACCTCCTGAGCCAATTCCTCGATGGATTGTCCCTGGTTGATGCCTTTTAGCGTCTCTTGGTAGACATAACGAATCGCTTTACCGTAGCTTGTAAGCGTTTCACGAATATTGTCTGCACCGATGACGGCTAGCGTGTGGCCGGGAATTAGATATCTCGGCTGTAATGCGATCATACGATCAATCGATTCATACCATTTAGCCACCGGCCGGGGCTCAAGCATGGGCGTAGACAGGTTGGGAAACGAGGCGTAATAGAGATCGCCGCAAAAAAGCGCATTTTCGTGGGGCAGCCATACCATCAAATGGTCGGGAGTTTCGCCCCAGGTGTGATACAGCTCGAAGGTTTTTCCACCGAGCGAAAAGGAGTATTTGTCGTCGAAGGTAATCGTCGGCATTACGATATCGCGGTTGGACCTGATCAGTTTTACCGGAGATTGGACGGAGAACGGCAGCGGCAGCGCGTATTCCGGAGCGAGCTGTCCCGCCTGATTGAGGCGGCTACGAGTATGAAATGGCTCTAACCATCCCATGTCCTTTTTTATCAAGTCGACTGTATCGGCGGTGGCGATCACTCGCGTATCGTTTTCCAGAAACGATCGAGCTCCCTGCACATGGTCCAAATGGCCATGGGTATAGATGATGTACTTGATCGGTTTATCGGTTATCTTGCGAAACTCTGCTAAGATTTTTTTGGCCGCTTCTTCCGACTCGGTTGTATCGATGATCACCAAGCCTTCCGCGGTAATGACCATCTGAACGTTTCCCAGGGCAAACCCGCGTGCGAGATAAATGTCGGCGGCAATCTTTTCCACCACGGGCTCTACGAGCTGCTTGAGCAGGGCTGCCTGTCTAACGGCTTCGAGCGACAACTTAGGCTTGGGCGGCGGATTGTAGGTCAAGGTCGACTCGCTCGGGGCCGCCGGCTCGCGCGTTATTGCCGCGGGCTTTTTTAGGTGGAAGTTTTGCGCTAAAACTGCTCCCAAGAGAACCACGATAAACACTAGCTCGACTATCGCAACTATTTTTGCCTTCATTCCGCTTCTCCTAGCGCCACGAGCTCGTTCCGATTATTTCCATTATTTAGCGTTCCTATCCTACCATATGAGGCAGCCTATAAAACTCATCATTGAAATCTTGCCATATAGCCCCGCCTGCACCGTTATGTCGCCATGAGACCTATCCATTCCTCAAGCTCATCTTTTCCAATATCCAGGATTGAGAATTCACCAATTTACACCTAACGTGGTTTGGCTTACTTGTTTTTTCTTCTTGGATTTGAGTTGGGGAGGGGACAGAGTCTGAACCGCGGCGTTGACCATGGATCGTTTCTCAGGATGCCTTGAACCGCCGGCTGATTTCCTTCATGCGCTTACGGTTTACACCGAAGTCTGAATATCCAAGCCGGGAGGCCGAGCGGAACTGGATAGTTTTGTCGGTGTCACCAAGGTTAAACTCGACATCGTCGACAAAGCGGAAAACCGCTGAGGTAAACTCCACCTGCAGATAATCGTCGGTGGTCTCCACGATGTTGGTGCGCGGCATAGAGCGTATGATGGCTATGAGCTTAGCCATCGTTTCTTGGCGCGAGGTGGTGTAGCGTATGGGCGGAATAGCATGTTTTTTATCTTGGGCCTTGGTCGAGACACAGTTGGGGGAGTTAGGGCAGGGAGCCAGTTCCCCATTTTTAATTCCTAAATTATTCGGCCGTACGCCGCTACAACCGAATAAACTCAATGATAGTGCCATAAGTAAAGATTTGCGTTTGAAAATCATAGGATCTACCTCTGTAACCTTTCATAGTGTATAGGCATTCTCATAACATTATACGGTGATTCTTTGGTGCTTTTACTAAGCAGCTTCTATCGTCGTTATTTAGAAGAAAATAAATTCAAATACGTTCCGTAACCTTCTTTTTCCAAATCCTCTTTTGGAATAAATCGCAGGGCAGCTGAATTCATGCAATAGCGCAGACCGGTTGGCGGCGGACCGTCCGGGAAAACATGACCCACGTGAGAATCGGCATGCTTACTTCGCACCTCGGTTCGCGTAGAAAAGAAGCCGTGGTCTACTTTCTCGACAATATTTCCCGGCTCCAGCGGTTTGGTGAAGCTGGGCCATCCGGTGCCGGAATCATATTTATCCAACGAGCTAAAAAGTGGCTCGCCGGAAACGATATCCACGTAAATGCCTTCTCTTTTGTTATCCGCATACTCATTCTTAAAAGCCGGCTCGGTGCCGTTTTTCTGCGTTACTTCATATTGCATTGCGGTGAGTTTCTTCCTCAGGGTCGCATCATCGGGTTTATCGAAACTTTCTGGGTCGGAAGTCGAAAGACCTGAGTCATTTCCCCATAAACTCCTCACGGTTTGATCACGGCCGGATCGATATCGGTAGTAGTTGTAACGTATGGGATTTTTGGAATGATAATTCTGATGATATTCCTCTGCGGGATAAAATTTAGTTAACATAATCAGATCAGTAGCAATGGGCTTCCCGAGCTTGCCTGATTCTGCTAGTGCCTGCTTCGATTTTTCGGCCATCTGCCTTTCTTCTTCATTTTGAAAGAATATGGCACTGCGATATTGAGGACCACGATCGACAAACTGCCCGCCTCCATCGGTAGGATCAATATGGTGCCAGAAGTAATTCAACAGTTGTTCATAAGTGATTTTATTCGGATCATAGTACACCTGCACGGCTTCAATATAACCCATTGCAGCATATGATTCATAGGTGGGGTTCTCCCCTTTTCCTCCGGTATAACCGGATATTACTTTTATGACGCCGGGAACCTTTTCAAAATCTGACTCCACACACCAAAAACATCCTCCGGCAAACGTGGCTATACTTGAATTTTTTGTTTCATCCGCCACGGTCATTTCAGTTTTTATCTCCCGTTGTTGGGTTTTCCCGTTTTGACAGCCAAATAAAATAACCAACACTATTATGTAGTTTAAGTGATTTTTTCATTTTTCCTCCTTTGTGAGGAAATCAAATATCACTACCAGTGACATTAACGATGATCCGGCAATTGTCAAACCCACCTAAACAATAATTAACTTAAGAGTGTGGGAAAGCGCCTTCGGGATGGCATCGGGCTACCGCGCGCCAACTCCGGGGTGCTTTATAGCACTCCTTACTCAGCTTGCTTGGGCCGACCGCGTACGTTGCCATACCACGCCGCGAGTGTGCTCGCTGGCACGCCCAGGCGAAACAGAAGCGGGAAAACGTTGACCAGCAGCGTGTAGTACACGGGTCGCTGAGAAAGCGCCTTCCGGCGACGGTGACGTAAGCCGGCACCGTGCGAATCGCTCCGCGTTGGCGCAAGGTCTTACTGAGGGCGAGATCTTCCATCAACGCCAACTCGGGGAACCCACCCACGCTCCAAAAAATCTCGCGTCGAAGAAAGATCGCCTGGTCGCCGTAAGGAAGGCGGGAGTAGCGCGAGCGGAGATCCGCCAGGCGCAGCAATGGGCTCCACCATGGTCGCGGGCCGACTTCGTCGGCGACCGTCCAGGTATGGAAAGCGCCTGCAGCGGTGCCAGGAAGCGCGAGCGCGCGCTTAATGTGCGAGGCGGCGTCGGCTGGTAGGGAGACGTCGGCATGGAGAAAGAGAAGTACGTCTCCGGTCGCTCGTCTCGCCCCTTCGTTTATCTGGCGCGCGCGCCCACGGGGAGAATCCACTAACAGTACGCGGGGAAACCTCAGCGCGATGGCGCGGGTGTCGTCGCGGCTGCCGCCATCCACGACGATGACCTCGTGAAACTCGAGCCGCGCGAGCTCGCTTAAGCGCTTGCCGATGCGGGAGGCTTCATCGAGCACCGGCATCACAACCGAGATGCGGGGTTTTGCGTCCGTACCTTCAAACCCACTCATGGCAACCTCCTCATCAGCGCGAGTTCGGTTAACAGACGCGCGGTCCTCGGCGCGCAAATGCGTTCTTCGCGCAGCAAGCCGGCGAGCCGAATCGAGGTCGGTCGGCAGGTCGACATCGAACCACAGCTCTGTCTCGGCCACGCGCAGGCCGGCAGAGCGAAGGCGCTCCACCGTTCGTTCCCGTGTCGTCGCCGTGCTCCATGGCAGTCCGCGCAGTAGTCCCGCCGGGCAGCGCCGTAATCCGAGAAGGTAAAAGCCGCCATCCTCGCAGGGACCAACCACCGCGTCGTGTTCGCCAAGGAGCTGCCGCGCAGAATAGAGAAATGCACGTGGTAGTCCGGGTGTGTCGGTGCCGATGGCGATGACCGCGTCGTTGCATTCGAGAGCTCGAGAAAGGACCCTCTCCATTCGTTCACCAAGGTCGCCCGTGCCCTGCCTCCAAATCGTGACGTCCGTGGTGAGACCGAGCGGTGCGGGATCGCCGTCGCACGCGACGACGACACGCGCCCAGTCACCGGCAGTCGCTGCCGCGAGCGTGTCCTCAAAAAAGGAGGTCGCAAGCTCGGCCGCCTCGGCCGCGCTCAGCGGGGGCGTGAGGCGGGTCTTGACCGCGCCCGGCAATGGAGTCTTGACGAAGATGCACAGCGTGGTCGGGATAGTCCCGCCGCGAAACTGGACGTGCGTTACCACCATCGATCTCCTCGTCACCGCCGCCAAGCCAGAAATCGCCTGAAGACCCGGAGGACTCCCGGCGTCAACCTGGCGCGCTGGAAGGCGTCTCCAAGCCGCTTCCAGACCTCTGCCTGCGTCGGGTACGGATGTATTGTCCGCGACAATGCATCGGCCTTCGCTCCCTCGGTGATTGCGAAAACGATCTCGCCGATCATTTCCCCGGCGTGACGGGCGACCACGGTCGCCCCTACAATGCGTCTGCTTCCGGCCTCGACGTGCAGACGCGCAAAGCCCTCGGGCTCTCCGTCGAGTACGGCGCGGTCGACCTCGACGAACGACACCGTGAACGTTTGCACCGTTAGGCCTCGCGCGCGCGCCTCCTGCTCATAAAGACCGACATGAGCGATCTCCGGATCGGTATAGGTGCTCCAGGGGATGACGAGCGAGCTCATGCGTTTCCGGCCGAAGAACAGAGCGTTCTGGATGACCACCCGGGCCATGGCGTCAGCGGCGTGAGTAAACTTGTAGCGTGAACAGATGTCGCCAGCCGCGAAGATACGCCGGTTGCTGGTGCGCAGCTGGTCGTCAACCTTAACGCCATCGCGATTAAACTCGACGCCCGCGGCATCAAGCCCCAGCCCGTCGAGATTGGGCGTTCGCCCGACCCCCACCAAAATTTCGTCACCATGCAATTCCTGTTGGGAACCCTTGCGTTCAAACATGACCACTTTGGCTCCGCCCCGCTTCTCGACACGCAAAATCTTGGATCCCAATGCCAGGCCGATATTCTCGCGTTCAAATTGCGCTGCGATAACGGCAGTGGCATCGGCATCCTCACGAGGCAAGAGGCGATCATCGAGGCTGATAATGGTCACGTGGCTCCCCAACCGCCGGAAAGCCTGCGCGAGTTCGCATCCGATAGGACCGGCCCCGATGACCAGCAGTCGCTGCGGCAGCTCGGTCAGCGAGAAAACAGTTTCATTGGTGAGAAAACGTGCCTCCGCGAGCCCCGGGATGGGAAGGCTTACCGCGCGCGCTCCCGTCGCGATGACGGCGCGCGCGAAGCGAAGACGGCGATCGCCGACCTGCAGCTCATCGGACCCCACAAAGACACCCTGCCCGAAGAACACATCGACGCCCGCCTCGGAGAAGCGTTTGGCCGAATCGTGCCGCGCGATACCCGCACGGAGACGTCGTATGCGTTCCATGACCGCACCGAAATCCACCGCACCGGAGGGGGTGCGCGCGCCGAATGGCTCTCCGTGGGCCGCGTCATAAGCCGCGCGAGACGAGCGTATCAGCGCCTTGGAGGGAACACACCCGTGGTTGAGGCAGTCGCCGCCCATCAACGCGCGCTCTACGAGCGCGACCCTGGCGCCCAGGGCCGCGGCCCCGATAGCCGACACCAGACCCGCCGTGCCGGCGCCCACTACCACTAAGTTGTAGCGCCCGCTGGGAGTGGGGTTGAACCATTCGGCCGGACGGACGTTGGCGAGCAGTTCCTGGTTGTGCCGGTCCCAAGGCGCGATCGGGTACGAACCCTCAGGAATCGTTGCCCCTATTTGTTCTGAGGTCATGAAGAGCGCTCCTTGGGCGTGGGAACCTGGTCGAGAACGTGTTTCAGCGCTTTGCGTGCTATGCGCGTAAGGACGACGGTGACGGCCAGTGTTGCGACGAGGCCACCGACCAGCAAGAGTTGACCCGCGACGCCTGATGATGGTCGCGTGCCGCTTACGAGCTCGTTTGCGCTGGTGACCAACGAACCAATGTAAACGTACAGTGCCGTTCCCGGCAACATGCCGAGCCACGAGCCAAGCACGAAGTCCCGCGGACGAACCTTGGTGAGCCCGAGCGCGTAGTTGAGCACGTTGAATGGGAAAACGGGTGAAAGCCTCAGGAGCACGACGATCTTAAAACCATGCTGACCGATGGCCGCGTCGATAGCCTCCCAACGACTATCCCGACCTACTCGTCGCGCAATCCAGCCCCGAGCCACCGTGCGCCCAAGAAGGAAGGCTGCCGTCGCCGCGATCACACTGACCGGCGACACAAGCATAAGCCCCCAGAACGGTCCGTAAGCAAAACCGCCGCCGATGGTCAGAATCGACCCGGGGAGCAGTAGGACCGCCGCCGCGACATAGGTCACCGCGAAGAAGGCCACACCCCATGGCCCTTGGCCGCGGATCCACTGGACCACGCCGACGAGCCACGAGGTCACCGGAAGCAGTATGATCACCGCGACGAGACCAACGACGACAAGGAGCGCAGCGAATAGGCGCAGGTCCGGTCTGACCGTGGTGTGCGCGGGTTTTGATAATTGGTGTTCTGAAGCGATCATGTCATGTCGTTGCCTTATATCGTTGCTCCGCGGCAGCTCGATCCTGCGCCGGCGGCGCAGCCAAAGCAGTGGCGATGTACCATGATTCGACGAGCTTCGAGCGCCCGTTGGTCGAATGCGTCGATGCATTGAGGAGCATTCGGGTCGATTCCAAGGTCCAGCATCTGGTTGAAGTCGCAGTCGTACAGCCTGCCGTCCCAGCCGACCGAGAGAGTCGTGCGGCACATGACGGCGGCGACCGCCGCCGGGTTGAAAGCTCCGGCTAGGCGCTGGAGGTATGAATCGAGATTGCCGGTCAGAATAAGCCACTCGAGATACCGGGCGATCGGCATGTTGGTGATGCAGTAGAGCGCATCGAACGAGACGCCGTGAAGGCGAGACATCTCACGTTTCCACTCGCTTTCCAGCGAAGCCTGGGATGCAGGAAGAAATGCTCCCACCGGGTTGGCGACCAGCACGAGTCTCAGACGCGGGTCCCCGCCGGCATAGCCGGCCTGGTTCAACCTGCGCAGGGCCGCTATCGATTTCTCGAACGTGCCCACGCCCCGCTGTCGATCCGTGAGCAGGGGGCGATAATGGGGCAGCGAGCATACGAGCTCGACGCTGTACTCTGCGAAGAAGGCCGGGAGATCGCGATAGGCCGGCTGCTCGAGAATAGTCAGGTTGCAGCGGTTAATGACGTGTCGGCCGAGAGCACGCACCTGCTTCACGAGGTAGCGGAAGTCCGGATGAAGTTCGGGCGCTCCACCGGTGATATCGACGGTCGGAATGTCGGATGCTGCCAGCACGTCGAGACATCGTTCTAAAGAGTCTCGCGACATGCTTTCGCGTCGATCGGGGCCCGCATCGACGTGGCAGTGGAGGCAGGTCATGTTGCAGACGCGGCCCAAATTAAGTTGCAGGGTCGAGATGCGGGTCGGCTTCAGCGGCCATAGGCCGTGCCGATCGAGCAGCGTCTCGAAATCTTGGTCGAGCGACACCCCGGCGATATGCGCGAGCTGAACCCTCGGCTGCGCGAGAGGGAGCCGACGCTCAGTGAGAGATGTTGCCTGCATGGTCTACATCCCGATTTTGGTCGCGTGCTCGCGCATCTGCACACCGTGGACGAGGGTTGCGCCTCCACGGATTGCCGCCGCTACATGCAGCGCCTCGGTCATCTGGTCAAGATCGGCGCCCTTCTCCATGCTGTCCTTGCTGTAGGCGTCGATACAATAGGGGCACTGTAGCGCATGGGCCACAGCCAACGCGATAAGGGACTTCTCGCGCGCCGACAGCGCACCGTCGGAAAAAACCTGCTCATACCAGTCAAAAAACTTCTTCGCTAGGTCGGGGCAGTTTTTGCTGACATCTGCGAACTTGGCGAGATCCGCGGGGTCGTAGTACGTACTTTCCGGCATTGAATTCCCTCCTGTGTCTCGATATATCCCAGGCTCCGAGACATCTCATACTGATGTTGTGACCAACAACGAAAGATCTTAAGCCTACAGCCCATCGTTGTCTAGGATGTTAAGGAATACGTGTTGTGGAATCAAGATGGTGAGCCCCCCAATTTACGCTTACCCTGGCTTAGTTGGCTTGTTTTTTATTTCGGATTTGTTTTGGCGAAGGGCAGGTGGAATTATTTGCATCGGTGAACTGTTTATATACTGCTAAATACTTACCATGAATTTGAGAAAGGAAGTCGCCATGCCGCCAAAAAAGTCTCACTCCTTTGGAAAAGACCAAAAACCTTCTACAGAATACAAAGAGTTAGCAAAAGTTGAGCACGAGGCTTCGCTTGGTGAATCCAAACCATCCCAGCAGCCGATGAAACCTGCCTCCGTACCGGTGACAAATAAACAAATTGCGAAGCGGGCGTTTGAGATTTGGAATGAACGCGGGCAACCCCCAGGCCTTGATATCGACAACTGGCTCCAGGCTGAGCGTGAACTCACGGGGCGCAAATAAAAACAACTTTTTTGAAGGGACAAGGCCTGTATCATTGTTTCGCAGAATGAGGAGACGAAAGTTATTCCTGAGCTTTTAGTCGTTTCACTAAATCTACGAAACCCTGCGGTGAGAAGAACAAAAAATCGCAGTCACCAAAGGAAATGTTGTCCCCATCTTTCAGCGGCACCGGCTCGCCCGCCTTCACCGTCCGACCATCGAGGAGTGTGCCGTTGGTCGAGCCAGCATCACCGAGCTGGTAGGTGTTCTTGTCGGGATCCAGCAGAATGAAGGCGTGTCGCTTTGATACCGTAGAGTGATCAATATTGAACTCGCGATCTTCGGAGCGACCCACCAAAAACTTAGTTGGAACCTTTCCGGTTCCAGTAGAATTAGGCAGCAATACTCGGTAGTTGCGTAACTCTTGATAGCTTTGGACGATGCCGGAACCAGCTTGGTAATCGACCAACCGAGTGTGGCCAGTGGCAAAGCCCTTGGATTCGTGTTTCTCCTGGTAGAGCATTGCCGGAGTGGAGTATTTTGCCAGAAAGGCTTCCGCGCCCAGCAGCGCGAGGGTTTCTATATACTCCTGGACGGTTTCCATATTACTCCTCCCCTCAACCCTGCTCTAATTTCACAGCTGCCCCCCCAATACCCGTTCCCATTGAAATTGCGTTGTTTTTATCTTATCTGCCCTTTCCTCCTACCGTTCGAAATTTTGCCAGATTATTCCAATCGCGTCAACATATCGCCATAACCCATTCAGTCCTCAATCCCATCTTTTCCAACATCCCGGATCGCGCGTTCACCAAGGTACGCTTACCGTGTGGTTGGGTTGACTTGTTTTTTCGCTCGGATTTGGGTTGGCGAGGGACCGTGATTTGATGATAGGGTTGTTTGACAAAAGATGAGCGCTTTCCTCAGCGACTGGCACCTTGGTTGGGTTACTTATTCTGGTTAGCTGCCTCGGCAGCAAGCTTAATTTCAGAACTTGCCTGCTCGATGAGTTCCTTCGCCTTCGCCGCGTGGCCTTCCATATCGTACTCGTTGGCCTTCTGGGCTGCAGTAATTTTTTGGAACGCTCCCTCGAGTAACTTCTGGGCTGCATGTAGATTCGGGTGCCTCTTTGCGCTTACATTCTGCACGGGACCAGGGTCTTTCGCCATAACAGCAGCAGAGGTGATAAGAGCGGTCGACAAACTAATGGCAACTAACAATCTCTTCATAGTGTTCTCCTTTTTAAGTGGATGGAAATGCGGCAAATCGTTACTCGGCAGTGAGCCGGCTCGATTGTCCTCCTCGTTGATCTAAAGATCTTTTATCCAACTGAGCTGCGATGCGACCTGAATGATTACACCCTTCCATAGTTAGTTGTCAATTTCTTCTTGCATTTATAATCCTAACGAGAAGCTACTTGCCTTACCTATTCTGCTTCGCGCCACACCCTAGCGGCCTGGAGAGCACCACCTTTGGTGTCAATAGAGCCCCTGCCTTTCATTTTTTGACCCAATATTCTTTCTTAAGGACATAGCTTGTCCGTCATTGTTCCCATTTTTGTGCCCACTCGTCGCCAAAGTATCGGCTATTGTTGAGTACTACCGAATCTAGCGCCGGAACGCCGAAAACGAATGATGTTGTAACCTGCTGAAAAAGCGGTGTAAAAACTATATGTATACCGCGCAATCGGCTCGATACTCTAATAATAATAGAAACAGGTGAGGTGGCGTTGACGAACACCACTAACAAATATATGTGGAGGCGATGTCATGAAAACCTTCGAAAGATTTTTAGTTTTTTTCGTAGCGTCGATTTTAGTACCTGGTGTTGCTCGGCCGAGCAATGACCGTCAATCAGACAATAATATGCAGTTGGCTCAGGCCGTAGCTCAGGCCAGTGAACCCCAACCACAGCCGGTACAGCCACCCTCCCCCGCGCCGACGAATTTGCCTCCCCCTCCATCAGCGGAACTTCCTGCTCCTCCGTCGAACGAGCCGGAGGCCTCTGAGCAGGTTGCTCCGACGGGCCAATGGGTTTACACGGACCAATATGGATGGGTCTGGATGCCTTACGGGGATGCATATAGCTATGTACCATCGAACGGAGCTGAGCCGGATATGTACGTTTACTATCCGTCCGTCGGCTGGTGCTGGGTGGTCGCGCCCTGGTTGTGGGGTTTCGGACCCCTGCCGTTCTTCGGCATTTACGGCCCGTGGCACTTCGGTTGGTATGGCCATGGTTACGGTCACTGGTACGGCTTCGCGAACCACTATGGCAATGCTGGATGGGGCGTACGCGGCTACTGGCACGGCGGGCAGTGGCACGGCTACAACCGGGTCTCGCCTGGTCACACGGTATCACCACATCAAGGTAGTTATGGTGTATCTCCTCGGTCTGGGTACCAGGCGCCTGCTAGACATAGCTTTGCCATGCCCCAAAGAGGATTCGCCAGTAGAAGCAATTTCAGCAGCCATAGCGGGCATAGTTTTGCTCTGTCACGTGGGGGATTCTCCGGCGGAGGCGGCAGTTTCAGCGGCCGCGGTGGACATAGTTTTGCTGCGTCCCGCAGCGGATTCTCCGGTGGAGGCGGCCACGGTGGTCACGGTGGACATGGGAGATAGAACTTTTCGCTCACACCCGTTGTCTGCCAAATCTCGTTCTTATTGAAAACATAACATTTATCATGTCGTCTGCACTTCCCTACCCCACATTGAAACTTGCCGGATAGTTCGCTCGCATGACTGTGTCGCCATTGCTCACTAATTATTAAAATCATTGAAAAATCGCCTTTGTGCGATATTTCTTTTATGCTACATTGGTTGCATCAGATCGTCCGACCATCAGCCGGATAATGCTGGGGTTTATCTATGGCAAAAGAAAATCCTGCATCAGTAAAGAAACAAGATGTCGAAAATTTTAAACCAGAGAGTAAAAAAGAAGCAAAAGGCACTCCTTCTTACTTAATAAAATTCATCATGCCTCATATTCTGATCGTCTTGGCGGCATTGGTTGTTTACGCGGGAACTTTGAACTATGGCTATATCAAGTTCGATGATGATCTACTGGTCCAACACAATGCCTCGGTTCTCAAAAACATGACTATGAAAAATATCCAAAGTATATTCTCGACCGACGCCTTCCTCAATCCCGTCGGAAAAGAGTTCTACCGTCCCCTGCAGACCTTGAGTTATATGGTCGATATGCAGATAAATGCTAATAATCCAGCGATATTCCATAGTTCGAACTTTATTTATCACTGTCTCGCGTGTATAGCGCTATTCCATTTGCTCATTCTGCTGAAGTTCGATCGGCGGCTCTCTCTCGCGGGTGTAGTGCTTTATGCGGTGCATCCTTTGTTTTGCATGGCGGTGACGTGGATGCCCGGGCGTGGTGATTTGCTGTTAGGCTTATTTGTGCCAACCAGTTTTATCTGCTTCATAAAATCTATTAGGTCAACAACACAAAAAAAATCTAAGCTCTATTTGGCAGGTACTTTATTCCTCTATCTATTGGCAATTTTTAGCAAGGAAACCGCTATTGTTCTTCCTGTTATCTTAGCGCTTTATTATGTTCTTGAAAAACAGAAAAAATTTAATGGCATTTTTATTAAAGATAATGTATTGTTGCTTTATCTGGTTTTGGGATGTTTAATTATAACGACACTATGGTATATTACGCGCAGTATTGCTATTCCTCTGCCAATCGCCGCGTCACAATTCGGAATTGAGCCGTTTTTTAAGAGTTTTGCGGTTATTCCCGAATTCATAGCCAAGTTCATTATACCAATAAACGTAGCTTCTATTCCAAGTTTTTCATTCACGATAACTGCGTTGGGCTTGGTATTATTTGTAGTTCTAATGGTATTGACTACTATTAAAAAAGATAAGGATTATACAAAAATACTATTGGGAATAGCGTGGTTTTTAATGTTTTTATTCCCCACTATGACCTACCGGCATCAACTCGGCGATACGGCTTATTCGTATTTAAATCACCGCGCCTACCTGCCTATGATGGGCATGTTAATGTTTTTGTTTTCAATTATACCAAGTCAGGTTCAACAGAAAAATATTAATATGATAATTATTCCGGTTGCAGTTATTTCGGTTATTTTTGGCATAATGTCTAAAGTTCAGACAACGATATATTACGATTCAGTAGGTTTTTATACCAGCGCAATCGAGGAGAACCCTCAATCTGCATTTTGCTATAATAACAGAGGTAAAATCTTTGCTGACAACGGAGAGTTAGATAAAAGTATGGCGGACTTCAACAAGGCACTGGAGCCCAATCCCGAAGATGACTACGCTCTATCCAATCGTGGCTATATAAAGATTAATCAGAAAGATTATCGAGGCGCTATTGCAGATTTACGAGAAGCAATCCGTCTGAAACCCGATCTTGCGGCCGCATACAATAATATGGGCGTTTCATTTTTTAACCTTAATCAAATGACCGAATCGCTTGAGGCTTATAACAAAGCAATAGAGCTTAATTCCAATTATGTCGACGCCTACTCGAACAGAGCCCTGCATAAGTTTACCAATCATGACAATATTGGCGCCATTGAGGATTATTCGAGAGCAATTATGCTCAGCCCGAGAAAGTATGTATATTATGCTGACAGGGCTGCGGCGTATTTCAGAGTTCAAGAGTTCGATAAGGCTTGCGGCGACTGGAAACGCGCCGCGGAACTCGGCGATCAGAATTCGGCGCAGAATATTAAAAATGCTTGCCAAGGCGGCGCAAAAAGAATTTTTTGTCAAGGGTCGGCCTGTCCCTAATTCTCCGCTGAACTCTAATTTTTATACCCTCCAGATTGGAGCAGCTTGGGGGAAGCCAAACTTTAACTTGCCATAAACGTTGCCGCAATAATAATATCGATATAGCAGTCCAACCGAGGTGGACCATGAAGGTTATCGCTCAACGGAATATCATACGAAGACATCTTCAATCGTCGGTGAAATGCGCATTAGTTGTGTCGTTGATGATTTTTTTTACTCAAGGCTGCTCAAGTCAGGCACCAGAATTTAAGCCTGATCCCGGCATTGAAGTAGGTCACTCGAGCAAGACTGCTGCATTTTATTCGTTAGAAACTGATAATCAGTCCATCGGTGACGCCACGATATTTTTTGAGGGTATATTCCCGATAAATGGAAATAAGGAACAGAGGCTACAGATTGGACTTCGAATTCATAACGGCCGGGCTACCCCTGTCGAGGTTGATGTTGGCGATACAGAAATAAAGATCCACACCGTGGATGGCAATTTATTGTATGAAAAGGCGAAGAGTTTTAGCGGCTCTACCACTATCTCGCAACATGAAACCAAGCAAAGTGGATTTTAACTTTCCGATCCCGACCGGTGTAGGGAAGGAGGAAATCGTAGCATTTGACTTCAACTGGACCGTTGCCTATGGAAGTTTCAGAATCAATAAAACAACATCGTTTTCCCGCAATAACGACCTAGATAATTCTAGTTTCAGACGATTTTTAATCCATTCGGGGCTTCTCAATACGGCTCGGATTGTCCGAGCAACAAAGATCCCGACGGATACTGTCAATAGTTGTGTCTGAAAGCATGAGCACATCCTCGTTCGCATTCCATCTTTAATTCTAAACGAACATACCTACAAGAGCACTGGGCATGCTGATGCGCCGCATCAGATAACACAGTTCATCATTATGGTGTTCATTGGCGAGAAATGTTTTCACGACCCGATCGTTTTGTCAGCATCTCTGGTTGATCCAATATCATAACGGGTTCATTTACAAACTCTCCGGAAAATTCTCTTGACCATCCAGTTCTCTTGTGCAATATGACTGGTTTGATATTTCCCACTCGCTGACCATGTGATTTGCATACATTCAAATAAGTACTAATTCCGTTTCCAGGCGCGATCAGAAAAATGGTAAATGAATGCAGCTGGTTTAAGTGTCTGCTGTATTTATAATGATAATTTTTCATTAAGTCTTCTTCGATCTCTTTCTTCAACCCAACGCACAGTTTTTTTGTATAGTATTGTTCTTCAATGTTCGGTTCAATATAGAGAACATAATAATATTCATCCTTCAGATTCTTTTCGGGGGCCATCATGTAAAATGAAGGATTAAGTTTGTATTTGACAAATATGCGAGTCAGAATCTCATGCACATGATTCTCGTTCAGTTTTTCTCCGAAATAGTCTGAAATATTGCCCTCTTTCCCGACAAAATCAACGATCGGGCACGAGTCGATAAAACCGGTTACCTGTATAAGATCATGCAACTGATATCTATAGAATCCGCCGCCTGTCGTGATAACAACCGAGTATGTTTTACCGATCTCCAATTCAGAAGCCAACTTTATTTTGATGTTATTATTATTCGACGTTTCTTCGTTTTTATACTCTATAAATTCATAGAAATGAGACTGAGCAGACAATACATATCCATTTTTGCCTACTAAGGGAAATGAAATAATGCCTTCCGTAGCAAGCAATCCTTTACCCTGGATGGCAACCCCCGGGAAATACTGCATGATATCGGATAGATATGTTTTTGCATATGCGGATGTCCAACAGCTAATAAGTGTCAAATTTGGCCATATGTTTTTAGTGATTAGATCATTAAGGATTTTATTTTCGTTCATAAGATCAGATAGTTCTTTTGCTCGTTCTCTGTTTTTCCCCAGTTTTTTTTCAAGCAGGTGGCGAAGCCCGAGTTCCAATCCTCCTTCTGGAGGATTAATGGTGCCCTGTGACAAGTCGACAATCAGTTGGTCTTTCCAGTCATCAAGATGATTTAGAAGAAGCGTCAAAAACGTTGGGTTCCAGATCGATATCAAGACCAGGTGTTTTTCTTTTTAATAAGAACAAAAGTGTTACATATCGGAAGGAATCGATATCATCAATTTTTTTTACATCGCTTGGCACGGCAAAAATTTGATTTAAAAGTATATTCTCGATAACGCCGAAGTATTCACTATCTTCTTCAAATCCAATTGGTATTCCTCCTGATGTTCGTCTGAAAACTTGGGCAACGGGGGAAATAGAAAAATAAATTTTACCCCCAAAAAGCCCTTTATAATGTTTAAACAAATCATGAATCCATACTTTAACGCCCCTTTGAAATTCTTCTTTCAGACTTTTTGTGTACGGGATTAGCTTGGATGCGGCCGTCGAACCGCTGGAAAGCTCAAACATCGACAATGGCTCAGTGGTTAATACCTTCGACTCTCCTGCCGCAATTTTTTTAATATACACATCAAAGTCTTCATAGTTTGATAGAGGAACATTATCCTGAAAGTCTTGTATGTTTTTGATCTTATCGAAATTATGTTTCTTTCCATACTGTGTATTTGAATTTTTTGTTACTATAGATAATAAAAGTTTTTCCTGAGTCTTGTGCAAATTTTTAAGGCTTTAAAAAATCGTTTGCTTTCAGGTATACACAAAAGTACCCATAGGCTCATGACCAATTTACTTATAAATTGTTTTAACATACCGCTTCACCTAATTACATACGATTGAGCACTTTTATGAAGCGTTCTCCCTAATTATTTTCAATGAGACTGACCGGCCCTGCCAACCACCACCGTGATTTCTTCTTTACTGCATTCCTCTTTCCGACAGGAGTTGACTACGTTGCTGACTGTTGCTAGAGGCTCAAGCGATCGAAGACACTCCGGGCCAGGGATTCCGCACCTTTTATGAGTCCACGAGCGAACTCACCGTTACATAATTGTATACTCCATATAAATAATTGAACATAGTGTCAAGACAATATTGAACATGGTGTCAGTGGTGTATGTGGCCTACCTGGCAATGATTCCCGCCATGCCCTGGCGGCGTTCGGTTGTCTGATTAAGAATGGCCACAGACTCTTGTCAATTCACGTATCGGTCCTTATTCTATTATCGATATCGTTGAGGAGAAATAGAAATGGATTCTAGGATCGAAGCGGTACCCAAACCGATACTCATTGAGCGAACAGAGGCCGCACTGCACCTTATCCTCAATCGACCTGAGGCGATAAACAGCCTTAACCTTGAAATGGTACGCACTATCACCGCCGAAATCGAAAAGGTAAAAGAGGACCCTGCCGTGAAACTAATTGTTTTAAGCGGGATCGGCCCACGGGGTTTTTGTGCCGGCGGAGACGTCAAGATCCTGGCAAAAGCCTTTCAAGAACAGAATATTGAACCTGCTCTGCAATTTTTGAGGGAGGAATACAACCTCGACTACGCTATCTACCGTTATCCCAAGCCAGTAGTGATCTTTGCCCACGGCATCACCATGGGCGGCGGCCTCGGGCTTTCGGCCGGAGCGGATGTGATTGTAGCCGATGAAACCACCCGTATGGCGATGCCCGAAACCCGCATCGGACTCTTTCCCGATGTCGGAGCTACCGGGTGGCTGTTCCAGAAGTGTGGCAAGAGAGGTTACCCCGAATTTCTGGGGGTCACCGGGTACGAACTGATAGGCACCGAATGCGTGCGTATCGGCCTGGCAACCCACGTTATACCTTCGGTAAGGTTTGAAGAAGCTATTAACACTTCCATCCGGCACTCACCGCTGCTGCCTCTTGAACGAACGGCCGCTTCAGCCAGGCTCGAACAAATTTTCCGCCCCTTTACGATCAAGGATATGCCGGAGAAGCTAGAAATGGACGCTTGGGTAGAGGAATACTTCGCGGACAAGACCTCAGTGGTCGACCTCCTCGAGAACTTGAGAGCCTGCAGCTCCCAAAGTACCCTTTGCGAAGGTGTTTTCAGCAGGCTTTCGGAACGTTCTCCGAGCGCGGTGGTGGCAACGCTCAAATGCTTGCGTCACGACAAGGGCGCGAATCTCAAGGATGTTTTTGAATCGAACTTGAAGGTCGTACGGTACCTTATGGCTCAGCATGATTTCAAAGAGGGTGTGCGGGCTCGGCTTATCGATAAGGATGACCGGCCTCGCTGGGATCCGGCCGACTTCAAGAAAGCGGCGAAGTTAGAGCACCTGGTGCCGCTCGATCGCACCTAGCGCCTACGGCGACCGCGCTCCCGTTCATGTCCACGCTCGTGGTTGACCGACTTTTCGATCCGCTCCTTACGCTCGTGCTCGGCTTTTTGTAGATCCGTCATTTTCTCGATGCGGTGGTGCGTGAAGAAGTACTTGAGAGCGAAGGCCGTCAGGTGCTCACCGTCCGGATGCTCCTTGAGTTGCTGCGCCAGCGGAATGTAAGCCTCGAAGATCGAGGTGTTCATAGCTTCCTTGAGCTCGGCTATGTGTCGTTCGATCCAGCGGCTGGTGGCCTCGTCCGGCGTCGGCAGCTTTCGTTCCTCGAATACCACATTAAACCTCTTCTGTAAGGCCGATACGGTCATGATCTCGGCACCGGAGACGAGCGAAAGGCTGGTCCCCTTCTTGCCGATGCGACCGGTGCGGCCGACCCGATGCATGAAGACCGATGGGTCCTCAGGCAACGAGTAGTTGACCACGTGCGACAGATCCGAGACGTCGATGCCGCGAGCGGCTATGTCGGTGGCCACCATGAAGCGGACCTCGCCGCGCTTGACCTTGGCCATAACCCGCTCGCGCTCCTTCTGAGGTAGGTCGCCGTTGAGCAGCTCGGCGTCGTAGCCGTTTCGATTGAGCACGGCGTACACCAACGAGGTATCGTTGCGTGTATTGCAGAAGATGATAGCCGTCGCCGGCTCCTCCTGCTCGATCATATAGAGCAGGTTGCGCGGTTTCGGGTATTCATCGACCGTGTGATAGAGCACGTTGTGGATGTTATCGACGCGGTACTCATCACCGGTGAGAAGGATAGTCTCCGGGTCGGTCAAGTAGGTGCGGATCAAACGCCCGATGTCGGCCGGGACGGTGGCCGAGAAGAGCAGCTGCTGGCAGTCCGTGGGCAAATGGTCGAGGATCCGGGTCACCTCCTCGAAGAATCCCCGGTTAAGCATCTCGTCGGCCTCATCGAGGCAGGAGACCATGCACGCGTCGAGCACCAACGCCTTGTTCCGAATATGGTCGTAGATCCGTCCTGGGGTGCCGACCACGATTTCGGCGCCGGCTTTCAGCTTTTCGAGCTGCTTGCCCATCGCGGCGCCGCCGTAGATGGTCACCACCGAGAGGTCGCGGTGCTTGGCCAGCGCCTCGAACTCCTGCGCCACCTGGATGGCCAGCTCACGGGTCGGGCACATCACCAGCGCTGAAGGCTTGCGTCGCCCGTCGGGGATCCGTTCGAGCATCGGGATGGCGAAGGCGGCCGTCTTACCGGTGCCGGTTTTCGACCGAACAATAACATCCTTACCATCCCGCACCGGGCGGAAGGTACGCGTTTGCACCGGGGTGGGTTTGGCATAGCCGTGCTCGGCGATTGCCCGGCGGAGGTCATCCGACAGTTTCATCTCGTCGAAGGAAGCCTCTGAAACGTAATCGGACTGTACCGGCGCTCCTGCCCCGGAGTGCTTTTTGTTTTCCATATCACCACGGCCAGCATAATTTGTTATTCGGTTCGCTTCAACGATACTCGGATTCTTCCCGGTACCGTCGCGCCTTTTCTTCCCTTTAATTTAATCTCCTCATTGAACATGGACAAGCTCAAAGGACACGGAAGCCTATTCTCACCCACGTACTGGCATTCGTCCTGATCGCACTTCACCACGAGGGTCGCCTTGCTATTAAACCCTGCCGTGCGTCGGTTATAAAGACAAATCCGAACCGTCTCATGGACAACCGTACATAAAAACTCTTTTGCATTTTTAGTGGCCATTTGTTCTCCTGTTGTTACTATAGCACGAGAAGGGCTCTTGTACCTTTTTAAATCGGAACAGGGGTATTGAAATGTCCGTCAGACTATTCCAGGCCGTTTTATTCGATATGGACGGCACCCTGTTGGATACGCTTGAGGATATCGCCACGTCCATGAATACGGTGCTTGCGCGAAATGGATTCCCCACCCATCCGGTGGATCGATATCGGTGGTTTGTTGGCGGCGGTGTTGAAAGGCTTACGCGCGGAGTTCTTCCCGATGGTTTGAGCGATACCGACCGCATACGGAAGATTACTGAACAGATGAAAGAGGAGTATTCTCAGCGATGGCATGACACCACCAGATTGTATCCAGGTGTGAAGCAGATGCTTGATGGTCTACACGAAGCCGGAATTCGTCTTGGGATACTCTCAAACAAACCCGACAAATTTACAAAAATGATTTACGATTATTTCCTGGGCCCATGGAATTTCGAGCTGGTGCTGGGTGCATCGGCGGAGCTTCCGAAAAAGCCGGACCCGACCGCGGCGCTTGTCATCGCTAAAAAGATGGGGATTGAACCAAGACAATTTATTTACCTCGGCGATTCCGATACCGATATGAAAACCGCGCTAGCCGCGGATATGTATCCGGTTGGAGCTCTTTGGGGATTCCGGGACGCCAAAGAGCTTCAAGAAAGCGGCGCAAAAATGTTGTTACGCAAACCCCAAGACCTTTTGAACCTGGTTTAGGGAGTAGTGTTATCTTATATAGTAATAAATTGGTTTTGGTTTGAACCCTTCGTTCTATGATCCTAATCAAGGAGGTCAGCGTGGCACGGATACCTTATTTTTCCCCAGCAGCTGCAGATACGGAAAAGCTCACCTTACTCAACAGCGCACCACCATTGAATATCTTTAAAATCAGCTGCGCATGCCGCCTACCCGATTGCTCGCAAATTCATCAGCTTTATTAAAGTGATCCTTGCTGATGGCAAACTCGATCCGATCCTGAGGGAGATGGCGATTGTCAGAACCGGTATAGTTTGCAGGTCGGCATACGAGGTCTACCAACACCGCAGGCTTTCACGAGGGTTAGGTATGTCGGAGGAAAAACTCCAAGCTCTTTCAATTGGTTCGGAAGCGACCGTCTTTTCTGAGGTAGAACGCCTGATCCTGCGCTTCACCGAAGAATTAGTGTTGCAACGCAAGGCCAGCGATGCGACCTTTGCCGCGCTGAGCAAACATCTCTCGCGCGCAGAGATGGTCGAACTGACCATTGTTGTCGGGTGCTACATCATGATAAGCACCTTTCTCATCAATTTCGAGGTTGATATCGAGGACCAACAGTCAACGGAGCTTGCCAAGCCAGAGGACAGCTCCCCCTAAATCGCAAACCTGACTCGAAGCAACAAAACCCTTTCCTCTCCCAATTTTGAGGGTGTGGCAAAAGTCGAAGAACCTGTCACCCCCGCGAAAGCGGGAATGACCCCCATGGACTTTCGCAACACCCACATTTGGGAGAGGCCGATGCATCGTCAGTAGGAGCTATAACAGGGTAAAAGTAAACGAAGAATCGGTCGTTATACGTTCAAGAGTATGCGATCGCCGGCGATTGAAGCCTCATACGTTTTCAACGGTTTTGCGGCTGGACCGTGAATTACATTCCCATCGAGATCGTATTTTGAACCGTGGCACGGACAATCGATTCTCTTTGCCTGATTATTGTAGGCTACGATGCAGTGTAGATGGGTACACACGGGATCGAGCGCTCGAATGGTCGTTTCTGAATCGCGAATGAAGAGAATGTTCAAGTCTTTTACCTTGAGCACCATAGAACCGCCCACTGTTTTGAGCTTCTCGACTTTCTCAAGCGGTACTGCAAATTTTTTGGCAAAAACGTTAGACGATTTCAACAGTACCAGCCCACCGGTAGCCACAACCAAACCTTTTAGAAATTCGCGACGATTTGCCATAGTGTTTCACTTTTCCTCAAGCGGCAGGTTAAGGTTCACCCGCCTAATTTGAACCATCTATTTAAGATGTCAGCTAATTTTGCTGCCTATAGTTGAACCAAAAATCCATTAAACAACAAGGAAATTATAATGGGCGCATGGGTACGAGATTTGCAGTCTTCTCATCCCATGTTAACAAAAGATGCACTGCAACAATCATGCTCATCACTGGACAAATCTTTTAGAGTTAAAGGTTTAGAAAAACTTTTATCTGCCTATCCGGACCAAACCGTTGGGGCGCTCAACGCGTGGCGAAATAATATATCGCCGTTCGCGATACGAACCGATACGCCGATTATTGATGACCATACAGGCATCATGAGGCGAATCGTCGCATTTTGGAATCTTGTTTCAGATGGTTGGCAACAGGTATGGGGACCGCATATCCACCATGGTTATTATGAAGACGGTGGAAACATCACCCCGCTTGAAGCGCAGGAAAAACTTATTGAAAAGCTGGCAATTATCGCAAAAATAGAGCACGGCGAATCGATCCTAGATGCCGGCAGCAGCATCGGCGGCGGCAGCAGGTATCTGGCTAAAAATTATGACGCGCGAGTCGAGGGCATCGCTCTCGGTCCAGTTCAGGTGAGACTAGCGGTGGAGGAATCCGATCGCGCTGGCGTCAGCAACGGAAATTTTAGAAAAAAAGATGCCCATTCCCTCTCAATCTTTCCCGATAAATCATTCGATCTCGTATGGTCGCTCGAAAGTTGCGAGCAGTTTTATGACAAAGCATTGTTTATCAGACAGGCGCATCGGGTCCTCAAGAAGAATGGAAGGCTCATCATCGCAACCCGGTGTTCCGATCGTGATGAATATGAAGGCCGAGAAGCGCGTGCGTACCGCAAGGTATGCAAAGCATTCGATCTCCCCTATATGCCCTCACCCGATTACTACCGTCACACCATTGAATCGAGTGGATTTCACCTTGCCGCAGCCGAGGATTGGACATCCTATGTCCAAAGAAGTTGGGACATCGGCATATCATGGGTTGGTGATGCCTACTCATTCGTTCGGATACCTCTTACCGTCGGATTGAAGGGCTTGAAAGTTACCAGACGCATAAGACTCATGCGGCAAGCCTACCGAAAAAACAGGGTTAAGTACGGGGTATTTCTCGGGATAAAATAGATAGATATCCTACGTCTTGACAGATCGCCATTAATGTTGTCATTTTGCGAAGATGTTAAACACAATCTCGATTTGTTACCATGGATAATCGGAGAAGTCGTTAATTCAAGACACCGCCTTTGGAGAAAAACTATGACCGAGATTATCAAGTTGTCGGTGGTGTTGTTGGCCTGCATGCACTGGCTGGCTTCGACACCGATCAACGCAGCACAAAAACCTCACCAGGCCAACTCAGACGAATCAGTGGAAACCGTTCAAGAAGTCAAGGAAGTGATCGGCGCAAACACGATTCCTGCCAATTGGCCAGTCCATGCAGCCGTTATGTCGTTTACCACCATCCTGCTTATTATCGGCATGTTCATCGCCCGTAACAAATCGCAGGACCGTTTTTGGTTGCCCAAACACCAAACGCTCGGTGTGGTAAGCCCATTTCTGATGTTGATGGGATTTGGGTCGGTTTCTTACATGCTGTTAGTCGAACAGCAACCACACTTCGAGATCCCCCACGCGTGGTATGGACTGACGGTTACGGTTTTAACTTTCCTGGTCCCCACGTTGGGTTTTGTTATGATGAAAAAACCGGGATCCAAAATCCCCTTGAGGAAGATACACGTTTGGATTGGTAGGTTAACTATTCTGGGTATGCTCGGGGTTATAGTATCCGGTCTCTTTGCCGCAGGGTTGTTTATGTCTTAACCAATGTCCCCGCCGGGCGTCACCATTTTTCATGAACCACCGATCTACGGGGCGATTTCACGAACGCTTCCCTTTTTGTAGAGCAGGCCGTTGGTGCTGACCCCGTCGCTGCGGAAGTAGACGGTTATGTTGGGTTTGTGAGTCTCGGAGCCCAATCGGTCGGGAGCGGCGGTAAGTTTCATCGCTGGATCGATACCGGTCGCGCACGGCGTCATGCCCGTCCCAAAGAAGGTGCCGTCGTCGAAAACTTCGTTGATCTGAATCCAATTTCCGCCGTTTAGTCCATCGGTTTCGTCGATGTACAGCTCTTGCTTCACATTGCCGTCCGGTAGGTCATAGACCGCGTGTTTATATCCAATCCAAACGTTTTTCGGCAACCCGCCGGTCCAATAGGTCTTGTTGCCCGTGGTGGTCGAGTCCGGATGTCTTGTTTCTTTCTCGAAGTCGATGTGTCCGTCCTGACGCATGCGAGCGTTGAGGCCACGTGTGTCGCACAAGTTGACCTCTTCATTGCCGATGGTGCCGTGGTTGGTGCGCGCCAGCCCCGCCATGCCCGCCCAGGCGTGCGCGTTGTCGTCAGCCACGCGCATGAAGTACATGGTCATCTCGACGTTACGCCACTGATCGACATGCGCAGGGTCGTGCACGTACATGCGCGGAACACTGCCGCTGATTTTGAGCACTCCCATTCCATCGGTCGAATAACTTCCGCTGCCGTGATCGGCGTCGAACCAGCTGTCGTTGGGGTCGATGCCCGTGAAGTTTCTGGCTATCCCGTTATCCCATTTTGAGAACCATTCCTTGCCGCCGGAGATGGTCGGGTAAAGCTCCTTGATGCCGAAACGATCGGTACCTGCCGCCGGCGGAGGATTATCAGTCGGTGGAGAATTGCCGGTCGGCGGAGGATTGTCGGTCGGCGGAGGATTAGGAGGCGTATCAGAGGAAGCGGCAACGCTGAGCTCGGTGATACTGGCCCAGAGATTTTCCGAGTTGCCATTGCACGTAACTCGAACGTAGCGGGCTTGTTGTAAAGCAAACGAATATTTCTCGATCGCCGTTGTCTTACCGCTGCTCGTGCCCGAGTAGACCGTGTTGAAAACGCTTCCATCGAGAGAGGTGGAAATAACGAATTTAGTTGTTCGCGTGTTTCCGGCATACCAAGCAATTCCAACCTCAGAGACAGAGGTCGGGGTGCCAAGATCGAGCGTTATGTTAGCACCGACACCGTAACCGGACCAACGAGTCGAGAGGTTTCCATCCAGGACGTTTGCAGGGACGTTGCCGTCGTCAGTGCTCGCATAAACAGTGATACCACTTGATCCCGTGGAAGCGTACAGGCGAAGCTCTGCAATACTGGCCCAGAGATTATCCGAATTTCCATTTACCGTTATCCGAACATAGCGACCCTGCTGTACCACAAATGAATAATTCTCGATCGCCGTTGTGTGACCGCTGCTCTTGCCTGTATAAAGGGTGTTGAAATTGCTTCCATCGACAGATAATGAGATGGTGAAACTGTTTGTTCTTTTATTTCCGTTATACCAAGCAATTCCAACTCCACAGACAGAAGTCGGCGCACCGAGATCAGCCGTCATATTGGCGCCGGCGCCGTATCCAGACCAGCGGGTCGATAAATTTCCATCCAGGACGTTTGAAGGAACATTACCATCGTTAGTGCTGGCAGAAACAGAAGCAATATTAGTACGTTGGCAAGTAGAAGAAAGGAAATCGCTATCTTGATTTTTCAAATTGGAACCACAACCTGCGACAATCCAGATGAACGAAACATACCCCAAAGATCGCAAAACTTTCGACGTCATTGTCTACCTCCTCTTGGTTTTCTTGCGGTTTACATTATAAAATTCCCTCCGTTCATGGTTTAATGCCACCGATCCATAAGCATCGCCATAGCGGATCAGTAACCATAATACCCCATAACTAAATAATATTATTGCTATCTTATCTGATAAAACATTGCTTCTATGCTGCAGCCTGATTAGAATATTCTAAAGTAATAAAAATTGTAAAGAATCATTTATTCCTAGGTTTACTTAATCAGCATCAAAGTAGCGATTCACAACCACCAACATATCAATAACTGGTTAGTATTATTACTATCTTATCTAAGATAACCTAACTTCTATGCTGCAGCGGAAGTAGAATATTATATTTTCAAAAAAACTGTCAAGGATATTTTTTATTTGGAACGTTGAGAAGGTGGGGCACCATGGAATGCAAACCGATGGATCCAGGCGAGGTGAGCTGCCATCATTCACTTGATCGTTGTTGTTCGGGTACTTGGTGTGGTTGTAGTGAAAAAGCCCGGATCGGAGATTCCCTTGACGACTATGCATGTGCGGTTCGAAAGACTAACCGCTACCGCCATGATAGGGATCGAAAAATCCGGGCTTTTTCTCGCTGGGCTCTTCGCATCATAGCGAAGGAACCAACCATGAGCGAGTTTTACTGGTTCTTGATTGAAACCAACGAGTACGTATTGTCCGCTTTCTTCTTGGCGGTTACGATTACTTGTAGTTTCGAATCTTTTTTCTCCAAAAACGATATGATCTTTTTGTCGCTCGCCTTGTCGAACTTCAGAACCGTACCGTCTTCTTGGTAGAGATTCATTCCGCTTTTCCGACATTCCGGCTTCAAGACACACTCCTTGGTGTGTGTTGGCACAAATTCCTTGAGCGCTGCCGGGTCTTGATGCGCGCCGAGACACATGCCGTCTATGATATCGCCACGATACTCCATTGCTTTCGGTTCTGCAGCCATTACGTTCGCCGCGAGCCCAAGTGCTCCCAGAATCAGAAACGCAGAAATTAAATATTTCTTCGATTTCATGTTCTCCTCCTCGTTTGATTGCTTCAGTTTTACTTTGTTTAATTGACTCACGTCGTTCTGATTAACCGTACTTTGAAATTTTGCCTGTGGCATCGACCTCCTGTTCCATCTATAAATGTTCAGATAAAAACAAGCACGAAGTATGCCGACGTAAAAAACTATAATTGGTAACGGTTTTATTAATACTTAACCGAAGATATTTAGCGAAAAACACCCAAAATGAACAGCCAGTTTCGAGCTGATGACTCAAAAGTAGCCAATCGATTTAATATCTCCAGAGTCGTTTGGAGTCGCTGACCGACCTTGTGAACGAATGAAGGATTAAAGAATCTAGGCGTAATATCAAGTGATTATGCCCATGTGATTCCAGATATATCAGATTTTGGCATCACTATTGCTATGAGTAAGTTGTCGTTAAAGATAACCGGAGAAGCATACGCCGGTGAAAAGCGGTTTTGTAACGAGAAGTAGAACTTTTTACATGCGATGCTGAAATGAATCTACGAGAACAAATAAAAGAGTATCGAATAGACTTCGCGCCAAACTTATCGATGCGACTGGTTGGTGTATTGGTTGCGGCAGCCTTCCTGGTAAGCTGTGGTTATTCCAATGGAACCTCTGGCTGCACCGCCAGAAATGCGGTTGCCACTACGTCTGTGACCGTGAAAGATTTCAGCTTCGATCCATCATGTATCAAGATCGCAGCGGGTGACACGGTGACCAAGACGAACACCGGTATGCCGACGCATACAGTCACCAGTGATACCGGTGCGCCCGAAACCTTCGACTCGGGATCGCTCGGGACTGGCGGAACATTTCAACACACGTTTACGGCGGCAGAAACCGTCAAATACCACTGTAAGGTTCACGTGAACATTGGAATGCCGGGAACGGTAATCACTCAGTAATCATTATTAACCAGGGAGGTACATACTATGAATTTATCCATACAGCCAAGAAAATCGGCAATGCCTCATGGGAATGAATCGCTAATGCCTCATGGGAATAACAGGACGAATCAGCAGGATGTTACCAAACTGGTTACGTTTGATTCCGAAGACAGAGAATATGTTTTTCATCTGGTCGAGGATCTCAACCGAGATTCAACGCGAGAACAACTTTTGCAGGTTCAGGACAGGGTGCTTAATTATCTTGAATATGCATTCTCCGGCGACATGGCGCGGGACTTTCCAGATTCCATGCTCAGCCCGTTTCGATTTCAGTTGTACTGCTTCGAGCGTCCTCGAGGGCTTGCAAAGGTCATGATCGAAGATACGGCTAACAGATTAAAGAACCTGGGAATTAGTTTCAGGGTAACGATTTTCGAATAACGGAAAGGTCGTTTTGGTGCTCAACATAAAAGGTACTCAACATAAAAAAGGAGTCGAAATAAAAACTCGGGCAGATTCGAGCGCCTGAGTTCGAATAAGTTTTAGGAATGTAATAACGCTTTTTTAGGCATCTTAAAATCACGGATTTTGAAAACGACACCAAGGAGTGAGTCGTGATGGATATTCCTATCTACCTTTTGATATTAGTGGTTTTTTTCAACCGCTACATTCTTGGACTCTATCTCAAGAAAGTCCGACGATGGATTTTTGACGATAAAGTGTCCGATTACGAACCAACCGTAACCATGGTGACCCCTCTTTTCAATGAGGGCCGCGGGATCCTCGATACGATTCGTAGCTTATTGCAGCAAGACTACCCGCCTGAGAAGCTGCGGGTGATGGTGGGGGATGACTGCTCCACGGATGACAGCTATCAATGGGCGCTGCAGGCGCAAGCCGAGAACCCCGAACGGGTCCGCGTGATCCGCAATCCGTACAACATGGGAAAACGATTGACCATCACTCAAATGGTCCGCGCCAGCGATTCCGAGATCATCGTCTCGGTCGACTCGGATGTGGTGGTGGATCGGCAGGCGGTGCGTCGGCTGGTGGAGCGTTTTACGGAACCAGATATCGCAGCGGTGGGAGGCCGTGTCCTCGTTTCTAATGCGCACGAAAACTGGCTTACCCGTATGCAGGCGGTCAAGTATCATATCGGCTATGACTTTCTCAAGAACCTCGAGCGCTCCTTCCGTTCGGTGATGTGTCTGTCGGGCTGCCTCTCTGCTTTTCGCCGCAGCGTTTTGATCGAACTCGAGCCGATTTTGAAGAATCGCACGATCTTCGGCGTGCCTATTACGTACGGCGAAGATCGTTTTCTGACTCGGCAAATCGTGAAAGCCGGTTACCGAACCGTCTCCACCATGGATGCGCTCTGTTTTACGATAGCGCCGAATACGATCTCCAAATACTTTTCCCAGCAACTTCGCTGGAGGCGCTCCAACATCGTGGATTTCATCGGCGGGATCTCCCACGCCTGGAGACTCCATCCGCTGATATGCGTCCACTATTTGTCGATGGGAGCGGTGCTGCTCTCCTATCCGCTGATGGTCGTCGAGAAGCTTATCAACGAGTCATTTTGGGAACTGGGAGTATTCCACGTATTGGTCCTCGGAGGCATAGCGAGCGTCTACACCGTGCGTCGATCGATCATCCCTAAGCAGTACCAGGTCCATCCAATATGGTTTCTCTTTCTATGGCGGTGATGATGCCGGTCACCTATGTACTCCTGACGCCGCTCGCCCTGTTCACCCTTGATTCCAGCAACTGGGAAACCCGCAGCCACCAGGCGGCCAGGCCGTTGGCGCCGGCTCGTATTTTGCTGACAGCGGCTCCGGTTTCCGGCCGTTCGTTGGGTAAGGCAAAAGCCGCTTGATTCGGCATAGGAGCAACAACATGCAGTTAATCAACATCAACGTCGCCTTACTCAATAAGCTGATCGTCTCTCTCTACAAGACGGTTGGGTTCGCCGTCCTGACGGTGATTTTATTAGGCCTCGTTGGATACATCGGACTTAACATATCTTCTTCGTGAACCACAGCTGGATCACGCCGACCATCATCTCACGAGCCGACGAGCGGGTGCTGGCGCTCAACGCGCAGGAGGCCGAACAAGCAAGCCAACGGGACAAGCTGATCGCGCAACGCATAGAGTTACTCGGTCAGCTTGAGGAAGACAATCGCCTTATCACCACCGACGAGGCATTCCAAGCTAGTTTCCGCTTGGCGGTTAAAGATGGACTTGGCGGCCGCTGTGAACGAGCTTGAGAAACTCAACGGTCTCAAGGCACAGTATGTTCGCTCAAAGGACGAAATCGAACGGGAGAGCCGCAAGTATGCCACGGTATCCAGCCAGCAGGCTCGGGAACTCTACGACGCTCACCTGCTCGACCAGGATGAGTACACCGCGGTAAACTACCATCTTGCTGAGATCCTCCATTCTAATCTCTCATTGGAGGAAAACCAGGTTGCACTTTACAATCGCATGGCCGAGGTGCAGCGCAATATTGCTTCATTAAAACTGATTCAGACCGCGCTGGAGAATGGAACCCCGCTGCCGCCAACTGGCGATCTTAGTTACCAGGTTCTTCACATCAAGGAGGACCACACGCACTCGATAACCGAGCTTGCCAACGCGCGCAATACCCGCGACGTCCATGTACAGAATCTGTCGGCCCTTGACGTTTCAATCGACCGCTATGATCGGATTCTAAAAGAAATTCATAATTCACCCTATTTGAAAGCGGTCGACGAAAATCTCAATATCGCTTTTGTTCCCTATGACAACGTACAGGGAGTGCGCCCCAATGTTTCGGTGTACGAGTGCCGGCTCGGCCTCGTCTTTTGTCGAAAGGCCGGGAAAGTAGTCGAAACGCTTGAAGGCGAGGTTCAGGGCCGCCACCCTCTCCACGCGAGTTATGAACGCGGCTTGATGGTGCGCCTGGATCTTAAAAGCCCGCAAACGGCGAAAGAAAGCATTCTTTTTCTCAGCCGACCTCCGCTCCTCTTTTAGCGATTAATTACGAGAGCGGGAACGGCTATGAAGGGAAGGTATTGAAATGACGAGCACGAATAAAAGCAATGATAGACCAAATCTTGGGCACCTTGCGACACTTGCGGTGGTACTTACCTTTATCGCGCCGTTGGCCGCATACGGCCAGACGGTGGTAAGCCTGACGTTTGACGACGAAACCGAGGATCAATTTCAAGCGCTGGATATCCTGACGGCTCATGGCATGCATGCCACCTTCTTAATAAACAGCGGCCGGATCGGCCTCAGCGGCTATTTTACCCTGGCTCAGGTGCAGCAAGTGGCACAAGCCGGCAACGAAATCGCCGGGCACACGGTCAGTCACCCCGATCTACCCACCCTCGTTGACGACGAGCAGAAGCGCCAGATTTGCGACGATCGTGTGGCCCTCTCGAACCTCGGCTTTTCGGTCCGCAATTTCGCCTATCCCTTCGGCGACACCGACCCTGTCACCGAGCAGATTGTCGCTCAGTGCGGGTATAACTCGGCACGCGGTATCGGCGATATTCTATCGCCGGGAAGTTGTTCTGGTTGTCCCTTAGCCGAAACCATTCCACCGGGCGACCTCTATCACACGAAAACGCCCGACTCCGTGAAAAACTGGATGACCCTCAATGACTTGGAAACCTATGTTACACAGGCGGAACAGAACGGCGGCGGCTGGGTGCAGATTGTCTTCCACCACGTATGCGACAGCTGTGGCACCGACTACTCGGTCTCCGCCGCGACGCTCACTTCGTTTCTCGACTGGTTGCAGCCGCGTAGCGCCTCGGGGACGGTGGTCAAGACCATCGGAGATGTTATCGGTGGCCCGGTGCAACCGCTCGTGAATGGGCCGCCGCCGCCACCACCGTTAGCGGGTGGAAACTTGCTCACAAACCCTTCTATGGAGCTTGATGTCAACCCTGCGGACGGGATTCCCGATTGCTGGCAGTTGAGCAGTTTCGGCACAAACACCGGTTCTTTTGCGCGGACCAACGATGCCGAAGATGGCGCCTGGGCGGAACAAATGCAGATTACCAGTTTCACCTCGGGCGGCCGGCGGATCCTCTCGACCCAGGACTTGGGAGCCTGCGCTCCAACGGCCTATCCCGGACACAGCTACCAGGCCACCGGTTGGTATAAGGCGACCGGCACCCAACAACGTTTTGTCGCCTTTTACCGCAACGCCGCCGGCGGATGGGTCTGGTGGGCGCAAAGTCCGCTGCTTCCGACCTCCGCAACATACACCCAAGGAACGTGGACCGTGCCTGCCCTGCCAACCGGGGCGACCGCCATCAGTATTTCGCTCAGTCTCTACGGCGTCGGATCCGTCACCGCGGATAACTTCTCTCTGACCGACACCGACACCACGCCTCCCACGGTAACGATCACATCGCCGCTCAACGGAGCCATTGTTACCGGAACGGTGACGCTCTCAGCCAGCGCCAGCGACGCCGGCGGCATCGCTGACGTCGATTTTCTCATCAATGGCACGGCGGTAGGCTCGATATCGCAACCACCCTACACGATGCCCTGGGACACCACCACGGTGACAAACCCGAACACTGCGATCACGGCAAGCGCCATTGACCTGGCGGGTAACGAGGCTCAGAGTTCGATCATGGTGACGGTAGGCAACCCACCACCGCCCGACACGACGCCTCCCGTGACGACCATCGCGTGCAATGGAACGACCTGCGGCAGCGGTTGGTACAATAAACCCGTGACCGTGACGCTCTCCGCAATCGATCTGCAGTCCGGAGTCGCCGCGACCCGCTATACGTTGGACGGCTCGGCGCCCACGGCGAACAGCCTGCTCTATGCTAGTCCATTCTCGCTGTCGCAGACGGCCACCCTGGGCTTTGCCTCCTGGGATGTGGCCGGTAATGCAGAAACTCCACATTTCCAGACCATACAGATAGACACGGTTAGCCCAACCAACGTGACGGTGGTGGCTCCGGCTAACGGAGCTCAAGTCACCGGAACAACCACGATTATCGGGAGTGCCACCGATAATGTCGGTGTGTATCGTATGCGCTTCTTCCTCGACGGGAAACAGCTCGGCACCCGCACCACGACGCCGTTACAATGGCACTGGGATACTACCACGACGACCAAGGGATCTCACACGATCTATGTCGAGGCGGACGATGCAGCCGGCAACTCGGCGGTATCGCCGTCCATCAGTGTCGTCGTGTACTGAGCCACAAGGAGAACAGGCAGTGTCCCTCGGTTCAATAGTTACTCTCGTCGGAGCGGTCGTGGCCTGGAGCGCGGGGATCATCTTTGATCGATCCACGGCCGCGGCCGCTGAGGTGGCGTTCCGGCCGGTTGCCGCCGCCGATCTCTGTGTGACCAGCGGATCCATAGAATCCCTGCCTTCGGGACAACTCCGGATTGACGCACCCTCAGTGCGGGCAGTGATGTACGGGCAAAACTCTCGGGCAGCGGAGCTCACCTTCTCCTATCGGGGACCGACCAGTAAAACGATCCACCTGTCGTCAGGCCTGCAGCGCCGTCAGCTCGGGCTTAAGCTACGGGCGCAGAACGGCTGCAATCTGGTGTATGTCATGTGGCGTATCATTCCCGAGCAAAAAGTGACGGTACAGGTTAAGTACAATCCTGGTCTCAAAAGATATGCGGAATGCACAAACGGGGGCTACCGCATCGTGAAACCGGCCAAGTCTTGGCCGGTCCCGATGCTAACCGAAGGCAGCAGCCACCGGTTGCGGGCATTGCTCGATGGCGAGACCATCCGCGTAGAGGTTGACAACCAGCCTGTCTGGATAGGTGAACTGGGAAGCGATGCGATGACGTTTGACGGCCCGATCGGCATTCGCACCGATAACGTCGCGATGGATTTCACGCTCTCGGTTGGATCACCGGCATTACCGACCGGTCAGATCTCGGCGATGACCGATCACTGCCATTCGGTCGAATCAGGTGGTGATTAACTCCTGGCATCGGATCGAGCTAAGGCCAAACCGGGTCGCGGATGAATGGAGATTATCAAATATGAATTTTGCCGTTATCGTTCTTCTGGCCCAAGCGGTTAATGCCGCGGCGGCGGTGGTACCAACAGTCGAAGCGAACGCTCCAAAGCGAAGCGATGATGAAGGAATCGCAGCTTACTGCCGGTACGTCGATGCCGTCGCCGACTCGGAAAGAGCCCTCCTGCTTGCCCCGAGCATCGTCAGCCAGGATGGTATACTGCGCGCTACGGCCAGCCAAGCGGTGGTGGTGAACCAAAAGTTGCTGGAGCCGCACTTACGGGCGTCAGTGGGGTTGCAATATAGCATCGCTAAGCTCCGACAAGGGTTGCTGTTACGCGACCAGGCACGCGCCGAGTGTGAACGCTACCGGGCACTGAGCACGCTTACCGCTTTCGCCGAAACGAACAAGGAAGGGGTATCCCGGCGGGCGTTGTTGGCCAAGGTGGCGGTGTACGAGAAGTCAATACCGCATGCCCTTGAGATATTGTCGGCAAAACGTGCCGCTGTGGAGCAGTCTCGAGCCACCATCGATGACGTAAACGCCACTCAGCTTCGAATCGAAATGATGCGCAATGCCATTTCAGACGCCAAGGAGCAAATGGCTCGCCTTCCAGAAGCAAGCCCTGACGGTTCGATCTCTTTGGAAGAGTTGATGCAGCGCCATATTCGTGCCGAGGCGCAGGTGGAATCGATTGAGGCTTCTCTCAGAGGTGTACAAGGTTGGGACATCTCGATCAATGGGGGATACGAGAACATTTGGCACCTGCGCGAGAGCGTGCCGGTGTACGGCGAGTTATTGCTCAGCTTCAATCTTGGAATGCTCTTCAAGTCAGGAGCGGACGAGCGCGCCGTCGAGTCTCGGAAGGCATGGACGATGCGACAGTCCGATGGCGCCTATGAACGCGTCAATCAGACGCTGATGAAGTTGCGTGGCTTGCTCGAGACGCAAGAGGCCGGTCTTAAGGACGCGACTGCTCTCCGAGCGGAAATCGAGGCGCGCCTCAAACGTGTGGTGTACATGGATGCCGATCGAGCGAAGCGGTTTACCGATGACCTTTGGTTCGAGCTCGTTCGAGTCGTTGCCACCCAAGAGTACCTGAGTACGCAGGTCGAGGATCTCAAAACTATTCTTGAGGGCGCTCCAAAAACTGGGGCGCCAGAGGAGGGTTCATGAGCGTACACGGTGAAAGCAAAAAGATAATGCAAGCTCTTTACGTTATTACGAGAGGTATTAGATTGAGTTAACAAAAAATCGTTAAGCATCCTCAAAAAGATCCTTCGTGACGAAAACACGCTCACGAAGGGTGTGGCAATGCCAACGTGAGTGCAAACTTTTGAACGCGGTTACTTCATTAATGAGGAGGTCCATATGTTGCAATCATTCATCAATAAGATTGAAGCGAAGCAAGCTGTTATTGGTATTATTGGACTTGGTTATGTTGGCCTGCCGCTCGGGATAACATTCGCCCGGGCGGGTTATCGGGTCATAGGATTCGACAACGATACGAAGAAAGTAACGTTTCTGAATGAGGGTAAATCCTATCTCGAGCACATTCCCGCCGAGTCGTTTTCTTCCTTGGTTCAGAAAAAACTGCTTTTGGCTACCGACAACTTCAGTAACATCAAAGAGGTCGATGCAATTATCGTGTGTGTTCCAACCCCGCTCAACGACAGCCGCGAGCCTGACCTATCTTTTGTCGAGGGCGCCGCCAAAGCCGTTGCGCCATATCTGAAAAAAGGTCAGTTGTTTTCACTTGAATCAAGCACCTACCCGGGGACGACCGATGAACTCTGCAGACAGGCTCTTGAAAAAGGATCTGGACTTGTGGCAGGGAAGGACTTTTTCCTGGTATTTAGCCCCGAGCGTGAGGATCCGGGCAATCCAAATTTTCACACGAAAAACATTCCCAAGATTGTCGGCGGTCTGACGCCTGATTGTCGGGAGGCTGGTGTGAAGCTGTATGGCGCCGCCGTTGATAACATAGTGCCGGTTTCCTCTGCCCGCACCGCTGAAATGGTCAAGTTGTTCGAAAATATTTATCGGGCGGTGAACATAGCGTTGGTCAATGAGCTCAAACTTGTTTCCCAGCGGTTGAACATTGATGTCTGGGAGGTTATCCAGGCAGCGGCGACAAAGCCTTTTGGCTTTCAAGCTTTTTGGCCCGGACCGGGACTGGGCGGCCACTGCATACCGATCGATCCTTTCTACCTTACCTGGAAGGCGCGTCAGGTTGATTTCAGGACCCGCTTTATCGAGCTGGCCGGCGAGATCAACACCAACATGCCGTACCACGTGGTCGAACGGATTGGCGAGGCCCTCAACCAAAAACGAAAGAGCCTCAACGGTTCGAGCGTATTGGTTTTAGGTGTCGCCTATAAGCCCGACATTGATGATATGCGCGAGAGCCCGGCGCTGAAAATTATCGATCTTCTGCAGGGCAAGGGTGCTCGGGTGCTCTACCATGATCCGCACGTACCGGCATTACATCCGATGCATAAGTTCAACTTTGACCTGAAATCAGTGCCGCTGACCGAGAGCTTGCTGCAAGCGACCAATTGTGTGGTGGTGGTCACTAATCATAAAAATATCGACTATGATCTTGTTGCTCATAATGCGGATCTGGTCATTGACTCGCGTCATTGCGTTCCGCGAGATGGAGGAAATGTTGTGGAGGCGTAGAGGCAGATGCAGAACCAAGGGGGCAGGTGAACGGTACCTCAATGGAGATGTGCGCATGAGGAGCTACTACCATGCCTATAATCAATACCATAAGCCAAAGGAACATTCTTTCACCTGTTAAAGGAATTTTCTCATCAATCTCTAACCGTTTTCTTCAGTCGTGGATTGTAACCGCGATTTTCTTGCTCGCTGCGCCTGTAGCCTCCCGCGGCATGACAATCGTCTCGCTGACCTTCGATGATGCCAACGCGGATCAACTTGCCGCAATACCGATGCTCGCCGCGCATGGCATGCACGGCACTTTCTACATACCGACCGGTCGTGTGGGTACGGCCTCGTTCCTTACCTGGTCGGATCTGCTCGGTCTTCAGACCGCCGGACATGAAATCGCCGGCCACACCATTGACCACCTCCACCTCACGACGCTCTCTCTTGCAGACCAAAAGCATCAGATTTGCGACGATCGGACTGCGCTTCTAACGCACGGGCTTGCCGCCATGGATTTCGCGTATCCCTTCGGTGACGCCGATTCAACAACAGAAATCGTTGTTGCCGGTTGCGGGTATACGTCAGCGCGCGATATCGGCGGCATCATCTCGCCCGACGGTTGCAGCGATTGTGCCTATGCTGAAACCATCCCGTCACGAGATCCGTTCATGATTCGATCACCCAGTTCGGTGAAGGATACCTGGACGCTCGCCGATCTCAAAAACGCCGTCACTGGCGCCGAGGCGCACGGCGGCGATTGGTTGATCTTTACCTTCCACCACATCTGCTCCTCCTGCAACACCTATCAAGTTGATCCGACGACTCTCGACGCATTCCTTGCCTGGCTCGAACTGCGCGCGGCAACCGGGACCATCGTCAGGACCGTGCGCGAAGTGGTCGAGACGGACGTCGATTGCGGCGGCGGGAACTGTCCTCGATGCGATACCGGCAAGGTCTGTGTCGGTGGTGGCGATTGTATCTCGGGATGCTGTAGCAAAGGCGCCTGCGCGGATATAACGAGCTGTCAAAATCTTGGTGGCACCGTGGATCGTTTCGGCATCAAGGAGCTTTACCCGACCATCTCCGGCGGCAAGGAATGGTTCTCAAAATGGGATAACGGGATAGCCAGAAACTTCACGGGCATCGACCCCAACGACAGCTGGTTCGACGCCGATCACGGCAGCGGAAGTTATTCGACCGATGGAATGGGAGTGCTCAAAATCAGCGGCAGTGTTCCGCGCATGTACGTGCACGACCCTGCGCATGTCGATCAGTGGCGTAACGTCGAGATGACCATGTACTTCATGCGCGTGGCTGACGACAACGCGCACGCCTGGGCGGGCATGGCGGGGCTGGCGCGCACCGACCACGGCACCATCGGCAATGAAGAGGTCAACTTGTGCGACACACGTGGCCTCAACGCTCGCATGCGTCAGGACGGACACATCGACTTCGAGAAAGAAACAAGACATCCGGACTCGACCACCACGGGCAACAAGACCTATTGGAGCAATGGGTTACCTAAAAACGTCTGGATCGGCTACAAGCATGCCGTTTACGATCTGCCGGACGGCAATGTGAAGCAGGAGCTGTGGATCGACGAGAGCGATGGCCAAGACGGAGGTCAATGGGTGAAAATCAACGAGGCCATCGACGACGGCACCTTCTTCGGCAAGGGCATGACGCCGTGCGCGACCGGTATCGATCCGGCGATGAAACTTACCGCCGCCTCCGACCGATTGGGCTCCGAGACCCACAAACCCAACATAACCGTCTACTTCCGCAGCGACGAGGTCAGCACCAACGGCCTGCTCTACAAAAAAGGAAGTGTTCGCGAAATCGCCCCGTAACATCGGCCGTATATATAGACAAATCTAAAGAAATCTTATCAACCAGCCCGTTAACTTTGAAATATTGATCTATTCTACAGGCTCCAACCTACCGACGGGCTTCACCCTATTTTTTCCACCCTTTCTTATAAATCGTGGATTGGCACTATCTTTGCCTTCTATCATTCAATACGCATTCGATTTGACAGATTCCCGAGCGAGAATACCCACTCATCAAGGGCAACGTTGCCCATCACGATTGGGTTAGGATCGAATGTTGCAATGACGAGAGCAACGGGAGGATGCGGTGATGATCGTGGATCCGAAGATCGAACGCTACCTGGAAGAATTGCTGCCCGCCGCGGATTCGCTTCAACGGGAAATGGAGCGCCGCGCCCGGGTAGAGGGCTTCCCCATTGTGGGCGCTCACGTGGGGCGTCTCCTTTTTATTCTGGCGCGGTCTATGCGGGCAAGGAGCGTCCTCGAACTTGGCTCTGGGTATGGATACTCGGCGCTTTGGTTTGGGCGCGCTTTGCCCGAAAACGGCGAGGTGCACTTAACCGACCGGTCAGAGGAAAACCTCATGAGCGCGCGTCGCTACTTACAACGCGCCGGGCTTCTTGCCAAGGCCCGCTTTCACCACGGTGAGGCGCTCTCGATTATCGATCGCATCAGAGGTCGATTTGACATTGTTTTCAACGATATTGACAAGGAACACTACCCAGAAGTAGTCGACAAGGCCATCAGAGTTCTGCGCCCCGGAGGCTTACTAATCTCCGACAACACCCTATGGAAGGGAAACGTTCACCGAACACGGGTCGATGCCGCCACCCGGGGCGTTCAGAAATACAATCACAGGGTTTTCACGCATTCACAGCTGCAAACCGTGATTCTTCCCCTGCGCGACGGGGTGGCCATTAGCCTCAAAAATGGGTAATCCGATTAATCCGGAATTATTGCTTTGCTTTTGTAAATCGAGACTTCTTTATTTCGTTGGGGGAATGCTTCAGTTCAGCTTCTAGTCGCTCCACAATGTTTTGGTACTTTTCGTGGATCAACGAGCGATCAAACTGCCAGAACTCCTCAAACATCTTACTTTGTTCTTCTTTCTTAAAATAACTCATGATCGGCACGAAAAAGTGTCGGTCCTCTTTTTCGATATGGCGCGGATAGAATTCGGCGAGTTCAACCAACAGGCGCCCGATGTCGGCAACCGCCTTGTGTGAGCCTCGGGCGTACTTTTTTTTGACATCGACCAGCGCTCGAACAATACTTCGTGCCTGCACGTGCTCATCGATTAATTCTTGCATGATCTTCTCGTGTTCCGGAGCAATATTCTTTTTGCCGAGATCTCGGAAGAGAATGTCTTCTTCTTTGCCATGGTGGCAGCGGTCGGCATAGGTTTTAATAAAATCGACCGCGTCGTCGATGAACAAGACATCAGCTTTGCCGGTGGCCTGAATTCTTTTAGCCTCAATGGCCAGGCACCGAATCAAACGCTCTATCAGTCTATGCTCGATCATCAATGGGGCAATCGGCATCATAGGTACTCACCTCACTCCTCGTCACCTGCATGAGAGTAGTTAAGGAGTTGGGGGGATGGTCGGTTGAATCGTTAGTCTAATTGCTCGAGCTCTTTAGGCAAAATCACTCGATCGATAACATGAATGACGCCATTCTCGGCAATAACATCCGCCCGAATAACTTTGGCTTTATTTACCATCGCTCCATTTTTTGTGTCAACAGTAATATGTTGCCCTTGGACCGTGCGAGCGGATTTCATACTGAGGACATTGTTCCACAATACAGCACCCGAAAGAAGATGTAAGTTGAGAATGGTTTTTAGCAGTAGAATATTGTTAAATAACGAGTCAACAGTTCCCGGTGGGAGATTATCAAAGGCTTCGTCGTTGGGAGCGAAAACGGTGAAAGGCCCTGCATTGGTAAGCGTCTCATCAAGCCCCACTGCCCGCGCGGCACAGATCAAGGTGTTAAGTCGACCTACACTGCGAGCGGTAGCGATTATATTTTCCATACATCCACCCCCTTTTTCACGGATCTGTTCTCTTAAAAACCTATCCTCCTGTGCCAATTCAGCAATTAGATATCAGTAGCAAGATTTACGCCAGGACTAGAAACGTTTACCTTTAATCGATTAAATCAACAAATAGTAAGGGGTTGAGCCCGTGCGCGTTTTTCAAATGTTTCATCGACGCCGTTCAAAATGAATAGTTAAATTTGGTTGATGAACACATTTAGACTGGTGCATTTTGGGGGGTAAGAGAAGGTGGTCAGTGCAACAAATTCAGCGTGTTGGATCCGTCATCAACGAAATAAATACCCGCCGTTTGATCAAGTGCCAAGCCAAATAGCGTACCAGCCCCCGGAGGCGGACCGCCGGTATTGTCCAGCAGCGTCTTGTTGATCTGATCGCCTTGGCGTGTGATCTCGGTCAGGTAGCCATCATTGCCATTGACCGTCAGAATGTGACCGTTTGAAGCAACGATCAGTCCCAAGGGATCGTTCAAGCTGCCGCCCGTTGTAAGGGTAGAGCCTATGCCCGCTGAATCATCGCGGCCGAAGGGATCTTTGATGGCTGCAATACGGTTGCTCAAAATGAATAGGTCAATGTGATCACTTGGCTCAATTTGAGCCTAAGTTCTTAAACCCGCATCATTTTGGTCGTGATTGTTTTTCTAACCGAACGGGATTAAGACTTCAGCGAGCCTCGAACATAATGGTCATCGTTTTTTATTGCCACGGCCATAAAGCTGAGACAAGGCATCCACTAATTTAGGAAAAGCAAAAACAAAACCACTGCGCAACAGGGCCGCTGGTTTGACTCGAACCCCGGAAAGCACCATTTCACGCCCCTGTTCGCCGAAAGTTAACTTAATAATACTCGAAGGCACCGGTACTAACGCCGGTCGCCTGAGAACCTTTGCGACGGTTTTAGCAAACTCCCGCATGGTCACCGGGAATGGTGCGGTCACGTTGACTGGCCCGCTCAGTTCGTGGTGCGACAACAAGTGGGTAATGGCCCTGAGTTCATCCTGCAGATGAATCCAGGATAACCATTGCCGTCCCGTGCCCACGACACCGCCCACAAAGAAGCGAAACGGCATCACCATGAGCGGCAGCGCCCCACCATCGCGATCGAGCACCACCCCGCTACGCATCCAGACAACGCGCGTGTCGCTGCCGTTTAGTGTGCGCGCCGGCTGTTCCCATGCCTGACACACGTCGGCAAGAAAACCGTGACCCGGCTCTCCGTTGTCATTGACTTCCTCATCCCCATGTCCGTAGAACCCCACCGCTGAGGCCTGCAACAGCACTCGCTCTTTACGCTTCGCATTTCGCAGGGCCTCGACCAGCAGAGTCGCCGTCTGTACCCTGGACTCAACGATTCGCGTTTTACGCTCCTCGGTCCAGTTACCTCCCGCGAGGCTCTCACCGGATAAATTTATCAGCGCATCGCATTCGTCCACCGCTCTGGTCCATTGACCCGCGACCGCACCATCCCAGCGTTCGTAGCGGATAGAAGCGGTATTGGTACAGGGCGCATTGGTTCGACGGGTGAGGACACAGACTTCGTGCTTCTGCCCCGCGAGAAAGGCAACCAGCGCACCACCGATGAACCCTGTTCCTCCGGCAACGACGATTTTCACAACGACTCCCCTCGTACCGTATAGATGTCTATGAGGCGCTCACATCCCTACGGTTGAGCCTAACCGACAGTCCCCAAGGTGGTCAATCAACAAACACCCGGGGAATCTTTTTAATGCGTTAACTGTTTGCCATGTGACAGCGGAAGTGACTTTCGCGCTAACGGCATGCTACCGTCGTTTTCATTTGATCGTGATCGAATAGTTATCGTTGGAGCCGCCTGATTCCTTACCTTTGGAGATCGCTATCCCCGTTCCCGCGGCGAAGAAGCCGACAAGGAAGAAATAGCGGTTTTTGTCGAGAAGGTGTTCGGTGACCGCGCCAGATGGATGGTGTTGAGATGGCAACCCTAAGTCCTGAGGAAAACTGTCTCCATCACCATCGACGCAGGCAAGATCAACAATCTTTATTTTGAACCCAATTAACAGACGTTCAGTCCATTTCAATATTCCACGTAAATCCCATCTCGAGATCAATCATATCGTCGCCGTCACCGCCTCCCGAGTGCACCGTGAAACTCGTAACATGACCATTATGAACTTCAATAACCGCCTTAACGCTCCCAATCAGCGCATCCCACATATCCTGGTTGAACCCGGTGCACTTCGTACACTGAAGCCGGCCGCTCGTTGTGCTCACATCCGTTATTTTCATGACGGCGTCATAGACATAGGAATTGAAGAAGAATGGCGCTCGTTTTAATATAGATTTTCGCGAAAGAATGAGTCGAGCATATTTATAAACGCCTTTAGTGAGAGCCTCGGTGATGGTCATATATGCAAGCTCTCTTAGAATTTCAGGTTTGCCTCCCGTTACCTTTTTAATGGCGGCAAGTATCTGCAGCAGCCAATCGAGCGGATACCAACCGCTTTGCACGATGCCTCTATATTTTATTTTGTCTTGAATTTCATGAGGCAATTCCAATAACAATGCGTCAACAGCCCCGCTTCCTTTGGTTTTCTTCAGACTCTCGATCCCGCCAAGAATGGCTGCCCCCTTTACCCGTGGTCTGTCGTTCGCCATAGCGTCCCCTTCTGCCCGTATAACCCTGTGTCATGATGTACTAAGGCGTTCGCGTAAGAAACGTCCGAGATCAGCTGTTGGCACTCTCACCTGCTTGGTCGAATCGTCTGGGGCGGCAGACAGGTCTTTGACCGTTGCGGTGCCTCCGCTGATTTCATCCTCTCCAAGCAACACAACGAAGCGCGCTCCCGAGCGATCGGCACGCTTCATCTGGGATTTCATGCTTCCCCCGCGCACGTCCGACTCAACCCGTAGGCCGCCGCGTCTTAATTCACTCATTATTCGCAATGCCGCCTTCCAGCCGTGCTCACCGTGGGTGACCATGAAAACTCCGGGGGCGGCGCGCGGCGCAGGCCGAAGCTCTTTCAACTTGAGGAGTACGCGATCGAGCCCGGTGGCAAAACCTATCGCCGGCACCTCGGGCCCGCCCAAGGTTTGGATTAACCCGTCGTAACGGGCCGCCGCCGGTGACGGTGTTCTGCGCCCCAAGGCCCTCCGCCAGCACCTCAAACGTCGTGCGGGTGTAGTAGTCGAGTCCGCGCACCATCCGGTGATTGAGCTGAAAAGGAATCTCAAGAAGTCCAAGACCCATTTGAACCTTTTGGAAATGCTCGCGACAATCAGTACATAACCAATCTACCATTTTGGGCGCCGCCAGAGCAATTTCTATACAACCGTCGATCTTGCAGTCAAGCACCCTGAGCGGGTTGTGCTGCATGCGCGCCCGACATTTTTCACACAGGCGGTCCGCGTTATCGTTGAGATATTCCAGCAGGCGGCTGCGGTAGGCAGGTCGGCACTGCAAACAGCCCAGCGAGTTGAGCTGCAGGGATGTCCCCGTCAGGCCAAGGGCTTTGGTGCATTCAACTGCCAAGTCTATCAATTCCACATCGGCGTACGGTTCGGCTGCTCCGATAAGTTCCACCCCCACTTGGCTAAACTGGCGATAACGTCCTTTTTGCGGGCGCTCGTGGCGAAACATCGGCCCGAGGTAGTACAACCAGGAAACCGGCTCGAGCGACCAACGCGCGCTTTCAATGTACGCGCGCACCACCGAGGCGGTGCCTTCGGGGCGGAGGGTGAGCGACGTGCCATCGCGATCATCGAAGGTATACATCTCTTTTTCGACGATATCGCTCTCCTCGCCAATCGATCGCTTGAACAACCGCGACTGTTCGAGGAGCGGGGTGCGGATCTCGCTGTAGCCGAAGCGCTCCAGCACCTGGAGCAACGTGCGTTCCATCCATTGCCACCAGGAAACATCCTCCGGCAAGATATCGCGCATCCCGCGAATGATCTGAATCCGATCAGCTGGTTCCGCTGTTCCCATGACCATCACTTTCTATTGCACGCCACTATTCACTGCTCATTCATGAAAAAAGCCTTGATGGGTGGTTGATACACTAAATAATCAGTAAATGACATAAAATTCATTGATGATTAAGTTCTTTGAGGGAATCCCTTATAGCCCGAAGGTGCTTTTTACTACAAAAGTTTTTAAAAGCTTTGAGAAAGGTCGCGCGCAGCTCCTTCGTCTCCATCTGTTTCGCATAAACTCTTTGTCCGAGGGCCAGAAACAACGGCACCGCTTTTCCCCGGGGACCCTTGATATGGAGTGCTGCTTGTTGCAGCAAACCGGTTGCCACGACGGCATCTTGGTGCGCGCCAAGGGTGTCCTGCAGTTGGATGAGTTCGGCAATAAATTCAACCAGCCGGTCACCGTACAGCAGCTCAAAGAACTCACCGGCGTATCGGAGGCGTTTGCAGAGAATACGCTCACGATGGAAGTTCGCATCGGGTGCCGTCGGCGAGAGACTGCAGCCGCCATCAAGTAGCCGCGCCAACCGCCTGCGGAGAACGACGGGTGCCACCTCAACACCGGGACGCCGGCCGAGACTCGCTCGCGGATAGCGCGGAGCGTCCTGAGACAACCAGCGGTCCATGCGACGCACCAGGCGCTCATAGCGCCTGCTGTGGAGCAACCGCAACAGCCGACGGCGCAGGACTGCTCGGCGGTTTTGCAACATTCGCCTAAATATCACGATGACCTCACGTTCCCCTTCAGAAAGGTCCTCGGCGTCGTATCGCAGACCCTCAAGCTGGACATCCAGGTCGCGGATGTCGCCGAGTGCGTTGCCGAGCCAGCCCAGTTCCGCTCGAAGACGTTGGGTACGCCGCACAGGCAGGGCATTCCGAAAAAGGCGCATCGCCACCCGCAGCCTGCGGGTGGCCACCCGCATATGGTGCAGCGCCTCGCGATCCAGGCCCAGGCAGGTTCCGGCCTCGTTTTTTTTGAGATGCCGCCACTGCATTTGAAGCACCGACAGCGCTAGATCCAGCATGCGCGGACCGACGGAACGTTGAGGCGGCGCTTCCTCTTCAAGATTGAGTAGCGCGATCCGCCGTCCGGCCGCGCTTCCCTCGTCATGCGCCAAACCAAAAATGGCCTGAAGGTCTGCAATTAGGGATTCCGGCAACGTCTTTTCCGGTTCCGCCTCGAGCTCCAACTCAAAGAGACGCCGGCGCCGTCCCGATGCCCGCAGCACCACCTCACGCACGGTTGCCTGGAGCCAGCCTTCCGCCGATCCCACCCTCAGGACTTTCTCATGGCCGGTCTCTGAAAAACGGCGCTGTAACCTTCGGCCGGCCAGTAACGGCCGCAACCACTCGGCAAGCGGCCCGGGGCCAAGCACCTCCTTACCGAGGGGGCCGCTTGGTTGCGACAGGGGCGGCATGGGATCAATCGGGGACTCCGGCGGACGAATCCAGTCAAGGGTCAATGACCCCGTAGTTGCAGTGCTGTCGTCGTAGACACAAGCAAGTGAGGCCTGTTGCAGCAAATTGTCGGGGGTATCAAAAAAGACTCGATGCAATGGACCGTCGGCAATATCCTCAGCGAGAGGTCCACCCGCCGAAATTCGTTCGACAATTGCCCCAGAATCTAGTTGACCTTGACGATAGAGGGTGTAGCTATGTTTCTTTTCGTCCACCATAACCAAACTATACTACAATTTCTATTTTACGCATAAGCCTTCCTAAAAACATCGAGGTTTGCCACCAATATATTTCAATAATAATTCTATTAATTGAACTGCTATCTTCATAATCTAAACATTTACTTTAAGAAAAAAACCAGTGCACACAAAATTCTAAACCATATTCAACAGTACATACTATAATTTCTTGAGTCTAAAACATATTCTAACCTTAATGTCATAAGTTAAGATTATACTTTTGAACAGAACCGAGGAAAAATGTGAAACGAGTTTATGAATCAAAGAAGGATGGCTGGATCGTTGCCCTGTTATGGGGGGCAGTGGCGGTTATGATCGTTGGTGCCGGAAATCTCTGGAGGTCGCCGACATCGTTTGCCTTTCGATTGCTGATGTCCGTCCTGTTTTCGGTTTCAGCCATTTTGGTGATGTGGGTGCTGTATGGAACGCGTTACACACTGACTGAGGGCAAACTCATTGTGCAATCAGGACCCTTTCGTTGGGTGATAGAACTGGATTCAATCACCGAGGTCTTCCCTACCCGCAACCCGCTTTCAAGCCCTGCGTGCTCGTTGGATCGGCTTCACATTCGTTATCGTCCGAGTCGTCAGGGGATTATGATATCGCCTCAAGATAAGGCGGTATTTCTTCAGGATCTGGTAGTGTTGTCTCCTGGACTAACGCTGGATGGAGATCGAATGGTGCGGAATGATTCGAACGGCTAAATTTTTGACCTAATAATATCAAGGGGTATAATTTACTTGTAAATAAATCGGAAAAGCGGCGCACAAGCAGTCTCCCAGCGCGGAGTGGAACAACGGTATCCACAATTCAATCAACCAAAAATCATAAAAACCGAGGTTAATGGAGGCTGGTCATGGCAGATTGTGAATTGTTAGCTTCGTGTCAATTCTTCACCGAAAAAAGGTTAAAAATGCCTACCGTGGCTGAAATGATGAAAACTCGCTTATGCCACGGTGACCACTCTCAATGCGCACGATATATAGTATATGAAAAGTTGGGCAGGTCTAACGTTCCTGAAGACTTGTCTCCGGTTGATGTTGAACGAGCAAACAAGATTCTTTTCGCTGGATCTTGATTCTACCAACTTTCTTCATATTCTCAACTCCTCTACGATTCTAAAGACGTCAAATCGATTGATACGCAGTAGGAAGAATGAAGATGAATTCAGAACGCTGAATAATTGACGCCTTCGCAAAATGTCCTTATTGTCTAGGGGTAGGCTTCTAGCGGCGAAAACAAATACATGCTCGAGCACATCGACCTAACTAAGCACGTAAGCCGGGCGGAATATAAGCGGCTGCTTCCGGAGCTGCAAGCCCAAGTTTACGAAAAAGAAAAAGCCATATTCGATCGGGCTATCTCGGTGAGTATCCTCTTTGAAGGTTGGGCGGCAGCCGACAAGGGTTCCTCAATCCGGGTCTTGACCTCGCGGCTGGACCCGCGCGGTTTTCGGGTGGTGCCGATTTCATCCGCCAAACCTCACGAGCAAAAATTCCCCTGGCTGTATCGTTTCTGGCTTGTGCTTCCCAACTACGGGCAGATAGCCATCTTCGATCAGAGTTGGTACCGCCGCCTTCTGATCGAGCGCGTGGAGAAACGAATACCGAAGCATGAGTGGAAACAAGCATTCAATGACATCCGCGACTTCGAGCGCACCCTGGCCGACAACGGCATGGTGATCATCAAATTCTTTCTGCATATCAGCAAAAAAGAGCAGGCCAAGCGCTTTCGCAAGTTGCTTGCCGATCCCATTACCGCCTGGCAGGTCAACGAAGAAGAGCGCTTTCAACAAAAGCATTACGACAAGTATCTTGAAGCCATCGAGGAGATGCTCGGTCAGACCGAGGCCGAGTGGGCTCCTTGGACTATCGTAGAGGCCACCGACCGAGACTATACCCGCATTAAGGTGATGCAAACGATAATTACCATGTTGACCGCAGCGCTTGAGTCACACGACAAAGAAAAACCCCGATCGAAAAAACAGCCGCTGAGAACCAAAGATGCTTGAAAACGTCAACCTGAGGCTAGCGTTGAGCAAAACCGAATACGAGAAGCAACTCGGCCGGCTGCAGACCGAGTTGAGCTTCTTTGGCTTTCAAGTGTACACCCAACAGCGGCCGGTAGTAGTCGTGTTTGAAGGCTGGGACGCAGCCGGCAAAGGCGGCTGCATCAAGCGCGTGACCAGCAAGCTCGACCCGCGCGGTTATACGGTATGGGCAATTGACGCCCCCCACGGCGAGGACAAATCCCATCACTACCTGTATCGATTTTGGCGCAGGCTTCCGGAAAAAAGCCGCATCGCCATCTTCGATCGTTCCTGGTACGGCCGGGTGTTGGTCGAGCGCATTGAAGGTTTTTGCGAGGAGGCGGCGTGGAAGCGCGCCTATCGGGAGATAAACGATTTCGAGCGGCAGTTATCCAATTTCGGAACCATTTTGGTAAAGTTTTGGCTGCACATCAGCAAAAAAGAACAGCTTCGGCGCTTCAAGGAACGACGCCGGGATCAACATAAACAATTCAAGATCACGCCGGACGATTGGCGTAACCGCGATAAGTGGGACCAATACGGGGAGGCGGTTGAAGAGATGCTGCTTAAGACCAGCACCCTGGAGGCACCGTGGCACGTCATCGAGGCCGAGGACAAGTACTGGGCGCGCATCAACGTCCTCAAGATTCTCGTGGACAAGCTTCGCGGCGAACTCAGGGACATCAAACGGTCGCCGGGATAGGTAATTGTTAGAACTCAATCAGAAAGCTTCGATAGGACTTCCGGGGTCAACACCCAACTGAGTATTCCCTTCGGTGAACGCAGGCTATCGAGATCAACCAGACAGAGCCCGCTCTTGCTGAGATCAATTACTTGTTTTTCAATCCCGAGTAATGTTGAGGCAAAAAGACTGAGACTCGGATTATGGCCAATGAGCATTATCCGACTAAACTTACCGTGGCTGCGCAACGCCTCTAACAGCGCCGTCGGGTTCACACCCGGAGAAAGCGCTTCAAGGACGAGCACCCGGTCTTCGATATTCAGGATCCGGGCCGTGATCATCGCCGTCTCAAATGCCCGTTTTAGGGGGCTGGTGAAAATGGCATCAACCTTTCCTATCAGATGGCTCATGCCCTTCGCGGCTTTTTTCATCTTGGCTATTCCTTTGGCCGACAACGGACGCTCGGCGTCCGACCCACCGGCCGGATCAACGTCTTCCGCAATGGCGTGGCGCAAGAGAAAAATTTCCATGGCTTAACTCCCCCTTCATGTGCTAATTTAACCTACAGTATTTGTACATCAGGTGTCTGGCATCTTATAGTATTACACGCACTCGATAGTCGCTTACAACTGAAAAAAATGTCACGAGCCGAATGATTTCTCGCGAAAACATTATAGAAGAAGGCCGCCGATGGGGATTCGCGGACGTTGGATTCACAACCGCTGAACCGTTCGATTCGCATCGAGATTTCCTCTCGCATCGGCAACAGGAATACGGATGGGCCGAGGCGGCGGGGCTTTCGCTCATGGCCGGATTCGATCCGAAAGCGGCGCTCGCCTCGGCGAAATCGATAATCGTCCTGCTTGAAAACTACCTGCAGGAAGCAATTCCTCCGCCGCTCGAAAAGTATTTTGGCCGCTGTTACCTCGACGACGACCGCATGACCAAAGATGGCCTAACGCAACGGGTCAAGGCCTTCAGATCGTTTCTGCGAACAAACGGCATCGATTCGAAGGTCCCGTTCAACCTGCCCCACCGGGTCACGGCCGCGCGGGCCGGATTGGGAACGTTAGGAAAGAACTGCTTGTTCTTCGCCGGGAGGGCGGCTCGGCAAAGTTCCTGGGTAACTCCTATCACCGTAGTGGTCGATCGGGAATTTCCGCCCGATGAGCCGACGATAAGGATGGCTTGTCCCGAGTGGTGCCGCAACGCCTGTATCGCCGCCTGCCCAACCAGGGCGCTTCTGGGTAACGGCACTATCGATCCGCGGAAATGCATTTTGTACCTGACGTGTTACGGCAAAGAGATAACGCCCCGCGAGTTGCGCGAGCCGATGGGAATGTACGTGTACGGTTGCGACATCTGCCAGGAGGTTTGCCCGCGCAATCGGCCGTGGCTTTCGCAGGAGCTGGTTCTTAGTCAACGTATTGCCGCTAAGGCGAAGAGTTTCGATCTGATCGCCCTTCTCCACATGGACCGGGAATTTTTCACCAAGAATGTGTGGCCGCATATGTTCTATATTCCGCCGGATGAGATGTGGGTATGGAAAATGAACGTCGCCCGGGCGATGGGCAACAGCCGCGATGAGTGTTACCTTCCCGAACTCATCCGGGCGTTTTCTGAAACGAGCGACGAACGCGCCAGGGGAATGATCGCTTGGGCCCTGGGTCGCATCGGCGGAAGCCAGGCCAGGAAATCTATCGAAGGCTTCTTATCCGCCAGCGAGGGTTTGGTGCGCAAAGAGATACTGAGTGCGCTTGATAGCGAGGAGCTGTGTTATTAATTGTGAGATGTTATTGAAAATCGGCGGGATCTTTCCTGTGAATTATGAAATTGGCTATACAACTCTGCTGAGTATTATTTCAACCTCAGTATCGCTTATGCGTCTGTATTTGCTTGTAAATCCATATTTTGCGACTTCTTCAAAATGACATTTTAGATATTGTTCTACATGTATCCAGAAAGCATCGCTGGCTTTCATTTCGGATATATTAATGAGAAAAGTATCCTGTTCTTTACGCGTCCCTTTAATTATTCCCCCGGAGAAATGATGATTCCACAAAAACTGGAGGTTCTTGTTAAGGGCATCGAGCGAATCGATCTTGGTTACAACACGCATAAGCCCTTGCAATTGCTCGCGTACTTCTTGCGTTGAACAATCCCGAAATGCAGCTTCGGATTTTGAATGTTGAAAGAAAGCAACAAGTAACGAGTCTTTGGCTTTAAAATCGTAATTTTGATCGGAGAGAAGCGCACCCGACAGGATATCCTTTGTTTCGGGATCAAGGTTCTCAATCATTTTATTAAAAAAATCCGCCCCATAGGTATCAAGGATATAGCGCTTTATAAAATAAATTGAATTGCCTTTTACGGTTATCTTGTTCATAGAGACACCTACCCAAATTTTATTGTGGGGAGTTATCGAGTCATTGTCAATTTTCTATCTATAAAGAGGAGTACGGCATCAATTACGCAAGGGCCTTTGAATGCCTCGGCGGCGCTTAGGTTACTGAATCTCTTGAAGGTTTTTTCATTCACCAACGAGGGGTTGGTGCGAGTAGTAATCTAATTTGTTGGCTTTTCCAGCAGAAGATCCTCGCCGAGAATCGCCCCGGCCAGAATGCGGCGCGCTTCAAGTAGCTCAATACGCTTCTTCAACTCAAGGATCTTTTTCTCGTCTTTCTCATGTTCGAGTTGAGTACGGGCCTGGGCTGCGGCTCGATCGTCGGCAACGACGCGAATATCAATCGGTCCATTGTTCCGCTGCCGTTCGAGCGCATTGTTGTCAATCCATAGCGGTTCGGCCGAAAGATCGGCGAGCTCCGTGCGAATCCGACCGTTGCCGTAGTCTTTGCGCACCACCGCGAATCGGAGGATCACACCGTCTCTCGGGTAGCCGGCCTTGTCGGGATGGAGTCCATACACATAAAAACGCGACTGATTGGCGATGAAATTGCCCAGGCTGTAACTCACCAGGGTGATCCGCCCATCGTGTGTCAGGTAGACTTCTACCGGCTGCAGGACATGTGGGTGGTGGCCAAGGATGACATCGACCCCGCCGTCGAGCAGCCGGTGGGCAAGCTCGATGTCCTGCTTACGGGGTACGATTTGGTACTCTTCTCCCCAATGGACCGAGAGAATCACCATCTCCGCTCCCTGGGCGCGCGCTGAAGCGACGGCCGACAGGATCAAGTCTTCCTTCAGTTCGAGCGCACACGGCTTTTCAGGGGACCTACTCGGGCGGTAGTTAAACACCTGGGATGCCCCCAAAAACGCCAACTTGATTCCCTTGACGTCAATCATCTTCGGAGCGGCGGCTTCGGCGCAAGTTTTACCGGCGCCAAGAAACGTTAGCGACGAAGAGCCCAACTGCTCGATGCTTTCCAAAAACCCTTTCGTGGACTGATCAAAAACATGGTTATTGGCAAACGAGACGACCGTGATGCCGGTCGCCCGGAGGGCCCCTAAAAACTCGGGTGGCGCATTAAACATGAAGGGAACGGTTTTTTTGCCGGTCTTCGGCGCAACCGGCGATTCGAGGTTGCAAAACCCGATGTCAGCCGTAAGAAGCTCATCACGGACACCCGCAAACAACGCATCAAAACCGTCGTGGTTGATGGAGTTGCCCTTACTGTCTTTGAGGTTTGCCTGCTCGGCTGAAGTCAGCACCATGCCGTGGGGAATGGCGTCGCCCACAGCCGCAATGTTAACCTGGGCCACAATGCTTGAAACGGCTCCTGCGGGAAGAGGCGGCTTACATGGTCGCAGCGTCAGCTGAGCTCGCGGGTCGGAAGTATTTTTCTGTTGTGGCGCGGTGGGTATCGTTTGAGCGGCACAAACACCTGACAGGATAAAGACACTTACGAAAAGCATCAGAAATATAATATACTTGCGCATATTCACGTCCGCTCCCCTGAATGCACCTGGCCTATTTCGAAAAGAGATCCCGCAGCCACTGAATGGTTGTTTGGCGACCGAGCTCCCCAATAGCGGTGGTCAGCGGGATTTTCTTAGGGCAAACTCTGACGCAGTTTTGGGCGTTGCCGCAGTCGGTGATGCCGCCGTCCCCCATGATGGTGTGGAGGCGTTCTTCTTTCATGAACCGGCCGACGGGGTCGGAATTGTGCAAGCGCACCTGTCCCAACGTTGCAGGTCCGATGAAGGTCGAGCGCGTATGGTATTGCGGGCAGGCCTCCATGCAACAACCGCAGGTCATGCACCGCGAAAAGAGATAGCGAATGGATTGATCGCCAGGGCCGATCAACGGCTCATGGCGATGAATGGAATACATGCCGTCGATGTGAATCCAGGCTTTGACCTTCTGCAAGGCGTCAAACATTTTCTGGCGGTCAACCTGGAGGTCGCGCACCACGGGAAACTTGCTAAGCGGTTCGAGCACAATCGGTTGCTTGAGGCTATCGACGAGCGCCGCGCAGCCTTGGCGTGGGACTCCGTTGATAATCATCGCGCACGCCCCGCATACTTCTTCCAAACAATTGCACTCCCAGACGACCGGCTCGACCCGTTTGCCGGTTGCGTTTATCGGATGTTCCCGGAGGTACATCAACAGCGAGACTATGGTATGGCCCGGCGTATGGGGCGGATTGAATTCTTCCCAGTAGGCTTTCGCCTCGGGGCCGTTTTGGCGTCTTATTTTCAATCGAATGGTGTCACCCATGGCGTTCCTTTACCGATAGTCCCTCGGAACCTCGGGCGGCAGTATCGAAACATCCACCGGAATATAAGCGAACTTCGGCCCATCGCGGTGGTAGGTAGCGACCGTGGTCTTAAGCCATCGGTCATTGTTGGCTTTCCATCGAGCCGCATATTCCTCGAATTCCGGACTGCCTGCGAACTTGCCCTCGGGTACTTTGATCTCAAACGCGGGCTTGAAATGCGAACCGCGGCACTCATCGCGCAGGCGCGCGCCGGTGGCTATCACTTCGGCCAAGACGATCATATCGTAAATTTGCCGCGCCCAGATGAGCGATTGATTCGCTCGCTGACCGCGGTCATCGAGCGAGATTCGGCTACAACGATCCTTGAGGCCACGGATCACCTCGATCGCCCGGTCGAGATCCGGATTGGTGCGTTCGACAAAAACATGCGTTTGCATGGTCTCGCCGAGCTCGCGATGCAGGGCAAAGGGGTTCTCGATCCCGTTTGCGCGGAGGAACTGTTGGTTTATTTCCATCTGGCGTTTCGTTTCGACTTCAAAACACCGATCCGCAACGGATCCACTTGTTTTGGTGAGGCCTTTGGTATAGACGGCCACCGAGCTTCCCGCGGTAAACCCGCTGAAACTCGCCGAGAGCAGCGAATTGGCGCCCAGGCGGTTGGCACCGTGGTAGGCGCTATCGCACTCGCCGCAGGCATACAGCCCCGGAATCGTGGTTGCGTGGTTGCGGGGGTGAACGGGTTTCATCCCGTTGGTCTTCCCGTCCTTCTCGTAGCTGACCAAAAGCCCCCCCATCGAGTAGTGCATGCTCGGATAGACCTTCATCGGACGGACGAAGGGATCCTCGCCGGAGAACGTTTGGTACATCTCGAGAATGCCGCCCAATCGTTCCTCGAGGAACTTACGCGGCAAGTGGGTCAGGTCGAGGTAGACCATGTCCATTCCGCCGACTCCAAGACCCATGTGCTTCACGGCCTTGTTAATGGCGCGTGAGGCCACGTCCCGCGGCACCGTGTTGCCATAGGTCGGATACCACTCTTCGAGAAAATAAAAACGTTCGGCATTCGGAATCGTAATCGGATCCCGAGCATCGCCGGGCGTTCGCGGCACCCAGATGCGCCCGCCGTCGCCGCGGCAGGCTTCGGACATCAAACGCAACTTGTCATGGCCGAGCATGCCGGTTGGGTGAAACTGGACAAATTCGCCGTTGGCGAACGCGGCGCCTTGCTGATAGCAGCGCGAGGCCGCAGCGCCGGTTGCGTTTGTCGACATGGTCGATCGACCCCAGATCATTCCCAGGCCGCCGCTCGCCAGGATGACCGCTTCGCCGCGAAACGCCTGGACCTGCATATCGTCGAGATTCACGGCGACAATACCCCGACAGATGCCCTGGTCATCCAGAACCAATGAAAGGAATTCCCAGTTTTCGTATTTGGTTATTTTTCCTTCCGACTCGTATCGCCGCACCTGCTCATCAACGGAATAGAGCAGCTGTTGGCCGGTCGTGCCGCCGGCAAATGCCGTCCGGCGTTTTTTCACCCCGCCAAACAAGCGCTGATCGATAATCCCTTCCGGGGTGCGGTTGAACGTTACGCCCATGCGAGCGTACAGGTGAATAAGTTCAGGGGCGTATTCAACCATGCTCTTGACCGGCGGTTGATCCGCCAGGTAATCGCCGCCCTTAATGGTGTCAACGAGGTGCTCCCACAGCGAATCGTTCTCTCCTTTGACGTCGAGCACCGCATTGATGCCGCCTTGAGCGCAACATGAGTGCGACCGTCTCACCGCAAAAAGCGAGAACAAATCGACCTGGCAGCCGCCGTCGGCCGCGCGCAGGGCGGCCCACAAACCGCCCAGACCCCCGCCGACGATGATCACCTTGAGCGTTGCCCGTGTGGCCATTAGAAGAACCTTTGGTTGAAACCCCATAGTGCGTGGAAACCAAGTGACGTCATCAGCACAAAGATTCCCATGCAGACCCAGTTCGACACGCGTTGAGCGCGCGGGTGGGTGCTGACGCCCCAAGTGATTCCGAATAACCACAGTCCGTTGGAAAAGTGAAAGGCCGCGCCGGCGATGCCTACGAGATAGAACACGACGTTGATCGGATCACTGAAGATGTCCTGCATGCGCCCAAACAGATTGTCGGCGATCGCCTGATGCAGTCCGGCCGCGACGCGGGTCGTGTGCACATGCCACAGAATAAACACGAATGTGGAAATGGCGGTGATGCGCTGGAATAGGTAGCGCCCGTTGGCGCCGTACCGGTATCGCGAGACATTGGACTTGCCCTGCCACCAAATCACTATCCCATAGATTCCATGAAACAGAATCATCGCGCCGAGCACTATCTCGATCAACAGTTTGTAATTAAGAAGATTGTCAACGCCAACCACCACATGCTCGTTGAAAAAACTGGCTCCCTTGCGGGACATGGAGTTTTCCCAAAGGTGAAAACATAAAAACATACTCAGCGGAACCAGGCCCGTCAGCGAATGAAGCTTTCTTGACAGATAATGGACATTGAAAGAATCCGCCACCACCGCCTCCCGATGTTGAGGCATTATAGCCGACGCCTCGCGAAATTCAAGGTTCGCGCAAATCTTTTACCAAATAACCAATCCAGGGTCGAGTACATTGATTCAACCAAGAGCGGCAGTGTCGTATCCGACAAACACGGAAACCGATTCGGCGCCGGCGCCTGCCACAGCCGGTGATTCCGACGATTGAGCACGGTAAGCAATACCCGTCCACGCCTTAGATTTACCAATACCAGCGGAAAGAGTCGACAGGCAATTGGCTGCAGATCACTAATAGCAACGCCAACAGCCCGGGAGACCGCATAGAGGTGACAGCGGATCCTCCCCCGATCATCGATTGCCGAGAACACGCAACGTTGCTGTGGTCGACGCAGGTAGCCTTCGACATCCAGCCAAAACGCAGGTGGGGCACCCTTCTGGTTCGTTATCAATCTCATAAGTCGCGGCTCGAACCGTCCCACGGTTTCCTTGAGAATGAGGCCGAAGCGCTTCAGACGCAAGCGTTCCCCCGCTGTTAATGGCACTTCAAGATCTGCACAGCAGCTACGCCACCGCCCTCTTTTCGGGTGGGGCGCACATCGATCGGGAACGCAAGAAAAATGAGCGGTAAGCACCGAGCGATCGACCAACACTCCACCGACATCGAGTATCGCACCGACTCTCATCAAAGCGACCATCCAACGATTAAAATACTCGTCGGTTTTGCAATCTGGTTCTCCGCTATCTGTGTTCGGAGAATACAACCAACGTCTTACCGCCGGGTCCATGGTTGAAAGAAAATCCATTCGAGGTGACATTTAACCCGTAACAACAAGTTTTTCAACTATATTAATTGAATCGTAACTCTCAAGGCGGTTAAAAATATTCAAAAATACTTGACCTGGGCTTGGTATGACTATATCCTACATGTCGTACCATTCGAGGAGAAAATCATGAATTTTGAAAACAGACGCGCGAGGGAGAGAGCTACCGTCAATCTAACCGTGGGTGAGACACGCACCAACCGATATACGGTACCCGTTTTAGCGAACATCAGCGATGAAGCTGCCTATATTGAGGGCCCCTACGACGATGATTACGGTTACTTCTCGGAACCAATACTAGAGATAATGCTACCCGGGGTGCCTGAAATAATTTGGGCACGCTGTCAGGTTGTGCGCGAAAATACGTCAGGTTTTTTCCATGGGCGGGCTCTTCGTTTTGTTGAAATATCGCCTCTTCATCGTCATTACCTGCGAAGCTATATCCAACAGAATCGATGTCTAGAAAATTAATGATGTCACGTCGCGTTGGTTTTAGTCTTCGAACAGGGGGGTATGCCGGGTGGTTCAGTTAGAGTCGCCCGGCATCTAACCTGTTCTTGATTTCAATGAATCAACGGCTCAGAAGTTGACACTTTGATCCGTATCATGGTACCTCATAAATATGAAAACCGCTTCGATTACAGAGAAGTGGGATTTCGTATGCTACCTATTAGTTGGGTTCTTTTTCAGCTCCTGTCATCTTCCGTTTAGTACGCGATCAGATACGATAGACATCAACCAACCAATCATCAGCACAGGCTCAGCCGGCACATTCGAACAAGCCGAGCAGAACGTCCGGGCGGATCTCAAACAACGGATACACGAACGACTTCGAGGAGCTCCTAAAAAAGTTCTCGATCAGATGACAGAACTTGCTCTTAGAGAAATCCATACGTCGGCCAGTTGGTTTTCGTCGGAAAGAAATCGGTTTGTCGTGACGGCGCGTATCGATATTAGTTCGGTTCTCAATAATCTCGTTGATCAATCCCGTCGAACGTATGATGCCTACGTACAACAACTCGACCAAGCTGAGAAGCTGCTCGCGGATGGCTCCGACGGCTACGGTGCTCTGACTCTGATTCTTAAAAGCTTCAACAACCTCAATGAAATAGAAGAAAAGATGACCTTAATCAAAGCGCTCGATCCTCAGAGCCCGTTGTTCATCGTAACGCCATCGAGGGAAGAACTCATCAAGCGTGCGTTGAACTGGATATCAGAAATTGAAATACGGACGGCTTTTGGCAACGACCAATACCTTTCATTGGGACAGTCGTTGGCCATGCCGATTGGGCTTTGGATACTTTGGTTGCACGAGGGAAAAGCAGTTGCTTTGGCAGGCCTTCCCGTTCGTTTCTCTTTATCGCCGGAATGGTTGAAAAACCATTGGCTATAACTACAACTAACGCGCTGGGAATCGCCAGCGCTCACCTTTCCTATATACCCAATCCCGGCGGTACGTTGCTGGCCGGCGTAGACGTCCGGAGCATCTTGTCTGAGGCCAATATACCGGCGGATGAACGTTACCCGCAAGACATCAAAGAACATCTCGAAGCCATTCAAACTCCATTTCAATGGCACCTCCAAGACAGCAACGTTTTACGGGTGGTATTATTCATCAATGAGACCATCGCAAAACAACTCCAAGCATTCGATCAAGCGGAGTCTGTCAAGGAACTCATGACCATGTTGGAAAATGAAGGTTACTACCTTCAAGTATCAGGCGAGCTATCCGACGCACATCAATCGCACACACCCGAACAGTTGGCTGCGTACTTTAGAAATAGGGCAGACGTTATTATCGTCGGTCAAGTCGACTCAGAAGTGGAACGGACCGTTGCAGAAGGATTGGTCTTTGCCCAGACAAAGGGCAAGATTCAGGTCGTCAACGTTCCCAACGGAACGGTGATTGGTAGTTTTGAAGATTCGTGCAAAGGCGCTGGTCAAGATGCCTATGGCGCCCAATTGCGATCCATTATCAACTTCTCGCAAAAAGCCAAATCAATCATCAATAAAACACTTAGAGATCAAAGCGCAGCCGCTACCTCACCTTGAAACATTACAAACCAGTTGAATAATTTCCGGCTAAAAGGTGGCTACCAAAATACACACCTGTGAACAAATCTCTACAGATTACCTGTTTTTTTATCCTCATGAGTAACCGTGTCTCTTCTGGCATATAACGCCACTCTTCGAGTTATCATTTTGTTATATAAATATATTTTTTTACTGTCGAACTTTTTTTTGTCGGATGGACCTAAAAGTTAATTTTTGGCACGGGTGTTGCTGCTACCCCACATCGGCAACTTATTTCGATGAGAGGTCAATATAACGATAGCGAGCGCAAAAAAAATAAAAGTTGAATTGTTTCAAAAAGTTGTAAGTTTGTTTATATAAGTTGTAAGTTTTTTTAATTATAGATAGATTTCGTTCTTGGCATCTTGAGTTAGACAAGAATAGGGCGCCAAGCCGAGGAGCGATTTAGATGGCAGAGATCTCACAACTACCCATTGCACATCTGATAAGTCCAGATACGCTTGCGGTTCGCTACGATAACTTGATAGAAATGTTGGAAAAAGCAGTGACACGTGATCGCCCGGCTATCACATTTTTGGATCGCGAAAACAATGAAAATAATAGAACACACAATGAGTTACTTGAAGGAGCGAGCGTTGTCGCTACCTACCTCAGAAACCGCGGGCTCAGGCGCGGTGACAAAGTTATTTTGTTGCTTCTCACTAGCGAGCACTTTACCGATTCATTTTTTGGGACAATCCTTGCCGGTGGAATACCCGTGCCGTGCAGTCCACCGATGACGTTCGGGGATATCAATAAATACCTCCATAATCTCAGTCATATCGTCAGTAATTCCGAGGCGCGATTCCTGATTACCTTCCCGCGAATCATTAAGGTTATCGGAAATATTCTGGCCGAGAACACCAATCTCAAAGAGCTTATTCTTGCGAAAGATATAGTCAGGGAGGCACCTCTCAACCCAGGCTTTCCCTCCATCGATGGCAACGACCCGGCGTTCTTTCAGTATACTTCTGGAAGCACCGGTATGCCAAAAGGGGTGGTCCTTACTCATCGCGCGTTATTATCCAACATAGATGGAATCATCAAGGCCATCAACTGTGGACCGACCAATACCTGTGTGTCGTGGCTGCCTCTTTTCCACGATATGGGATTGATCGGGAGTATGCTGAGTGCTTTGTATGGAGAAGCCCACCTATACACGATGCTTCCCGAATCGTTCATCATGAACCCTATTCGCTGGTTGCAAAATATCACCAGGTACGGTGCGACGATTGCGGTTGCGCCCAATTTTGCCTACCACATTTGCGCCAGCAGAATTGGTAACGACCAACTCAAAACCATCAATCTCAACAGCCTCAGAGTAGCTTTGAACGGTGCGGAACCGATTGACCTGCGGACTTTGAAGATCTTTGAGGATAAGTTCGGACCGTGTGGCTATAAGAATACCGTTAGTTTCCCCGTCTATGGAATGGCGGAAAACTGTTTAGCCGCAACATTTCCAAAGCTCAACTCACGCTTTGAGGTCGAACCCATAGATCGCGTCCAAATGGAGGTTGACGGTATTGCGCGTCAAGCCCACAAGGAAGATTTCTTCCCCTTTCAAGCGGTGTCAGTCGGCGCTCCTTTGGCAGGACAGGAAGTGGCTATCCAAAAGGAAAGCGGATTCGCCGTTGAATGTGAAGTTGGTGAGATCTTGGTCAAAAGCCCTTCGTTGATGCAGGGCTATTACCACAATGAAGAAGAAACCAAACGGGTGCTAAAAAACGGTTGGTTGCATACCGGCGACCTCGGATTCATTCATCGCGGGCGCCTCTTCATCACCGGCCGCGCCAAGGAAATGATCATCAAACGCGGCCGCAATTACTACCCGTACGATATCGAACGAGCGGCTTCTAATGTTACTGGTGTCCGAAAGGGTTGCCTGGCGGCTTTTTCTATCCCCAATCCCAATGCTGGCACCGAAGATCTGGTCGTCGTGGTCGAAAGCCGTGAAACCGATGAGACCGCCCGCAGGCAGATGGAACAACGTATCGCGGGCGAAATCCTCAGCGCCGTTGGAATCAAACCCGATAAAGTACTCCTGGTTCCGCCGCGCAGTATTCCCAAGACCTCAAGCGGTAAGTTGCAACGGTTGCTGTGTCGCCAGTACTACCTGAATGGCACACTCGTCAAAGACACCTCGGACCGGTGGATAACTCCATTACTGTATAAAGGTGGTATTTTAAACGCTTGGAAAGAAAAGACAGCAGTGGCGCTTGATGAAGGTTTTTTCGCCACACTTCCGGAATTGAAAGAAGTAGATCCGAAACAAGCGGATATTATATGGTTAGTCTATAAACTTACTTTTAACATGAATGAGAAATTATATACATTGGAGAGGGTCAAAAAACGGTTTATACTCTTTTCAACGAATCACTGGACCAGATAGCTAGGCCTGAAGTCGGTTCTCCTGATGATTTCATTGACAAGCTGCAGGAGAAGCTGGACGAAAAGCTAGATGACAATCTGCCGGAAACAAAAACAATAGACGTAGAGGAGCTTGGAAACAGTGGTGCAGTTTAAGTCAAGTGAATTAACAAATTTGAATAGAGTTGTGAATGTCGCATCAGTACCACAACGAAGTCCGTTTCGCTACCCGGGCGGCAAGACGTGGTTAGTTCCGCAAATCAGGTCATGGTTGAATAGCCAACCCAAAAGGCCTAGTCTGTTTGTTGAGCCGTTTGTCGGAGGTGGCATTGTCGGTTTGACGGTAGCTTTTGAGGGGCTTGCAGATCGAGTCTTAATGGTCGAATTAGATGAACAGGTGGCCAGCGTTTGGAAAGCTCTACTTGGGGGAGATGCCGAGCTGGTTAGCAGATCGAACTCTCAGGTTTCGAAATGACCCCAGAATCACTATCTGAAGAACTCAATAAGAATGATGACTCCTTTAAGGCAGACTGCCTTTAAAACTTTGCTCCGAAATCGTACCAATCATGGCGGAATCATGGCCCCCGGAGCGGGTCTCATCAAATATGGAGAGCAGTGGAAAAGGAATTAATTCCCGTTGGTATCCCCAGACTTTAGCCCAACGGATACGCAATATCGGAAAAATTAGCAATAGGATAGACTTTATTTCAAGGAGACGGGGATGGCAATCATCCAGAAAATACGTGGAACCAGTCGGAGGTGGTTTTCTTTATTGATCCACCTTATACAGCAGCTGGGAAGAAGGCCGGCACCCGCCTTTATACCCACAATGGACTCGATCATGAAGAACTTTTTGCCATGGCGGAGAAGATCAAAGGCGATTTCCTGATGACTTACGATAATGCCGTCGGTGTCCGTAACATGGCCGAAAGTCATGGATTCGAGGTAGTTGAGATCGCTATGAAAAATACCCATAATGCCAATATGAGTGAATTTATTGATTGGAAAAGACCTAGGCTGGGCTAGGAGCAGGAATTCTTTATTTTAAAATAATATTGGCTGATCGTAATGTTGAGCGTCCTGCCGGTAAGCTCTAATCTTTAATAATCTTTTAATCTCGTCGCTTATTCAAGGTTCCTGGCCATTACTTGTCCAACTAGGAGATGCTGTTAAAGAATTAGCCATGGCCATGCAGTAACTACTTAAGGTATCAATCGCCGATTTAAGTCCATGTTTTTGGTATTTCCCCACACAACCACCGACCGCAGATTTCCCACATTTCTATAGGTTTTAAAAGCTGACTCTCCAACTACTCTTATTTCTCTGATAATCTTCTAAGGTTAGAATGTGGATTACAGTCCGAATTTCTTGAAAGCCTGGTATTTAGGGAAAATCTATAGCCAGAGTAAATATTGCTGAAAACCCCAGGATAAAAAGGACCTGGAAGGGTGTAAGTGAGGTAACAAACACTGCCGTATATTACCTAATAAGGCAAAACCGATTATTCGCCGCTATGGTCGCGATTAGCAATTCCCTGCCCGGCAGTGACGACCAGAAATAGTTTCTTCTCTCAATATACACTCTAAATTGGCTGGTAAAAATAAGCATCAGCACCGTGAAAGTGCGGAGCTGCTCAAATTCTAAATGAAAGTAATGTCTGACCAATGAAAAGGGCGACCACTCCCTCAATAACTAGCAGGGCTCCAACCACTAGGGGATGCAAAGGTAATATTTCTCACGTTCCATTTATTCGGGTTAGCAGTGTGTTTTACGTTGTCGGTGGCCAGCGACATAGTGACAAAATCGTTGGCAAAAATTAATAGAACCATGCCCAGCAGCGATATAACTAAGTCATGAAACCAGAAGAAGCCCACTGTAAGGAGACCAATGACCTGGATTACCTTCGTAACTTTATTTATCACCCAGGTTAACATTCGCTGGTAAATATGCCGGCTGGTTGTAATCGCGTCGACTATAACTCCTATTCCCGGTTCGGTTAAGACCATGCTGGCTGAGGCTTTGGCTACATCTGTGGCACTGCTCACAGCTATCCCCATTTCAGCTTGCTTTAATAGCCGGGGCAATTATAAACCCCATCACCGGTCATGCCGACCATATGCCCTCTGGTCTTGAAGAAGCTTAACGATTTTGTATTTGTCTTCTCGGTAGTATTTCAGCAAAGCCGTCAGATTCCTCAATCAACCTGGCTTGTTCTGTATCGCTTAACTTTCTGAAATCGTCCATGCGGATAATTCTGGGAACCAATTGAGACCTGGCCGGTAATTTCTTTGGCTATCGCAATATTGTCTCCGGTAAGCATTAACGGTTTTACTCCCTGAGCTCTTTGGCTCCCTCAATCATCCTCTTTAGAGTCTGGCCGGGGAGGATCAGCGAGCGAGAGTAACCCCACTATCTGAATAATATTAATATCATCAGCCGCTGACTCAGCGATGGCCAGCGTGCGGTATCCTTTGAGAGACAACTCTTCCACTGTTTGATTTGCTTTAGCTCCTGGTCGCTTCGTCGAGTCCCGGAGCAAAGCGATATCACTATTTGGGGCGCTCCCTTTATAACCTTAAAGCGTTTACCTCCTGTACTAACTATGGCCTCAAATCTCTTGGTTGCAGGTTCAAAGGGTATGAATGAAACAGTCTCAAAAAGTAGTCGGATTAAATTTTGCAGATCTGGAATATTCGAAAATTGCGGCATCTTATGGCATCCTTCCCGCGTTCTTGAGATGCCAGGCTGGCCATAACTATGACGTCTTCTTGAGTAAAACCGGCCAAAGGGAATGACTTCTCCGATTGAGAGTTTGTTCTGAGTTATAGTGCCGGCCTGATCCAGGCATAAAATATCGATTGGAGCTCCATCCTCAATCGAATCGAGTCTGGTTACCAGCACACCCCGCTTGGGCTAGCTCGGTGGCGCCTACTGATTGGACTATTGTCTAGGACCGCGGGCAAAGCTACCGGAACTGCTCCCATGGAGAAAAATGACGGCAAAAGTCAGTATCGATAATATTCCTGTGCCGATTACTGGCGGCATATGAAGCTACCAGAATCAAGGCGATTATACCCAGTATCATCATGATGCACCCGACGACGGACAGCATGATCTGCTCCTGATGAGACTTGGGTCTAGCGATCTTAACTAATTGGGCAGTTTTACCGAAGTAGGTGCTCGCGCCCGTATTAACAACCAGGCACTGGGCTTCACCTCGTTTCACGATCGACCCTGAATAGAGAATTGCGGATGTTTGTGCATCTACCGGGGAAATAGACTCCCCGGTCAGGATGGATTGATCAATGGAAAGATCACCACTGACCAGTTTGGCATCTGCCGG
>CAVWHX010000008.1:0-34472 GCA_963754925.1 uncultured delta proteobacterium
GTCATTGGAGTTAACTCGTGCAGCCAACTATGTCTGCGACAAAATTCGTGAAGTGATAGACCCGACATTCAGACTTTCTGAAGGTATCCTGATCGTAGAATCGGTCCATACATGTCCATGTCCATGTTTTGGAGACAACATAGGGTAGAATACCGGGGCATTGAAAGATGCAGCATCCCATATCCCGGGCTCGAAGAATTTATGAAGATACGAACCTCAAGGGACGACGTATTCGGTGCAGGAGTTAACACTGAGGATCCAGAATTCCTAGCATGGGAATCAAGAATGAGAACAGAGGGCTAACAAGGCTATGAACAGGACGCGCCGTAAGCGTCGCGCCTGTTATGGCCGCCGTTCGGAGAGGGAAGAAATGAAATCGCTTATTGTTATACTGTGTTTGATAATATTTGGAATAATCTCCTGCTCCAAAAAATCAGATCAAAATGACAAGATGCTGGATGCATCTCCAAGTTTGAGGATCAGTGTTCTGACGTCTGGGAAAATCCTGGTAGGTGGTAAAGAGACAACACTGCCTGAACTCGATAAAATGCTCATAGAACTGAAGAAGGTAAATGGCACGGTATGGTATTACCGAGAAGCAGGGCAAGAAGAACCACCACCTCAAGCAATGGAGGTGATCAAATTGGTTGCGGATAAGTCGCTTCCCGTCACTTTATCCAGCAAGCCCGACTTTTCAGACTATGTTGGAGAGGATGGTCAATCACATCTGAGAAAGAAATGAATTCCGAACCAAGCAATAAAGCCGATCGCTGCGCTCCGGCTGATTTTTTCGTTAGGTTGATCAGGAAGCGAACGCTGTGCGACTATTTTTAGACGCGAATGTGATGACCTACGTTGCCTTTTTCGAGGGTTTCCTCGTTGAGGGCACCGCCGCGGAACTTCGCGAGTGCCGAGAACATTGGGTGAACCTTCAGGGAAGCGAGCCTGATCAATCATTGCGCCGCGAGCTCGAGGCGTTGCGCATTCTCTATGTGCTGGATGATCAGGCTCACTTTGACTGGTTGTTTTCTGATGTCGCGTTAGGCGAGATCATCCGAATCCAGAACGCGATCAAGCGTCAGGCGCACGAAGACTTGCTGTCGCGTCTTCTCGAGCACCGTCACGATATCTACACAGAGCAGAAACTCCTCTGGACCCAGTGTCGATCCTGACGCGACGACAAGCTCTGTTCCCTAACCTCACCGCGAAGATGCACGACGACGCGGCTCAGTTCTGCGAGGCCGAGATTGTCGAGGCGGATTACTTCGTGAGTAACGACCGAGACTTCAATCGACTGGCCAACGATACCCCAGCCGGAATCGCTGCCCTGACCCCTTCGGAACTCCCCTTCGTTGCACCCCACATTCGTGGCGCAATCGAACCTCTCTGGGAGGGATTTGAAGTCGGTAGCTGAACACCCGGCGCAGGGCGGCCTAACTTATCGCTGAACCTGACAAGCGCTGTTCGTTACTTTGTTCCATCTGCCGCTTGCAGGTTAGCGATTGTACGTTAGGTAACAACATGGCGAATCTGGTCGAACTAGCGAAAAAGTACTTTGCATATGAAAAGTCGGATGACGCGGATTTTCAGCGGAAAGCGCGTCTTCTTCAATCGATCTGGAGGGAGGAGAAAGGTTTCCCAATAGGTAAACAGATCGGCCAGGTAATGCGCTCGCCGCCCGGCTAGCTCGTCGTTATGCGGCCAAGCGGGCGCTTCGGCCGGCCCGCCGCCGGTGTCAGCCGATCAGAAAGTGGGCGCGCTGTTGGCGGTCACCTTTATAATTGACATCTCTCTCCTTTATACGTACACTACACGTATAAGGAGGAACGCAATGCAGAAAAAACTGACCATAACCGTTGATGAAGAAGTTTATGAGGGCCTCCATAAAACGATTGGGCGTCGAAAAATCAGCAGATATATTCAAGAAATGGTTAGGCCACATGTCGTACGACCGAATCTGGAAGCGGCCTATGCAGAGATGGCAAAAGACAAACAACGTGAAGAGGAAGCGCAAGAGTGGGCCGAGAATACCTTTAAGGACATAACCGATGAAACGCCGTGAGGTGTGGTGGGTAAATTTTGTTCCTTCTATAGGTGGCGAAATAAGGAAGAAGCGACCCGCCGTAATTGTGAGTAACGATGCTTCAAACCGATTCCTTAATCGAGTTCAGGTTGTACCTCTCACCAGCAACATCGACAAGCTTTACCCAAGCGAGGCGGCAGTCGCTTTTGAAGGCAAAAAAAGCAAAGCCATGGCTGACCAGTTAGCGACTGTCAGCAAAGAACGACTCTTCAAGCGGGCGGGTATTCTGTCCCAAGAAGATATGCACAAGGTCGAGAAGGCCATCAAAATCCAATTGGATATTTATTAGAAACCAGCCTACTCGTATCACTCTCGGCTGATTTTTTCGTTAGACGTTACCGTGCGTGGAGAGACCATGCCCGGAATCGGTGCTCGAGTTCACTCAACTCAGTCGACACCGATGTAGATCCGCGGGGTGCCGGGATCGGCGCGGGTGACGATTTCGTAGTTGATGGTATCGGCCCAACCCGCCATTTGCTCCGCGCTGATGCGCTCGTCTTGTTGCTGTCCGAGAAGCACCACCTCGTCCTCTAATGAGACCCCGGGGATGTCGGTGACGTCCACCATGGTGAGGTTCATGCAGATGCGGCCACGGATCGGGGCGCGTTGACCGCGAACCAATACGTGTCCTTTATTGGACAAGGATCGATCGTAGCCGTTCGCATAGCCGACCGGCAAAATGGCAAGCAGGGTGGTGCGAGTGGTTTTATACGTGCATCCGTAACCGACGAAGGCGCCGGCCGGAACCGACTTGACCTGTGCTACTTTTGTCTTCCAGGTCATCGCCGGCTCAAGGGTGAGGAAATTCCGTTCCTCTTGGCGCGCCGACAGCAAGGTCTCCTTGGAGGGCCAGAGTCCGTATACGCCGACGCCGACCCGCACCAGAGCAAAGTAGGTTTCGGGAAAAAGAATCGCGGCAGCCGAACACGCGGTGTGGGGCAGGGGGACCTCGAAACCCGCCTGGCGCATGCGGGCCAACAATTCGTTAAAGCGGTTGAGTTGGCCGCGGGCGTAGTCGTGCTCGGTGGTATCTTCAATGTTTGCGAAGTGGGTGTGGGCGCCCTCCAACAAGAGAGCATTGTCAGCGCGCATGGCCGCAAGCGCGCGCGTCAGTTCGTCGCCGTTAAACCCAAGACGGTTGGTGCCGGTCTCTAACTTCAGATGGAGTCGGGCAATGCTGCCGAGTTTTCGGGCCTCGCTGCCGGCGGCAATAATGGTCTCGAGACTCGAGGCGGTGATGCGAACTTCGAGCGCGATAGCCTCGGCCAAATCAGACCGGGGGACGTACCCTAACACCAGGATTGGTGCCGGTACGCCTGCCTGGCGCAGTATGCTCGCCTCAGTTAAATTGAAGACGCCCAACCATTCGGCGCCTTCGGCGAGGCATAACCGCGCAACGCCGACCATCCCATGGCCATACGCGTCACCTTTCACCACCGCCATGAGACGGGTAGTCGGGGGAAGCAATCGGCGAAAACAAGATACATTGGCGCGCAGGGATCGAGCACGTACTTCGATCCACGATAGGGGGCTCGGCATGGTATTCCTCCGCGACCGAACCAAACCACAGTGCTCGTCGGCCACGCAAGAGAAAACGAAGCCTCATCAGTCGAATAATTGGACCGGCGGAATATCGAAGAGACCTTTAATGATCTCATCGAAGTAATCCGGGAGATAGCGGTTCCAGAGCTTGATCGGCAACTCGCCGAGATCCTTTCTCGTTGAGGACGGAAATGCGAATAGATACTCCATAAGATACTCAACGTTTTTTGAAAGATGGCCTCGATACTCCTGGCGCATGCGCTGTTCGATGATGCGGTCTTCGTGCATACAACGACCGATCTCGCTTTCGAGCATCTCTTGATAGTTTGAGACAATCAATTCGATATAGACCCCATCCTCACCCGTGCGCACGAAATCGGCAAACTCGCTATGGGCCTGTTCTTGGTTAAGGCCATGCGCCCGCATCAACTGGAGTAAATTTTCCCCCAAGGGTTTTTGGAGAATTCGCTCTTTGGGAGGCCGATAGCGCACGATGAGATTCGTGGCGTTGTACCTGCCGACATGCGGCTCTTCTTCGATGATGTCGCAACTCTCGGACCGCCGTAGCAGGGCCATGAGCTCAAAATGACGCTCGCTTTCGATGATCACCTTGAGGCCGGCCACATCGTTGATCATCAAATCACTGGAGTTTTGAATATGGCGTCGGTTGCGCAGGTCATCGAGCAACCGTGTTTCAGCCCTGAGGAATTCAGAGATCATGTCTTCTGGTCTGGTGAGCAGTTGCTGGTGCGGAATGCCCATGCGCCGGGCGCGATCGTCGGCTAATTCATCGGCACCTTTTTTGATGGTGGTAAAAATTCGGTCGATAATACGCCGGGATCCCTTTTCGGCCAATCGACGCACGCGCTTGATACGGTTGGAGCCAACGTAGCGCTCCGCGCCGTCTTGACCGACAAAATACAGCGTGGCCTGAAAAGGCGTCTCTCGATAGAAGCGCTCAGGGTGTCTGTGGTAGTCGTTGATGAGTTCGTTAACCCGGGCAGTTCGGCATGGTGGGTTCAACGTAATGATATCTTTGAGATCGCCTTTGAGCGCCGCGCGCTTGCTATGTAAGTCAGTCTGGTGCAACTCATGGAAAAGCCACTCCGAGAACTGTTGGATATATCGAGATACGAAGATACTATTAAAGTTTACGAGTCGAGTGACTAACTCTGCATCGGATGGACGAGCGTCGTTATACATCCAACGGAGAATCACGTCGTTCAGCACCCCGCGATGCAGATAACTGGTAATGGTTATCATGGCTCACTTATTTTCTCCGCGGGTTTCGTTCAGCCGGGACCGCAGAGCGGCTTTGCAACGTTCCGGTTGCTTCGGATCCAACCAAGTAGCTTTCAGACGGAGCGGCGAGCGCAACGCGCCGCCGCTCTCAATGAATAAGGGGGTGGGGGATTTTTGGAGCCAGCTCTGCAGTTCGGCGTAGCTAGCGCCAAGCACCTGGTGAGCATCAATCGCGCGGTACCGATGTCCGGGTAGCACGCCCGCCTCGGCCGCCGGCGAATCCTGACAAACCTCTTGAATCTCAACCACACCATCGGTTGCCAGATAGCAGAGGCTCAACCCGAGAGCCAATTCCTGGCTGTCTGCTTCGCTGCACGTAATTTGTGGGACGGTTACCTGAGAAAGACGCTGTCCGCTGTTATTCTTTCCGCAAAACACCTCGACCAGCGTGAAGCGCACCTGCGCGAGTCCGCCATGGCGCAACAATATTTTGATCGGATGTTCACGGCAAGCTTCAAGGTTAGCAATTTCCTCGTCAGTTGGAAGTTCGCTGACACGCACGTCATTGACGGTGAGAATGAGATCCTGCTCGCCGACACCCACACCAACCAGGGGACCATCCAACACGCCATCAACGCGTATGCCCTCATCCTCGACATGCAATTGCAATCCTAAAAGGTTGCCGACGTGTTCGATGCTGTCTTCTTGAACGCCTTTAGCTCGTTCGCGATTCTGCTCAAGGGAGGCGATTGACTGCTCGACCTCGAAGCGTTCGGACCGACTGAGCTCATCAGTATGGCGCTTGAGGAACTCCTGATAGCAGTTTATTTGAACGTCTCGTTTGCTGGGCGGAAGCCGACTGCACGTCTGAAGCTCTTGATCAAGCTGGGAAGAAGCACGATCCGACTGAGCGGCTTTCTGGCGGATCTTCACCACGTCAGAGTTGGTGAGTCGTTCGCGAGACACAAAGTCGGGATCGGACTGGATCTTCTGTTCCAGCTTAGCCCAACAGGTTTGGCTGTCGTTGATTAAATTCTGCTGCTCGAGCTGAAGACATTTGCGGACAAAACTACTGCGGTAAAACCGCTCATCACCAGGGCACTCATCCTCATAGGTGGTGCAGGATACCTGGTCAGGCGGCTGAATTTTATGGGAGGCGCCGCAACCAGGGGTGAAACAAACAAAAAGCCCCAACGCAACACACGCGCAACTACCACGGAGCCGCCTTAAGACCACCACCCGGTCGGGAACATGACATTCTCCCATTTTCTTGGTATATTAATAGTATGTCCATGGTAACGGACATACGGCCCAGAGTCAACGTTACCTTCATTAAAAGCCGGTCGGTCTGAGGTGATCAACGATATGCTTTCTTAACCGTGGGTGCCTGCTCTAAGGGAGGGCAATGCGACCGATGGCGCATACCTTAGGCTGGTTGATGGTCTTATTATGGACCAGGGCGTTGGCGATAACCCTGGATGCAGAACCCTATCGGCTTTCGCCCCCGGCCGAAGCTGGAGTGCGCGGACACCTGATGCTGCACACCAACCTACGCGAGCTCGAGGATGCCCGTGGATTGGCATTGCTATTGGATGACCAGCTGGCGGCAGAGCGTATAGAAATCGCCCGGTTACAGGCAGCCAACCGATTCGTCACCGTATTGCGAAATGATCCCATCGTAGCCGAAATTAATACCCGGCTCAATGAGCTTTTTAGACAAAGTCTCTCGGACAGGACACGGCCGCGGTCTGAGATCATAACGAGCGTTGCCGGCCTTTCACCCGAAAAAGTGAAGCCAACGGTCCAACTATGGATCCAGGATCTCTTTCGTCGTCGGGGGGTGCTGCTGCCCGGGGACCTTGAGCGATTATCCGCAGCCGATCAATCGGATATCTGTCAACAGGTCAACGCCATGAAGACCCTCCGGGGCCTGCCGATTTGGCGCTATCGGATGCTTGGCTGGCGCTATCGCAACGCCGAGGTGCGCCGGCTCAACCGGGAACGCGATGAACGTCTGCGCATTATAACTCCCGTCGATATTCGGCCGAGTGACTTTGATTCGTCAACCCGGGAAGCAATTAGTCGGTATCAGACGCTGCTACACAACCTCAAGGTGCAGGTGGTAAAGAATCAGGCGCTCCCCTATGAACGCTTCCGCACCTTAGAGGGATTATTACGCGGTCTGCGATACATGGACACCATCATGGCAGCGGCCGAGATCACCGGGGTCGACGCGCACTTGATGACTCGGTTGTTTATTCAGGAATCGGAGTTCCTTCAAGAACGAGTTTCTGCGGCTGGAGCTTTCTCGATTGCGCAATTTATGGACGTGGCCGTTAGAGATCTTTGGAGTTCCCGAAAAAGCATCGCGGGCGCTGTTTCGTTGTTGGGATCCATCGAAAACAAAGAGGCTCTAAAGGCTAACATAATCGCTGATCCGCGCATGGCAATACGTGCGGCCTTTCTGTACTTTCGTCATGTGCGCGACACCATCGTCCGGCGTTTTGAGAATGACGAACAGCCGCTCGATGAGCGTTTGGCAACAATGATGAGCATTGAGCTCTACACCCTCGACCAGGGTCTCATGCGCTCAGCCGAGCAGGCAACGCTGGACTACCTGGATCAAGTCTGGCCGGTCGATGAGGTGGGTCTCGCCCTGTCCGGCGGGATACCCATCGGACCAAGTTCCACGTTGGCCGGTTGGATAGAACAGAGCGTGCGGATGCTCGTCGAGCAGCGTCTTTCGGAAGACGTGTACCGCGGCCGCCGCGATCGCCTCATGTCCGCCCTCGGTCTGGCCGCCTACAATTCCGGGACCGCGACGCTGCTTAAAACGGGGAAGCGCCGAGGAGCTTTTGGCGGGCTGGGTTTTCCAATCCAACTTACCGAGACCCGCCGTTATGTGGATGAAATTCTTAACGGCGTGGCCGTGCTCGAAGGCCTCGAGGGCGTAGTGGCGAGTGTAACCCAGCTCGAGTATGACGATCTCGTGCGACTCTCGGATCACGCCTGTGAATTGGCAGCTCAAAAGAAAACGACCTCCGATCTCCAAACGCAGACATCGCAGAGCACCCATCCGTCACCTTATTTAAACGCAGCTCAGGAGTAACAACGTCCGACGCCCTGCGTTAGATTCACAGCTTTTTTACCCATCTAAAGGGTCTTGCCGGCGACGAGAAACTGACGTAAGATCTCGGTATGGTTCCGTTGCGGAAAAAAGCTGGTACATTTTTACACACCTTCGGCGTCGTGCAGTTGCAGCGACTGGAAGGACTGTTTGAACTCGCACAGGAAGTCACCGGCGAGTTTTACCGCATGGGCACCGATGAGGCCCGCTGCGTACCCTATGAATTTCATACCCTGGCGGAGCTCCGTCAGGAAGAGATTCACGAACACGGGGTTCTCGCCGATATAGCGCGGTACCAGTACGCCGATCGCGCCTTTGGACGTAAGCGCGATCTCTATCGGGTCAATATCCAAGACCATAATGTCCTTCAGAGTCTCAACCGACCCAAAGACCGCATCGCTTTTTCGCCGCTGATGCTCTATGTGCTCACTCATGAGATAGTGCACGTTATCCGCTTTGTGAAATTTTTGGCGCCATTTCATATGGATGAGAAAGATCGGGCCACTGAAGAGAACCGGGTCCACAGCATTACCCAATCAATTCTGTCGCGCGTTCCCCTGCCGGGGATGGATCACGTGCTTACGAGGTACTTGCACTTGGCAGAATAATGCGGCGTGCGAAGCATCCCCTGGGTGCCATTCTTTGTTATTCTTTTAGCTCGCGCAGGAATTCTTCTTTTGTCAGCAGGCCCTTTTTGGCTAACACGCGCATCAGTGCCCAAAAGTACTTCTCAAGCTTATCTATGGCTTCGCGTTCACTGATGACCGTCTCTCGCAACGAGTCCTGCATGACTTGGGCGGGGGCGGTCGGCAGCGGGGGCAATTGGGTTTGAGCCGGAGGAGCCTGCTGTAATTCCGACCGAACGCCGCGTAACCGAGGGTCGGTTTGGACCGATGTGTCGATCATTTCGATCTCTCCACCCGGCCGGACTAGTTGCATGAACTCGTTATCAAACACCTTTCCTTGGTCTTCGCCAAGCGGGTTGATGTCGGCAATTTCGCCGCGATAGTACTTTCGAATGGCTCTCCTGATTCCCGAAACGGTTGCGATCAGGGGTCGAATCTTACAGTCGGTGGTGAACTCGATCTCGTTGAGGACATCCACATTGAGGGGGTCAGCCATGGCGACCGTGAGAATGCTCTTTCCTTTGGTTTGCTCAATGACGAGTGGAATGAGGTCATTATTTTCGCAAATAGCAACCGGTATCGTACTAAGCGCCATAGATTCGATAGTGACTTTAGATACATCGACCGTCTGTAACCCCATCACTTCAGCGAGTACCTTGACGAGTGTTTCCTCGGTGATAAATCCCTTGGCAACTAATACCGCTCCCAGTCTTTTTCCAAATTGACGTTGATGGGCTAGGGCAGAGGTAAGCTGGGCCTGGTCAATGATGCCACGCTCGATAAGTATTTCTCCTAGCTTCTTTCTGGCCATGGTTAAGAAAACAACCTTTCACATAACTGCTTCTTTTATAAAGTGTATCAAACTAGAGGGCACTTGGTCAAGAAAGGCTTACTATAACAAAAAGGGAATAACTGCTTTCCGATCGGATGGGTAATCAGGAAATTTTTCTTGATACCAGTGGTGATGCGCAATACCTCGGGGCAATAGGTTAGCAACCGTCCAAACGAAAAAGACCAGCGCGGCCGGTGACCAGGTAAGTAACGCGAAACCGAACCACTCTACCATTTCTCCAAAGTAGTTGGGAGCAGAAATAAACCGGTAGAGACCTCCCCTGGGAATGTGATAGCCGGTATCGCCCGGTTTTCGAAGGCGAAATAGTATAAGATCAGAATGACGATTGATCGCTAAGCCGCTAAAAAAAATGAGTATACCAATCAAGAACCGAGGATCGTAGAGCCAGCAATCAGGATACGGCTCGCTCAATGCCGAAAGATAACGGCCATTTTAAGTCAGCTGTTGATACCGTTAAAGAGAAATCCTGCAAGCATAATCACAACGGGCATGGTCTGAGCTTTACTTCGACGACGGAAGGGGAAAATAAATGCACGGTAAAGGTAATGGAACTCCCAAAGAATAAGAAAGACCAAGAGAACACGCCCCATAGGTCGAGGTCCGATAATGAAATATATTGCGAACAGAATCGCGGCCGGTGCTTCCATGATCACCCACCCAAGGGTGGCATTAATCCGCGGACCAAATCCAAGCCGCTCGTGCCTGCCATACGGAGCCGCTATGAACAGGAGAGCCACAAAGGTGACGGCCGATAGGGCGACAAACAGATACAAGACAATGTAAAAGAAAGTTTGTTCGGTCATTTCGTAACCTCAAACATGACGTTTTGTGATAGCACGATTTTCGTGTATATCATGCTGAATGAACTGGCGGCAAACATTCGCAGCCCTTAAATATCGTAACTACCGGCTCTGGTTTATCGGTCAACTTACCTCGCTTTTCGGCACTTGGATGCAGGCGACCGCGCTCGGGTATCTGGTGTTCGAGCTGACGCACTCATCGGAATACCTCGGCTATGTCGCGTTTACGTCGGGACTTCCCAGTTGGTTGTTCATGCTCTACGCAGGCGTGATTGCCGACAGACTGCCACGGCGCCTATTGCTGCTTATCACCCAATCGGTCATGATGGTGCTGGCGCTGGTTTTGTCGGTTCTCACCTTCGCCGATTGGATACACCCGTGGCACATCCTCGTTTTGGCGTTCGGGGGTGGGGTAGCGAATGCCTTCGATGCTCCGGCGCGCCAATCGTTTGTGCTCGAAATGGTCACCCGCGAGGATCTGACTAATGCAATAGCGCTCAACTCCTCAATGTTTAACGCCGCCTTAGCATTGGGGCCTGCCCTGGGCGGCGTGACGTACTCGCTGTTCGGGCCAGGATGGTGTTTTGTTCTCAACGCGCTTTCGTTTGTTGCGGTGATCGTCGCCCTTCTACTCATGGACATACCAACTCAGCCTCCACCGCAGAATCGGCGTTCCGCGATATCCGAGTTGCATGACGGGTTGCGCCATGCGCTCGGTCAGCCAATCATAAGAACGTTGATCGGTCTGGTGGCGCTGACCAGCCTGTTTGGCGTTTCATATATGACCCTGATACCGGCTTGGTCGGTAAAGATTTTGGGCGGCGACGCCACGACGAACGGATTGTTGAATTCAGCGCGAGGGATAGGCGCGCTGCTGGGAGCTTTGCTCATTGCTTCTTTGGGGCGCTTCCACTTCCGGGGTAAGCTCCTCATGATTGGCATGATATCATTTCCCATCACACTCGTTATCTTTTCTTTTGTGCGCTGGGAGGCATTCGCGTTGCTGGTAATGGTGTTTTCGGGTATATCGCTCATCCTCATTTTCAATCTGGCCAACTCCTTGGTTCAACTCCAAGCAGCGGATGAGATGCGTGGTCGGGTCATGGGCGTTTACAGTTTGACCTTCTTTGGCTTCCTACCGGTCGGCGGTTTGCTGATGGGTGCGGTTGCCGAGCGCATCGGGGAACCGGACACCCTATTAGCGGGTTCGCTCGTCCTGTTGGCATTCGCCCTGTTGATCCTATGGTCGCAACCGAGGCTACGCTCACTCTGACGGAATTGGGGGTCAAAAATACGTTCCGCTTTGGAAAAAACGTTTTGTAACACTTCCAACACGGCGGCTTGATCCGAACGATCTTTTATTTCTTTGAAACTGAGTTCGAGGATCCGATTTGCCTGTGGGGCTGCTGCCAGAGCCAGTGCTATAGCACCCCAATTTAACACGCCATCTCCCAACGATAAGTGATCATCCTCTGCGCCATGGTTATCGTGGAGGTGCGTGGTTACCAAACGATCTCCCAACATACGGATTGCGGCGATGGGGTCCTCAGCTATCGCCGCATGTCCGACATCCAGGCAGGCTTTCAGACGTAAGTGATTTCGCCGTTCGATCAAAGAAACAATTCTCTCAACCGACAACAGCGGCGTGATGATGTTTTCAAGCGCCAACGTAACGCCTTGTGCTTCGGCAATGTTAAGGACAACGTCGAGATCTGCTTCGAATCTCTTTTGTGCGATAGCGAGCGGTTCTTGGCTGGACCCGGCGGCATGTAACACGGCCAAATCAGTGCCGGTGTCTTCCATCTCATTAAGCACATTGGTAACCAGTCGCATGGCCGTTGCCGCATCCGTACGATTGCAATCACCCAATCCAAGGAATCGAAAGTCGGGATCGCCAAACTTCCGGTAAAACGGAAGGTGCACCGAATACACCTGCAAGCCAGCACCTCGAGCCAAATCGACTGCGCGAGCCACGGCACCCGGCTGCTCAACATCCAGGTGAGGGGCCATTGCCCAAAGCTCCACCCCTGAAAAACCTGCGTCCCTCGTAATTCGCAACAGGTCTTGATCGAGTGGCCACAGAGCAAATAGGTGCGTGCTGATTCCGATTTTCATGGGAGTTGATGATAGAAGTTGTTAATCAGAGCGTCAAGATACGATTACGCCATTTCTGATTCTACGATCGGGACAACCAATCCATCAATATAGCATTCTGAGATTTGTGCCGCTCCGTCATTGCCGAGGACGTAGAACAAAACGATTTTAACAAATCCCTCGCAATCGATTCGTTTCAGGTCTTTGAGTTGATCTTCGGTTACCGGATTTTTGCTGAATATGTCGAAACATCCCTTCGAAGTTTTAACCAGTGCATAAAGAGTAAAGAAGGTATGCTCAGTTGGGAATAGGTCCGAATAACGCGTAAAGTCTGAATCTGCCCAGAATCTCCCGTCGCTGATTGGTGTTAAGACATCGTGCCGTCCGGTTCCTATCGCAAAATTGCAACCATAGTGTTTCTTGTGTTTTTCGTATTCCACTACGTTATTCCATTTCGTCGGCGTGGTCTCCCTCTTATATGTTTTATCCAACTCTAGATTAATTAACAGTTTGCTCTGAAAGTATTGTTTCCCTCTCTTCTCCTGATATGGCGTTTTAACATAATCAAGACAAGGACATGATGCTGGAATTTCCTTTGTTAGACTTGGGTATTGACCGTTGAGAAACATCTTCGTCACCGGATCGGAATAACGAGGGTTATATTTTGCCGGAGGCGTGCCAAGTCCTTTCACATCGCCGATAAAATAGAATGCGAGTCGATCCTTCGCTTCAAGTTCGGGAATAGACGCCTCTACCCACAGAGAGAGACGATGTCGAATATCTTGAGAAACCAACGTATTCTCTTTTTGGAGACTTGATGTCAATACCGGGTTGGACTGCTCAAGAGGTCCTGTCGTAGGTTTGAAGAAGGTTTTAAGATTGACATTGGTAGAAGTACCGTACTTTGATGCGACCCTAATCCTATCAATATAGGCATCGCTATTTGACTCGCAAACAGCGTTTATATCGTCGAACTCATTCACTTGGCAGGTGATAAATGCTTCATTCCCTTGTTTATAACCATAGGTTCCTTCGAAATCGTAGGTCGCCGTCTTCTGTTTAAGGTCTGATCGATTCCGCTTGTATTCTAATTTGTGTCCACCGGTTTTATCGAAAACGTGAACAAAATTGAGTCGCGTTATGACCTCAAAGCTGGTGTCTGACCGGACCCTCTCCACTTGCAGTCCTAACCCGGTATCGAGATTCCAGAAACAACCGAGACTACCCAAAAAGTTAGGGTTCTTCGTGGCCGCGTGCGAATAATCAAGCGTAAATCTCGAGGCAACGTTACGTGCGATATCTAAAAAATATGGTAGAGCCTTTTAAATGCATAAAATCGTGTTTAACCGTATTTCTTCACCTTTTCTAGCGATGGGCACGCGAAGTAGTTGACCATATTCAACGTGTACCAATCCGATCCTCGGTTATTCGCGGTCGCAAAAGCCCCAACCTTTCGTCTTTCATCATTACTGGTTGACCTTTCCATGCGCATTTGGTCAGACACCGCTTCCGTGGCGGCTTCTTTGAAGACATCATCCGTCGGATAGGCGCCCTTTGTCTTATTGACGACAACCTGATGAATAAAGGGATCGATGCTTCCGGAGCGAAGCCGATCCGCAAAGATACGGGGAAAATTGAAGCCCGTTTCAATAGCGAGTCTCACGGCTTCTATTGAAAGAATCTTTTTTATTCTTTTCTGTCTGTCTGCCGGTTGTTTTTCTGCTTCGCGAAGGAGGGTTTCGACTGAAGGAAAGTTGAGAGATGCTGTCCATTCACGTCCTTCATCGCTGAATATTTTTCCATAATCGCTGAAATATCGATATCGTGCATAGGTGTCCCAAAAATGTTCAACCTTGTTGTGAGTGCTCCAAAGATTCACCAATTCCTGTGTTACACCCTGTTCATTTTTCCATGGTTTGTCGAGAATATTGTAGGCGCCCGCCGACACATTTACCAATTGGTGGACAACCAAGTCGGTGGCCAGGTGAGTTGCCATCCCCAGGAAGTATGAAAACTCCGCCCTCGCAGATAGTGTGGCCTTATCCCATCCCGCCTCGGGGGGCGCATTTTCATCCGAGGTGCCTAAAATAATTTTTGGATCAATTTTACTCAGTCTCGCGGCGCTAACTCTAAATTGCTGGTGGGTTCTATTATAATGGCCTAAGTCAAAGTGAAGACCAGCGGTCATCTTCTTGCTTGAAAGTTTTGATTCAGAGCCCATCGTCCAGAAATCGGGACCACATGCGCCTAACGCAAAAGCCGAAAAGCACGTGACCGCGTTATAGTCGCGTGGTTTTCTGGCGAGATTTCCATAATATGTGTTTGCGACATCCCAGAATCTATCTCGTACATGCGTATTGAAAGAAATTGGGTTCTTGAAAAAGCCAAAAAGTTCGTCGTCGCTCGCAATACTATTAAGTTCCTCACGGACACTCGCGCCTAGTGCTAATGTATTCAATCGATAGAATTCAAATCCCCGGGTCAAATACCAGGGAACATCGAATTGACCAGAAAGCCCTCGAAACGCTACCAGCCAGTGAACATTGAAATTGGGCATGCCTTACCCGTTCGCTATCGTGATACTGCGTAGTAACCAAGCTCAGGTTTCTGTCCCAGCTCATGCCATGTTTGCAGCGCATCGACGATGTTGACCGATTGATCCTTCATCCGCCAAACGGGTCGGGCGGGGCCACTGGCATCGGGCGGTCCAATCTTCGAAAAATATCCGGACAACTTGAACGATAGTGCGTTAACTCCACGCCGTATCACCTGCACGCTAATTTCGGGTGGCAGTAATACGCCTTCAAGCCATGCTGTATGTTGGGGTGAAAAAGGTTTCGATCCAAATGCACCGACAATCGGGTTCAACAACTCCGATTCCATTGATCCTCGTTTGTATTGCGTTGCGCTCTCCTTCATTTCTCGATACAATTCCGGCAGGTATTGTTCAAAATCTTTCAAGGAACGGATGTCGGCGGTAACATTTTTTCTTTTCTTCTCGTCCTCAACAAGAGACGAAATGACGTCGAATTCCAGAATCGATGCCTCCTCGATGGCCGCTAGTCGGTCTTGAGGCAGGAACTGCTTGGCAGCTTTTTCAACCTCATCGTCGATCAACTTTCTTGCCTGAGGATCGCGCGACTGCATCGCTAACAAGTAGTCCGGATCATTCGGCAGCGGGTAAACGCCAACAAATTGGTGCTGGGGTGAATCGAGTTGAATTTCACGAAGCGGCTCGGGGCCCTTGGCGGGCACGAGGTTGCCGTTAGCTGCCTTGTAAAAAATACCTTCTTGATCGATTGCATAGATATTGGTTTCTTTTATAAACTGTGCCTTGGGGTTTGATTCGGGATCGAGTACCCCAAGGAGAGAGAAATCTACTCCTCTTGGGAGCCACTTTTGGAGTGATACCAAGCGAATCCAATTGGCAGGCTTAGTGGGAGAGACAAAGTATATGTTCTCCTCAGGTTCAAAGATCACAGCCTGGTCGCTCTGCGGTAGGAAAACGAACTGAAGACCGTATTCAACCATTTCAACATATACCTTCCGGGGGGGCGCCAGCGCCTCACCGTCAGGTCGATGCCTTGACATATAGATTTTACGTTCACCTTCCTCCTCACGCATGCTGCAGACCATGAGCTCATCGATACCGCTTGAGCCGGGTTTGTTCAAAGCGCCAAGCGCCAAGATCTTGGAGACATTGAATCCCATGTCCTTCAAGATTATGGTGTTGATGCCGCTCTCATCTATCCGTAGGATCGTATACCGTTCACTAAGATCGACCTGCGTATGTTGTCCAGATTCTGATCCGTCGGATTCGTCTTGGAGCTCAAAAATCAAATAGATGACATCGTGGCCCTTTGCGCGAGCCCGAAACGAATATATTACTTCGTTGATAGGACGTTTTGATTTTTTGCTCGGGATCTCGAACGAAAACAGCCGCTTTTCTGCGTTATAGACTTCAACAATACCCTGGTGCCTTGGCAAGATGAGTTCATCGATGCCGTCGCCATTTATGTCCGCCGTGAGCATATAATCTTCATCAAACGCTTCAGTTGCGTCTTCGGTCTCATCCATTGGAATAGTTCCGCTAAAAGTTATGGGAAAATCGCCAGAGCGAAAAAGTCCTAATTTGCCCCCTGATTTCTTGTCGATATGATCGATCCTCTCCAGCAACGAACGTCGCCGCTCTCCGACTTCGACATGAACATACAGTGCGGAAGATATATCAGCAGCAGACCACAGCACGATCGGACTAAGTTTGTTATAGACCGCGCTGCCAGCGCTTGTATCAATAACACCAGGTTGAATGTTCCCAAGTTTTTGAACATTAGCTGAGTTCATGGCTTTCTCCTGAATAGCCGTATCTACCAATTTGCTCTCGGATTTCTTGCAGGAACTAGTTAGAAAAGCCGTCACAAAAATTGTCAGAATCGTTGCGTTACAACCTATTAGAAGTTAACAATTAGGTCAATAATAAGATCTTATGAGATCCCGATTAACCGAGATCTCGGGGTATTTTCTAAAATGTAGTAGAACGTCCATAGTAATACTTTTATTTTGCCTTACAACGACTTATGTGATATATTTTTTTGGGGTGTCGTGAGGTGATGGGTACTTCAAAACGAGTGGACTTCGTGCCTGAAAAACGCCTCATAATGGTGGTGGGGAACTATGGTTCAGGAAAAACCGAGGTAGCAGTCAACCTAGCGCTCTTCTTGGCACACCAAGGTCATAACGTTCAAATCGCCGATCTCGACATTGTCAACCTGTACTTTCGTTGCCGCGAAGATCGCACGCTTCTTGAGACGGCAGGTATTAAAGTCGTTGTCCCAACAGGCGCAAACGCTTCAGCCGATTTGCCCATTGTGCTTCCCGAGATCAAGGGCATGCTCGAGGCGAAAGGTGATCAAATACGTATTTTTGATGTTGGCGGCGACCCGGTGGGTGCGCGGATATTGTCTAGCTTTAATGAGTCGTTACACGACAAGCCGTACGCGCTTTGGCAGGTGATCAATAACCGTCGGCCAACCACCGATACCGTGGACGGCTGCCTAACTATGCTGGCCGGAATCGAAGCAGCGTCGCGCTTGAAGATAACCGGGTTGATCGTTAACTCTCATCTAGTTACCGAGACCACCACGGCGGTGATTTTGGAAGGATACCGATTGGCACAGGAGGTCTCTTTCAAGACCGGATTGCCGATCGTGTTTGTCACGGCCATGGGGCCGCTCTACGATGATCCCGAACTCGATACCATCAGAGCGCCGTTGTTGCGGCTGAATCGCTACCTGCTACCGCCCTGGCTGGATTCGAAAAGGCAGCCAGCGACCTGCGCGGGGTGAGCTCATGCCGAAGGCGGTTATCAACACAGAACGCTGCAAGGGTTGCGAACGCTGCAACGACGCCTGTTCCCAGCACGTCTTGGCAATGTCAAAGGTGCTCAATTCCAGGGGTTACCCGTACGCCCAGGTGGTTGACCCGTGGCGCTGCATTGGGTGCCGGTTGTGCGCCATCTCGTGCCCGGACGTTGCCATCGAGATTTTCGTGGAAGGCGTACAGTATGAGTTTTTTCAATACTGACCGGGAGTCCCCTTTTGGCCAAAGTTTTGATGAAAGGTAACGAAGCCATCGGCGAGGCCGCCATCCGCGCCGGATGTCTACATTTTTTCGGTTACCCGATCACTCCTCAAAGCGAGATCCCGGAATATCTCGCGCGGCGCCTTCCCGAGGTCGGCGGACGCTTTACCCAGGCCGAAAGCGAGGTGGCCGCAAGTAACATGCTCTATGGTGCCGCCGGCGTGGGTATGCGCGTTTTGACCAGCTCCTCGTCGCCAGGGATAAGCCTCATGGCCGAGGCCATTTCTTATATCGCGGCCAGCGAGTTGCCGGTGGTGATCGTCAACATTATGCGTGCCGGCCCAGGCCTAGGCGGAGTCTTGCCGGCGCAGGGTGATTATCTGCAGGCCACCAAGGGCATGGCCCACGGCGACTTTAAGCTTAGTGGTGCTGGCGCCTGCATCGGTTCAAGAAGCGGTCAATCTGGTGATGCTGGCTTTTGAACTGGCTGAGAAATATCGCACGCCGGTTATGGTGTTAGGCGACGGGATGATAGGACAGATGATGGAACCGGTTGAGTTTCCAAGCGAAGGCGTGGGCAAACCGCTCGACCCGGGTGATTGGGCGCTCACCGGTTGCGTCGGGAGGACCAAACGTACGATCTGTTCACTCTATCTCGATGCCGATGAATGTCACCAACACAACCTGCGACTTAGGGAAAAGTACGAGCGTATTGCCGCCACCGAGCAACGCTTTGAAATTTACCATACCGACGAGCCCTATGATGTACTGGTCACCGCGTTTGGCATGACTTCGCGCGTGTGTAAGAGCGCAATCGATCAGCTCAAGGAAGAAGGTATTTCGGTTGGCCTGTTCAGACCGATAACGCTGAGCCCCTTTCCGTACGAGGCATGCCGCCTAGCGGCTGCCGGTGCTCGGCGCATTTTGGATTGTGAAATGAACATGGGCCAGATGCTTCAGGACATTCAGCTTTCGGTCGGCAATGAAAAACCGATCAACTTTTACGGAACATCCGGAGGGGTGATCCCTTCTCCCGAACAGGTGCGCGAACAAATTCTAGCCGCACGGGAAAGAATTAAAACGGCTCACCGATGAGAAAGATATTCGCAGTCAGCGCGGCCCTTGAAGACCGCCCTACGCATTATTGCCCCGGCTGCACGCACGGGGTGATTCAACGGCTGGTTGGCGAGGTGATAGAGGAGCTTGGCATTCTTGGACGCACGGTGGGAGTCGCGCCCGTGGGTTGCGCCGTACTGGCCTATGAGTATTTTGCCTGCGATATGTTCGAGGCCTCGCATGGCCGGGCGCCGGCGGTGGCGACCGGTGCCAAGCGAGCTCGGCCCAATCTGATCGTGTTTTGTTACCAAGGTGACGGAGACCTGGCTTCGATCGGTTTGGGTGAAATCCTCCATGCAGCCAATCGCGGCGAAAAAATCACGGTGATCTTCGTCAACAACGCTATCTACGGCATGACTGGCGGTCAGCTCGCCCCTACCACCATGCCGGGTCAGCACACCACCACCACCCCCAATGGTCGAGACGTCAAGGACGTCGGGTATCCGATGCGCATGGCCGAGCTCATTGCGACACTGACGACGCCGGCTTTTATTGGTCGCGGCGCCGCTCATATCGCAACGGCTATCGCCGATACTAAGCAACTGATTAAGCAAGCTTTTCAATATCAGATCGCCGGGACCTGCTTCAGTTTTGTCGAGGTGCTCTCGACCTGCCCGACCAACTGGGGATTGTCGCCGCGCGAGAGCGAGCAATGGCTCGAACATGAAATGCTGCCCTATTACACGCTCGGCATCAAAAAGCGTCCTGAGGACTTTTTAGAGAATGTTAGGCACTGCTAATGATACCGAGATACTAATGGCCGGATTCGGCGGACAGGGCATGCTGCTTTCGGGCAAGCTGCTGGCCTATGCGGCTATGTGCCAGGGACTTGAGGTCAGCTGGCTGCCTTCCTACGGCCCCGAGATGCGCGGCGGCACCGCCAATGTTCTGGTATGCATTTCGGACAAACCCATCGGTTCGCCGTACGTAACTTGTCCGCGGGCGCTTCTCGTCATGAACCAACCGTCGTTGGAAAAGTTTGGGCCGCGCGTCAAGCCGGGCGGGCTCATCGTGATTGATAGCTCGTTGGTATCGATTCGCTGCGACCGCGGCGACTGCTCGGTGTTGTACATCGCCGCCAACGATCTGGCCGCCGGCATAGGTACCGCGCGGGCAGCCAATATGGTCATGCTGGGTGTTTATGTAGGCTGGTCGGCGATTGTTAAAGACACCACCATAGAAAAGATGATCGAAAAGGAATTCGTGAGCAGACCAAAATTTATCTCGGCAAACAGGGACGCCTTTCACGCCGGTTATCGGGAAGGGTTACGTGCAAAAGGGGTCATTCCATGATTGCCCCTGACATCGAACCGGGCCGGGTGGCGAACGTGTTGTTCAAACATCCAGCGGGCGATCCCAGTGCCCTGGTGGATGTGCTGCACGATCTCCAAAGCGAATTTCGATACCTCCCGACCGAGGTTTTGACGCTCGCAGCCCGGCATTTGGGCATGCCTGAGAGCGCCGTATACTCCGTCGCAACGTTCTACCGGGGATTTCACCTCAAGCCGCGGGGCGAACACGTCTGCACCATATGCATGGGCACCGCATGCCACGTCCGCGGCTCGCCGCGGTTGCTCACCCAACTGAAGTTAAGCTGGAGATTCAATCGGGCCAAACCACCGGCGATCTTCAGTTCTCTCTCGAAGAGGTTAATCGTGTCGGGGCCTGCGCCCTGGGGCCGCTGGTTATCGTCGACGGCGTCTATCACGGCCACATGACCGCTGCCAGGCTCGCTAAGCTTATTGAGCATCTGCGCTCCAAGAAGGGATAGAGCCAACAATGGTTGGCCAGATATCTTAAATGTCACATGCCGGGAGACGCCGAGCAGGGGGCCCCCCGCCGGCGCGGAGCGAACGCGAGCACCGCCGGGGGATGCGAAGCGGCAGGACCCGGCATGCACTGGGTGAAATAATGGCTGCCTTTGCCAGTGAACAAGAGCTCAGCGCATACCGTCAAGAGCTCGTGGCGCGACGCTCCCCCGACCAGCGGGTAATCGCGGTCTGCGCCGGCACTGGCTGCAAGGCCTTCGGTTCATTCGATCTTTTTGATGCCTTTAAGAAAGAACTATCGACACAAGGACTTATTGGTGAGGTGGCGCTGCGTCCGACCGGATGCCACGGATTTTGCGAGCGCGGCCCGCTGGTCTTGATATTTCCTGAAAGAACATTGTACCAGCGCGTATCTTCAGCCGACGTAAAAGAGATCATCGCCGAAACCGTTGTTGCCGGCAACGTGATCGAACGCCTCCTGGTTGAAAATCCGACAACCGGTGAAAAGTACCGGCGGGAAGCGGACATTCCTTTTTATAAGCACCAGCAGCGATTGGTCCTGGAGCACAATGGATTGCTCGATCCGAATTCGATTGACGACTACATCGCCCTGGGTGGTTATAGCGCCCTTCCGCAGGCCCTGGCGATGGGACCGGCTGCCGTTCTCGAAGAAGTAATAAAGGCCGACCTCCGCGGGCGGGGAGGGGCAGGGTTTTCGGCCGGACGCAAATGGGAGATCTGCCGCAACACCCCGTCTAGCCAGCACTACATCATCTGCAACGCCGACGAAGGCGACCCCGGTGCTTTCATGGACCGCTCGGTCATTGAGGGCAATCCGCACTCGGTAATCGAGGGAATGCTGATCGGCGCTTTTGCCATTGGCGCATCGCGAGGTTTTGTTTACGTGCGCCATGAGTACCCATTAGCGGTCGAGCGGTTATCGTTAGCACTCGACCAGGCGCGACAGCTCGGTTTGTTGGGCGAACACATTCTTGGATCCCGTTTCTCGTTGGACATTCGTATAAAACGCGGCGGCGGAGCTTTTGTCTGCGGCGAGGAGAGCGCGATGATCGCGTCGATCGAGGGTCGGCGCGGCCTTCCGCGGCGTCGGCCGCCCTATCCGGCGGTCTCTGGGCTGTGGGGCAAGCCGACGACCATCAACAATGTTGAAACCTGGGCTACGGTGCCGCTCATCATCAAGAACGGCGCCGATTGGTTCCGTGGCATCGGCACAGCCGGTTCGAAAGGCACCAAGATTTTCTCACTGGTCGGCAAGGTCAATAACACCGGCCTGGTCGAAGTGCCCATGGGCATAACCTTACGTCAGGTGGTATTCGATATCGGCGGCGGCATTCCCAACCATAAAGTCTTCAAAGCGCTTCAGACCGGAGGGCCTTCGGGCGGTTGTCTGCCGGACGCAAAGCTCGACACCCCGATTGATTTCGACACCTTGGCGCAAGAAGGCTCGATGATGGGCTCAGGCGGCATGATAGTCATGGATCAGGACACCTGCATGGTGGATGTCGCGCGCTATTTTGTTAATTTTTTACGATCGGAATCGTGCGGGAACTGCACCTCATGCCGCGACGGCCTCAGCCAACTTCATCACCTGCTGACTGATATGTGCCAGGGTAAGGCTAACGATACCACTCTCCAATTGGTTGAAGAATTGGTCGAAACGATACAAGCCACTTCGCTCTGCGCGCTGGGCACCACGGCGGTCAATCCCGTGCAGTCGACCCTCAAGCATTTTCGGCAGGAGTATCTGGCCCACATCCACGAAAAACGCTGCCCTGCACATGTTTGCAGCCAATTAATCACTTTTCGGATCGATGAACGTTGCAACGGTTGCACGCTGTGCGCAGCGCACTGTCCGCAACACGCCATTACAGGCGAGAAAAAACAAATCCATCGCATCGTAGTGGAAAAGTGCATCAAATGCGGCATTTGCAAAGATGTCTGCAACCAAGATGCGGTGCAGGTGGAATGACGGTGGCGCCATGACCATACGACTAACCATTAATGACCTCCCGGTGAACGCGCAGCCAGGCGAGTACGTGCTTAATGTGGCGCGGCGCCATGGGTTTTCGATACCGTCACTTTGTTCGCATGAAGCGGTGGAACCGATCGGAGCCTGCCGGGTTTGCCTGGTAGAGCTGACCTCGAACGGGCATACTACCGTTACTTCCTCATGTAACGTCCCGGTAGAGGAGGGTCTTCACGTCATTACCGATTCTCCTGCGATTCGAAAACATCGCGCGATGAATTTAGAGCTACTGCTTGCGCGGGCGCCGGCATCAGAAACATTGCATCGGCTGGCGGCCGAATATGGGATTTTTCACTCACGTTTCAACCTGCGCGATGAACAGGGGATGCAAAACTGCATCCTGTGTGAGCTGTGCACTCGGGTGTGTGCCCAACTTGGGCATAACGCCTTGAGCGTCATCGGGCGCGGGGACACCAAACGTATCGGGTTACCCTTCAATCAACCGGCCGCAACCTGTGTCGGTTGCGGTTCGTGTGCCTCGGTTTGCCCGACCCGTTGCATACCGATTCAGGATACAAAAACCACCCGAACTATCTGGGGGCGCACCTTCAAGTATATTCTCTGTAAGGTATGTCATGATCCCGTAATAACAGAAGAACATAACCAGCATGCTTTGACTCACGCTGATTTGCCAGAGGACTATTACGATGTCTGTGAATCCTGTAAACAAGTCATCAATGCCGAACGCTTCGCCGCCCTGGTACGGTAGCGCACCCGGCTCCCCTGTGGCCAGTGGGATGCTGGTCGTCATCCCGCGTAAGTGCGTCGGCTGCCGCACCTGCGAGCTCGCGTGCTCGTTCGCCCATTCGAGCGAAGGTAACTTCGGACGGCCCCGGATTAAGGTCTACACTTTTGGTGAAAAAAGGTGTATACAGATGACATGCATGCAGTGCGTTGACGCGGCATGTGTAAAAGTATGTTCGGTGCAGGCGCTCATTCGCAATAATTACACCGGCGCAATCGAAGTCAACCGGGAACGCTGCGTGGGTTGCGGTTTATGCGAAGCGGCCTGTCCGTTTGGTCATATGCACTTTGATCGCGAGGCGCGTAGAGCGGTCAAATGCGATCTGTGTGGCGGCAAGCCGAAATGCGCTGCCTTCTGCCCGAATGGGGCGCTGGAGATTAGACCATGAAAGATAAATTTACACGGATTCATGCGAGTAAATCACTGATCGCCGAAGGTCGTTGCCCAAAAGGATGCTCACTCATCAACCACGAAAAGACCTTTACGGGAAAGCCGGCGGTTACGGCCGAGGTGCGCGTGCGCGGCAAGACGGGGCTGATTCACTTCAATCCATTTTATGGCGCATTCGAGTACGACTCAGAGTTGAAGCTTATACCGGGCGACGTTTTCGATCTGGTTTGCCCGCACTGCCATACGGTTTTGACCGTTGGCGACACCTGCCCGACTTGTCGGGCGCCTATGTTCGCCTTTCATCTTCCCGATGGGGGAGAGGCGCGCGCCTGCCCCAAGGTAGGCTGCCACAACCATAAACTGACGATCGTGGACCTCGATACCCAGTTTGCCAAATATTACAGCGAAGAACGCCGATTCAAAATGTAGCAGCAGCTTCTAGACCTTGTTAGAACCGCCCCGCAACAGCCAGGCCATACGCCATCCCGTTTTCTCCGTTTTGTCCCGTAGATGGCATCACAAAAGGGGAGAGTGAAATCGACTTCTTGGCGTGTTCTTCGTTGAATTTCTTAACGGAGTAATATGAGTCAACCGTATCCAACACTGTCAAAGCAGCCAACCCCAGACTCCCAATAACAACCATCGCTATTCCAGCACCATATAAGGAATCATTTCGGCTTGGGGTACAGTTTTCGAAACAAAAATTGAAATCACTAATAGCATAAGATATATTTCCTGCCGCAATAAGACCAACAGATGCCATGCGTCCAAGAAGAAACCAGGTTGCCTTATTGTTCCAACCTGAGTAAATTCGACCAATAGATGGTCCAAAAACAAGACCGCTGCCTAATATCGTAAGACCAGCTATCCCAACGGAATTTTTGGACTCATAGTAATTAGGCTGTGCGGCCAGCATACCTCCGCCGATGCCACTAACCGCTAGAGTAATTCCAAGTGGCAGCCCTACACCCAACCACGGGGAGCGTGTAGGTGCGGGTTCTTCGATGGTGGTTTGTTCGATAACGTTATTGCCCTCTTCATCCTGCGCGAGTACCATTTGAGAATTCAATGATAATCCAATGAACGTCACCAGACAAGCAACCGGCAGGATCTTATATCTGGTTAACATGATCGTCTCCTTGGCATATATCGTTCTGATTATCAATTGAGCATGTAACATGCCAAATTGACGAATATTAAAAATGCGTTTTGTAAATCTAAAGGTACAGCTACCAACAAATCGCAATTCGTTTGGTTTATGTTGCTTCTGTTCACACTTGTCTAGGGATGTGTCACTTTGAGATACGCATCAGCGAGACCCAACTTTTACAAATAAACTATTGACAGCCTGAATATGTTCAACAGATTAAGGACGGGAGCGTTGTTCGGTACGATACCATTTTTCTTGGGGGTGGTTATATGGAAAAATTTAAACTGAAAATCGGCGATAAAGCACCTGGTTTCATTCTTCCCGATGCCCCAGGGTACCAACCTATCTCTTGAAAGCTTGCTTGGCTCGTGGGTGGTTCTCTACTTTTATCCCAGAGATAACACGCCCGGATGCACTCTTGAAGCCATCGGTTTTACCGGGTCTGCTCAGGACTTCGAAAACCTGAACGCACAAGTTATCGGTATCAGCCCTGATTCGTGTGAAAGCCACACAAAATTCATTCTAAATTACAATCTCGGGATAACCTTGCTGAGTGATAGCGACAAAACAACCCTGCAGCAATACGGTGTCTGGCAACAAAAAAATACGTTGGGCAAAGAATCGTTCGGCGTCGCCCGATCGACGTTCCTCATCGATCCGTCGGGCGTCATAAGGTATATTTGGGGAAATGTGGATGTAAAGAATCACGTTGCGGGGGTTCTTGGTACCTTAAAGGAACTTTCCGCGTAAAAATATTTTGTCATTTTGAGCCGTTATTGAATAAAGCTCTGGTTTTACTTTAGATGTCACGGATCTTATTTTGCAGTTTCACAGTAGAGTATGGTATAGACTTTCGAGGATGGAGGGGGTCTCGTGAGTCAAAGAAAAATTTCGTCGTTTTTGAGGATGGCAGGGCTGAGCGTTGTCTACCTTGTTAATCAACCGAGAGCGCATGCTGACGTGGATCTCCCGCTGCTCAATCAGGTTCCAAAGATTATATCGGTCAGCGAACAGTTCCCCCTTGAACAACTCGAACGCTTCCGTGGTGTCCAGAATATGACGCTCGAGCTGCGCCTAACTCGCGGCAACTTAGTCCCGGATGAATGGATTGAATTCCTCAATCGTAGATTGCCAGGCATACCTAAGCGCGTGATGGTACAAGGGGTGCTCAACCCATTCCACGTTGGGCAGATCCGCAAGATCAAGCAGGTTGAAGTTCACTATACCGTCAGCCCCGAGGGCGTTGATCGCCAGGCGCTCAATGCGCTTTTTGAGCTCGGACCCATTCATAAAATAGTCTTGCTGCCGGAAAATTTTAGCGTCGAATCACTCAATGCGGTTTCCCGGCTCAAGTTCTTTGTCCAGGCCTTCAACGTACCGGTTGAATTCTTTTCAAAAGAACAACTCGCCGCGTTGACCCGAGATACATCCCATCCAAAACTTTTTTCATTATCGGCAAATATCGATCCGAAACGAATCCTCGAATTGACGGGGATAAAACCTATCGTGTTAGAGATCCGCACCAACCGCAATCAGCTCCCTAATAGCCTGCTTGAGGTCATTAAAGATTTACGCGGCGTTGAGCTTACGCTTGTGGTGGATGGCCGTTTGACGCAGGCAGAGGTCAAACCGCTGACGAAGATAGAGCGTTTCTCCTTGAAGGTAGATCTCAACGATGTGAACGAGATTACCCCAGGGTTGCCTCAGCTCCTAAACAAGATTAATCCTCCGTAACTTGACGACATTGGATTCCAGCCAAGCCGCACGGCCCCGCGAAAGCGCTGTGCGGCTTAGCAGGGGATCCAGAGGTGTTGTTATCTGGAAATCAGAATCCCATCGAATATCAAACTATTAATGCATGGAATTCCTTGACAAGGGTGAGATTCGTTGATACCTAAGCCAAGCTGTTGGGGAGCCCTTGGGCTCCGAGGTACCGCTGAGGCTCGCGGAACCGGGTGCGCGCAGTTGATATTCAGGCGCGTAGCTCAGGGGGAGAGCGCTACCTTGACACGGTAGAGGTCGGTGGTTCGAAACCACTCGCGCCTACCAATAACAACGCCGGGCTCATCCCCGGGGGGTGGGTCCGGCATTTTTGTTGGGGCATGGTTTACATGGGAGATACGGCAGACGTAACCATTACTTTTCCCGATGGCAGTAAGAATGCTATTGCCCGGGGGACAACGTTACAAGACCTAGCCAAATTACTTGGCGCCAAATTTTTAAAAGAATCTATCGCTGGGAAGATAAATGGCCGTCTGGTTGATCTCTCTACGTCGCTTGATCGCGATGCAACCATCGAACTCGTGCTCGAACATAATCCGGAGGCTCGCGCGGTCATTCGCCACTCGACCGCCCATATTATGGCTTCCGCTGTCAAGGAGCTCTTTCCAACCGCAAAGGTAACCATCGGTCCGGCGATCGATGATGGCGTCAATGGTTTCTACTATGACTTCGATTACGAGCGCGGCTTCAACGAGCAGGATCTCGAACGTATCGCACAAAGAATGGACGAGATCATAAAGAAGGATGTGCCGTTTGAGCGTCAAGAAGTGAGCCGCGAGGAAGCTCGAAAGCTATTTTCGGATCAGGGTGAGAGTTACAAGCTCGAGCTTCTTGACGCTATACCGGCTGGCGAGAGCGTCTCGCTCTATCGCCACAACCATTTCGTGGATCTTTGTCGCGGCCCCCACTTGCCCTCTACCGGACGGGTTAAAGCCTACAAGCTTCTCGGCGTGGCTGGGGCATACTGGCGGGGTGATTCTCGCAACAAGATGCTGGCTCGGATTTATGGAACCGCGTTCGCCACCAAGGACGAACTGAAAAATCACCTCGCTCGAATTGAAGAGGCTAAAAAGCGCGACCATCGCTTACTTGGTAAGCAACTCGATTTGTTTAGTTTCAGCTCGGCCGTCGGTGGCGGGTTGGTATTATGGCATCCAAAAGGGCAAAGGTACGTTACCTAATCGAAGAATTTTGGCGTCAGACGCATTTTGATTATGGCTACGAGCTGGTCAATTCGCCCCACATCGGTAAGGCCGAGCTGTGGGAGACGAGCGGTCACCTTTCCTTTTACCGTCAAAACATGTATGCACCCATGGAGATCGAGGGCAATCCATACTTTGTCAAACCGATGAACTGCCCTTTTCATATTGAGATCTACCGTTCGAGGTTGCGTAGTTACCGCGATCTGCCGATACGCTTTGCCGAGCTGGGAACCGTATACCGCTACGAAGCCTCCGGCGTATTGCACGGGTTGATGCGGGTGCGCGGCTTCACCCAGGACGACGCCCATATCTTCTGCCGCGCCGATCAACTCGATCATGAGATCCGGCGCTGTCTCGATCACACGTTCTTTCTCTTGCGCGCCTTTGGTTTTGAAGAGTTCAAGATCTACGTCAGCACCCGACCGGAAAAATTCGTCGGTGAAGTCGCCGATTGGGAGAAGGCCACCGAAACATTAACTTCGGCGCTTCAAAGCAGCAATCTGGCCTATGAGATCGATCCGGGCGAGGGGGTTTTTTACGGTCCGAAAATCGATATCAAGATCAAAGATTCCTTAGGGCGAACGTGGCAGTGTTCCACCATCCAGGTGGATTTCAATTTGCCTCAGCGCTTCTCAATAGAGTATGTTGATCGGGACAACACCCGCCGTCAGCCCTTTATGGTGCACCGTGCCTTGTTGGGGTCGCTCGAGCGCTTTTTCGGGGTGTTGATCGAGCATCACGCCGGCGCGTTTCCGGTTTGGGTTGCGCCGGTGCAGGCGATTGTGCTGCCGCTCACCGACGGACAGGTTCCGTACTCGCGGTCGGTTGCACAAACACTGGCAGCGGCAGGCGTACGGGTTGAAGTGGACGAGCGCAATGAGAAGCTCGGGTATAAAATCAGAGAGGCTCAGCTCGCCAAGATTGCCTACATGCTCGTCGTCGGCAGGCGCGAGGTCGAGCAGGGTGGGGTGGCTGTACGAAAGAGGGACGGTCAGGATTTAGGCTTCATGCCACAAAACGAGGTGCTAGAAATGCTGAAAGAAGGCAGCACGTTTCCTCAGCGCCCCATTGTTAAGGAGGGGTAGCCATCAATATCGATCGCAGACCAAAGGGAAGGTTTCAGGGCGACGGAACGCGCGTAAATGAGGGTATCCGCGCTCGAGAGGTTCGCGTGATCGCCGATGGCGGTAATAAGCTGGGGATTATGTCAACCGAGGATGCCATCCGAATCGCTCAGGAGCAGGGGCTTGATTTGGTCGAGGTCGCGGCACAGTCGCGACCGCCGGTATGCCGGATCATGGATTATGGGAAGTTCAAATATTCCCCAAAAGAAAAAGACCCAGGGAACCAAAAAGCACGCGGCCGGTCAAACGGTAAAAGAAGTCAAATGCCCCCCAAGACCGAGGATCATGATTACCAGTTCAAGCTTAAGCACCTCGGTTTTTGATGGAAGGCGCCAAAGTAAAAGTGACCATACGCTTCCGCGGTCGCGAACTGGTCCATAAAGATATCGGTCTTGAGATGCTTGAACGGATTACCAAGGATGCCAACGAGATGGGTCTGGTGTCGTCGCCGGCTTTTATGGAAGGCAAGTTGCTTCAGATGGTGCTGACACCGTCGCCCAAGGCTTTGGTTATAAAACGCAACCGCGACGAAGAACGCGAGCGAATCAAGGAAACCGAACGGGCCGAACGGAGAAAGGCCGGCCTGAAGAAGAACCGGAACCGACCGAAGAGCACACCGCGGGAGAAGAAAACCCGATGACGAGAGCTACGAAGAACAAGACGCTGACGAAGGCGATACCGATAAGGAGTCATCTGATGCCTAAGCTGAAGACAAACAGTGGTGCAGCCAAACGCTTCAAGCTGACGAAGCGCGGTAACGTTAAATTCAAAAGGGCCAAAATGCGGCACATCCTTACCAGCAAGCCCAAGAAACAGAAGCGCCGGCTGCGCAAACCAGGTAAATTGGACAGCACCAATATAAAGCAGATCAAGCGTTTGCTTCCCTATGCGTAAAGGAGTACCGTATGCCCCGCGCAACTAATGCACCCGCTCGAAGACAGCGTAAGAAGAAAGTACTTAAGCGGGCGAGCGGCTTCTATGGGATGGGAAAGAGTTCGTTTCGCGTCGCTGCGTCTCAAGTGCGACGCGCGCTGGCCTATGCGTACGTTGGTCGCAAGGTAAAGAAAAGAGACTACCGTTCGTTGTGGAACGTGCGGATCAATGCCGGGCCAGGCAGACTGGCACCACCTATAGCGAGCTCATAAGGGACTCGTGGACAAGAACGTGCTCTTAGACCGCCGTATTCTCGCAGATATAGCTTTACACGACCCAGTCGGGTTTACTAAGATTGTCGAGTTAGCGCGCAGCTGAGTACCTTGGGTATTGGACACGCGCATGAGCGAACCAACCGCAAGAGACCATTCTCTGCCGAATAAGGTCTATTTCAGGATCGGCGAGGTTAGTGAAATCGTCGGGGTCGAGCCGTACGTCCTGAGATATTGGGAATCAGAGTGCTGCGCTAAACCGGTTAAATCTCCCCACCCAGCAACGTCTCTATCGGAAGAATGATATTGAGCTCTTACTAAGATCAAACGATTGCTCTATGAAGAGATGTTTACCATCGCCGGCGCCAGGAAACAGCCAGCCGGGGTGAACGAAGGGACGCATCGCCGCAGCTGAATCTGCGGCTGACGCCGGGCGCCGATGATAAGTTGCTGCAACTGATCGAGCGCGAGCTTAACGATCTCCTGCAACTTCTCGAAAAAAAATAAATACATACGGTCTCACGTTTCTGTTGGTACGAGTCAACTCATCGCAGATGAAAAAAGACATTTGCGATAAAGTCATCCTCGCGAAAGCGCCGCACGCCGCCTGCGCGGGAATGACCATTTTGACGGCGATCAGATTCATCTCGGTACTCATCGCTGTTGACACTCGAATTCACCAGTGCTACAAGACTTCGCGCGCTCGATGGCTAAGAAGTATTGCCGGCAGTGATCGGGGCGTAGCGCAGCCTGGTAGCGCACTTGCTTGGGGTGCAAGTGGTCGCTGGTTCAAATCCAGTCGCCCCGATGTGAAGAGGACGTCTTGCAAAAAGGGCGTCCTCTCTTTTTTTAAAGCCGACAAGAGGGGAGTCAGTGCTATGCCGATCGCAGGCGCTGCTGCTCTTTGACCACGCTCCCAACATATTCATTGAGCGAAGCGATCACCGCGTCGACTTGCTCTTTGAGTTTTCCGAATTCCTCGGGTTGAAAAGATCCCAGTTCAACGAGTTGCTCATGTGGTCCTGAACCGCCATTAGTGCGCCGCGGCTCTCGAGGGCCCTATTGATACTTGCTCGAAAAGTTCCCTCGCCAAACCCCTAAGCCAACGCCGCCGTCACCGTTGTCGCTGCATGCTTTTATCGGCTTATAAGGTTCCCGCGCTCGCTATCGGGAAGACCGTTGGCCACCTGGTATAAGCGACTTCGTAACGCCTTCCCCAATTTGTAAGCAGGAATATCGCCAAACTTTTTATAGCCTCCCGGGCCGCTTTGGGAAGTAGCGACGGCATAGAATAACTCGCCTTCTGATTTGGGCCGGCGCGCTGGTTGGTGCAGGGGCGCTCTATTTCGATGCCAAACCTTTGTCGTTGGCGTTGGCGCTGACTCTGCCGCCGAGCGGGACTCATGGGTACGGAGATCATCCCCGAGGGGGCGATGTTGCTTATTGGCAGGGCGCCGCATAACAGACTGCGTGCGGCTTGGCTGCGTGCGGCCTGGGTGAGGACGACTCATTCGATTTTCCTCTTTTATTATCCAAGATTGTTCCACCTTTCAATGTTCGATACCTAGTCGGGCCTTTATACCATGTTGATAAGGGTGTTTAATGAGCTTCATATCAGTGACTAGATTTGCCATGGCGATCAACTCCGAGGGGGCGTTTTCGTCCGGTTAGAATCAGCTCGACGTGGGCAGGTTTGCTGCGAATAGTTTTAAAGAGATCTGCGAGCTTTATGAGTGCGAAATCGAGCGCCACGTTGATCTCGTCAAGTATCACAAGATCATGTAGACCGGCTGCGACCACGTGCTTAGCCAAGTTCAGTCCGTCCTGAGCGAGCGTGATGTCAATCGGATCGGATGTTTCTTCAAGAAACGAATGTTTTTCGTCCTACCTGGCGGATCTCGAATAACGGCATAAGCCTCTTTGCAGACTATAATTCGCCATACTCTCGATTGTCCTTCATAAACATAATCATAAACACCTTGAGGTCATGGCCCGCTGCTCGAAAAGCCTGCCCGAGCGCCGCAGTCGTCTTACCCTTGCCTTCACCGGTGTAAATCTGCAGGAAACCTTGTTCAAGTCGCTTAATCATCTGAACCTGACCTTTATTTGTAAGTGTTGCTAACACAAGCCTTCTATGAGTGTCAACCTTCAATAGGCTTAGATTAGAGTTGCACTGCAAATAACTTGTAACAAACTGATATATTAGTACTTATCGAAATAAGGTCTTGACAGATAATGTTTGAGGTAGGAGTATCCTGCGTTGTTTGAAGATGAGAATAAACGACTTTGCATATTGTATGGAGGTCTCCTCATGAATAGAATCAAAAAGAAACAAAATCTACAGAACAGAAAAACCACCGTGGGGTTTTAACATTTTCCAAACGAAAGGTAACGTCCAGCGCCGGCCAATCGAAAAAGATTTCTTCAAAAATCCAAGATAAACAGGTAGCCAAGGATCGGGACCAAGTCACGTAAATTCGCGGTATTGATGAAGGTCATGAGAACAATCTCTTATCAACAACGATTTGATCCCCGCCAACACAGATGATCCTTTTCCGCCTTTTCTTGACACGTCCTTGTCCGGTTGATAGTTTTTTTTTTGTCGAAAAAACGCTCATCGTACCCATAGGGCATTGTCAGGATGTCTCAACCGGTAAAATTCGGTAAATATTACTTAGTGGAACGCCTCGCGGTCGGTGGCATGGCCGAGATATATAAGGCCAAGATGTACGGGGTGGACGCCTTCTGAAAAGCAAATGGTGGTCAAGCAGATTCTGCCCCAGTATGCGCGCAACCGCGAATTTGTCACCATGTTCATCGACGAGGCCAAGATAACCGTCTCGCTCTCACACGGAAAGATCGTACCGGTGTAGCGAGCTTGGACAGATAGATGGAATCTACTTTCTTTCGATGGATTACGTCGATGGAAAAAATCTCGGAGAGCTCTCTGATGCCGGGATCGACGCGAAAGACATGCTCGCCGTCCCCGATGCCCTGTTCATTTCTCGCGAGGTCCTGGCTGGGCTTGACTACGCCCACCGTAAAACCGATGAGCGCGGCAATCCCCTCAATATTCGCCCCGACTGCGTCGCTATTCTCCCCGAAAACGCTTATATTTTGTTCGAGGGTGAGGTAAAAATTGTCGATTTCGGCATTGCTCACGCCGCTACAAAAGTACATGCTACTGAAAAAGCGCGCGTCATTAACGAAAATTTGGTTACATGTCACCGGAGCAGGCATTAGGAAAAGATGTCGACGCCCGCAGCGACATCTTCACCGCCGGCATCTTGTTGTGGGAAATGCTGACTCTCGAGCGGCTATTCGGTGGAGAATCCGACTCCGAGGCGTTGGATAGAATCAAGCGAGCCGACGTGCCGCCTCCTTCAACGATTAATCCCAACTTACCGCCCCAACTCAATGAAATAGTTATCAAGTCACTCGCCTGCGATCCCGATAAGCGGTTTCAATTAGCGGGGGAAATGCAACTGGTGCTTTCTCGATTTTTATATGGTTTACCGGTTGAAGCCTCATCAAAGACGCTTTCGGCCTATCTTCAAAGACTTTTCGCTCAAGATATCGCCAAGCGCCAAAACCAACCTGAGCAAGCCGTACCGCCGACGCCGTACGAAGAGGGTCTTCCTCCCAACGCACCCGAGCCGCACGCAGCCAAGGTTTATGGAAAGAAACCTCTTGCGGATCAAGCTGCCGATTTGATTTCCAACCCTAATCCCGTCGCGATGGCACCACGTGTCGTGCGCGCCAAACCGCTGAGTCTGCCGCTGTCAACGGTAGAAGAAGATGTTGAAGACAATTTTAGCTACGACAAAACCTGGGCCTGGCTTCGCTGGCTGATTGTTGCCGGGACCATCAAGCATTTGTTGGGGGGAGGGGGGGTTCTCGCGCGCCATCAGATCGCTAGAGTTTTTGGTGTCCTTCACTATTTCATGGATTGCTCGGTCGAACGCCTGGTCAAGAAGGAGCTGGGTACCTTGTTGATCCGCACGCAACCGACCGGAGCATCGGTTTATTTCGACAACCAAAAGGTCGGCACCACC
>CAVWHX010000009.1:0-170525 GCA_963754925.1 uncultured delta proteobacterium
ACCGGCCGGCATCCGCCGGTTTCTCCGCCAGATCATCCGGCGAAAATTCACAGGCAAATCGTCCCGCAACCGCACCAGTTCGCGATTGCGCCGCACCGCATCCGCCGAGGCGCGCAACGCCGCCCGCAACTGTTCCGACTTCACTTCGTCCAGCCGCCCATACAAACCGGCAACCGAACCAAATTGATTCAGCAATTCAGCAGCGGTCTTCGGCCCCACGCCGGGCACGCCCGGAATGTTGTCCACGCGTCGCCCATCAGACTCAACCAATCCACAATCTGCGCCGGCTCCACGCCGGCCTTGGCGCGAACCTGTTCGTCCGTCCAAACCATCTCGCTTTTGTCGTTCGGATTCAACAGTCCAACCCGCGCCGACACCAACTGCATAAAATCCTTGTCGGAACTGGCAATGACCACCGTCATGCCCGCGTCCGCCGCCCGCCGCGCCAGACAGGCGATGTAATCATCGGCCTCCACCCCTTCGCGGCAAAAGGAGGCCACCCCCGCCGCCTCCAGATAACGGACCATTTCATCGAGTTGCGGCTTTAAATCATCCGGCATCTCCGGCCGTTGCGCCTTGTATTCCGGCAATTCTTCCACCCTTTCGGCACTCAGACCGCCATCCCACACCACAATCAAATGCGTCGGCTTGACAACCGCGCGCAACTTCGCCAGCATCTTGACGAAGCCGTAAATGGCATTCGTCGGCCGGCCGTCGGGCGAATGCAAACTACGAATCGCATGAAAAGCGCGATACGCATACGCATGCCCGTCAATAATCAACAACCGATCCACACACATGGCAACCGCGAACATCCCCCTGGGTTTTGAGGAGTTCACGATTCTTCATTGTTTCACACTGTAAATCCGACAAACTCAACCGTTCGCCGGACGCCGTCACTGCCTGCTGGCGGCCGGCACCAACCCGGCAGTTCCGGCTTGACGACCACTCCCGGCTCTTGCGGCGGTATGCTGCTTTGCGCAAACGGCAATTCATCGTCCGAATGCACGCGGTTGCCGGCCGGATCCAGATGGTGGCCGTCACAAAAATCATCAGGTTCTTCTTTACGGCCTCTTGTCCTGGCTTTGAAAAAGCTTCCCATCAGCGGCAAATCGCCAATCATCGGCACCTTGTCCTTGCGTGCTGGTGACTTTTGAGGAAATCAGTCCGCCCAGCACCACCGTCTGGTTGTCCCAGATGTTGACGGTGGTGACGACCTGCCGCACGGTGAAATTCGGCAGAACGGTGGGCACTATCACCATGTTGGCGACGTTGACATTGGGAACGGTCGGCGGCGTGTCGTAGCCGGTGAATTCGGTCACCGACGGAATCAACGTCAGATTGATCGTGTAGCCGTCGGACAAAACATAAGGCAACACGTCCAGCACGGGTCCGAATTCCATCATTTGCTGAAAGGGGGTGATGGCGGTGGTTTGCACGGCCTGGTTGACCACCTGCGCCTGCGCCGCCGCGCCGATCCCCCGCCGCCAATGACCGCACACACGGTGAAAACGCCAAACCGGAATTTGTATTTGTTTGATGCATTTTCATTGTTAAACCTGGTCGGAATGAATTTACGGGTGGTCGTGGTTGTCCGTGGACGTGCCTCCGCCTGCTGGAAGCTGAAGCCCGTGACGATGGTTATGGACATCCGTCGCGCGCATCTGGGTCTGCCGCCCGCTGGTGGTGGTGACTTCCGGTTCGGCGAGCTTTCGTACCCGTGCGCTTTTCCAGGGCATGAATGACCACACGGAAATTGGGATCGGTCAGGATGCCGGTGATGGTGGCCAGCGCTGGGAACTGTTGCCCAGACCGCTGGTGAACAGCTGTTCCGTGGGAATCGGCAATCGTGCTGGCCGCCGATAAATCGGGAAACGTCGCCCGGGGAAAAACCGCCGAAATCCGGCACGTTGAGCGACGCCGAGGTGCCGCCCTTGGCCACGAACCGTTGCCCATGTTCAAATTGCCCCAAATACCAGTCAAAGCCCAGTTCCGCGCTGTCAGTCCTGATCCACCTCAATAAACCGGGCCTTGATATGCACCTGCGGCGGCGTCATGTTCAGCACCTGAATGGCCTTCTCGATGGTGTCCAAATCCTGCGGTGTCGCGCGAACAAACAGCAACCCCAGCCGGTCATTAAAGAAAACACTCTTGGGCGGATCCAAATTCACCCCCAGCGTTGTGAAGAAATCCTTGGCGGTGGTGCTGACGTCGACCGTCAGATTGGTCGAGGTCACAAAATTCAATCCGCCGCCGCTTGCCGCCGCCGCCGCCGCCGCCACCGCCGCCGCCACCGCCGCCGCCGCCGCCACCGCCGCCACTGCTCTGACCGCGAGGCCGAACCGGCTCCCGGGAGAAGCATTGACCACCGGCACAACAGCTGCCGCTGTTGTTATTCACCGCCGCTGCTGCCGCCGCCGCCGCCGCCGCCGCCGCCGCTGCCGCTGCTGCTGCTGATTGTTGGCCGAACCAAAAATTACCGCACCCACACTTTCCAGACCCTGATAGAAGGTGTTGGGATCCACCTTGAATGTGCGCGTCTCCAACTGCGGCGCTCCGGCCCCCTGGCCGAAAAAACAATGGCGTAATCTTCAATGGAATATTTGATGGGATGATCGGCCACCAGCACAATGGCATCCAGCACATCCGCCAGCCGCACATCGTTCAAGCGCCGGCTTGACATTGATGGAATTGACATCCACCGATTCGCCGGCCGCCGCGCGCCGCCGCGGCGGGCACGGGCAAACCGGTGGTCGGATCAACTGGCCGTTGCGCCGCGCCGCCACCGCCGCGCCGCCAGACGACGGCCATGGCGCCGACGCTTGCGCGTTCGGATTGATCAGAAAGTTGATGCCTTTTTTGTCCGGGTCGCGGAGCTTGGTCTGTTCGCTCAAATTGCGAAGCACTTCGCTCAACGGCAAACCGTCATACAGAAACCGAGTCGAGCCGGATGCGGTCGAGTTTGCTAAAAATGGCTTCGCGACCGGGGCCGGTATGAACCAGATTGGTCGAGGCATACGGATTGGGCATGGGCAGCAATCCGCGGTCTTATCGGCCTCTCCCATGCATTCTCCACCTGCACCATGCGATCTTGCGTGTCAATCGTGTGCGATGCTCCTCGCGCTCATAACGGGCCTGTTTGACCAGATTCATATAATAAACGGCGCCCTCGTTATCCGGATCGAATTTCACGGCTTGCTTCAATTTGGCTTCGGCTTCTTCGAACTTGCCCATTTCATAAAGCAACTTGCCGTCCCGCACCAGCGTGTTCGCCTCCGTCTTGTCCTTGACAATGTACGGAACTTGTTGCAGAGTCTGCTTCATCGGGCATTTTGCCGCGCATGGCGGCGAGGCGTCTGGTCATTTTGTTTTTTGAAGGCAAGGGCGGCGGAATTATTCGGGTCCACTTTCAACACGCGGTTGACCTGCGTGTCGGCTTCGCGCAAATCACCCTGGCGTTGCGCCTGGCGGGCCAATTCCAGCCGGGTGGCACCAGTCCGGAAATGGTTTGCGCCGTCTCGGCGTCAATGCCGGAACCGATTTGCTGCACCAGCGTATAGGCGTCTTCGTAAATTTTGGCGGCACCGGGCAAATCTCCGTGAGCGACGGCGTTTTTGGCCTCCGCCAGTTTCTGGCGCAGGACGATGGTGTTGGCCTGCCGCAGCACCGCTTCGTTGACGGCCATGTCTCTGGGGTTGGTTTGGCTGGCGACAGGGCGGCGGCGGCCAGCATCAGAACAAAACCGAGCGAGAATGAAACTGCTTTTGTCATGGTTCGTTTCAGGTTCGTCGAAATCAGCGCCATTGGTTGGCGGTTTCGTCGCATCAAAGTGTTATTCAACTCTTTAAGGATTGTAATATATTGTTGTTTTTTTCTGGTTCGATTTCGCGGATAATACCACCGTCGTGCTCTATGGCAACGATAATGTAATCATCGCCGTCAAATTTCAAAATGTCGTTGACGCGCTGGTCCTGCCAACTTTTTCCTTCGGGATCGTACTTCAAATCGGCCATGTAGCCATCCACACGGTGGAACGGCTTGTCTTTGGACAACGTCGCCGTCTCGCCGGTGTCTGTCAGCCGCAGCAAATCAACTGTGTGAGATTGTCCGGCGAACCTCTTCGCCGTAATGGTGAAAGCGTCGTTTTTATCACCAACTGAAGCATAATGCTGCCGCTTGGCCCGCTGCCCGAACTGGGGCGCCGCCTGGCGTTCAACCCCAATGATATAGCGCGCGCCAAATTCATTCGTTTCCACCGAGTCCAGCGTGAGCACAAAACACAGCGGCGCGATTTGGTGACGACCAGCGCACCCTGTCCCGATTTCCTTGCCGGAGTCGATTTTGATGAAAACCCCCGGGGGTTTTCTGCCATTGGACGGGATTGAAAAGTTTGTTCGTCGTCTAGAAATCCAGGGTGTACGGCGATTGCAACCGGCTCATGACATTCGTCTGCTCCGTCAGGTCGAGCGGCGGAAGCGGGTGACCTGGTTGTGAAGTATTCCCTGTCCGATTTGCGACTGTCGGTCCGGTCGCGCGGAATCCAAAATAGCATAAACACCAATGCCCCCACCAAACCCAGCAACACGACGCCGAGTAGGATTTTTTCGTAATGTTTTCTGACAAAATCCATGAGCTTAAATTTCCGGCAACAATTTCACCGCCTCGACCTCCATCGTAACGCTCAAAAGCCGCTCGTTGAGAACGGTCTGCAATCCACCCCGGCCGGGCGCGGCCGCTGCCAATGGCGGCGCCGCCACTCCGGCGGCGGAGCCTGCCGGTTGAACGTTGATGCCTTTGATGATGAATCCGTGCGGCGACGAGGCAAAACCGGCAAGCACTTCCGCAATTTCCGGAGTGAACGAGCGGAACGTGACCGCATAAGGCGTCATGACCGCCAGATTGTTGGTCAGGGATTGATCGTTGAGATAATCCGCCTGCGGGCCGGACGCGTCGTCGTTTGAAACGCGGATGCGCTGCACACCGTCCAGCGAATTGACCCGCGCGGCAAAGAGGACCTCGGAAATCGTTTTCACCTCGCCGAGCTGCAACGCCAGCGGTTCAAGGCCGCCGGGCGCGAACCGTTCGCTTCAGCACCCGGTTGCCTCCCCGAGGGCAGCCAGGGTGAAGAGTAAGTTCCGCCTCGCCCCTCCAAGCACTTGCGAGACGGAACGAAACGAGCTAATATGCTCAACTCGATTCGTCCTGGAGAACTATGACACACAAGAGTGATCATCGCACAGGTCAGAGAATTCCGATGGAGCTTCCGGTGGAGATCCAGTGGAAGAGCCGCGCCGGAAACCTGAAGCAAGCCAAAGGGAAAACGGGAAACATCAGCGGTGCTGGGTTGTACATCGAAGTTCCGGTCCGCCTACAACGGGATCAGGCAGTAATACCCGCCTACGACGATGAACACCGCCGTCGTGATCCGGCGCATCCAACGCTCAATGACGGTAAGCGCGTTGAATGCCTTCGAAATCCTATTGGCGGCAAACGCTAGAATCACGGAACACACAACAACAGGCAGCGCGGTGCCAATACCATATATCGAAGGCAGCAGGACCGGCGATTCATGCTTGACCGCTAAAGGAATGAGGCTCCCGAAGAATAGGGCTGCTGAGACGGGACAAAACGTGAGCGCAAATACGAATCCCAGGAGGCCGGCACCCCAAAGACCCAGGTCGCTTACTCTCGTCTGGATTCGCTCAAAAAAGGCAGACCCGGTCCAGGGCCAAGGAACCACGTCCATTAGCAATAGACCCACCACCAACAACAGCGGCCCCAGAATCTGATTTAGGTTCTGCTGCAAGAACATCGAAACGGCCGGAATGGAGAGTAGACTCTTGACCACGATGAGTGCCACCAGGATATAACTTATCGTCCGCCCCAGCGTGTAGATCAGTCCGGCGAGCAGCACACGGACGGGCTTGTCTACCCGTTTGCCGACATACGAGATAGCCGCGACATTTGTGGCGAGCGGACAGGGACTGATGGACGTTAGCAGCCCAAGCCATAGAGCACTGCCCGTAACTAGCAGCAATGTTTCCATCAAGTTCTCCTGAGCTTATTCAAGAATGCTCGAATTGACTTCTCGGCGTACTCGGTCAATGCCGGCTCGTCATGCGCGAGCTCCCAGACCTTGTCGCAATTTTGCCATGTGAGCGTCGTTTGCCCTTTCTTGGCCACGACGACCATCGAGCTGAAGCCGAGGTTATAGTCTTTGGTGAAGTGGCTATTCTCTGGCAAGTCGAGGTTGACGTCCTGGAAGGTCAAGGCACCCGATTCAGTCTCCGCCCCAAAGCGTTCCCTGATGGTCTTCTCAATGGTCGCCTGGATACCCAGACAGGTTCGGCAACGGCGGGTGAAATGAAAATAGTAGACAACCAGTTTGTCTGGCGCCGCATCAGCCTGCGCAGTAGTTGCTTGAATGTTGGATTGGTTGGACACCGGTGGGTTTGCGGCATTTGCCTTTTCAGAGGCTTTCTCGCAACCGATGAGCGCATTCGAAGCCGCCGTTAGAAAAAAAATTGTGACAAGCAACACGCTCTTCATTAAGCAAGTCCTCCTCTTTTTCTTAATGAGGGTTATTCTCCCGTCAGCAATGAGCTGTTGCTTTACTTTCTCCCAGATACCCTCTCGTTTATAAAGGTCGCGCAGTTCCCGAAGCGCAGGGAAGCGAATTGCGTTTCCCTCGCATAGGCTTCGGCAGGTCGTGCACCCAACGATGCATTGATTAGGCTGCGTAACCGTCGGTCCATCGTCCATCCAGGTAAAGACATTCCTTCCACAGTTCATGCACATGCCACACTTAACGCACTTGTCCTTTTCAATGGTGGGATTCCATGCGATCTTGTCTCTGGGATAACCGGTCAACCAAGCCATTGTATTTCTCCTTTTCTTATTTCTTCTTTGCAGCGGCGGTCATGATCCAGGAAACAATCTCGGTGCAGGGGCGACCCGTCCGGAGCACTTCACCTCGCCGTCGATGATGAGCGCGGGTGTCATCATCACACCGAGTTTAAAATACCGTCGATCCGTTCGATTTTCTCCAGCGTGATCGGCAGTCCGGCATGGGCGATGGCCTTCTCGGCCTCGGCGTAAAGCTTCTTGCACTTGGAGCAGCCAGTTCCCAATACTTTCACGTCCATCTTCGACTCCTCAAAGCACGATGTTGAAAACGTAGCCGACTACCAACATCCCGAGGGCGACGACGCCCGCGAGCGCCTGGACGAGTCGTGCTCCACGAACGGCCGGTGCCGTCGCGGCCGCTCCGCGAGATGCTCTGGTTCGCGATCATCTTTGCCCCACCTCGGCTACCAGGCACCAGATTTCGGAACACTCAAACAAGCTCTAGCCCTTGTGTCGGCCCCCGGTCACAAGCAGCAACGACCGAGGAACTGCCTGTGCCTTCCTACTGGGTCTTGGCTGCGGCGGAGGGCAGAGTCGAAAGCCATGCCTCGAGCCGGACACGGATAGCTTCCCGAATCTCAATAACGCGCTCGATTTGCTCGGCATGGCTCCCCGTGAAGGTGCTGGGGTCGGGGAAATTCCAGCCGATTCGCCGTGTTATTCCAGGGAACACGGGGCATTTTTGCCCATGCTCGTCGTCGCAAACGCTTATAACGTAGTCAAAGCGGCGACCCGCCTTGTACAAATCGAAGACCGAAGGCTGCATACCGGTCTGGACGATGGGAACCCCGCCGAGTTGCATTGCCTCGACGACCAGGGGGTTCACCGCGCGGGGCTCAAACCCCGCGCTCGTGACCTCAAAGCGAGGTCCTCCCCGTTGACGCAGCAGAGCTTCCGCCATTCGACTGCGTGCCGCGTTGTGTACGCACACGAACAATACCTTGATCGCATCATTCATGACCGAGCCTCCAATCTCTCTTTCTCCGGTTATCAGTCGACTGCCATCGGCCATCTACTTCGTCCTTTGTTGGTCCTTCAGGGTCTTCAGCATCCCGATCGACCCATCTTTCTAGGCTTGAAATGAGGAGGCCGCTGCCTGCGAAGTAGTTCCCCATGGGCTTCTCCTTTGTCGCGATTCAGGAACGCTCCGACCGACCGCCACCCAGTGTTGCGAGAAGAGCTGCGCTTCCGACAGGGGCCGTGAGCAGCCAGGGCACAAGGGCGACGCGCTTCGCGAGGCGGTTCACGACCTCGTCGATGTAGACACGCTCGTTCGCCTGGCGGCTCATGAGCACGGCATCCGTGGTCTCGACCGGAGTGAGAGCCTGGTTGATGACCCAGGCAAACGGCAAGATCTCCGCACGGGAGAGATCCCGCTGAAGCCGCTCGGCCTCGTGCACCGGTGTCGCCTCCGGAAGGGTGACCAGTAGAATCTGGGTGAACACCGGGTCGCGCAGACGCGGCAACAGTTCGCGAACCGTCTCCGGCATGTTGCTCGATTGTCGCAAGACCTCCCGGTGGTACGCCTCAGCGGCGTCAAGCAACAGAATAGTGTGGCCGGTCGGTGCTGTGTCGAGCACAACAAACCCGTTTGCACCCTCGGCCACTGTGCGCGCGAACGTGCGGAACACGGCGACCTCTTCGGTGCATGGAGAGCGCAGGTCCTCCGCGAGGAGCGCACGCCCCTGCTCGTCGAGCTTCGCGCCCTCGGCGCTCATGACCTCACTCTGGTAGGCCTGTGTTTCGATCTCGGCGTCAATGCGACCTACCCGCAACCCGGCCGGTGGATGGTCGATGACCCACGAGACGTGCGCGGCCGGATCGGTCGTACTGAGCTGCACGGGATGCCCACGCCGCGCGAGCTCGATGGCGATGGCTGCGGCTACGGTGGTCTTACCCACGCCGCCCTTCCCCATCGTCATGATCACGCCCTTGCCGGGACGCTCGATCTCATCGACGAGCTGAATAAGGGGCGGCAAGAGTTTTCGCCGCGCCGGTGCATTCGAGATCGGCCCCGGGGATGGCGCGTGGTCGTCGAACATCGTCCGCAGGGCGCTTGGACCGAGCAGCGGCCGTGGATTGAGGCGGATCTCCTGTCGCGGGAGATCGGCCAGTCCGGCCGGCATCGCAGCGAGCGCCTCTTGACCACGACGCTCGAAGGCGACCGCAGTGGGATCGTCGCCGAGCCCGACTCGGAAGATGCCATTCAGAATGAGACGCTGATTGGTGACCCCCAACTCGCGGAGCTCGCGGCTCGAACGCTCTGCCTCGCGCAGCGCCGATGTCTCGGCGCGGCTCACCAGCAGCAGCGTCGTCTGATCGCTGTCGGCGAGCGTCTTGACCGACGACTGGTAGAGGCTTTGCTGGTCCTTCAATCCCGCGAGGGGGCCGAGGCAGGAAGTGCCGGTCGTGTTCGTCTCGATGAACGAGGACCACGCGTGCGGGAGCGAAAGCAGCCGCAAGGTGTGGCCCGTGGGCGCCGTATCGAAAATGACATGGTCAAAGGCAGCCGTCCGACCGGGGTCGCCGAGCAACCGGGCGAACTCGTCAAACGCGGCGATCTCCATCGTGCATGAACCGGAGAGCTGCTCTTCCATACTGCGTAGTGTCGCCTCGGGGAGAACGCCGCGATAGGGCCCCACCATCTTCTCACGATACTCGCTGGCCGCCACCTCCGGGTCCAAGTTCATAGCCTCCAGCCTCAGAACCCCAGGCACCGCCGTCGGCGACGAACCAAGCCGTACGCCGAAAACTTCATCCAGGTTCGAGGCGGGATCTGTGCTGACAAGCAGAACACGGCGTCCCTGGTCAGCGAGAGCGATCGCGGTCGCACACGAGATCGAGGTCTTGCCGACACCACCCTTGCCGGTGAAGAAAAGATACCTGGTTGCATTCTCCATCACGTTCATAGCTCCACACCTTTCTTTTTCCGGCACTCACGCGCTTGCATATGAACCCCCGCGCGACGGTGCGAGGAGCACCGGTCACCGGCTGCTGCCAGGGAAAGCACAACTACGAGCAGCCACAACCGACAAGGCCGCTCGTTCTTTGCACTTATGCCGGGCATCCAGCCTCAGCAGCAGGAGCGCCTGCCGGGCTTCTTCTCAGCCGGGGGAGCATCGTCAGCCGATGAAGCGCAGCACGGGGAGGTCTTGGCCGCCGGTCCGCCCAAGTACTTTTCGGCGAGCTCCGAGATCGACCGGGCGGGGCTTTCCTTGACCGCCTGGGCCATCTCCACTGCAAGGCGTATGTCGTCTTTGGAAACGCCGAGCTTGTGAGCCTCGTTGTAGTGGTGCTTGAAACACGGCTCGCAGTTCGAGGCTATCGCGGCACCGATGGCCACGAGCTCCCTAACCGATTCGGTGAAGATGCTCGGGCGCGATTCGAGCCCTGCGTAACCGGCCAGCACCTGGCGCGTCGGGTAGTGTCCCTTGCACACCACCGTGCCGTCAATCAAGGTCAACGGAAGACAGTCGTTGCCATCGCTGCCGAGTGTCTCCATGACGATCGGCGTGTTGGTGAAAGCGGCGGGCTGCTGGGAGAGGTTATTGCGCTCAACGTCGACGCCCTGGCGCTTGAGCCAGTCCAGGTCAGCGGCGAAGCGCACTAGCTCGGGATCGACCGAGGGTCCGCAGACCCCAGTGGAACAGCACATCGGCGGATCGAAAACTTGGATTTTCATTTACGATCTCCTTCGTTTTTGCCTGTGAGAAGTGTCTTGATACGATGGTGCAGCTCATCACGAACCTGCCTGAACGCCGCCAGCCGTTCTTCCTCGGAGCCTTTGACCGCGGAGGGATCGGGCAGGTCCCAGTGCACGCGCGTCGCCTTACCGAGGAAGAGCGGACACTCCTGCTCGCCGCAGAGGGTGATGACCGTGTCGACCTCGGCCGCCGGAATCTCCGCGATTGCCTTCGAGCGGTGCCGGGAGATGTCGATGCCAATCTCTTGGAGCACCGTTATCGCCTCGGGTCGGACGCTGGTCGGGCGAGACCCGGCCGACCACACCGTGGTCCCCGGCGGGGCGAGCGACCGGGCTATCCCTTCGGCCATCTGACTGCGCGCCGCGTTGGAGACGCAGAGAAACAATACTCCTCGAGCCGACTCATTCCGCTGTTGTTCGTCGATGAAAAGGGGACCCACGGCAAAACCCTCTTTAGCCTTTCCGGAACCGTTGTTCATGGTTATGCCCTTTCGAATCGATAATATCTGCGCCCGAGCCAGAGTGCGACATTAACCAGGCCGATCATCACGGGCACCTCGACCAGCGGACCGATGACCGCCGCGAATGCCGCGCCGTGATTGATGCCAAAGGTGGCGATGGCGACGGCGATGGCCAGCTCGAAGTTGTTCGAGGCGGCGGTGAAGGAAAGCGTCGCAGCTTGTCCGTAGGTCGCGCCGATCTTCTTCGACATGAAGAAGGAGAGGAAGAACATCACCACGAAGTAGATGAGCAGTGGGATCGCAATTCGCACGACGTCCAGGGGAAGCTGCACAATGAATTCACCCTTGAGCGAGAACATCACCACAATAGTAACGAGCAAGGCGGCGAGAGTAATCGGACTTATCTTCGGAATGAACTTTTCATGGTACCACTTCTTGTCCTTCACCTTAATCAGTGTAAAGCGCGTGATCACGCCGGCGATGAACGGTATGCCCAAATAAATGAACACACTCTTGGCAATCTCGCCGATGGTGATGTTGACGGCCGCACCCTCGAGGCCGATCCACGTCGGCACGACCGTAATGAAAACGTAGGCGTAGATCGAGAAGAAGAGCACCTGGAAGATCGAGTTGAAGGCGACCAGGCCGGCGCAGTACTCGGTGTCTCCCTTGGCCAAGTCGTTCCAGACGATGACCATGGCGATACAGCGAGCGAGACCTATCATGATCAGGCCGACCATGTACTCGGGCTTGTCGTGCAGGAAGAGGACCGCCAGGCCGAACATCAGGATCGGGCCGATGATCCAGTTTTGGACGAGCGACAACCCTAACACTTTGAAGTTGCGGAAGACCGGACCCATCTCCTCGTAGCGCACTTTGGCCAGCGGCGGGTACATCATCAAAATGAGGCCGATGGCGATCGGGATGTTCGTCGTCCCGACATTGAACTGGTTGATGAAAGGAACGACACCCGGGACCAGATAGCCGCCCCCGACACCCACGGCCATAGCGAGGAAGATCCAAACCGTCAGGAAGCGGTCGAGGAAAGACAGGCGCTTCGCGATACCTTCATGTTGAATCGCAGCGGTTTCACTCATGCTCGGGTACCTCCTGCCAGCCGATTCCTTGTGGGGTGCCCCGTGGTTTTCTTTTTCGAGACCGCGCACGCGCTGTCGTCCGCGCAGACCGCGCCACGGTTCTTCGCCGCGAGCCACGCATGGAGCTTCGCCAGGAGTTGGCCCGCGTCCGGACGTCTCGCCAGGCTCGTCCGCAGAGCCGCAAGCTGTTCTATCGCCAGCTCATCATCGACGGGACAGAGAGCGTAGTACGACCACAGCCCTTCCTTCCGGTCGCTCACGAGGTCCGCATGCCGTAAGGTGCTTAGGTGCCGGGATGCTTTGGATTGGGTGATTTCCAACGCAGCCATGATATCGCAGACGCAAAGCTCCTGATGGTTGAAGAGCAGCCATAGCATCTTGAGCCGCGCCTCGTCGGCAAGGACTTTGAAAAATTGAGCAGCATCTTTCACGGTTGCCTCCTGAGTAACTATATACGTATAACCGGATATACATATATTGTCAAGTAAAACAAGGGACAAAGGCCAAAACGCCACCCGAATCGTTTGCAACAACAAATAACACCCACGACCTATCAATGGAACCGCTTCAACTCTTGCAACCAAGCCTGGGCGCTTTGTTGTACCGGGTCCCACGGACTGCTCAGGGGCGGCGTGTAGCTCAGGTCCAGATCGACGAGATCTTCGACCTTCATTTCGTGGAAGAGCGCCGCGGCAAGCACATCCACCCGCTTGGACACTTCAGCTCCATGACGTCCTAGCACCTGGGCGCCGAGCAGCCGTCCGGTCTGGCGGTCGCCGGTCACACGGATCCTCATCCGCGTGGCTCCCGGGTAGTAGACCTTGTGATCCCACGGTTCGCAATCGGCGGAAAGGGGGTCGTAACCGGCGGCCCGTGCCTCCTCTGTGCGCAGGCCGGTCCGCGCGACGACCAAGCCGAAGATCTTGACGACTTGGGTGCCCAACGTGCCCCCAAATTCCCGGTCACCGCCCGCGGCATTCTCGCCGGCGATCCGGCCCTGCTTGTGCGCCGTGGTGCCGAGCGGGAGGTATGAGTTCTGGCCCAGGATGCGGTGATAGGTTTCCGTACAATCACCTGCCGCAAAGACATCGGGGGCGCTCGTCGCCATCCTGCGGTCGACGCGGATGGCCCCCTTCACGCCTGTCGTGATGCCAGCAGATCGTGCCAGCTCCGTATCAGGCGCCGCGCCAGTGGCGACGATGATCAACTCGACAGTCTTCCGGAAGTCTTGGCCACCCGTCACCAGCAAATTATCTCTCTCTCGCCGGACGCTCTTTACACCTACACCGGTTGCGACCTCCAAACCCCGCTCGACTAGCTCCGTCCGCACTAGCTCCCCGAGGTCCGGATCCACCGTCTGCAGTATGCTTGAGGCATACTCAACCACGGTCACGGCGATCCCCCGTTGAGCGAGGGCGTCCGCCATCTCCATTCCGATGTAGCCACCCCCGACGACCAGTGCGGTCTTCGGCCGGCGATCGGCGAGCCATCGGTTCACATCAAAGGCATCCTGCATCCAGCGCAGAAAGAAGACCCCAGGAAGCGCAATGTCCTGTATAGGGGGACGCACGGATGCTGCGCCAGTCCCGATGACCAGGCGGTCGTAGGTCAAACGCTTGGTCTCGCCCGACGATCTGACCACCAAGACCTCTTTGCGGTCTACGTCTATCGCCTTGGCTCGGTGCTCCAGTAGCAACTCGATGCCTTCGGCCTCGATGTCTGCGGCGCTCCGGTGGGCCAGGTTTTTCCATTCATCCACTTCCCCGCTCAGGAAAAAAGGAATTCCGCAAATGCTGTAGTTTGGGAAACTGTCAGCTACAACCACGGTGATATGAGCATCGCCGCTAATCTCTCTAGCCCGAAGTGCCGCGCTGATCCCCGCGTCGCTGCCGCCGATGACAAGTATACGAATCATGTTTGTGCTCTATTCCCGAATTCTCCTCGCGCCGACTCCTTTGGTCGTTGCACGTCGATGAATAGGGGCCCAACGAAGAATTGAGCAGCGTCTTTCACGATCGCCTCCCAAGCAATTACATACGTATAACCGGATATACGAATATTGTCAAGAGGAACAACTCCTTCCCTGTCAATACTCGTGTTTTAGGCTGAGATGGTCGGCATCAAAAGAAAATACGTGCCCGTTCCTGGACGCACCTTCTCGACTATAGAATTTCTCTTAGCTTCGCTGACAGTGTTGCGAGATCGAACGGCTTCTGGATGAAACCGTTGCAGCCGCGTTCCAGGATCTCGGTCGCCTGACCCTCGACGCTGTAGCCGCTGGATAGGAGCACCTTCAAAGACGGCGCCAGCAATCGCAGGGCGTCGAAGGTCTGGCTGCCGCTCATGCCGGGCATGATCATGTCCAGAATGACCAGCAAAATCTGCTCTCGGTTGTTGCGGACGATCTCAACCGCCTCCATACCGTTCCGGGCTGTCAGAACCTCATACCCCTGGGCCGCGAGTAAGCGGCTCATGGACCGAACGATCTGTTCCTCGTCGTCCACCACCAAGATGGTCTCGCCGGTGCGTTGCGACACGATTGTCTCTGCGGCCCGCTGCACCCGGTATTTGACGATAGATTGTTCAGTCGCTGGCAAAAAAACCTTAAACGTCGATCCCTTCCCCTGCTCGCTTTCGACCGTGACAAATCCCCCGTGGTTCTTGACGATGCCGTAGACCGACGCCAAGCCGAGCCCCGTGACATAGCCATTTTCCCTGGTCGTAAAAAAGGGTTCGAAGATGCGCTCACGCGTTTTTGCATCAACCCCGACGCCCGTATCCTCGACAGACAGTCTGGCATATCGACCGGGTTTAGCGCCGTCAACCGGACCTTCAGCCCCTGACAGTTCCACATTGCCGGTGCGCAGCAACACCTCGCCGCCCTCGGGCATGGCGCGACCAGCGTTGACGAGGAGATTGAGAAGCACCTGTTCAATTTGGCTACGGTCAGCCAACACCGGCAAAAGGTTAAAAGCGCACTCGATATGGATGCTGATGTCCTTGCGGGTCCTGCCGAACATCTTGGATATTTTCTTAACCACATCGTTGAGGTCGAGTGGTTTGGCGTCGTACTTGCCGAGGCGGGCGAAGCCAAGCAGTTGCTTGGTGAGGTCGGCGCCGCGCTGCACCACCGCTTTCATTTCCGATAGTTGTTCGTGCATGCCATCGTCGTCAGTACAGTCGAGTTCCATGAGCGACAGGCCGGCCATGAGGGCCGCCAAAAGGTTGTTGAAATCATGGGCGATGCCTCCGGCAAGCGTGCCGATAGATTCCATTTTCTGTGACTGAAAAGACCGCTCTATAAATTTTCGACGCTCTTCCTCCGCCCGCCGGCGCTCGGTGATGTCGGTGGAGATGATCAAAATCCGTTCGGTGGGGCCGACGCTTGGCAGAGGCACCAACCGCGCATGCACCCGTATGCCGTCGCCTATTTCGTGTTCAAACTCCTGCTTTTCACCTGAGGTAAAACATTCGGCAATCCGGCGCCGGACCATGTCCCGATCGGTGTGAAGAATCTCAATCGCGTCGCGACCGACCAGTTGTTCGACCGTATTGGATCCTGCAATCACCCGGTTGATCCTGATGATTTTCATGTGACGGTCAATGATAAGAATGACATCGGGGCTATGGGTAAATTGTGTCTCAAGAATTTGCTCGCTCTCCTGAAGCTTTTTCTGCGCCGCGAGCTCCCGGGATTTATCGCAGAAAACCAACATCGCACCGATGGTCGCCCCGTGCTCGTCGCGTATGGGCGCTCCGCTTTCGGTGATTGGGTGCTCGGTCCCGTCCCGGGCGATGAGCAGGGTACGGTCGGCCAGGCCTATCACCATGCCATCGTGCACTATTCGCTCGACCGGGCTCTCGATCTCGGCGCGAGTCTCCTCGTTGATGATGCGAAAAACCTGTGCGAGCGATAGGCCGAGCGCCTCGGCTTCGCTCCAGCCGGTCAGCTCCTCGGCCATGCGGTTCATCTGAAGGATGGTGCCGGCGGTGTCGGTTGCGATGACTGCATCGCTGATGCTGTACAGTCTGGTCCGGAATTGCTGCGCTTCCTGTCCAAGACGTTCGACTCGGGATAGAATCTCATCATTCTGGTGCCCATGATGGTCCTGCGTCTTGTTACGGTCACTCATGGTGTCCCCCACGGGATGTCACAGTGCCCGAGCATACGGACTATTCATCCGCCCGGCTCGACAGTCGCCCCAAGTACTAAATGATCAAGCGTGAAGGTAATATGATCTAACTTGGAAAAATTTTGAGTTAACTTGAGTTAATCAACGACGTTTTGTCAACAGGTTTCTCTCAGGTTTGCCTTTTGGATGGGGCAGGCAGCAGTTCAATCCAAAAGAGAGCTTGCAATTTGCGTGATAAGCTCATATCGATATCCCACTATATAAAGCATTTCTACCATGAATCAGATGGGATACGTCATTGCCAACATCCAAAAGGAGCGGTAGTTATGAACGGCGGGGCTGTTATAGCGCAAGTGCTCAAGGATCATGCTGTCCGTTTCATCTTCACCGTGTGCGGCGGCCATATATCCCCGATCCTCACCGAGAGCAATAAGGTGGGAATCCGGGTTATTGACGTCCGGCACGAAGCAAATGCGGTTTTCGCCGCCGATGCGGTGAGCAGGCTTACCGGGGTGCCCGGGGTTGCGGCCGTGACTGCCGGTCCCGGCGTGACAAACACCGTAACGGCGTTGACCAACGCTTTCATGGCGCAGTCGCCCCTGGTCGTCTTAGGTGGCGCGGCGGCGACCGTGCTGCGGGGAAGAGGCTCTCTTCAAGATATCGATCAGCGTTCCATCATCCGTAAGGCGGTAAAAGCGAATTTCACCATCGAACGCAACTGCGACATCATCCCCGCCATTGAATTCGCCTTTGCACATGCGCAATCCGGGGTGCCGGGACCGGTATTTGTCGAATGCCCCATCGACCTCTTATATGACGAACGGTTAGTGAGAAAATGGTACGGCATCAAAAGCTCAACCACGGATGACACGTCGATTCGAAACCGAGCTATTGCATGGTACCTGCAACGCCATCTCAACAAAATGTACACCTGCGATCCCGAGTCCATGGAGCGTCGGAACATTCCGCCGACAAAACCGGACCACAAGAAACGCGCTGCGGTCAAGGCACTGAATTTGATTAGTAAAGCCAAGCGGCCGCTTCTCATTGTCGGAAGCCAAGCCCTTCTCAATCCCGCGCGGGCTTTGACGCTGGCGGATTCGATCAACACCTTGGGCATTCCCGCGTACCTGACCGGCATGGCGCGCGGGTTGCTCGGTCGGGAGCACCCGCTGCAGTTTCACCATAAACGTAGTGAGGCGCTGGCGGAATGCGACCTCGTCATACTTGCCGGCATGCCGTGCGATTTCCGCCTCAATTACGGGAGATCAATCAATGCGAAAGCAACGACCATAGCCGTCAACCGCAGCAGGCATGACCTGGCGCTGAACCATACGCCCGATCTCGCCGTGCATGCCGATCCGGCTGAATTCATAATTGCCTGCGCTTCAACGCAGGCTGCGGCCGTGCCCCGCGATGACTGGAAGCGCACCCTGCGGACAAGAGAAGAACAGCGCAAAACCGAGATAACCCGCCGCTCAGAAGAAAAAACCGAGAACATAAACCCCCTCCATATGTTAAAAGAAATAGACGCCGTCCTGAAGGATGAAAGCATTATTGTCGCGGACGGCGGCGATTTCGTCGCCTCGGCATCGTATATCGTACGCCCACCCGGCGCGCTCTCATGGCTTGACCCGGGCGTCTTCGGCACGCTGGGGGTCGGCGGCGGCTTCGCCCTAGGCGCAAAGCTCTGCCGGCCGGAGTTTGATGTGTGGCTCCGATGGGGCGACGGCGCCGCCGGGTACAGCCTGGTCGAGTTCGATTCCTTTGTTCGGCACGGCGCGCCGGTCATTGCCGTGATTGGAAACGACGCGGGATGGACACAGATCACCCGCGACCAGGTTGAATACCTCAAGGATGACGTGGCCACGGTCCTGCGCCACTCGAACTATGAACTGATCGCCGATAGTCTTGGTGCAAAAGGATTCAAGATCTCGGATGAGAGTCAAATTGAAAAGACGCTTCGGCAGGCGCAGGAACTGGCCCGACGGGGTACTCCGGTGCTCATCAACGCCCTTATCGGAAAAACGGATTTTCGGAAGGGATCAATCTCGATGTGAAAGGAGTAGATTCTCCTTGGTAGTGGCTCAGTTTGCCAGAGGCTTACGGGTGTTCGGCAGGCGACCGTCTACACCCAGGTTCCAGTTACGCTTTGAATGCTGAATTGTTAAGCGGTTAAGATGTTTCGGTCGCGTGTCGTTCGACGAATACCCGTAAGCCTCAAAACTGAGTCACTACCTTCTCCTGGATTCCCTTTACAAATTAATAATCGGTGATTACAGTAGCCGCGCACAAAGTCATCGCATATCTAGAAGTAAAATTAATCGGTTCAGTATCACACGTTCTCTTAGTAAATGTTAGTAGGGAGGCCCACCGTGATTGATATCATTTATAGTGCGCTCAATGCGTTGGGGTATCACCACCCAATTCATCCGCTCAGCACCCACATCCCGATGGGCATGGTTATCGGAGGATTTTTGTTTGCCGCTGTTTCGTTGAAATGGAAAACCCTTGATAAAACTGCTTACTACTGCTTAGTACTGGCCCTGGTGAACGTTCCTATAGCTATCATACTCGGTTTTCTAGATTGGCAGCACTTCTATAATGGAAACGCAAATCCATATATTACCGCCAAAATAGTTCTCGCTGCGGGACTCACCATTCTCCTTGCCCTGTATGTTATTCTTCACCGCAAGGGCACGGTCAATAATAACCTACTGATGGTCTTGTATTTTCTTTCATTCCTAATGGTCATTGGGCTTGGGTATTGCGGCGGTCAACTGGTGTTCGGAGGAGGTACCTAATGTCGTCAAACGGATATCTAGACACAACGAGGGGCGCCATGAAGAGAAAAATGTTGGTATTAGTTTTGCTCTGCGTATCGGCAGTCCTATCAGTTTGTTCGAAAACCTCAATAAAAGAACCAATAGGTCAGCCGCTTCAGGCAGTTCAAGGTGATCAGAACTACCAGTATAAAATGACCGTCGGTGTTATGCAGGCCGATTGGCTCGTATCCGAAAATGAGCTGCACGTTAAGCTCAAGGTAACGACAAACGGCTGGGTCGGAATCGGGTTCAATCCATCCAATGGAATGAAAGACGCGTGGTTTATCCTGGGTTATGTGAAGGACGGAAAGGCTGTGATCAGCGAACAGCATGGCACCTCGCAAACAGCGCACCGAGCCGAATCCAGCATGGGAGGCGTTGAATCCGTCAAAGACGTAAGCGGCACCAATGCAAACAACGAGACCGAAATTCGGTTTACGGTGCCTCTCCAACCACCGGGATCGCTGGATAAGCCGATCGTTATCGACAAGGATATGGACATCCTGCTTGCCTACGGGGAATCACAGATTGTTGAACAAATACATAAGTTCAGGGCCAAGTTGAAAGTCAACTTGTCGTCGGGAAAATATACCATTGTCTCAGCCAACTAACGATTACCGGTGAAAACGGATGAAGAGCGTATCGATCGTCTCGGCATTCAGTATTGTAGCCGCGGTCCTGGCGCCGCTAGGCCGATCGAGTGGTCATGGCCTTGAAGCGAATGCCGACTGGAAAGATATCGGAGTAGAGGAAAAGCTCGGGAAAAAAGTTCCGCTGGACGCTTCTTTTCTCGACGAACAGGGAAAGAAGTACGTCTTTAAAAACGCGCTTGACCGTCCGATGTTGATTCTTCCTATTTATTACTCCTGCCCCGAATCATGCGGCCTGATGATTGCTAATTTGGCCGTGACGCTCAACCACGTGACGCTGAATCCGGGGAAGGACTTCAGCGTGGTTTCGCTCAGCATCGATGAGGAGGACAATCCTGCGTCCGCCCTGCAAACCAAAGAGAATTATTCAAGACTCCTCAGAAAGGATTTCCCCAAAGACAGCTGGAAATTCTTGGTTGGAGACGACGAGAACATTCATCTTTTTACCGATGCGATAGGTTATAAATTCAAAGAAACCGCTCCGCACGAGTTCATCCACCCGAACGTTTTGATCGTGCTCGCCGCGGACGGCACCATCATCAGATACCTCTACGGGCCGGCCTTCTTGCCGTTTGATATCGGGATGGCCGTTACCGAAGCCCAGCGCGGGACGCCGTCGCTTTCCATCAGAAAGCTGGTCAGTTATTGCTTCAGCTACGACCCGGCTCAAAAGACCTATGTCTTCACCGCCATTAAATTCATCGTCGTCGGTATCATCGCCCTGTTGGGAGTGATGCTGTTTTTTCTCCTCAGAAGAAAAGACGCATGAGGAACGAGGCAGCGTATGTCCGCAGAACCGTCTTTTTATGATACGCCAACATCCGGAACGAAGGGCAGCCTGCGCTCGTGGTTGCTCACGACCGACCATAAACGCATTGGGTTGATGTACCTGGTCGTGGTGGCCTTTTGGGCCTGCATTGGGGTAACCATCGGGCTTCTGATGCGCACTGAGTTGATGTCGGTCAATTACAAAATCGTGGGGGCACAGACCTACAACGCACTGTTTACTCTCCACGGCGTCATTATGATTTTCCTGTTCGTCATCCCGGTGGTACCGGTCATATTCGGCAATTTTCTGCTTCCCATCCAGATTGGCGCCGAGGACGTTTTCTTTCCCCGGCTGAACTTGCTCTCATGGTACCTGTATGTCGCCGGCGGGATACTCGCGATGATCTCCCTCTTCATCGGGGGACCGCCGGATACGGGCTGGACGTTCTACGTGCCGTTCAGTATCACGACCCACACGGCCGTGACGCTCACCGTATTTTCGGTATTTGTCCTCGGCATGTCATCCATGCTGACCGGTCTCAATTTCATAACCACCGTCCACCGCCTCAGGAACAAAAAGATGGGCTGGATGCAGATCCCGCTCTTTACCTGGTCGATATACGCCACCGCCTGGGTGCAGCTTCTCGCCACGCCGGTCATCGCGGTCACGTTTTTAGTGATCATTTTCGAACGCCTATTCGGCGTCGGCCTGTTCGATCCCTCCAAGGGGGGCGACCCGTTGTTGTACCAGCACCTTTTCTGGATGTACTCGCACCCCGCCGTGTACATCATGATCCTTCCGGCCATGGGCATTGTTTCGGAGATTTTTCCCGTCTTTTCCCGAAAAGCGGTCTTCGGGTACAAATCAATCGTCGGCGCGACCATTGCGATAGCCGCGGTCGGATCGCTCGTGTGGGCGCACCATATGTTCGTCGCCGGCATGAGCGATATGGCCGTGCTCGTCTTTTCCTTCTTCACGTTCATTGTGGCCGTGCCGAGCGCGGTCAAGGTCTTCAACTGGACCTCGACCATGTACCGCGGCTCCATTTACCTGGCGCCGCCATTACTGTTTGCGCTATTTTTTGTCTTCCTCTTTTCAATCGGGGGGCTGACCGGTTTGGTGCAGGGCGCCGCCGGCCCCAATGTGCACATCCACGACACGCAGTGGGTTGTCGGGCACTTCCATTTCGTCATGTTCGGCGGGACCGGGTTTGGGTTTCTGGCCGGCCTGCACTTCTGGTGGCCGAAGATCTTCGGCCGCATGTACGACCACAAAAAGGCGTACTTTGGCGCGATCATCCTGACCACGGGATTTCTCATGCACTATTTCCCCATGCTCATCCTTGGTCTCGAGGGAATGCCGCGGCGGTACTATACCTATGTGCCCGAGCTCCAGCCCCTGAATTTTTTTGCCGGCATCGGCGCGTATATTATGGTGACGGGTATCGTGCTTATCATCGTTAACCTTTTTTTGGGCCTCAGGGGTCCGCGGACCGCCGCAGCCGATCCTTGGGGGGGAACCACCCTCGAGTGGACCATACCCTCCCCGCCCCCGCTTAAGAACTTCGAAAAAGAACCGCTGATACCTTCCTACCCCTATGATTTCACCGGCAAGGTCGCGGCGGCGCAGACGCACGACGAGGATGTCCGGTCATGACCGACCATACCGACACGGCCGGCGCCAGACTCGGGATGTGGTTATTTCTCTTTACCGAGATCATGCTGTTCGGCGGCCTGTTCGTACTGTATGCGGCTTACTACTACCGCTACTTCGACGACTTCACCAACGCCGGCAAAAAGCTGGACGTCTTTCTGGGAACCACGAACACGGTGATTCTTTTAATCAGTAGTTTTACCATCGCCTCGGCAATCGCCGCCCTAGAAAAAGGGTCAAAAAAGATCGCCCTCCTGCTGATGGCGACAACGATCGCCCTGGGGTGTGCGTTTTTAGGCAACAAGTATATCGAATGGAGCCATGAGATAGCCCAGGGGAATTACCCAAACTCCGACCACCTCATCAACGGCCCCCACGCTCAAACCATTTTCTACGGGCTGTACTACACCCTCACCGGGCTGCATGGGCTGCACGTCTTCATCGGCATACTGGTGATCGCCACGTGCCTGTTTTTGACGGTCAAGGGAACCATAAACAGCTCCCGGATCACCATCCTGGAGAATACGGGACTCTTTTGGCATCTGGTTGATATCATATGGATTTTTCTGTTCCCATTGTTATATTTGATACCCTGATGGCGATTACGTTTTGAGGTATTCGAGGTGCATGGTGGACAAGGGTGCGACCCATCAAGTTCAATCATACCGAGAGCTGGCGCTGGTTCTGGCGGCCCTGCTGGGTCTTACGACCCTGACGGTGACGGTGTCGCGTTGGGATCTTGGCGTCTTCCGAATCTGGACCGCGATTTTCATCGCAGCCTGCAAAGCCACCTTAGTCCTCTACTTTTTCATGAAATTAGGAAGGGCCGGAAAGGTCATTGGGTATACCTTCATCATAACCATCGTGTTACTTGCGATTTTCATCAGTTTTATCTTTTTTGATATTGCGTACCGGTGACAGCGATATGGAAAACATAGTCAGTCAAGTAGATTCCGTGTTCATATACATCATCGTCTTCAGCCTGGTCATTCTTGTCTCGATTACCGCGGTGATGATATTTTTCGTCATACGGTACCGCCGGGACAAAAATCCGCAGCCCTCGGATATCCGGGGCAGCTGGAAGGCGGAATTCATTTGGATGGCGGTGCCGACGCTCATCGCGCTGTCGATGTTTTACTTCGGCTGGGAGTCATTTCTGGGCCTGCGGGCCGTCCCTCCCGGCGCCCTTAACATTGACGTGCAGGCCATGCAGTTTTCATGGGTTTTCATATATCCAAACAAGAAACAGTCGGAAGGCGATCTGGTGGTGCCCCAGGGCAAACCGATCAAGCTGAACCTCACCTCACTCGATGTCATCCACGGGTTCTACGTTCCGTCGTTCCGCATAAAGATAGACGTCCTCAAGGGCATGACGACGTATACCTGGTTTTACGCAGACCGGATTGGCGAGTATCCCATTTTTTGCACCCAATATTGCGGCGTCGGCCACGCCAATATGCGCGGAACCGTGCGTATCGTAACCGAACCTGAATATAATGAGTGGCTCAATAAAAAATAAAGCGGCGCGCCGTCTCGAGCGCATCGGGACGTTGGCAAGCCTGTTCAAGCTGCCGGTAAGCTTCATGAGCGCTTGCGCCGTGCTCATGGGTTATTCGGCATATGACCCGTTCCACGTCTGGCAGGCACGGTGGCCGGCGTTGAGCGTGTTTTTTCTCGCGGCCGGTTCGGCTGCGCTCAACAACGTTCAGGATCGGCGCATCGACGCCGGCATGGAACGGACGTTTCGGCGGCCGCTCCCGGCAGGCCGTCTATCCCCGGCCGCGGGCGTTGTTCTCGCAGCGATAGCCACTGCCGCCGGCATGGCCGGGTTGATGGTCTCCACGGCATCCTACGCGGCGCCTCTGGCGGGCGCTTCGGCGGTCGTTTTGTACAACGCGCTCTATACCCCGTTGAAGAAACGCACCCAGCTCGCCATGATCCCGGGCGTCATCTGCGGCATGTTCCCTCCCCTTATCGGATGGCTCGCCGGCGGCGGCAGCCTGTTTTCATTCACGCCCTGGTACCTCATGATCCTTTTCGGCACCTGGCAGATACCGCACTTTTGGCTCATACTCATGGCGCACCGAGACGACTATCGAAGGAACGGCATTCCCTCGATCCTGGATCAATTCTCGGAACAACATATAAAGAACGTTCTCCTTATCTGGGTAGCGGCTTTTTCGGTGTTGCTGTTGTTTATGCGCCCGTTGTTCCCCACGCACCACGGCGCTCCAGCGCTCATACCGATTGCGCTGGCCCTCAGTACGCCTCCGATGTTCATCCTGCTTCTCCGGGCATCAGAGAGTCGCAGCGTCTACAAATTCCTCTTCCACTTTTTAAATGGGTCTGCGTTCATCATAGCCATGACGCTGGTGATGGGTGCGGCGTAGACATTACCCAAAACTATTCCGTTGAGGGCTTCAGTGGAGAACGAACCCCGTTCTCGATTCGCCCGCCGAAAAGTCAATGTTTCCTTAGAAACGCCGCAACAGGAACCATTTTATGGTGTTGAACTCTGGGGTTATGGGTTTGTGTTAATTACACTACGAAGTCTCTTATCATATTGAAATAATTGAATAATAGTTTCCTGTCGATTTTGCCGGCTTGTTTCAAACACGTCATAAAACTGCCACGTAAGCGTTCTATTCATTCGTGCGAGCGAATCGCTGGTTGTCAGCGCCGCTCAAGGGAATTCCCAAACATTTTTTTAGGAGGTGTGCAATGGTCATGGAAACAAAACACATGAAGAAGAAGAGGCTCGGCCTCGGAATCGCCGCCGCGCTCGCGGCGATGTCGTTCGGGCAGCAGGCGTATGGTCAAGCCGCGCCGCCCTGGAACCTCAACGGCTCGGATACGTGGCATGACGTCATCGTTCAGGCGCTCACCACGGCGAACGCGAATTGTCCGGGAACCAATCTCACCAACACCATTAGCAATCTGGTTTACTTAGGCGGCGGCTCGGGCACCGCGGAAACCAACATGGGCAACAACGCACAGAGCATCGGGCCCATGTCACGCAATTTCAAGCAAGCGGTCCTGACTGCCCACCCGACCTGGGCTCCTACCCTGCAAAATGTCGGGGGCCTGGATGCGGTTGTCATCATCACCAAGAACACCACGAAGCGCATCAAGAACATCCAACTTCCGACTCCGGTCGGGGTGTCGAACCAAGCGGCCACGAATGATCCATTGGCAGCGTGCAGTCTTGGCGTAACCGGACCCTGTTACACTCAATTGTTGGAGGTCGTTTTAAGCGGCATCGACGGATCGGGATCGGTTGCGGCTTGCTCGGACCAGCGCAGGGTCCAGGCCGTCCTGGATCTGGCGGCAGCGCAGGGCGTTACTACAATCGACCATTTCTACCGCCGGGATGACAACTCCGGCACCACCAACACCATCTTTGAGAAAATAAATGTCGGACTCTTTTGCAACGGTCGTGCGCGCGGCATCTTGGGGACAAACCTTGTTAATCACAACCTCAACAACCAGGATATGGATCCTATTCGACGACCCTGTCCGGCGATTACCGCTGGCACCTACCCTAATGCGACCACCTGTACGGATATGACCACCGGTCTGGCCTGCACTGCCGCTGATGGCAACCCCCACTGCACCCAAGGGTTGGTGGTGGCGATATCCGATCCCGATCCGGGCGACACTGATGTCACCACCTCCATAGGCAAGCGCGTGGGCAATAGCACCGCGGGCACCGTGATGGGTTACGCCGGGCGCGAGGGCAAAGACCAGCCGAACGCCACGGCCCCGTACATCAATACCAATAGCTACTCCGACGCCCTCGTCCGTTTGGATGTGTACATGTTGTCGCGCCGGTTGTACTTCCAGTACGGACCCGATATCACTGATGCAAACCCTCTCCCAGGAGCTACCCTTGGCGGCGGCGCCAACCAAGTTGCCACCGAGCTGGAGTTCTATAAATGGGCGACCGATGAGGTGGGCAACAATTGCAACGGCGCGCCCGGACGCTGCAACCTCAATTCCATCCTTCTGCAGTACGGCTTCATCGCCTGCATGGACGATTGCACCGCAACGGTTCCGCCTACTAATCTGTGCAACAAACAACCATATCCCGCCGGCGCTTCGACGGTGACCAATTGCTTCCCCGCTAACACAAACGGCGTATCGACGTATGCGTCGGTGGCCTGCACTGCGACCGCCGGTGTGTATTGTTGCAGCACAGGCCTGGCGTGTCCGGGAGCCGCCTGCGCCGCGGTATCAGGTTTGCCCACAAACAGCGCTTGCACCCAAAATACGGACTGTGCGTCTAGCGCTTGCGCTGACCCGGGTATCGGCATAGCCGTTTGCGGCTAATTGAGTCTTATCGTTCAACTGAAAAAAAGAGAAAGGAGGGAGGACAGCAAAAAAATAACGATAACTGGGGAAGGCCGATGGAGATGAAAAAAGGTCGGTTTTGAAAATATAGAATCAACCACTAACACAGAAAGTAAAAAAGGAGTAACCCATGTCAGTATCCTTTAAAAAGATTCTTCTACTGGCGACGGTCGTGTCGGCCCTCGCGGCGGCAGGCTGCAGCCAAACGCCGAGCACGGGAGCTGCTCAAATCGGCGTGAGTACCAGTGCATTGACATCAGATGTAACTAAAATCACGGTTTCCATTAGCGGTTTAGGATTGACGACCCCCATGACCACGCAGCTCACCAAGGCCCAGGACGGCATCCAGTGGACCGGCCACGTTGAAGGCATTCCGACCGGCACGGATGGTGTGTTCAGCGCGCAAGCGTTTAATAGCTCCAACGTTGCGATTTATCAGGGTTCGGTGAGTCCTGTGACCATTACCGGCGGCAGCACCACCGTGGTGGTCATTTTACTGCAGGACATGAACCCCAGTCAGGGTCTCAATAAAGACACCCCGATCATCTCGGGCATTTCGATGAGCAGCAATCACGTCACCCCCGGCGCGCTGGTTAATTTGACCGCCAGCGCCAGCATTCCGAACGGTGATACTCTTTCGTACCTGTGGAGCGCCACCTGCGTTCCCGCGGGACCGGCTCCGTCTCCTAACGGCAGCTTCAGCGCGACCACCGTCAACAACCCGACCTGGACCGCGCCGAATACTGCTAGCAATGTAGTGTCCATCTGCACCTTCTCGCTTATGGTGTCAGACCCTTCCCTCTCGGGCTCGACTTCCGTGACGACCTTCTTCACCATCCAAGTGTCGGTTGATACCGGCAAGGCCGACGTTCAAGCTTATGTGAACACCTGGCCCGTTATCTCCATGTTGGAAGCCGACCTGGTTTTCACTCCTGCTACCTCCCTCCAGGCATGGACTTTCAAGCTGACGACCACTGACCCCGACGGCGACAACACCAATATAGTGTGGTGGTCATCCTGTCAGGTCAATGGTGGTACGTGGAACTACAGCGCCCCAAACACCGTCACCACCCCGCAGTTCAACGTATTCGACAGCGTGGATAGCTGCAACTTCACCGTGACGGTCACCGACCTGTGCACGAACAACGACTGCGGCACGAACCCCAACGCCATTGGATATTTGGCGAATGGCGCTCCCCGCGGCGGTTCGGTCACTGGCACGGTTAACGGCCACCTGCCGGCCACGGCCCAATCGGCTCCGCTGGTTACCGTAACCAGCGTGCCCAACACCAGCGGCCCGAACGGCGCTACTGTCGTAACACCCGGCAGCAATAACATTCTTGCCGTGCACGCCACGGATCCGCAGGATCCGTCGGCGACACTACCCCTGTATTTCACCTGGACTGCCAACCAAGGTTCGTTTGTGGCCGGTTCCGAAGCTGACAGCTCGCGGGACAGCAGCATTGTTTGGCTCCCACCCGCGCCGATGTCTTCAAACATGAGCGTTACGGTTAAAGTAACCTCCCAAAAGTCGGCTCTTTCCACCACGCAGACCTTCGTCTTTGTATCCACCGACCCGTGCGTGGGTCAGACAGATGGCACGACCTGTACCAGTCTTAACAAGTGCTTCGGCTCGGCTTCTTGCCTAGGCGGCATATGCACGGGTTCCAACCCGACAGTGTGCACGGCGTCTGATCTATGCCACGCCGTTGGCACCTGTGACCCCAATAGCGGTAGTTGCTCGAACCCGGCGAAAACGGATGGCTCAAGTTGCAACGACAACAATGCCTGCACCCAGACCGACACCTGCCTGTCAGGCGTGTGCACGGGTTCAAACCCGGTGGTGTGCGTGGCGCTTGACGCCTGCCACCAAGTTGGCACATGTGACACCGGAACCGGTGTATGTTCTAATCCGTTCCAACCGATCAATACCCCCTGTGTCGGCACCAATAAGTGCAACCAGACCTACCTTTGCGACGGCGCCGGCACCTGCGTGGGCTCCAACACCGTAAATTGCGCCTCCGGCGTTTGTATGTCCGGCGGCACCTGCGACCAGACAAGCGGCCAATGCACGGGCGGCACTCCTATTAATAACGGTGGAACCTGCGACGACGGCAACATTTGCACCACCAACGATAAATGCACGAACGGCACTTGTATTGGTACATCTTGCCAACCAGGCACCGTTTGCACGAGTACCGGCTGCGTGGCCACCAAAGTGACGCCTCAAGCTGTCCAGTTAATACCGGTGCCACAGTTTAATGGTGTGGCGATGGACCTTGGCGGCAATTCTTACATCACCGGCCCGATCTTCACACCCACCCAGCAGTTCACGGGTGTCAGCGGCACCATCAATGTAACCTCCAACGGCGGCGCGGACGTGGTGGTCGCCAAATACGATCCGATCAGCATGAAGGCCGTGTGGGCCCGTAACTACGGCGACTCTTCGGATCAGTTCGGCTCCGGGGTTGGGGTGACCGCGGACAATACAGTCGCGGTGTTCGGCAACTACATGGGCTCCCTGAGCTCCGGGTCAATCAATCTGGCCAACACCAGCACCGCTCCGTACGATTTCTTGATCGGCTTGGACGGAGCGACCGGCAACGGCAAGTGGGGCAAGTCATTCAATGACGGCTTGGGCGGCGCGATAGTCGCGATTGCCGCAAATCCCGCTCTCAACCTGATCGCGATCTGTGGGTACACCAACCAGGCCGCAACCGACCTCGTGCCGGGCGCGACCTACGTCAGCGGAACCACCAACATCGTCATCGGCATGTTTAAATCCGACGGCACGCTGGTATGGTCCCGTCAGATAGGCACTGCCGGAATCGAGGAGTGCGACTCGCTGGTGATCGACAACAACGGCGATTTGTACGCGGCCGGCAAGTACAACGGCGTGCTGGACCTGGGCTTGGGCGCCCTGCCTAACCCGAGTTCCAACTTCCGTCGTTGGTTGTGGGTGGCCAAGATGAGCGGCACGGCGCCGGGCACGACCCTCTCGAACGCCGCTTTCTACGGTTGTGCGAGCGGAAACTGCATGAACGGCGTGCACACCGCGAATTCCCTGGCCCTGGATTCGCAGAACAAGCTGCTGGTGGGCGGAAGCTTCACCAACGTGTTGGACTTTGCTCCCGCGGATGCGACCAAGGAAATGACGTCGGCGGGCGGCGCGGATGCGTTTGTGGCCAAGCTGGATCCGGCGGCGGGTTTTGCGCGGATCTGGGCGGTCAGCATGGGCAGCACGTTAGACGATTCCACCCAGGGAGTGGCCGTGGACTCCGTGGACGACGTGGTGGCGGTTGGTTACTACGGCGCTAACACCACCGTTGGGCCAGCGCTGACCGACGCGGGCTCCACGGATGCGTTTATCTGGAAGCTCTCGGGCGTCGACGGCTCCACGGAGCAAGCGGTTGGTTACGGCGATGCCCAAGGCCAGAGCGCGGATCGAGTGGCAGTCAACGGCCAGGGCACCAGCAACATCGACCTGGTGGAGATCGGCGGACTTCTGAACGGTACGATAACCTTCCCGTCTCCGGCAGGTCCCTTGAGCGCCACACAAACCTCATCCTTCCTCTTGTTCAGCAACATCAAATAGTATTCGTCCCATCATTCCGCCCGCGACCTTGTTAAGGTCGCGGGCGGACCTTCCAAACCGGTTCTACAACACAATCGAATAACATCACGGTTTAGTTTTCATAATTGTCACACAATCTTCATACGTTCTTCATCGAAAACTCTTAACCTATTGACAAAATTTTCCTGATGGATACGCACGGGCGCCAGTTCGGCGGTCGGTGATCCTTCCACGAAGTTCATGATCGAGGGCGTATGTCAGGCAGTCAGATCAAACGTCGGCACCTGCACCGGTGCAAACCTGGCCGATGAGATTGCGAGTCCGGGGATTTGTCGGATCTTCTTCTCATGCCGAGAAAAAAAGAAAGGAGCACATACCATACCTGCGTTTTCAATTGTTGCCATCTAAAACGGAAACGGTAAAAAAAAAGGAGGCGCACCATGCGTTCACTAGTTTTAGGAGTAGCGTTGAGTTTGTTAGTAGGAGCATTTACCGGCTGTTCGGGAGAAAAAGCGAAAGTTTCAACCGGCTCTCTCGTTGCCAACCTGATCGTTGCACCGGGCATCGATGAAACCGCAATCAGTTACGAGATCACCGGAAACGGGATTGATCTCACCGGCACGATTCCGGTGACCTCCAACCCGGTGACGGCAAGCATCGCCGGAATTCCCGTGGGGACTGCCTACACCATTAAGCTCTCTACGGCGGACGGCTTGTGTTCGGGTTCGTCTCCGTTCGACGTGACTGCGGGTCAAACCACGAATGTGAGCGTTCAGATACAGTGCGCCAATACCCCGCAGCAAGGGGAAGTGGACGTTAGCGGCAACTTCGTGCTTTGCCCCACCATCAGCTCGGCGATTGCTGCGCCGGCTACGGTGAATGTCGGCGGTACGATTCAAGTCAACGCCAATGCCCAGAACTTGAGCGGCGGAACGTTGACCTACGCCTGGACCGCCACGGCCGGGTCGTTTGCCGATCCTACGGCCGCCGGCACCGCCTATATGTGCAGCGCGGCCGGCGCGCAGACCCTGACTATTAAGGCGAGTAACGGAACGTGCAGCGACTCCCTGTCGATGAACGTTACCTGCGCCGGCGCCGGCCCGACGTGCGGCAACGGCGTGGTGGATACCGGTGAGACCTGCGACACCGCTATCCCGGCGGGTCAAACGGGCGCCTGCCCGACCAGTTGCACGACCACTGACCCCTGTAATCCTATGACGTTACAGAACGCCGGCACCTGTACGGCCGCCTGCGTGAGCACACCGATTACATCCTGCATAAGCGGCGACGGTTGCTGTCCAAGCGCCTGTACTCATGCCACGGACAGCGACTGCCCGGTTCAGAATTTGTGCGGCAACGGCGTGGTGGATGCCGGTGAGACCTGCGACACCGCCATTCCCGCGGGTCAAACGGGCGCCTGCCCAACAAGCTGCACGGCTCCTGACGCGTGCACCACCTCGACGCTTCAAAACGCCGGCACCTGTATGGCCGCGTGCGTCAATGCGCCGGTCGCGCCGTGCTGCGGCAACGGCGTCGTCGAAACCGGCGAGACCTGCGACACCGCTATCCCGGCGGGTCAAACGGGCGCCTGCCCGACAAGCTGCACCGCTCCGGACACCTGTACGACTTCTACATTGCAGAACGCGCACACCTGTACTGCCGCGTGCGTGAATACGCCCATTACCGCTTGCATTAGCGGCGACGGTTGCTGTCCAGCCACCTGCACCCATGCCACGGACAGCGACTGCCCGGTTCAGAATTTGTGCGGCAACGGCGTGGTGGACGCCGGTGAGACCTGCGACACCGCCATTCCGGCGGGTCAAACGGGCGCCTGCCCCACCAGCTGCACGACCACTGACCCTTGTAACCCCATGACGCTTGAGAACGCCGGCACCTGCACGGCCCAATGCGTGGGCGCGCCGATCACGGCTTGTGTGGGTGGCGATAGCTGCTGCCCGTCCGGGTGCACTCACGCAAATGACAGCGATTGCAGCGTCAGCCAGACCCAAGTGACGCCTCAAGCTGTCCAGTTAATACCGGTGCCACAGTTTAATGGTGTGGCGATGGACCTTGGCGGCAATTCTTACATCACCGCCGCGATCTTCACACCCACCCAGCAGTTCACGGGTGTCAGCGGCACCATCAATGTAACCTCCAACGGCGGCGCGGACATTCTGGTCGCCAAATACGATCCGGTCAGCATGAAGGCCGTGTGGGCCCGTAACTACGGCGACTCTTCGGACCAGTTCGGCTCCGGGGTTGCGGTGACCGCGGACAATACGGTCGCGGTGTTCGGCAACTTCCTGGGCTCCCTGAGCTCCGGGTCAATCAATCTGGCCAACACCGGCACCGCTCCGTACGATTTCTTGATCGGCTTGGACGGAGCGACCGGCAACGGCAAGTGGGGCAAGTCATTCAATGACGGCTTGGGCGGCGCGATAGTCGCGGTTGCCGCAAACCCCGCTCTCAACCTGATCGCGATCTGTGGGTACACCAACCAGGCCGCAACCGACCTCGTGCCGGGCGCGACCTTCGGCGGCGGAACCGACATCGTCATCGGCATGTTTAAATCCGACGGCACGCTGGTATGGTCCCGTCAGATAGGCGCCGCCGGAACCGAAGAGTGCGACTCGCTGGTAATCGACAACAACGGCGACTTGTACGCGGCCGGCAAGTACAACGGCGCGCTGGACCTGGGCTTGGGCGCCCTGCCTAACCCGAGTTCCAACTTCCGTCGTTGGTTGTGGGTGGCCAAGATGAGCGGCGCGGCGCCGGGCACGACCCTCTCGAACGCCGCTTTCTACGGTTGTGCGAGCGGGACCTGCATGAACGGCGTGCACACCGCGAATTCCCTGGCCCTGGATTCGCAGAACAAGCTGCTGGTGGCCGGAAGCTTCACCAACGTGTTGGACTTCGCTCCCGCGGATGCGACCAAGGAAATGACGTCGGCGGGCGGCGCGGATGCGTTTGTGGCCAAGCTGGATCCGGCGGCGGGTTTTGCGCGGATCTGGGCGGTCAGCATGGGCAGCACGTTAGACGATTCCACCCAGGGAGTGGCCGTGGACTCCGTGGACGACGTGGTGGCGGTCGGCTACTACCAAGGCAACACCACCGGCGGGGCAACGCTGACCGACGCGGGCGCCTCGGACGCGTTTATCTGGAAGCTTTCGGGCGTCGACGGCTCCACGCAGCAAGCGGTTGGTTACGGCGATGCCCAAGGCCAGACCGCGGATCGGGTGGCAGTCAACGGCCAGGGCACCAGCAACATCGACCTGGTGGAGATCGGCGGGGTTCTGAACGGTACGATAACCTTCCCGGCTCCGGCAGGCTCCTTGACCGCCACACAAACCTCATCCTTCCTCTTGTTCGCCAACATCAAATAGTATTCGTCCCATCATTCCGCCCGCGACCTTGTTAAGGTCGTGGCGGATCTCTCTAGTCCTTATTTTTAATGTTACAAAGTTGTTTCAGATACGTCACAAAAACGACACTGAAAACTTTTATTGGATTAACCAAAGAGTTTGGCAAAAAGAAGATAGTGGAGCGAAGAATAAGAGCACACCCAATGAAAGGGGCATGCCATTCGAAAATTCCTTAAAAAGGTCCTTTTGATTACGACGATTTTATCCTTGATGGCGTCGGGCTGCGGCAATCAATCAGACACGGGAGGCGCCCAGATAAGCGTTGATGGCGAGGCATTGACCTCAGAGGTGATGAAAGTAACGGTGACTATCAGTGCTCCGGATATGATTGCCATGACGACTCAACTCTCAAAGGACCAAAACGGCAACCACTGGGTCGGCCACCTGGACGGTATCCCCCGAGGAACGGATCGCACGTTTAAGGCAGAAGCGTATGATTCCACCAATATCGTGAGTTACGCTGGTTCGGTGGACAGCGTGACCGTCGACGGGCGTTCAACGACGGTGGTGGTCATTAACTTGCAACAAATGAATCCGCCTCAGGGGCCCCAGATCAACCTTCCCGTTGTCTCGGGTATTTCCTTCAGCACCGATCACGCGCTCCCCGGCGCAACGGTAACCTTAAGCGTCACGGCCGCTGACCCCAATACTACTGATACAATTTCTTACCTTTGGGAGGCCAGCTGTATTCCTGCGGGCCCGGATCCATATCCAAACGGCGCATTCAGCGCGACCGAGAGCACCAATCCTACCTGGATCGCGCCGGCGTATGCCGACGACGCGGCGGGCGTGTGCACTTTATCCATCACTGTGTCTGAGGGCGGCGATTCGGTGAAGACGTTTTTCACCATCCAGGTCTCGGCAGACGGTGGGCCGGTCTACGTTTCAAACGTTACACCGCTTATCGACACATTGAAAGCCGCCCTGGTCTACGATCCCCAGGGAGGGGTGCAGACCTGGGATTTTCGAATTTCGACTTCCGATGATCCTGTTGGCTACGATCTGGGCTACGAGTGGTCTTCTCCCAACTGCAATACCGGCGATGCCAGCTGGAACTTGAACGCTCCATATACGGTCACCGCCCCGCACTTCACCTATACCAATTCCACCGTGGATTGCAATTTCAAGGTCATAGTAACCAACCTTTGCGAGGCCAAAAATTCCCGTGACGCCACTTTGGGATCGGTCGGCGCATTGTCGGAAGGACCCTCTTGCTGCGGCCAAGCTATCGGCGTGATCTATGGTTATTTGCCGGCGGTGGCCCACGTGCTTCCCTGAACGTACTGATTGGCCGATTCTAATCCAACAGTGGAAGTTGGACTTTCCTCATTCTGGTCGTCTTCTTCCTGTAGGAGGAGAGAATTGAATAATTGTTTAGATCGCTTTTACAATAAATGCGCAAATACCTTTACAACCAGTGATAAACATTAATGTTTGTAGTTTTTCCAAGTGCCTCTCATGAATGAAAAATTAGATCATTAGTTTTCATAAACGTCACACAATCTTCATAATTTCTTCACCGGGTAGCCTTACCATCTCCTCAACTTTTGTGTGTAAATTCATGCCTCTTACATTTGATTAGACAAGGTAGGGGTGAATTGAAAGCAGCAAATTACTACTAAAAACCAGAAAGAGCCGGTGTACCTAAAAAGGAATGATGGGAAGCCTTATTATCTCATGTTTATGCAATCATTAAAAAGAACCCGATCCTGGTTGGTAATTGCAATGCTATTGTTTATGGAACTGCCATTACGCGCATCCGATGGTACCGACGGCGGAGCGACTTCGGGACAACCGCCGGTGCAACGTATCGACATCAACGAGTACCGGATTGAAGGGGCGACCAAGCTTTCCGCGGTCGAAATTGAGTCAGTCGTCTATCCGTTTTTAGGACCGGGTCGCGAACTCAAAGACATCGAGTACGCCCGGGCCGCGCTCGAGAAGAAATACGCGGATCTTGGCTATCATGCGGTCTCGGTCGCGATACCGCCCCAAAAAGTGCGTAACGGCGTCGTGGTCCTCAAGGTCACCGAGGCGAAGGTCGAGCGAACCAGGGTCAAGGGATCGCGCTGGTATTCGATCGAGGATATCAAGCGTCTTGCGCCTTCCATGGCCGAAGGCAGCGTCCCGAATTTCAACGACGTCATGAAAGACATCGTGGTCCTCAATCAGTTGCCGGATCGGCAGGTCATCCCCGAGCTTCGCGCCGGCGCCGCCCCCGCCACCGTGGACGTGGATCTTATGGTCAAGGATCGTTTTCCGCTGCACGCATCGCTCGAGCTCAATAATCGCTATAGCATAAGCACGCCCCCGATGAGGCTCAACGGCGGCGTGCGGTACGATAACCTGTGGCAGCTCGGCCATTCGATCGGTTTTTCCTTCCAGGTATCGCCGGAGGTGGAAGCTCATAAGGATTACTTTCACATCAAGGAGCCCTCGCAAAAAGTTTTTTCACTGACGTACGTGGCGCGCATACCCACGCTGCCCTGGCTGAGCTTTACCCTCAACGGCGTGCTTCAAGACAGCAGCGTGTCCACCTTGGGGGCTTTTGACGTTGTGGGAAACGGCAAGATCGCCGGGGTGCGATCGATTTTCGCCTTGCCGGCGGCGAGCGGCTTTTCGCACAACATTTCAGTAGGCCTCGATTACAAGGAGTTTAAAGAAAAGCTCACTATTACTCAAAACACCACCACGTCAAGCGCCGCCACGCCAAGCGACACCACCCAACAAAGCACCATTTACACCCCCGTCAACTACTTGACCTTGAGCGCTCAATACCTTTTTGCCTGGGCGGGCCAATCGACGCAGGCGAATTTTTCCACGTCGTTACTGTTCAATCTTCGACCGTTGAGCAGCGGGGGATTCGACAACAAGCGTCTCAACGCCAGCGCCAATTTTACGACGTTCCATTTGGACGCCTCCATCACCCAGGATATTTTTCTCGGCATGCAGGTGTTTGCGCGGGGATACGGCCAGTACACCAACCAGCCCTTAATAAGCTCCGAGCAGATAGTTGCGGGCGGCGTCACGTCGGTGCGCGGCTACCTGGAGGCCGAGGCGGCCGGGGATTACGGCGCGGTCGGCACCATCGAGCTGCGCGGGCCGGATCTGGCGGACTGGTTCGGAAAGCCGGTGCTCACCGCCTGGCGTTTTTATGTTTTCACCGACGGCGGATGGTTGAAAATTTATTATCCCTCAGCCGAGCAGAAAGGGCGTTTCTCCCCCAGTAGCATCGGAGGAGGCACGCGGCTCGGGTTGTTCGAAACGCTGCAAGCGTCTTTGGACGTCGGTCTTCCGCTTGCTTGGATGGGCACCGCAGGCGCCACCAAGACCCACCAGGTGCGGTTGCAGTTTAGCGTGCTGGGGAAATTTTAAGTTTTTTGGTTGGGTAACGAGGAGAATTGAATGAACTATCTTAGTCATAAAAGAACGGGCCTCTTGGGTGTTACGGCCTTTTTACTCCTACTGTCCACTGTCGCGCACGCCTGGTGGAACGATAGCTGGAAAGAAAGAAAACCGCTGCGGATCGACACCAGCGCCAAGGGCGCCAATATCACCGATCCTATCGGTCCCACCCCGGTGTTGGTGCGCTTGCACCCGGGCAATTTTCGGTTCGACGCCGCCAAACCGGACGGCAGCGACCTTCGTTTCATCGGCGGCGACGATCAGACCCCGCTTGCGTACCACATCGAAAAATACGATTCGTTGTTGGGAGAAGCCTTGATTTGGGTGGGAATCCCGGATCTCAAGCCCGGCGCCAGCGCCGATATGTGGATATACTTCGGCAACAATGAAGCGGCCAACGCCGAGGATAAGAAAGGGACCTACGATCCGGCCATGGTCTTGGTGTACCACTTCTCAGAACCGGACAAACCTGCCCAAGATGCGACCACCTGGGCCAACAACGCGACCGAGCCGTTTAAAAACACGACAGAAACCTTGATCGGCCGAGGACTCCGGTTGGACGGAAAAGATACTCTGATCGTGCCGCCGGGCCCGGCTCTTATTTGGGCCGAGGGCGGCGCCATGACCTGGTCTGTCTGGTTGCGGCCTGCCAAGGATGAAAGCAACGGGGTGGTCTTTTCCCGCCTAAAAGATCAAAACGCCGTGGTCATAGGCTTGGACCAAGGCAAGCCCTATGTCGAGATCCTCAAAGGTTCCGATTCCAAGCGGCTCACCGCGACCAAAAGCCTCAAGGCGCTAAGCTGGAGCCATGTGGCGGTAACCGCCGGCAAGGAGATAGCCCTCTACGTTGATGGAGCGCCCGAGGGCAAACGGGAAGCCGCCCTTCCGGCGCTCGACACCAAGTCCGTCATCGGAGGCATGGCCTCCGCCGAGGCAAACGCACCCAAGGGCGAAGCCGGGCAAGGGCAAAAAGAGAAAGAACCGGTTGCAGGCTTTGAGGGAGATCGGACGAATTGCAGATCGCCAAGGCCGAACGACCCGTGGGATTCATTCGAACGGCCGTGGCCGCTCAGGGGACCGATCCCGCCAAGTTTATGACGTTCGGGCAGGACGAGGAGAAAGTGACCGGCATCGGCAGCGCTTATTTTCCGATCATTATCAATTCGGTCACTTTCGACGGCTGGGTGGTCATCGGTTTGCTGGGCATCATGTCCCTTATCAGTTGGATGATCATGATCGGCAAAGTCACCGCCATACGCGCGGCGCTAAAGGCAAACGCACGGTTCATGAAAAGCTTCCAGGAGTTGGGCGCGGATCTGGTGCGGCTCATCGGATCGAAAGAAACCGTTTCCCGCTGGAGCAAAGACAAAGCCCTTCAAAATTCTCCGCTGCTACGGGTTTTTCTAATCGGCGTGGAAGAAATCCGCAAACGAACAACAACCAAGCGACCGCTTACCAGTGAAAACCTCACCGTCATCCGCACCAGCTTGGAAAAGGGACTGGTGTATGAAAACCAGCGTCTCATGAATCGTATGGTGTTGCTGACCATCGCCATTTCTGGCGGCCCTTCTTGGGGCTGTTGGGCACGGTGATGGGGGTGATGATCACCTTCGCCGTGATTGCCGCCACTGGCGATGTCAACATCAACTCCATCGCCCCGGGCATTTCCGGCGCTCTGGCGGCCACCATCGCCGGTTTGGCGGTGGCGATTCCGGCCTTGTTTGCCTATAACTGGCTGATTACCCGGATCAAAAGTCGTAAGCTCCAACTTGCACGTTTTCGTCGAGGAGTTGATTGCCAAGGCCGCCGAAGCTTACGCCGAGCGGGCCGAAAAACACAACCTATCGACTCCCCGACAGTTTTTAGCGGAAGGGGCGATTGTGGAATCGGATGGCATCTTCGAGGAGTGTGACGAAGATCTATCCGGCGGCCAAATCGCCAGCAGTTAGTGGCTCTTACGACCGAAGGGAGTTAGAGCCACCAAGAGGAGCGACCCCATGCAGGTGCAATCCGAAGACAAGCCGTACGACGACATCAACATCACCCCGATGTTGGACTTGGCCTATGTCTTGGTCATTTTCGTCATCATGACCACCGCCACGGTACAGGGCATGCGCGTCAATCTTCCCAAGGCGGGCCCGGCCAAGAGTTTGGCCAAGTCCACCACCAAGGCGATTACCATCACCCAAAACGGGCAAGTGTTCCTGGACACCATTCCGGTCTCCCTGGCCGAGCTCCAGCAGCGCTTGACGCAGCAAAAGGCCCTCACCCCGGATTTTCCGGTGGTCGTGCGCGGCGATGGACAGGCGTACTACCAAAACGTGGTGGATGTCTTGGATTTCTGGCCCGGCTCGATATCACCACCGTGGGTCTGGCCACTAAACCACTCGTCAGATGAGGTATTATCATGCAGGCGATAACTCTCATTAAAAAAATAGCGAACGTGCTCGTTGACAATTGGCCGAGTTTGTCGGTGGGGTTGGTCATGATCACCGGCGTGGTTTTCGCCGTCAGCTGGATAAGCAACAATCAGCAACGGCCGGCGCCCCGAAAGGTCATGCAGTTGAACGTCGTGCAGTTGCAAAAGCCGAAACGCCCGCGCCGAAACTCCCGCCGCCCAAGCCGGTTGTGCAGCCCAAAGTTCCCGAGGAGGAGGAAACACCCCTGCGCACTCGGGTGAAGATTAAAATGACCGATATTCCGCCTGACGCCCCTCCTCCGTCGGCGAGCCCGCCGCCGGGCCCGCTGGCCCTGGCGACCGAAGGCAATGGTCCGGGGGACGCGTTCGGTCTAGCCGGCAACCCGGGAGGGCGATCGTTTCTGGGTATCGGCGGCGGCGAAGGCGCAGGCTCCGGAATCGGCGGTGGAGGCTACGACCCCAATGCCCGCTATGGGTGGTACTACGCCCAGGTAGCCTCCCGGATCGAGCAGGAGCTTCGAAAAAAACAAACAGCTAAAATATGCATCGTTACGTATCGAGCTGCGCGTCTGGACCGACAGCTCCGGTCAGATAAGCCGGGTGCAGCCGGTAGGTTCCACCGGAGATGAAAACCTGGATCAGGCCATCAGATCGCTTGCGGGACTGAAGCTTAAGGATAAGCTGCCCGAGGATATTCCCCAGCCTCTGATCTTGCGGGTCACCGCCCGGCGACCGGTTCGACAACATCCAAACAACGACGGGATTATCGAACGACACGAGAAAGGGCCTACATGCAAGCGCTTCCCGGATCCGCAAAAAGAAGGCTGTTGGTCATGGCGGTGGGTATGGAGCTGATGGTTTTTTTCAAGCGCCGGGCTCAGCCGAGCCGCAGAAGAACCTCAAGACGAGAAAGCCCAGGAGCCCGAGTCGGCACAACGGGTCATGTACGTGCCCGAGATCGTAAAGGCCGAGCTGAAAGAACAAATCAAAAAAGAGCTGCTCGAGGAAATGCAAAAAGAAAATTGGGCCGCTCCGAACCAATATCCGGATTGGTTGCGTAAAATCCAGCTCTTGGGCGATTTACGCTTTCGCTATCAAGCCGTCAATTTCCCCAAAGGCAACGCTAATAGCGGCGAGTTCCCCGATTTCAACGCCATCAATACCGGCCAGCCGTTCGACGTCAATTTCGTCAACGTTGCCAATGAACGGTACTTGAACGTAGATAAAAGTCGCAACCAAGTATTCTACCGGGCCAGGCTCGGCTTTGATATTAATTTCTCTCAAAGCTTTCGAGCAGGGTTACGACTTGCAAGCGGCAACGACAACAACCCGGTTTCGTTAAACCAGTTCCTGGGGAACAACTTTGGCAAGTACCCGCTGTGGATCGACCGAGGATTTTTAAGCTATCGCGCCGTTTCAAGACGACCCATTTGGGTTGCTACTGCTTGTCGGACGTTTCGAAAACCCCTTTTTCAAAACCACCCTTACCTGGGGCAATGACGTAAACTTGGATGGGTTCGCGGCAAAAGGTGGGGTGGCATTGTCCGATAATTTCGGCGCGTTTATAACCGGCGGCGCCTTTCCGCTCCAGATAACCTCGATCAATTTTCCGCCCGAGCAGACCTCAAAGTACAAAGAACGCGACAAGTGGCTGTACGCCGTCCAGCTAGGCATGGATTTCAAGCTGGCCACGAAATTCAAGCTCAAAGCGGCCGTCGCATATTACGACTACGACAGCGTCGAAGGCAGGGCCTCGGGCCCGTGCGACACCAACCTGAGCGGCATCACGTGTGACACCGATAGCTTCCGGCCTACCTATGCCCAAAAAGGCAACACCTACATGGCGCTGCGCACGCCTTCGGCCGCGGCGCTCGCGGCCGAAGCCGCGGGACTGGCGTCGCGCTACCAGTACTTCGGATTGGCGAGCAAGTTTCGCGAGCTTAATGTGACCGTGGGCGCCGATGTCACTATCGCGGAGTGGCTCACGATCAGGGTCGAGGCCGACTTCGTGCGCAACGCCGGTTTTTCAAAGAAGCAGATATCACAAGTGGCGCTCAACAATTTAGGCTCGTGCGGCTCGTCGGGCAATTGCCAGCAGACCTTCGCCGGCGGCAACCAGGGCTACCTTGCGCGCGTCGTTTTCGCAAGTCCCAGCCAAGGAAAACGCTGGGACTGGACCGCCGGCGCGAGCTACCGCTATCTCGAATCGGACGCAACCTTGGACGCGTTTAACGATCCGGACTTTGGGCTCGGCGGCACCAATCTCAAGGGTTATGGCGTCGAGGCGGCGGTGGCGGTAGCAGAGAAAATTTGGTTAGGAGCGCGTTTTTTTGCCTCTGACGAGGTCGCGGGGCCGCCCGTGAGGATGGATGTTTTGCAGATCGATCTCATGGGGAGTTATTAGCACATGCGCTCTTTGAGCATCATTTTCTCAGCCGTGTTGTTTATGGTCCCGGCCGCTCGACTTTCGGCCGCTGATTCCGGCATCGAATCCCGGCTGCGGGAGGCGCTTCGCACCACTACCCAACAACTGAATCAAACTCAAAGTGAACTGGCCGACTGCAAGCGCCAAAAAGACGATCTCGATCAGAAGATCGAATCGCTCGAAAAGCAAGCGGGCTCGGCCAAGCAATGCGCCGCATACAAGGCCAAGCAGGACGCGTTGCAGGTAAAATTCGACGAGCAGGCCGAGGAACACAAAGAACTCGAAGCTTCACTTGCGGAATGCAAAACAACGCTCGCCAACACTACCGCCTTGGAAAAAAGCCAGGCAGATCTCGCCCAAGTCAAAGAGGAGCTTACACGCATTAAGAATGAGAATACTTCCCTGGCCGGGCGCCTCAAGCAGGCCGAGGATAAGAATAAAAATATGTATCGCGTCGGACGGGACATTCTCGACTGGGTATCCAACAACTGGATTTGTTCGGAGATCATCGGGTGCGATGTGTTTCTGGGCCTCAAGCGAGCCAAGCTTGAGAACATGGCCCAGGATTACGAAGACAAGCTCATTGAGCAGAGGCTCGTGCCTTAGACAGATCTCCTGTCTGAATGGTTGGGGCAATGAACAATCATCGTCCCTTAAAGAAGATGTCGTGATGTAGGGGTGCCTGGCCATACGCCCTTACGCCGCATCGTAGGAATCCGCCATGAAGATTCAAAACACTCATTACGTTCAGGTTTCCAAGCGTTCTCAATACGTCTATAAACCCTCCCGCGTATTGGCCGCCATCTTGGTTTTCCTGATGGGTTCCCAAACCGCCCTGGCCGGCAACATTCTGCGTAAGGCAGGCGCATACCAAAACGGTTCGCCCGATCCGACCGCGGCAGCCCAAGCGGCGATTCAAGCGACCGCGCAAGCTCAAACTGCCGCCCAAAGCGGCCGCGGACCAAGCCGCAAGCCCGCTTCGGCGCGCGCTCGATTCGATCAAACAATTTCAAGCCGCTCAGGACGCGGCCCGGCAGGCCGCCCAGGCACAGCCGACGAACGTACCCAATGGGCTTACCCCGGGCGGCTTGGAAGTAGGCCAGGGTATAACGTTCGATCCAACAACTAATACAACGAACAGTCCGGATTGGCAGGGAGCCAATGGCCCAACCTGGACGACGAACGGGCAACTTACCCAAGTAACCATCGAACAGCAGCAACAAAAAGCCATCCTCACCTGGAAGACGTTCAACATAGGACCTTCGACTGATCTCTACTTCGACCAGAAAACCAACGGCGGGGCCCTTGCAAACCAGTGGATCGCTCTTAACAGGGTGCTCGATCCATCCGCGAAACCGAGTCAAATATTGGGCAGTGTCCGCACGGACGGACAAGTATACCTCATCAACCGCAACGGCATTATCTTCGGCGGCGCTTCCCAGGTAAACGTCGGCACCCTGCTGGCGTCAACCCTGGACTTCACGGGAGCAGACCTTACGGCTCGCAATGCGTCGTTCCAAAACGGAGTACTGTCGAATCCGAATACCATTGTCTTTACCCAGGAACCGGTGCCGAACACACCCTCCATTACGGTGGAGTCCGGCGCGAAAATTGAGATCGCCCAAAACGGCCAAGCGATTCTGTGCGCTGGTAACGTCACCAATGCGGGTACTATCGAGGCGCCGTACGGTCAGGTGATTTTGGCCGCGGGTGACTCAGCAAAAATCCCAACAGCACCAGACCAGAGAGGTTACGGCCAATGGGTAATGACCGGAGAAGGCGTGGTCGAAAACGACGGGATCATCTCTACCCCGCTCGGAAAAATTAATATTGCGGCGCGCCAGACCCTTCAGAACGGCCTGCTCACCGCCACGACAGGAGCGGACGCCAGCGGATGGATTTATATCGGAATGGACACGGACAACAACACCTCTCTTTCCACTCCCTCCGTGACCTTCGGTCCCGGCAGCGTCACGCAAATTCTACCCGATGACAGCGGCAAGCAAATAATCGGAACGGCAACCTTAACTCCTTCCACAATAGATGTGCATGGCCAAAACATCACTTTGTTGGGCGGATCGACTATATATGCCCCGTCGGGCAACGTTAACATTGGTTTCAAATACGCTCCGACTGCCACGGATAATGATGAAAACACCCGCATTTTCTTGGACTCTGGCGCGCGCATCGACGTATCGGGCCTTCAAGATGTCGAGGTACCCATGGAGCAAAATCAGCTTACGGGATATCTAAGGGCCGATGAGCTCAAAGACAACCCGGTGCTTCAAAACAGCCCATTAAGAGACCAAGAGGTGTACTTTGACGCCCGTCTGGGGGTTACGCAGGTCGCGGACCTGACGGGCTACTACAATCTCATTGAACGAGACGTCAAACAGCTCATGACCCAGGGCGGTACGGTGCATTTGTACGCAGACCAGATCATCACCAAAGCCGGCTCTACCATCGATTTATCCGGAGGCAGTTTGCAATATCTGGACGGATACATCAGAGACACCTATCTGATCGATCCCACCGGCCAACTGGTGTCCATCGAGCAGGCCCAGGCGGGCGTCGCATATACCGGCATCGCCGGGGATTTCGAGGTCAATCATTCCCGCTGGGGAGTTACGAATTCGTATTCGTCGGGTCTATCTCCTTCGAGTCCGCGTTTTGAGAAAGGTTATATTGAAGGCGCCTCGGCCGGCACGCTGATAATCGGAATAGAAATTGATGGAAGCACCGGTGCAGGTTACAAAAACGGCAACGCAGATTATACTCAAATCGACCCACACCCAACCGACTCCTATCGGATTTTTGACGGCAGCATAGTCGCGAATACCGTAAAAGGCCCCTACCAGCAGGAAGTTGTGAGCGGCAGCAACTATTCGACCGATCCCACCCAAATCTGGAAAGAGCAACCCCAAGGTGCGACCCTGCAAATCTATCGAGCAGGCGATATCACTATTGCAAACAATGGCCCCCAGCTCGGCAATGACTTCCAATGGGATACTCCGATGGATGGGCAGTATCAAGACCTCGAGTACAATAATTTACTGCCTTTGAACTGGTTTGACGGCAAGACCTTCACCAACGTGACCATTGTAAGTGGTTATACCGATGATCGAATTACAGGAGCAACCGGTTTAGGGGGGGCGGGTACGAATAATTCAGCCAAGGGTGGAAATCTAACCATCGCCAATGGCGTCGTGGTAAATTTGGGTGACGGGGGGTCGTTCAGCTTTAAGGGTAAATCGGCCGATATCGACGGCACGCTGCTTGCTCCAGGCGGAACGGTTGCAATCACAACTTTGGATAATTCGTGTACGAACAATGGTATCTCTTGTTGGACAACCAAAGATCCACTCACCACCGTGATAGGTACTACCGGGGTAATAGATGTGGCCGGACGCTTTAGTAATGATGTTGCAACCGGTCAAGCTACGCCCTATCGCGCGCTTGACGGAGGCAGCGTATCGCTTACCGCCTACAATCTCATCCTGGAGCCAGGTTCGCTTATCGATGCGTCCGGAGGCGCGATACTGGATGCCAGCGGCCAAAAAGCAACTTACGGTAACGGTGGTTCGATTGAATTAAACGTAAGCGCAGCTCCTACGATTTCTCAAAATGTTGGGATAAACGATGGAAACCTAATCATGGAAGGAAGCCTGAGAGCGTATGCGCTGGGCACAGGCGGAAATCTCACCCTGACCACCCCTTACCCTATCTCCGTGGTCAGTCAATTGCCGGTTGAGTCGGATCAAACCTCTTCCCTGACCCCGGATCATACCTTTTACCTGACCCCAACGTTTTTCACCCAGGGTGGTTTTTCAGGGTACTCTATTACAGGCGAGCGCGGGCTAACCCTGAATTCAGGAACGAATATTGCACCGGTAGAAGAAAAACTGTTGCCTTCCCAAAACATGTCCTCGATTACAACCGGAGCGCGCTTGGACGATATTTTAGAAAAACAGGTGCTTCCGGAAGAGCTGCGGACTCCTATGAGCTTGAGCTTTTCGACCGTTCCAGTAAACACTTTGCCCTTATCTACAAATCGAGACTATACGAATACGATGAATTTGATAGTCGGAACCGACGCCGATATCTCCATGATCCCGGGGTCCACAGTAAGTCTCACTTCTGCTAACAAGTTGTCTGTTGATGGGACTATCCAAGCAGACGGTGGTCTGATCGATCTTGAGACGAAATCTATCAATACTACGCTTTATAATATTAATATTAGTAGTTTGGGTATCACTCCCCAGATCCAGATCGGGCCCAACGCTAAGCTGCTTGCCGGAGGATACCAGAAGCTCACTCCTACCACGGGAAATCTCTATCAGCGCAGCGTGGAACTCGGGGGTGAAATCGATATTATTTCTGGCGCCCCTACTTACGGTGATAGTACCGATGATGTGCTGTTAGATCCAGGATCGATCATCGATGTATCAGGCATTCAAGGTGTGGCCGATCTGCGCTCCGCGCCGGACAATTCGCTGAAAAAAGGCGTCTCTTCCCTACAAGCGATATCGGTGGACGGCGACGCCGGATCGGTATCCATCAGCTCGAATATAGGCGGTTTTTTGGCAAGCACGCTTAAGCTGGCGCCTGGCGGCGAGAGAGGCCGGGGAGGATCCCTGGATATAACAACCGGCGCCATGGTGGTTCGGCAAGAAATACCGGATAATTTCAATCCATCCCAGGATACAAGCATATTTACGGTTAGCGCGGACCGCATCAATGCTTCCGGGGCCGATAATGTTCTGCTGAGCACCGCAACGAACCCAACATTGGGCGCGACAGCCGTCCCTCTATTGTTTGATGGGGACGTCACCCTACAAAGCCGCGAGTCGCTGGTACTGCGCACGGGGATTCTCGGCACCGTACCCGGTCAGAATGCTCAAGGAACATCAGGCAATACGGGGTCCAATGTCGTGCTCGAATCAAACTACGTACGCCTCGAGGGTGTAGCCGCTTCCTCTTACACAACAACACCAACCATTTTGTACGACAATCTTTACAGCACATTGACGGTGAATGCCGATCTTATCGATCTGGCAAAAACCATCTGGTTGGCATGCCCCGGTGTAGCAGCGTGTCCTAATGGTCCTTTTGGAGGCTTCGGAACGACCCTACTCACATCTAAGGGCGACATTCGCCTATCAGACCACGGCACCCTGAGTGATCCTTCGATCGGCCCAGGGCTGTTCACGCCCGGATCGTTGGAGCTCGACTCCGCTCAAGTGTATGTAACCTCCCGTTTACAGCAAGGCCAAGGCAATGGGAACGCTTTAGAGCGCGCGCCGGACGATCCAGGATATTTGTTGCTTTCAGCTGGCTCGCCGAATGATACGATCACTATTAACTCAAACGGAAACCCGGCCCCTTTGCCGCTTTCTTTCGGCGAGCGGCTTACGATAAGTGCTCCGACCATAATACAGAACGGCGTGCTACGGGCGCCACAAGGCCAAATCCAACTCGAAGGTTCGGGGTCTTCGGGGTCCGTCGTGCTAATGCACGGCAGTCTGACCTCCACTTCGTTGGAGGGGCAAACGGTTCCCTTCGGCCCGGTCGAGGAAGGCGGCGTGTTCCCGGGTTACGACCAGCCCGGCGAGGTGCCCACCAAGTCAGTGACGATCAATGCGCCGACTGTGCATGTGCAACAAGGCGCAACCGTGGATGTCTCCGGAGGCGGCGATCTGCTCGGCTGGACCTTCGTGGCCGGAAACGGCGGTTCGAAGGATATCCTGAGCAATACAGGCGCCTTTGCGATATTGCCGAGCCTGGGCAATGGGCCTGCTCCTATTGGCGGCAATACAGAGCTGCAATCATCCGGCTGGCAGGTGGGCGAGGTAGTCTGGTTACAGAACGTGAAGGGCCTAGCTGACGGTTATTACACGCTTTTGCCCGCTCACTACGCGCTGTTGCCCGGCGGAATGCTCGTCCAACCTCTCAACGGGTCTTACGCGACCGCGCCTGCGAGTGTCACCAACCCTGACGGATCGATCATCGCCGGCGGGTTCTTGGCTGCGGACTCGAGCGTCAACCACAACGTCGGCTATTCCCTCTTTCAAATCATGGACGGCCAAACATTCGGCAAGTATAGCGATCTTGTCACGTACTCGTTCAACAATTCGGCTACAACTCTGGCCGCCGCCGCCGGACTGCAGGTTCGTACTCCCAACGACGCCGGCACGCTGGCCATTACAACCACCAACAGCCTGAGCCTCAATGGCACGGGAAAATTCGACGCGCCGGCGGGCGGCTTGCTGGGCGACCTGGACATCTCGGCGCCAAAGATTGCGGTGATCGGCGACGGCGTGACCAACCCCGCTGACCAGAGTTATGTGGTGCTGGAAACCGATCAGCTTGATAACTTCGGATCCGGAAGCGTCCTTTTAGGAGGCGTTCGATCTGCTGCTACCAGCAGTACTGGAACCAATATCAAGGTGGGCGCAAGCGACATAGTAGTGGACACGGGCGCAGGCTCCGTCTGGACCGCGCCGGAGATTATACTTGCCGCTAATAACTCGATAACGGTTTCCGACGGCGCAAAAATCCAAGCCGCCGGGGCCGTATCCTTGGACACTAATCCTTTGCTGCTCGACGGCAATGGGGCGCTTTTGCGCCTGTCCACGGGCCAACGGGTGGGGATCGTGCGAACAAATCCCGACGGATCCGTCGGTACGCTAACGATAAACGATGCAAGCTTATCTGCCGCGGGCTCGCTGAACTTAGACGGCAGCAACAGCATCAATCTTTCTCAACATTCCAGTTTGTCCGCTCCTCAGGTCGATCTCTCCTCGGTGCAAGTCAATCTCGGGGATGCTCCCGCCGGAACGCCGGGCGCCACGCTTGGCGCCCAAATCCTGGGTATGTTGTCGTCATCGGAAGACTTGCTGATTCGCGCATCCAACTCCATCAACATCTTCGGCAATTTCACACTGGGCGGCCGGGATGCCTCCGGCAACGCCACCTTGCAAAAACTCACCCTGGATACCGGTTTGCTTCAGGGAGACGCCGGCGCCGATGCAACCATAGTCGCTTCCAATCTTACGCTTCAAAACAGCGGGCCCCCCGCTCAAACCACAACCATTTCGGGCTCCGGCAGTCTTACCTTGGATCTGGGGGGTACAACACTTAATCCGGGTACACTCTATCTTGGACCCGGCCAGGTTCAGATAAACGGCTTCAAGACGCTTATCGCAAGCGCAAACACCGTCATGATTGCAGGCGCCGGCGCGCTCGATATCACGGGTGGCGGGCTTACGCTTGCCACGGATTTGATCCATTCCGTCTCGGGCGTGGGTTACGATCTTGGAATCGACGGCAGCGCCGACATTCATACGTATTTAGGGGATCACCCGGATTCAACAAATAGCGGGCTGGGCAGCCGACTGACCATAACCGCCTCGGATCTTTCAATCGATACCTCGATTGTTTTGCCGGCAGGCAGTTTCGAGGCCACGGCCCAAACGGGCGGGCTGAGCTTGGGCTCGCATGCGAACGTGGATGTGAGCGGCCAGGCGCTGGATTTCAATGGACAGCTTCAATTCGCGCCGGGAGGGATTGTTCAGTTGCAGTCTTCGGGCGACTTCGTCATGGATCCTATGGCCCGCATCAACCTATCCGGCGCTGCTCTTGGAGGAGATGCGGGGAGCATCGAGATCACGGCAGTCGGCAACGCATCCATCCAAGGTGAACTGCTCGGTATGGCAACCTCTGGTTTCTTAGGCGGATCTTTTACGCTCGATACGGCCGAGCTCGGACTCGCGCAATCTCCACAAACTTTTTCTCAACTCAACGCCCAGTTGGAAAGCGGGGGCTTTACCAACGTACGAGATATCAGATTGCGGATCCAGGATATCACGCTCGGGGCCGGCGAGACTATCACAGCGCACCAGGTGACGTTGCAGTCCGACTCCGGGAACATCGACATAGCAGGCACAATCGACGCCTCGGGAAAAGAAGAACTCAAAGATGGTGGGACAATCCAGCTCATAGCCGGAAACAGCGTGACCATAGAAAACGGCGCTACGCTGAAAGCGCCAGCGGCCCAAACCAGTGATGGGGATTTTGATCCTGAAAGCGGCAAACTCATACTAGCGGCCGACAGCGGAAGTGTTAACGTCGCAACCGGCGCAACGATCGATCTTTCCGGCGGCAGGCAGGGAGGCGGCCAGGTGGTCATAAGGGCCCCGCGTAGTGGCAACAACGATATAGCCATCACTAGTCTCGGAGCTACTTTTACCGGAGTTCGCGAGATTTTGGTGCAGGGCACAGAAGACTACAACACCAGTACCGTGGATAATACAAATAACTTTATCGACAATCTACTGAGTGATGGGTCAACTTGGCTGGCAAACATCTCCAATGCTATACCGCTCAGATTTCAAACGTTGCCCAATTTGTCTTTCGGCGCCGGCGCCATTATTAAAAGCGACGGTGACCTCACGATTGCGGATACTATTTCGTTAAACGGCTCGTGGGGCCCCGGATATTTGGGCTTTTTTGCTAAGGGCAATATCAATGTAAACGCCTCAATAAGCGATGGGTTTACTAGCGCCGATCCTAATGCGGCGCTTCTTTCCAACCGTTCGGTCAGCCTGGCCTTCGAAAGCGAAGGCAATCTCAACGATCCTAAATATATTGGAATGACACTAGCACCCAATACCTTGATCCGCACCGGTACCGGCGACATTAGGATAAATGTGGGTCGCGACTTGGTGCTTGAAGATCCTACCTCGGTAATTTATGTCGCGGGTGTCCACACCGATCCCGCTAATGGTTTTAATGGCGCGCCATCAGGTATGCCCCTCGGAGAATTTCCGACCCAGGGGGGCGATATCGACATCCACGTCGGGCGGGATATTTCGCTTCCTTTCCCCACTCAGACCACTTCCGCGTGGTTATTCAGATACGGCGATACCAACTGGAACGGCGATACCACTTCCTCGACCGTAGCAGAACAGACCAGTTGGTCGATAATGTTCAATAACTTCGAGCAAGGCATCGGCTCGTTCGGAGGCGGAAACGTAACTATAGACGCGGGCCGCGACATTTCGAACTTACAGGTGTCGATTCCCACCACCGGGTACCTTAAAACCGCCGTGGACTCTATCCCTAATGAAAATGACTTGATGGAACAAGGCGGCGGAGACCTCAACGTTTTTGCGGGCAATGACATCCTGGGCGGGCTTTTTATGCTGGGACGCGGACAGGCAAACCTGCGCGCCGGAGGAAGTTTTATGCCAAGCTCAACAAGTATCGGGCTGAGAGCAAGCTACTCATCCAGTACCATATCCACCTACGGAGAAATAGGCGCACTGTTCGGGTTGATGGATGCAACGGTCGACCTCACCGCCGGCTCCGATATAACCATAGAAGGCGTTTACGATCCCATGAGCCAGGGTCAGATTAGTGAAAACCTAATAAGTGGCGTGACCGGATCGGCCTTCCTGGGTCACAGTGAACGGTCGTCATTCGGGGCCACATCGATTGGAGGTTCGGTCACCTACGAAAACGATCCCTGGGCCTCTGTTGACCTGACTCAAGCCCCGGGCGTCAATGCAGCATACGTGGTGAAGATGGATGGACCCGGCGATCCGTATCTCAATATACTGTTTTCCCGCATGACCCCGTCGTTTCGGTTGACGTCGCTTGAGTCGAGCATAAGCGTGGAAGACCGTTTCAACGCCTTATCCTCCTTATCATTAGAATCATCTCCCACCGGCGCACTCGATCTCATGGCAAAAGAAGACGTATTCCTGGCGTTGACCGGCATCACCATGATTGACTTGGCGCCGGAATATCAAAGAAGTAATTTGTTTGCATTCGCCACTAACAACGTCACACCTATCAACCAAACGGTGCAAGGTGACATAATTCCCGCAATTACTGAGCCGTCATTGTCCAACCGCATCGATCCTCTCAGTCGGCCCAGCTTGGAACCGGCCCGCATTTATGCCCTAGATGGTTCTGTGTGCGCATACCGTTCAGGTCAATGCATTCCAGGTCTAGGGCAGGCGGGCTTGCCGACACACATCACTTTGCCGATGTCGATCGATATTTATGCCGGCCTGGATGTCAGGTCCGGCTGGTACACGGTGCAAAACAACCACCCGATCGATTATTCATCCATCCAGGCGGGCCGGGATATTTACGAAACCTATTTCTATGTGGGTGGCGTGGGTGATGCCGTGATGCAAGCCGGTAGAGACATCATCCTGTATGACGAAAGTACTTTGCTAGTACATCCTGAGATCAAAGCCACGGGAGACCTAAATTACCAGCAACAACCTTTTAATAATGCCCTTTCGCCTTCCCAGGCGGCGGACATCACCTTGATAGCCGGGATGCAAGCGGGCGCAGATTACAAGGCTTTTGAAAACGCCTACCTCGATCCGGATAACAAGCAGGGGGTGGCGCACATCTACCTGCCGGAGCTTAATGACTATATGCAAAAGCTCGGCTACGGGCCCATGTCGGGTACAGAGCTTTTAGCCGCCTTCAACCAACTGCCCTTGGTGAGGCAAGAAATCTTTTTAGATAGCGTGTACATGACGGAGCTCAAACAATGCGGCATAGACTACAACAACCCCCAAAGCCAAGACTACCAGAGCTATGACCGAGGTTTCAAGGCGGTATCTTTACTATTCCCCACGAACCCGGCCGCTCTGAAACCGGGTCAAGGGGGTAACATTATTTTGAACGCACAGCCGGTTCAGGCCTTCTCAGAAGGCGATATCACCATGCTTGCGCCCTACGGAAGGATCCAAGTCGGATCGGAAACGGAGAACGGCTCGTCCAACTCAGGAGGAGTGGTGACCGACCGGGGCGGCAATGTCAGCATGATGGCGGACCAAAACATCGATCTTTTCACTTCAAGGGTCTTTACTCTCGAGGGCGGCGATCTCACCATGTGGACCAGCGACGGCAGCATCACCGCCGGTTCCGGCGCGAGCACTACCGTTTTGTACAAGCCGCTGCAGTTTTTTACAGACAATGACGCCGTGGTAACCGTTAATGCTTTTGGGCTTTCAACCGGCGCTGGCATAGGAGTGCTGGATGCCCTGGAGGGGTATGATCCGAACCGGCAAAAAAGCCTGCTGGATCTCATCGCGCCGCGCGGGGAAGTAAACGCCGGGGACGCGGGCATACGGGTTGTCGGCGACATCAACATCGCCGCCCGAACGGTCGTAGGCGTGGAAAACATACAGGTCTCCGGCTCATCGGCCGGGATACCCAAAGTCCAAGCGCCGAACATCGGGACGCTGACCAGCGCCTCCCAGGCGACGCAGGCGGCTTCGAAGGAAGCCATAACCTCCTCGCAATCTGATCAGTCTACTCAGAGCCGGATCGAGCAGCTGCCTTCCATCATCACCGTGGAAGTGGTGGGTTACGAAGCCACCGACGAAAAAGACAAGAAGAAGAAATAGATGGGGAAACGGTTAGAGGAGGAACTATGAGAATTCCATACGTCGTACTCTCCATGGTATTAATTTTGTTGGCGTGCTCTGCCGCTTCGCATGCCACGACGGTGAAACGCCTCTCAGAAGAAGACCTTATCAATGAAGCCGATCGAATCGTAAAAGTTGTTCTCAAAGAGCCGGGTAAAAGCGCATGGGATTCGGGACACCAGCGCATTTACACGACATACTCGTTTGAAGTGCGGGAAGATCTTGCCGGGACAGGCGAGAAATATCTCGATTTGCTTCAACCGGGTGGGGAAGTTGATGGAATCGGCCAGCGAGCCGAGGGGGTTCCAACTTTCAATCTCGGTGATCACGTAGTATTATTCTTACGCAAGACCGATGTTGGTTATCAAGTTATCGGTCTTACTCAAGGAGTGTTCGAATCGCGCAACGATGGCGGCGTCGAGAAATTCATTCAGCGTCTTGAGGGACTCCATCTGATGGGGGGTAACCAAACACCTCTTCAGATCGACCGCGTCCATCTGGAACAGCAAATCAAAACCGTTTGGACAAAGAAGAAATTACGATGAACAAGCTCACCATGCTTAAGTACAAGACCATCAGTTGGGGATTACCGTTGTTGGTCGTTCTGGCGCTGCCATCGAACGCCTTTGCCTTCAATCGCACCCAAAATGCCAGCGGAACTATTTGTAATTATTGGACAAGTCGCAGTATATCGTATTGGGTCAACCAGAACTGCAGTCAAGATGTCAGTACGGCGGATTGCTATGCGGCGGTACAGAATTCAATAAATGCATGGAACGGACATCCTTGCTCGGATTTAGTCTTAACGTTCGATGGCCCAACCTCACGGACCGCTATCGGTCTTGACTGTTTTAATTTGATTGTTTGGCGGGAATCTAAAGATTCAAACAGTCCCGATGGTTGGAAATACGATAGTAGCATCATCGCGCTTACCACGGTCAGTTACAATACCGATACGGGCGAGATCTTTGACGCCGATGTTGAGCTGAATGGAGCCGATTATCAATTCTCCACCTCCACACCCTGCGTCGAAGACCCCTCGGGCACAACCATGGACATTCAAAATACATTGACTCACGAACTGGGCCATAGCATCGGATTGGCTCACACATCCATATCCTGTGTTCCTGGCAATGAAGCCGTGATGTGTCCAACCGCGAATCCTTGTGAAATCATAAAACGTACGTTGAGCGCTGATGATATCGCCGGATTATGCGACATTTATCCCGCCGGCGAGAAGACGCCTCTTTGTAGCGGTCAGTATGAGATTACTACTGCTGCTTCTTGTCCTCATAGTGGCGGTGGCGGTTGTGTAGTAGCTAAAGATAATAATAGCGAAATATCGGGGTTGGCTTTCCTTGCCCTGCTAGTATTTCTTTCTCGCACCTATTTCCGCAGCGTGAGCCGTGGCAAAGATTAAATTATTCGAGGTCTCGTCGTCTTCATGATTAGTTCGATGCTTGAAGCGGTGAGAAATACAGGCTAGCTCAATAAAGGAATAGCGAGTTTGCAACAACGTTGCAAGGGCGTAACTGTTTCGTCACAGAAAAGGCGCTAGGCATTGGTGACTTCCAGTTGGCTAGGTATCGCTGAGGAAAAAGATGGCCAAAACGATTTTTGTCGTGGACGATGAGATAGATTTGGTGAAGATCTTGGAGTACTCTCTTCGGAAAGATGGGTTTGATGTCCATTCATTCCTCACTGGCCAGGCCTCCCTCGAGCAATTATCCCGGGATCCATTACCCGACTTGGTGCTGCTCGACCTCATGCTGCCGGACATTAGTGGTACTGAGATATGTCGGCAGATCCGTACTATCCCGCGAACCCGGCATTTACCGGTGATCATGCTCACCGCGAAGGGTGAGGAGATCGACCGCGTCGTTGGCTTGGAGCTGGGAGCCGATGACTATGTTGTGAAGCCCTTCAATGTTCGCGAGCTGCTTCTGCGAATGCGGGCTGTGCTGCGGCGGGTACAGAGGGAGTCTGTTGATGAGCTTCCTTTGGTATTTGATGATCTGCGCATTGATCAACCCGGCCATCGCGTGTGGGTGAGCGGCAACGAAGTTATCCTGACCCCTATGGAGTTTAAGCTTCTAACCACCTTGCTTGCTCGCTCAGGGCGAGTACAAACACGCGACAAGCTGCTTTCAGATGTATGGAACAGCAATGCAGACATAAACGCCCGCACCGTCGATACGCATGTTAAAAGACTGCGACAGAAACTCGGACTGGTTGGAGAGTACATCGAGACCATCCGCGGGGTGGGCTACCGTTTTCGAAACCGGCCCGACGAAGGTGCGATGTGAGCCTCGGCGTCCGGGGAAAACTTTTTGCCTCCACGGAATAGGTGGTTTATTCTTCCTGTCCATCGATGTTTCTCTTCGCCACCCGGCAGATCCCATAGCCAGCCGACTTGCGCTGCGAGCCAGCGCTGCAGCGGGTAAGTTGACAATTGTACTAAACACAAATAAAGGAGGGATTCAATGAACAAGATGGATGTTCTAATGGTGAGTATCCCCCCGAGATGATTCAAAACTGGGGGTGGCTCCTGGCACTCGGCATCGGATTGGTGCTGTTGGGGATCGCCGCCGTCATTCGGTCCACGAAAGCCACGGTAATCTCGATGTGGTTTTTCGGATGGCTGCTATTGATTGCAGCCGGTCTCGGGCCTGTGGGCGATCGGCCTTTTTATTGGAATCGATCTGGTGTTTTACGGATGGGCCTGGGTCGCGCTGGCACTTGACCTGCACAATATGTGAGCTGGTGGGCAAGGCCGGGGAAGCGCGCTATTTGACGCGTTCATGAGCTAACTTTTATTCATCCTCTAGGTTTTGTAAAGCACATGGCATCCAAGAAAAAAAAGATTCGAATATCGATTGAAGAATCCGCCCGGTTACGGAAACTCATCAAACAGCTCAGTAAATTCCGCTCGAAGATGATCCTGCTCGAGTCGCGTCTTAAAGACCGACTTGAGGAGATCCACCCATCCTACCGGGCCAGCGCCCGCAATCTTATTCACTATATCGCCTTCCGTAGGCACGAAATCCGGCGTATTCAAAAGCAGTTGATGGTGCTGGGTCTATCATCGCTCGGCCGCAGCGAGTCAGCCGTAATGGCCAACCTCAATGAGGTCATCAAGGCGCTTCATTCTCTGGCGAAGATTACAATGAAGAAGTCACTCAAGTACGACGTGCCGGTCAAGATCGACGAAGGCCGTCATTTAATCCAGGGGCACACTGAAGCACTCTTGGGACAGCGGCCACAACATCGTTTCGTTCGGGTAATGGTCACCATGGCGACCGAGGCGGCGTACGACAAGACGCTCGTAAAAAAATTACTGGAGCAAGGTATGGATTGCATGCGCATCAACTGCGCCCACGACAGCCGCCCGGAATGGGAGAAGATGATTGAAAACCTCCGTATGGCAAGCAAGGAAACGGGCAAGAAATGTTGGGTGCTGATGGATCTGGCCGGGCCTAAGCTGCGCACCGGGCCGATCGAACCGGGCCCGAAGGTAATCAAATGGCGGCCGCAACGCGACGCCTTGGGTCGGGTGCTCCAGCCTGCAAGGATCTTGATGGTGTCGGCGGGGTCGCCTGCGGCCGAGCAGGTCTCTGATGCGGTGCTTACCCTGCCGCAACGCTGGGTCGCGGGTCTTCGAGCCGGGGACTTGATCAAATTCACCGACGCCCGCGGCGCCGGTCGCTCGATCACGATAACCAAGGAGATCGGTAATTGTCGTCTGGGCGAATGCTCACGAACAGCCTACGTATCCTGCGGTACCATTCTTCTTTCCGGCAACCAAGTCCAGGGCGCGCGAAGTTTGAAGATCGAAAGTCAGGTCATGGTCGAAGAGCTGCCATCGCTCAAGCAACCAATTGTCCTCAAGACCGGTGACACCTTGGCGATCATGTGCTCTCACGAGCCGGGAAGACCTGCTCGGTTGAACCTTAAAGGCCAGGTGCTGAAACCGGCGAGCATCGGCTGCACACTGCCCGAGGCGTTTTCCCATGCTCGACCCGGCGAACGCATCTGGTTCGATGACGGGAAGATAGGCGGCGTGATCGAATCGGTTAATCCGCAGCAGATCACGGTCAAGATCACCTTGGCTCGGCCTATGGGTGAGAAGCTTAACGCCGGCAAGGGTATCAACCTTCCAGACAGCTCGATTCGCATTCCGGCGCTTTGTGAGAAAGACAAGGCTGATCTTGAGTTCGTGGCAAAGCATGCCGACCTGGTGGGGCTGTCATTTGCCCGCAGCGTTGCCGATGTGCGCGATCTGCAGGAGAATCTTGTTGCTCTCGGCGGTGCAAGGCTCGGCATCGTGGTCAAGATCGAAACTCGCAAGGCCTTCGAAATGCTTCCCGAGTTGATCCTCGCCGCCATGCGCAACCCCGCCGCAGGCATCATGATCGCTCGCGGCGATTTGGCGGTCGAATGCGGGTACGAGCGGTTGGCCGAAATCCAAGAGGAGATTCTATGGATCTGCGAAGCGGCGCACATCCCGGTCATCTGGGCCACCCAGGTGCTTGAGACCTTAGCGAAAGACGGCCTGCCCTCGCGAGCCGAGATCACCGACGCCGCCATGTCGGAGCGCGCCGAATGCGTGATGCTCAATAAAGGGCCGCACATCCTAGAGGCAATCGGATTGCTTGATGGAATCCTGCGGCGCATGGAGGCACACCAGAATAAGAAACGCGCGATGCTGCGCCGCTTGCACTGGTGGGCCCGGATTCAAAAGCGAATTATGAATTGGTAAATTGGGGATTTCGAACTTTCGGCAATAGCAGTCATGGTAACGGCCATGGTAGGCGCATCCGCCATCTTGTAAATTTACCCAATCATCTCCGCAACGTCACTAAGCCGTCATACAAACCTGCGTATGATGGTTTCGTTATAACTGACCGCTCGCTGTACGAGAGGAGGTTAATATGGAACGAATTTACAGCCTTAGGACGTGGAGGTTAATTACCGCGACCTGGACTGCGCTCCGCGCGCTCGTTACAATCGGCCGCTTCTTCCGGGCAGTCTTCCGGCTCCTGACGTTTTTCTTCTGGTTGATGGGTTGCTGGTTTTTGGCCGTAGCCGGCATCGCGTTCTTGGCCCTTTTCAGCAAGAATGAGCGCTTGCGTTTCGGGATCTGGCTGCTGCATCGCTTCATGCAGGGAGCTGGGCGGATCTTCGGTTTGGATATCCGCCGTGTGGGCGCCCTGCCGGAGCCCGGCAGCTTGATATTCGCCAACCACCGATCGTATATCGACGTCGTCGCGATCGGCAGCGTGGTGCCGACCGGCTACCTGGCCAAGGCCGAGGTGAGTCGCTGGCCGTTTATAGGCTCCGGCGGCCGCGCCTTGGGCGTTTTGTTCGTGCGGCGCTGCGATCCGGTCTCCTCTAAAGCGGCGACGAATGCCGTTGCCGATCGCCTGGCCGACGGATTTACCATGACCAATTTCCCTGACGGCACTACCACCGCTAAAAACAAGCCCGAATCCTTTCGAGTCGGGTTATTCCACCGCGTCGCTGGGCGACCGGTAACCGTGGCGCCCCTGTACATTAGTTACGAGGACGACGAGACCGATTGGATCGGTGCCGACTGGGTCGGGGATTCCACTTTCTTGGGACATCTTTTCCATCTCGCCATGCGGCCGTCGCTGCCGATCACGCTCACCTTCTCGACGCCCCTGCGGGCCGATCAGTATCCGGACGGCGAGGCTTTGCACTAGCGGTAAAGGCGTTGTCAAAGGTGTCAACGTTTTCCCCTCACCCTTCGGGGTCCATATGCCAGGCTCCTAAATCGTCTAGCTCCCTATTTTCGCTCGCGATAGGGGGTTCGTCTATGAGACTTCCCTGCGCGTCACCGGAAAGTCCGATCTCTTGCAGCAGCGTATCAACGATGTGGTCCGAACGATAGGCCTTGGATCTCTCTATGGCCGCCTCGCGCATCCGTTGCTGGAGTTCACGATCCGTGAGAATGCGTACGACGGCGGCGGCGAGCTTGCCTCGGTCCTCGACCGTGAAACCGCACACCCCGTCCTGAATGATGTCTTTCGGCCCCTTGGTCCTATAGGCCACTACCGGCAGTCCCGACGCCAGCGCCTCGATCACCACGCAGCCGAAGGCATCGAAGCGGGAGGGCAGCACCAGGACGTCCGTCGCTGAGTAAATATGGGCGAGTTGTTCCGTCTCGATCCACGAAAGAAAGATCCCATCCGGAATCATCTCCCGCAATAGATCCTCGGCCGGTCCGGTCCCGACTATCACGAACCGGGCCAGGGGAACCTTTTTTCGCACCTCGTTGAGGATGGCGGGCAATTCCATCACACCCTTCTCCTCGCTGATGCGGCCGACGAAAAGGAGCAGTCGCTCATGCTCGCGCACCCCCGGCAACACTTCCGATCGAAGGGTTGGGTGATGGCCGAAGCGCTGGTCGGCCCAGTGAGCCGTCTGACGAATCCGGCCGCGCGGGATCCCCATGGCGTCCGATGCAAACCACTCACGGTGCTCGGAGTTGAGCACGAAGAGTCCGTCGAAGCTGCGATAGAAGGCGCGCAGCAGGCGTCGAATGCGATCCACACTGTGGACGTCGAACTTGAGTGTCCGGCGCGCGAAGTCAATCCAGTCGGTGTGAACATAGAAGAAGGCGGGGACCGAGAAGGCGTGCTTAAGGTAGAGCGCCGCGAGGCCCATGAGTCCCTCGGTCGAGCAGAGGATGCGGTCGTAGCTGCCGTTGATAAACAGCCGCTGCAGCTCCAGGACATCAAAGGCGCGAATCGGTTGCTGCGGGTACCACGGCAGCGGGAGTTCCAGGACGGGTTTGAGGACCGCGAGGTGCTCGTCGGGTTTCATTGAGGCGTGACACACTGTGAAATCGATCGGCAGCTCGCGGCGGACGGCTTCGGCGTGCATGAGCCTCAGAACGTTTGCCACCCCGTTCCTGTCCGAGAAGGTGTCGGTGAGCCACAGCGCGCGTCGCGGGTGCTGGTGGCGCCCGATGGCCTGCGAGAACTCATCGAGCAGCGGCCGGTTGGCGAACAGCACCTTGGTGCTCGTGTACATGCTCCCGCCGATCGCGAGCGCCGCCAGCGCGGGAAACGGCAATCCCTCCGCCATTGCAAGCAGATCAATAGTGCTCATGTCGCGTCTGGAAGATCCCCCATTGGCGCCGCCAAACAACGTACGCACATCGATCGGCAGCTCCAAACCTTGGACGAGTTCCCGAATTCCCTGGGGCGAGTCATCCCGGGGCTCCCGCTCGTACCGTTCGACCTTGGCCTGGATACGCCCTGCCAGGATGACATTGAGCTCATGGAAGATAGCTGGAATAGACAAGCGTAATTGATCCTGCATCGATGCAACCTGGTTACGACGCGTGTTAGCGATCCGATCGAGTTCTCTGATCAGCGGGCGATACTCCTTGGCGAAGGCGTATTTCTGCATGAAGCCGGGGCTTACGCCGTGCAGCGCTTCATGCGCGGCGTCGATGAACCGGGACGTGTATCGGTGTCGGCGCAGCTCGGACATGCCGTTGGCGATGAGGAAAGCCCAGATTTTCTGACGGGCCGAGCCCTGGTGCAAGAGCATGCGGATAAGCCCTGGGTCGCTCGCGTTCCGAACGATCTGGCAAAAGTAGTCCAAAAATGAAGCCGCGAGCTTCTCCTCGCCGGTGTATGAGCCATACGGCGCGACATCGCCGTGTTTGAGCGCCTCCAGCACCAGCGACGACCGCGCTTCGGTCGCGAGGCGTTGGGTGAGGTCGGGGACACGGACACGGCTGCCGGCGGTGCCGACAAACAGCGCCATGTGGTCGTCGGAGCCGCCCGTCATCACCTTGTGCACCGGCCGTCGGCAGTAGGCGTCCGCCGGTATCCCCGCGCGGCGGGACAGGTCCGTGACGCGCTCCTCGTCCAAATTCTGGAGCCAGTCGACCACCAGCAAGTTTTGCCAGGTATCGCGCTGGCCGTTGATGACCTCGAAGTTATCGAACAGCAGGGTCAACTTCTCGATCAAGAGAAGGGTCGGTACATAGCGAGGGCCGTAAAAGTACAACGGGTGGGCAAGCACGGTGACCAGCTCGCGCTCTCGCGTATAAGCAAGGAATCGGTATAAGTCTCCCCGCAAGGCGCGCAACCGCTCCTCCTGGGACGGCGTGAAACCGTAGGCGAGCACGTGCACCTGCACATCGAAGTCCGGCACATTGCAGGTGAACTCGGCCCCCACCAGAACGTCGATGCCGCGCTCCAGCAGATCAAAACACGAGCGGGCGTTATTGTGGTTGGTGATGGTGAATGCGGTCGCGCCGTTTTGCGCCAGAACTTCGCATACATCATTCGTGGAGACCCACGTTTCCGGCCACCGGAGGATGCGGCCGAGCAGTTCGTCGGGAACGTCGCTGTTGAGATCGTGACAGTGAAGGTCGATGACCAAGGTCTCGTCCTCGGGAAAACGTTTCCGCTCCGCACTCACGAAGGCGTCCAGGTCGCATTTGAGGATCTCGCGAAATCTTCGGTCGTTGGTGCTCATCGAAACGTCTTTACCTTCTTGGGCAATGGGTGGTGAAAAAACGAATACAAAATGTGCACGTTGGTATATTCTGCCGGTTTAAGATTACCGGGATGTTTTTGACAGAATGATGTTGATACGGTGAATTCTTGGTGCGCTCTCTGATCAGCCATGACAATCGCGCATCGAGCTGATATAATGATCTCATGGTTTTATGGTGCATTGCGGAGCCTAAGCGTGGCCAAGAAATCCGAGATTAGCTGCATTGGAATTCTCACGGCAGGCGGGGATTGCCCCGGCCTCAACGCCGCCATTCGCGGCATAGCCAAGGCCGCCATCGCAGACTACGGCATGAAGGTGCTCGGTATCCTCGACGGGTTCAGAGGCCTGATCGAGAACCGCTTTATTCCCCTGGACAACCAGGCGGTCAGCGGCATCCTCACCCATGGCGGGACCATCCTCGGTACCGGCCGCGACAAGCTCCACAAGATACAAATGGGCAAACGGGTCATCGACATGACCGCCACCGCGGTCGAGAACGCCCACCGCATGGGTATCGAACGCCTCGTCTGTCTGGGCGGCGGCGGAACCCAGAAGAACGCACTCGCGCTGCAGAAGGCCGGGTTGCCGGTCCTCACCCTTCCCAAGACGATCGACAACGACGTGGCTCAGACCGACATCTCCTTCGGCTTCGATACGGCCATGTACATCGCCACCGAGGCGGTTGACCGACTTCACACCACGGCAACCAGCCACAGCCGCCTTATCGTCTGCGAGGTCATGGGGCACAATGCCGGCTGGCTCGCCCTGGGCGCCGGCATGGCCGGCGGCGCCGACGTGATCCTGATCCCGGAGATGCCCTACGACCCGGAGGTCGTCGCCGAGTACCTGCTCGAGCGCAGGCGCCACGGCAAGCGTTTCTCCATTATCGTCGTTTCCGAGGGCGCACGCTCCAAACAAGAGATTGCGGCTCAGGGTCGGGAGGAAAACGGCGCAGCCAAGGACAAGAAGACGGCACGGAGCCGACACGAACTCGACGACAACGGATGCTCGGTCGTGCCCTATGTGCCTGACGGCGAGGACAATCTCGGACTCCAACTGGTGCAAGAGCCGCGGGCGAGCCGACTCGCCCGGCAGCTGCAGCAGCTCACCGGCACCGAAGCGCGCGTTACATCGCTGGGACACGTCCAGCGCGGCGGCACACCCACCCCGACGGATCGCCTCCTGTGCACGCGCCTTGGCACGCGCGCGGCGCAGCTTCTCGCCGAAGGGGCATCGAACGTCATGGTGGCCGTGCGCGGAGAGCGCTGCGAACCCGTGCCGCTCAATCGGGTCGCCGGCTTCAAGAAGGTGGTGCCGGCCAAACATCCGTGGCTCGAGGCGGCGCGGCTCGTGGATACCTGCCTGGGAATTAAAAAATAAGTACAGACCTGCAAGGATTCTGTTTCAACTCCACGTCGCGACAAATGCTTCAATCTTTCGCCGGAGCTCATCACGCACAGAGCGATATACCGTTAGAACCTCGTCGTCGCTGCCTGATGCCGTCTGGGGATCCTGCATGTCCCAGGATTCGACGTGAAGTTTGCCGGCGAGCACGGGACACCGTTCCGATGAGCAGAGCGTGATGACGGTATCGATGTCGCCGATCGGAATCTCAGAAACGTTCTTCGGCCGCACGCCGGAGATGTCGATCCCGACCTCCCGCATCACCTGGACCGCCCGCGGGTCGACGCTCGGGTCGGGTTGCGAACCGGCGCTCCAGATACGCACGCCCTGCGGGAACAGCTTTGTCGCCCAGGCCTCAGCCATTTGACTTCGCGCGGCGTTACGGACGCATAAAAAGAGCACGCCGTGCGGCCGCGCCTTCTGTACGTGCAGTCTTCCCGGATGTCGAATATCCTTGCCGCGCGTCATGAACACGACCATTTCGGCCAGGTTGGTGGCGTGGTCTCCGATGCGTTCCAGATACTTGGCGATGGCCTGAACCCGGATGGCATTATGGATGGTCCTGGTGTCTTCAATCATGTAGGTCAGAAGCTCGCGAAACACCTGCCCGTAATACGCGTCCACCAGGTGGTCCCGTTCCAACACGGCCTGGGCCCGTTCGGCGCTTTGAGCCACAAATGCATCCAGGGAATCTCGAATCATGCCCTGCACCACGTCGGCCATCTTGGGCAGGTCGATATACGGTTTCAGCGGGGGTTCGTCGCTCAATTCGATGGTCCGTTCGCAGATATTGACGCCGATGTCTCCGATCCGCTCCAAGTCGGTCACGATTTTTAGCGCCGTGGTGATGAAGCGCAGGTCCGAGGCGACGGGTTGCCATCGGGCGAGAATTCGCAGGCAATGTTCATCGATGGATACTTCGAGGCTGTCGATCTCGTTGTCGTAATCGATCATCCGGTGCGCGAGGTCGTTGTCCCGGTTGACGAGCGCCTTCATGCAGTTGGCCAGCATTTCCTCGACTTTGGCGCCCATCAGCAGTAGCTGCTCATGTAGCGTGCGCAACTCGCTTTCGTATTCGCGGTCTGTATGCTCACAACTCATAACGCTCCTCAATCCGATCAGCCGAAGCGACCGGTAATGTAATCTTCCGTCCGTGGGTTGCTTGGCTTGGTAAACAGGGTATTGGTTTCGTTGTATTCGACCAGCTCGCCCAGGTAGAGAAACGCTGTGAAATGGGACACCCGGGCGGCTTGTTGCATATTGTGGGTCACTATAGCGATAGTATAACGCTGACCGAGCTCGTGGATCAACTCCTCGATCTTGGACGTGGCAATCGGATCAAGCGCCGAGCACGGCTCGTCCATCAGCAGCACTTCCGGCTCCATCGCCAGCGCCCGGGCGATGCACAAGCGCTGCTGCTGGCCGCCCGACAAGGTCGAACCCGAACGGTTGAGAATGTCCTTCACCTCACCCCACAAGGCGGTGCGATGGAGCGCCCGTTCGACGATCTCATCGGCATGGTTGGCGTTCATACCATTGAGACGCAGGCCGGCGAGCACGTTATCGCGGATGGACATCGTGGGAAAGGGATTGGGCCTCTGAAACACCATGCCGACCCGGCGCCGCACCAACACCGGATCGACCCCGCGTCCGTAGATATCAACGCCGTCGAGCAGCACCGTTCCGGCGGCGCGCGCGCCAGGCACCACCTCGTGCATCCGGTTCATGCAGCGAATCAAGGTCGATTTTCCGCAGCCCGAGGGGCCGATGATCGCGGTCACGCGGTTCTGAATAACGGGAATGGAAATCCCCTTCAAGGCCTCGGTCTTTCCAAACCAGGCGCGCAGGAGCTCGGTCCGCATCTTGTGTTCGGCGATCTCGCGATCGTCGAGGATCGCGGGAACCGCTGTTTCCGGTAGTGCTAGGGCCCTCGGAAAGGCAGCTTGAGTTTCAACGGTAGCATTCATGGGTGACCTCCTCGCGAATACGTGATCATGCGCGCCAAGATGTTGAGCACGAGCACCACTGCGACGAGCACGAGCGCTGCGGCCCAGGCTTGGCGATGCCAGTCCTCATAGGGAGAGACCGCATAGGTGTAAATCTGCACGGGCAGCGATGCGATCGGCTTATCCAGGCTCACGGACCAAAACCGGTTATTGAGCGCGGTGAACAAGAGCGGAGCGGTCTCGCCCGCCGCTCGGGCAACCGCCAGCATGATGCCGGTGGCGATGCCGGGCGCCCCGGTGCGTAAGACAACCCTGATAATGACCCGCCACTTGGGAATACCCAGCGCCAGGCCCGCTTCCCTGAGCGAGTCGGGCACCAGCTTGATCAGTTCTTCGGTCGTGCGGGTTATGGTCGGCAACATGATGATGCTGAGCGCAAATCCCCCTGCGAGCGCCGAGAAACGGCGCATGGTGAGCACAAACAACGTGTAGGCGAAGACGCCCACGGCGATAGACGGTACGCCGGACATCACGTCGGCGCAGAATCGCACCGTCGTGGCGAAGCGTTTTTTCCCAAACTCGGCTAAATAGACGGCGGCGAGAACACCCAACGGCAGGCTTATTGCGGAGGCGATGCCGATCAGGATGAGCGTTCCGACCAGCGCATTGCCAAAACCGCCGCCCAACTCTCCAACCGGCTTCGGCAATTGGGTGAAGAAATCCCCATTGAGGCCGCCGATGCCCTTGGCGCCGACATAGAGCAGCAAGCTAGCGAGCGGCACAATCGCTACGAAAAGCGCCGCGACACAGGCGCCGCGCGCCGCTATATCAATAATTTTTCGACGGTAGTAAGCGTTCATGTCACAACCTTCCCGCTCCGCCGGGGAGGCGGCCAATGCGCCATACGAGAAGGCGTGCCGTTGCGTTGAGAACGACCGTGACGGCAAAGAGCAGCAGCGCTATCTCCGAGAGCGCGGCCAGGTGGAGATTTCCGGTCGCCTCGGTGTATTCGTTCGCTATCACGCTCGCCATGGTATAGGACGGATCAAGAATGGACGCGGAAATCTCGGCCCGGTTGCCGATAACCATAGTCACGGCCATGGTCTCGCCCAGCGCCCGGCCGAGGCCCAGAATGATCGCTCCAACGATTCCCGAGCGCGCGGAGGGAAGCACCGCCGTGCGTACGGTTTCCCAGCGGGTGGCGCCAAGCGCATACGCGCCTTCGCGCAAGGTTCCGGGAATGGCCCGCATGACGTCACGGCTCACCGAGGATATAGTCGGCAGAATCATGATCGCGAGGATGAGGCCACCGGCCAACATATCGAACCCGCCGGCTCTACCCCCGAAAACAGGAACCAGCGCCGGCTCAATTTCGTCGCGCAACCACGGCGCCAGTACAAAAATGCCCCACAGTCCGTACACCACGCTCGGGATGGCGGCCAGCAGCTCCACGACGAAACTCAATGGTTTGCGCACCCAAGCCGGCGCAAGCTCGGCTAAATAGATGGCGATGCCGAGCGAAATCGGCACCGCCACCAGAAGCGCGAGCGCCGAAGAGACGACCGTCCCATAGATAAACGGCAAGGCGCCGAATGAGTCGCGGACCGGATCCCAATCCCTGCCCGTGATAAAGCCAAGGCCGAAATGGCTCAAGCTCAGGGCAGAGGCCCGCACCATCTCCACCGCCATGCCGGCAAGCATTAACACGATGACGGCCGCGAACAGAGCGGTAACCGCGCGGAAGAGACGATCGCCCGGATTCACGTCGCTGCCAAACCACATCGGCCACAGCCCATGGCGTCTCGTCAGTGTGTTGGTAACTCTTTGGGCCATGATCCTCTCGTAATTAATCTAACCGTGAAGTTACTTGCCGCTGAGCAGGGTTTCTCCGCCGGCGCGCAGACTGCGAAGCTTGGACTCGATCTTGGCGACCGCTTCGGAAGGAAGCGGAGCGTAATACAACGCGGGACCGAACGCTTGGCCTTCGTGAATCGCCCACCACAAATACTGCGCCAGGGCCTTGCCTTTTACCTTGTCGGCTTGATCCTGATAGATCAGGATATACGTGAACGCCGCGATCGGGTAGGCGGTTTTTCCCGGAGCGTCAACGACGGAAACACGCAGGTCGTCGGGCATGGCGTTGGCCTCGCTCGCCGCCGCTGACGTAATTCCCTCAAGGGAGGGTTCTACGAAGGCGCCCGCACGGTTCTTGATGGACGCGAACGTGAGGCCAGTCTGTTTCGCGTAGGCAAGCTCAACGTAGCCGATGGTGCCGGGGCTCGATTTCACCTGCCCGGCCACCCCTTCGTTACCCTTGGCGCCAAGTCCGACCGGGAATTTCACGCTCTTGCCGGCGCCGACCTTCGCTTTCCACGCGGGGCTGATCTTGGAAAGATATTCGGTGAAAATGGCCGTGGTGCCGCTTCCGTCCGAACGGTAGACAATCGTAATCGGCTTATCGGGAAGCTTTACGCCCGCATTCAGTGATGCAAGCCGTGGGTCGTTCCATTTGTTAATCTCCCCGAGGAAAATACCGGCGGCGACTTCGGGCGATATCTTGAGACTGCTGACACCCGATACATTATACGTTATGACGACGGCGCCCAATGTCATCGGAATATGCAGTAATGTACCGGGCGCTTTGGCGAGTTCCTCATCGCTCATGACGGCGTCGCTTGCGCCGAAATCCACCGTGCCCTCGACGATCTGTCGAATGCCCCCGCCCGATCCGATGGACTGATAGTTGATGTGAACGCGCGGATCGACCTTTTGGAACTCGGCTATCCACTTGGAGTAGAGGGGATAGGGAAACGTCGCTCCCGCGCCTTGAAGATCGATGGTGTCGCCACCGGCCTGCGCAACCAGGTAGTGATCACTATTTTTTCCAAAAGAATCAAACGACTTTTCGGATCCAATCGCAACCGCCGCAATTGAAAGCACCACAAAAAATACGGACCTCATTGCTCGCTCCTTTCGCGCCTTTAGTGAAGCATGTATCGGCTCTGTGACATTTTAGTGACAGCCTTGTAAAATCCTTGTGAACGAGAATGCATAGTGAAACTCATACTTGGGATAACCGTATCGATAACTGCCTATTCCCAAACGGTAAACAACAATATATGACTTGGAATATCACTTCGCTCTAGCAACTATACCACTCGATACCCGCATCAACGCAGCCACCGCCGATACCGCTTTCGACTACATATATTACGTTATAAACGACAGGTTCGAAAAAAGAATACTCCCCCATCGCCTCAAAGGCGGAATCGATAGTGCGCGCATCGATATAAGCGTCCTGAAAGAAAGCCTCCTTGAGAACAACAACCTTCTTTGTTTGACGTGAGGAGACTGCCGTCCGCACGGCGTCACGCTGCGCCTCCGCGGTCGTCGCCGATGCCGGTTCAGTGTCGGCCGGTATTTGAGCTGCGGGTTTATTGCGGGCGGTTAGCTTGACCCCGACAGCGCCCTCCTTGTTTTTTTCCTCCGCACCAAAAATAGTGCGCATTAAAGCAATTGGATTAACCCGTGTTGCCATCAGTGGCCTCCTTTCGGTCCAATGCCAGACAAAAGGATACTGACAGCTCGTTACAATGGTATGACGGGTGTGTAAACTCCTGATGATATTTGCACAAATCCTTCCCACAGCATGCCCTGAAGAATTTACAGACATACCACCTGCCCGTCACGTCAACTTCATATAGCGCCGGTAGAGGTTTAAGAGCAGCCGGGCGCGAAGGCGCACAGCTACCTCAAAAAAGGAGGATTCGTCGTGAACGGGAGATCAAATAAAAAAGGACTGGCATCGGTTCTTGTGATTGTCGCGGTCATTTGTTGGTGCAACGTTTTTTCCTTTGCCGAGTCTCACAAAGAAAGGCTAACATTCAATCCGGATAGGACGTTTAAAATCGTTCAGTTTACCGATACCCAAGATACGCAAGACACCGATCCAAGAACAATAGCCTTGATCGACGCGGTCCTCGAGGACCAGAAGCCGGATCTGGTGGTTTTCACCGGTGATAACATCAGAGGGGGCGACGACGGCCCCAAGACTCCGTTCGACGTGGTAAAGGCGATCAACAATATCGTCTCGCCTGTTGACGATAGGAACATCCCCTGGCTCATCACCTTCGGAAACCATGACGAGGAGAGCAGCGTTTACACGGGGCTAAACGCGGACGACCAACTAAAAATCTATATGTCCTATCCGCGCAACCTCAACAAGCCAAGTCCTCAAGGGGTTAGCGGCACGGGTAACATGAATGTTCTCGTCTATAGCTCGCGGGGACAGAGCCCCGCGCCGGTGTTTAACCTCTGGGCGCTCGATTCAGGAAGATACGCCCCTGAGGAAATCGCAGGACAGAAGCTCAATGAGGAGTTCCTCCTCGGTTGGACCGAGATGCCCGATTGGGACGGGATCAAACCGAGTCAGATTTCCTGGTATACCCTGACGTCCGAGTTTCTTGAAAAAACCTTTGGGAAGAAAATCCCGTCCTTGATGTTCTTCCATATCCCGTTACAGGAGTTCCGGACGATGTTCGAAAACGACGAGTTCAAGCGTCAGCACCCCGTGCTCAATCGTGCTCCCCAGCACGAGGTGGTTGGCGAGAGGAACGAAGACGAATCTCCCGGTCCTTTCAACAGCGGTTTGTTCTCAGCGCTGCTTGATCGAGGCGACGTCAAGGGGGTCTTCGTCGGCCACGATCACATCAATGATTATGTCGGGAACTATTTTGGTATTTACCTCGGGTATTCCGCCAACACCGGATTCGGTACCTATGGGTTGGGCGGCGCCGATAACCATCGATTAAGAGGCGCGCGCGTCTTTGTACTGAATGAGGATGATCCCGAACACTTTGAAACGCATATGGTTTTTGCGAGAGATTACGGAATTCAGTAAGCGTCGTATAATTAACATTGGACGCCTCCCCCATTCGCTTTTCTCTCATTATCCTTAAGTCATCTCTAAGGGTCGGGCGCCGTCTTTATCCTCTCCCACGCCTTTCATGGTGAAAGGGACAGCTCTGAGTGAGATACGAAGGAGGATACTCGACCACCGGTGTGACTCTTCGTCGGAAAGTAAATACTATACCTCTCTCCACTGTACTCTTTGGAGAAGACTTCCTGGTTCCGATTCACTCGCTCGATAAAGGCTTGTCGTGTTGTTTCGCAGGCGCCGTCTCCGGGCAAGCAAGGAAATGATGATGGGCTAAAGATTATCGCTGAGACCGCATCTTTCTTGCTCCAATCATCGTAGATTTCAGACGCTTCTTCCAAAGAGGAGTAGAACGGTATGAAGAGAGAATCGACGTAGGCTGCAGGAATTGGATCAGAGGTGAGTATGGCGCCTGGTACCGGATGCGATGCAAAATATCGGTAATATTCGGCTACCATTGGTCGTTCGTTGCTTGACATCATCTCATAGTATTTCCCGTCTTCTCTGACGGATAGAGTTCCCGAATAGAGAAAAAACAAAACTATGACGGCCGCGGCTGCGGTGCTGAGTATTATGTTCATTTCTCGTTTTTTTCGCAGCCACTCTAAAAGCCACATGACTCCCCATGCTGCACTGATCGCGAAGTACGGGAGCATCACAATGAGGAACCGTGTCTGCTTGTTGATTATCCAAGTAAAGTATCCCAGGTATACCGCCAAAAAGAGGACGATAGTGCGCCTATGAGTGTTACGAGCGGTTGTTGAAAATACTATCAGCGCGGCGCCAAGGATGACAAACCCCAACATCCAATTGTCATTAATCGCGGCAGCGGGGTAAAAAGTCAGATTTTGCCAGAAACCGGGGACGCTATCGAATGGGTTTGATTGATGCCAGCTGCCAAGTATTATAGGTCTGAAAAATGCGTCGATGATGCTGCTTGAATCTGGGTGATACATGAAGTAATTGAAAATGAAAAATGGGGCCACCGTGATGAAGAATGAAGAGGTTATCGTTAAGGCCTTCTTGAAAAGGTCTTTTGTGTCCTTGTCATAGGCCCATGAGAAAACCAGAGACATGATAATCGCGCCGAATGCGAGTCCTTGAGGAAATCTTGTCAGGAATGAAACGCCGCAGAACACTCCAGTTAATGCGTATTTTTTCTTGATGAAAAAGAATAGCGCGCAGAGTACGAAGAATGTCGAAGGGATATCCGACAGCGCGGATCCGGTATATGAGAAATATGTTGGTGATATCGCCATGGTTAATGCGGCCAAAAGCGCAACTCTTCCATCAAATATTTCCTCTGCGATGAGGTAGGTAATAACGATCGCCCCTGCAGAGAATAGGATCTCGACTATTTCCGCAACATACACCTGGGGAAGACCAACTTTCCATATCGTTCCCAATATGAGCGGAAGCACCAGGGGCCTGATCTCTTCAAATAACCCGATATGGCCAAAAGACATAAGATATTTGCCCATGGCCAGATAGACTGCCTCATCCCATATTATTTCGTGAGGTTTGAGTAAGAAAAATATCCTTACCACAATAAACAAGGCTATGAGGTACCCTATCCAAATATATTTTTTGAAAAGACTTTCTTTCATTGGCAGACACCGGGAGCCACGGCGAAGTCGCCGGTGAAGTTAAGCACCGCCCAGAACGTGTGCGTGGTTAGATCAACACCGTAGGTGCCCAGGCCATAGCCGCTGGTATAGGGTCCCACGACAAACATCTTGGTGCCGCCCGTATTGCCGCTCACCACGTTGACCCACTTCTTGTCTCCTGGGGTCGCGATTCCCAAGCAGCCTGTCTTAGCCATTTTATTGCTGACTTTATCGTCATCGTAACTCATGGAGAGGACAAAGATATCGGTTGTAGCTTTGCCCTGCTCCGTCATGCCCCAAAGGGTGAGAATGTCGCTATAAAGATCGCCGAATCGGTCCGTCCAGCCCGTATTGACGGCCTTGCTGACGGTCCGGCCGCTGCCGTCCCTTTGAGTGCTGCTGTTGGTCCCGTCGAGGATGGCGGCGGTGGTGGTGTCGTATATATCGGATACGACCGAGTACGAGGCGCCCTGGGCGACGATGAATTCCTGGCCGTTGAGGCTATAGCCGAAGGAATCGCGTTTGGTGAACGTGAGTGTCGGTGTGGCGCTGATGGTCACGTTTTTTCCGGGAGCGGCAGGCGTGCCCATGAGATCCGAGGCGTAATAGTCCACGGTAACCGCAGGTCCTTTGACCGTGAAGATGTAGTAACCGATCCGGTAGAGATCTTGACCCAGCGGCGTTTCCCGAGCCACGCCAAACGACGGCACGTCGTATTTTTCGTCATGGGAAGGCGTTGCCGGGGTATAAAACTTGTAGCTGCAGGAGGCGACGATCAGGTCCGTGATCCTGACCGTTCCCTTGGTGTCGGACACGAGGGCACGGTTGTGCATGTGGTCATGGCCTCCAATAAAATAGCGCACGCTGTTGCCGAAGAGGGAGTCGATGAAGACGTCCGTTGCCGCCGGGTTCTGGGAAGGATTCGAGGTGGGATCCAGGTTAACGTTATTGCTCAGGAGAGTATCCACGTGGTTCTCGGTGATGATCCCCTTGTGACTGAAGACAAAGGCATGCGTTCCGGCGTCTCGCCCGGTTAAGGCGCTGGTGATCCACTCTTGCTGAGGAGCAATAGCGCCGAGTCCGTCCGCGGCGGCATCGGCGGGCGTGAACTGATCAAGGATCACGAAACGGGCGTTACGATAGTCGAAGGAATAGCTCAAACCCGTCAAATCACCGATCCCCTGGACGTTCCCGGGGGTGCTGAAGTTTGTTCCCGTGGTGAAGACGGAGCCTCTCTTGGGCGGGAGCTGAATGTTGTCCGTGGTGGTGATGAATGCGTCCCGCGGTGTGGCATTGTGGTGTCCCTTTTGAGTTTGGGGATAGATGCGCTGGAATTCGCGGGCCGCGGCGGAGTCGGCCACGTAGCCGCTGTCTTCGCCTTCGTGGTTGCCGCGCATAGGGAAGAAGCCGATCCGTGCGTTGTAGAGAGCCTGGGCATAGGTGGCGCGAGTGTCCATGGCCAACACGGTGCCGTTGTCCGTGAGATCACCTACCTGGATCACGAATTTGACGCGCCTGTTGATGAATTCCCTATTCACCTGGTCAATAATGCCGACGGCAACGGTATTGGGATTCTTGCCGTCGTCCGTGGGCCATTGCGTATCGCCCATGACGCCGAATGCCCAGGTATGCAAGAAGTCTGTCGATGGCACCCGCGAGGAAACCCGGGCATCGAAATCTTCAGTGATGTCCTGCAACTGGTCACAGCCGACAACGAGGATCGCTGCCGAAAGAGCAATGGCTATGACGGTTTTTCGAATTGACAACATTGGGTTGATGGTTTCCTCCTCTCGATCAGTTTTCGAAGGGAAGGATACTGAGGATTCGTTACAGCGTTGTGACAACTGCGTAAATTCTTGATGGTTTCTTCTATGAACTGAATAGAGGAAGCGTGAAAAAGAAGGTTGTTCCTCGGCCGACGGCACTCTCGACATCGACTGTTCCGTCCATGGCTTCGACCAGGTGTTTTACGATGGACAGGCCGAGTCCCGTGCCGCCGAGCTCGCGCGACCTCCCGGGGTCAACGCGGTAGAAGCGTTCGAACAGCCGGGGAAGGTGCGCCGGTTCGATACCGGGTCCCGTGTCTTCGATCGACACCCGAACGAATAATCCCTCAACCGCGGCCCGAATGTGGACCTCGGTGCCCTCGGGACAGTACTTGACGGCGTTGTCGAGAAGGTTGGCAAGGATTTGATCCACCGCGCGTCGATCCGCCCGCACGGGCGGCACGTCGTCCGGCAGGGATTGATGAATCGTGATCCGTTTCGAGGCGGCTCTATCACAGCAGACGGTGAGGGCGTTTTCGATCACGGATCGGAGACTGAGGGGTTCATAGTGAAGCCTGAACTCACGGGATTCAATCCGCGATAGGTCCAAAAGATCCTCAATGAGATGATGCAGTCGGTCCACGTTTCGCTCGATGATATCGAGAAAGTCGGAGGCGGCAGCCGGGTCGCTTTTCAACGCTCCGTGGAGCGTCTCCAGCGCGGAACGCGCGGACGCTACCGGGGTGCGGAGCTCGTGGGAGGCATTGGCTACGAAGTCCCGACGCAACGACTCAAGGCGACGAATGTCGGTCACATCCACAAACACCAACAAGGTGCCCTGATGGGCGGCTACCGTGGATGCGTGGACTAACAGCCGACGAGGCTTGATCCCCGCCACGTCGATTTCGCCCGAGACCGCTGTTTGTGCGCTGACCGCTTGATCCAAAAGCGACTTGAGCTCGGCGTGGCGTATGACCTCCAGCAGCTGCCGACCGACGACGTCGGAACCAACCAGGAACATCTCGCGGAAAGAGGGATTGAGCAGGGCGAGCCGTCCTTGGCTATCAACCAGGAGGACGCCTTCCCGCATGCCGGTCAGAATCCCTCCGAGCAGATCGCGTTCGGAGCGCAGATCGGCGAGCGAAGCCGACAGGCTCTGGGCGAGGCCATTGAGCGTCTGCCCCAGCTCGGCGAACTCGTCGCGCCCGGCAACGGTTGTTCGTGTTGAAAGATCGCCTTGTGCCATCGCCCTGGCGGCGGCGGTCAGCCCCCGGACCGTACGCGCCGCAAGCTGCGTGGCAACCCCCGAGAACAGCGTGGCCAAGGCCAAGGCCAAAAACGACGCGAGGAGAATCACTCGTCTGAGCTTCGCGAGGGACTGGTCGATTTCCACAAGCGGCATGGCGATACGAACAACCCCTACAACCTCGTTGGCGCGGCGAAAGGGAACGGCGGCATACAATAAACGCCCTTTGATGGTAGTGCTGTAGCGGGCGCTCTCCCCCTGGCCCTTGGCGAGCGCCTCTGCCACCTCCGGCCTATCGGAGTGATTTTCCAAGCGGGCAAGCTGTTCAAGACTCACTTCCGAATCTCCCAGAACAACGCCGTCACGTCGAATGATGGTCACCCGCGCCCGAGTAAGCCGTCCCAACGCGTCGGCGACGGCGTCCCAGGCGGCGGTATCGTCAAGCGGAATGGAGAGCGCCCCGACATCGTGATGAACCAGATCGAGTCGGACGAGAAGGTCGTCGCGGATGCTGTCGGTAAGAAAGCGATCGAGTGCGGTTGAAAGGTAGCCGTACGCGGCGATACATGAGACGGCGATGAGGCCGAATGAGAGCAGGAAAAGTTTCGATCGGATGCCAAGCTTCATGGTCCCGCTCCATCAGGGCTCTCCGCAAAGCGGTAGCCGACCCCGCGCACCGTCTCAATGTACTCGCCGGCGCGACCGAGCTTTTCCCGCAGGCGTTTGACATGGGTGTCCACGGTTCTGGTGGTGATGGCCGCTTCGATGCCCCATACGTCGTCGAGCAGAACCGTCCTATTCTGAACGCGGTTGCGCCGGTCATAGAGCGTTACGAGGAGTTTAAACTCCAGGGCGGTGAGCTCAACTTCCCGTTCGGCCACCCACACGCGGTGCGCGTCGCAATCAACGCGCAACCATCCAAACTCAAAAGACTGCGGCGCGGCGCTTTCTCCCTGCGTGCGCCGAAGAATCGCCTCGATCCGGAGGAGCAGCTCCCGGACGCTGAACGGCTTTACCACGTAGTCGTCGGCGCCAAGCTCGAATCCGACGACACGGTCGACCTCTTCACCTTTGGCGGTGAGCATGAGGATCGGAATACCCTTCGTTTTCGGATCTCGTTTGATGGTCTTGCAGACCTCGGTGCCCGGCAGGTCCGGGAGCATCAGGTCGAGGATCACGAGCTCGGGGTTGCGGTCCCGCGCGATCTGGAGGCCGTCCCGTCCGCGCAACGCGGTAAGCACCTCATGGCCGGCCTGCTTAAGGTTGTAGCCCAGGACCTTCTGGAGGTCTAGTTCATCTTCGATAACCAAAACGCGAGCCATGGTATGCCCTCCGTGCGGAGTGAAACAACTTCTTCAGCAAGCGCGACTCGGGCATTGCTCCACTAGCGCCACGAGCCGTCTCACCTCATTCTGGTTACCACGAAGTGCGTATGGGTTTCAAATGGAGGTTGGTTGCGAGGCGAGGCGCGTGGTTTGCACGCTCTTCCCAACCCTCCAGACAAGTTTATGCAGCAGGTACCTTACCATTCCTGGCGCTAGAGCCAGCTGCATGGCGATATCATATGAACGCAGGTCATTCTGTTCTTCTAAAGGCTTGGGCAAGGGCAGCCCTTTTAGTCCATGCAATTTTTCCTCGATGAGATTTTCACTCTCATCGTACAAACCGTCCTCGATTTTTTTCAAGTAATCAATGTAGTATCCATCCGCGACGCGCGCAATGGATTCGTTCATTCTTCTAATGCCGTAGCCATGCACGATTCCGAACAAAGAATCGAATACATTTTTTTTGAACACACTTTTGAGAATATAGCCGTGCGTGTACACGTCGTTATAGATGTCGATGATAATGCGCTGGAGAGTGCTCGGTTTCATTTTTTTGGGGAAATAGGTTATAAAGCTGCCGGTCATGTAGTCGGCATACGAGGAATTTGACGGGTCCGTCATTTGGTAATACGTCATGAACCGTCGATTGAGCGGTACCAACAGGGTGCCGTCGTCTTCCCGTTTGATGTCGTGCAGGATAAACACATTAAGACTCAGATTGTTTTGCCTGATAAATTGCACCAACTCGCGCGCCTTCTCTTTGGTATCGCCGTCATACCCAAACGCGAATGTGCCAATCACATGGATGCCGCTTTTTTTGATATTATGAAGAGACCATACCACATCGGCGCTGGTCTGCTTTTTATTAAAGGCTTTGAGGTTCGCATCAACCAGGGATTCGACTCCCACAATCAGGCATTGAACGCCTGCTTTTTTCAAAAGGGCGAGTGTTTCTTCATCGTGACCTATCTCTTCGCGCTCGAAAACGATTAAGGTCGCGCCCAGGTTTTCCTTTATCAGCCGGTTGAGCAAAAGCTTCGTTTTCTCTCTGTTTCCGAAAAAGCTGTTGTCCACCACGAAAAACCAATCATTATAGCGCTGCTTGTCCTTGATTTCGGCGATTATGCTATCGATGTCCCGGTTTCTGTACACGCCGCCGAAAAGCTTTTGCGTAGGACAGAAGCTGCATTTATAGTGACATCCCCGCGAGGTCTGGAGCGTGTTTTGAATATTATACAAACGTCCAATACCCAGTGTCATGCGTTTGAATCCGCGGATGAGCGTCATATCGGGAATAATCGAAGGAATTACGGGAGGAACACGACTCGGCGTTTTTACAATCCCTCTGTCTTTTTTAAACATAATACCTTGTACGCGTTCAATATCTCCCCGGTTCATGATACATTTGATAAGTTCCGGCAAAACCTCATCGCCCTCGCAGCAGACCGCGTAATGACAGAAATCCAACACGGTTTCCGGGAACATGATAACGTGCGGGCCGCCGATTATGACGCTGATGCCGGGTTTTTCCTTCATAATACGCATAGCGCATTCTTTAACTTTATTATACGCGGGGGCAAACAGCGGAAAACATACAACGTCGCAATCGGTCATGGTTTCAAAATCCATCCGACTTGTTCCTTCCAGATAAACCGCAACATCGTATCCCTTTTGCTTTAATATCGTTGCGAGAAGAGGCGTTCCGTATTTCGGAAACACTCTTCTCGCGGCAAGGGTATTCAACTTCGCGTTATACTCGATAAAATTCACTCTCGTATGAGATGGTATATCTGACATGGCGCACCCTCCCTTTGACTTTTTCTTCTATAAACCCGTTTGAGCAATACCGAACCTACCTCCAATCCGCTGAGGGATTTCTCATTTTTGTCCGGTATGATTCCTCCAGGGAAAAAACGTTATTTTGATGCTTCAAAGTATGGTATTGTCACGCTGGTTGTATACGCAGTAGATGGTTTAATGTTTGGAACTTTGTCATTGGTCATCAATGTTGACACTGCAATTATATGATAACCTTAGAATGTGTGCGATGTCAACATGAAAAATGCCAGGACACCCAAACCGCGCCCGACCCGCTCAAGAATCAAGCGCAAGAGCCGAACCCACCCCGCCAGATACCACCACGGCAATCTGCGCGCCGCGCTGATCGAGGCGGGCCTGAAGGCGCTGGAGGTTAATGATCGGCGTGAGTTGAGCGTGCGTGAACTGGCGCGACGCGTGGGCGTGTCGGCCAATGCCTCCTACCGACACTTCGCCAACAAGGAAGCCCTCCTGTCAGCGCTGGCTGCGGAAGGCTTCCGCCGCCTGCAAGCGGCATACAACAAAGCCACCGCGCAGCAGAGCCGGTCAGACGCGGGCTTTCGCGCGGCCGGTCGCGCCTATGTGCATTTCGCCATCGACAACCCGGCGCTGTTCCGTTTAATGTTCGAGCACTTTACCCTCAGCCCGGAAGACCCGGAGCTGCTCGAAGCATCGATGGCATGCTTTCAATGGATGCTCAACTTCCTGGCTGGGGTGATCGGGCTTACGCCCGATGACCCACGCGTGTTGATGAATGCCTTGGTAGGTTGGAGCACCGTGCATGGGTTGACCCACCTGGTCCTGAGCGGGCAGTTGGACTCCTTTGGCGGCGTTACCGACCAACTGATTGATGCAGTCGTGAACACGGATGTTCCGCTCTTTATGACGCTGAACAAGTAGGCAACCAGATTGACAGGCGTCTCTTGAGTGTTCTCTGTGTGGTTAGCTCGGAGCACCTGCGCATTACGGCGCCTCGGTCGGTGTAACCTGCAGTTCCAATATCTCCGTTACGCGCAGCACCTTCACCGTCGCCGGTTTCTTTGACGGCCACTCCGTCAGGAAACGGTGCAAATCGTCTATGCTGGCGATCGGATGATCCGCCACGCCCAGTATCATGTCGCCCGGCAGAAGGCCCGATCGCTTCGCCGGTCCCCGTTGCTCAACCTCCACCACCTCCACTCCCTGTTCCAGGGGGAGCGCGTAATGGCGAACAATGCGCCGGTGAATCGGACGCGTGCCGCCGACAATACCCAGGTACGCCCGTGGCACTCGGCCCTGCGACATCAGCTTGGCCAGAACCCAACTCACGGTGTTTGAGGGGACGGCGAATCCGATACCCTGTGCCGCTGCGATGGCAGCCGTATTAATCCCGACGACCTGGCCCTTGATGTTGATGAGCGGACCGCCTGAGTTGCCGGGGTTCAACGGCGCGGTGTGCTGGATCACGTTCTCGATGAGCCGCCCGTTGATGCTGCGCAGGGCGCGCCCCAAAGCACTGACGACCCCGGTTGAGACTGTGGAGTCGAATCCGAGCGGGTTGCCGACCGCTATGACGGTCTGGCCGGCGCGCAACTGATGTGAATCGCCCAGTTCCGCGAACGCCAGGCCGGAGCCGCCGACCCAGATCGCGGCCAAGTCCGTCGGCGGATCGACGCCCACCAGGGTGGCGTTTCGCGTGCTCCCATCGGTGAACTCGACGCCAATTTCTCTGGCGCCGAGAACCACATGGCTGTTGGTAATGATGTACCCGTCGGGGGCGATGACCACGCCGGAGCCGCTGCCGCGTCGCTCTGGATTAGCCGCGCCGTTGCCGTATCGGGTGACGATACTCACCACAGCGGGAGCCACGCCCGCGACGATCGCGGCCACGGCGCGGGAAAAGGACTCGAGTATCCCGATGTCGCCCGCGACATGGTCGACGACGATGCGGGGTCTTGGGGTGTCGGATACCTCATCGGCGCTGCCGGTTGGTTTCCACGTTCTCGGAAATAGGTATAACACGCGCCACGTTTTGCCTCCTAGCGGCGAACGGCCGTCTATTCTCACTCAAAGGTAAGTACGCCGATACCCTGTGGCAAGAGCTGTTCGTGAAGTATTTTGTTGGGGCAACCCCGTCAGGACCCCATCGACCTCATGACCTTAAGCATTAACCAATCGAAAGCCCGGTCGGACAGCACCGAGCGCAAGAACAGTATCGGCCGGGCGCCGGCCCCGGCCGCGTACCTCGTCTTCGGCCTCTTGGCCAGGAGGACCTTTTCGATCACCTTGGCGATAACGTCCGGGGGAGAGGCCCGCTTATACGCAACGGTAAGAAGACGCGCGTTCAACCGCGCGAGCTCCCGGTAGTCGGTGCTGCCGGAGGTCTTCATCACATTCTCGGCCGCAATGCCACCCCACTCGGTCTTGATGCCGCCGGGCTCGACAACGACCACGTCGATGCCGAAACCTTTGACCTCGAGCCGCAGGCAATCGCTGAGCGCCTCGAGGGCGAACTTCGTCGCGTGGTACCAGCTCCCCATCGGTTCGTAGATCTTTCCGCCGATCGACGAGATGTTGACGATCTTCCCGTAACGCTGCTTCCGCATCGAGGGCAGCACGAGCTGCATCATCCGCGCGGCCCCGAATACATTCACCTCGAACTGGCGCCGGGCTTCGGCCGGGAAACGTCCTCGAGAGCGCCGTACGAGCCGTAGCCGGCGTTGTTGACGAGGATGTCGATCCGGCCCTGCTCCGCGAGGATGCACGCTACCATCGCGACCATCGACCCTTCGTCGGTGACGTCAAGCTTCAGGATGTTGATGCCTCGTAACTTCAAGGCGGCCATGCGATCAAGTCTACGTGCCGCTGCATAAACAACAAATCCTGCCCGCATCAGCCGGATTGCCGTTGCCTCGCCGATTCCCGACGAGGCCCCCGTGACGAGGACGACTTTTTTCGATTTCATGTCCATGGGTTCTCCTTTGTCAATTCCCCAACGTCTCGGCACCGGCACAGCTTCTATGGGTTTTTTAATTAAGGGAAGAAAAAAATTAGGCCCCGGAGCGACAAGCTACACCCTAAGGGGGGAGTAGGCATAAGCCTGTTACACCACGGGGCCCTACAATGTATAGAACGCTCGATGGTCCTTAATTATTCCGCCTACATTAGGCAAAGGACACGCAGGGGCGCACCATCCCCCTCATGGCTGCCCACCCAAGAGCCTTCGAATAGATTGATTCAAATTGAATGAAATGATAGTTCATCATGATTGAGCCCGTCGCCTCATAGACTGGCTCTGGCAATGGCCATAACTGCGATGGTCGTTTATCAAAGAGGAGGATGGAAAATGCGTTACCTGCTCATTGCGTTTTCGATGCTGCTTTTGCCGGTGAGCTTGGCCCAAGCTCAGATCAGCGTCAACGTCGGTATCAACATGCCGGTATATCCGGAGTTGGTCCCCGTGCCGGGCTATCCCGTCTACTACGCCCCTCACGCGAGTTCGAATTACTTCTTTTACGACGGAATGTACTGGGCGTACTGGGAAGACAACTGGTATGCGAGCGGCTGGTACAACGGGCCGTGGCAGCCGGTGGCGCCCATGGAGGTGCCGCTGTTTGTGCTGCGCGTTCCGGTGCGCTACTACCGACAGCCTCCGATGTATTTTCGCGGCTGGCGCGACGACGGGCCGCCCCGATGGGGCGAGCATTGGGGCCATGACTGGGAAGACCATCGACGCGGATGGGACCGCTGGGACCGCCGCGCCGTTCCCCATGCCGCACCGTTGCCGGTTTACCAGCGGGCGTATTCGGGGGACCGCTATCCTCACGAGGCGGAACAGCGACATTCGATTCAATCCGAGCATTACCATTATCAGCCGCATGAGGCCGTATCGCGGCAGCATTTTCAACAGCTGCACAACACGGGCAGCTCGCGCGCCCAGCCGCAACAGCCTATCCGAGAGCGATCGTCCGTTCACCAACAGCCGGTGCAACCGCATCAGCAACCGCAACACCTGCAACCGGCGCAGCCGCAACACGCGCAACCGGCGCAGCGCCCGCAACACCCCCAAACCGCACCGCACAACACGGGTCGGGAGAACAGACACGAAGAGCACGGCGAGGAACACCGATAATTAGCTATACTTCATTTCCAACGATAGGTATCGAGATTTCAATCTGTTAAGAATAACAAGTTCTATTAATAATAACCTTCTTTAATTCATCGGAAAGGTTATTAAAGTATGCGCAGTATCCGGCTACGCGCACCAGGAGATAGGGGTGTTTTTCCGGATGGTGGTATGCATCCAGTAATAGTTCTCTGTTGAGAACGTTGGGCTGGAATTGCATGCCGCCTTTCTTGAAATAGGTGCTGATTAAACCTGAGAGGTTTCTGACTCCGTCAGGGCCCTGAAACAATGCGGAATCAATAGTGAACGTGACCGTGGTGCCATTGGGGGCATAGGTTTCAAAATCAACGCCGGCCACGGAATTCAGTGATGACAATAAGTCCGCCATCTGCATTCCATAATGAGGAGCAACACTGTTGGCGAGAGGAACCCCCCTCAATCTGCCTGAAGGCAGTGAAGGCGTTTTTGCACCGTAAACATCACTTACATTCAAGGCGTAATAACCGGCGGTATATATGCCGTTACGCGGACAGTTCTCTACCTGTTTCAAAGCGTTAACATAAATCTGTAAGACTCGGTTAACCCATTCGACCGCCTCACGGGACTCATCATGACCAAATTTCGGCACAGCGAGTAACGCCCATCGGATGCGCTGATAATATTCTCCGGCAAAGTCGTTGTCGATGGCGTTGATGATGTCATGTATTGAATACAGCTTTTTCTCGTATACGACTTCATTAATGGCGTGCAGCGAATCCGCGACATCCGTAATTCCTACTGCCTGAATGCCGCTGCTGTTAAACGTCGTGCCGCCTTCGTTCACATCTTTTCCGCTTTCAATACATCCCGTAAAGAGAGAAGATGCCAGGGGTGTGGTAAAGTCTTTACCAATCGCCTTTTCGATTTTCTGGTGATCAGCCAATATAGAGGACGCCAGATGATTCAAACGTGTCTGATAGCGTTCAAGCAGTTCATCCATGTTCGCGGGCGGATTGGGCCTGGAGGCCCTCTTCTTTTTATACCTGCCGCGGGCTTGGTTATATTTCAACACAATAAATTTAGAAAATGCAGTATCCCCGCTGAAGGTGTATTCGACAAATTTGGTGATCATTTTCTCCCGTTGATCGGAGAGTCCAAAGTTCCATAAATCATCTTCTTCGCCTTTCATGGCCTGCAGGAACGGCAGGACCACGTTCATATTGGCGCAGTCGGTATTGCCGAAATGATCATCAGAAGCAGTGGGCTCGACACATCCCACTATCGAGTAGTTTCTCGCGTCTTCCCGTGTGGTGGGGTAATGTTTTTGTATGGTTTTAATATACCTTCATCATTAAACAATTCCGGCATGGGTGACCCATTGATATATACCTCTGCAATCCTGTCCAGATATCGCGGGGGACTGTTTTGATGAATTCTTGCCGTCATATTTACGGCGAGAGGCTGCAGTTCGCAAACATCCAGCAGCATGTAGGTTAGGTCATTGGTGGCGTCGTGGCCGTTTTTGTCAACACCTCCAAACGTCAACGCTTGATCGGTAGACTGCGTCTCAAAAAGTCTTCCGATTCTAAGATAGGTATCGCCGTCGTTTACGAGAATGGCCTCGTCCATTTTGAGAATAAATAAGGCCAGCAGTTCTTTCGCCTTCTCATAATCCATTATTCCGGCCTCGGTATCCTTTTTATAGTAGGGATATAGTATCTGGTCGAGGCGTCCAAAGGATACCGCATTTTCATAGGACTCTATGCACAGCGCGATCTGTAAAAACATCATGGATTGGAGCGCCTCATGATAGGTGCGGGCAGGATATCGAGGGACCTGTCTGCAAATCTCCGCCATTTCTTCAAGTTCTCTACGGCGGGCCGGATCTGTTTCTTTTTGAGTTAACTCCGACAGTACATTGGCGTATCTTTCTGCAAAACTCTCCAGCGCTTTGAGGGCGATAATGGCGCCGTTATAGAAGTCCTGATTATTTTCAGGCTTTTCTTTTTGCTTTTGTTCAATCTCTTGTATGATTCCGGTGGTTCCACGTTTGAGCATGCGTTCGAAATTGACGACAAAATGCGCTATGGCGGCCGTGTTATTATTGAATCCGGTATTCATTTCGGAACATCGCGCAAGGTTCAACATAAAATCCGAAAAAGATTTGTACACCTTCATCAAAAGGCAGTGTTTTCGCCAGAAGGGAAATATTCTAAAATAAAAATTAAGCTTGTCTCTAAAAGAACACTTGAAGGAAACCGGCGTCTGTCGATTGATTTGATGGAGAATGGAAACAAAAAGAACGCCGTAGTGTTCTTCCCAGATCTGGCCGCCGACGCGCTTTGAAGTAAAATTGCCGACGAGCAATTCATGAGGATAGATGATGATTTTCTTGTTTTTCAATACATGCGACAGACGCTGCGCTCTATGAATATGAACCGGTTTACTGAAACCATTCTTCTTGTAGAATTCCGTTTTCAGTTTGGATGCTTCAAAACAGAGGTGATAATCACTCCCCCTGATATCTTTTTGTATGTCATAAACGCGATTGGTAAAGACGGCTGTATGCCGGGAAGCATCCAAATCACAACATTCGGCCTTGATGTCAAACGATTTGAATAATTCGACCGCGTTTTTGATGGCGGCCAGGCTTTGATCGGGAGTAATATTCAACGATTCCCGCACCAGACCCAAACGCTGTGCCTTATCTTCGTACAGGTTGTGGTATTTCAGCAACTCAATTGAGTCGTAATTGATAGACTTTAAAAAAACAGCAGTTGCTTGTATAGTGCTTTCCGTATCGTTGTATCCCGGCACCATCACCATGCGGAATTTAACATTGGCGTTTGAATCAAGCAGTTTCCTTAGATTACTGTGGATTAATGCGCCATCCTGTTTTGTGTATTTCTTATGAAGATCGTCATCGCCGACAATCTTCAGATCAACTAAAAACAAATTTATATACGATGCTATGTTGTGTATATGTTCCCAGGGCGCATGCAGGGAGGTTTCGACAACGACATGAATGTTATTATTCTTAAATAAATTCAAGAGACTTATAAGGCTGCCCGGGTCCTGTAACAGAGGCTCACCGCCGCTGAGGGTCACACCGCCGCCGGTTTTGAAGTAGTACTCGTTATCTCGTAACACAACTTCCAGTATGTCGGAAATCGAATACGTGCCGTCGGGCGCCATGGTGGGATTGAATGACAGCGCTTCGGGATTCTGGCACCATACACATCTCAGGGTGCACCCCTGAAAGAAAATAGTGGTGCGGATACCGGGGCCGTCATGAACACAGGTGCGTTGGATTTTTAAAACTTTTAGCTTCTCGGTGTGTTCGACTGGGCGATCATCAAGATTTTTGGCGGTCTGCATTTTCTAAACAGCGCCTTCTCACATCTAGCTTCATGTTAACTCTATACGCATTACTGAGTCAATCTTACCTATCGCACGAGGACCAAGACGACCTTGTTTTTCCCACCCTTCTTCGCCTGGTACAGCGCCCGATCCGCTTTTTCGATAAGCTTCCGAGGCGAAGTTATGGTGCGATCGCAGACGGCGACTCCCACGCTAACGGTAATCCGGTGCCCGCCACCGGTTATTCTCCCGGCTTTTGCTCTGATTCTTTCCGCGATTTCGCCCGCCTCATCGGGGTCGTTGGTGAATGGCAGAATGGCGACAAACTCCTCACCGCCAAAGCGGCAGCAGATATCCGAATCTCTCATCTGCTCTTTCATCGTTTTGGCTACTTTGATCAGTACCCGGTCTCCCTCTTGATGGCCGTACCGATCGTTAACCGACTTGAAGTTATCGATGTCCAACAGAATTAAGGACACGCCGACGCGGTATCGTCGCTGGCGTCTGAACTCCAGTTCCAGCAGCTCATAACAGCTCGAGTGGTTGAAAAGGCCCGTCATCCCGTCGCGCATCGAGAGGTCTGCTATCTCCGAGACATAGGCCTCGGCAATCAACGTGGGCGAACTCAACTCACTCGTGATATTCGAAAGGTAATCCAAGGTGGCGACGGTCATGCGCACGTTTCTGCCAAGTTTCTCCGACATTATGTGCTTGTGCACCAGCACCGTATCCCAAAGGACCTCGGCGATCTTGGGAGCAAAATAGTGGTGCGTAATCGCATAAAACAGGTCCGAATAAAAGGCGCTCCCCCGACTGTTCTTCTGTGTGCAAATAAAAGCATCCTCCGCCTCTGTCAGTTGTCGGTCGCCGGCACAGGCTGATACTAAATCAACGCGCACGGCATCCGACGCGGTTGTTCCCCGCAGCCGATCCGTGTCGTTCTCATCTTGTGCCAACGTGGGCATTCTTCGGCTACTCCCACCCATCGCCAGTCCTCCGTCGGCCATTCCCCTCTCGGTTCGGCCACGACCGTTAATTACAACCTGTCCAGAATTATACTAGTATTTGAGGTTCTGGGCAAAAATAGATTAACGTATCACCTATCCAGATGATACCTTTGATCAGCTTCGGTAGTGTCTCATTTTACCAGAGGCTTACGGGTGTTCGGCAGGCGACCGTCTATCCCACAAGGGGACAAGAGCTTGTAAGCCTCACTTTGTTCGGCAACAAGCTCTAGCACCCAGGCTGCATTTGCATAATGAATTTTTCAATCTTGAGCGGTTAATTAGAGACTGTTAGTGAGCGAAGCGATACTTACAGTCTCTTATCCTTTAGGGTATGTTTCGGTCGCGTGTCGTTCGACGAATACCCGTAAGCCTCAAACTGAGACACTACCTCAGCTTCGCTGCGGTGAGGAGATATCATGGGAACAGTTCTCGTAATCAACGGCAGTATCATCGACGGCACGGGAAAACCAGGCTTTCCCGGGCATGTGCTCATCGAGGGCGGCGCAATAAAAGACCTCTTGAGTCCAGGCGCTTCTCTCCCGCTTGTGGATGAGACCATCGATGCCAAGGGTTGTGTCGTATGTCCCGGCTTCATTGACATGCACTCCCACTCGGACTGGATCCTGCCGCTGGAAGAGAACCCAGGCATTCTCAGGCATCTCATCGAGCAAGGCATCACGAGCGTGGTGGCAGGCAACTGCGGATTATCTCCCGCCCCTTTCGGGCAGAAGATTTCCTACAAACTCCTGCAGAGTAGTCTGCTTCTGGAGAGGAAATTCGATGTTACCTGGAAATCCATGGATGAATTCCTTTCGCGTCTATCCGAGACAGGGCCGGCCGTCAATGTTGCAGAGCTTTCCGGCCACATATGCATACGACTCGCCGCCGCAGACACCCTGCGGGGCGCCCTGCCCCCTGAAGAGCTCAGGAACTGTCTGGCTGTGCTCGGGCAGTCTCTTGACGAAGGGGCCTGCGGCCTGAGTTTCGGGCTCGGCTATGAACCCGGCATGTATTCTCCCCTCGATGAGATCGAGGCATTCTGCAGGGTAGCTCGTCAAAAGAACAAACCCGTTACCGTACACCTGAAAGCCCTGAGTGTCATATCGCCTACCTACCCTTTGACAACTTTTAAGCCGCACAACCTTCTGGCGCTTAAGGAGATGATTGAGATCGCCCGAAAGACGGGGATAGACCTTCAGGTCTCCCACTTCATCTTTGCGGGCAGAAGGAGTTTTTGGACCGCCGCAAGGGCCATAGAGATGGTGGAGCAGGCCCGCCGTGACGGCGTGAATATCATGATTGACGCCTTTCCGTTCATGTGCGGCAACACCACCATCACGGCGGTGCTCCCGCACTGGTTCCTGAAGAGGACCCCAAAGGCCTACCATAACCGCCTGCTCAGGCTTCGTCTCAGGGCAGAGCTCGAAACCGGATTTCGACTGATCGGCTTCACGTATAAGGACTTTCAGGTCATGGAGGCGGGCATTCAGGGGATGGAGGAACTCAACGGCCTCACCATCCCGGAGATCGCAAAAAAATGGCATACGAGCAACTTCGATACCGTGCTCAACCTCTGCGAGCAGAGCAAAGGGGCCACGCTCATGCTGTTCCACGCTTACAGTGGGGAGCCGGGTCGCACCGAGGTGATTGAACGCGTGCTCTCAAACCGTCTATGCCTTTTCGAAACGGATGCCGTCATCAAAAGCAGGGGATACCCCAACCCGTCAGCCCGAGGAGCCTTCCCCTATATCCTGGGACCCCTGGTGCGGGATCGTAAACTATTCAATCTGGAAGACGCAATCCATCGTTCAACCTACGCAAGCGCACAGCGCTTCCATATCGCGGACCGGGGGCTTTTGCAGGCGGGCAAGGCGGCAGACCTCGTGGTCTTCGACCCGATTGGCATCTGCGATACCCCGCCCGTCGGCCAGCAAGCCGCGGGCAAGCCAAAGGGCATCATTCATGTATTCATCAACGGACGGCAGGTGATAAAAGATGGATCGCTGACCGGGGATCAGAGGGCCGGCAAAGTATTGAGGTTGTAACGCCTCATCCCCCCGATGGATGTGTTGAGAGTGCATCCTAGGAGAGTCGGCGCCGTTACTCGACCGAACCGCTCGTACAGGTCGCGCCCCGCGACTGCCCAATTTGATCCGTGGCGGGACAGTCGCTGCCGGCCCCGCGCGCCGGGCTGGTCGACGCCGGGAGCATCGTCTCGGTGGGGCCCCCGTTGTTGCCCAAGGGACCGAGGAGCGGATCGGCCACCGTGATGTCCGCGGTGCAGGGGGCCGCGCCTGTCCACTGGAGGTTGCCGCCTCCCTCCCCGAGCTCGTTGTCGCAGCTCGGTCCCCACGTGCCGGTGTTGCCCGAGACGAGGGAGTTCTTCAGGACGAGCCCGGTGTGGCCGCCGAAGACGGCGCCGGCGCCGGCATTATAGTCACCGGGGTACTGACCGTCGGCGTGGTTGTTGGCGATGGTGCAGTTGAGGAGCTCGCCGGGCGGGTTGTAGCTCAGCCAAAGTCCGCCGCCGTTGCTCCCGGTGGCGACGTTTTCGGCGACGGTCACGTTGGTCATCTGGACCTGGGCCTTGCTGATCCAGAATCCCTCCGTTGTACCAGGCCCGGTTACGCGAGATGGTGCTCGCCTCCAGGTTCATGTCGAGCCCCTGGAGGTAGAGGCCGCCCGCGTCCCCTTCGCCGGCCGCGGTGACTTGGTTCGCATCGACGGTGGTCTGGTCCATCGTGAAGGTGCCGGAGTTGTCGTTTGAGACCCTAAAAAACCCGCCACCTACCGCCCCCGCCGTGTTATTGGCGATGGTCACGCCGCAGAGAGCGGTCCGCTCGTCCGCCCCGTCCATGTAGATCGCGCCGCCGCAGCCGCCGTTTCCCGGATTGCCGCCGGTGCCTGTGGCCGCGTTCTGGGTGAAGGTGCTGTTGACGACTATCAGATCGCCGTTGAGGCTGCCGATGGCGCCGCCGTTACTGGCCTCATTCCCCTGGAAGGTGCTGCCGACGACGATCGTGTCGCCGCCGCCGAAGGCGTAGATCGCTCCGCCCGCGATGTCCTGTCCGGGCGACGGGGCCTGGTTGTCGAGGAAGACCGAATTGATGACCGTCAGGCTGCCGCCGTTCCGATAGATAGCGCCGCCGCCCTGGGTCGTGTCATCGCCGCCCGGGGGGCTGCTGCCATCGCTGAAGGTGAGCCGCTGCACCGAAAGCCGCGGCGTGGTCTGGTCGTAGCCGGAGTCTAGGTAGAGAATGCGCGAGGTCCCGCCGCCGCTCAGGGTGACCGTGCCGCCGCCGTCGAGGACCGTCTCCTTCTTGAATATGATGGGTGAGGTCACGGTGATCGTGACCGGTGAAGCGCCGCAGTTGAAGACGATAGTTCCCCCGGCGTCCGCCGCGGTCTGGAGGAACGCCTGGGTGCAGGTCTCAGCCGTGCCGGAACCCACTACCGACGTCGGGGCCGACACGTCATAGGGGCCTACCGGCGCTTCGCAGGTAGTAGGCGGAGGGTTGCCGCTGAACTTGGTGTGGTTTCCAGATGAGCAGGAGCAGGTTACGAGGAGCACCGCAGTCAGTAAGAGGCACGAGCGCATACGACCTCCGACGTGATTAACCATATGCTCCTATTTTAGCACCTTAATCAGACTCGATCATCAGTGAAATTCTAACGTTTCCCGATGACACCGGTCGAGAGGCGATTTGCTATCCTTGAAATTCCTCCTTGACATGGGGGAATTTCAAGGTTTGTTCCGTTCGATTCGATCAATTACTTTGACCTCGAAGACCCTTCAAATCTGGCCCGTCTTGATGAACCCATGACCGCCTTGCAGAACCTTAAAGGGCTGGTGGTGATTGATGAGATCCAGCGACGCCCGGAGCTTTTCCCTATTCTGAGAGTCCTGGCGGATCGCGTTCCGCTGCCCGCGCGTTTTCTCATTTTAGGGAGCGCATCGCCGGCATTACTGCGTCAATCATCCGAATCGCTGGCGGGACGGCAAGAAACCATCTGCATCGGCGGCTTGATGCTCAACGATGTTGGGATACGACATCACGATCGACATTGGCTGCGCGGAGGGTTGCCGCTCTCTGGGGCAACCCATGCCGGCGCCGAACTGGATATATTGCTTATAAAGGGACGTCGTCGTATCGGGGTAGAAATCAAGCGGGCGGACGCGCCGGGCTTGACGCCCTCCATGAAGGTGGCGATGAGCGACCTAAGTTTACAAAAACTGTTTGTCATATATCCCGGTACAAAACGTTATTCACTTGCCCGGGATATTGAAGTTCTTCCGATGGCTCAGTTGTTGGATGCTTTGAAATGATGAAGACTGCTTAAGCCATACCCACCCAAATTCGCATCTAGAGTTCTTTTGAAACCGGATCTCCTTCCAAACATCATGATAGGCAAAAAGAAAGGAACAAAACTTGGCAGGAGTTTATGCAGAGCTTATTATTAAGAAAATAGGGCGACAGAACGACACGGGGAATGAATGGGTCATCGCACGTCTAGGATGGAGAACCAGCTACTTGTCGTGGAGCTATGCAGAAGCTACAGAATAAATTGTTAGCGTGTGATAAATTATGTCTTTTGACCAGCTTAAGCATGTATCTAGAATTTGCCATGGTGAAGGCAGCCATTTTTTGTTTGTTGAGGAATGGGATATCAAGAGGCAGTATTTGGCTGTGTACAACCAAGATATACCTAAACTCGTTGATAAGTATAAATCGTCAAAAGAAGAGCCATATGAACTTGATCCAAAAATTACACTGGTTGACCAAGCGCCAAGGCTGCGCCTTTCTAGCTCATGCGAAGCAGCAGCTAATTTCTTATATTCAATGGCAGAGATAGCAGCTCAGTTTGGAAATAAAGTATCGAAAGGAGATCTTCCTTCATCTTTTAATAAATTAAGAAAAAATTATGAAGATGGCGCTTTCCGAGAGCTAGGCTTAGTTGAATGGGTGGATGATTTTCAATGGTATAAAAAGGTCAGAGAATTAAGAACCGAATGGGCTCACTTTTCAACCATATTTATAGGTAGGGATGATCGTGGAGAACCAATATTGGTTGTAAGGTCGCACAGGCGCCATTCTGATAGAGAAGAGTTCAAAGGTAAAATAGAAATAAACATTGGTGATTTAGTTGGCTGGATAAATAAAGCTATTCATACAATTGATAGCTTTGGCAATTTTCTTCTAGTGAAATATATCGTGCCATCGCTTGATTTAAATAGAGAGTTTATTTCCCCTGTTTATGACAAGAATGGGTTTCCAATTATTAAACTAGATAATAGGTTTGAAGTGGAGACCATTACAGTTGAAGAACATTTGCGAAGATGCGGTATTACAATTCCACGCTAACAAGGTTATCAGCTACGCGCCTTCGGAGCCGAACGCAAGCAAGCGTGCGCCGGTTATAACGGCGTTAGGTGGACCAAGGCAAACATCAAAGAAACCGAAGGAGGAAATATGCTTTTTAAAAAGCGGTATACAAAGAATGTGGCCAGAATTTATCAGTCTAATGATACTGATGAACAATTTGGCTTAATTGCAATCAATGGGGACATGAAGGAAAAACTGATATCCAAATTCAAGGAAAATTATCAAATTCAAGGCAATCATATTAAAAATGGTGGTAAAACATCGGAACTTTGTATTCCTACCTTACTAGCGGGAGGTACTGGAGCACTAAGTATGGCAGCAGCTACATCTGGTACATTATTCATGGCAACGGCAAATCCCGCCACTTTGATGGCTATTGGAAATGGAGTGGGTAGTGCTGTTATGGGTGCTGGGGGCATTCTTGCGCAAGCTCCATTTATATCTGTAGCCGGTGCGTTAATGCCTGTTGCTGCTCCATTACTTGCTTTTCAAGCTTTATCAACAATAATGATTCTTCAACAGTTTAATCTGCTTTAATGAAAAGTTGGTCAGTATCGAAAAAACTATCAACCGTGTTTTGCAAAGAAATGAAGCTGCATATATTGGTGAAGCCATTTCGGCATGTTCACGTCTCGACGGCTTAGAAAAAGAGTTTTCTGTAGCAAACAAATTTACTCAAGATATGATTATTCGATTAGCCCTAATTGAAGACAAGGTTAATCCAATATTTGAAAGATATAAATATTTGTATGAAGCACAAGATATTAATAAAAGATTGTCAGCCGAGGATTTGGGATTTAAACAAACCGATGCATACATTTTAATTGTTTTATCAATGCTTGATCTAAGAAATGATATTCTACGAGTTAAGCTTACAATTCAAGAAAATCCTGGTGTTATAAAACAATCTGCAGAGAACTTGATTGGAAAAGTAGAGCGTTACCGAAAACTATGGATGGATATTGAAGAAAGCCCCAAAAGAGTCGCGGAAGTTTCACAATCTATTAGAGATGCTGTTTCAGATATGAGATTTTGGAAAAAAAATATGCCTGGTTGGTTAGGCGGAAATCGTAAAGGCCGAAAAGAAATGCAAAAGCAAGCATCAGCTTTATCTACAAATAATTCCGTTGAAAAGGTGTCTAGTATAGTTGATAGTGCGAAATCTGCCATTGAAGTTGGAAATTCACTATTGTCAAATGCAAAACCGGTTACATTACTTTATTGGGAAGATGATAATGGTAAACACTCATATTATACAGATGATGTTTTAATTCAATAATTCACCTAACAACGAGTTCAAACTGATTTGCAGGACAAGCCTGCAAACAGGTTAACTCAATGCTGGCCAACCAAAATTCATAGGTTCGACCATGCCCAAACAACTATCTCCAGCAGCAGTGATGGCCTTAAAGGAAGCGCTCTGTTCGGTCTACTGGTACAAGTCTGACCTTCGAAGCTTCCTGGAACTGTGCCTGGCAGATCCATCGATACTCTCGCGATTTGATTGGAGTAACTACAAGCGGCAAATCGTGTCGGACTTGATAGACGTTTTGGTTAAAAGCCCAGAAAAGCACATCGGTGACATAACGAAGATTTGCTATGAGCTTTGCAAAATCACAGACTACAACCACCTAAAGCAATTAGATGACGGAGATACAAAGGCAGAGCGAGCTCGCGCTGCTGTAAACCAGCTAAAGCAGCTGGTAGAACCCCACCAAGATTTCGAGAAGGAGCAAGAAGAGATTAGAAAGCGGCAGGAGATCGCCGCGAAGAAATTGAAAGAGAATCTGGCAGTTAGAAATAAGCTCGAAGAAATCAGGACTCGCTATCTTGGTCTTTTCGAGGCTGCTAACCCACAAAGCCGTGGTTACGAGCTTGAGAAAATCATGTACGATCTATTCGAGCTGTTTGATTTAGATCCCAAGGCGTCATTCAAGAACACTGGCGAACAGATTGATGGAGCCTTCAAGCTTGAAGGAACAGAGTACTTATTCGAAGCAAAGTGGCAGAAAGAGATGGTTGATAAAGCCGACCTGTCAATATTCTCTGACAAGGTTCGAACAAAACTAGAAAACACGTTGGGGGTGTTCCTTTCGATCAATGGCTACTCGCAAGAAGGCGTTACAGCTCATCAAGCTGGAGGATCAGCCATCATACTGATGGATGGAGGCGATTTGATGGCCGTCTTTGATGAGCGGATTGATTTCGTGAGCTTACTGCTGCGTAAAAAGCGGCATGCCGCTCAAACAGGTAATATCTATCTCACTTATTTTCAAATTGCTGGATCTGAGAATGGCTAACCAGTCGCTCAACCGGACACTGCCTCTGCGAGACACAGTCCGATCCTTTCGCGACGCAATGGGGTCGCCGGTTAGCTTCCATCGATAGGCGGAACGCATAGTAAGGAGTCAACGATGCGAGGTAGTTTGCATATCACTGAAATCTCGTTTAGACTCTCTTGGTCAATTTGAGGACAAGTATGAACGACGCGCAAATCCGACATGCCTTTCACCGAAGGCTTCTCCGAAGACACCATGCCCAGACGGCGACTCGCGTAATTGACGAATTTGGTCTCCAACATGGCAGATCGCGAGCAGATATCGTTGTTATAAATGAGACTCTCTCAGGTTACGAAATAAAGAGCGATCAAGACTCTCTGGAAAGATTGAGGTCACAGATCGAAAGCTATAATGCCGTATTCGACCGAGTTTATATCATTGTTGCGACTCGTCACCTCCTTCGCGCGGTTGCACTAATCCCTCCATGGTGGGGCGTCATATCCGTCACTAAAGGCCCGCGAGGGGGTACTCGATTCGAACGCGTGCGTCCCTCCAAACCCAACGTCAGCGTCAACGATTACGCAGTTGCCCAGCTCTTATGGCGGGATGAAGCAATTGAATTGCTAAGTAGCTTTGGCGCAAGAGGCACCCGACTCAGGGAGCCCAGATCCAGTCTCTACAGGTATCTTGTCGAGATGCTCGATTCCCACGACCTGCGTCGAGCCGTTAGAACCTATCTCAAACAACGCCCAGCGCGACCACATCTTGCGCCACCATCTCCAAATGGTGGTTCGTCCCAACCCATCGCCACGTAGTCAGATTGCCGGTCGAAGCTTGACCTTGCGAGCATTTATAGATGTACTCGTCTCCTTTTGAAAACTTCCACCCGCGGTAGTACTTTTTTGCTCCTACAACCATGCTACACAAATCGCGGTATTGGTCGAACCCATTATCACGGACGTTCTTTCCCTTTACTAAAAGCCACCCGTCATCAACTGTATACCTTATGCTTGCAGATGGTTTCACTATTCTCATATCTATAGTGGGAACTTCGGGGTGGTTAATCGCATAGTCACCAAAACATGGGACCCGAACACCTAACTGTGCTAGCCGACTCGCAAGCATCTTGTACATACTCCACTCACTTCTAGGAATAATTGAAGCCCCAAGTCCAACAATTGCCATCGTGGATGGAAACGATGTCCCGATCAACACCAACCTTCGCCAACGATCCAAGTTAGGAAAAACCCTAATAATCTCCTCCAGGATATTAACAAACCCGTCCATCGGATCAAAATTCGGTGCTTCTAAGTCAAGGATTAGATCACAATCCTCTGGTTTCAGGCCGTAGCCCTCAATCAGATCCTTTACCAAGCCTAAAAAGCCTTTATTTGCCGTCTCATCGATACGTAACCTAAGAGCCAATCCACGCCCGTCCGCCCCAACAATCCTCCTAATAGACATCTGCATCCCTGGCGGTTCTACTAGCCTAACAACCGGGATAGCAAGTGCCTTTTTAGCTTTAAGTCATCAAATACGAATGTCAGCGCATCCTCGCCTTTGAGCATACGATTCGATGCTCCCACGAGCCGCAAGTCAACAAGGCACTCATCTCTTCCCCACTTCTCACTGACTCGTTGGGCAAATGGGCTAAGATGCTCATCGATTGTTTTAGATTGCTTCTGTTTCTCAAAATCGAAACCGATTTCAGCAACCTCGATCAGAGGCAGTATGCTTTGCCGCGCACCAGCTGAAAGGTGTTTCAGGGCTTGATATTCGCCCTGTTTCCAGCGAAGGCAAGGAACGTATGGCATCCTATTAACTTCCACCGACAACCTCCTTACTCTCAGATGCCAAACGACGCTTCCGGGAAATGTTTTCGCACTTCACCTTGCCCCACCAAGTCATTTAGAATGACGTAATTCCTGGCCTCATACCTGATTCGACCAGCCACAATTGCTGAGCTTATACCTAGCTGTTCCGCCAGCATCTTCACCGATTGCGGTGACCGCACGTATCGCGCAAGTGCACGGCTCCATATCGCAGCTGGTATAAGCACCTCCCCCGTAAGCTTGTCCGCCTCTACTTCACTCTTATCCTCGTCAGAAGCATCCAAATCGTCGAAAACCCCTTCGATTGCACCCTTCTGCAGGTGCTTTAAGACATGAAAGATCTCATGGAAAAGAACAAACCAGAAGTTGTCAAGACGGTCGTACCTAAGCGTCAAGCCAATTATGGGCAGGTATCCATCATATAGAATCGCTGCTCCGTCCAAATGAGTGCTGGGCAAATGCGACTCTACTACAAGTGGAATACCTGCCTTTTGCAGGATAGTCCTCGCACAGGCCGGCCCATTTGGCAGAGCACTACTCCTCACGAGTTCCGCAATGCACTCTGAGGTTAGTAGCTCAGGTCGATATCTTTCTCCGACGTCAGCCCGCTTTGCCAAAGCAATAACACGGCATTCCCATGCCAAGAGCGAAAATTTATCAACTGATGAACCAGAGCGTACCTTCATGCTGTGTAATGCAACTGCTGGCTTTCGAGAAACACTGGTTATATAATCTTCGACAAGTGATTCAGTGTTACGCAGTGCTGCATCAAGCGATCCAGAATACCCCTCAAGCCAGCCTCGCTTATACATCTCCCTAATAGGAAACTTGCTCCAGTCAATTTTCTCTAAATTCCTCGCTCTCCGAGACAAAGACTCATCCACTATCCGAGCGGACTCAGTTATCTTTAGGTTCAGTGCCTCAGCAATCTCTCGAAGACGTCGTAGACTTGCCATGAAATACTCATCAGACTCATACCGCTGAATCTGTTGCTCCTTTAACCCAACTAGTTCAGCGAGCTGTCGTTGTGATAAGCCTCTGGCTATACGCGCCCGAATTAGAATCCGAGGCAATTCGTCTAGGCTTGCTGCTTCGAGTTTGGTGACTCCACCCGACTTGAGTTCCTCATATTCATGTATTTCGTCTGAGAGCACTTTTAACTCGCTCCGAAGTGCCTCCAGCTCCGCTGTTGCCAGAATTTCCGATCCCACACGGTTAGCAACAGCTCGCGAATCGAATTCTTCGATTCCCTTCTGTAACTCACCAAGCCTCCGCTTCGATATGCGATATTGACGTTCGTTCGAAATCATCACACTAGCCTCCACCCAATTCTTTGAGATGCAGGCGAATAATCCCCTTCTTCTTTCCCGTCTCTTTGTCCTTTTGGAAATAATCTACGAAGAAAAGAGAACTATCTGCTCGTGCGCTCGACGGGAAGAATTCACCTCCGTATTTCAATTTCTGTTTGCGACGTTTGTCTGAGAAATCCAAGAACACTGGGTTTAGCTTTACAGTGTCAACACCAGTAGGATCCCAGCACACGTCATAGTCACCAGGTCTCGGTTTCTCCGTTACAAAGCTCCCATCCAGGAACACCTCTTTGCATCCTGCCGCCTTAAGCAATCTACAGGCGTTCACCAATCCAAAAAACAGCTTTCGTCTAACCTCAGAACTTCCGAACCGCTCCCTTACTTCTTGAAGTGTTGCATCGTGAATCCCCGGTGACGTGCCCCCGTTCATAGGACCACTCTCTATGAGAGTTGTTCATGGTTAACCATCGTTCCTTTATCCATAGCAACACCAGTTTTCAGAGCGAAGGGAGCCGGAGGCGACCGAAGCTCTGAAAACTGTCGCGCGAACTCCGCCGGTGTCTCCTGTCCCAGCGAACTGTGCGGCCGCACATGATTGTAATCCATCCGCCATGATTCGATTTTATTACGAGCATCTTGTAGATTTATAAACCAATGTTGATTGAGACATTCATCTCGAAATTTGCCGTTGAAGCTTTCGATCAAGGCATTCTGCACCGGCTTGCCCGGCTCGATAAAATGCAACTGCACCCCATGCCGGTACGCCCAGAGGTCCAGCGCACGACTCGTGAACTCCGGACCGTTATCCGTCACCATCGCTTCGGGATACCTACCCCGTTCAGCGGCAATATCGTCCAAAATCCTGGCCACCCGGCTGCCGGAAATGGACGTGTCTACGGGTAAGGCAAGACTCTCTCGACTGAATTCATCCAGCACGCTCAACACCTTCAACCGTCGCCCATCTGAGAGACAATCAGATAGAAAATCCATCGACCATCGCTCGTTGAGTCCTTCCGGAAGACGCAGCGGCTGCCGCGCGATGCTCCGGTATCTCTTGCGCTGCTTCTTCCTCACGCTCAATCCCTCTTGCCGATACAGCCGATACACCCGCTTGTGATTCACCACATACCCTTCCCGCCGCAATAACACCTGCAACCGTCGATATCCGAAGCGTACCCGCTGCGCCGCAAGCTCTAAAAGACGCTCCCGCAACTGCGGATACAGTTGGCCTACCGAACGGTACCGAAAGCTCGATCGCCCGATCCTCATCAGCCCGCAGGCGCGTCGTTCGCTCACCCCAAATTCCTCGCGGGCATGCACAACGGCCTGCTTTCGCGCTGCGGGCTTCACCATTTTCTTGAGTTGATATCCCTCAAGATCTGGTTGTCGAGAGTGAGATCGGCCACGGCACGCTTCAGCCTTCGGTTTTCTTCCTCAAGCTGCTTCAGCCGCCGCGCCTCGCTGACGTCCATCCCGCCGTACTTGGATTTCCAACGGTAGTACGTTTGTTCGCAGAAGCCATGTGTGCGACAGAGATCAGACAGCTTCACCCCCGCTTCGGCTTCTTTCAATATCCCGATGATCTTATCCTCAGAAAACCGTTTCCCTTTCATTGAGCAAGCTCCTTTCCGGCATTCTAGCCGAAGGAACTCTCATTGAAAATGGTCCAGTTTTTGGGGGGCAGGTCACCGGAGGTAGCACCATCCAAGATGCACCGATGTCAACGAAGTCCGGTATCATCGACACAACAATATAATTGTGTTCATTCATTGTCAAGGTTTAACTCAACGTCAGTTTATTTAAGCTAACGGCTATCTTCACCGCTCCCTACTCACAACTAGTTGCAATCATTTTAGAAAACTATTATATTATAATGGGTTGCCGATCGACTGGCAGCCTGATCGCCGCCGGACGGAGCAAGAGAGAGGGGCTTTCTTGTGGACAATTCCAAAGTGCGGTATTGGGCGGGGGCGTCCGGGGTCGCGGGGTTCGGATGAAGTTCTTTGGGAGTTTCGTTAGCCCTAACAAGAGCGCTGGCGGGTGCTCCGCACCGCTTAGCCCAGGGATATGGATTCTAAATAACAATGAGACGTGGTGAATTCATATTTAATCTCTTCTTCCTTCTTGGCCCAATAATTTTTTGCTCAATTATAGTCATGTCGATGTGCCACTCAACTGTGTATATCATTATTATTTTTCTCTTGTACTTGATGGGGTTTGTTTTATTCCTAATAGCCAAAATCTCAGTTTTTAAAAAAGGTATACGTGTCTCTTTTGGTGCGAAGCAAATGTCACGCTTATATCGATCTTTTTATATTTCTGGTTATATTTTAATGGGTATAGGTTTATTTCTTTTAATAATGGTTCTGGTGTTTAGAAATGTCATTAAGTAAAAGATCGAACGAGCGCATTAAGGCGGAACTATCATGCAGCTAACCCAAGAAGAACTCAGCGATCTTCAAACTGCTAAGCTGCACCTTGAAAATCCAAACATCGCAATCAAGGTCACCAATGTAGTAGGAATACCCATCGAGAAAGGTTTAGAGCTCTTACCCAACAAATGGTCGGAAGTAATCGGCGATGCAACTCGAAAAGCACTCGGGATAGCTCTTGATGGCGCATTAAGAACGCTAGACAAGGCTGTTCAATTGCCTTCTCAGGATATGTGGCACAAGGTTGCGGTCACCGCGACAGGAGCTGGAGCTGGATGGTTCGGTCTCCCGGCACTCATTGTAGAACTACCAATTTCCACCACCATAATGCTGCGGTCGATTGCTGACATCGCCCGTAGTGAAGGAGAGAATCTGCACGTACCGATTGCACAGCTTGCCTGTATAGAAGTATTTGCTTTGGGAGGAAGAACATCCAAGGACGATGCCGCTGAATCTGGTTACTTTGCCATTCGTGCAGGTCTCGCCAAGGCCGTCTCTGAGGCGGCTGAGTTCATTGCAGAAAGGGGATTTGCAAAAGAAGGGGCGCCGGCGATCGTTCGTTTGATTTCCCAAATAGCCGAGCGCTTCAGCATTAATGTGTCCGAAAAAGCAGCGGCTCAAGCAATTCCAGCCATTGGCGCAGCTGGCGGCGCTCTAATCAACTTAATCTTCATGGACCATTTTCAAAACATGGCTCGGGGACATTTTACGGTTCGAAGGCTTGAGAGAAAATATGGGGCTGATGCGGTCAAGACCGCTTACCTCAAACTTCCAAACAAATAACTATTGGCCGCCCAACCAGCGACTCAACCGCAGCCAAATCGGGCTACCCTCTTAGATACCTATTTTCTTACAATGGGTTGCCGATCGGCTGGAACCTCCCCAGGAGTCCTCTGACTCCCGTAGAACCTGACAAATATGATTTACAGAAAGGCGAAAAAATTGGTTGAAAAGAATCGCAAGAGATTATGTACTGTCGCCACATAGGATTCACGAAAAACAAGTGGGCAATAGTCTATGGATCGACTGGAAACATACGACTTGTCGTTGCAAGGTGCTATGAGGGTATAACTAACATTATGGAGCTATACAGAAACTATAGAATAACTTGTTAGGCTTTCAATCTCGCTGGAGCACTCAAAGCCCGAAGGGTATTGAGAACAAAAAAGGAGAAATACCATGATGACAGAAATGATAGGATGGGTTGTCTTAAGTCTAGTCGTTTTTATTGTTCTGGTGGTTATCCTTAAAGGTTTTTGTTTGATTGGTCCCAATCAAGTCGGCATCCTTACTAAAAACATGTTTGGCAAAAAAATGCCTGAAGGACAAATAATCGCGCGCCACGGGGAAATAGGGGTTCAGGCCAGGACGTTGATGCCAGGGCTCTATTGGAGGATGCCTATAATTTGGTCATTTACAAAAATTCCGGTAGTGACGGTAGATATTGCTAGTATCGGCATCATCGAATCTATTGACGGCGAACCACTACCTAAAGGTAGAGTGTTAGCTGACGAAGTCGAGTGTAATCAATTTCAAGATGCAGAGATGTTCTTAGCCAACCATGGAAAGAAGGGACCACAGGTTGGAATTCTACGTCCCGGCACCTACCGGATCAATTCCAGACTGTTCTATATTACCAAAGCTCCCGCGGTAAAAATAGCTGAGAATACCATTGGTATCGCTGTTGCCAGAGATGGTATTCCTTTACCTACTGGCTATGTCATCGCCCCGAAGGCTTTAAATGATGACGGTACCGAAGTAGACCACAAAGCTTATCAAAATGGGCAGCTCTTTATCGATAGCAAAGGATACCGGGGACCGCAGTTGGATACCCTGCAGCCGGGAATATATTACATCAATCCGAACTTATTTGATATTAAACTTGAATATGTCGCCGAGGTCCTTCCGGGATATGTGGCGGTCATCAGGTCCAACGTGGGGCTGGAGTTGGAAAGGACGTCCGAAGGGCCCGATCGAACTACCGGTGAAGGAAAACTCTGTGGTCCGATCCATGAAGATGTTGAGAAGATACTGATAACCAACAAATATACTCGCGGCATTTGGCGAGAGCCGATAGCACCGGGGAAATACAATCTCAACGCGATTGCCTTCACCGCCTATCAAGTGCCTACTTCCGCCGTCACCATCGATTGGGCAAGCGAGGGAAGAATCGGGACAGAGGTAAAGGGAGTTAAACCGACGGAGGCTAAGGCTGCGGGGGTTCTGTACAGTTTTGATCCCTTGAAGGTGACTTCTAAAGATGGCTTTCAACTGGAAGTCAATGTTCGAATGGTGATTCGAATTCAACCGGGCAATGCGGCCTACATCATAGCGAGATTCGGGTCGGTGGCCAATCTGATTGATCAAATCGTGCATCCGCTGATTGATTCATCTTTCAGGAATAAAGCCGGAGAGAAGAAAGCGATTGACTTTTTCCAAAGCCGGACGGACTTACAGACCGAAGCGCTGGCACATGCCAAAGAAAGATTTTCTGAGTACAACGTAGAGGCCCAAAACTTACTCATTGCTTATATCGATATACCTAAAGATTTGCTGGATACTCAAACCAAGAAGGAGATTGCCAATCAGCAGCAAGCCCAGTACGACCAGGAGGCGCTAGCTCAAGAAAAACGCATTGCGGTCATGGAGAAATCGTCCCGGGCGGATAAACAGAAAGATGTTATTGATGCCAAATTATCTATAGACATCAATAACGATATGGCTGAGGCCAGAGTTAAGGAAGCTGACGGGAACAGGCGCTCGGTGATTCTCCAAGCTCAAGGAACTAAAGAATCCACCATACTGATGGCTCAAGGGACAAAAGAATCTACCATACTGGTGGCTGACGGCAATTCTTATAAAAGCAAGATTGAGGGTGACGGTGTTGCCGCTGCCTATAATGCCCAAAAAGAGGCCATTGGTCAGCAGAATGTAGCGGTAATCAAACTCATTCAGGAGATAGCGGCTGGTAAGATTCAGATTGTACCCCAGGTTCTGGTTGGGGGCGGAGAGGGCTCAGCCAGCGGCAACCTATTCAATGCATGGTTATCTCAAATGATTTTTCAAAACGCACCGAAAAATGAGGGAAAACAAATAGAGGCGACTGAATAATCTGAGCGGCTACTGCGTAAACAGTGGGAAGTCTCGGTATACAAAATCGTCGAACACATCAGTCATGCTTAAGAAATTGGCGTCCTTCACGGGCGCATTATCCGCACCCACTGATATGTTGCCCGATTCTCCCAGGGGGAACATGCTTTGAATCCCGAGGGGACCCGAACTGCCGAATTCGACGATGTGCGCGTAGGTGGAACGCGATGAGAAGGGTATTTCCCATACATTTCCCAGCAGGGGGTGGCTAAACGTGATAACTCCCCGCGCATTGGCGCCCCAGGGCTGGGCTCCCAGGGTGGCAAGGACATTGTCCAGCGCCTTTACGATGATAGCGTTGGCGGTCTGAGGCGCCGTAGGATCCGATGTATTCTGGAACCAGTTGTAGTAGTTGGTCAGACCTCCTGATCTGATGCCGTGGAGGAGTACATTGAAGAGCACCAGGTCGTCTATTGCCGTTGGAAAAGCGTTAAGCTCCTCGAACGTGAGGGTTATAACCTCTTTGATCCAGGCGTCCATAAGCTCCCATGCATCGGCGCGGTTCGTTCCGGTAGGCCAGGCTGCGACTCCCCCGTCAACGAAATGTCCGTCCCACGCAGCCAGAAGGTCAAGGGCCGCTGAACGAGCGGCAACGGGTGCATCCGGAGCAGCGTTTACCGCGGCGATGAAATAATCAGACACAAACTTCCAGGGATTCCCCCCGTTGCCGATGGAGTCGGTGGTGGCGATGTTGAGCGCAAGGTCTCTGATTTGATCAAAGGTCAGATTGTTATTGGCGGAAAGGTAGTCGTTTATTACATGGGCCCGGTGGAACGGGCCGAAGGAGTATGCGCTATTATTCCATGAATTGGTGTAGCCTGCATTCGTCTTGTTGTTCCAGCCGCAGTAGTATCCCTGGCTGGTATTGCGATCGGTTGAACGGGGTATAAGGTTTGCCGCGTCCCATTCAAGGGGTGTCCCCGCGGCGCCCTGCGGCAACCGCCATTCGCCGTACGGACGGACGGGGTCCCTTCCCGACATCCAGTACGCAATATTTCCATCGTTGTCGGCGTATGTAAAATGCATGGATACCGGCACGAGTTCTATGGCCGCCCCGAATTGGTCCATGCTTTCCGCCCGGGCGAGGCCAAGATACGCCTTAAGAACATTAAATTCATACCCCCACTGGGAATACTTCCAAGAAATGACGGGGTTCGTATTAATAACGGGTCCATGAGCAGTCCGGTATATGGGCAGAACCACATCGGCGGCGCCTTGCACCTTGATGGTCTCCGTCCGGTTAAGGACCATAGCATCTGCGGATTCCAGGTAATAATCCACGGTATGGGCATGACCCACTTGCATGGACCAGGCATGGTGGGGCGTACGCCCGATAACGATGCAGGGTAGACCCGCGATAATCATACCGGAGACATTCAAACCGCCGGCCCGCAGGGAGCCCTCACCGATGACCGAGGGCACGCTGAATCCCATCTGCGGACCGGAGTAGAGTATAGGATTACCGGTGGCCGTTTTGCTCCCCTTTATCGCCCAGGCATAACTGCCCATCTTTACGTAGGCGTTTATCTTTTTCAGACTCTGGTCGATCCGCGACTGCCTCTCGGCCATGCGTTGGGCGACCTGCCGCAAATCGGGGAACGAAGGATGATTTTTCATCAGCGGGGATCGCGTTGCCGCGGTTGATTTTTGAGCGGCCAAAACTTTGAGAGGTTTGGGTATGTAGGTCAGCGCGTCGGGATCGTTGATCCATCGTAAATCCTCAAACATACTCGTTCCCTGCTCGGCTCCATAGGCGGCCACAAGCCCCTGGTACAATGCCGCGTTATCGATCTGTCCCTGACTCTGCGCTTCGGGATCGAACCTTCTCATCATCGCCGCACCCCATGCAAATACATCCTTATACGTCCAGTCCTCAAGCGTCGTACTCGTAATGCCAACTGCGGAAAATTCATAGGGAAGCAGAGAAGAATCCTTGCGAATCTCGGCTATGCGTCTGTTGAAGCCCGCCACATACCCGTTGACCACGTCCTGGGACTCCTTATCCAAGGAATCGTAACCGTTTTGCAATTCCTGATCGGAATAGCCGGTCGTACGTGCTAATTCATCCTGGTCTAGCAGAAAGGCGCCGAATATCTCGGCCAGCCTTCCCCGGGCGGACCGTCTGAAGGTCTCCGCCTGCCAAAGACGGTCGGTGGCGACGGCATAGCCCATTGCTTCAAATACATCATATAATTTGTCCTGCTCCGAACCGGTAATGAACCACACGCCTTTATCGTCACGAGCGGTTTTTACCGTGGAGGTTCTCCCGCTGGAACATTCGGACATAAGGATGGCGCTAGAGAATAGAAGAATGGTCAATGTCAGCCAGCGGGAATATAACGGTTTCAACGCATAAGATTTACTAATTCGCATCTTGGTTTCCCTCCTTAATGAATGATAAGCTTTGGTTAAGGTGGAAAATTTACACCATACGCTTTCTTGGTAAGAGCTTGTTCACTAATGCCATAAAAAACGTCTAAAAGACATTGATTTCGTGTCTTCGCGTTGTTGCACCGGCATGATGAATCACGGTCGAACCTGCATGATTCTTCGGTAGTGGGTCAGTTTGCAAAAGGCTTACGGGTGTTCGGCAGGCGACCGTCTATCCCACAAGGGGACAAGAGCTTGTAAGCCTCACTTTGTTCGGCAACAAGCTCTAGCACCCAGGCTGCACTTGCACACTGAATTTTTCAATTTTGAGCGGTTAATTAGAGACTGTTAGCGAACGAAGTGAGCGTTACAGTCTCTTATCCTTTAGGGTATGTTTCGGTCGCGTGTCGTTCGACGAATACCCGTAAGCCTCTAACTGACCCACTACCGGTTCTTCGATGTCATTGCATTAGTATTAGCTTCGAAATAAGATAGTTACCGGAGATTGCTTTGAAAAAAATATTGGTATTGCTCTATCAGCCATATAAGTACCTTGTCTATATTCCTTTTCTGGTTTGTTCCACGTTGATATTCGGCGCAATCGCGACAATATTAGCCACTTTTGTAAATCAGAAGATCGGAAGCTTTATCGGAGGTGCTGTATGGTCGCGGCTGAACGGTTATATGACCCCCATTTTTGTAAAGGTCATTGGAAAAGAAAATATCGATAAGAGGCAATCCTACGTTATTGTATCAAACCACCAGAGCCATTTTGATATCTTTGTTTTGTATGGCTGGATCGGCGTTGATTTCAAGTGGGTGCTCAAACAGGAGCTTCGAAAAATTCCGGGCTTAGGGATCGGATGCGAGAAGGTAGGGCATATATTCATCGACCGGTCGAACCATGAAAAAGCCATTGCATCCATCAATGCGGCGAAGCAGAAGATCGTAAACGGCACCTCGGTACTTTTTTTTCCTGAAGGAACTAGATCGAAATCCGGGAGGTTGGGGGAGTTTAAGAAGGGCGCGTTTATTTTTGCAATTGATATCGGTGTGCCGATCCTGCCGGTAACGGTGATAAATACCGGCAGGATACTGCCGCCCCATACCTTGAACCTTTTACCGGGCAGGGCAAAGCTCATAATTCATAAAAAGATGGATGTAACTGGCTACCGTGCCGAAAACATAAACGAGTTTTTGAGCAAGGCCAGGGAGACCATTCAGTCGGGGCTGGACCGCTACTCCTGATGGGGGTATTTGGAAGGAATAGTCGGCCAGAGATACTACTTTTCCGACGATTCGAACACGCCGATCACGCCGCCGGTGGGGTCGGCTAGCACGGCGAAGGCGCCCATCTCCGGAATCGGCGTCTTGTCCATAAGGATCTTTCCGCCGAGTTTGCGAGCTTTAGAGACGGTCTCTTCGACGCTGTCCACCATTACGTACGTGAGCCATGCCGTTGGCATTTTCGGATTCGGTTTCTTCATGAGCCCGCCGCCCGGATCCTCACCTGTTTTGATCATGGTGTAGGCGCCCTCGGGCATGGGCAGGTCCTCAAAGGTCCAACTGAAGAGCTTGCCGTAAAAGGCCTTGGCTTTCGCAGGGTCATCTGTACTGAGCTCTACATGACAGAATGTATTTTTCATTTTCTTGCTCCTTCGTCGCAAAGGGGACACGAGATCCCCGCACTGGTTTGAAATAGGAACGTATGTACGAACTCGGAACGTGTCAACGCGCTGGAGAAAACCAACATGAGAATTCTATGAGGGCTCCGTCATGAGGGAGAATTGGATTTTCAAAGAAATAGAATCTCTCCCGGCTGAATTATTTTGAGCTCCGCATCAAGCATTTTGGTTGAAGATAGTTCCTTGATACGCCGGAGTGGTTCGCCCGGCGGTTCGTCCGAAAGGTCAAAGGTGCCGTAGTGCATGGGAATAAAAACCTTGGCCTTGAGGTCATTGCTGGCTTTGGCAGCGTCGTCCGGCGACATATGGTTTTGCTTCATGATGTAATCGGGTTTGTAGGCGCCGATCGGCAGCAGCGCGATGTCTATGTTTGGGAAAAGCTTGGCTATCTGCGCAAAATGTGTCCCGTATGCCGAATCGCCGGCAAAATAAATGGTGCTGTTTTTGCCTTTGATAATGTAGCTGCCCCAAAGCACATGGTTTCTGTCATTGAGAGAACGCGCCGACCAGTGCCGCGCCGGAAGGAAATAAACCTCCGGGCCGTCGGTATGGTATTTTTGAAACCACCCGGCCTCTTCAACGGTTAGCGACGGATTGAAACCTCTCACGAGCCCACCCATGCGCAGCGGCAGCAGCGCCTTTGTCCCGGACAACTTGCTGTTTCTGATAGTGTATTTGTCGAGATGGTCGAAGTGCGTGTGCGATACCAGAAGATAATCAATCCCTTTTATATCTGTTACCTCAATCGCCCTATCGCATTTCCTCGTATTAAAAGTGGTATCGCCGACCACGGGGTCCAGCAGCAGGGTTTTTCCATCTATCCGTATAAGAAACGATGACTGGCCAAGCCAGACGATCATGTCTTCCTTCATGCCGAATATTTGCGGTGCTCGGAGAACGGTGAGCCGGTAAGGATCGTTCTTCTTTTCCTCAGACTGCGGATTTGAAGAAAAAAGCCTCCATTGTATGACTCGTGCGAATGAAAGGTCCATCTCGTAGTCGGGATCGCGGAACACGTTACCGTCACGGATATTCCCCGGATAACCTTCAAGAACCACCGGAAGCTTTTCATTCCCGACATAGGTGACTGCAGCTTTTCTTTCAGACATGGTCGCACACGCCATAATTGCGGTTGATAAAATAATGATGAGCCATTTCAAGGCAAACCCCGTGGGTGGTCGATTAGCTCCGTCGCAATTCGTTTCCGACGGAGAACGCGTCGCCAAGTTTGTCGCCGATAGAATAATACGCCATACTACCGAATGAACCAAACAGCATTGGTCGCACCTTCTCGATGTCTGGAATTTGATTGGGATTGAGAACCTCGCTATCGGCGACCATTCCGACAATTTCCCCAATGAACATGGTATGCAGGCCGAGATCGACCTGCTTGACCAGATTGCATTCAAGCGCATAGGGAAATTCTTTTAATTCCTCCCCAGGCGGCATTCATGATATTGGGCCTGCCATCGGAGCCATACGTTCCTATGATGAGCACCGGAGAGGGGAGCAATATCGTTTGTGGTTGAAGGACGAGTTTCATACGTATCTCCTGGTATCGTGGTCGGCTATCGCGAAGGCCTAGGTACCGGTTTTTTGCATCGCCAGGGCGGATCTCAGCTGCCCTGCGCATTCTCCAATACCTCTCGAATCTTGGCAGACAGATCCCCAGCGCTGAATGGTTTCTGAATGAAGGACACCCCGGTCTCCAGCACACCGTGGTGGGCGATGATATCGGCTGTGTAACCCGACATGAATAGGCACCTAACTCCCGGGTAAAGGGACAGCACGTTCTTCGCCAGGTCGCGGCCGTTCATTTCGGGCATCACAACGTCGCTCAGGAGCAGGTGGATGTCACCCAGGTGCTCACGAGCAACGCGGATCGCTTCACCTGGAGTGCGCGTCGCCAACACGCGGTATCCGAGCTCCTTGAGCAGTCTCGTGATCAACCTCAAGATCGCAGACTCGTCCTCCACTACCAGGATGGTCTCACGGCCCGACCGTGTCGGACGTGCTTGCTCTGCCCCCGCCTGGGCGGCCTTGGACACGTACCGGGGCAGGTAGATCGTAAACGTCGTGCCCTGCTGCGGCGCACTGGTGACGGTGATAATGCCGTTGTTCTGCTTGACGATTCCATACACCGTAGCCAGCCCGAGTCCAGTGCCCTTGCCCCCGCTTTTGGTGGTGAAGAACGGCTCGAAGATGCGCTTCTGCGTCTCTGCGTCCATGCCGCAACCGTTATCGCTCATGCACACCTGCACGTAGTCCCCGAGCACGAACCCCGGGTTACTGGTGCAGAAATTCTCATCGATGCTTCGGTTGGAAGTCTCGATGCTGACCGTGCCAATGTCGGCGATGGCGTCACGCGCGTTGACGCACAGATTGGTCAATATCTGGTCAACCTGGGAAGGGTCTATGAGGACCGGCCACAGGCCCGACCCCGGGTGCCAGGAGAGCGCGAGGTTCTCGCCCAGAATCCGACGGAGAATCTTGAGCAGGCCCCCAATAGACTCGTTCAGGTCGAGCGCCCGGGGGGCGATCGTCTGTCTGCGTGCAAACGCCAGCAGTTGTTGCGTAAGTTCCGCCGAACGGTTGGCTGCCGTGCGGATGTCGGTCAGGTCGCCATAGAGCGAGAGAGACGGGTCCACCGTCCCGATGGCATGCTGCACACTCATCTGGATGATGCTGAGCATGTTGTTGAAATCGTGTGCCACTCCGCCCGCGAGACGTCCGATCGACTCCATCTTCTGGGATTGGCGGAGCTGGTTTTCGAGATCCTCCTTTTGTGCCCGCGCCCGCTCACGCTCCGTGACATCTCTGGCTACGCCGAGAATATGTGGCACGTTGCCTATGAACAGGTTGTTGATGGAGAGCGAGACCCGGATCCGATCGCCGTTCTTGTTCCTGCCCCACATTTCCAGGTCCTTCACGAACCCCTTTTCCTTGAGCTGGGAGAGCAAGCGAGTTCGATCACTTGGGTCTTCGTACAGATTCAGATCCAGAGACGTCTTCCCGATAGCTTCATCGCGCTCGTAGCCAAAAACACTGACGAATTGGTTGTTGATATCGACGACCCGGCCTTCGTCGCGAGCGGCAATGTAGATCGCATCCAGGCCGGTCATAAACGCCTTTTTGAACTTCTCCTCGCTCACGCTGAGCGCCTCCTCGGCCCGTACGCGCTCGGTGACGTCGAGCATGGATCCTATCATCCGTATGGCGTTACCTCGATCATCGCGCAGCACATAGCCGCGATCGAGGACCTCAGCCCAGCTTCCGTCAGCCTTTTGAAATCGATATTCGTCATGCCATCGGTCTTGCGCCGGGTCGTTCACCACGGCGAAGAAATTCCGATCTACCCTGTCCCGGTCGTCCGGGTGGACGCGCTCCACCCACCAGGCAGCATTCTGCGGCTGCGTTACAATATCGGTCCAACCAAAAACCTCCGTTCCGGATTCATTCCATTGTTGCGCGTCAGCAACAATATCCCAGTCCCAGATTACCTCTCTCGTGGCTTTGCTCGCCAGCCGTAGTCGCTCGGACATCTCTCGGTATGCCGCTTCTGCACGCACGCGCTCGGAAATGTCGCGAACGACGCTCAGCAAGATGCGCTCGCCGCCGAGTGTCGCGCCCCGCGAGCTCACCTCGACGGGGAAGGTGGTCCCGTTTTTCCTCCGGTGAACGGTTTCGAACCGCGTCCCGGCGGCGTCAGCCAAGGCCATCTGGCCTGTGATCGCGCCCTGGGTCTCCGGAGCGCGAAGCTTCCGGACTGAGAGAGAGAGCAACTCTTCGCGGCTGTAACCGTAGGCGCTGAGGGCGGCGGCGTTGGCGCCAAGGATGCAGGTATCGTGTGGCGCGACGAGGAGAACGATGTCCGGCAGGAACTCGATCAGCTCCTCGATGCGCTGCTGGCTCTGAGTCGTGCTCGTTTCACCATTGGACGGCATGCAAACTCCCCCTTTGAGTTTGGCCGAGCACGCCAGCCTCACGACGTTGCGAGGCAGCGATCTCCAAGAATTATACGTCATGAGCGTGACGTTTACCAAAAGATACTGTTCGAATGAAATAACGAGTTATCAGCCAGGGACAGACCCCCGCCTCGCTCCCATTCGGTCGCGATCCGGTAAGAACGTGTTTGAGTCCTTGTCCCTACGGGCCAAGGATAATAACTTCTAACTGCCTCACTTCCTTCCAGTCGTGAGTCGGTAAGAAGTTATTATCAAATTGCATTAACCTTGCTCTTTCGTTAATATCGGGATCATGAATGACTCGATCATCGTTGTGGCGGGAGCTACCGGTAATCTCGGCGGACGCATCGCGAGAGCTTTGCGCGAACGGGGAGCCAGCGTACGAGCGCTTGTTCGCCACGGCACAGCGCGAGAGAAAATTGAGCAACTGCAGGAGCTCGGCGTAGCGATTGCCCGTGTCGACTTGAGCAGCGCTTCCGAAGTGACACCGGCATGCTCGGGTGCGTCCTGCGTGGTGTCCGCGCTGCAGGGATTGCGGAACGTAATCGTGGAAACGCAAACGGCTCTACTCGACGCCGCGATCAAGGCCAACGTGCTCCGTTTCATTCCGTCCGACTACTCGATCGATTTCACCAAGTTTCCACCCGGAGAGAATCGCAATCTCGATCTGCGCCGAGACTTCCACCAGCGCCTGGACAAGACTTCGATTTCAGCAACCACGATCTTCAATGGTGCGTTTACCGATATGCTGACCGGTCAGATGCCGCTCATTCTCTTCAAACTGAAACGAGTCCTCTATTGGGGAGATGCCGACCAGCGCATGGACTTCACGACGATGGACGACACGGCTGCATTCACGGCAAGCGCGGCTCTTGATCCGTCCACCCCTCGCATGCTACGAATCGCTGGCGATCAACTCAGCGCCCGGGAGCTGACAGCGGTCGCTCGTGAGGTAACCGGAAAGAAGTTCCGCCTGTTTCGCGCCGGAGGTCTGGGAATGCTCGGCACGCTTATCAAGGTCGCGCGCACGGTCGCGCCCGGAGAAAAGGACCTTTTTCCGGCATGGCAGGGCATGCAGTACATGCGGAACATGTTCGACGGCCGGGCAAAGCTAGAGCCGCTCGACAATGATCGATATCTCCGCATGCGTTGGACGACTGCGCGGGACGTGCTCTCAGCGCATCAAGTAAGGCGCCCATCGTAAATTCTGTTGCCAGCTTTCGCATCGAGAGGATCAGGTCAACGATTCGTATCTTTAGGCAATAATTTCTCCGCGGCGCTTGTTATATTGCAGGGTGCGCTCACCGAGGGTGAGCGCGGGAGCGACTTGGGTATCAGTGAATATTGTATATAGGAGGATAAATCCATGTTAAACGCGAAAGCTTACTCCGCTGCCGGTGAGAGATCGCCGCTTGCCCCCACCACGATCGCGCGGCGCGATCCGACCAAACACGACGTTCAGATCGAAATCCTCTTCTGCGGCATCTGCCACTCCGATCTCCACCAAGTCCGTAACGAATGGGCCAACCTCATGCCCACGGTCTACCCGATTGTCCCGGGCCATGAGATCGTCGGCCGTGTCACCAAGGTCGGCTCGGCGGTCACCGCGTTCAAGCCCGGTGACCTCGCCGCGGTCGGCTGCATGGTCGACTCGGACGGTACCTGCGACCATTGCAAAGCCGGCTTTGAGCAGTTCTGCCCGACCATGACCCTCACCTTCAACTCCCCGGACAAACACCTCGGGGGCGTCACCTATGGCGGCTACTCCGATAGCGTGGTCGTCAATGAACGCTTTGTCCTGCACGTCCCCTCCAACCTCGCTCTCGCCGGTGCCGCGCCACTCCTCTGCGCCGGGATCACGACCTACTCGCCCATGCGCCGCTGGGGCGTCGCACAGGGCAAGAACGTCGGCGTGGTTGGTCTTGGCGGACTGGGGCACATGGGCGTAAAGTTTGCTCATGCGTTTGGAGCCCACGTCGTCGTCTTCACCACCTCGCCCGGCAAGAAGGAAGACGCGCTCCGCCTCGGCGCCGACGAAGTCGTCGTCTCCCGCGATGCCAACGAGATGCGGAAGCACGCCGGTAGCTTCGACTTCATCCTCGACGCCGTCGCCGCCGATCACGACATCAACGCCTATATCAACCTGCTCCGCCGCGACGGCACCTTGACCCTGGTCGGCGCGCCGGCGAAGCCTCTCGCGGTCGCTGCCTTCGGCCTTCTGTTCGGACGTCGCAATCTCTCCGGCTCGCTCATAGGCGGCATCGCTGAAACCCAGGAGATGCTCGACTTTTGCGGGGCACAGAGCATCACCGCCGATGTCGAAGTCATCCCCATCCAGAAGGTCAATGAAGCCTACGAAAGAATGCTCAAGTCCGATGTGAAGTACCGCTTCTCCATCGACATGGCTTCTCTCAGATCTCAATAACTCGCGTGACGATCACAGGAGAAAACAATGCAAAAGCGCAAATTAGGAAGAAGCGGCCTGGAGGTCTCGGCGCTGGGCCTCGGCTGCATGGGAATGAGCTTTTCCTACGGACCGGCTGCAGACAAGAAGGAGATGATTTCCCTCCTCCGGACGGCCGTGGAGCGCGGCGTCACGTTCTTCGACACCGCTGAAGTCTACGGCCCCTTCACGAATGAGGAACTCGTCGGCGAGGCGCTCTCTCCCCTGCGCGATCAGGTGGTGATAGCCACGAAGTTCGGGTTCAAACTCGATCCCGCGGGGGGACCGCAGTGGGTCGGCTTGGATAGTCGTCCAGAGCGCATCAAGCAGGTCGCCGAGGGCTCGCTCAAGCGGCTCAATGTCGATGCCATCGATCTCTTCTATCAACACCGTGTCGACCCGGACGTGCCCATCGAAGACGTGGCCGGAGCAGTGAAGGAGTTAATTCAGGCTGGCAAGGTCAAGCACTTCGGGCTCTCTGAGGCATCGGCAAAGACGATTCGTCGCGCGCACGCAGTCCAGCCCGTGACGGCAGTCCAGAGCGAATACTCGTTGTGGACGAGAGGCCCCGAGGCGGAGGTGTTGCCGATGCTAGAGAAACTCGGGATCGGTTTTGTTCCCTATAGTCCGCTCGGCAAAGGCTTCCTCACGGGAAAGATCGACGAGAACACGACGTTCGACAGTTCCGACTTTCGCAACATCGTTCCTCGCTTTACGCCGGAAGCCCGCAAAGCGAATCAGGCCTTGGTCGATCTGCTTCGCACGATAGCAGAACGGAAGAAGGCGACACCCGCTCAGATAGCGCTCGCCTGGCTACTGGCCCAGAAGCCGTGGATTGTTCCAATCCCCGGCACCCGGAAGCTCACGCGCCTGGACGAGAACATCGGAGCGGCCGCCGTTAAACTCACGCCGGCCGATCTGCGTGAGATCGATAGCGCCGCATCCAAGATCAAGGTGCAAGGTTCTCGGTATCCCGAGAAGCTGGAGCAGCTGACTGGTCGTTGACGGCATCGCCAGGGGCGGCGCTTTCCGAGAGACTCGCCTAAGGAGGTGCGTAGCTTTTACTCCCACACCCCGTGAAACTTACAATACGGCGCTCCCTCTGATACGCACTCAAGCTCCTTCATTTCTACGACTTTGAAACCGGTCATTTCGGCAACACCATGAAAATAACCGCGCATCCCATTACAAAACGGCTTGCTCTGGGTAGGAAAATCCTTTATATAAACAAAGGCACTATTAGCGCTCTCCTTTTCCACTTCCAGCTTGCCATGCGTATGAACAAGACCCCACATTTTTGCGGAAGTTTTAAGCATGAAATTCACATTCAATAATTTTATTAATGGCATATAGAATTTTGATACGCTCTTTTTAGCTTGATAGAGTCCTAATTGATATAAAGTTTCTTCGGGCGAAGGAGCAAATTTATCAATCGCCAAAAAAATATTACGGTAGGTTTCTTCAGGGAACCAGGCGGTCGACAGAATTTCTTTATCAACTTCAGTCTTATCGCTATTACTAAGGCTATCGATAACTTTTTGCCAAATTTCGGCGCCGAACCGTTCAACAACAAACTCCCGGCTGGAAGTAACGCACCAAGCCTTAACCATCGGTTGATCCATTGATATTTACCCCCATGGAAATTATTTGATCGCGCGTAGATGATAAAAAAACCTTGAAAACTATTTCTATTGCCGGCTATTTCCAGACTCTGTGATACTTACGATAGGGATCGCATGCATAGGAAATTCAAACGCACTTTTGATCCCTTCACACTCTTCATTTCCAATAAAGCGTAGGACAGCGCTCTCTGAACTATAGTCCTATGTTTAACTCTCAAAACATCGCTGAGTCAACGATTGTGTCGGAGTAGGAATCATGATTGCCCACGCGCGGTTATGGCAGGCCCCGGTTTAGTTATTGGCGGGGACAGGGCCGCAGCAAGTGGTCAACCCGGAGGGGCTTTTTCTTCCTTTTCCTTCTTGGGCTTCTTTTCCTTAGGCGGCTTCGGGGCCTTGGGCTGGTCAGCCTCCTTAGCGGGCTTCCCCTCCTTAGCGGGCTTCCCCTCCTTAGCGGGCTTCTCCTCCTTGGCGGGCTTCTCGACCTGCTCGTTCTTGGGCGGCTCCCACTGTAGGGATTCGATGGATCGCTTGACCTTCCGAGCCTCGGCCAGAAGGTGACGCATCATCGAGTTTTTCTGGATGACCTTCTCATCCAGTCCTCTTTCCTTCAGAACCTTCTTGTGGGCCTCAACCTGGGCCTTCACCAGGTTCAGTCGGTTTTCCCGCGCTTCCAGTTTCCTACTATTCATGGGTGACCTCTCTCGCGAAATTATCGACGTTCAAAACGCCCCACCCTATGATGATCCCGGTTAGCTTGTCAAAGCCTTCCTTCGTTAACAAAAATGCCCACCGAGGGGTGAGCATTGACTATTTTGTCCTTACCCTATGGGCCAAGGCTACGGGACCATCAACTCGGAGTAGCACTTGGTATAGCTCCATTATTTAAACAACTTCGGGATCAGCATCGGTGTTTTTCTTTTATATTCACGGTAGGTTTCGCCAAGACGTTTTTCCAGTTCAGGTTCTTCAATAAATTTAAATTCAAGAACACTGCAGACCACAAAGATCGGCGCAAAAACAAACAGCAGGGATAGAGATTCTATAATAAACCCAATTCCGAAGAGGATGAAAAATATACCTGTCAGCATCGGGTTTCTTGCGTAAGCGTAGGGGCCGGTATTGACAAGTTTGGGGGGTGGGTTGACAGGTACGGGGGTTCCCTTCGCTTTCATAAAATGCAGGACTGACCATATCCACAGAAAAGCGCCAATTATAAGCAGTGGTATGGAAAGAATATAATCCCCGGGATATCGGACAGGTCCGGAAAAATTGAAAACCCCGTCGACCTTCAGCGCAAGAAATACCGTCAGTAAAACAACGGAAAGGAAAAGTGCGGCAAAGATAGGCGTAAAGATTATCCGTATATTCCGTGCCCCTGTTACCACCCGATAAATGAAATCTACGACGATTTTCATGTCCTGATGCCTAACGAGCTTGTCGAAAAACTCCGTCAATTGTTAAAACTATAAAATTTAGACCATCAAAACACAAGCCTCTGCTCGTCAGGGTTTTAAAGCAGCCTCGCCCTTCTTTATCCTGTCTCGCACGATCAGGTACCATGGGAATCCAATAATCCAAAGGCCGCAAAGCCCAATGAACAAAACCACCGGTCCGTACGATATGCCGGTCTTGTACTTCTTGAGGCCGATTCGGACTGAGTCACGAGACGCCCACAAGGCGGTTACTCCTATCATTAGGATTGTGAATACATGGTACGTTATTTTCCCGATCAGAACACCTTCTGCCTTCGACGCCGGTTTAGTAATGAAGACAATAACAATGCAGGTGAGAAAAATGGCTAGGAATTCGACCAGAAATATTCCGGCGGTAATCAACAGGGCCTTTATTACTCTCATAAGTTATTTTCCCCCGATTGCCAACCTGCATACCAGTCATATTCCAAAAAGATCTTCCAAACAAATCTATGAGCGTTGTCGCCTCACTCCGAGTCTTATCGAGCTGCGAGAAGAAGCGCACGACGCCTATCCGGCCCGAGAAACGAGCAAAGTCAACGCCCAACTACGTTCCACTCAATCAGATAATAGGCTCTCCGCATGCTCACGGTACGAGGCGAGTTTCATTTTGTTATTGCATTGGTTGGGATTAGTCAAACCGCAAGGCGTTGTTAAGAAAAAGGCCCACCATCCGGTGGGCCTTCTGGTTTATTATCTCCCCAGGCTAGACGATTATCGAACCGCGATAATGGAGATGGGGGCGGCGTGAAAAAGGGTTGCCGATACCATCCTCCATCCCTTGTTTGTTTTGCTACATCAATCCCTCGAGGGACGACTACTACTTCTTGACCTCGATCAGGGGAATATCCATTACCTTAGCCACGCCCTCTCCGTAGGCATCGTCCGCCTTGAGTCAGTTGCCGATGTGGCGCAGCTTGTCGCCGCGCTCAGGCCAGGTCGAAGCGGTCGAGGTTCATCACCTTGCTCCACGCGGCGACGAAGTCACGCACCAGCTTCTGCTCTGCTCCGTCGCAGGCGTAGACCTCGGCGATGGCCCTGAGCTGGGCGTTCGAACCGAAGATCAGGTCGACACGGCTGGCCGTCCACTTCAGCTCGCCGGTCGCGCGGTCGCGTCCTTCGAACACGTCCTCGGCCTTCGAGGTCGCCCGCCACGTCGTGCCCATGTCGAGGAGATTGACGAAGAAGTCGTTGGTGAGCGTCCCGGGACGCTTCGTGAACACGCCGTGCGTGGATTTTCCGTGGTTCGCCCCCAGGACGCGCATGCCGCCGACGAGAACCGTCATCTCCGGCGCGGTCAACGTCAGGAGCTGCGCCTTGTCGATCAGCAACTCCTCTGCCGGCACGCTGAACCTGGTCTTTTGGTAATTGCGGAATCCGTCCGCGACCGGATCGAGCACGGCGAAGGAGACCACGTCGGTCTGCTCCTGCGATGCGTCCGTGCGCCCCGGCGTAAAGGGGACCTCCACCTTGTGTCCGGCCTTCTTCGCGGCCTCTTCGACGGCAGCGCAGCCACCCAGGACGATCAGGTCGGCGAGTGACACCTTCTTTCCGCCGGACTGCGCTCCGTTGAACGCCTTCTGGATCCCCTCGAGGGTGTCGAGCACCTTCGCGAGCTGGGTGGCTGGTTGACCTCCCAGTCATTCTGCGGCGCCAGGCGGATGCGCGCCCCGTTCGCACCGCCGCGTTTGTCGGAGCCGCGGAAGGTGAACGCCGACGCCCACGCGGTCGAGACCAGCTCCGGGACAGACAGGCCAGAAGCGAGGATCTTGGCCTTGAGGGCGCCGATGTCCTTCGCATCGATGAGCGGGTGGTCGACGGCTGGGATGGGATCCTGCCAGATGAGGTCTTCCGCCGGAACCTCCGGACCGAGATAGCGAGTGCGCGGGCCCATGTCGCGGTGGGTCAGCTTGAACCACGCCCGGGCGAAGGCGTCTGCGAATTGATCCGGATTCTCGTGGAAGCGCCGCGAGATCTTCTCGTAGACAGGGTCGAAGCGCAGCGCGAGGTCCGTGGTCAGCATGGCTGGCGCGTGACGCTTGGACGGGTCGTGCGCATCTGGCACGGTACCGGCGCCCGCGCCCTTCTTCGGTCTCCACTGCTTTGCGCCGGCCGGGCTCTTCGTCAGCTCCCATTCGTAGCCGAACAGGTTCCAGAAAAAGTTGTTGCTCCACTTCGTCGGCGTCGTGGTCCAGGTGACTTCCGGGCCGCCGGTAATCGCGTCTACACCTTTGCCGGAGCGAAAGCTGCTCTTCCAGCCGAGGCCTTGCTCCTCGACGCCGGCGGCTTCCGGCTCAGGCCCCACCAGTTTCGGATCACCCGCGCCGTGGGTCTTGCCGAAGGTGTGGCCGCCGGCGATGAGCGCCACGGTCTCTTCGTCGTTCATGGCCATGCGCGCGAACGTCTCGCGGATGTCCTTGGCGGCGGCGAGCGGATCCGGATTGCCGTTCGGCCCTTCCGGGTTGACGTAGATCAAGCCCATCTGCACCGCGGCGAGAGGATTCTCCAGCTCCCGGTCGCCACGGTACCGCTTGTCTCCGAGCCAGGTGTCTTCCTTACCCCAGTAGATGCCTTCTTCGGACTCCCAGATGTTCACGCGCCCGCCGCCGAAGCCGAAGGTCGTAAAGCCCATCGACTCGAGCGCGCAGTTGCCGGCGAGGATCATCAGGTCGGCCCACGAGATCTTGTTGCCGTACTTCTGCTTGATCGGCCACAAGAGCCGGCGCGCCTTGTCGAGGTTGGCGTTGTCCGGCCAGCTGTTGAGGGGCGCAAAGCGCTGATTGCCCGTTCCTGCGCCACCGCGACCGTCGCCGACGCGGTACGTGCCTGCACTGTGCCACGCCATCCGGACGAAGAGCGGCCCGTAGTGGCCGAAGTCCGCGGGCCACCAGTCCTGCGAATCCGTCATCAGCGCGTAGAGGTCCTTCTTCAGGGCCTTCAGGTCGAGTTTCTTGAACTCCTCGGCGTAGTTGAAGTCCCCACCCATGGGATTGGACAGAGCAGACTGCTGGTGGAGGATCTTGAGGTTCAGCTGGTTCGGCCACCAGTCACGGTTCGACCTGCCCGCGCCCGTGGCGTTCGAGGCGACCCCATGCATCACCGGGCACTGGTCGAGCTTCTCGACTTGGGCGGTCTTGACGTTCCGCTTGCTTCTGACCCGCGTACGGGCGGCGGTGGCCCGCTTCTTCTGTTTCTTCTTCTCGCTCATGGCTTACTCCTTTCCTTGCTTCACGGCTTCTTGAGACTCCCTGTCTCTGATTTCGTGGCTTGTTCCTTCGAGCAACGATCGCAAACACCGCGCACCTCGATGCGCGCGCCGAGGATACTGCCGAATTCCTTCACCAACACCGGGATGCTAAGTGCGTTGAGCTCCGCGCTCTCGAAATCGCGCGTGAGGCCACAGCGCACGCATACGTAGTGATGGTGGTGCACGAGGTTGGCGTCGAAGCGCACGCTCTCGCGTCTCGGCCCCAGCGTCGAGACGAGGCCGAGGTCGTTTAGCAGCCAGAGCGTTCGGTAGACGGTGTCGAGCGAGACCGTGGGCATCCGTGGCTGAACCGCCTTGAGTACGGCCTCCGCGCTTGGGTGATCCAGGCTCGCGGCGACTTCGCGAAAGATCTCGAGCCGTTGGTGGGTGAGCTTGACGCCTGCCTGCCTGGCGGCCTCCCTGAAGTGCTCGACCCGGCGCTCGACCTCGCTCATTTCTACCTTCATATCCGCTCCTATCTGCTAGCATTACGCAGGTTGGAATCTACTGACATTTAGATCGGATGTCAATACCATAACGTCGAGGCGTTTCAACCAGCTGAAATCGAATGGGAAAATGTAAAACGCCCACCTTGGTTGGTGGGCGGGATAATTTGGCTCCCGAGGAGGGACTCGAACCCCCGGCCCAGTGGTTAACAGCCACTTGCTCTACCGGCTGAGCTACTCGGGAATAAACTCAAAAGCAAAGGAGGGCGTGATTAATCACGTCCCTTACCTCATATGCTCGTAAAAGAACCAAAAGCGACCAAACCAATTACACTTATTCCCCCCGGGTGTCAAGGAAAGACGCCGGCGCCCCCCACCCGGCCCCTAAAGGAATAAGTGGCTGGAACGCTCGCTTCGCTGAGGAACTCAATCTTATCCCCTTCGGGGATGTAGAAATTCTTACTGAGCAAAGCGAAGTTAGTATTTCTTATCCCCTTCGGGGATAAGAGCCCGTAAAGCTCGCGTCCCCTGTCGGGAACGCTCGCTAACGGGCTCTTACTGCGCGGCCTTGCGGTTGATTTTGAAAGCGTAGAGCTTTTGATCGCCTGAGGTGACGTACAACCGGTCGCCGTCCAGAATCGGATCGCTCTCGATCTTATAGTTAGTCCTGAAAGACCACACCTGCTGGCAATCGGCTCGATTGATGGCGTAGATCGACCCGTCGCCCTGGCCCGCCCCGAAAATCGCCACATCCTGGTAAAAAACCGGGTAGGAGATCACCGGTCCTTTGGCCGTGAAGTGGCACTTTTCTTTTCCGTTAGCGGAATCGAGCGCATAGAGGTTGCCATCGTTGGACCCGATAAAAAGCGTCCCATCTATGATGCGGGGAGAGCTGAGCACATTGCCGCCGGTTTTAAACTTCCATTTGACCGTGGCGCCCGTGGCCGCATCAATGGCATAAACCTGATCGTCCTTCGAACCAAAATAAACCGTGCCTTTTTCGACCCAGGCGGTCGAGGTAATCCCCTCACCGGCTTTAAAAATCCACTTCAGCGAGCCATCCACGACATTGAGGGCATACATATTGCCGTCGAGGTTGCCGATGTACAGCACGCCTTCGCTGATTACCGGTGCGGCATACGAAAACGAACCGGGCGAAAGCGCCGAGGCGGATGGCTCATCAGACTTGGCCTCGCCGGTCTTCGCGGCATCGGGGGGAACTGCCATAGCTTCTTCCCGTTATCAGCGGCCAGAGCATAGACGTGGCCGTCGTAGCTGGTCAGGTAGACGACGCCGTTTTCAACCACCGGATCCGACTTGATCCGGTCGCGGGTGATGTACTTCCATCTGAGCTGCCCGTTGAAATCGAGCGCATAGAAGGTCTGATTCGTCGCCCCAAAAAAGATCAGCTTCCCGTCCGTCTGCGGATGCGCAAAGATCCCCGAGCTGGCCGTCTGGAACTGCCAACGAGTGCGGCCGTTGCGATCGACGGCGTTCATCACGCCTGATTCAGACCCGAAAACAATCAAGTCCTCGACGACGAGCGGCGTGGAGTAGATCGGCGAGCTCGTCCCAAACTCCCACAATTTTTCAAAATCCGAAGTGCACCCCGCGGCCATGCCCACACCAACAACCAGTAGAAACACCTCTGCAACTTTTAGTAACCTGGAAGACTGAGTCATTATCACTCCCCCTTGAATTCGGGTACAAATAGTTGCAGCCTTTTCAATACCATCGCCCGGTGGAAGTTGTCAATGATAGTTGAGGAATGAATGCACGACTGGATCGCTTGCTACAATTTCTTAGATGAGGTTGGATGAGCGAGAGGTGCCCCTATGCCCGTTGTAGTCGATCTCAACAAACGCACGATAACCGGCGCCATTCGCGATTTGACCGAATCGATCCGCGAGGGCGCACGCGGCCTTGGATTGCTCGGCCGCGTTCGGTCGGAGTTGGGCACGCGCATTCACCAGAATTACCGCCGGACGCGCGCTCAACACGAAGGATTCTCGAGTGAAGTGGCCGTGGCGCTGCACACCGAGTTCGACGGGTTTCAGGTCGCCCTGCGGGGCCGCATTGACGGTTGTATCCGCGGCCCCGACGAGGTCGTGCTTGAAGAAGTAAAGTCGGTGTCGTTGGGCATGCCCGATTTGGTCCGCATGAACGCCGAAAGCTTTCCGGAATACAGTCTGCAGCTACGACTCTATGCGCTGGCCTACGCTCCCGAACATCCGCAGCAAACGATCCGAACGCGCCTGATCCTCTTCTCGCTCATCGATAACGGAAGCCGCGAGATCCTGGTCCCCGTTAATCCAGCCGATACCCGCGCGCAATTGGTGGACCTGCTTCGGCAACGGATTAGCGAAGCGGAGAAACAGCGTGAGCGAGCTGCGCGGTTTGCCGACCTCGCCGCAAAACTGAGGTTTCCCTATCCCGCCCTGCGCCCCCATCAGGCGGAATTGATGAACGTCATGGAGGCGGGCCTCAGCGCGAGCCGCCCGGTGCTGGCCATGGCGCCGACCGGGATCGGTAAGACGGTGAGCGCGTTGTTGACGGGGTTGCGGTATGTTCTCCAAAAGAATACGCAGCTCGTGTACGTAACCGCCAAGACCACCCAACAGCCCCTGGTGGAGCGCACGTTTGAAGACATCTGCGTAAACGCCGAAATACCGTCCGGAGCGTTGCGCTGCCTCACCCTGCGTAACAAGGAAAGCATGTGCCCCTCCGGTTCGTTGCTGTGCCACGCGGAGGTGTGCGAGTTTCTCGAAGATTTTCCGGCGCGCGTCGAGCGATCGCGGGCGATTGAGAAACTGTTGCAGCTTGGCGCGCGGATCGATCCGGATGCCGTCCGGGCGCTCGGCGAAGCGCATCGGTTGTGCCCCTTTGCCCTGTCGCTGATGCTTATCCCCGAGGTGCAACTCGTTATCTGCGATTACAATTATATGTATGATCCGAGCGTAGCGCTCGCTCAATTCTCCGATGCAACGACCCTTAAGCCGGCGGTGATCATCGACGAGGCCCATAACCTGTTCGACCGCGCCCGCGGCTACTACTCGCCGTTTCTGGCAAGCCGCGCACTCGATGAGCTTGATCAACGACTCGTAAGCGGCGAGTTTTTGGGGTGTTCTGACCGTACGGATCAGCTTTCGTTCCGCCCGCTACTTGGCAGCATCAACGGCCCGGTTTTGTTCGAACGGCTGCGCGGGTTTGTAGCCCAGCTCAAAGATAGCGTCGCAAAAACCCTGACCGCGGCCGCGACCCTCGAAGGCGGCCTCGACCACTGCCGGCCGGTCGAGCCCGAGCGCGATCGCTGGCACGACCACGCCGAGCGCGCCGCCGAGTTGCTCCTTGCCTACGCCCTCTACAACCGGACCCATGCGCTCGCGTACGCTCAGGATCCGATACTGGATCTCCTTTCCCTGGTGATTCACCTGCGCGACGTGGTATCCGCTGCGGGCAAAGAAATTGTTCCCTACGCGGCGTTTGCCGAAGCGCCGCAAAGCGAGGGTTTCCGGCTGCCTGTGCATCAACCCGGCCAAGCGGCTGCTCGAGCGACACCGACAGATGGCCGGCACCATCGCCATCAGCGCCACCCTGACACCGTTATCGTATTACGAGGATGTGCTGGGCTTCGCCGCGCTGAATCCGGTCATGGCGTCATTCGCCTCGCCGTTTCCCCGCGAGAACCTCGGCGTCTGGGTGGTGCCGTCGGTCTCTACCGCCTTTCGCGCACGCGGCCGTCACCGCGAAGCTATCGCGCGAATCATCGAACAAACGTACGAAGCCAAACACGGGCGGTACGTCGCCTTTTTTCCGAGTTATCAGTTCTTAACCGAAGTGCATCCGATCTTGAAGATTCCGGCGGAACACGTGCTGGTGCAGCAACAAGGCCTTACCGGACCGGAGCGAAAGCGGTTGCTTACCGCCTTCCGCGAGAGCTCGGGCCCCGTATTGCTGCTGGCGGTGATGGGCGGGGTGTACGCCGAAGGGATCGATCTGCCGGGCGCAGAACTCATTGGGGCGGTCGTCATCGGCCCGGGTTTTCCTCAGGTGGGTTTCGAGCGGGCGGTCATGCGGGATTACTTCGAACGCGAGTACGAGCGCGGTTTTGCGTATGCGATGGTGTACCCGGGAATGCAACGGGTAATCCAATCGGCCGGCCGGGTGATCCGCACTCCGGATGACGCCGGGGTGATCGTCTTGGCCGACCGCCGCTTTGCCGATGCGGAGCTTGCCGCCTGCCTTCCGGCGCACTGGTATCGCTACGATCCCAGCGAGTTGGTCACGGATGATTTACCAAAGGCTTTGGCCGCCTTTTGGGAATCCGTTATTTCCCCATGAGCACGACGCTGCTGCGAGGACTGGTATGATAGAATTCAGCCGGATCAATCAACACCTCTTTGCCAAAATCACAAAAGTCCTCTCCCGGCGCGAGGCTGGTGTCAACCACGCGATGCCACCTTAATCCTTTCGGCAATGGCGGAAGCTTCACATGACTATGCTGGTAGTCGGCGTTGAGAATAAAAAACAGTCGATAATCGCCGATTTCTGACGGTTCGTCCCGGCCGTCGAGAAAACAACACAGTGTCCTGGCATTGGGATCGTCCCAGCGGGGCTTCTTCCCATCCGGACCAAACCAAGCAAGATGCGGAGCGTCGCTTGCGTCCTCTCCCGGGACCCAACTAAATTTGCGCCGATAGAGGATGGTGCAGTGCTTATTAAACTCAATCGCCTTGCGAAAGAACGTATAGATATCGCGATTGCGATCGACCAAGCTCCAATCAAACCAGGAAATCTCATTGTCCTGGCAATAGGCGTTGTTGTTGCCCTTCTGGGTGCGCAAGAACTCATCCCCGCCCAGGATCATCGGCGTGCCGAGCGAGAACAACAGGTGGCAGATATAATTTTTTACTAATTTGCGGCGCAACGAGTTGATCTCGGGATCGTCGGTTTTTCCCTCGGCTCCGCAGTTCCAGGAATTATTGTCATCGCTTCCGTCGCGGTTGTTCTCTTGGTTGGCCTCGTTGTGTTTCTCGTTGTATGAAACCAGGTCGTAGAGGGTAAAGCCGTCATGGCAGGTGATGAAGTTGATGCTGTTGAAGGCCGAGCGCCCGTCATCGCCGTACAGATCGGCCGAGCCGGTAATCCGCCAGGCGAGCTCGCGCAATTGACCGCTGTCGCCCTTGCCGAACCGACGGCAAACATCCCGAAAGCGCCCATTCCACTCGGACCAGTCGATCGGAAAGTTGCCGACCTGGTAGGTGGCCAGGTCCCAGGGCTCGGCGATGAGCTTGATGCGGTTGAGGGCCGGGTCCTGTGAAACGGCGTCAAAAAACGACGCCGAACGATGGAATGACTCTTCGCGCCGCCCGAGCACCGAGGCCAGATCAAAACGGAAATCCGTCGACATGCATGACGTCGACCCAGTAGCGCAGCGAGTCCATCACCAGTCGAATGGCCTGCGGATCGTCGCTGTTCAGACTATTGCCGCAGCCGGTATAGTTCATGCATAACGGCGTCCGGCTCTTCCGTTGTCTCCGATGAGGACGTAGTAGGTCGGGTTGTCGATCCCCCTGAAAGCAGACCGTCGGCCCCAGCTCGTTGCCCTCGCCGGTATGGTTGTACACCACGTCGAGAATCACCTCAATGCCGGCCTTATGAAGCTCGCGCACCAAGGTCTTGAACTCGCGCACCTGGCATCCCGGCGCTCGTTGACTGCTATAGGACCATTCGGGGGAGAAGAATCCGATGCTGTTGTATCCCCAGTAATTGGTCAGCCCGCGCTCGATGATAAAATCCTCGACATAAAATTCGTGCAGCGGCAGAAGCTCCACCGCGTTAATCCCCAGCTCCTTGAGGTGAGGAATCTTCTCGATGAATCCGAGGTACGTGCCCGGGTAGCGAACCTTCGACGAGGGATGGGCGGTAAACCCCTTGACGTGAACCTCGTAAATAACAACTTTCTCAAGCGGGAGGTCGGGCGGCGTATCGCCCTGCCAGTCAAAGGCGTCGTCGATCACCAGGCATTTGGGAACGATCGCGGTGTTGTCGCGCGGCATCCATGGTCAGGTCGGGTTGCGGCGCCCACGCATCGTAGCCCAGCAGCAGATTGTTCGGTGTTGTCGAAATTTTCCGGTCAGCGCCTTGGCGTAGGGGTCGACGAGCAGCTTGTTCTCGTTGAAGCGCAAGCCCGCGAGCGGATGGTAATCGCCCCGGACTTTATATGCATACAGCTGTCCGGCCGTGCACCCATGAACGAAAACGTGCCAAATGCGCCTGCTGTAATTTTCTAACTTGATAATGTCGGTGGGCGGTCGATCGGCCCGGTCAAAAAGCAGCAAAAAAACTTCGCGCGCACGTTGAGAGTGCAGCGCAAAATTAACCCCGTCGGGCGTCAGCGTGGCGCCTTGCGGGTGAAAGCTCCCCGGCGACAGTTTTCGTTTGGTTTTGTGCTCGAGACGGTACTTCATGACTCAACTATCCCATCGGCCCCTGAACAGATTACCGTTTTTCCTCGCGTTGGCGAGCCAGTACACTATGATACCGCCCATAAGAAAAGTAAATCCCAAAACCAAGCAACAGCCAAACCGCCAAACGCAGCCAGTTCTCAGGTGGTAAGGAAAACATCAGCACCAGGCAAAAAATAATCCCGAGAATCGGCACCAGCGGCACAAAGGGAGCCCGAAACGGTCGTTTGGCGTCAGGATTGGTCTTGCGCATGATCAATACCGCCGCGCAGACTATTACAAACGCGAGCAAGGTGCCGATATTTACGAGTTCCGCCAGGAACCGGATGGGCAAGAACGCCGCCATGGTTCCAACGAATATTCCGGTGACGATGGATGATTTCCAGGGGGTGCGAAAACGCGGGTGCACCGCGCCGAAGAAGCTTTTCGGTAACAATCCGTCGCGTGCTATCGCGAGCAACACCCGCGGCTGGCTGAGCATCAATACCAGCATCACCGACGTGATCCCGGCCACCGCGCCGAGCGAGACTAAAAACTGCGCCCAGGTCAATCCTACCTGGCGGAACGCATCCGGAAACCGGCGCATTGATGTTGATCTTATTATAAGGAACCATCCCGGTGAGAACCGCCGCCACGGCGATGTACAGCACCGTGCAAATCAAAAGCGATGCGATCAATCCAATCGGCACGTCGCGCTGGGGCTGGCGGGCTTCCTCGGCGTGGGTCGAGATCGAATCAAAACCGATGTAGGCGAAGAAAATCATGCCGGCCCCGGCCAGCATGCCGAGCGGCTCGCCTCCAGCGCCCTCCTGGCCGACAATGGTTTTACCGAAGAAGCTTACCCCGCTCATGCCATAGGGAGCGAACGGGTGCCAGTTGTCCGGGTTAATATAAAAGGCCCCTACCCCGATCACCATCAGGATTATCACGAGCTTGGTAATCACCATGGCCGTGTTGAAGGTGGCGCTCTCTTTAATGCCCTTGACCAAGATGATGGTTATGATGATGACAATGACCAGGGCCGGCAGATCAAACAGCGCATCGGTGGTCTTAAAAACTCCGGCCGCGACATCATAGTCAAACGGCGCTTGCGCAAGGGCTGCCGGCACTTGGTAGCCAAAGATGCCGATAAAGTCCTGGAAGTATTTCGACCAACCGTTGGCAACCGTGGCCGAGCTGACTGAATACTCCAGCACCAGATCCCAGCCGATGATCCAGGCGAACAACTCCCCCAGGGTAGCGTACGCGTACGTGTACACCGAGCCGGCCACCGGCACCATCGAAGCAAACTCGGCATAGCACACGGCGGCGAAAATGCATGCCACCCCCGCAACGGTAAACGACAACATCAAGGCCGGCCCGGTTTTATCGTGAGCGGTCAACCCAACTAGAACGAAGATCCCGGTGCCGATGATGGCGCCTACGCCCAGGCTGGTGAGCGTCACCGGACCGAGGACCCGACGCAGGCGGTTTTCGCCCTTCATTTCCTCCAACAACAGCGAAAGCGGCTTGGTCTTGAAGAGATTGCTTGCCATGTATGAGCCTCGTCCCTGATATCCGATGCTCGGATTCGTTCATCAACATCGCTTGTCTCCCAAACCGGGCAACTCGTCCGAGACGGTATCCGAACGAGGCTATGATGTCAAAGTGTGTTTCCAATATTTTATTAATTTGCAAAATCATTGAATCAGCGTTTCGTTGATTGTAAATGTTACGACCTATATGGATAACAACCCAAAAGAACGACTTCGTTTTTTAGATGCGTTACGGGGGTTAGCTGCGCTATGGATTGCCACCTTTATATCAGTATATATATAGTCAGCAAATCGCGGTATCGATAAAATTTCTGGCCATATCCTGCCTAACAATAGCGTCAGTTATCTGCATTTCTTTCATTGTCTATCAGCTCATTGAGAAACCGGGTATTGCACTCGGTAAAAAAGTCTTGAACTCGATACGTTAATTGCTAAAGACTATTGTAGACAACAACGATAACCGACTGTTTCATGATTTCCTACTAACAGGAAACTTCAAATACCCCATCGCTCAACGCAGGGTGTCGGTCAACCCGGGCCTCTACCACGAGGTCGGCCTCTCTGATCTCGATGTCCGCTTTTTGCCTTTGTCATGTTCAGCTTTTATCTGTTGCAGACGCCTTTATTGCGTAACCATAATATTAAGGCTATTGGAATACTCTTAATTGGTATTGCTCTTGTTCTTTATATAGAATTCATGAATGTAAGACTCTATATTTTTAATCATTACTACATGAGAGGTTTTATTTTGTTGGTCCTTTTACAATAATCCGAGCCAGCGCTTAAATCTAACTTTTCTACCTTGTGCGAAGTAAGGCAATGGAGCTTCTGCCGGTTTCAATGCCGGGGGCGGAAGGGGTTGCGGAATTTCAATATATATACGTTCCGGTGAAATTGTCCCTTTGATTCCGTCTTTTACACCGCGGTAAAAAGTGCTTTGCGACTTCATTGTCGGATATATGTTACGGAAGTATTCGTTAATAATTCCGCGGTTTGATCTGAAGACCTCTTTCACCATGCCTTTCGTTAGTTTATATAAATTGATGAGTATCCGGATAAGCATTCCGAGGTACACATTGAAATATAGTTTTGCGATCTGATGTTTTTTGCCGTATTTTTTTGCAAAAAGGAATGGATTTCTGCCTAGGAAATATCCGTAGGAAAATATCTTTTTCTTGTTTTTCAAATTCACACTTGAGCTTCCCTTATGAAGAATGGCCGCCTCATCTACATACACGGTGCGATAGCCCTTTGATTTTGCGCGGTAGCACCAGTCGACGTCCTCATCAGCCATCCAATAATCTTCATCAAATAGCCCTATCTCTTTAAGAACCGAGGCTCGAATCATACAGCCATTGAAGATGATCCAGTCTACATCTTTAGGTGGCTGCTTTTGTTGTTGGTCCGGTTCGAATCTGCCTGCCGTCGTAACCAGCATCGGACTCCACTTGACCTCTCCGTATTTTCCCCAGGTATAATATGGATTGTCCATCAAAAGGTTTTTTGCGCCGACTATAGCTATCGAGGGGTCATCTTGCATGACTCGCAAAAGGGTGGAAATCGTATCGGGAAAAACCTTTGTATCTCCGTTGAGCAGCAAAATATAGTCAAAGTTTTTCTGGAGACAATAACGGAATCCAATATTATTGGCTCTACAGAAGCCAAGATCAACACCTTCCTCTATTAGGGTAACCCACTTGAAATCACGCCTGACAACTTCTGATGTATTGTCTTCTCCATTGTTTACAACAACAACTTCCAAATTTTCATATTTGACTTCTTTAAGGCTCTTGAGGCAGTCTACCAGTTCTTCCGCCTGGTTCCACGCGGGAATCTGAACGGCAATTTTTGGAGACTGTTCCTTAGGCACGTGGTGCTCCTTGTCTTCATTATGAATCTTCGACGAATCCGTAACTGATGATAAACGGGTTTAAATAATGTTTCGGCAATATATTGCATTTCTATTGACGATTGTAAATTTAAATAACGAGCTCTTGGCTCTTGATAATAACGTAAGCCTAATTCTTGTTTTTTCAGTTGCAGTTGCGTTACTGTTGGCGACCGATGGGGTGTCTCGACTAAGTAAGAGCCCGTAATGCTCTGTAATGCCCCCCATTTAGCAAGCCTTTTGTAAGAGAATGTTGTGGCCAGTTTGTTCCTGTTCGAATCGTACCGGTGATTGGTATCCAAGACTCGAGTGCAAATAGCTGTTGTTGTATTCATAAAACCAGGAATTCAAGGCTTCAAAGAAAATGCTTGGATTCTTCCACTTACGAAGCCATACAAGTTCTTCCTTCAGCGTCCGCATGAATCGTTCGGTATCAGCATTGCCTTTGGGGTTGTTATAACTCGCAAATGATTGTCTGATTTTCAAAACAGCGCACGCTTCCATAAATCCCACCGAGGTGGGTTGGCAGCCATTGTCAGACATCAGATGCGGTTCATGTCCCCGAACTCCATCAGGGAATTGCCGATTGACGGCCTAGTTCAATGCCGCCAGCCAATGCCAGGCCTTCGACTGAACTCCCGCATAATGCCCCGTAACTTTCTTGGAATACCAGTCGATGACTATCACCACATAGACCCAACCAAACCCGTCGATCATCCCCTTGGTCATATCAATGCCCCACTATCGGTTGCACCGAACAGGACGCGGTTTGCTGGTATTTGCTCGCCGCGTTGCTTTCAGCTTCAGGTTGGGCATCACCAGAAGCTCGCGAAGCTGCACGTTGCGTAATCCGGTCAAATCGATCAGGTATTCCGATCGAATCCGAACAAGTTTTACAGCTATTCCGATCACCGATTAGCCTCGGTTATTCTCCGCGTCATTGGAGCGAAGCGACGCTCGTTTAAACTATCCTGTTTTCCATTTGTGAGTCAGCTGGTTTCAACTTAGATAGTGACCGCCGGAGCATACCCGTCACCTTGTTTTTTCTCTCTATAAGGAAGCCCTCGCATGTTCGGCCCCTTCATTTTGATTCGGTGATCACGATGCACTACCCGATCCAGGATTGAGTCAGCCAGGGTCTGACGTCCCTTATCTATTCGTTCGCTATTACAACGGCTGCTTCCAATGCCTTGGTGATCGACGTCAACTAGTCTTTCCAGAAAGAATAGTTGACGTCGATCACCACTGTGGTTATCTTGAGGACGATATACCATCGGCAGGTAACAAGGAGATAGGTTGAATGAATTGCATGGTAACCGGTGTATCCCGCGGTATCGGGCGCGCAACGATTGCCGAATTGGTACGGCAGGGACACTCCGTGTGGGGGCTTTCGCGTACTGCAGTTTCCAACATTCTCGAAGAAGAGAAAAGACGATTCCGTCATTCTTTGTGCGATGTTGGTGATCAAGAGCACCGCAAACGTGTATCCGAGGAAATGGACGCCGCGGGATTTTGCCCAGATGTTATCATCTTAAACGCAGCAATCGAATATGAAGAAGAGGAGACCGCCTTTTCCTGGGAGAAGATGCAACAGGTACTACGTATTAATGTCGAAGGGGCTTTGTTCTGGATTTCCCATTGGATGGAACGTTATCCGCAGCGTTTCATACAATTCGTCGGACTTTCCTCATTATTCGCCATTTGGCCTGACGCGGATTGTCCTGCCTACAGTGCAAGCAAAGCGGCGCTCTCCATGGCGTTTCGTGGGCTTCGCCTGCGCTATACTAAAAGACCTGTTACTTTTAAACTTTTATATCTAGGTCCCGTTCAAACCTCTATCAATCCACGTTTCGCTTCAAAAGGCTCAGCCGGTTGGCAAGTGGCGAAGCCTGAAGCAGTTGCTCGCTATATCGTAAATATTGTTCTTTCTAAACAGCGGCTCACCTTCTACTATCCTGCAATGATGGGGCTGTTGAGCTTGTTTGGTAAGTGGATCCCTGACTCATTTTTTGAATGCGTTACTCGCCCGTTACGCAGATAGGGAACCACCATGGATAAAGGAACGCAACTTCCTGAATTGTCCATCGTAATTTTATGTTATCATGCCGCGGCTATTGTGCGCGATCTAGTTTCGCAGGTGGAACGGGAGATGGAAGAAGCCGCGATTGATTATGAATTGGTCCTCGTCGGCAATTATTTGCCCAGCGATACGAAGGATCAAACACCAACAGTACTGAGGACGCTTGCGGCGGGTAAACCTCGCATTGTTTTGGTAATCAAAGAAAAAGAAGGCATGATGGGCTGGGATATGCGATCCGGCCTGGACGCCGCTACGGGACGCTACATCGCCGTAATCGACGGCGACGGGCAGATGCCGATGAGTGATGTCATAAAAGTCTATCGCGTTCTGCAGGTAGGCAAATACGATTTAGTAAAAACATTCCGCGCACAGCGGTGGGACGGCTGGTATAGACGGACGGCTTCTGGGGTATACAATTTTCTCTTTCGATTGCTGTATCCAGCGGCGCATGTTTTCCGCGATATCAATTCTAAGCCCAAGGTGATGACGCGCGAGGCCCATCAGCGCATGCAGTTGGTATCAAACGATTGGTTCACCGACGCAGAAATAATGATTGAAGCGCTGCGAATCGGTCTTTCGGTTGGCGAGGTGTCTACGGTATTTTACAAAAACGAGCGACGAGGAACCTTTGTGCGTTTTTCTACGGTTTTCGAGTTCCTGGGTAATTTGTTTTATTATCGCTTCATAAAAAAATAACCGTACCATAGCTTAAGATATTCCTGGAGCAATAGATGTCATTTTATTTGAGATCACAAAAACTTATTCTTAATCTTTTTGCTCCTGATTAATATTAATAAAACGCTGCAAACCTTGACTATTATCGTTATATTAATCGCTAATTTCCGACTTCTTTTCGCATTCTTCCTATGGGATGATTTTCTTCTCTTGTACCAGATTTCCAACTGGCCTTTTCTTGACTTTATTTTCTCTAATTTTGGCGGCCATCTGTTTATCTTCAGGAATCTGGTTTACTATGGTATGCATACGATTTTTGGCGCTAATGCAGCTCCGTACCTCTTAACGGTGCTTCTTACTCATTTAGGCGCAGCATACATTCTATTTAAAATAATCCTCCTCATAGTAGAGAAACCATCATTGGCCGCCGCGGGCACGATGATCTGGGGAATATGCCCCGTTAACTATGCAACTCTATTGTGGTACGCGGCATTTGCTCAGATCCTTGTGGGTTTTTTCTTTTTATTAATAGTATATGATCTTCTCAAAATTGAAAAAGGTTTAATTGCATTTTCAGCAAAAAGAGCCGTTCTTTGGTCATTCTACCTTTTCCTGATGTCAGCTTCCTATGGTTCGGGGCTTGCCATTGCATGCTTGGCTCCCTTCGCGATAGTGATTATCCTCTGGAATGATGAAAAGAAATGGCGGATTTCCGCATCAGTGCTTCCCGTTATAGCTTTAATTTTATTGTTGTTTGTTTACAAGGACTCAATTTACGGATACGTAAGTGGAGAAGTGCAGGATACAAGACCTATCACTTTAATATTTGCTATTGGCTATTATCAAAGTATCTTAGAATTCTTCATCAGAATGTTTATGTACGCCATTTATTGTATGGCTGCTTTTCCCTTATTATTTTTCTCATCCGCAATGAATAGCACAAATGATATGATTATTATGTCAATTCCAGTTATCGTGGTGTTGGTATTATATATTGTCTTATTTGCTCGCGCCGAAGGACGAAGATTTAGATTTTATACGGTTCTCGGAATATTTTTTCTTGTATTGGTAGGATTAACTGCTTATGGAAGGGCACCGATTTATGTTGTCTTTAATTCTCCTATTAGCTCCGCCGCGCTCACACCTCGCTATTATTACGTCCTTCTCATCGTTACTATATTAATTCTTGTATCTATGGCCGATGAGCTGTTCCGTATTTTACCAAAATTGTCTAAGGCACTAATTCCTTTAGTGTTTATTCTAATAGCGGCATCTTTGTATCCCGGTATTATTTTGGGAGATACCATTGATCCCCTTATTAAAGATACGAAACAGCATGAAAAGAGTCTTTATTATAATACGCTTAATGATATTGAAACTTTTATTAGATCGCATCCGATTGGCTCCACTGTTTTTATAGACAATAGAATGAACGATAAGTTTCACTTTCTTGATAATAATGACATGACATTTCCCGGCAAAGCTGCCGTATTTTCGATCAAACACTTTAGAAATACCTTTGAGGGTAGAAGAATATATTTTGTTGAAGATGATTGTCAGGTAGCTGACCAACTCATAAAAAAAGATAAGTGGCGTATTTCTTCACTTATTGTGTCCGCATGTGATGTTGAAAAGAAAAGTCATTAACTTGTCGTACTTGACAAACGCGTTTTTTAGGAATGAATATTTTATTTGTTCCATGTATATTCACATTCGGGCATCTACCGGTGGTGTCCTATCTGAACGAGGCCATTTTTCCGGAACGGTCAGAACTAAATCTGGTTTTCTATCCAAAGGTATTCCTCATCCTATCCACGTCCATCGTGCTCTCCCATATGTCCTACCGCTAAATAGAAAGATCGTTTCTCCGGATCAAGGATAAGATCTGATCTCCGTTTTGCATCGGCGCCTCTTCTCATAAAAATTAGTGTTCACCCCTGGAAGTTATAAAACGTCGTGTACAGTTAGGAAATTTTTGTATTGACAAAAGCCTTTGACAAATCGCATCCTATCGGTCGAGTTATATAGAATTGAGTGCTCATTCTTGAAAAAACTTCTCGCACTACTGAATCCTCTGCCACCCACGAGTGGCGGGAAAGTCATAGATGAGTTTACATCGGCAAGAGGATGGGCAATAACTCTCGTGCTACTGTTTCATTTGTTTGGAACCATCTATGGATACGGAGCAATACCGGATGCCCCAGTATATCTATCGATACTTCTGAACGGCAATACGGGAGTAACCCTGTTCTTTGTAATAAGCGGGTATATGCTCAGTTTTCCTTTTTTCAGTACGAACGCCCCGTCAATTAAGCAATTTTACTGGAATCGTATCTTTCGCATCATGCCGTTGTATGGCCTTATAGTCATTGTCTGGTCTCTTCATTTACAGAACTGCTGGCAGGGAATTCGGGCGCTTCTATTTTACGATCTGCGTATTAACCAATTATGGCCATTCGGCGTAGTTTGGTGGAGCCTTGGAGTCGAGGTTCAATATTACGCGCTACTGCCTTTTGTTATGTATGTATTTTGCCGGAAAAGAAATTACGTTTTGGCCCTCCTTTTCTTCACGGTATTGGTCGCCGGATACTGGATAGCTCTTACCACGCTACAGCAGAACGTGTACAATACTTTTTTCAATTTAAAAGATAATATCATTGGTCGTTGGCCATGCTTTTTATCCGGTATTCTGCTCGCATGGTTCAACATCGGTCATGGGAGTTCGTTGAGGAAGTTGACCTCGGGTGCAGTATGTAAAAAGGTTTTTTTGGGTGACATCCTCATGGTTGCTATTATCGGCGCGCTAATATTCATCGCGGTGAAGATAACCCATACGATGGGAGTGATGGTTGCCCATGTTGGGTGGTTTCAACATTACGCTATTGAGGCATTCTTGTGGGCATGTTTCCTTTTCGTCCTTACAAACTTTGATCTCCGGTGCCGCCGTTTGTTTGTCAATCCTATAATGGACGTTCTCGGCGTGCTATCCTATTCCATGTATCTTCTTCATCCATACTTATTGAATAAAAATATTATCGCCCCATTATTATCAAACCCGAACTTTTTTATGTCTATCGATATTCGTGGATACAAATACATTGCGCTCTTCTTTATTCTCACGTTTGTCTTTTCTCTTATGACCTATCTATTAATTGAAAGACCATTCCTTATTTTAAAATCACGTCTTCGAGGAAAACTTGTGGATCGTTAACTAATGTTGTAACCGGCTTCCTAATACCAATAAGTTCAGTTAGAAGACGCCATATTCCCCATTCATTATGAACAAGTAAAAATCAAATAGAGAAGATTATTAACGCGCATATGAACAGTATATGGATGGCTGGAGTTTCATAAAAACTCGTAAATTATAGAACTCATCGTTCTCATAGTTACCAAAGTATTTAATATTATCAAATAAGTTATCAATAATATCACTAATTCTGTATAATGGTTGAAACCCAAGATATGTTTTCGCTTTTTCGATAGTTACCTTGTAATTTCTTAGGTCCTGAATATTTTTGATATTCAGACTGATTTTTTCTTTGGTCTTTTTTTCAAATTCGTGTTTTACAAGATCTGCCATCTGACCGACCGTATAATTGTCTGAGCAGGTGTTGAATACCCCATTTATGGAGTGATGAGCTTGTACCGCCCGAACAAAAGCATTGGCCGCGTCACGGATATCAAGGATTGGTCGCCAAATTGATGGATTATTGACCGTTATGCATTTCTCTTTGATGGCCGTCTTGAACATGGTATTAACAACAAGATCAAACCGCATGCGCGGACTGAACCCGCAAATGGTTCCCTGTCTAATTGCAATAACGGAAAATTTCTCATCCTGCATTTGAAGAACGCCCCGTTCGCCTTGAAGCTTGGATATGCCATAGGGATAGTTGCTGATAGCAGGCGATTCCTCATCGTAGAGGCGATCGACTGTGTACCCGTATACCGAGCAAGAGGAGGCATAAATAAAACGCTGAACTCCGGCCCTCTTTGCCTCATACGCCAGGTACGACGGCAACGCACCGTTGTCGATGAAATTCTTCGCCGGACTGAGTTCCGCCATAGGGTCGTTAGAAAGGCCAGCGAGAAAAATTACTTGGTCATAGCCTCTCAAATCTTCTTCGGTACAGCTGAAGAGATCCTTTTTGATGACTTTTACATCTTTTGGAAGATAGTTGCCAAACCAGAGTAAGTCGATCACTTCCACGTCATAACCATGATCGACAAAAACAGGGGCAAGCACCGAACCGAGATACCCTGCGCCTCCGGCTAAGAGAATCTTCATAGTATGTCACTCCTCAACTGCAAAAGGTTACACCGACTGTTTCTTGTTAACAAGACCGCTATACAATTCACAGTTTAGGGATGTATCCGCGGGTACCTTGAAACCCACCTCATGAATCTTCAGTTGTTGTATGTCTCTTCTCGTATCAAGACTCTTTGCGTATTCGAACACGGATTTTCTTTTTCCACCCACATGGACGGTTCCGGTAAAGTCCTTATCGAGGAGTTCCGCAATCATTCGGGCCGTCGTCGATACGCTCTCGCGGCTGGTCCATTGATCCACGAAAGCTTTTTCATACGGAAATACATTGGGTCCAAATGTCGTCCGAATGATTATTGAATTATCGTACAATCGCACCGCGCATTCGCCGCCAAGTTTTGACCACGCGTATTTGTTGACGGGCAATACCGGATCGTCTTCCTTGTAGTTTCCCTTGTCGCCTTTGAATACATAATCCGTGCAAATGTATATCAATTTCATTTTATATTTCATGCATAACTTAACAACGTTCGCCGTGCCGATGATATTAACATCTATTGCTAGAAGCGGATCCTTATCGATTTTCGGGGGAGAGGTGAAAGCGGCGGCATGAACGACCGTGGACCAAGTCCCCTTAATAAGATATCGATCTATCTGCCCAAAGTTTGTTATATCAAACTCAGCCTTCGAGGGATAATGCATATCTGGCATGAATTTCTTAAAATTCGGAACCCAAAAGTCCGCTGCCGCCGATAAATAGAATTTTCTTTTGATTCATTACTGCGACCGCCCTAACATTTTCCATAGATAAAATTCTCAGAGCGACTGTCTTTCACCCATGTTTCGATCGAAAATCCATTTCTATCCTTACTCGTTATCAAAGCCGTGCTCTTCGCTATTGAATCAAATTCCCTCTTCAAAGAACGGTCGGCGCTGGACCAATTGATATCTTTAGCGAGCGGAGATATGGACGCTTCGCACCCCTGACTATACTCACCGGTACAGAAGTATTCTATTTGGCTCTCTTCTGTGAAAAAATTGCCATGAGCAAACCCGGGAGGTATCCAAATCCACTCATTGTAATCTTTTTCAAGAGCCGCCGGCATATCATACATAGAAGCCATCCCAAACGTGGGCGAGCCCTTACGGATGTCGAGCATAAGGTCGACCATGCGGCCGCGTACGGTGCGGACCAGTTTACCCATGAACGGGTTCCACTGAAAATGAAGGCCACGAATGGCCAGGGCATGCGAATAACTTTCGTTTACCTGGACGAACTCGACTCCCTTCATAAATTCCATTTCGGGTTTACCGAAATAATCGCTCTTGCGAAACGACTCGGTAAAGTATCCGCGTTGATCGCAGAATCGCATAAAACGAATAACCTTTATATCGGGGATATTGAAGCTATTTATTGATATTATTTTCATTTAGCTCTCTATCGCGTCAAGCATACTCATTGATTGCGGCTGTGGCTTCTCTATCCTCGTCAAAAAATATCGCTTTTCTTCAAGTCTTCGGGGATCTCCTCGATTTTATAGCCTTCCGGCCAGCCTTCATAATACTCCCTGAATAGGTCAATATCCGTGAATCTGTTCTGCCATCCCCGGTTATGAATAATATCGTCCACGGGCCACTTGAGCCGAGCACGCTCAAAGCTTGTTTTCCAACAAAGATCAAAATCAAGCTTATGAATGTGCATCAACATCAAATCGGTATCTAAATTTAGGTGCAAATTATCGACGGTATGGAATCCAACGTCCCAGTTCAACGGCTGCCGAGCGATGAGCGTCTTATTATACCATTCGGTTCGATACATGAACATTCGTTGTGATAAAACGGATCCCGATGCGTTATACGGTTCTTCCCTGAGAGGTACGTGAATTAAATCATATCCTATACATCTAACGAAACTATTATCCAACTTTTGAATATAGTCATCCAATCCCTTATATTTATTAACATCAGCGATAATAATCTCATCCACGTCGGTAAATATCACATATTCATAATGGTCAAGAAGCCGTTTTTGCACATTGACTGCGACATACTTAAACCAAATGTGATCGAAACTGAAAGGATAATCAAGGCGTACGGTATTGAATGTGAAGTCATCCAAACATTTCTGCACGCTACCGTTGGTGCTCCGGTGGTCGAAAACGTAGATATCGGCTCCATCGATGTATCGGCTATAATATTTTAGCCAGATGGGTAAAAAAACATTTTCATTCTTTACCATAACAAAAATGGCGCATTTTTTCTTTGCGGCTGTTTTGGGTGGCAGCGGCATGGTTTCCAGAGTCTTGAGGGTGGTCATATAATACTGATGTCTGTCTGCGGGTATGGAGAAATCGAGATTTCCGTTTCCCCCGGCGGCCACGTCGGATTTTTTCGCATCAAGGGACCTGACGCGCGTGCGATGAACTAATCTTCTCCGCAGAGTATTTTTCGGCGCGAATGAATCGATACATTTGAGCACGAGCGAACCGTATTTCAACTCGGAAGAAGAAGAAATCCTTGATTTAAAGTCTTCGAACTCAGCTTTCACCTGATTCATTCTCGCTTCGGCGAGAAGGCGCTGGCCAAGGGAATTGAAAAGTTTAGAAATGAATCGGTCTGAATTGGCCTCACGCAAAAACTCGATGAAGTCCTCCGCTACCTTATCGCCGACCGCCGCCGCTCCTAAACCGCAACCGTGCACGAACTCGAAGCTGGGATAGGTTTGGGATATTTCTTCCCACAATTTCCAGACCTCAAAGCCATCGTCTCTGATAAACGTATCATGAAAAACCATGACGCCACTCGAAGACATTTTGGGGCGCCAGGATAAAAATTCGTTCTTGACGTCTTCATATCGGTGTGAGCTATCGATAATGAGCAAATCGATACATCCGTCATTGAAACGGGTGAGCGCATCGGTGACGTTCATTCGCAGGAGTTGAGAAAACTCGCGATACTCCCTCAGATTGTAATCGTTTAGTTCCTCATATGTCTTTTCATTTGCTTCGCCAGAATGGGCGTCGTCCTGCCAGGTGTCAATCCCGTAGCACCTCGTGGCCAATCTCATCGTTTTGACAGCCTGGCAAAATGCGCTATACGACTGCCCGTTGCCCACGCCGAGCATAACCGCCGCCTTCGGTTTTAAAACACTTATAAGGAAGAAGGCGAACGGGATATGCATTACCCACAACGAGGAATCTACTAATGACCTTTTAGGGGTACCGAAAATGATTGGATGTTTTGATGGGATCATCATTTTATTTTTCGTTGCTTACTGCTTTATATTTTTCAAACCGCCGCGGCAGCCTTAGCAGCATATCAAAACGACCGACTCATAACGTGTTAGAACTGTCCCTCGTTTGGGAACGCTGCGATCTTCTTGCAACGTCATGAATCTTCTCGACCGATAGTTTAAACGGACGCATTACGGTGCGCAAGACCCGCGTCATTCGCCAAGAGCGGGAGTTCAAGATATTTTCGAGACTGCCTTTCAGGCACCCGCGCTCCATACGCTCGGCTTCCAAGCAAACCGATAATTCTTTTTGTTGCGCCATAATCTGCTGACAATTGGCTTCCGACCGCGCTAACGCATCGTGAGCGATTCGGCTATCTTGAATCTTTTCGTTCTCCAATCTTTTACACTCGTTTTCTAATCTAAGCCGTTCATGCTCCAATCGTGCAAACTCGCCATGTGCAAAACAGACGTCCTTGACCCGTTCGAGTTCCAAAAACGCAAGTAGTGTTTTGAGTCCTTCGGTACTCTGCCAACGATTAATGAGGACCATGAGAGCCATGTTTAATTGCAGTTTTTTGGGGATCAGAATGGCAAGCCCGAATAGGATCGGTGTGGTGTAAAGGGTTCCAATTTTGGAGCTTTCAAGAAAATCTTCCACAGCGGTTAACACTCCATTGCGGGGCCCACCTTCTTGCAGCGCATTGAAATACCAGGGGTTAAGACCTCCCGTGTCAACTAAGCCGCCGACTTCCGGTATAACTCCCTTCTGCGCGTAAGGTTGGACATACTCGGCAGGCAGGGTCTCAGGCGCATAGTAAAGATCGCGTCGACCGTACGGCCATGAGATGTCATGAAAGAAGATCAGTGGAAACTCAGAACCAGTATCGCGGGCAACGATTTCAAGCTGCTTGAGCTCGTTGAAAACCGTGTACCAGTTGTGATCTCCGTCTATCAATACGACATCAGCGCTTTGCAGATGCGGAAGTACTTCAAGGCTTAGGCAACGATGCGCGGTAACCACCTCACCATAACGCGCCCGCGCTGAAACAAAATCAAACTTTGGGTTTGGATCGATAGCGTCCAAGTGGCCGTTCACGGAGGCGCAATACTCGATGAGGCGTTGGGTGTGATGCCCATAGTCGACCCCGATTTCGACGATCCGCTTTGCCTCAACCGCGCGAAATATCGGCTCTATTATCAAGGTCCAAAACCTAAACATGCAGACCTCGTCTGGCGTAATATAATATAGAAAATATCGTAGCTCTGATACATTGTTTAGACATGAGCACTATCATTTGGGTGCTAAAAGTCGGTTATTTTAATGTAATCAGTAATTGTCTAACCAAGGCTTTCAAATTCATTCGTGGTTTGCGGAACACTCCGATATTGTCAGTGAATTTGACCCATTCGGGGGAACTATCATCTATTCTGTAAGTACTTGAGTCGAGTTCCTCCACCGACAGGCCGCCGTATCTTGCAAATGCATTCATTGAGTCCGGCAAGAAACGCCAGCAGTCGACCGGATAACGGTGTTCAAACATGTTCTGGGTAAGTATCAAAATCGCCAAGCCGCCTGGCCGTAGGATGCGAACCATTTCCATCCACGTTAGCCAGAAAAATTCGATATGTTCGAACGCCTGGCCCGAGATAACAACGTCCACCGAGGAGCGGCCGAGGGGAAAACGATAGGAGTCTTTCAATACGATATCGACGTTTTTCCCAGGGGCAACATCAATGCCGATGTAGCGCCAGTGCGCACTTTGAAAAATTTGTCGGTAACTGCCGTTGACATCCATGCTTCCCACGTCAGCGATGGTGGTCGGGCGCTGCTCATCCAAATATTTTTCTACACAGCGCTTCATTGCATCGTAAGATTCTGGGTGCGTAGGGTTTTCCTCGATTTAATTATTATTACGTTAATAACAAAATAGAAGGATACCAGTGGGAAAATTTAGATGCAATAGTAATTTTGAGAAGCGAACACAACCGCCCGGCCGGGACACTTCGTCAGATTTCTATCTTCCCTGCTTGCGCAGCGTTGCTACGGAAAACATTTCGGGATCCAAACCAATGTTGACGCGAGCCTTATAGACGTGGAAAACGGTCGCGTGTTCGGATTGAACATCGATCACAACCGTGCCGGTCCAACCGAGAAATTGTTTGCCAGTTTTCTCATTGATCTGAAATCCTCCGCTGTTGATCATAACCTTCCAGAGGAAGCCTTTCCGGTCATAGGATTCTTTGTACAGGACATGGAACGACTCTGCATCGACGTAGAGGTACTGTTTACTGTACGGGTAGTCCGGCAACTTTGGGGTGACTTCCAGCACGTATACGGGCCGCGGCTCGTACGCGTATTGCGGATTCCAATGGGGTGGGTTTTCGAAATCATAGGTGGTTTGGGCCGTGTTCTTTCCGAGTTTAACCCCCGAATGCATGGGCAACAGGACGGTTTTTTTACCCAACAGTTTCCAGTCCATCCACTCGGGATAGCCGGAATATCCCCTGACGTCTTCGTAATACAAATCGGTCGAATTCCAGGTGTCGCCCCGGGTGCCAAAGGAGTTTCTTAAAATCCGCCGCATGGAAGGCACATAGATATGGCCTTGGCCGTCTTTCGGCTCGACATCCTGAAAGTAAACGGCGCCGAAGCCCTTTTTATCGTAGGGGGCGAGCGCATAGGTGAGACCGGCTCCCTGCCTCCCGATTTTTTTGAAGGATTCAATATCGGGAATGGGTTCGATATCCGTACGACCCGTGCCGCGAATCGACGACAGCCGCCAGTCCTCGGAATGTTCAACGCCGTTGTTGGCAGATACCCAATAAACACCGTAGACGACCTCGCCGTCGTCGGCTCCATACGCGTAGTGAAAATTCCAGGCCACCTCCAAACCGGTCTTCGGCTGCGGAAAGGGAAGGCCTCCAGTGTACCCTGATATTCCCCGCTTATCGTAGACCTTGCCAAGCTCGACGATCGTTGCCTGGCCGAGATATTTGTTCGTGGCCCGGATATAGCCGTCAGAGGGACGAACCGTTTCGTATGCGGTCAGGCGCAGTTTCAGATTGTATTTCGTGATAAGCAGTTGCAGAGCGTCCGGGAGAATCGCCTTGAAGTCTTGGAGATTACTTTTGTCGACCGTTGGGCCCGGCTTAATCTGGACCAACGAGAGATCAGGTTTAAAGGACACCCGCTCGGTCCAGTTTTCAGAGGTTATCTCTGTTTCGCCGGCGCTTGTCAGACCCGGGATAAGGATTAACCACGCAATAGCAGCGGCGGCCCAGAAGATAGAAAACGGATCTCGCCTCCGGCTTGTCGTTTTCATAGCACCGTACGATAGTGCATCGATTTCCCAAAGAAAATCAAAATTTGCTTCTGAGTGAGTTAGCAGTACACGTCCCGCTTGCCCTCCCGAACTTCGCCCATCAACTTCTCAGAAATCGATTTGGCGCGCGGGTCCAGGTGCTCAAGCTTGTCGCGGATGAGCTTCTCCCCGACATCCCGGGTCGCCTTTGAAGCGTAGTCGAGGAGGTATTCCAAAAAGGTGGACAAAGCATTCGGATCGCAGTGCAGCTTGATCTCCCCGGGTTTGGCCAGGTCCATAAAATCTTGACCGGTGCGTCCGAGCCGATAACAGGCGGTGCAGAACGATGGGATATACCCCAGCGAGGCGACATCGCGGATGACCTCGTCCAGGGGTCGATGATCGCCCAATGAAAATTGCCCGCCCGAACCGACTTCCTCGCCCTCAACATAACCGCCCGGGTTGGTGCGCGAGCCGGCCGAGATCTGCGAGACGCCCAAGGCAAACGTCTCCCGTCGAATGGTTGCGTTCTCGCGGGTGGACATGATGATCCCGGTATACGGCACCGCCAAGCGCAACAACGCGACGATTTTACGGAAGTCTATATCAGAGACCGGATAGGGCGGTTGCGTGGCTATTGCCGAGCCGCTGGCGGGCTCGAGCCGCGGCACGCTGATGGTGTGCGGGCCCACGCCAAAACGCTCTTCCAGGTGACGGATGTGCTGAAGCATGGCCAGGATCTCGAAACGCCAGTCAAAGAGGCCAAACAGCACCCCGATGCCGACATCGTCGATGCCGGCCTGCATCGCGCGGTCCATGGCGGTTATGCGCCAGTCGTAATTCTTCTTTTTCCCGGCCAGGTGCATCTGCGCATACGTCTCGCGGTGATAGGTTTCCTGAAAGAGCTGGTAGGTTCCGATGCCGGCCTGCTTCAGCTGTTGGAACTCCTGGAGCGTCAACGGGGCAACGTTGGCGTTGACCCGGCGGATTTCGCCCCGACCGTTCTTGGTCGCATAAATGGTGGCGATCGACTTGAGGATGTACGGAAACCCCTCGCGAGGGTACGACTCGCCGGCGACTAAAAGAATGCGCTTGTGCCCTTGGTCGACGAGGCATGTTACTTCCCTGCCGATCTCCTCCTGATTCAATGCTCTCCGGACGATAGCCGCGTTTCGAGCGCGGAAAGCACAATAGAGGCATTCGTTGGCGCACATGTTCGAGATGTACAGCGGTGCGAAAAGCACCAAACGTTTGCCGTAGATCTCCTCCTTGACTGCTCGAGCGGTGGCAAAGAGCTCCCCCAAAAGCTCGGGGTCGCTGATACCCATGAGCGGCGCCAGCTCCCCGGGAGCCAGGCCCTTGGCTTGACGCGCCTTGGCCAGGATTTCGCGCACCCGAGCCGCGTCGGGGCGCCTGGCTTGTGTGAGTGTTGCCTGGATAGCCCCCTCGTCGATTGGTATCGTCGAAGGCGCGGCGTTGATTGCTTTGGTCGCGGGAATGTTCATGCTTCAACTCCTGGTTGGTTTTGGTGTTTTGCAGAATCGAGCCGCCCCGAGAGCTCCCTCACGATTTCAAGCGCGGCGGGAAACGGCTGGAGCGCGCGCTCGAAGATGCCGAGACTATATGCAATGGTTAAACCGTAGTTGGAAATGGGCACGCCGGCCTTGCGGCAGGCGAGGATACGGGAGAGCATCTCGCGGCGGTTCCCCATGCAGGCCCCGCAGTGGATCACTAGCGCAAAAGGGCTGAGGTCGGCCGGAAAGTCATGGCCCTGGACCGTCGTGAACTCGATCTTGCCGCCCACCAACTGGGTCAGCCAGCGCGGGATCTTCACCCGACCGATGTCCTCGCCGATCGGATGATGCGAACAGGCCTCGGCGACGAGCACGCGATCCCCCGGCTTGAGCTGCGGGATGGCCAGCGTCCCGCGCACCAGTTCGTTGAGATCGCCCTTGAAACGGGCAAACAAAATCGAAAACGAAGTCATTGGGATGGTTGCCGGCGTGTCTCCCGCCACTTTGAGAAACGCTTGCGAATCGGTAACCACGAGCGCCGGCGGATGGTTCAACCGGCCCAGCGCCTGACGCAGTTCGCGTTCTTTGACCACCAAGCAGCACGCGTCGTGATCCAGCAGGTCGCGGATGGACTGAACCTGGGGGAGAATCAGTCGCCCTTTGGGGGCCTCCTTGTCGATGGGAACGACCAGGACCGCCAACTCTCCGGGCGAAACGAGATCCGAGAGGATGGTCGGCGCATTGATGAACTCTTCGGGCGCGCTGCGAATAAGCGCTTCGCGCAGCTGCAGTATCCCCTCGCCGGTGGATGCGGTCGTCTCCACCACCCGCACCTGCCGCGCCGCAAGCCGAGAGACGAGGGCGCTGCCGGGTTGCGCCTGATCGATCTTATTAAAAACAACGATCACCGGCATGCCGCGGGCTTCGAGTTCCCGGAGCAGCTGTTCTTCAAAGTCTCCAAAACTCCCCTCGCTCGCCACCAGCAGAGCCACGTCGGTTCGTTCGATAACGTTTCTCGTTCGTTCAACCCGCAGTTCGCCGAGCGCCCCGGTGTCATCGATCCCGGCAGTGTCGATGAACAGCACCGGGCCGAGCGGCAGCAACTCCATGGGTTTTTCCACCGGGTCGGTGGTGGTTCCCGCCACGTCCGAGACGATCGAGACCTGCTGGCGGGTCAACGCGTTCAGCAGCGACGACTTGCCGACGTTGCGACGGCCGAAAATGCCTATGTGCAGGCGCAGGCCCTTGGGTGCCCCTGCCGGGTTCATGAATCCTCCGGGTGCAACGGCGTTCCCAGCTGGTTGACATGCTCGGGAGAAATACAATGGTCAAACTGCTCCGGACTCAAAAGCCCTCGATCCAGTACCAATTGTCGTAGACTCACCCCTGCCCGCAGCGCTTCGGCCGCGAGCGCTTCCACCTGTTCGTGACTCAGCATTTCCGCAAGCGCGGTAAGGCTGGCGGTGGCGTTGTGCACCTGACGGCGACAGTGCGCTTCGTCGGCTGCAATCCCGTCAACGCAGTGGTCTCGGAGAATCGCGCAGGCCTGGCTGAGCAAGGCGAGCGAACCCAGTAATGCTTCGGCGATTAACGGTAGAAACGGATTGAGCTCGAGCGAACCGAGGCTGGCCGCCTGAGCGATGGCCTGATCGTTGGCGCATACCATCACGGCGGCCTGGGTGACCGCCTCGGGAATAACCGGATTGACTTTTCCCGGCATAATCGATGAGCCGGCCTGGCGCGGCGGCAAGCGCAGCTCGCCGAAGCCCGCGTCCGGACCGGAGGAAAGCAGGCGCAGGTCCCCACAAATCTTGAGTAAGTTGGTGGCGCAAGCCTTGAGGATCCCGCTTACCTCCACGAATACATCGGCGTTCTGCGTCGCCTCAACCAAGTTCTCGGCCCGCGCCAAACCGAAGCCGGATAGGTCTCGTAGCACATCAACCACCCGAAAAATAAACGCCCGGGGGGCCAGAATTCCGGTGCCGATCGCCGTGCCGCCCAGGTTGACCACCCGCAAGCGCTCCTCGCACTTGGCAATCCGCCAGCGATCGCGGTTGCAGGCTTCGGCATAAGCCCCCATCTCCCGCCCGAGCGTGGTGAGCACGGCGTCCTGCAGTTCGGTGCGGCCCACTTTGACGACGTGCGCAAATTGCTGCTCCTTGCGTTGAAAGGCTTCCTGCAGGCCGAGCACCGCGGCCTCCAGGGTGCGAAGCTCGGCCAAAGCGGCGACGCGCAGGGCGGTCGGAAAGGTGTCGTTGGTCGATTGATGCCGATTGACATCGTCGATCGGGTGGATGACGGTATACTCGCCGAGAGGTCGATCGAGCAGCTGCAGGGCCCGATTGGCCAACACCTCGTTGACGTTCATGTTGAGCGATGTGCCGGCTCCGCCCTGCAACGCATCCACCACCACGTGCGGGTCAAGCAGACCGGCGGCCATCTCGCCGCACGCGGCGTCGAGGGCGGTGGCCAACCGTTCATCCAAGAAGCCGAGCTCGGCGTTGACTCGCAAGCAGGCTCGTTTGACCAACCCATAGGCGTGGATCAAAGCCGGCCGCACCGGCCGACCGGAAAGCGGGAAATTCTCGAGGGCGCGCAGGGTGTGGATCCCCCACAGCGCCTCGACCGGCACCTCGCGCACCCCCAGCAGATCGCGTTCGTGTCGGAACCCGTTCATGCGCGCCTCGTATACCGTTTAGAAGTTCCCGGACCGTCGCCTATCCGTCTGCCGATCGAAGCGATCCGCCGTCGCAGGCTTTCGTGGCTTTGCTCCGCGGTTTCGTAGATGCACGCCTTGGCGGGGTATATCTCGTAACGCACCCGGTATCGCAATGGGGTGACGTTGGGCATGACGACATTGGCGCCCCGCATGAGCGCAAGCTCGCGCCCGGTGGTACGGTTGAGCGTGGCCAGCGCGGTGGTGCTCGGTATATTAGCCTCCGGACAGATAACGCGCGTCAGCGCCACCACCTTGTACGTCATCAGCTCGGAATTAGGCGCTTGATCGGCGCACGTCGATAGGCGAGCGTCCGGGTCAGTGGCGAGCGGCGTTTGGGGGTGCGGAATAAAGGGACCGACGCCGATCATATCGAGATCGAGCCGTCGAAAAAGCTCCAGGTCATTTGCCAGATCGAGGTGACTCTGGCCCGGAATGCCGATCATCACCCCGCTGCCCACCTCGTACCCTATCTCGTGCAGGGTGCGCAGCAGTTCGATGCGGTCTGCCTCGGGATGCTCCGCTCGGGGCGGGTGGATCCGTCGGTACAGTGCCGGGTTGGACGTCTCAAAACGCAGCAGGTATCGGTCGGCGCCCGCGTCCCGCCACGCGCGGAAATCTTCATCGCTCCGCTCACCAAGGCTCAGCGTAACCGCAAGAGGCGTCGTTTGCTTGATGCGGCGGATGATATCCACTATCACGTCTTTCGAGAGGCCCGGATCCTCGCCGGATTGCAGCACGACCGTTCCGTAGCCGTATCGCACCGCCTCCCGCGCGCACGAAAGAATCTCGTCCGCGGTCATCCGATAACGGGTGAGCGCGCGATTGCCCGCGCGCAGGCCGCAGTATGCGCATTGGCGGACGCAGTGGTTAGATATCTCGATCAGACCGCGCAGGTGCACGTCGTCGCCAACCGCAGCACGACGTACGGCGTCGGCGGTGCTCCATAACTTTGAAAGCTGCCGCTGATTTTCTTCGCGCAACCAGGTTACAATTTCGTCGTACGCAAGCATGGTGGATATCGCTAACGCGCTGTCTGAGCGTCTACTACTCCGTCATCGGCAGGCAGACCACAAACTCGCTGCCCTTGCCCGAGGCGGTTTGCACCGACACCGTGCCTTGGTGCAGGCCGACCAAACGCTTGACCAGGCTGAGTCCGAGTCCGGTTCCCGGAACCTGTGCGGTGTATTTATTCTTTGCCCGGAAGAACTCTTCGAACAGTTTTTCCTTGTCCTGCGGCGAGAGGCCGATGCCATCATCTTTGACCGCCACCTTGACGTACAACCCATCGCCTGCCAGACTGACCTGCACGTGGCCGTTCTCGGGGGTATACTTGACGGCGTTGTCGAGGAGGTTGTTGAAGACGCTCCGCATTGCCTCTCGGTCAGCCAACACCGGTGGAATGTTCGTATCGGCCTGATAACTCATCTCGATGTGTTTGGCGGTCGCACGCTCGCGATAACATTCAACAGTTTCATCGAGAACCTCGTGCAGATCCAAGCGAGAGCGCTTGATGGCAAAGTTGCCGGTCTGCAACGACATAAGATTGATCAGCTCGGTAACCATCGTGCGCAGCGTTTTAGCGCGGACGACGCAACGGTTGAGCATCTGGCGATCCCGCTGCGGGTCGTTTCCGGCCGCGCCGCTGAGAATCACATCCAAGTACCCTTCGATCGCCGCCAGCGGACTCTTGATTTCATGAGCCACCATGGTGACGAACATCGACTTGGCCACCGAGAGTTTCTTTAAAGCCGTGATATCTCTCAGCACGGCAACCGCGCCGGAAACTTCGCCGGTGGGCTCGAGCACCGGGCTGGCGTTTACCATGTAGGTACAGCCGTTCAAACCAATCTCGCGGATGGCTATGGATGGGCCGCTCTCTGAGCACAAGGTCTCGTCGACCAGACCGCATAACTCATCGCAGCACAAATTAATCAAGGGCGCCGGCAACGGCACACTGGCGGCCTCCGGCAACGCCCGCGAGGCCGCGGCGTTGCGCAGCACTATCTGCCGATCACGGTTGACCACCAGCACCGCATCGGTCATACAGTTGATGATAGTGCTCGATTTCGAGCGCTCCACCGCAAGCTCAAGCAGACGTCGCTCACGCTCGAGCCGCAACCGTTTCGCCTCCAACGACAATGAACGCTTCTCCAGACCGTTTTTGACCGGCAACAGCAGCTCGTCCGGCGTGAACGGTTTGGGGATGTAGCTGTAGGCTCCGCGCTTGGTGGCTTCGACCGCGGTGCCGATGGTGGCGTACGCGGTGATGACGAATAACACGATATCCTCATCCAGCTTGCGAATGGCCTCGATGAGCTCGATCCCGCCCATGCGCGGCATCTTCATGTCGACAATGGCGGCGACAAAGTTGCGTTGTTTCTGGAAGGTCTCGAACCCCGCCAGGCCGTCCGGCGCGACCTCCACCTCGAATCCTTCGGAGGTGAGGATTTTGCGACAGCCTTCCCGCATTCCCAATTCGTCATCCACAACCAGTATTCTATTAAGCTCGGTGCTCATGTATCTTTTCTCCCGGCCGAACGCTGCAATAACTCGGCGACCTTCGCCAGCAGGGCTGGGCTCGAAAGCGGCTTTTCGAAATACGCATCAGCGCCGAGAGCGGCCAGTTCCTGTTCAGAATGCGGGTTGAACGACATGCCGCGTTCGCTCGATATGGCGGTCACCAAAATTACCGGTATCCCTCGAAAACGCCCATCCGTCTTGAGCTGTCGGGAAAAAGAGAATCCCGCGTCAAGCTCCTGCATCATCAGGTCGGTTATAATCAAGTCGGGGTGTTCCCGCTCAAGCTCTGCCAGGGCCTCGCCCGGACTCGGGAACGTATGCACGCGATAGCCATGTGATTCGAGGATTCGTTGGTGAATATCGACGAAGTCGGGGTCGTCATCCACCAAAAATATGAGCGGTGCTGGTCGGTTCACGGTCATAACGGTTACCTTTCTGCCACCTCTGCTCCGCCTGCTTTATGACGCCTGGCTCTCCACGGAAAAGGCGCTGCTTACCTCAACCGGCAAGGTAATAGTGAACGTGGTCCCCTTGCCGAGCTCGCTTTCTGCGGAAATGTTGCCCATGTGCATCTTGACTACGCCATAGGCGATCGCCAGCCCCAGTCCCGTGCCTTTGGTGGGCGCCTTGGTGGTGAAGAAGGGCGTGAACAACTTCGGCATGTTCTCCGGTGGAATCCCGCAACCGTCGTCACTCACCTGGATATGCACGGTCTGCGCACTCTGATCATACCGGGTGGTTACCGTGACCGTACCCCGCTCACCGCACGCATCGACGCCGTTGGATACCAGATTGATGAGCAGTTGCTTGATTTGGGCGGCATCCAGCATTAAATCGGGCAGATCGTTCGGCGCGTCGATAATGAACCTCACGCCGCTGTTGGCGACACGCGAATTCATGATGGCTCGTATATCGTTGAGCAGCGCGATGATGTTGGTTGCGACCCGATTGACCTGCGACTGCCGTGCAAAATCGAGAAGCCCGCGCACAATGGTTTTGCAGCGGGTGGCTTCGGATACGATCATTTCGAGATCGGCCCGGCGCTGATCACCCTCGGGCAATTGCTTCAACATCATGTGGGAATAGATGAGCACGGTTCCGAGGGGGTTATTGATCTCGTGCGCCACTCCCGCCGAAAGCTGGCCCATCGAAGCCAGACGTTCGGATTGCAGCAGGCGATCCTGAGCCGCGGCCAATTCCAGGTGCGAGTGTTTTATCTGCTCAAAGCTATTTTCCAACTCCTCCACAACATAGGGTAAACACATTTCGGGCTCGGCGATCCCCTGACAGACGGCGATGGCCTTCTCGCGACAGGTACGGTAACCGCAGGTGCCGCAGTTGAGCTGGTCCACCGGATGCTCTTTACGCATGAGGCGCAGCGCCCACTGGATCTCCTTTTCGCTTGGTTGGGGAAGGTTGACATTGTGGTTGGAAAACGTTCGTGAAAGATCCACATCTTCGAACTCACTGAGGCTCTCGGCCAACTCTCGCTGGGTGGTATACCGGGCTTGCTCGTTGACGAATGTTGCGACGATCTCCTTCTTCGTCAGCGAGCTGAGATTATTAAATAAGACCGGTCCATTGATGCAACCTTCACAAAAGGCAAGATCATACAGGCGCGCTTGCGCCTTTCCGGCCTCAATCTCTTTGAGCACCTCTAATACCCGATCCTTGCCCTCGGTCACCACCACATCATTCTCAAGAATGTCCTGACTAAGCCCCGCGGACTTCAACAAACCGCCGGATAGGGGATACGAACGGGCGAGGTGGGACCGCGGACCATCAAAAAAACTTTCCTCGATGTCGGCGGGAACGATCCCGTGTTCCACGAACATCGTGGCCAATTCACGATAGGTAAGAACCCCATCCACTATTTCGGCGACTGCGGGATCCCGAAACTCATTTTTCTTGGCGATGCACGGGCCGATAAAAACGACTCGCACCTGCTTGCCGTGACGCCGTTTGATGGCCTTGGCCACCGCGATCATGGGAGAAACAATGGGCGCCAATGCCGGAAGCAGCGACGGCATGTGCTTTTCGACATAGGCTACAATGGCGGGACAGGGGGTCGTGATGACCGCTCTGCCGGTTTTTTTAGCCTCGGCGAATACGTTGGTGTAACAACGGCTAACCAGCTCGGCGCCGAAGGCCACTTCCCATACCTCGGCAAAGCCGAGCTTGCGAATGGCGGTGATTATCGTGCCGGGCGAGAGGGGGTGAAACGTCGCCACAAATGAAGGCGCCAAACAGGCGAACACTCGCTCTCCGTGCTGGAGCATTTCGCTGATACGCGAGGCGCAGTCGGCGATTTCCTTGGCATTGACAGCGCATACTTTCACACAGTTGCCACAGGCGATACAGCGCTCCTCTATTACCATGGCTTGGCCGATTTCGACCTTGATGGCTTTGGCAGGGCATTCACGAACACAGGTGTAGCAGCGCCGGCATTTTTCCGGAATGGTCGATACAACGCCTTTCCCTGGTGCGAGCATGTTTTTCACCGCCCGTTTCGTAATTTGAAAACGCCCCGTGCCCCGGCGCTACCGGGGCACGGGTAACACCTTACCGCTCGATCTCCGCGTCATTGCGCGGCCGTTGTTGGTAGCGTGTGTGCAACAAGTGGTGCGATTTTTCACCCAACGGCTTTTTCAGGAACTGTTCGTACAGTTTCTTGACGGCCGGGTTGTCATGCGATTTGCGCAGGCTCTTGCCTTCGTCCTCCCGGTAGATGGCCTCGATGCGTCTCAGGCGCACCTGGTCGTCGGTATAGCGCGGCTGACCGCCGCCGCCGATGCAACCGCCGGGGCAGGTCATGACCTCGATGAAGTGATAGCTTTTCTCTCCCGACTTGACCGCCTCGATGACTTTTCGAGCGTTGCCGAGGCCATGGGCCACGGCCACGTTGACGGTGACGCCCTCCAAAAATCTCCACTCGGGCAGCGTCTTTCCGATGGTCAAGGAAGCTTCCTTGACGCCGTCGAGACCGGCGATCGGCTTAATATGCAGCCCTGCGAACGGCAATTGTTGGCCAGTTATGATCTCGTAGGCCGTCCGCAGAGCCGCTTCCATTACTCCGCCGGTATTGGCGAAGATATCCGCTGCGCCGGTGGATACCCCCAACGGGGCGTCCATTTCTCCATCGGGCAGTGCACCAAATTCAATCCCCGCCTGCTTGATCATACGCCCCAGCTCGCGGGTGGTAAGAACCACGTCCACGTCCCTAACGCCGCTGGCGTTCATCTCCGGTCGCTGGGCTTCAAACTTCTTTGCCGTGCAGGGCATGATCGAGACGACCACGATGTCTTCGGCTTTCTTGCCCAGCTTTTCGGCATAAAAGGTCTTGGCGAGCGCCCCGAACATCTGCTGCGGCGACTTGCAGGTGGAGATGTTCGGCAGAATCTCGGGATAAAAATACTCGGCGTACTTGATCCAGCCCGGCGAGCAACTGGTAAACATCGGCAGCGCCACGGGTTTTTTGTCCTTGAGCGCTTCGGAAAGCCGAGTCAGCAGCTCGGTGCCTTCCTCCAGGATGGTGAGGTCGGCGGCAAAGTTGGTGTCGAACACGGCGTCAAAACCCAACCGGCGCAGCGCCGTGATCATCTTGCCGGTGACCAAGGTGCCGGCCGGATAGCCAAAGCATTCGCCCAGGGCGGCGCGAATCGCCGGCGCGGTTTGGACAACGACATGCTTGGTGGGATCCTCCAAAGCCTTCCACACGGTCTCGATCTGGTCGTTTTCGGTAATGGCTCCCACCGGACAAACGGCCGCGCATTGGCCGCATTGCACGCACACCATCTCGTCCAGGTTTTGGCAGAAAGCCGGCCCGATGACGGTTTTCAGGCCGCGGTTTTGCGCAAACAACGCTCCCACGCCTTGGTTCTGGGCGCAGACGGTGACGCAGCGCCGACACAGTACGCACTTGCCGGTATCGCGGATAATGGCCGGCGTGCTGGTATCTTTGTACTTGCGGCTCATTTCGCCCGGGAAGTGAATCTCGCGGATTCCCGCCTCACGCGCGAGCGCCTGCAGTTCGCAATCGTCGTTACGGTCGCAGGTCTGACAATCGCCTTCATGATCGGACAGCAAAAGCTCCAGCACCGCCCGGCGGGCGTCGCGCACCCGCTGCGTCGTCGTATGCACCTTCATGCCTTCGGACACCGGCATGGCGCAGGAAGCCATGAGAGAACGGGCGCCCTCGACTTCCACTAAGCACACGCGGCAGGCGCCCATGGGGGTTGAGTTTTCAAGGAAGCAGAGGGTCGGGATGTTGATTCCCGCCTGCCGGGCCGCCTTGAGGATGGTCGTGTCCTTCGGGACCTCGACCTTGATGTTGTCTATGCTTAAGCTTGGCATGGCTCGTTATCTCCCTTCCACGTTGCTTGCACATTCGCGATAGTCGCATCTCAGGCAGCGCTTCGTCTCCGAGAGCGCCACGGCTTTCGCCCAGGTCAGCTCCACCTCGTCGAAGCCCCTGCGCTTCGCCACGGGAATCATCTTCGTGGCCGGCCGGTTGCCCAGCACCGGGTCCGCGTTGGGGTCGAACTTCGTGTTCACGAGCCTGTTCTGCCGCCACGGCGCGTGCATCGCGCCGCTGAAGTATGCGTCGATGCCCACGGCCGCGCGCTCTCCTGCGCCGATGGCCTCCACCACGGAGGAAGGACCCGTCGCGGCGTCTCCGCCGGCAAAGATCCACTGCACCGAGGTCTGGCCCGTCACGGGATCCGCGTCCAGGTAGTGCCGCTCGTTCAGGCGCACCGTCACACCGTTGCCGGCGGGGCCGTGGAACAGCGCCCCGGCGTCCAGTGTCTGGCCGATGGCCGCGATCACGAGGTCCGCCATCGCGGTGAAATCGTTCTCACCCTTGGCTACAGGCTTGCGGCGGCCCGTGCGGTCGAAGTCTCCGAGCGCCATAGTCCTGAACCGCACCGCGTCGACCGCGCCCTTTTTTGCCACGAGCTCCATGGGCGCCGCGAGGAACTCGAACTTCACCCCCTCGCGCTCCGCCTCGTGGACCTCCTCCTCGTACGCGGGCATCTCGGCCCGGGTGCGCCGGTAGGCCACCGTGGAGCTGGCAGCGCCCAGCCGCAGGGCCGTGCGCGCGGCGTCGACCGCCGCGTTGCCGCCGCCGATCACTACGACGCTCTGCCCGTCGAGGCACTTGCCGCCCTTCAAGTTGTACTCCTTGAGGAAGCCCAGGGCATCCACCACGCCCTTCATGTCCTCGCCTTCCATGCCGAGGCCCATGCCCTTGGGCGCGCCGACGCCGAGGAACACGGCCTCGTATCCCTCGCCCCGCAGCTGGGCCAGTGAGAAGTCGCGGCCGAGCTTCTTCTTCGTCTTGATCGTGATGCCCAGCTCCGTCATGCCGCGGATCTCCTTCGCCAGGATGTCGCGCGGCAGCCGGTAGGCCGGGATGGCCTGGATGAGCATGCCGCCCGGCTTATCCTCGGCCTCGAAGACCGTGGGCCGATAGCCCAGGCGCGCCAGGAAGTACGCGCACGAGAGCCCCGCGGGCCCGGCGCCGATCACCGCGACCTTGCGCTTCGCATTCGCGGCCGCCGTTGCCATGCTGTCCGCCGGTGCGGGCGCCTCGAACTCCTTCTCCTGGTCGGCGAGGTACCGCTTCACCGCTCGCACCGAGAGCGGCTCGTCCAGCGTCGAGCGCCGGCACTTGCTCTCGCAGGGGTGGAAGCACACCCGGGCGCAGACCGCCACGAAGGGGTTGCGCTCCCGGTGCAGCCGCAGCGCCTCGGGGTAACGCTTCTCGCCCGTGAGGCTCACGAAGCCCGGGATGTCCACGCCCGCCGGGCACGCGTTCTGGCAGGGCGCGCGCACGAGATCGGCGCACACGCCGGCCCGGCACTTCTTGTCGCGGATGTGCTCCACGAACTCTTCGCGGAAGTAGCGGATGTTGGACAGGACCGGGTTCGGCGCGGTCTGGCCCAGGCCGCAGAGGGACGTGTCCTTGATGATCTGCCCCAGCTCGATCAGCCGCTCGATGTCGCCCTCCTCGCCCTTGCCCGCGCAGATGCGGTTGAGGATCTCGAGCATGCGCAGCGTACCCACGCGGCACGGCGTGCACTTACCGCAGGACTCGTCCTGCGTGAACTCCAGGAAGAACCGGGCCATGTCGACCATGCAGGAGTCCTCGTCCATGACGATGAGACCGCCCGATCCCATGATGGCGCCCAGCTCCGTGATCGACTCGTAGTCCACGGGCACGTTGAGGTGTTCCTTGGGGATGCACCCGCCCGAGGGCCCGCCGATCTGCGCCGCCTTGAACTTCTTCCCGTTGGGGATGCCGCCGCCGATGTCGTAGATGATCTCCCCGAGGGGAACGCCCATGTTCACCTCGACGAGGCCGACGTTGTTCACCTTGCCGGTGAGCGCGAAGATCTTCGTGCCCGGGCTCTTCGGCGTGCCCACCGAGCGGAACCATTCCGACCCGTTGGCCACGATGAGCGGCACGTTGGCCAGCGTCTCCACGTTGTTGAGCACCGAGGGCTTCTCCCACAAGCCCGCCACCGGCGGGAAACGGCGGCCGCGGGCGGGGCTCGCCGCGCTTGCCCTCGATGGAGCGCATGAGGGCCGTCTCCTCTCCGCACACGAACGCACCCGACCCGCGGGAGATCTCGATGTCGAAATCGAAGCCCGTGCCGAGGATGTCCTTCCCGAGCAGGCCGCGCTCGCGGCACTGGTCGATGGCGAGGGTCAGGCGTTCGATGGCGAGCGGGTACTCGGCGCGGCAGTAGATGTAGCCCTGGCTCGCGCCGATGGCCCGCGCGCCGATGATCATGCCCTCGAGCACCGCGTGCGGGTCGCTCTCCAGGACGCTGCGGTCCATGAACGCGCCGGGGTCGCCCTCATCGGCGTTGCACAGGAAGTACTTGCGGTCGGCCTGTGCCTTGGAGGCGAGCTCCCACTTCACGCCCGCGGGGAAGCCCGCGCCGCCGCGGCCGCGAAGGCCCGAGGCCTTCATGGTGTCGATGATCCCCTGCGGGGTCATTTCCAGCAGCGCCTTCGCCGTGGCGATGTACCCGCCGCGGCCGATGTACTCCTCGATGCTCGTGGCCGAGATCCTGCCCTTATTGTGCAATACGCGCAGGTTTTGGCGCGAGAAGAACGGGATGTCGGCGTAGTGCGGGATCACGGCCTGGGTCACGGGGTGGCGGAACATCAGCCGCTCCACCGGGCGGCCCTTCAGCACGTGCTCCTCGACCAGCTCGGGCATGTCCTCGGGCGTGAGCTTCTGGTAGAAGTAACCGCCCGGGTACACCACCAGGATCGGGCCGCAGGCGCAGAAGCCGTTGCAGCCCGTGGAGACCACGGAGACCTCGCCCGAGGAGCGCGCGGTATCCATGTCCCTGATCGCCACCTCGTCCATGAGCTCTCGCGCGGCCAGCTCCTTCACCAGCGCCTCGCGCACCTTCTCGGCTCCCGAGGAAACGCAGCCAGTGCCGAAGCACATCAGCAGGTGCATGCGTGTGGTCTTCATGAACGTTCCCCCTTTCCCTTCGCTGCGGCGTCAGAGGGCTCGTTGCCCATATATACGACGTACGCGCTCGCGTTCTTGCCCGCGATGGTCTTCTGGAACACCTCGCGGACCTTCTCCGCGTCGAGGTGCCCGTAGAGCACCGGCTGGGCGTCAAGGGTTTCCACGGTCATGACCGGCTCGTGCGCGCAGGCGCCGATGCAGCCCGACGTGGTGAGCCGGATGTCCGTGCGGCCGCTCGCTTCAATCTCCGTGGCCAGGGCGTTCATGACCTCGCGGGCGCCGCTAGCAATCCCGCACGTTCCCATGTGCACGGTGAAGCACATGCGGTAGCCGTCTTCGCGGAGAGCGGTCTTCTTCTGCGCCTCGTCCCTGATGGCGAGGATGTCTTTGAGGCTCCTGATCTTAGGCATGGACCTTCCCTCCTTCCTTCTTCGCACTGCGCGCTGCGGCCGCGGTTATCTTCACGGCCAGCTTCTTCGCCGGCGCCTTCTTGGTCGTCGTCGCCGGCGCGGAGTACTTTGCGAGGATCTCGCGAACGCGCGCGGGGCGCACACGCTTGTAGACCTCTTCGTCGATGCACATGGCGGGGGCGAGGCCGCACGCGCCGAAGCAGCGGGCCACCTCGAGGCTGAACATGCCGTCCTTCGACGTCTCGCCCACCTCTATGCCCAGCTCCCGGCGCATGGCCTCCAGCACCTGCTTGCCGCCCCGCACGTAGCAGGCGGTGCCGAGGCAGACGCGGATCACGTGCTTGCCGCGGGGCTGCGTCGAGAAGAAGGCGTAGAAGCTGACCACACCCGCCACCTCGCTGTAGGGCTTCTTCAGTTCTTCGGCAATGCGTTTCAGCACGGGCATCGGCAAGTAGCCGCCGTAGATTCCCTGGGCGATTTGCAGCACCGGAATAAGCGCTCCGGGCTTGTTTTTGTGCTCCTTGAGCACATCGTCGAGCCGAGCCAGCAGCTCGGTCTCGCTGGCCTGTTCACACGCACAGGCGCTTTTTGTTACAGACGCCATGTCTCCTCCTTTTTGTTTTTCATCGTTGCTAAGCCACTAATATTAATTCCGCCATACCGCGTTTGACGTTCTCCGATACCCGACGTGCCAGGGATAGCCCACTCCGGCTGTAAGCCGGCAACTCTTTGGCCAATACGGCGCTATTCACCACACATTCCTTTCCATCGACCTTCAATCGACATACCAATTCAAGCCCGGGGTTGGTGCACACCATCGACGACAGCGTGGCCGCCAGGTCTCCGAGCGGGCAGCGATCAACGTGTCTGAGTTTCAAGGAGGCCTGCACCGAGGCACCGCCGAGCTCGGACGTACCGATCTCAAACGAGCCGCCGGTCCGCTCGGCCGCCGCCTTGAAGAGGCTCAGCCCAAGTCCGGTTTTTTTTCCGGGCTTCGTGGTGTAAAACGGATCCGTGACCTTTTCGATGGGGTCTTGAATGCCGAAACCATTGTCTTCTACCTTAATGATCAGCCAATCCCGTTCTTGATCCTGGATCACCGTCACCGCCACCATTGTTGCGCCCGCTCGAATGGAGTTCTCCAGCAAATCTAGGATGTGGAGCGATAGGTCACGCACGGCGACACTCCCGTCCGCCCTGGCCGCGCACCGCCAGGACCAACTCGTTGAAATTCGGCTCGTACGACCACAATCGGGTCCGACTTTTTCCCAGTTCCGATAGAAAATGCGCGTCCGACGAAGACAACACTGGTAACGCCAATTGTTCGATCTGCCGAGCCCATAACGATCGGGCCAGGTACGCGGTCACTTCGATGGCGTCAAAACCCGCGTCCGCCGGGAAGAAGCCCAGTTGTCCGTAAATGCCGAAGGATGGCCGATCCACGTGGGCCGCCACCGCCAGTCCGCGATGGCGCTTGATGAGATCAATCGCCGCGTTGAGCTCCAGGCCAGAGCTGCTCGAGAGCAGCCGAGGCTCGAAAGCGGTCGGTTCGCCTTGGTCATCAAACACCAGTTGCGCTTCCTGCCCCTTGTGCTCGGTCGAGATCAGCGGTACATTCGTCGAGAACTCGGCCGCAGCAGCCTCGGCCGCACGAGCGTCGGGGAAGAGCCCCACCACGTGGACTTCTTCGGTGGTGGTGATTTCCATACCCGCTAGAACACAGAGCCGCGACCCGGCCACCGCTTGGACGGCCGCAACGTTGTGAGCAGCATTGTGGTCACAGATAGCAATCATCGAAAGTCCTTGTAGAAGCGCTTGTTCAACAATCCTCCGGGGCGTCATCTCCCGGTCAGCGCACGGGGAGAGCGCGGTATGAACATGGAGGTCGGCGAAAAACGCTTTCACGCATTTCGTCCTCTTAACCCCAACTGATACAGCCTTCCTACGATATCGAACGCGGTCTCGTGGGAAACGAAGAGCGGTATTTCCTCCTGCACCGCGCGGGCGATGACCGCCTCATTCGGTTCGCGTCCGGAAGCGAAGATCACCCCTGCCATATTGGCGTGCATCGCCACCGCCACAACATTGAGGTGCACCTGGGTCGTCACCCACAACCCCTCGGTGGGCGCATTGGCCAGCACGTCGCTCAGCATGTCGGAGACATATCCGCCGCTCACCTCGCGACTGCCGAGCTCATCAAGGTTCGGGGTAACCAGCTTCAAGTTGACCTCTTTCGCGATACGGTTCAGGTTCACGATGGATTCTCCTCTCGATCAAAACGCTCGCTGCAGGCGGTCACTTCGCAGCGCCCGAGCACCACATCTTCCGCAAAGGCCTCACAACTTGGCGATCCGCACAGGCCACAGTCCGTGCCTGGCAATCGCCGAGTCAGGCGGCCGATGTCGCCCAGCTTGAGCATGGCGGTGGGCAGGTGCGAATCGACACGGATCCCCGGACGGGGCCGAAAACTTTGAGTTCGGGTCAGATCCGCCGTTTGAGGCTCGTGCGCAGCGGCTCCTGGTTCCGGCATACGGTGATTTCGATATTCGGCGATAAACGGGTTCTCCCATAAGAGCGAGGAGCCCCGGCAGCCCTGGTCGCACGCATACAATTCAAGGACTACGACATCCGGCACCGCACCGTTTTCGATCTCTTCGAGTATTCCCCGCACGTGCCGAATGCCGGTAACCCGTAGCAACCCTTCGGGTACCGCCGCCGCTTTTCGATCCCTTGACGCCGCTGACTCGGAAACGGTTTGTTCCTCGCCTCCACCTCTGTCCGTTCCGTGCGCCAGCAACTCATGCATCATCGATCGCACGGCGCCCGGCGTCATGAAACGCAAGCTATTGCGGCGGTTAACGGTCAGCGCGGCGGAACGTTGGGCCGGGCACAGGGTTATCAGAACCACGGCCCGGTTGGCATGCCGTCTCAGGGCGGCTTCGGGGGCCGAGTACAGCGGCGCGAGGTTTGGCAGCAGCGCGGGGAATCTCGATTCGATGAGCTGAACGACAGCCGGGCATCCCGGCGAGATAATCGGTCGTGCGCTTTGACCAGCAGCTCGTTGCGCAAGAGCTTCGGTCAAGGCCTGTTCCCAGAAGGTCAGCGCGACGATACCCGCGAAACCTAACCGCGCCGCCGCCGACCGAACCCGCGCCGGCGAATGCGCCGCGCCAAACTGAGCGAGTAGCGCCTCCGGCAGAAGGAGAAACTCCTGGGGATTGACGGCCGCTCGCTCGTTCGCTTCAGGAAGCGCCAACGCCCCGGTCGGGCAGGCGCCGATGCAGGTCGTACATTCAATGCACCGGTGGGCTAAGACATCAACGCGCTTCGGTCCGCGGACGCGCACGGCCTGCGTTGGGCAGACCCACAGACAGCGTCGGCAGCCCGTGCAACGCTCGAGATCAACGCGCAGCGAGTCTTGCGGGCGCGCGGTGTCCTTCTGTGACTGAATGTCTATTGAAAAAAATACCCGGGTGCCCCGGCCGACCTGTGAGGTGATCTCGAACCGGTTGCTGTTTCTTTTGATATTGGGCAGCCCCATCCCGGCCCCGAAACCGAGATCGCGCGCCTGTGGGGGCGCGGTGGAAAACCCTTCCTGGAGCGCCTGATCGATATTCTCGATGCCGGGGCCTTCGTCTTCCACCACCACATCGATCCGCTGCGGATGGAAGGTAACCTCCATGTAGCCACGCTTGGCGTGAATGACCACGTTCATCTCGGACTCGTACGCGGCCACCATCGCCCGGCGAATCGAGGCCGGATCGACACCCAGCTGCTTGAGAATTTCTTTCAGTTGGCGGGAGGCTGAACCACCACTATCGTAGTCGCCGCCGGAGATGGTATAGCGGACCGTATCCATGTAGTCCTTCTGCCGCTCACGGATTGACGCCCCCTTACGATAGCGAACGTTCCTTGGCCAACAGGACATATAAGCGTCCGCACGTTTCGAACATTCCCAGTGGCGATGAGAGGAGCCACGTCCCCGAGCGTTTGGCAGCCTGTAAAAGAATGCCGTCCGGGATGGCACCGTTGAGCAGGCATAAGGCCGGTACGTCCATCAGCTCCGCCAATCGGAGGAGTTGGTTGCTCAGGATGTTGGTCACTATCAACGTGGTGGTCGACGCATGATTGAGCAGGTCGCTGACGCGATCCCCGGCATAAACTTGTAGGACCTCGGTCAGGTCCATAGACCCGCGCTGGACTAAGTTGATGTTAATCTTCTGTGCGATGTCGGCGATCTTCATAGTCCTCGCTCCCGGACGGCGATCATTAACTAGAGCAAGGCATGTGCCAGAACCAGTTTGGATGCTTCAAAAAAACCGTCGACTATACCGCTCGTTAGAACCAGCCCGTCTCAAGCACCAACGCGGCCTATGGGCACCAATCGGTCTTTTACATCGCCGAAAAAAGGTCTTACCCAAATAAGAGCATCTATTTCAATATGATATGATGGTTGGGTACGAACTGCTCACGGGAGAGTTATGCACATTTTAATTCATTCTTTGAAGCTCTTCTTCTGTATGCCGTATTTTTTCATGCGCTCGTAGAGGGCCCGGCGTGATATGCCTAAGTACTGCGCAGTGGCCGTGACCTCGCCGCGATGTTCGCGCAGAGCCACTTCGATGACAATCCGCTCGGTCCGTTCCATTTCGTCGTTCAGTCGCCCGGGTGTAGCCGGCAGAGAAAGCAGCCGTCCGGTACCCAAACTGTCATCATGGTTAAAGGGACCGGCCGACCCTTGGTGGGAGGTGACCACCATCCGTTCGACCGCGTTTTTGATCTCTCGTACATTCCCGGGCCAGTTGTACCGAATCATCTCCCCGAGCGTCTGCTCGGGAACGTTGGGAACCGTGATCCCGGCTCGGGCGGCGGCCAGCTTGAGGAAATGCGACACCAGCAACGGAATATCGTCGCTCCGTTCGCGTAACGGCGGAACCGTAACCGTGAGCACTACGATCCGATGGTAAAAGTCCTCCCGCATTCTTCCGGCAGCAATCAGCTCCTGCAGATCCGTCTTAGTGGTCGCCACCAGTCGAATGTCCACCCGCCGCGGCTCGTCGCCGCCCACGGGTTCCACCAGGCCGTCCTCGAGAACCCGCAGTAATTGCACCTGGGCCTTGAGCGACAGGCTCTCGATCTCGTCGAGGAGCAGCATCCCGCCCGAGGCCGTGAGGAGTTTGCCGTCCCGTGAGCTGGTCGCTCCGGTAAAAGCGCCCTTGGCATGCCCAAACAGCTCGCTCTCAAGCACGCTCTCGGGGAGGGCTCCGGCGTTGACCGCCACCATGGGCTTGCTCGAACGGGCACTCTGGGCGTGAATCGCCCTGGCCACCAACTCTTTGCCGACGCCGGTTTCGCCAACGATCAACACCGGAGCATCGGATCGGGCGACGACCTCGATCTGCTCGAAGACATCCTGCATAACCCGACTGCGACCCACCATGCCGAAGCGGCTGTCCTCATCGGATGCAACCATCTCAAGCCGCCGGCGAAGGCGCTCGGTCTCCCGACGAAAGCTAGTCTTTTCAACCGCGCGGGTCACGCAGGCGAGGATCACTTCGTGCTCAAACGGTTTTTCGACAAAATCATACGCTCCGGATTTGAGACAGCGCACGGCCATGGCGATGTCACCATGGCCAGTCACCATGACCACGGGAGGGGGAAAACGACGTCGGATGAGTTCCGTCAAAAACTCCTCACCGTCCATCCCGGGCATTTTAACATCGGTCAGAATACAATCGGCATCCGGCAACTCCGGCCAGGCCAAGGCCCCCTCGGCCGACGAGAACATCTGCACACGATACCCGCGCAGACGCAGCATTTGGCTGAGCGATAGGCAGGCGGCCTCATCGTCATCGACCACCACCACCATCGGTTTACCGCCAGTATCGCTATCAATTCTCTTGTGCACGCTTCGTTCCCTCATATTCCATGGCCAGCGGCAAACGAACCACAAACGTGGTCCCTCGACCGGGTTCACTATGGGCCTCGATGGTGCCCTTGTGATCCTTGATAATGCTGAGCGAAATTGAAAGCCCCAACCCCGTGCCTTGCCCCGGTTTCTTTGTGGTGAAAAAAGGCCTAAAGAGCTTCTCCGCCACCTCGGGACCAAACCCAATGCCCGTGTCGCTGACTTCAATGGTCAATGGGCAGAGCTGCGAGGAGTTGACAAACGTCCGAATGGCCAACCGCCGCTCATGGGCCTCTTCCATGGCTTGGCGAGCGTTAGTCAGCAAGTTCAAAAGCACTTGCTCCAGCCGGATGCGATCACCCATCAGGGGCGGCAAGCCTTGCATGAGGTCGAGCGTCACATTGACCCCGGAGAGATTGAGTTGCGGGGTGAGAAACTCTACCATCTCGCTAATCAACGCATTGATATCAATCTGCCCGAGCTGGCGCTCGGTCTTGCGAGCGAGCTGGCGCATGCGATTGATGATGCGTGCGGCGCGATCGACCTGCTCGGCGATACGTTTGAGATTGTCGGTCACCTCGATGGGCTCGCCTATTTCGTTTTCGAGCATGTACAACGCGTTGGAAGCAAAATTGCGGATGCCGGTGAGCGGTTGGTTCAGTTCGTGGGCTACCTGCGCAGCCATCTCTCCCAATTCGGCCAACCGTGTTGAGTGCACTAATTGCTCTTCCTGCACTTGCGCGATTTCCGATAATTCATCACGTGTTTTTACTGCTTCCTTGCTCTCGGTGATGTCCACCGCGTGGACGATAACCGCTGGGAGGCCGTCGAACTCGGTGGCCGAACTGGCCACCACCACCCAACACGGCTCGCCATCCTTCCGATTGATGCGAGCCTCATAGTGCAAATCAATCACCCCGTGGGTTCTTCGGGTTGCCGCCAGATCTTGGATCCGCTCGCGTTCCGACTCATGAAAAATATCCCAGATCGGCTTTCCAGCGAGTTCCCGGGGATCGACGCCCAGTAGTTCTCCGCAGCGAGCGTTTGCCAAGATGATGACGTCATTGCGGTAGACCACAATGCCGCACAACGACTTTTCAAAGAGCAACCGGTAGTTTTTCTCGGAGTTCTCTACTTCAAGATAGATCCGAGCAAGCCGTTCTCGCAGTCCAGCCGTCAGCGCGCTCGCTATGAGCAGCATTCCCACCCGTACCCCATTATCCACCCAGTTGGTCCCGATGTTCGAAAGCAACGTCAGCGCGACAATCAAGATCGCCAGAAGCCCGGCCACCCAGAAGCCCCGTCGACCCCACCACAACGAGGCGAGAATCGCCGGCAGGTACGCAAAGTGAATGTAGACCGAATCACCGCCGAGAAAAAGCCGATAGTACACCCCGAGGGCTGCGAATCCGACGACCGAACCGACAACGATAATCCACCGAATTTTGCTTTTGGTCCTCAACCTCGGTGCATCCTCCAATGGCCCGCTTCCCGGCGAGGCGCCATAATAATGCCAAAGACCTTTATGGGAGGGAAGATAAAAAGCTGTTTCAATCTACATGGTATCGTCGCAGCAAATTACAAATCGTTTTGAGTCTATGGGAGAGTAATTTCATTCTTTTAATGCGGGGTCCATCGATATCTCAATGATCGCGCTTCGATCGTTCTCCGAGTACTCTTTGAGAGCTACCGTATACTTAGCTCCGCTGAAATCCATCAGGCCCTGTATAAAGGCCGCCGTGCTAACCAAGCTCGGTCGACTTCCCACCATTGCTGATGGCAGGTCTTTCAACACAAGATGAATAGAATCGCTGTCTATATCAGCGCTCAACATAGCCCCACAGTTGCGGAAGACAGATTGCCATAACTGCGGTGCGAGCTCAATCATCGTCTTACGTTGTATCTTGAGCATATTCAACGCCGACAAAAAAACGGGCCGACAACCATGGAGTTGATTGAAATAGCGGTGGCCTTGGTAGACCATTTGAAGTTACCCTCTTCGCCGATCTCGGCCGACACGCATTCACAGATCTCGACATTATTTTCAATCGGAACCCATTGATCTTCCTTGGCGTCGTTAATGGCCTGCAAGGTGTTTTTATCTATACGACCTAAAATGTTTTCCCTAACACGGTCATCAAGTAATTCTAGTGCCTTGAGCTTGCTTTTAATCTGACGGCAGCGGATTTCTGGTCGTTGCTTTTGGGTACCCAAAATCGGCTCCTTTATTAAATACCAAATAAAACAATATCATAACTCGGTCCGAACATCAAGTTCGAACCTTTTGTCTTATATAGGATATATCGGGAAGTTTTAATGAAAAATAAACCATTTTTTCGAAATTGGATAAAAAAAGCTGGTCTTATTTATTCGGCTCCTCCCAAGTCAATTCAACGACGGCGTTTCGTTCGACTTCGGAATATTGAACGAGTGCGGCCTTCGATTTGGAGGCGCTGCCAAACTCAGCCAAGGCCTGGACAAATGCAGCTATACCAATTAGGTACGGTCGACTTTTCAGCATTACCGGTGGCAACCCTTTTATAATCAAGTGCGTGCATACCGGGCTTATCTCAACGTTAGATACCTCGCCACAGTTGCGGTAAATAGATTTCCACAACTGCGGTGCCAACTTTAGCACGCTACTTGGTTTAAATTTAAACATATTGAGAGCCGCCAAAAAAAATGGACCAACAACCGATGATTTGATCGAGTACGTCACTGCCTTGCGCGACCATTCAAAAACACCTTCTTCAGCAGCTTCAGCGGCCACCGCCTCGGTAAGTTCTATGTTATATTCAACCGGAACCCATTGATCATCTTTTGCTTTTTGAATGGTTTGCATCGTAGCTTTAGAAAATCGTTCTAAGACCAGTTTCTTTACCTCAGGGCCGAGTAAATCAAGTGACTTGAGTTTGCTACGAATCTGCCCGCAACGGACTTCGGGACGTTTATTTTTATCATCCACGAATCAAACCCCTTTTTTTAACATATAGCTATGAACAGCAACCAGTCCCCCGTAGCACAATGCCGGATGAATACTTCACATTGTCATACATCGGAAACTTGAAGTCAAAAATAAATCAATTTTACAAAGGATAAGAAAAATATGAGGCTTATGTTAGAATGTGCTTTACTATCCAAGTGAAACAGAGCAGGACAATCCCCATTCCAATACCTATGAGGGTCTGCTGCAGCGGTTTGACCATCTTTCCTTTACGTTTCTTGGCAATTGCCAGCTCGCTTCCGATGATATCAAATACTATGGCGCCGCCGACCAAAATTGTGCCGATAAGCAGATCGTTCCACACAAGAAAAAACCCGTACAACCAACAAAAAGCAAGCACTGCAGCTGTCCACGGACGGCGAACATAGAAATGACCGCCGCCTGGAATCAAAAAAGCTATACCGATAGACAGCATGCGCTTTTCCCGCATGATATCGGTCGGTTCGGTTTTTTCATCCAATTCGCTCGGAGTAGGTTTCAGGTCTTTGGCCGCTTCAATCAGACCCTGTACCAGCTGCGCTGCGCTATCCATCACCTCGGCCGACGCCGCTTTTGATTGGGGAAGCGGCCCGCATTGAAGCCACTCATTCGTTATGAGAATGTGTTCCGTGGCTCTAAGCCGCAGAAGATCGGACCGCAATGTTCCCTCAAATAGTTTTTGAATTATGTCTTCTGAGATACGAGGCCAGTAAAACGATGCCCTAAAAGGATCATCGCGCTGGATGGTGCGGACGCGCGACTCAACCCAGAGATCCAGGCGAAGCGGCTTTGGGAAAAAGATGCGCACCTTCCGCCCCCAACGCCTGTTCCTGATGGGTTCTTGGCCAATGATTCGATCGACGATTGCTAAGAGCACTCCCAACAACGCGGCGAGAATCGAACTTCCCGAACCAGGATCGATCACCTCGAAATCGAGATCCCGGTAGGAGCCGCCCGGGTCATCTTCCTGGGTCAGCTCGGTAAAGAACCGTTCAAGGTCGGCTTTGTCTTTTAGTTCCATGCGTCGATCGACCAACACCTTCTCAGCCAAGAAGCTTTCCCGGATTCATCAATCCCTGCGGATCAAAACGCTTGCAGAGATCCCCGAGAACCGCCATGCCTAACGATCCTTTTTCGACGGACAGATAAGGACGGTGATCGATCCCAACCCCATGCTGGTGGCTAATCGTGCCCCTATGGGTCACAATGGCCTGGCTGGCCCGTTCCTTGAGAACGTGCCAACAACGCAGGTTTTCCTCGGGATCGCGAGCGAGGCGGAAAAGATACGTTGTATAGACGCTCGATCCCCACGGGTAGATATGAGAAAGATGGGTAAATACGTGCACACGCTCGCCGCCGTCCGCGAGACCAGGGCGGATGGCCTCTTCTATGGCTGTCACCATGGTGGGAACAGAGGACCAGTCGACCGCAGTCTCCACCGTATCGATGGCATAGCCAATTTCCCAGAGGGTATTCCTGAGATACGGCGTGCGAAAGCGGTTTTTGTGCCATTGTCGTCCGAACGTACGTCCGATGTGGATGCCACTATGTTTTTTCGATAGAGCGAGCGTTTCGTGCAAGCTTGCTCTGACCATGGCCCTGCGCCCACCGACGCCGAATATCAACATGCACTTTTCCCCACCCAGCCCTCTCATTGACAGGTACTTTTCCACCATACCAATCAGGGACTCGTGTCCGGCGAGCGCGAGGGTCGTAATGGTTTCGATAGCGGTGCTGAGCCGCAGCATCAAAAGCGGTATACCCGATTGCGCTATCTGCCGGACCGCGGCTTGGCCGTGAGCGAAATCGGGAAAGAAGACCGCATGGAAATCTTCCTTCACGGGTAGCGGCGTCACCCGCACCGTCGCTTCGGTTAAGATCCCAAAACGACCTTCTGAACCCAACACCATTTCACGCAGGTCGGGGCCGGCCGCGGATGCCGGATGCGAAGGTAGTTCCAATCGACCGACCGGAGACTCCAGAACCCCGCCCGCAAACAGCTTCTCGATACGTCCATAGCGAATAGATTGCTGTCCGCTCGATCGCGTGGCTATCCAGCCGCCCAGCGTTGACAACTCAAAAGACTGGGGAAAGTGGCCGAGGGTATAGCCATGCGCCTGCAATTGCGCCTCGAGGTCAGGTCCGGTTACCCCTGGCCCGAACGTCGCGAGCAGACTGGTCTCATCAAACCGTTGCAGCTTGTTGAGACGGCACAGATCCACGGTCAGGACCGGGGCCTCGCCGGGCATCGGTGTAATATGGCCGACCACGCTGGTTCCCCCGCCATAGGGAATCAATCGGATGCCTGAAGCGGCCGCATACGTGACGAGCTCGCGCACGGCATTGGGGGTATCGGGATACGCGACGCCATCGGGATAGGTTTCGATACGGCCCGAGCGCACAGCGATCCAATCGGGCAGGCTCTGACCGCGGGCATGTTTCAAACGCTCAACCGGATCCGTTGTTATGAGGGGATGACGCGGAAGCTTGGAGGTAGGCACCGTTTTGACGATGTTGGCGAGAGCGGCATCCGACGGTGGCGAGCCAAGCCCCACGAGATTTTCCAAAAAGCGACTTGCCGAAGACGGAAGATGATAGGTAATGCCGTCATCACCCCAGCCGTTCCAACGCCGCATGAGACGCCCTCCTCCTAACATAATCGGAGCATCTTCTTCTCATTGCCATAGAAGCGGCAATAAAGGTACTTAAAATTAATTTGTTTCCGCGATGTATTCGGGCAGCGCAGCGAGCGTTATTAGAGACTGTTAGCGAACGACTAGAGACTGTTAGCGAACGAAGTGAGCGTTACAGTCTCTTGTCCCTTTTTAGGGGTGACCTGCCCCCCAAAAACTGGACCATTTTCAATGAGAGTTCCTTCGGCTAGAATGCCGGAAAGGAGCTTGCTCAATGAAAGGGAAACGGTTTTCTGAGGATAAGATCATCGGGATATTGAAAGAAGCCGAAGCGGGGGTGAAGCTGTCTGATCTCTGTCGCACACATGGCTTCTGCGAACAAACGTACTACCGTTGGAAATCCAAGTACGGCGGGATGGACGTCAGCGAGGCGCGGCGGCTGAAGCAGCTTGAGGAAGAAAACCGAAGGCTGAAGCGTGCCGTGGCCGATCTCACTCTCGACAACCAGATCTTGAGGGATATCAACTCAAGAAAATGGTGAAGCCCGCAGCGCGAAAGCAGGCCGTTGTGCATGCCCGCGAGGAATTTGGGGTGAGCGAACGACGCGCCTGCGGGCTGATGAGGATCGGGCGATCGAGCTTTCGGTACCGTTCGGTAGGCCAACTGTATCCGCAGTTGCGGGAGCGTCTTTTAGAGCTTGCGGCGCAGCGGGTACGCTTCGGATATCGACGGTTGCAGGTGTTATTGCGGCGGGAAGGGTATGTGGTGAATCACAAGCGGGTGTATCGGCTGTATCGGCAAGAGGGATTGAGCGTGAGGAAGAAGCCAGCGCAAGAGATACCGGAGCATCGCGCGGCAGCCGCTGCGTCTTCCGGAAGGACTCAACGAGCGATGGTCGATGGATTTTCTATCTGATTGTCTCTCAGATGGGCGACGGTTGAAGGTGTTGAGCGTGCTGGATGAATT
>CAVWHX010000010.1:0-66504 GCA_963754925.1 uncultured delta proteobacterium
ACCAACATGAGATCTTGAACCAACGCAACGTGAAAGTCGTACATCCTCCCAAGCCGTCTATATTCTTCTACGTTCCACTCGTCAATGTGATAGAACTTCTTAGTAAAAAACATATCTCCAGCTTCTTGGGAGTATTTATGAAAGACATTTTGGAAATCCTGTAAGACTCGACTGAAATTCTCGAACGCGTTCTCAAGGCCAGCATATCTTCGAGGCCAGATACGGTTAAAAAGCCAATCCTTTAGCTCTTCCAGCTTCTTGTCCGTGTCCGACCACAGACGAGGCTGACCAGAACTAACTACATACGAAGACCACGATTTCCAGCGATCAATATCGGCCCGTTTACCCCATTCTTCCGCATAAGAGGCATAGAGTTCGTCATCCCTCTGTCGCGCAGAGTCATAGCTAGCAAGAGACACGCTAACCCATCTCTCGTGTGCTGTTTTGATTTCGCGGAGAAATTCCACCGTGTACTTATTCGGTTGGTCATCTATCAATTTATGATGGATCCGACACAGTAAGATCAGGTTATTGTATTTGTCGCGAGATTCTTCTGGAAGATCAGAGCCACCGCGTGGACCTCTTAGTTCTCGTGCTACGATATGGCACTCCTCACCGATGACCGCCTCATCATCAGTCTCGGTGCCATCCATCACCAGCTCGCGCCGACAGTCTTCCATTGCACATCTATTCGCAGCGCGTCCCCAAAGCATCTTGTGAGTCTTTAGCGTTATGCTCATGCTTCATCTATTCCATTGGGTTAACAAGTTATTCTATAGTTTCTGTATAACTCCACCGGGGCCGTCGGAACACGATGCGATGATCGATCGTATGGTTACCTGTGACCGATTGAATATTGCCCAGTTGTGTTCCGAAAATCCTATGTGGCAACGATACTTAATCTCTTGACAATTATTTTCAACTAAATAATTTTGCTTTTCTGTATATCATGTCGTTTGTAAGGTTATACGGAAGCCAGAGGATTCCAAAGGTTGCCTATGCCCTCTGCACTGCAGGCACGATTTGAAGAAGAATTGCGAGCAAACCTCTTTGCTGACCCCCTTTTATACCCAATTTTCCAATTTGATATTCGTTATTCGTGAAAACTCGGATGTATTATTTGTTACTAAGACTAAATCTCGAGATACCGCTTGAGCCGCAATTTGCATGTCATAGGGGCCGATGAGCTGACCTTTTTTTTCTAATTCCGCGCGAATGAGACCGTACACCTCTGCATCGCTATCATTGAATTCGATTATGTCAAATGCGGACGCAAAAGAGAGGAGCGCTTGTCGATTCCGTTCTCTATTTTTGCTTTTTGAAGCCCCATATTCCAGCTCTGCCAGAGAAATGGAGGAGAGCTTGACCTGATGAGGTTTCAAAGTCTTTATGCGCTCAACAACGTGCCGGGGATTTTTGTTTATTATGTAAATGCAGATATTGGTATCAAGCAGATACATTAAAAATCATCCCTTTTTTGCATTTCCGGTTGGTTGCGACCGCGTGCCATAAAGTCGTCGGAGAATTCATCCAGACTTTTTTCAAAAGCCTCCCACGGATTTTTTTTGGGAAAAAGGATAATTGTGTTTCCTATTTTTTGAATGAATAATTCCTTGTCTTTTACCTGATATTCCTTCGGCAACCTGATTGCTTGACTATTCCCACTAATAAAAACCTTTGAGCTAAGCACGTTATTCACCTCCTCAACTATGTATATACCATAATATATACAATGTCAAGGTGTGACTCTCGATCGCCGAAGGCGTCCGTCCAACATGCGGCTCAATGGGAGCCGGCTTTTTCGGCGATCCACTGCAGCCGATCGTTATGCCCTGTTTGCTTGCTGGCTAAGGCCGGTCCCTTTGAGAATCTATTTGATCTCTTTTATGATTGTCTCAATATTACGTTCGGCGAGGGCGGCCACCGTAAACGACGGGTTGGCGCCTGCCGAGGACCCGGGGATGAGCGCGCTGTCGTTCACGTACAGGTGTTCGTAATTCTTTACCCGGCCGAAAAAGTCACAGGCCTTGCCCAGGACGGCGCCGCCCAGCGGATGGTATACGGCGTTATCAAGATATTGCTTCGGATACGCCAAAAGAAGACTGATGTACCCGCCGTTTACTTGGTCCAATTTTTTGGCCGTGTACACCAGCGCATCCGTTATGGTTTTCTGCTGGTTGTTTTCGTCCGGCCACGACAGTGACACCTCATCAGTAAGGTAGTTGTAGATAAACTCGCCCTGGGTAGGATTTATCCCGATGCCAAAATACAGCAGACTATAGGTGTCAACGCCGATGCCAAGAAATAGCCCGTCAAGACTTTGAATGCCGAGCGGGAATTGGGGATGTTCAATAAAAATCGGCGAAATCGGATTATTGTAATCTTCTATCGCCGATGCCGGCGGTCCACCCTGCCATACGCCGGTCGGTTGATTCAGACCCGATCGCAACACTTCCACATTTCCATTGTTACTCCATCCTTGTCCGATATAAGAATTCAGATTCGGCAGAAGGCCTTTGGCTTTGGCTTTCACGAGCAGTGTGCTCGTTCCGATGGATCCGGCGGCAAGGAAAAGGTAATCGCATGAATACACTTTTTCATTGAGGACGTTCCCCTCCACGTCGATTTCTTGCACCTTGACCAGATACTTGCCGGTTTTATCTATGCCGATGTCCCCGACCTGGGTTAATGTCTTGACCTCAAGCAAGTTGGTGTCTTCCGCCTGCCGTAGATAATTCATGTCTAGTGATTTTTTCGCGCCGCTGTTGACGCCGTAAATCGCCTCCCCATGAATAACGGACGGTTTAATCGTGCCGGCAATCTCTTCCCTGACAATGTCCCAATCCGACGCGGAATTGATTCGAACGGTTTTCAAATTCGCTTTTGCGCATTGCTCTTCCATGACCCGGAAATGGGTAAAAGAGGGGGACTGAAAAACATCGTTCGGAACGGTGCTGATGTTGATCATGTCCGCCACGCGTTGATAATAGGTATTCATATCGTTGTAGTTAATTTCTTGTGGAAATACTTCTTCAAAAAGAAACTGAGGCGGCTTTACCACGAGTCCGCCATAAACGACCGAGCCTCCGCCGTAGCATGCTCCGGTCAACACCCGCAGCCCGGGAAAAAAATGGCCTTCCAATACGCCGGCATATTTATTGATAGGCAAGGGAGGACCTATGGGTACCACCGTGGAGGTCCGCAGCCAGGTAGATCGGCCGTCCGGATAAATATAGGGTGAAAATGTATTTCCGTCAGGGCTGATTACCCAGCGTCGGCCTTTTTCGATCATCGTGACCGGGACGCCGGCCTGGGTCAGGCGAAGGGCGGTTACGGCCCCGCCAAACCCGCTGCCGATGATGATGACGGACCTATGTTCATCAGGGGCAGGCATTTTCCATAACGGGCCTGGTTCGCAGGGGGGTAACACGACGCCCGCAGCGGCAACAGCACCGGTTAGTTTGATAAAGTCACGCCTTGAAAAGCGGTTCCCGCCATTTCCATTTTTTTTGTTGGAATCGTGCATTTTTTCCTCCTTCAAAACACCATGCACTAACCTTTCGCGTCTTTCGATACGATCCGATGCACTATAGGCCACTGGTGTTCGTGGTGTCTTATGTAGTCGCCACACATAGTCTCATGATATTTTTTTGCAACTATTTTTTTTATCATTCTTTATGCCATGTTATTTTTCAGGTCCTACGAAAATTGAAGAATTCCGTTAGGAAAATCACTCATAACTTCCTTGAGCGCTGCTGAATGGACTCTTTTGCGGTTATCGGATAAACTATCGTTTAGGATCTTACGGAATGAAATTGATCTTAATCCTACCTAGAAATATTCCTCAGAAAATTGTGTTACTGAAGCAGTCAGCAGGAGGAGACGTTGGAACGCTATAAGAATCTCTCGGAATATCAACAAGGACCGCGCTCCAATCTGCGAGTGGGGGGCGAGGTCGATGCGTGGTGTACGCGCTGTCATTTGGTGCTCAGTCATACTGTTTTGGCCCTCGAGGCCGTCGAACCAATTCGGGTCCAATGCAATACCTGCAAAAGCCAACACAAGTACAAAGCGGCTTCTCCTGATGACTCACCACCTGTTCGTGGAGCCCGTAGCACTACAAAAAGTCATCCTGCGGCGCGGCCGGCCTTTCACCGCGTCTGGGATGATATTACGAGCGGCCTCGATCTGAGCAAACCGATTCCCTACCACCCCAAGGTCGAGTTCTCAAAGGGACAGGTCCTCATACATGGAAAATTCGGCATCGGCGTTGTCATGGAGGTAAAAGAGGGCGGGAAAATCCTCGTTGTTTTTCGTGATGAAACCCGCGTTCTGAGTTAACGCTCGGGGTTAGGGATTGTTGACGAGCGTAAGCGAGTCTTATAAGAGATTGTTGACGAACGAAGTGAGGATTACAAGCTCTTATCCTCCGGGCAATCCATTATCCCCGCCAGGGGGCGAGGCCAGCTGCCTTCAGAATTCTTCCCGATCATTGACTGTAAGTAAATTCGGTATTAGTTTAGCCACTGTTTGAGCAGGCACCGTGGGGAATCCAGGGAGCGAGGGTTTTTATTTTATGCCTAACCCATCTAACATCCTCAAAATCGCGTTTTTGGGCGACTATCTGCCGAGGAAATGCGGCATTGCAACGTTCACCACAGACTTGCGCAAGGCGGTAGCACAAGAGTTTCCTACCACGCAGTGCCTGGTCGTGCCGGTCAATGACATCGAGGGCGGCTATGAGTACCCGCCCGAGGTACGATTCGAGATTGCGGAGCAGGACTTGCCGTCCTACCTGCGCGCGGCTGATTTCCTCAACATCACGGATGTGGACGTTGTTTGCGTGGAGCATGAGTTTGGCATCTACGGCGGACCGGCGGGCAGTTACTTGTTGGCGCTGCTGCACGAGCTACGCATGCCTATCGTCACCACGCTTCACACCATTCTGCGAGAGCCCAACCAAGACCAGCGGCGCGTCATGCGCGAATTGATTCGGCTTTCAACGCGGCTGGTGGTTATGGCTGAAAAGGGCCGAGAGTTTCTGCGCGAAGTCTATCAGGCGGACGCTTCCAAGATTGATCTCATTTTGCACGGTATTTTCGACATGCCTTTTGCCGACCCGAATTATTTCAAGGACGAGTTCGGCGTGGCGGGCAAACAGGTGTTGCTCACGTTTGGCCTCCTATCGCCCAACAAGGGCATCGAGTACGCGCTGCGCGCGCTGCCGAATATCATCACCGAATTTCCCAACACGGTTTATATCGTCGTGGGCCAAACGCATCCCAATCTTCTGCGCGATGAGGGTGAGTTTTACCGCTTGAGCCTTGAGCGGTTGGCCAAAGACCTGGGTGTGGAAAAGCACGTCGTGTTCTTTAATCGTTTCGTCGAACTGGACGAATTGATGCGGTTTATCGGCGCGACAGATATTTACCTTACGCCGTACCTTACGGAGTCACAAATCACTTCGGGCACGCTGGCCTATGCGTTCGGCGCCGGTAACGCAGTGGTGTCCACGCCCTACTGGCACGCGACCGAGTTGCTGGCCGAACAGCGCGGCAAACTGGTGCCCTTCCGCGACGACAAAGCCATCGCGAGCGCCGTCATCGAACTGCTGCGCGACGAGCCGTTGCGCCATTCTATGCGTAAAAATGCCTATCGGATGGGGCGCGACATGGTCTGGAGCCGTGTGGCGCAGCTCTATATGAAGTCCTTCGACCAAGCCGGCCAGGATCACAGCTTCGTGGGACGAAAGTCATCACCCATCAAGACGCTCGACGAGCGGCCCGGGCAGTTACCGGCGTTGAAGCTCGATCATCTGTATCGCATGAGCGATTCAACCGGCATCTTTCAGCACGCCAGCTTCACCGTGCCCAATTTTGCCGAAGGCTATTGCACGGACGATAACGCCCGCGCGCTTTTGTTGGCGCTTTTGTTGCAGAAATTAGGACATCATTCGGTGCGACTCAACGAACGGGCCGCCACCTATGCCGCGTTTTTAAACCACGCCTACGATCGGAAAAGCCGCCGGTTTCCGCAATTTCATGAGTTTTAACCGGAGCTGGCTGGAGGAAGTCGGATCGGAGGATTGCCAGGGTCAGGCGCTCTGGGCGCTGGGGCTGTGCGTGGGACATGCGGGCCAGGGCAGTTTTCAGATGCTGGCGGCGGAACTGTTCGAACAGGCTCTGCCCGTCGCCACCGAGTTAACGTCGCCGCGCGCGTGGGCGTTTACACTCATCGGTATTGACGAATACCTTCGGCGCCTCAGCGGCGACCGACGCGCAAACCAGATTCGCGAATCGCTAACGGCGAGACTGATGCAGCGTTACGCCGACGCCGCGGCCGAAGATTGGCAATGGTTTGAAGAAGTGGTCTCCTACGCAAACGCCAAACTGCCGCACGCGCTGATTCTCAGCGGCCGCTGTGTCAACGACGCCCGAATGCTCGAAACCGGCCTCAAAACGCTGCGCTGGCTGGTCAAGGTTCAGACATCAAAGGCCGGCTCGTTTCGGGCCATCGGCTCAAACGGTTTTTATCAGCGCGGACAGGAACGTGCGCTATTCGATCAACAACCGATTGAGGCCCAGGCCACGGTATCCGCCTGCATCGAGGCGTATTACGCCACGGGGGATATGCTGTGGGTGACCGAAGCGCGCCGGGCCTTCGAATGGTTCCTAGGCCGCAACGATTTGGGTTTGGCGTTATACGATTCGAGTACGGGCGGCTGTCGCGACGGCTTGCACGTGGACCGCGTAAGCCAAAACCAGGGAGCTGAGTCGACGCTGGCTTTCCTTTTAGCGCTCGCGGAAATGCAGGCGCTGCGAAACACCCTCTTCAGCTTCAAAGAATCGCCAGTCAAGTAGCGCCGGGAAACCATACTGAGCCAACGGCAGAAACGGATTATAACCACCATGACGTCGAAAAGTGTACACGCCAAACGCATCGGACCCACGTTGACTCCGGACCGCTCGCGGGTGCTGATGCGCCCCTTTTATCCCGTCAGTGATGACATCGCGCGCACGATCGTCGCCCGCGTCCTGGCTCTTTCTGACGAAGAAGTCACCCAACTGCTGTCCCAAGTGCTGGGCGAGTTTGTAGACCGGCACGAGCACGTTGAACAACTGTTACGCGACCGTTTCATACAGGTCAACCGTGACCTCGACTCCGTGCAGGCGCCTTCGCTGGAACGGCAGGCGCTTATCGGCTCTTACTTCACGCACGAGTATTCTCCGGAGTCCGCGGCGCTGTTTAATCCTTCCATCGTTCCCCACCCCGACCAGACCGGGCTGCCGAAAGGCGCGCTCCGTTTCGTCTTGAGCTTACGGGCCACGGGCGAAGGGCACATTTCCTCCATCGCCTTCCGTGAGGGCGCCGTCAGCGCGCAGAATCGCATCACGCTCACACCGCCCGTACCGTTTGCGACGGAGCCGGAGCCAGTGCAGAACGCCACCTATGCCAAGGATCTCTTTGACCGCAAACTCCATGAGGCGGGCCTGCAAAATGACTTTTGCCGGCGCGTGCTGGATCAACTTCCCGATACTTTCGTCCTGGATGACCTGCGCCGCGTCTTGACGGCCCAGCGCCAGCAAACCGACCCGTCCGACGCTTCGGCTAACCTTGCCGCGCGGGGTATCTTGCTGTTAGCCGAATCGAACTACGAGGTATGCTTTGCTTCCGACAGCCGAGTCTCCCAGCGCGTACTTTTTCCCTCCGTGCCCAGCCAGAGCAGCGGCATCGAGGACGCACGTTTCGTTCGATTCCAAGACAGCGACGGCAGTTTGACCTATTACGCGACCTACACCGCATATGACGGAAAGATCACACTGCCGCAATTGCTGGAGACCAAGGACTTTGTCCATTTCAAATTTATCACGCTCAACGGCCCCGCGGTGCAGAACAAGGGCATGGCGCTTTTTCCCCGCAGAATCAACGGCCAATACGCCATGTTGTCGCGCCAGGACGACGAAAACATCCTCCTGATGTTCTCCGACAATATCCATTTCTGGCAGACGCCGAAGCTGCTTTTACGGCCTACGCAACCGTGGGAATTTTTCAAGATCGGTTGCTGCGGTTCGCCCATCGAGACGGAGGCGGGCTGGCTGGTGTTGAGCCATGGAGTAGGCCCGATGCGAAAGTATTGCCTGGGAGCGTTCCTGCTGGACCGAGAAGATCCCACGCGCGTCCTTGGCCGCCTACGCGAACCGATGCTTTCGCCAAACGAAGCGGAGCGCGAAGGCTACGTCCCCAACGTTGTGTATACCTGCGGAGCGCTGCTTCACGGCCGGACCCTCATCATTCCATACGCCATGAGCGACTATGCCACCAGCTTTGCCACCGTGTTGCTGGACGAGCTACTGGGGGCGATGGAGTAAGCAGGTCCACCCCTACATCAACCACCGTAGGCCAATGATACGTAGGGGCGCACCGATGTGTGCGCCCCTTTATTAGATAATCTAGCCGGATTTAATGCGCATCGAGTAGAACGACCGATAGACGAAGATGACGGAGATCAAGAAGAATACGCCGGCAAGAGCCAGTCTAGTCGGGGTTCCGCGGCCGACTCTCTCAGCCAGTTCGACCGCCAGCAGACCGAATAGGGTGGTGAACTTGATCACCGGATTCATGGCGACCGAAGAGGTATCCTTGAAGGGATCGCCGACGGTGTCACAAATGACGGTGGCCGCGTGCAAGGGGCTACCTTTTTCCTTGAGTTCGGTCTCGACGATTTTCTTGGAATTATCCCAGGCAGCGCCCGCATCGGCCATGAAGATGGCCTGGAATAACCCGAAGAGAGCGATCGAGATGAGGTAGCCGATGAAAAAGAATGAGTCCAGAAACGCACACGCCAAGGCGCTGAAGAACACCGTGATGAAGATGTTGAACATACCTTTCTGGGCGTATTGAGTACAGATTTCAACAACTCTCTTGCTATCGCTGATTGACGCCTTTTCGGCTGAACCGTCCAGCTTGATGTTGGCCTTGATGAACTCGACCGCGCGGTAGGCTCCGGTCGATACCGCTTGCGTCGAAGCGCCGGTGAACCAGTAGATCACCGCGCCGCCGGCAATCAAGCCCAGCAAGAACATCGGATTGAGCACCGAGAATTGGCCGGAAGCTAGATTGAGGAGATCCTGGGTGATCTTATGGATTATCCCCTCGCCATGGCCCGACGCTGGGTTGGCAAGCATAACGATGATTGAGAAGATCAAGGTGGTCGCGCCGACTACTGCGGTGCCGATCAGCACGGGTTTGGCCGTGGCCTTGAAGGTGTTTCCGGCTCCATCGTTTTCTTCGAGAAAGCCTTTGGCTTTATCGAAGTTGACCTCGAAGCCGAAATCTTTCTTAATCTCTTCTTTGATGTTGGGCAGCGTCTCGATCATAGACAGCTCATAGACCGACTGGGCGTTATCGGTAACCGGGCCGTAGGAATCAACCGCGATGGTTACCGGCCCCATGCCCAAGAAACCAAAGGCCACCAAGCCAAAGGCAAAGACCGACGGCGCCACCATGAACTGACCGAGACCCAAGGTGCTTACCGCATAGGCGATCGCCATCAGCAACATAATGCTGAGACCCATCCAGTAAGCCGAGAAGTTGCCAGCGACGAATCCCGAAAGAATGCCTAAGGACGCTCCACCCTCGCGGGCCGAGGTAACCACCTCCTGCACGTGGCGCGACTTGGTTGAGGTGAAGACCTTGACCAACTCGGGGATGATGGCGCCGGCCAAGGTGCCGCAGGTGATGATCGTCGATAGCTTCCACCATAAGGTGGTATCGCCGCTGAGATTCGGGATCAAAAGATATGAAGCCGCATAGGTCACCGCCACCGATACAAACGAGGTCAGCCATACCAACGTGGTGAGGGGCGTTTCGAAGTTCATCTTGTCGGCGTTCTTAAAGCGAGCCGAAGCGATTATGCCGTTGATCCAATACGATGCCGTGGAGGTTATGATCATCATGACGCGCATGACGAAAATCCAGACCAAGAGCATGAGCTGGATGTTCGTGTCGGCAACCGCGAGAAGGATAAAGGTAATCAGCGCGACGCCCGTAACACCGTAGGTCTCAAATCCGTCAGCGGTCGGCCCGACCGAGTCGCCGGCGTTGTCGCCCGTGCAATCGGCAATTACACCGGGGTTACGCGCATCGTCTTCTTTAATTTTAAACACGATCTTCATTAAGTCCGAACCAATGTCGGCTATCTTGGTGAAGATGCCGCCGGCGATACGCAGCGCCGCTGCGCCCAGGGATTCACCAATGGCAAATCCGATAAAGCAAACTCCCGCGAGGTTGCCCGGAACATAGAGCATGATGGCCAGCATGATGATCAGTTCGATGCTGATGAGCAACGTGCCGATGCTGATGCCGGAGCGCAACGGAATCGCATAGGTCGGGAATGGCTTGCCCTTGAGACTGGCAAAGGCTGAACGCGAGTTGGCGAAGGTATTGAGCCGCATGCCGAACCACGCCACGATAACCGACCCCGCGATGCCGACCAAGCTGAACAGGACGATGATCACCACGTTCCTAATCGCTTCGCCGCCGGTCCCGATCGGTTTAAGGACGCCGAAATAAACCACGATAACCGCGCTGATGAACAACCAGAGCACCAGAATGAATTTAAGCTGGGTGATGAGGTAGGTCTTGCAGGTCTCGTAGATTAACTCGGAAATCTCTTTCATGGCTTTATGCACCGGGAGGTTCTTCAGGCGCATAAACATTACCATGCCGAAGATCATGCCGAGGACGCAGACGCCGATCCCGACGGTAAGGAGTGTGCTGCCCGGAATTCCTCCCATGAAGGTCACCGTTGAAAGATCCGGTAAAACCAAGTCAGCCTCGCTCGCCGAGGCGAGTGAGGATATTAAGAGCGCGGTGAAGGCCACCGCGGCCGAGACCACCCATTTGGTCCATTGTGAGGTCCACCCTCCTGCACCACTAAATTTGTTCATGTGTGTCTCCTTGGATTGAATCAATGAGTCAGTCGAGCAGATTCATACCGCCTCTCGGTATTCCGTCACCGCCCGGGACCCTCGTACCGAGCGGTGGCCATCCCATATCAATTGATCGACTCGGAAGTCAAGACTTGCTGTGAGAGTTTTGCCAGATTTGTTCAGATTAATAAAATAATCTAGATATTATCTATAGTTGTAATAGGTTCTTAATTCACTAAAGTCCCCGATTTTTCGCGTTGATCGTCGAGCACGACCTGACGAAGAAACTTTTTCGAATTAAGCGGAGCCCTGATATGACAATCTATCAGACGGGCAAGCGTCTCCCGGACGACGACACGCGTGGTCGAGGTAACCGGGCGAGGTTTTTTGCCAGCCTGGAGAGCGCGTAGCAGCATGAGCGCTTCGGGATCAAGAGCAATGCTCTGAGATACGTTCGCGCACGCTTGACAAACGATTCCGCCACGCTCCGGATCAATGAACCAATGCGTCGAACGCCGGTTCCCGCAGGTGACACAGCTGGTAAGCTGCGGGGCAAAACCAGCGATCGATAAGAGAACAAGTTCGTAGGCTCGCACATCCTCGCTGGCGAGGGAGCGCTGATCGAGGGTCGCGAGGATCTTCACCAGCTCATCAAAAACCAACTTCTCCGTTTGGCCTTCGGCCACCAGGGCCGCAGCCAGCTCGCAGCTATACGCCATCTGGGCGATCCGCAACAAATCGGTATTAATCTGTTGATGGCCGTCGATAAGCTGGGCCTCCTCAAGGTGTAACCACCCGCCCCGACCGTTATCGGTCAGAACAACTTCAATCCGCGAACCTAACTCCAAACAACCCCCGAAACGCTTCTGACTGCGTCGGGCGCCGCGCGCCAGGGCATTGAGCTTACCGTGATCTCTGGTTAGAAGCACGACGAGCCGGTCAGCCTCGCCGTGTTCTTGCCGCAGCACTACCACGGCTTCGGTTTGAATTCGCTGTTTCATGGCGTAGGCAAGCCCGATTTAACCGGTCGGTTTTTTGGGGGCACCGTGAGGGGAGTTCGGTGTTTCGGCGCACGACAGTTGGTACAGCCGCTCACATTCTTGGCCAATCACGGTCATGCGATGACGGCGCCGGCAGGTGTCCAGTGAGCTGCAGCCGGCCCGATCATCACCCTTCATGAGCTGCGCTTTCCCCAACTCTAAATAGCCCTGCATCGCCTGAGGACAATATTTAATGAAGTTTGAAAGCTCAGAGACGGCGTGCTCGTAATCTTTGCGGGCCTGGTACATGAGCCCCAGGTACTCATAGCCAACGCAGTACTTTTCGTTTTTTGCAAGCGCGTCGCGCACCAGTCTCAGACCTTCCTCTTGTTCGCCAATTTGAAACTTCGCCCATCCCAAATTGCTTTCGGCCAAATAACGTTCGGGGAGAAAAACATATTCCAGAGCTTTTTCAAGCAAGGGCACGGCTTCTTGATAGCGCTGTTGGGTGATGTACACGCGGCCCAGGTTTGCGCGTGCTTCGTCGTAATCGGGTTTTAACTCGATCGCCTTTTGATAATGGGCGATAGACGGTGCGAAGTCGCCGAGAAAATAATACACCGAACCGAGCGCGAACTGCACCATCGCCGACTCGGGATTGAGACGAGCCGCTTCCAATAAATCGGCTAACGCCTCCTTCAGCTTCCCGTCGTGCAGATCGTTTACCCCGAGGTCGTAGTGAATCTCCGCGTCTTTGATATCTTTAGGACCGGGACCCGACGCGCAGGCTGATGCTATTAACCAACCCAACGCGCAGGCCATGAATCGCACGGACGGCCGGGCGACCTGCTTTGGCATCGACGATTTCATGGTTTTCCGCTTCCGCCTAAAATGATGAGAGCATTCGTATAATTTTTACCAATCCCTCACGCGGCACGGCTGCCTGGCCGGACACCGCCTCGGGCTCGCTGACCTCAGCAACATCGCTCAGTTCGAGAACGCCATCGTCACCACCGGCCGCCACACCCCATTCGATTTGCTGATCACGAACAAACGCGCGGAGGTCGGAAGAGAACACCGGCAACCTTTTCATCAGAGCACGTTGGTTTTCTTCCGTCAGGTTGCGAAAGTTAAGGTTATCGACCATGAATCCCATGTTCTCAACAAACTGCAGTGCCTCCAATTCAACGGCATGATAGCGGTCGAGGGGAATCTCGGGCGGGTCATGGAGAAAAACAAGGCACTCGACGCTCTGCATGAGATGCAGGTAAACATAGATCGAAAACGTACCGGCAGTATTGCGCACCCCCACGATAAATGCCTTCGCTGGCTCGAGCGGTTTATTGGCTGCCGCGACCATCGGCGTATTAATCGATTCGATGATTGCGACCAGCTGCTCGCGTTCGGCATGAATCCTGGTGATTTCGTTATGGAGTGCGAACATGTATCTGTTTTACTGTGATTTAAGGGAACCGTCAAGGATCGGTACTCCGTCACAACCGCTCGGGAAGATAATTTTGTGAAGTTGTATCTGCAATCGTACCGTTAACCGCGCTTCCAGTATCCACCGAGCCAACGCTGCCGGATCGAGCCGACCCGCCGCCGGCGAGAAAAGCACCTCGGTACCTTCGGGCAGCGGGCGCGTTCTCAGAAGTTCAACCGCCCAATCAAAGTCGATTCGATCACTCAACACCATTTTAAGCTCGTCGCCGGGTTTTAGACGTTTCAGGTTATGAACATCCATATGCTCGACTTCACCGCTACCCGGCGGTTTCATGTCCATAATTACCCGGACGCCTCGGGGAAGCGGTGAAATGTCAAGACTGCCGTTGGTTTCTACCAATACCGTTCGACCAGCTTGAAGCAACGCCTGGCACAGATTTACGCAGGCCGGTTGCAGCAAGGGTTCGCCGCCGGTCACCACCACCAAGGAATCGCCCTGTGCCACTATTCGCTCCATAACCCACTGAGTCGATCGCACTACTCCAGGTTGCCATGCGTTTTGGGTATCGCACCAGCGGCAACGGAGGTTGCAACCCGATAGACGCACAAACGTCGCCGGCCGTCCGACCTGGCTGGTCTCTCCGCATAGGCTGCGGAAAAACTCGCACAACTCAAGGGTTGCCGGAGAAGTCATCATCCGAGTAACTTGCCGCCGATCCTTCGGTCTCGAAGACACGAATTCGGTCGACCGTGACCGGTGCTTTAACAAGGGCAGTCTTAAGGCGCATGAATATCACCCGGGCTAAGTTTTCCGAGGATGGATTTTGGGTCAAAAACGCCTCGTGACTATTAAGATCGGTGTGATCGAACTCCTCGCAAACCTCCATCAAGTGCCGGCGCAGGACCCCAAAGTCCATTGCCAATCCAACGTGGTCGAGAGCGGCGCATCGCACTGTAGCTTCGATCTTCCAGTTGTGCCCGTGCGGGTTTTCACACTTTCCGGTATAGTTGCGGAGGTGGTGAGAAGCTGAAATAACGGTATGCACGGTGATCTCGTACATGGAAGCACCCGGTTACATCGCCTGACGACGATACCAAATGGAAAGTAATAATCCAACGCCGATCATGAACGTGAGGACTGAGGACCCACCATAACTCCAGAGCGGCAGGGTGATACCGACTACCGGCAGGATGCCCGTCACCATACCGATATTGATGACCACCTGCCAAAAAATCATCCCCGCTATGCCCACGCCGATTAAAGCCCGAAACGATCCCGCGCACCGGCCGCCACGTTTAGGATAAGCATCAACCAAAAAGAAAACAACCCCACGGCCAGCACGCTACCCGCAAATCCCCACTCCTCGGCCCAAACCGGAAAGACAAAGTCGGTATGCTGCTCAGGCAGAAACTTGAACTGGGTTTGGGTGCTCTCGCCGTAGCCCTTGCCGCTCGCTTGACCCGAACCCACCGCTATCATCGATTGGCGCGCATGGTAGCCCTTTCCTAGTAAGTCGGCATTAGACTCCATGAATGAAATGATGCGATCCTTTTGATAGGGCTGCAACACCAGGAACCAAGCCGCCAGCCCTACGGCGATGAGCGCTCCGACCGCTAGGATCAGACTGCGCCAGCGCAGCTTCATAAAGAGGATCATGGTACCGGCAACCATGAATAAAATGTAAAGCGTTCCCAGATCGGGTTGACGCATAATTAAAATGACCGGTAACACCACCAACACAATGGGACTGAGCTGATCATGCAGGGTGGTTTTCCCGCTCCGTAACGCCCACAGGACGCTCGCAGCGGTCCAGATCAAGCATACCCCGAGTACGACGAAACGGAAGCTGCTGATTTCCAGACGAATGTTTGGAACCTCAATCGCATCCAACCACCTCCAGCCAATCGCCAGCACCCCCAACACCACAATGGCATACGCCGGGCTCGCCAACCACACCAGGTTGCGGAGGGCGTTCTTTTTGCCGCGGCGTATAAACCACCAGGTTGAAAGCAGAAGCCACACGGCGCAGATTATCAAGAGCGTGAGACGCCAGTGACCGAACGGTATATTGAAGCTGTGAACTTCTATCACCTGTAACTTTTCCCAAAACAGGATGAGCGCACCGGCGGCGCCTATGGGATAGAGCGGAAGAGCCGGTTTGATCAGGTCAGAGAGGGTATATCCTTTCTCAATCGTCGTTGCGTCATCCGAAAAATATTTTGCCAGGGCGAGGATCAGAGCGATCTTCATAGTCTCGGCCGGTTGAATGTTGAAAAAACCGAAACCAATCCAGCGGCGCGCGCCCGAGACCACCCGTCCTGTCACTAAGACCAAGAGCAACGACAGAAGCGTCAATAAAAAGAGCATGTAGGCCCAGCGTTCGAACAAATGGTAATCAATAAAAGCCAAAGTGAGCGTCAAGAGCAGGCCTACCCCAAGCCAGATCAACTGTGTCGTGGCCACATCGACGTGTGCCCAGCGCGAGGCTGACCATAGGTTGATGACACCAAGCGTCGCTATCACCGCGGTCGTGAGCAGTAACATCCAATTGAACAAACCCGTCTTCGGCAGATGATTCAAACTAATCATGGTTTCTTTTCTCGATCGTTCCTCTCAAGAATCGCCCAGGGAACGAGTTCCTAAATAAAAAATCCACGGTGTCGTTCCCGTATCGTTGAGAGGCTAGCGCATGGTGCACGATTATCAAGCGCCAGGCTCGAGCTGTTCTAAATAGTAGGTTATCAACTCCAGCGCCAATGGTGCCGCTGCGCTCGATCCATGTCCGCCGTGTTCATTGATAACCGCTACGACAATTCGTGGTCGGTCCACCGGAGCCCATGAAACAAACCAGGCATGATCGCGCATTTCGTATGGCAATATCTTTCCCCGATCGGCTCCCTGCGCCACTACCTGGGCCGTGCCGGTTTTGCCGGCAGCGCGAAATGACACTTTTTGCGGTCGGTGCCAATACGCCGTTCCCGTTGGATCGTTCACGACACCCGCCAGTCCGTCCGCCACCACCTGCAACTGTTCGGCGGATGCCTTAACCTTAAAACGTATTTCGGGCTCGGCGGTCGTTACCGTCCCGTCACTCTCTTCCACGTGCAACACTATCTGAGGCCGGTAAACCGTCCCCCCGTTCGCAATCGCGGCGTAGGCGATGGCCATTTGAAGGGGCGTGACGTTGACATCTCCTTGGCCGATTGCGTCGGAAATGGTGAACCCCGGCAAGAACCCCGTCCGCGTGTTGTGTTGATACCACTCTCGATTGGGGATGATACCCGGCACCTCCTGGCCCGAGTCAAATCCACTCATCGAGCCCAAGCCAAAGCTTTTGGCGACTTCGGCGATGACGTCAAGGCCAGCTTTGGAACCCGTACGATAGAAGAACACGTCGCACGACTGGACTAAGGCGCGATGCAGCTCAAGACCGCCATGCCCGCCCGGTCGCCAGCAGCGAAAGATATGATCGCCAAACTGAAATGATCCGTTGCAGGATTGTATGGTGTTCGGCGTAATTGCTCCGGAAATGAGACCGGCCAGAGCGGTGAATGGTTTAAACGTCGATCCGGGCGCGTAGTGCTGCTGCACGGCGCGATTGAGCAGCGGCTTATGGGGGTCAGCGATTAGGTCGTTCCACCAGCGCACGCTTACTCGAGAAGAGATTTGATTGGGGTCGAACACGGGCCTTGAAACCATCGCGAGAATAAAACCGGTGTTGGGATCAAGCGCTACCACGGCGCCCTCGCTGCCGGGAAATCGTTCCTCGGCCAGCGCCTGCAGCCGGGTATCCAGCGATAAAATCAGGTTGGCGCCCGGCACCGGGCTCTGCTTCATCGCCTCGCCGCCCAATACCACCTTGGCTTGTTTCTCGGGCACCCGCTGTCCGCGCGCATCGACCACCACCTGCTGAATACCAGCGGTGCCGCGCAGTTTACTCTCCCACCCCTTTTCCACTCCCGATTTACCGACAGAGTCACCTTGTTGGTACTGATCATCTGATCCTTGTTCGGCCTCCCATTGTTGCTGAAGCTCATCCTTGCTGATTTCACCGACATACCCGAGTAGATGCGCTGCTTCTGTTCCGTGGGTATACTGACGTCTGGTTTCGGACTGCACCTCGATGCCGTCGAGGACATCCAGGTGCTGTTTGATCATGACGAGATCCTCCCACGTCATATCCTGACGCACCAGCATCGGCCGGAATCGATCCAACCGCCGGGCATTCCAGTACACCTCGCGGGTTTTGTCGACTTCACTTTTGGACAGCCCCAAATATTCGGTCAATCTTCCCAAGGTGAGTTCGAACACCTCAGCCCTACAAAAGGCCGGGGTGAAATAGAGATTAAAGGATGGCCTATTGTCAGCCAAGAGGACATGATGACGATCGTAGATCATCCCGCGCTCCGCGCGAATCCGATGATCGGAGACGAAATTGTCGCGGGAAAGGACTTGATATTCCTCACCGTGAATGATTTGTAAATAGTACAGTCTTCCAATGAGTGTTGTTAACGCCAGCACGATTATGACGACCATCACAATATAACGGTTTTTGAAACGTGATGAATCGGGTTGATGGGTAAACAACGGCACGAGTTACTCCGGAACCTGGATCCTTTAATGAAACGAAAACGCCGACCGCATGATCGGTGGCCCGCTGATTTGGCGTGCCACAGCCCAAATAGGTATTCCCAGGATGGTGTTAAGCAACGCCAGCGGCACCATCCAATAAATAACTGGCGTAATCACCCCGGGCCCGACTTCCATCAATACTACGACCAAAACGAGGCTCGAGACAATACTGGCCAAAAATAAAAGCACCAATTGCGTCATAAGTCTATCGGGAAGCAACACCCGCAGACTCAACCGCACGATGAAAAACACCGTTAAGATCGATCAAAGCCTTCATGCCGAGAGGTGTTCCACCGAGACTATCGGTAAACAGGCCAAGAACGAAGACCACCATCAATCCAGGAAACGGGCGCAGGTGAAAAGCTACAAAAACCGCCATAAGCAACCCAAGATCCGGGTGCAGCAGTTCAATATGGAACGCTCGGACAGCAACACTCTTTATCAGAAGCAGCAGGTATTCCAAAAACGGTAAGAAAGACAGGCCTCATGGTATAGGCTTTTCTACCTTGGTATGCGCGCCCGACGATGATACAACCACCAGAACATCCTCTAAACTTGCGAAAGACACCGCTGGCCGCATCTCGACCTCCTGGAATACGCCAACCTCAGGCGCGGCAATTCGCGAAACGGTCCCCACCAATAATCCCGGCGGGAAGCCGCCCCCCAACCCCGAGGTGACCACTTTCTCGCCGACCGACACCTCGACTGAGCGAAAGAGGTATTCGATCACACAGGCGTCATCGACCCCGGTGCCGCGGACGATTCCTCGCGATCGGTGTGTCTGCGTGACGACGTCGACCGCTGACCGACCGTCGACAATCAAGGTCACCTCGGCGTAGCTGGACAACGCCCCACTGACTCTGCCAACGAGTCCGCTTCCGGCTATCACTGCATCCCCTACCTTCAAACCATCCTCCAGGCCACGATCGATTCGAATTACCCGAGCGGCTGGCGCAGTTCCTGCGCCAATCACGGTCGCACCCAGCACGCGATAGGTGGGAATGGTGTCGCGCATTTCGATCAACGTACGAAGTCTGAGATTTTCCGCCTCGATCTCGGCCGTGCCGGTCAAGCGCCACTCGAGATCATCAATCTCATTTTGCAAACGGAGGTTGTCTTCCCGCACACCCACCAAGCGTATATAGTTTTTCCAAAACGAGAGCGACCCGTCGATAGTCCAGATCATGGCCTTTTGGATAGGAGCGGTCACGAAGATCAGGGTTTTGTCGAGCCAGGTTTGCTCGACCGGCGTATGCAGGCGCGCTCGAAACAACAGAAAACAAAGCAAGACCGCGCCCACGCCGAAGACGCCCACCCTATGTTTCCACAACCATGACATGAAAGCGTTTACTCTCTTTGCGACATGGGCACAACGATTCCCAAAACAGGTTAGAAGCTTTTATCTAGCGCCTGTCGCTTCGCTCCAGGGATAAGAGATTCTTGCCGAGCCTTGCGAGGCTTAGAATCTCTTACCCCTTTAGGGGTAAGAGCCCTTAAGCTCGCTCATTTGACTACTCCTCTCGCCCCTGTCGCTTCGCTCCAGGGATAAGAGATTCTTGCCGAGCCTTGCGAGGCTTAGAATCTCTTACCCCTTTAGGGGTAAGAGCCCTTAAGCTCGCTCATTTGACTACTCCTCTCGCCCCTGTCGCTTCGCTCCAGGGATAAGAGCCCGTAAGCTCGCTTCGTTCGCTAACGGGCTCTAATCGATGGCCACTTGTTTGAGAAGATCGATTTCGTCCAGTGCTTTCCCACAACCGAGCACCACCGCCGATAGAGGATCGTCGGCAATCATCACGGGTAGACCGGTTTCTTCGCGTAGCAACACGTCTAGATTTCTTAACAGCGCCCCACCGCCCACCAGAACAATTCCCTTATCGGCAATATCGGCCGAAAGCTCTGGCGGCGTGCGATCGAGTACGACCCGAACGGCATCGACGATGGCGTTGATGGGATCGGCCAGCGCGTCCCGAATCTCGTCCGACGACACGACGATGGTTTTCGGCACACCGGCCACCAGATCGCGCCCCCGCACTTCCATGGTCAATGGAGTTTCCGTCGGGTAGGCGGTGCCTATGTTTATTTTTATTCGCTCGGCGGTGGCTTCGCCGACCAAGAGGTTATACTTACGCTTCATGTGTTGGACAATTGCCTCGTCCATTTTATCGCCGGCCACCCGCACCGATCGTGAGTTAACAATTCCCGCCAAGCTTATCACCGCGACCTCGGTGGTTCCGCCGCCGATACCGACGATCATGTTGCCCGATGGCTCGGTGATAGGCAACCCCGCGCCGATCGCCGCAGCCATTGGTTCTTCGATCAAATACACCTCGCGCGCGCCGGCTGAAATGGCCGATTCCTTGACGGCGCGTTTCTCAACCTCAGTGATCCCAAACGGCACCCCGATGACCACCCGCGGTCGCACCAGCGTCTTACGGTTGTGTACCCGGGTGATGAAATAGCGCAGCATTTCCTGCGTCACTTCAAAATCGGCTATCACCCCGTCCTTCATGGGACGAATGGCCACGATGCTGCCGGGGGTGCGGCCCAACATCTCCTTGGCTTCTTTCCCAACCGATAGAACCTTCTTGTTGCCTTGCGAGTCTTTTTGAACGGCTACCACCGAGGGTTCGTGGCAGACAATTCCCTTGCCACGCACGTACAATTTGGTGTTCGCCGTACCTAAATCTATCGCGAGGTCATTTGAAAACCACGCATATAGCCAGTCGAAAAGCATGCTCTATCTCCAAACCCGATACCACAGGATGTCAAATCCTCTGTATAAAACGATCGGTGTCGTACAACAGGTCCTCCCGGACGCTGCGTACCAAAACAGCTTGAACCTTGCAAGAGAAAATCACAAAACAACTCTATCAGGAATAGTTAAAGTCTGATAATGGTGTTTCGTCAAAATAATAGCTCTCATAAAAAAAGCGAGTAACACTTCGACTTACATCTCAATGGGTTGCTTGATACCCACGGTTTCATAGTATCGAGCAAGAAAAATCTTGCATCACCGGTTGATCACGGTATCATGCCGTCCGTCTGATAAGATGGTTTGGAGAAAACAAAGGAATTCAATCATGCTTGAACAGTTGCGGAAGCAGTCACAGTCAGCCATTATCATTCTCCTCTTTGGCCTTATTATTTTCGTTTTCGTGTTTTCGTTCGGTGCCGGCTCACGCGGTTTTCGCGAAGGGGGGTGCGGCCGAACCGATGTCGCCGCGTTGGTAAACGGAGAAAAGATATCCGATACCGTTTTTCAATTTTATTATAATCTCAGTCTCGACGCCTATGCACGGCAACGAACATCCGGCGCCGGTCCGTTGCGTGAAGAAGAGAAAACATTTCTACGCCGAAATATAGTGGATGAACTGATCAATCGAGCTCTGTTAATGCAGGCCGCGCACCGCGCCGGCTTATGGGTAACCGACAAAGAACTAAACGAGAGCATCAAGAAATCACCGCAATTTCTCGAGGAAGATAAGAAGTTCGACTTCAAACGTTATCGAAACATTGTCCAATTCCACTATCGGACATCACCGGCGATATTCGAAGAAATTTGGCGCAATGACATGCTTTCAACTCGTATGGCCGGCATAATCATGGATACAGCGCGAATAACCGATGACGAGTTACTAACCAATTACCGGTTACGCCAGACCAAGGTCGACATTGAGTTCGTTCGCGTTTCGCCGTCGATCTATAAGGACGGGATAACGGTGAGCGACGCGCAAATCGATGCATTCATCATCGATAAGGCCGCTCAACTCGAGGAAGCCTATAACGCCCGTTTCGACCTGTACCACAAACCCAAGATGGTACAACTTGCTCAGATTCTCTTCGAAAAGCACCCGGGCTTTAGCGAAGCATCGATTAAAGAAAAAAAGGAACAAGCCGAGCTCACTCTTGACGACCTGAAAAAGGGCGCCGATTTTGCCAAACAAGCCAAGCAATTTTCCGAGGACGAAGCCACTAAAGATCACGGCGGGGAGCTCCCGCCGATGACCAAAGATATGCTCGCAGCTCGGTTTGGCGATGCGGCCGCGGCGACGGCCATCGACCTTCCCGAGGGCAGCATGGCGATAGTTGAGTCCGATAAGGGGTTCTTTGTCATTAAGTGCCTCAAGGTGACCCCGGCCGAGGAACATCCGCTCGCCGAAGTCAAACGGGATCTTGCGAAGCAGCTGATCGTTGATCAGGCGGCTTCCGAAAAAGCCAAGAACGAAGCCGAGCGGTTGTTTGCCGGTCTTACGCACGGCAATAACTTGGCCAGCTTGATTCCGCCGCTGGCCTCAAAACCAGACGGCAAACAAAAGGCGGCGGGGCCTGTGTTGAAGGTAGAACGAACCGGTATGGTTTCATGGGATACGGGATCGTTGCCGAAAATCGGCGCAGACGATGCTATTTTTCGGGCTGCCTTTGAGCTGACCAAGGACAAGCCTGTTCCGAATCATGTTTTTGAAATAAAGTCCCCGAGTGGCTCAGCGGATTATATTGTCATGACCCTGGCAGATCGGGTTGAGCCTGATCTCAAGCTATTTCCCGAAGCAAAAAAAGGCCTCGAAGAGGAGCTTAATAATTCCCGCAAACAGCGCCAGATAGAGGCTTGGATCGCCCGCCAACGACAGGAATCAAAAATTGAGATCAACCAAAGTCTCTTGGCCGTTGCGGGTAAGAACAAACGCGGCTCGCAACAAGGCTCACCTAATGATGACTGGTAACAGCGTGAGACGGGAGGGTCGGTATCAGTTTGGTATGTTGTATCCACTATTAGGATGCTGACTTTGCTGGATCAATGCCAAACCGCGGATTTTTCGTTCCACTAAAACAGCGTCCTGGGCTTTCGGGCTCTCGATGAGATACCGTGCGAGCTGATCGATGGCCTTGGGCAAGTCGCCTTTGTCCCGATACGCGTCTGATAATGATTTGCGGATATCGCCTTTGAAGGTTGCGGCTAGCTCAGATTCAAGAGCGCTCAAAAAATCAGCAATCGCTTTGTCGAGATAGGTTGGATCCCGTTTACTCTGGCTTAATAACTGATACACCCGCCCCCGATTATACAGCGCCGCTGGATAATCCTTGCGTAACTCGAGCGCCTTATTCAGATAGTTCAGAGCGGTGTCCAGCTGTCCATTATCAATATAACTTTTACCAAGTAGGTTATAGGCTACATCAAAATCAGGCTTTTTCTCGATTGCTTTTTTGAATTCAACGATGGCCTGATCCAATAATTCGGCTTTTTGAGCTCGATCAGTGATGGTATCTCGTTTTTGAAGCATAAATTCGCCACGCTCTCTAGCGCGGACAGCTTCGTCGGGCACGTAGACAAACTCGCCTTTTCCGAGAGTCAGCGCTATAAATAGCCCGAAGAGGCCAGCGACCACAACGATGACAGCAACAATGATGGCTTTTGGTGACATGATGGTTGAGGTTATCAGATTATGTCGACTTCTTCAAGGTTGTCGAAACTTCAAAGTTAACCTTGAGCACGGCACCCGGGACAGTAATAAAAAGATTGCCTGTTTTAGAATCAAAGAACTTATGTACGCTATCCACACGACTTCGAGGAGCGCTCTTGCTATGGTTGAACTCACAGAGATATACATGAGGGCCGCTTACCAAAGCGAAGTCGCGGCATTTCTTTCCTTTGCCATCGGCATTATCCACCCAGCAACCGGCATCGACATAGATGAAACTGGGATGTTCCGAAGAGCATCGAAGGACACGCCCGTCAAAGACAAACCTAAATCCACCATCATCTTTTTTGAGTGAGGGATCATAGGTATAAGGTAAAGACTCGCCGTAGTCATCGGCTCTCTTTTTCAGATGGTCCTCAATGAAGAATTCCCGCTTGACTCGAGTTGATGAAGATTTTTGCACTTGGGCCGGATTCCACTCCATCCAGACACCCAGCTTCATGCCAAACGGTCCCCGGAACATATTTTATCTATCGAATGGTCCGACCTTCTCAATCGAAGACGGTCAGTAACCATAAGCCGCGCAAGCTGGTTGGCGACCCCTTGATGAGAACCGGCGCTAGCCGCCTCGCCGGTCGATTGGATCGCCGCGATCATTTTATCGAAGTTTTGCCAAGTTATTGAAAATACTTCTAAAAATCTGGCGGCTTCTTCCTGGCTGGTAAATTGTTGAATCGTATCATCTGAATGCGATGATTTTGGTTAAACGATATCCATCGTCATGCCTGGTGCTTGAATTTGCCAGTACACAACTATTCCTTAAGCATAAATTTTTCTGATTATTACCTTATTGGCATCTAAAATTCAAGGTGAAGCTAACTTTTTTTGAAAATCCTCCCTCGAGATGGATGTACCCATCCATTCACTTGACAATATATATAATGGCATGTATGGTAACAACCTAGATTTTCGTTTGATCTAGAGATATAGAGATCCGGAGGTTGGTATGGCCCGGAATAAAATCTCGACCACGGTGTACATCACGCGCGAACAGAACGAGCGGCTCAAGCTCCTCAACCGAAAAACCAAGGTCCCCGTCTCGGAATACATCAGGGAGGGAATTGATCTAGTGCTCGATAAACATAAAGATATTTTACCTGGTCAGCTCCCCCTTATCGACAAGGAATCTCTTTCCCCGCGGGCGGGAGAAGGTTAGGATACACCCTACCCTCTCTCAAAACAGGCGAGATGAAAAAAAGAAGGTGTTGCGCTAGTGAAACGTATTCTGGTGACGGGTGGAGCGGGGTTTATCGGTTCACATTTGTGTGATCGACTTTTGGCGGACGGTGATCAGGTAATTTGCGTCGACAATCTTATAACCGGCGACTTGCGAAATATAAATCACCTTTTTGCAAACGATCGGTTCCTGTTTCTAAAGCTGGACGTGACCAATTTTATACATGTTCCGGGCACCCTTGATCGCGTTTACCACCTTGCTTCGTGCGCCAGCCCGGTTGATTATCAAAGGTTTCCGATCCAAACGCTCAAGGTTGGGTCGCTCGGCACCCATAAAGTACTTGGGCTCGCCAAAGAAAAAAAGGCGCGTATGTTGCTTACCTCGACCTCAGAGGTCTACGGCGATCCGTTAGTTCATCCCCAGCCCGAAAGTTACTGGGGAAATGTCAATCCCGTCGGCCCGCGCGCTGCCTACGATGAATCCAAGCGCTTCGCCGAGGCCTTGACCATGGCCTACAACCGTTTTCATTCGCTCGAAACCCGCATCGTTCGCATCTTCAATACCTATGGACCACGTATGCGTAAGAACGATGGCCGGGTGGTGCCAAATTTCATTAACCAGGCGCTTTCCGGCCAAGACCTAACCGTCTACGGCGACGGAACCCAGACCAGAAGCTTTTGCTACGTCGACGATATTGTGGATGGAATCGTGCGGGCAATGGAGTGCTCTGATTGCAATCCAATCAATATGGGTAACCATCGGGAATCAACCGTTATCGAGTTCGCCAACATTGTGATCCAGCTAACTAATTCAAAATCACGCATCAGGTATGAACCGCTGCCTCAGGACGACCCGAAAGTTCGCTGTCCGGACAATAAACGGGCTTTGCAAATTCTGGGATGGCAGCCAAAGGTCAACCTCGAGGATGGCCTGGTGAGAACCATCGACTACTTCAAAAAAGGGGAAGAATCTTCATGAAAATACTCGTAACCGGCGGCGCCGGATTTATCGGTTCGCATGTGGCGTCGCTGATGGTAGAGCGCCAGCATGAGATTATGGTGGTTGATGACCTCTCCAGCGGTTCTCGCAGAAATCTTCCGAACGAGGCGATATTCAAGCAGATGAATATCTGCGATAGTACGTTCGGCGATCTGGTCGAAGATTTTCGTCCGGAGACTATTTTCCATCTTGCCGCCCAAATAGACGTACGTAAGTCAGTCGCCGATCCGAGCCACGACGCCAGCATCAACGTTCTCGGCACCATCCGGCTGCTGCGGGCAGCCGCCAACGCCAAAACTCAGCGGGTGATCTTCTCTTCAACCGGCGGTGCAATCTATGGTGAACAGGATTTTTTTCCGGCAACCGAAGCTCACCCGTGCCGTCCGGTAAGCCCGTACGGCACCTCCAAGCTCTGCGCCGAGGCGTACCTTGGATACTTCGAGCGGGCCGGCGGGCCCCGCTGCACGGTGCTCCGATACAGCAATGTGTACGGACCGCGTCAAGATCCGTACGGTGAGGCAGGCGTGGTCGCGATCTTCACGAATAAAATGCTCCATAACCAGCCTCCCACGATTTTCGGGAATGGCAAGCAAACGCGCGATTATGTCTATGTCAAAGACGTAGCTCGGGCCAATTTGTTAGCTCTCGAAGGTAATTTTTCCGGCGTCGTTAACATTGGCACGGGATTCGAGACCGATGTCAATGCTCTCGCCACCATTATTGCGCACCATACTCACTTCAAGGGACAACCCGTCTATCAGCCAGCGCGACCCGGAGAGCAATTCCGAAGCGTGATCGATCCTGCAAAGGCAAAACGGGAGCTTGGTTGGGAACCAGCGGTCGATCTTTCCGGAGGTTTGCGTGAGACCGTGGAATACTTTCGCACGAATGGTGATCACAATCCATGACCGCACCTGACCAGAACAACGTCCCCAAATGTTGGAGCCAGCGCCTGTGGTGGCCATTGGTCCTGGCCAGCATGGTCGCAGCGTATTTCGTGTTGCATAACTATACGTTGACCTATTGGCAGTTTATGGCGAGTTTCGCCGCGTTCATCGCCGTTGGAGCTTCCCTTGGGCACTACCTGGGAACGTGGATCGACCGGCGCTTTCGCACCGAACGCGGACTGCTACGCCAAGAGCGCGGGGCAAGCAAAGAATTGCTCAAATGGTTGCACCATCTCCTGCTTAAGCACCAACATCAGCTCGAACCAAACGTGGCGCGCAAACTCACCGAAGGCATGGGACGCCTTGAGGCGTTGCTGCATACACCGGACTCAGACCGCTTTCAGATAATGGAGGAGCGCGGGAAACTGCAGGGCTTGGTTGAAAAACACTTGACGCAATTTCACCGCGGCATTATCCGTGAGTACGTCGAGCCGTTCGCCAAGGCGGCCCTGATAGCACTCCTGCTGCGGGCGTTTGTGGTCGAGCCGTTCCAAATCCCCTCGGGATCAATGGTTCCGACGATCATGTTCGGGGATCACATTTTCGCGAACAAACTTGCCTACGGCGTACGGGTGCCGCTCCTACCAATGACCATAGCTGGGCACGAGATTGAAGCGGTAGCCTGGAATTGGTCGATACCCGCCCACGGCGACATCATTGTGTTCGTTACCCCAGAGAATAAAATCGAAGACTACATCAAACGAGTGGTGGCGTTGCCGGATGAAGAAATTTTGGTTCGAGATGGCGTTGTCTATGTCAACGGCAAACCATTTGAGCAGACCAATCAGCAGCCCTTCGAGTTCAACGACCTTGATCAAGAGGGGCGCTTTATCGAGCGCGTCACCACCAAAAAATTCGACGAGGATGTTGACGGCTTGCAGCATGCGATCCTGCGTTTAACTCATTGCAACCTTAAATCGAAGTGTATCTGCAACACGAACTCCGGTCTCTGCCAACAAGATGACTTCGGGCCGTATACGGTACCCAAGGGGCATGTGTTCTGTATGGGCGATAACCGCGACAGCAGCAAGGACAGTCGATTCTGGGGTCCGGTGCCGCTGGAGTATATAAAAGGTAAAGCCGAATTTATTTGGTGGTCATACCGCGAGAATCAGGTTCGCTGGGATCGTATGTTCACGAGTATGTATTGACGGTTCGAAGCATCGTATCGATGATAGAGATTTGACAAACCCGCAAGGTACTTGGTAAGGTATCTAGTGAGCAGAACGTTGATGAGGTGAATGAGTCGGGGTTGGGAACTCCATGCTGTGGCAAGGAAAAAAAACACAGGAGGCCGAAATCATGGTCGCCGAACCACCTGGCGTTATTGGCAAGGGAATCAGCATCAGCGGTAATCTCAGCGGTGGTGGAGATCTCATCATTGAGGGAACCGTTGAAGGTCAGATCTCTCTTAAGAACCACCTGACGATCGAAGAAACCGGCGTGGTACGCGCTGATATTGAAGCCGAGCGTCTGACCATCAAGGGCGAGATGAGCGGCAACATCACTGCCAGCGAGAAAGTAGCCATTTTGGCGAATGCCAAGGTGACCTCCGATATCAAGGCGCCGGTCGTGGTGATTGAGGACGGCGCCCGGTTCAAAGGTAACATTGACATGGACGTGCGCCTCCCCGACGGAATTATGTAGACGCCTAACGAGAGATACGCAAGGAGACAAACATGGCCAATGTGATCGGCAGTTCGATTATCATCGACGGAGAGATCTCGGGCGACGAGGATTTGGTTGTTCAGGGCACGGTCAAGGGCAAGATCACGCTCAAGGAGAGTCTTTTTGTTGAAAACTCCGGCGTGGTGGAAGCGGACATCCAGACCCGCAATGTCGAAATCTCGGGCTCGGTGACCGGCAACATCCGCGCCAGCGACAAGGTTGAAATCAAATCTGATGGCCGGATGGTCGGTGACATCAAGTCGCCGCGTATTTTGATCGCCGATGGCGCTACGTTCAAAGGCAATGTAGACATGGACCGCTAACCGCTTACGACGCGGAAAGGAGCCTCCCATGGCGGATACCAATACCGTCGTCGGTCAGACGATCCTTATTAAGGGCAACTTGGAGGGGCAGGAAGATCTCACCGTGCAAGGCCGCATTGAGGGATCGCTGCATCTCACCAAGACCTTGATTGTAGAACCGAGCGGGATAGTGAAAGCGGAAATCTCGGTCTGCAATGCAGTCATCAGCGGCATCATGGTCGGCAACTTGACCGCCACTGACTCGGTCGAGATCACCGAGACCGGCCGCATGGTTGGGGACATTTGCGCACCGCGCGTGATCATCACCGAGGGTGCGGTTTTTAAGGGGCAGGTCGATATGGGCGACCTTGGCCAGGCGCGACCGTCGTCAGAAATACGTAAGCCCATGGGGAGACCAACCCCGGCGCTGCGCGGTGATCCCGCTAAAAAAACTTCGTTCCCGGGTCTAACCAAACCAGTCTCGGCTGCCCGAAGCACCAGCCTCGTTCCTGTTCAAAAAGTCGATCGAACGACCGCGAGCCTTGCACCAGCAAAAGCAAAGCAATCAACCGATGCGTCTGCAAGCGACAAAAAAGCTGGTCAAGGGGAAAATTCCCCTACTTCACCCAAGAAAAAGGTCATCATAAAAAAGAAGCGCTAACTGACCGAGTGGCCCTACCACGGTATATTCCAAGCAGCCCCAAGACCTTTCCTGCGTAACCTATTGCAAGAACATTGACAACGCTGGTAGTGTACGTGCCCTGAACGAAGTGTCGACCAAGCAAGACATTTACTGATAAGGAATTTTCATGAATAGGGACGAACGTGATCGACTTCTTTTCCTTCTCAAGACAAAATCATATCGCACGGGCCCGGTGGTGCTGTCTTCCGGCAAGGTGAGCGACTTTTATGTGGATTGCAAGCAAACGTCGCTGTCGGCCGAGGGGGCGCTGCTCTGTGGACGACTTCTCTTCAGACTCATACTCAACCATTTCCCAACGGCACGAGCAGTGGGCGGGCCAACGTTGGGCGCGGATCCTCTGGTGAGCGCGGTTGCCACCATCAGCATGATCGAAGGCCATCCATTGGATGCATTCATTATTCGCAAAGAGCCCAAGGAGCACGGGACCGCCGCCTGGATTGAGGGTATGGCGAATTTGTCCGAGGGTCAGCCCGTCGTGTTGCTCGAAGACGTCATTACCACCGGCGGTTCGACCCTTCGTTCGATCCAACGCGCGGTGGAGGCCAAACTCACGGTGCTCGGCGTTTGTGTTTTACTCGATCGAAACGAAGGCGGTAAAGAAGCCATCGAGTCCAACGGCGTCCCCTGTATAAGCCTTTTTAAGCGCTCAGATCTCCTGGCGCCATAGCGATTTCTCAAGGTTAAAAAATTTGGCATTTGAAAAAGATTGACGGGAACGATCTCCTCTGTTACGGTGATCCATCTTTTACGCCATGAGAGGGACTGTCGCATGGTCGACGATCCGCGTTTTACTCGTATCGAGGACATCCTCGATAAGATTCATCAGACCGTAACGAAAATTGAGAATTCTCATGGAGCTAAGATTGACGCAGTGGGTGAGGGTTTCAACGCAACAAACCAGCGACTCGATGGTATTGAGAAGCGGCTTAATTCTGTGGAGAACCGCCTCAATCAGGTAGAGACCCACCTCGACGGTGTGAAAATACATCTGGATCATGTTGAGAATCGCCTTGGTAACATTGATAAGGGCTTCGGGAACATGAATAAAGTCAACAATCTTCTGCAATCCATCGCCAACGATCATGAAAACAGGTTGCAGGGAGTTGAAAGTAGCGTTCGAGGACACAACTGACATCCTATCCATCGGCATTATTGGCAACAACCCTCAAAATTTCAAGCGGTAGGTAAGAACGCGGACAAAGTGCCTCTGATATTCATCACCGGAGAGGAGGCGAGAATATGGTAGAAGAAAGCAGGACCATTGAGGTAAATGTCGATCCTAAAAAGTTTTTCAAGGTAGTCACCGACTACCAGTCGTATCCGGAGTTTCTCAACGGCCAGGGATTGCGCCGGATAACCATCAACAAGGATGAGGGTGACATCAAGATAGTGACTCAGGAAGTAGAGCTTATGGGCTTTAAGGTAGCGTATACACTCCGTATGGTGGAGGACAAGGCGCGGCAACAGGTATCGTGGTCGTTGGTCAAAGGCCAGCTGATGTCCCGCAATAATGGATCCTGGAAGATAGAAAAGCTTGGGCCTGGACGGAGCAGAGTGACCTATTCGCTTGAGCTCAAGCTTGGCATGCTTATTCCCTCGATAGTTACCACCAAGATCGCCGCAACCCAACTACCCGCAATGCTTAACGCATTCAAAAGACGGGCAGAATCCCTCGGGAAAAAGTAAGGCTTTCTTACTACCCTACCCTCTGTTATGTTTGTTTAAGTGTTTGGTTACCGCGCGTAGTGAGGCTGTGCGGCTTGGCTGCGGGGGACTCCCGCTTGAGCGCAGTCATCGCGTGTGGTTGCGATGACGAGCACAGCCGGGGGTGCCGAACGTTAAACAGCGGCAACCAACTAGTCTTTTAGCTACTATGTTTGAAAGCGTTTCGACCGGCGTAAACGGCTGCCTTGCCCAGCCACTCTTCAATGCGCAGCAATTGGTTGTACTTGGCGATGCGCTCCGAGCGCGAGGCAGATCCGGTTTTTATTTGGCCGGCATTGACCGCCACGGTCAAATCAGCAATCGTCGTGTCCTCAGTCTCTCCCGAACGATGTGAGATGACCGTGGTCATCCCTGCCCGGTGCGCCATCTCGATACAGCTTAGAGTCTCGCTCAGGGTTCCAATCTGGTTTAACTTGATCAAGATTGAATTGGTGATGCCCTGGGCGATGCCCTTCGACAAACGTTCGACATTGGTGACAAACAAATCGTCCCCCACTAACTGGATTTTGTTTCCCAATTTCTTGGTAAGTTTTTCCCAACCATCCCAATCATCCTCGGCCATGCCGTCTTCGATCGACACAATCGGATAGCGTTCAACCCAGTCGGCGTACAAATCGGTGAGCTTGGCTGCGTTGAGATCCTTTTTATCACCCTTGAGCTGATAGACGTTACGTTCTTTGTTGTAAAACTCCGATGCAGCAGGGTCGAGCGCCAACGCCACGTCTTTACCCGGTCTCAGCCCGGCGGCTCGGATCGCCTCCATAATCAACTTCAATGCGCTCTCATTGGATTCAAGCGACGGCGCGAAACCACCCTCGTCGCCGACGCCGACCGCTTTGCCGGCCTTGGAGAGCACTTTTTTCAGCTGGTGAAACACCTCTGCTCCAAAGCGTAACGCTTCTGCAAACGTTGGGGCGCCCAAGGGCACCACCATGAATTCTTGCAGGTCGACATTGCTGACCGCATGTTTGCCGCCGTTGAGAATATTCATCATCGGAACTGGCAAGAGACGGGCATGGACACCCCCCAGATAGCGGTAGAGAGGAAGATCCAGCTCCATGGCGGCGGCACGGGCTGCAGCGATAGAAACACCGAGAATGGCGTTAGCCCCAAGTTTTTCCTTGGTCGGGGTGCCATCCAACTCTATCAACAACGAATCCAACCCGATTTGGTCGATCGCATCGAGGCCGATCACCTCGGGCGCAATCTTCTCGTTAACGTTTGCCACCGCTGTTAGCGTGCCCTTGCCAAGATAGCGTTTCTTGTCTCCATCTCGCAATTCGAGGGCCTCATGTGCGCCGGTACTGGCGCCGGACGGAACACTAAAACGCCCGTAGGCTCCACTTGCCAAGCCAATTTCAACCTCGACGGTTGGATTACCGCGGGAATCGAGGATTTCTCGAGCCTTAACATCTACGATCTCGCTCATAATTAACCTCCATGATGTTGTGCCATCTTTTGCCCACATCCGTACCAAACTCTCGCGATAAAGACAAGGACAGAAAGAAACTCACTCTAAGCAGGTCAACGTGAATTACCGGTTAAGGGAGAATGCAACGGATCAACAAGCAGAAAGAATCAAGATCCAAAATCGATTATGACGGTTTGCGATTCATCTTTACCATCGTCGTTGCGATTGGTATCGTAATCACTCTCTGAGTGTTCCTCAGTGGAGGGTATTTCCAACACCGGTCGGCGTTCTTCTCTTCGCCGCCGTTCTTCGCGTCTTTTGAGTTCCTCAATGATGAATGCGTCAAGCATGGGGCACCTGTTTAAGTTGGCTAACTTTTAAGCTCCAATTCACTATATCGCAATTTTTGTACCAATGTTTCCACCAATCTGCAAATTTTTAAAGTCATTTTGTTACAACTTCTTCTGAAATCATAATCGGTCATTTACTGCCGATCCTTACTCTTTTTACAGCAACTACGGTGAAAAACTGTCATACCTGCTGTGAAATTAATTCACCACTCCTTGCTATAAGGTAATTCCTAAAACGCCAAAGGCAAGAATTTGAACTCCGGGAAAGTTACTCGCTCCGATTGCCCCGCTCTCAAAACCTACCCAGAAGTGCTTGCGCGGCGTATGCCAGGTAAACCCAGCGCCTCCCTGCCAGCTAAATCGCAGCTTTCCGTCAAACTCCGGTATGCGAACCAAAATATCAGGTGCGACAAGAAGAAAACCAATCCCGCCACGCACGAAAAGATCGAACCTCCCCACCGGTAGGGTAAACCGCAGACCGGTGTGCAATGCGTTGCTGGCAAAGTCTCCTGGACGGGGCGGCGCAGGTTGGTGGGTGCCGAAAAGACTCGATGTCCAGGCAACCTCCGCAGCTAAAAACGAAAATATTTCATACCCTAGACCAAATGAAAAGGCCGGGCCCGGCCTGCTGTAGTCACCAATCTTACCAGACCATAGAGCCGCTCCGAGCGTCGCTCGAATAGTCAATCCTCGATGAACCGGCGGCGGCTGCAGGCCTGGGCATTCAACTTCAGTGTCCGTGGCAGTTGCAAGAGACGAGAGGAGTAACAACGAAACTATGCCACTCGCAACAATTCGTAACGAGCCCATAGTATTAAGGCTCATCCGCCGCTCCGTACCCTGACGGTGTATTCTAGTGTTACACACTCAGTCGAATCCGACGGCAGGCTTAAACCAATAAGTACCTCATAGGGCGCTGGCCTCTTCCCCATCGATCCGTCACACTCCGGAAAATACGTACCGGTCCAGGCTTGTTCCATTTCGGTCCATTCGGACTCAAGAAAGCTTTCGTCAAGAACGGCGCCGGGCATAAGCACATGTAAATGCTCGCTAAGTACCTCCACCTGCGGCAGATCTGGCAATACGTTGGGTAGATCCATGTCTGACTGAACGTCATCCCCAATCCAAACCATAACGTTGACGGGCGCCCCTTGCGATGGAACGTTGTTAGAAGAGCAGATAGTCGATGTTTCATGGGTTAGACGGTAATCGAGGCGGGTCAACTCGCTGCCGACCGTCAATACCGGATAATCACATCGACAGGGAACTAACCGTTGGGGCTCGTCGATCTCGCAGCGCGTGAGCTGTTCGCGTTGTTGGCTTTTGCTCTTAGACAGCGGCATCCGAAAGGTACGGCCGGCGGAGCGCTCTTGGATATCGGTGGGAACCCGGAGCTGATACGGTCCAAAGTAAGCTTCGTTGCGGCAGCCGGTATAAAGACAGACCGTTGGTACCACCACAAGCAGCAGCCACGCCGTTTGCAGCAGCCGAGCTGGTATCATTCTGCGCGTCCAAACGTAAATGGGTATAGAACCCGCACCTTGCCACCCTCAGGTTTAGGAAATTTCCATCGCTGAATGAAACGAACGATACAACCGATTACGTTATTTACCGCTTCAGCTTGTGTCAAGGTATGCTGAGCGATTTTTGCGGTTTAACCGAACCGTCCAACTCAATGATGAAGTCGGTTAAGATTTTCCCTCGCAACGTTGGAAAGCGCATGAGCTGAGACTCATAACAGTAACGAATGGCGTCTTTATTACGCAAGACCACATCGGCTATCTGCTTTTTTGACAACGTTCCTCCGGTAACCGATGCGTCATCAGCCGGCATGCTGACGACCACGCGCGCCTCCCGTCGTTCGGCCAGACGACTGTTCTCCGCAACCCGCCGAGCGGTCTGCCCGGTGCCGATGGCGCCTCCCTTGAGTCCCTCACCAAGTGCCTCGGCTGTTCCAACACGCGGAATCAACATCGGCGCAAGCTCAGGTCCGGTGCCCTCCGAACCGATTACCCGCACCGAGGCCGCACCCTTGTCGAGCTTCTGCAAAGCGTTGTCCAAGCTTAGCCCCAGCCCGCCTTCGTCAAGGACATGCCGCAGCGCGCCGTCTTTTTGGCGAGCGGCTTGGATCGCCCCGACGACGCCGGCGCTGGCTACTTTCTGTCGCAGACGTTCTTGGTCCGTATCAGTCGCCGGCGTTGGTTTATGGTCCGCGGCCTCACGCGGCGACGCCTTAGGTTGGGTTTCATCTGGTTGCCGTTGTTTGGTTTCTTGCTCTTTGTTCCAGCGCTGAATTTCCTGGCTGAACTCCCGCACCCGTTCAGGGTCATCGATCATGTACGATACGATGCGCTCGGGTATTTGTTCGACAACAAAAGCACTGGGCGTGCTCCCCAAAAGGCGCGATACCATAGCGATGAGTATGGCGAAGGCCAACGTGACCGTAAACATCCGGGTCATCGGTCGCTCCAAACCGAGGAGTGTCGAAACCGAGTTGGTTTGTACCTCTCCCAGATTCCGGGTAAAGTCAAACAGGATCCCCACGCGGCCAAAAACCAACACCCCGCCGTCATGTTCATTGAGGATGTAGTGCTGTTCATCACCTCGTTTGTGGGCGATTGATTCCGGATGGAGCAACTCCTCTACCTCATGGGTTTGGCCGCCGAGGCGCACACGGCCAAGCATGCCGGGCTTGAGATAGAGTTCAGCACCGCTTTTCTTATGACGGAAAAGGCAATGACCGTCTCCAAGAATTGGTGATTCGATCGTAAACGTCGCAGCAGAACTATTTCCAATCGTGATCTTTTTCCCGGGTGAAAAGATCTCTTCTTTTACAACGGTACGCTGCCAGATCAAGGCGCAGCGCAGGTAGATCGGTCTCTTCGCCACAAAATTCACCATAGCCAAACGCCAGGTTGAATTGTCCGTCACCCTCTAAGACGTGTCAAGGAACTCGACGGTTGATATTTTTTATAACTGTTCAAAATAAAATAGATATATAACGTGAGCTGGAGATAAAAACGGTAGGTGTTTTGGTGTTCTGTGCGTCACCATCGCGCATGCATGTGGTTGAGCAAAACCTCTATCTCAGACACCAGCATGGGGATGACTTCTCCGGCTGGCCCGGTCAGTTGGTAATCGGCAAAACCTTCCGAGATAATGGTTTGATCGGTGTTGATCTCCACCAACATGGCTCCTGATTTCTTAGCCACAACGGGCAGGTAGGAGGCAGGTGCGACCATAACCGAGGTCCCGATCATCAATACCACATCCGCAAGCTGGGTCAGGCGCATAGCCTCGCGGAGTTCATCAACGGGAAGCTGCTCACCAAAAAAAATCACATCCGGTTTCATGATCTTGTTGCAGGTGGGGCACAACGGCGGGAACTCTACATCCCAGTGAGCTTTGGCCTCAAGGGCATCCCGGTATGCGCCGCATTTGAGGCAACGTAACCGCTGGGAGTTGCCATGAAGCTCGATCACGTTCTTTGATCCCGCCTGTTGATGAAGGTCGTCGATATTCTGGGTGATCACAACCTGGAGGACACCGAGCTCTTCAAGGCGGGCGAGCCCGCGGTGAGCCGGGTTAGGTTTCGCGGCGTGAAGCATTTCAGCCAGCTCGCGGATCATGGTCCAAACTTTTTCTGGATTCTTTCTAAAGGCTGCTATCGAGGCGTATTCCATTGGGTTGAATCGTTCCCATAACCCACCGGAACTACGAAAATCTGGTATGCCAGATTCAACGCTAATCCCTGCCCCCGTGACCGCTAAATTCTTTCCGTGTTTCCCCGCCATCCGCCTCGCCACGAGTTTCAGGACATCTATATCCATCACGATGCCTCTTTACAATCATTCCGAAATATCATAGCGCTTTAGGAACTCACATTGCTATGGATACTATATTCTCGGCCCGATCGGTTGATGTCAATATAATAGATTTTGAATAGACTATATTTTATTATGGGGTCGTCACGTTGTAGTATCATTCGAACACCATGCAGAGAATCCATCGACATAGACGACGGTTAACAACACCGGTGCCGCTGAGTAAAGTCATTAACAGCCACTCCCGGCGCTGGAAGATGCAGGCATTGCACCGGATTGAAATCATTCGCCGCAAATGGCGAGAGGTAACTGGTGAGTACGTGGCTACTCACGTGGTGCCCGTGCGGTTGGTGCGTAAGACCCTGCGGTTGGCTGCTGAAGATGCAGCCTGGGCCTCTGAAATGACCTACTTGAAGAGCGATCTGCTTGAGCGCCTCCAACAGGTGATACCGAAGGGCTGGATTGAAGACATCCACGTGGTCGCCTCAGAGCCGCTCGGTTCCGATCTTCCCCATGTACAGACCACGCCTGCGCTCCCGCCGCTTACCGCGGAGATGGAGCAAAAAGCTTTCGCCTTGACTAACACTGCCTTAAACGCAAACGCTGATCCAACCCTGGTCGCCGCAATTCAACGCGCCATAATCGCAGCACTGAGAAGAAATGACGACCGCACTGAGAAGGAATGAAGGAAGGTAGTATTACCGGTGACGGGGATAGAGCATGCCCTGTACTTCATCGGTGTAACGTCCATCCGACCCATAAAGGATCAACGTTGGTTCAATTTTTAATTTTCCCCGGCCGCCGCGCACCGCCTCAAGCAAACAGGTCTTGGGCGACAGCTCGGGTCGGCCTTGAACCAGACGAAGTCGCGTTGGGCACATCCGGTGATCCTCACAGAGACGCAGCAGCTCAGGCAACCGGCCCGGCGGTAGAACGATAGTAAATCGACCGCGCGGCGCCAGCAACCGCCTGGCCGCAGTTACCACATCGGGCAGTGTACACAGAATTTCATGTCGGGCGCAGGCCCGCTCGGTGTGACGATTGACATGTCCGCTGCCGCCTTGAGCATACGGCGGATTGGAAACCACCAGATCGAAGGCCCCTGCCGGAAGCACACCCTCAAGACGCCGCAGATCCGCCGTGATAATCGAGATCTTCTCACTCAAGCGGTTGTGCGCCACCGAACGCTGCGCGCGTTGGGCGAGCTGCGGTTGGATCTCAATGGCCGTCATCGATTGAACGGTTCCGAAGAACGTCAGCACCAGCGGGATTACTCCGGTACCGGTTCCAAGATCCACTCCCCGACGAGCTCCGGCAGGTATAAATGAAGCGAGGAGAAGCGTCTCAATACCAAAACGGTAGCCCGCGGTAGCCTGGTAGACCTCAATTTCGCCACAGATACGATCGAGTGTTTCGGATCCATCCCCGATAGGCGACCGACGAGGCATGGCGTTAGTAACCCCGCGAGAAAAGTACCGCCCAGATAGTTTTAGCAGCAATGCGTATATCAAGGCCCAGCGACCAATTTTCGATATAGTGTATATCGAGACTAACCATGTCCTCAAAACTGAGTCGATTTCGCCCCGATACCTGCCACAGGCCGGTGATCCCGGGTTGCGCTTCGAGCCGCCTTCGATGGCGCTCGCGGTACATGGCCACTTCATAGGGAATCGGCGGCCGCGGTCCAATGAGACTCATATCGCCCTTGACCACGTTGATTAGCTGGGGCAGTTCATCGACCGAAAAACGCCTCATCAAGCGACCGACCGGGGTGATGCGCGGGTCGTCCTTTTGTTTGAAAACGGGAGATTGACCGTGCTGTCCGACGGGCATATTTTCGCCGATCACCTTTGCCATGGTTTCGCGGTGTCCGTTTTCATCTCCATCGACAATCATCGAGCGGAACTTGTAAAAGTTAAAAATCTGTCCGTTGTGCCCTACCCGCTCTTGAACAAAGAGCACTGGCCCGCGTGAAGTGATTTTAATCAATGCCGCGATAACAGCCATGAGCGGACTCAGAAGTACGATTAATACCAACGCCACCACTAAATCCAGCGCTCGTTTAATAACCCGATTGAGCCCAACGATGTTTGAGCCCGATGGTCCAATCACGGGAAACCCAACAAGATCGGCGAGGCGGAGTCGATCTAAAAAAAGCTCAAACAAATCTGGCAGGACCACCCAAGCCACCTGATGACGGAGGCAGCAATCGATGGTATTCAAGAGCTCCTCACGACCGAGATCACCGCGTATCAGCACCACGCGATCGAATCGCTCACGGGTTAAGAACCGTCCGAGCTCACTTATTTCTCCCAAGCGCCGTACTCCATCCGGCAACTGCAGTCCAGCGCGGGTGAGGATGCCACCCAATTCGTAAGGATTGTCCGGCGCGCTGAGGCGCGTCAGGAGCTCGTCGGTCTCCGTGGTCCAGCCGACAATGAGGAGTCGTTCCCGCACGGGCTGCCAGTGCATGAGTCGAATTTTAATTCTGTTAAATATTTCCCGAAAAGATATGGTCAACACTAACGATAGCGGAACTAAGAAGAGCGCAGCCCCGCGGGAATATGAAAATCCGCGGTAGAAAAACGTTGTAGCGAACATGACTACAAAGGCTGTTATCTGAGCCTTGACAATGCGATAGAGCTCCTCGCGTCTACTCAAGCGAGGCGCATACAATCCAAACAAGCTAAAAATAATAAACCAGCTGAGCAATAGGTACGGCATGGCGTGGTAAAGAGCCGCCCAGGGCGCAGCACCTTCTTTGAAGATAGGCCAAAAAATATCCCCGACGATGCCGTAACGGAGATCGAATGCCACGTTAGCGGCTAAAAAAAAGGCAAGAAGATCGAGGAGGATCTTGATACCACGCTCTATTGAACTATCTTTTCTCGGAACCATAACCTTGAAAAGCGTTTATAGCGACTTTCGGTGCACTTGACAAGTGCTCCGTCACTTCCCAACGCTCAACCGCATCCCAGTTTACGGTAGAGCTCGATCAGATTTTGTTTTTCGTTTTTCCAAGAATACCGCGCGACTCGGCGCAGCCCTTCTGAACGCAACTCGGCGCGACGTCGGGGATCTTTTGCCAAGCGCACCATGGCAGCAGCTAGTGCATCAACATCCCCCGGTGGGACGAATTCAATGCCACCGTCGCGAAAGGTTTCAGCCAACAATTTTGTGGAACTGGCGAGGACTGGACAACCCATCTGGAGAGCTTCGAGCACCTTAGTGGGAAGCAAGAGATCGAGAAGTTCGTCCTGCCGATTGGGCACTACTGAAAGGTCGGCCCTGACCAACGCTTGTGCAATCTCCTCTTGACTCACCTCCCCGCGCAGCGTGACCCGACCCCGAAGATCGGACTGTGCGGCGCGTCGTTCCAATTCTGGAAGCAAATCGCCATCACCATATATCTCCAGCCGTGCGTTCGGAAGATGCGACAAAACTCGAGCGAATGATTCAAGGAGCACATCCTCTCCGTAGCGGCGTAACAGCGTGCCATGATGCATCACCACAAATTCTCGATGGTTGCGCTTCCTATCGGTCGCCAGAGCAGGATCAAAGATCTGAGGATCTGCGCAATTGTGCAGTACCAGAATTTTATCAGCTGGCGTGCCGCGTTCAACCATCAAACACTTGAATGCTTCGGTAACCGTGATAACTCGATCGGCCAACGCGCAAGAGCCCCTCTCGGCAACCGAGGTCAATCGGCGCGCCAATTGCCCTCCAACGCCACCGAAACGCGAGGTATAGAGCTCGGGGGTAAGGTCGTGGTCATCGAGAATTAATTTCGCACCGCGCAGTTTAGCACTTAACCCCGCGCCGATGAGAAAATCCGGCGGCGTATGGATATGCACCACACCGAAGCGAGAGCGGGCGTGAAGCCGGCCGACGGTCCAACCGGCGGCGGTGGTGAAGGCAAGGTATTCCCCCAAATAGATCGGTACGTTGCTTCCTCGGTGGCGCTGTATCGGCAGACGCACCACGTCAAGATCGCGCCAGCGTTCTTCGGCTGCTTCCCCCTGTTGACGGAGAGCGACGACGGTTACCTGATACCCGGCTTCGGCTAGCGCCAAAGCTTCTCGCCGCACCCGCACATCTCGTGGGAAATAATGATGCACTACCATGCACACGCGAGAGCTATCCATGAAGTGCCCTTTCTAGCGACGACGCCAAAGCCATCCTTGACCTCCATCATGGTGTTGGTTATTATGGCCGCAAATTTCGCTGGAAGAGTACACAACTATTATTTTGTTTTCAAGTGAGCGATCAGTCCAATGAAGAAATCGATTCGGTACTACATAGATTTAGTTACGGTGTTGACGCATAAAGAATTAAAAGTTCGTTACAAGAGCAATGTCCTGGGTTACTTGTGGTCAATTGCGCATCCTCTTTCGTTGGCGGTGGTGTTCTATCTGACCTTTAAGATCATCATGCGCATCAGCATCGAGAACTATGTCGTTTTTCTGATAGCCGGCCTGTTTCCATGGCAATGGTTCGGTAATTCGATAGGTGCTGCGTCTACGGTAATGTTAACAAACGCTTCCTTAATAAAAAAGATTAACTTTCCTCGCAATATCATACCAGCCGTACAGATATTGCAGGACATGATTCATTTTTTACTTTCTATACCGGTGATTGTGCTCTTCATGATGTTCTATAACATCCCGGTTTCCTGGTCATGGGTCTATGGGATTCCGATCCTGTTGGTTTTGCAGTTTGCGCTCAATTACGGCCTAAGTCTGTTCCTTGCGTCTATTAATTTATTTTTCCGTGACTTGGAGCGGCTTACGTCCATTCTGATGATGTTGCTTTTCTATTGCACGCCTATCTTTTATTCAGAAAGGATGATTCCTCCAAAATACGCCTATCTTCTTTCGCTAAACCCACTTTCTCCCTTTATCATTTCATGGAGAAACCTATTTATGACCGGCCAACTGGACGTTACCTATTTATTGTTCTGTCTCATTTTTTCAACTGTTTCCGTCATGGTTGGGTATGTGATTTACAAGAAACTATCACCGAGGTTTGCCGAGGTTCTATGACCGATCCGGTTATCATTCTCGATAAGGTGAATAAGGGATTTCCGCTCTATCATTCGTTAACGAGCGGTATAAAGCGGTTTCTTTTCAATCTTCCGCAAGGCATCAAATCCCTCCGAGTCAACTATTTTGAAGCCCTTCACGACATTTCTTTTCAAGTCAACCGTGGCGAGACCTTTGGAATCATCGGCCGCAACGGTTCAGGTAAGAGCACGATTCTGGGTTTGATAGCTGGTGTATTGAAACCTACTTCAGGCTCCGTCACCGTTAATGGCCGTGTGTCTCCCCTGCTTGAACTGGGGGCTGGATTTCATCCGGAGCTTTCCGGAAGAGAAAATATTTTCCTCAACGGTATATTGATGGGGCTCACGAAGGCTGACGTTGTGAGAAAGATGAATGATATTATCGAATTTTCCGAATTAGGCGAGTTCATCGATCAACCGATTCGGGTGTATTCCAGCGGCATGCTGGCGCGCCTTGGGTTTTCCGTCGTTTCATCGCTGGATCCGGAAATCTTGTTGGTAGATGAGATTCTCGCAGTCGGAGACTTTGCGTTTCAAAAGAAGTGCATTGATCGTATGATGAGCTATAAAAAGAGCGGGGTAACTATTGTTTATGTATCGCACGACATGGTGGGCGTAAAAGGCATATGTGATAGAGTCGTTTGGATCGATAATCATGTGATCAAGATGGTTGGCGATGCTCCCACGATTGTGAAAAGCTATTTATCATAATATCGAGCTGAGAAGTATTATGTCGGGGTTTCAGAACTTATTTTATCGCTTGCGGGATGGAACGCCATTGCGCCAACTCAACGATACCTTTCGTTTTCTCCGGCGAGAAGGCCCTGTGTTAACTGCCCGAAAGATCGTAAGAACGCTCACCATTAATACGAAGCGTACAGAACATAGCAATGATCTTAAACAGGTGATTCGACGTCATGGAAATAAGCCGATAATGATATTTATCCCCGGACACCTTGATTGGAATATCCCTAATTTCCAACGAGCGCAGCACATAGCCATGAATCTGGCCAATCAAGGTATCCTCTACTTTTATTGTACGGAGAATCAGAGATATGACCGCGTGAGTGGGTTTCAATCCATTTCCGATGGTTGTTTTATAACTAACCGATATGATCTACTCAAGAAAATCAGACATAAGAAATGGTTTCATTTTCATTCCACCGATAGAATCACCAATGTTAACTTCATCAAAAAAGAATTGGATTCTGGCAATGGCATTGTGTATGAATATATTGATGCCATTCACCAAGACATCTCACGCCAAACGGTATCTCCTCATATACTAGCCCGCCATCGATCCATTCTTAGGGATGAACGGTGTTTGGTGGTTACAACGGCTGATAAACTATATCAAGAGGCTATGAGCGTTCGATCACGAAATTGTATACTATGCACGAACGGGGTGGATTATGATCATTTTCATCGCGATTTATCAAACGAAGCGGTTCCTTCCGAGTTGTCGCAACTAGTCGGTAAAAACAGGCCAATTATCGGATATGTGGGTTCGTTCGCCAGGTGGTTCGATGACGAACTGATACAATACGTTGCCACTCATCGCCCGGAATACGAAATTGTACTCATTGGTTGGAAGTACGATGATTCCTTTGAGTCGTATTGTTTTAAAAATACACCAAATGTGCACATTATTGGTCCTATTCAATACGAGCGCCTTCCACTATATGCCCGTTTCTTTACGGTCGCCGTTATTCCATTTCGCCTCAATGAGATCACCGAAGCTACCTCTCCCATCAAATTGTTCGAGTACATGGCGCTTGGGCATCCAATTGTAACTACCGACCTCCGCGAGTGTCGTAAGTATCAATCTGTTTTGATCGCAAAAGACCGAGAAGACTTTGTCCGCCAATTAGATCATGCGATAGTATTAAGAGATGACATTAGTTATAAAAGTCTTCTCAACACCGAGGCCCTTGAAAACACTTGGAATTCAAAAGGCAAATCGATCGCAAAACTTGTTTTCGATAATGAAATAAGGTAACCATGGTTTCCGCGCTTGATGTCTTATCCTGGATAAAAAACAATACCATCAAGGGAGAAGGTGTAATAGTTCACTCCCAACGGCGGGTTGCGTATCCAGAGGTGACCGGCTATCTCATTCCTACACTCTCACGCATGGGAGAGAAAGATCTTGCGAGACAATATGCGCGTTGGTTGGTGAGCATTCAAAAAATTGATGGCTCGTACGGCAGCTGGGGCGGAAAGATAAGTTTTGCTTTTGATACCGGTCAAGTTATCAGAGGCTTGGTTCGAGTGCTTCCTGACATGCCTGAATTAGAAAAACCAATTGTTCGTGCTTGTGACTGGTTAATACAGCAATCTGCTCAGGGACGCATGCCCCTTCCCAAAGACTTAACTCTATGGTCTTTAGGCGAGAGGGGCATCATCAGCGAAGCGATTCACCTGTATGCTCTCCCGGCTATTCAACAAGCGGGAGAGGTTCTCAACCGGAAGTACTTTATCAATTTTGTATGTCAGTCGAAGAATTATTATTTAAAAAACTGCGCGCTGACAGATTTCACTCAACCAAATATGTTGCTGCACTACTATATGTACATCCAGGAAGCACTCTGCGAGCTCGATGCAACCGATCTTGCCAAAAAAGGAATGGAGGTAATTTCGTCGTATCAACGGGATGATGGATCCCTCCCCGCATATTCCGATGTATCTTGGATTTGTTCTCCCGGTCAAGCACAGGCCGCGGTAGTATGGTTTCGTTTGGGCGAAATCGAATCTGGAAATCGAGCGTTACAACATCTTGAGAAGTTAATGAACCCTTCGGGCGGTTTCTTTGGTAGCTATGGTACGGGAGCTGATTATCTACCAAATAAAGAAATAAGCTGGACGGCCAAATTCTTTTTAGATGCTAGCAACTGGCAAATTCAAAAACATTTTGATACGGATAGCGACCATCTCCCCTACAAAGTTTCTAATTCCGACGGACGGCTAAAGGCCATACTTGATGCAACCGGTCCGCTTGATGGTAAGAGCGTATTAGATGTCGGCTGTGGAAAGGGACGTTTTCTGAAAGCCCTAAAAAGAAAGTTTCCTTCCGCCGTATTGACCGGCATCGATCTTTCGGGTGCGTTACTGAAGTATGTGCCCAATAGCATTGCCACCGTTCGTGGCAACATGCTTGAAATGCCTTTTCCTGGTTCACAGTTCGACGTTGTATTGTGTGTCGAGGCACTCGAGCATGCCGTATCCGTTGAACAGGCAGTTGCCGAGATGTGTCGTGTAGCTAAGCCCGGTGGTAAATTAGTAATAATTGATAAAAGTGCGCATGAACTAGGTCGGGTTGCTATTCCATCCTGGGAGCAATGGTTTCTGCCTGATGGATTGGCCGATCTGTTAAAGGAATATTGTACAAATGTTTCATGGGAGTCAATAGCATATACTTATAGCAAATCTAATTCAACAGATGGGTGGTTTATCGCGTGGTGTGGAACAGTTAGGAAGGAACAAGGATCGGTACAACCCTCGATTGGTGATAATCAAAGGGAAAGCGTTGATAAAGTAACTTCACATCATTTACAATTCGAGAAAGATTTATTTGAACTGAAGATACTTAATAAATTGAAACATCTTGGACTAGTTATTAGGCCTTTGATAAACTATATTATTAGCCATGTCTATTATCAAATAGGTATTCTTCGAAAAAATAAGAGATGATTTGTATGTTTTTTTTAATTTTTATATTTATCTATTACTGAAATCTCATTGTTACCACAGAAATCGTCTTCTACTGACAAAATAGATTTTAAACTTCCAGTTTTCAACTCGCCTGTTATCACCATTTTATAGCAACGTTGTATGATCTCTTTTGGAAACTCTATATCTATAATATCTACACCAAATAGTTTCAACATATCATCGATGAACTTCAATGCACCCTCATGAATGCGCCTGATCTTAGGGAATTCCCGTTGAGAAATACCGGGTTCTTTATAAATCGGTTCAGCACCTCGTTCATTCTCTTGGAAATAAAGCAACTGTCCCGCCGGAGCAGTTAATACAGCTTCTAATAAAAGGCTATAGCGGTGAATAGGAAGAACATCTTTCAATGGATCAATGAACTCGCCAAAATAACCCCGGCAAATTGAACCAGGGTGTTTTAATGAAAGTGCTAATTTGTCAGTTACAAAATAATAACCAGCTAACGTAGTTCCGAGTAGACTAGATAGAGCTTTCTGTATACTTCCTGAATATCCGACATCCACAACTCCCACCTTACCAGATTTATTAATATTTTGTTCTGCACAATATTTTAACAATGCTTTACGTTCTCTCTTCGCTTGTAACAATAAAATATCATATACTTTTAAAACACTTTCATAAATTAGACTATAGTCTTCTGGTAAAGACACAATCTTTTTTAGAATATCTTTGCCTAATGTGCGTTCTATGCTTCCCATATCGCTAATATTTATACGTTTCTTAAAGAAATTTGTTAATGTTCCATTATAGTTCCTTTCTAACAATTTGTGAATATCATTTTCGTTCTTCAACGATGCAAACATCGCAGCTCGCCTCGAACAAATAAAATATGATCCTTGCGGTAGTGCCATGCGGGATTTATTAAAGCTCTTATGTCCTACAATCATTTCATAAACCTGATTCAGAACAAATCCTTCTCTAGCAATAAATTTGAATTGTTTTATGCCATCCTTCTGTGAAACTTTTATAAGCCAAGAGAAGAAGTTGAAAAGTATTGGCCCAAATATAACGTATCCAAAATTGAAGGGATCAGATAGCGGCTCCTTGGATCTAAAATAATCTCCCGGAGTGGGATTTGAACTATATAAATTCGCTATCATTCCGTACAGTAAATTGGCTTTCCAACTGTCATTAGGCTTCATCATTTCCCATAAAAATCCTCCCAAGCTACTTTGTCTGAATAAAACCGATGGTTTCATAACATGTACCGGATACATGTATTTACGATCAACCAACACCTGAACATCTGACTGTTCATTATCCCCGATATGTAAGAACTCGTCCTTCGTAACACCCTCGCAACTAAGAACATGATCCCATATATCGCCTCTATCCTTTCTTTTGCCTATCTCACATGAAATATATAAAGCTTGATAAAAATCGATTCCTTTTGACATGATAATCTTTTCAACATGTTTTTTTTCTAGATACATATCAGTAACTATTACTATTTTTATTCCATAATCTTTGACTTCCCTAGCAAGCTTCACTACGCTCTCGCGAGGGGAAAGTATGGCGGATTCCGTCATGACCTCTAAATCGAGTATTTTATTCGCAACTGAGATACTGATTTTAGCAATTTCAGCAAAAACCACATATATTTCAGAAATAGTCACATCGCCTTGGAAATTCTTTCGTTCTCGAGCGATCCTCTCAGATTCATTTCGTTTTTTTTGAAAATTCTCGATCCTGAAGTATTTAGACACTCGTTCTTCAAGATAATCAAATACCATTTCAGGTGTCGCAAAAGGTCGGACCAATAGAGTCTCAAAGAGGTCAAATGAAATTATCTTTGCGTTAGGCAATGCATCACGTATTCTAACATCAAATGGCACTAATGAGTATTCAGAGAAATTTTTATCACTACGATACGAGAAAACGTGTTTATCATCGTCTTTTATCACCACATGCTTCAGTCCTTTGGTTTGTCCAACAATAACAAAACATCTCTCAACTGCGTGTTGAAGCGCGCCATCCGTCTGACCAAACTCTTCAGGAAAATCGTCTCGTGTAAATTCCAAATTAATAAGTGGCTCCAGCGCTTCTCTCCGTGCCCAAAACATAGATCCTGCAGGGAAATCTATATATTCTTCTTGATCAAAAACGATACCTAGTCTTTCTAGTAATGACGATCCTATGTTTTTGTTTGACAACCATGTATGGGCCCAATAAGATGTACCTTTCCACTCTTCTGGATAAATTATTCCCACTGATGGATCCTTTAAAAAAACCGACATTATCGCCTTCACCCTATCCTTTGAGCCGAGTAACAATTTATAGAGGTAGTTACGCCACTCCGATCTATCGCTTCCAGTGAACATAGATTTCTTTGTATGAATTTTGCATAAATAATCAAAGTTTTTGATTGATGACGAAAAGTCAACGAGCATTGGTGCAATGTCCCTACCACGGTTTTCAACGACTTTTATTTCAGCGCGTTCGACAAACGGCAGTTGTTTGACCTTTTTAGTGATGAATGCTCGTTCTTCTTCTTTACATATTGAGATCAGAAGTGTGTATTTAAAAGGAATGTTTTTAAGATAGGCGCAAATCTCATCAAATAAATCAACATAGTATACATGTATGACCGCTGCAATCTTTTGGTCTTCCAGGTATTTAAAATCTGAAGGTGTTATACAGAACGTTTGTTCTGTCATTTCATTGATTAGTATAGTTTTCTTTTTCTTATCAGATTTATTTATATAATTCCCAATACTTAATAAAAACTTATCTAGCCCATCATTAACAAGTATCCTACCGCCTTTCATAATTGAATTGTAATATTCTCGTCTTCTACTGCCTCTAGGCAATGACCTATCAATCACTCCTGTTCGGATCTTCGTTTTTAACTGCCAAACTAAACTTCTCCGCATATCTTCTATTTCGTTTAGCAAATATATCCGCTGTTGATTGATTTGCTGATATTTGTCTCTGAGCAAGTTCATCTGTGAGTTTAAGTTCTTATTAAATTTCTTGAGTTGTTTTGTTTCTTGGTTATAAACTTCGGCTTGAGTCTTAACCTGCCGTAGTTCTTCAGAAAGTGACGTTAGTTGAGTTTCTCGGTCTTTTATCTTCTTTTGGAGTTGAATCATCTCACGGTTGATAGCAGAGGCCTGAGCTGTTATTTTTTGAAAACGATCTGAAAGCAATAAGATCTTAGAGTCTCGGTCTTTTGTGATCTGGAGGAGTTGAATTGTATCCCGATTTAATGAATCGTATTCAGTTTCATTATAATGGAGATGTTTCTTTTCATCATTTTCTGTTCCATTTTTTAAATATCGCCTTTTACTTTTTAATAATAAGTTAGGATTGGCCTTGACAATAAATTGGTACGTTTCAAACTCTGGATTTACCTTTTTCATATATGTCGTAATTTCAGAGGGATATGAGTCCCATTCTGTCTTAAACTCAGTATATTTTGGATGTAAAATCACCCGGTCAAGATGGGAAACGATGTAACCGGCTTCATCCAACATAATCTCAAGAGTATTTTTGTCATAAAAGTGCAAATGTGACCGGTCCAAAAGACCAAGATCACGGTAGTTCCATCTGCCACTAAGCAATTCCAATGCGACTGAACCATGTGCCCCATTGGGTACTGACAATAAAAGAAAGCCTTTTTTCTTTAAAAATGAGACGAGATTATCAAGTAGAATATTTGGATGTCTCAGGTGTTCGATTACATCAGCCATTATAATGACATCAAAACACTTATCTGACAGAGCCCTATAAAGATCCAATGTCTCAATGTCGCTTATTATCATATCAATGCAAAACGGCTTTGCAAAATCAGCTGCATCCTTATTCAATTCTATGCATGTAATTCGACAACCCATTTCTTCATTTAACACTTTGGTCATGTAACCGGTTGAACAGCCAATCTCCAAAACATCTTTATTTTTCCCGGTAAGTTTAATGATCTTCGTGTGAGCACTGTTATCATTTTTAAGATCGATATCATTATGATATAGTATTTCCTCTTGGTCTATTGAAGTATCTTTTCTTTTCTTCATCATTTAAATCGCCTTTTACTTACGAAACAACCTTACTCGAATTAGTCATAAATACTCTCATTACCGTCAAACTCGAGGTTTTATCTTATTGCCAAATAATAATTGCATGGATAAAATAGCAGCTAGGCATAGTATTGGAAATCCAGCAGACATATAGAGTATGTCAATCGCGTAGAAGGAACTAATCTCAATAAGAACGAGCAACAAGATCCTAGAAAGAAACAAGCACCACAAAATAGTACTTACGATAAAGATGTCTGTGATTGGTCTTTTCCTAATGCATATATAAATCAAATAGATTGAGTATGTGAGAGCCCCCAATAGTATAAGAAAAGGAATAACAAACCTGTATATGTTTCCTAATGCACCCTTAAGTTTAAGAGGTAATTCATTCTCAGAATGACTTTTTATTTCGATAACTTTGTCCAAGTAGAGAGTACCGCTTTCACCAAATTTAATCTCGGATTTTTGTTTTGCTAATAGCCCATTAATTTTAATACTGTCAGAGGACGAAGGATCTGTGGAAATACTGCAATCTTCCTCACTCGTTACACTTATTGAAAAACGTTGGAAATTGGCATTTTGATTTTTGAAGTGTTCAGCAATATCAGGACTGCTTATTCTATCGATACAACGCCTAATAGTCGCTCCGCTCATTGAACAATTTAGAACTATCCATTCGATATTAGTTGTATAGAACCAGCCGCTTAATTCGATTCTTTGTTCACTTGGTGCAAGAGTTGTACGTGGGTTTCCAAGAAAGCGACGTATTTTCTCAAGCTGATCAAGTGGGTCCCAACTAGTCCCACCAGTGGCCGGTACTGAAAATTGAACCATTGCAAACATTAATGCGTTAACCATCTTTTCTGGTAATTCTTTAAGTTGAGTCATGGTAATATTCGGCATAAAAGGAATAGGATTCGTCCTGCATTTTATAAGATCGGTACTACAAGCTTCATCTATCTCTTTCGTTATGTTGTTGTAAAACTCTTCTGCACGCATAGGGCTTTCATAGTAGCCCCTACTAGCAACAGCGTCTCTTAATGCCCACATAAACCAGGCCGCGCCATAATCCCCGCATAGCCACGGATTCACTGAACATCCATGGACCGTCCAACCCCTTCCCGTATCTTCGAAATAGTCCTTTAACTGAGAAAAGGTTGGGCTAACTTCGTATATTTTTTGTCTCTTTTCAAATGAAACGGGCACGTATTTCAAATCCGGCCCAACATCTACACTATTCAAACTTTTAAGAGCCTGTGAAAATGCTTTATCTTTAAAATCAACAGCCTGGAACGTGCCGTAACTGAAATAATTGATCAATGCGATCAAACTTACAGTCATTGTGGCTATCAACGAGAAACAACTAAACCTATAAAAAAGATTTTTAATAGGCAAGTGTTGTTTTTTTAATTGAATCGCCTTGACAAATAGTAAGAGTAATAGACTGGGAACTATCCAAATATTTTCTTCGCGAGTCACCCAAAATATACCAAAAACAAAACCATAAGCAACTATTCTCGACAGCTGCCGACCTTGCTGTTGTTGAGCAAATACCAGCCAAACTACTCCCGATATGATAATTAATGATAACGCTGGATAAATATTATCTCGAATTATTCTTAATGGAAATAATGCCGGATGAAAAAGAACTACGACAAATAAAACTAACTCTAAATACCTATTCAGACCCAATCCCCGTAAGGTGTTTGCAATTAGTCCACAAGCAAAAAGATAAACGAGAGCAATCAGTAGTGTAACGGGAGTACCGAGTACCGCGTTTGCCGCTAAAAATAAAGGGAAGCCCGAGCCCTTGGCCAAGGTCATTTGGTTATACCCGCCAAGCCATTTCCCACTCACTATCTGATATGCATTGTGCCAAAATAAGGCGTCATCATGTACCGCTCCCGTATAGATAGATACCGGCAAATGCATAGCCAGTATCAGATAGGCCACAGAAAAAATAAAAAATAATAGTCGTAGTGGCAATCGATGGACCCTATGTTCGTTTGCGTACTCCTTCCGTGGAACCGCGGAAGTATCGTGCATTCGACTTATCTTGAAAATGGAATTGATAAAACGCATAATTATCGAATTCTTATGTTTTATTAGGCTGTTGCGATATCTAACTAATATATCAATTGGATGCAAGTGATCTCTAATCTCTCTTTACTGGCCATCAGCGACGGGTATAGTTCCTATTGTAGAACTCCATATATTCTCCCGACGTCACCCTTTCCATCCAACTCTTGTTTTCAAGATACCAACGAATCGTTCTGTAAATACCTTCTTTAAATTTTACCAAGGGTTCCCATACGAGTTCATTTTTTATTCGAGTTGCATCAATCCCATAACGTCGGTCATGGCCGGGACGATCTTTTACATGACAAACTAGATGTTCTCCAATGAGACTATCGCCGGTAACATTTCTCAGTTGTTCGAGAATTATCTTCGTTACTTCCAAATTATTTTTTTCATTATTTCCGCCTATATTATAAATCGATCCTGGCTGAGCTTTCTCGAGAACCACATCAATTGCACGGCAATGATCTTCCACAAACAACCAATCTCTAATCTGCTTCCCGTCGCCATACACTGGTATTTCCTTATGAAGCAGCGCATTTCGAATCATTAAGGGTATAAATTTCTCGGGGAATTGGTACGGTCCATAATTATTCGAACATCGGGTGATACACACCGACATTCCGAAGGTATCATAATATGACTTTACAATCATATCCGCGGCTGCTTTCGACGCTGAATAGGGACTATGGGGATCTAACGGTGTTTTCTCGGTAAATAAACCGGTCGGCCCGAGTGATCCATAAACTTCATCGGTTGATATTTGGATAAACTTTTTATTGTTGGCCCATGTTCCACTTACCAACCATGACTGTTTTGCGCAATCAAGCAGGACATGAGTACCGAGAATATTCGTTTTTATAAAAATATGAGGGTCTTGGATAGAGCGATCAACATGCGATTCGGCTGCAAAATTGATCACTGCATCAAAAGAAAACGATGAGAAAAGCTTTGTTACAAGCTCTTGGTCGCAGATGTCACCTTTTACAAATTTAAAGCGGCTTTTACAGTCGTCTGATAGACAAGAAAGATTTTCAAGGTTGCCGGCATAGGTGAGCTTATCGAGACCAACAATACGATAGTCCTTATGTTTTCCTAACAGATAGTAGACAAAGTTGCTGCCGATAAACCCTGCTGTTCCGGTAACCAGCACGTTCATTTTCAGACTCCCAATTCTTTCAAGAAACGTTCAGTTGCATCTTCCCAGGTCGAAGGGAGAACACCCACTGTATCTTTGATTGGAAAGGAGTCCATAGCAGAAAAAGGTGGTCTTTTGGCCGGAGTGGGAAAATCATTTTTTGTCGCAGGTAAGACTTCAACAGAAGAGTTTGCTTTTTTCAATATAAAACGAGCCCAATCATATCGACTACAATGACCCTGGTTGGTCAGATGATAGAGGCCATAGGCGCCAGTTCCGAGTAGCAACAACGTTGTAGAAACGATATCAACGGTGTATGAAGGAGAGGACACTTGATCGGTTACCACCTTCAGTTGACGTTTCGATTTGCTCCATTCGAGAATCTTTTTTGGAAAATTACCGTGTGCTGCGGCATTGTTTCCAACTCCAAATACCCAACTTAACCGTACAACATAAAATCTGCGTGAAAAAGATTGCACCAATTTCTCGCCTAGATATTTGCTTTGTCCGTAACGACTAATTGGGTTGGGTACATCGGCAATGGTATAAGGTTCCCTATGATTGCCGTCGAAAACATAATCGGTGCTAAAATGAACTATAGGAATTCCAAGTTCTTCAGATGCGATTGCAAGATTTCTCGGGCCAATGGCATTGACCATACAGGCGCGACGAAACTCTTCCTCTGCTTTATCCACGTCATTATACGCAGCACAGTTAATAACCGTTGTCGGCGAATACGACTTTATGCAATCTCGAACTGCAGTAAGATTTGAGATGTCTAACTCCCTAATATCGGTGGCAAGATAAGCGATGCCGCTTTTCTGAAGCAGCTTTTGGAAATCCAAACCCAATTGACCTTGGGCGCCTGTGAGTAAGAATTTCATTGAGAACCAAAACAAAGTCTACGAAGCTGGGGCAGTTTTTTATCCTTATCAGACAGAATCAATCGGCCGACATCCTTTTGGGGCCATTCAATCTTTAGATCCGGATCGTTCCAAAGTATTCCACCCTCATCTTCTTGCTGATAGTAATCCGAGCACTTGTAGGCAAAAACCGCTTCATCGCTGAGCGTTAGAAACCCATGCGCAAAGCCTTCAGGAATAAAAAACTGCCGCTTTAGTTCATCGTCTAGAATGACACCAAACGACTTACCAAAAGTCGGAGAACCTTTTCGAATATCCACCGCAACGTCAAAAACTTTTCCCATTAAAACTTGCACTAGTTTTGCCTGAGGATGGTTTACCTGAAAATGCAGTCCGCGAAGGGTGCCTTTTTTTGATTTCGATCGGTTGTCCTGAACGAAGTCAACATTAATGCCAAGTTCCTCAAATTCATTTTTTCGATAAGTTTCTAAAAAATAACCGCGACCATCTGAGAAAATAGTTGGCTCTATGATCAGTAATCCCGAAATTGGCGTTTCTAACGCGCGAAATGGCATGGTGCATCCAGACTCGGTTCTTGTTTCCGAAGCATCACTCGTACGTAAGCTCCAATATATATTGGCCATACAGAGTCTTATCCATCATCTTTGCCAGCTCACCGAGTTGAGCTTTGCTAATGTATCCAAGTCGATAAGCGATCTCTTCTATACAAGCAACATACAAACCCTGCCGATGCTGGATGGTTCGAACAAAGTTGCTGGCCTCGATAAGACCTTCGTACGAACCGGTATCTAGCCATGCCATCCCTCTGCCAAAGAGCTCTACTCTGAGCTGTCCCAGCTTCAAATATTCGCGATTGAGATCTGTGATCTCAAGCTCACCCCGATTGGAAGGTTTAAGCCGCTTGGTAATTTCCACGACCTTTTTATCGTAAAAATAAAGTCCGGGCACAGCATAGTGAGATTTTGGATGTGCCGGTTTTTCCTCAAGAGACTTAGCATTGCCGTTTTCGTCTACCTCTACCACGCCAAATGCATGAGGATCTTTTACATAATATCCATAGACCACCGCTCCACCGGTCAAAGAAGCTCCTTTAAGGAGCAATTCGGTAAGTCTCTGGCCGTAAAATATATTGTCTCCAAGGACCAAAGCTACTTCCTGATGATCGATGAATTTTTCTCCCACGAGAAAAGCGTCCGCCAATCCCCTTGGTTTTTCTTGGATTTCGTATGAAAATTTCATACCGATTATACTTCCGTCTCCTAATAACCTCCTATAAAGTGGAAGATCGTCGGGAGTGGAAATAATCAATACTTCCCGTATTCCTGCCAACATCAGAACGGATAGCGGGTAGTATATCATTGGCTTATCGTAAATCGGCAGCAGTTGCTTCGAAACCACCTTTGTCATAGGATACAGCCGCGTTCCAGAACCGCCTGCTAGTATGATCCCTTTCACTCCCGCAACCCTCTGATTTAAGTAAATTCAAATCTAACTAAAGGTTAAGGCATCTTGGTCCCTAATTTCCTATTGCGCAATTATCAGTTTTGGCTGGTCAGTGTCAATATAATAGATGCTACATTTTTTTCTTGACTTCTTGATTCGTAGTAGGAGAAAAAGATAAAAAATGGCTAAGAAATCTGAAGTTGGGTGGGACGCTCCCGCAATAAATTATCCGCTACTGTTCCTAAATACATTGGGAGTCCTTTGATTGAATGTCACTTCGATGAATGACCCGTCACATAATAGCATTCGACGGATTGGGAGGCTGATTGTCCTGGCAGCACTTCTGGCGGTGGTTGTCCAGATCGGCATTTGTTTCGTTCACTTTGCAATGGTCGCACCGCCGTCTTTCGACGGTGCAATGAATTTGAATGTTGCAATTTCTTTCCTCCAAGGTAAGGGCTATGGTTTCTTTTACGATAGCTTTTTTCCCTTTCCGGCACAGACGGACGGTCCTTTCATCCTTCCGGCCGCCTTTGCGCTGTGGTTGGGTGGAATCACGCCGTTCACCACACAGCTTGTCAATCTTTTGTATCTAGTAGCGTTGGCTGCCGCTGTTTACGTCCTGCTTCGGAACATGCAACTGCCACGATGGATCGCGCTGATTGGGGTAATAGTCTGCCTGCGCACTCCCGGGATGTCCGACTATGCAATAAATGGATTCGGGGAGATTCCGTGCTTAGCCCTCTTTGTTCTCGGATTGATAGCTTTGTCATCCGGCCTTCGCGAAGTGGTGCCTGACGATTTGAAACTGACACTGGGCGGCATAGCTTTGGGCCTTTCCATAATCACCAAGACAGTTGCTTTTTTCATGGTCTGCCCTACTTTCATAATCGTTATCTTGTTTCTGCTCGTGAGAGAGCGGAAGTTGTCGCGCGTAGTCTATGTCTGTTCCGGTATTGCGACACCAATTGTGGGTTGGGAACTATTTCGTCTTATACGGCTTGGGAATAGTCAGAATTATCTGACCTGGTGGCGCTTGCAGTTCGGCCAGGTACTGTATGAGTCGGGGCTCCACGAAAATGTCAAGGGATTTATCGTCTTTGCTGCAACGGTACACAGTCATTTAGAAATTCTGTCCCAAATAGGGTTGCCGATAGTGCTCTTTTTCGCTTTGACGGCAATCGTTTTCACGACCATGGCAATCCTTGGATTGCGATTGTGGCGCAGCCGTAGCTTCGGCAACCTTCTTCCTTTCTTAGCCTTATCCACATCTGCCGGCTCTTACTTCATCTGGTGGATCTTCATCATGCCGATGGGGATGGCGTGGCTGCGTCACCTCATAGATGGGCTGATTCTGTTACAGATTCTGTTGGTCGTGACAGTTGTTGCTCTTAGCCAGGGATTGTTCGCTTCGATTGGTCAACGATCCACATTGATGCGCACGATTGGTATTATGGCGATTTGTTTAGTTATAGTGGCACAGACGATGATGTTACGGCGGGGGGGGATATTCACGAATGATCCTCAGCCTGCAACCAAGGATATTGAGCAAATCGCGGTCGCAGAAATCCTACGAGGACTTCCGGGCGATGCCAAATTATTCGGCTCAGGATGGTGGCAGGCGCCGGTCTTGGCGCTATTTTCTGGTCGAGAAATGATGAATTTCCAGCGCTGGTCCGCGGCGGAAATAAACCCATTGCCGCATAAATATCTTGTTATGGATTGGTACGCCAAAGTTTTGGCAATGCCTGAATTCCAGAAGATCCTTGATGCTTCTACCTATCATGTTCTATATGATACCCCGCATGCAGCGATTTATGAGTTGCTCTCGGTCGGACCTTATGTACCGTTTAAACCTTCTGATCGTACGGCACCCGATCTCGCGTCGGGGTTCGATGCTATTAATGATAACTACCAGTATCTGCGCGGTCTCTATCCGAGCGAAGGCAAGCGCCGGTGGAGCAGCCCTGATGCCGGCTTCCTTCTACGTCGTACCAATCAGGATCGGTTGCTGTTAACTCTGTCGATGCCTGATCAGCTTCAAAAAAGCAATCTTCCCGCTGACTTGCTTCTATCAATCTTTAGCCAGGGTTGTATTGATACCCAACTCCGATTGGAAGTCGGCCGGCAGACTCTTAACATTCCTCTTACCTGTCCTCCTACGACCGAATCTGCGGTACTTGAAATCAGTGTTCATCTAAATGCACATATTCCCTTTGTTCAGAAAATTGAAGGTGATCAAAGGCGCTTAGGGTTTTTATTCGAGTCCGCCCGATTGGTCGACTCTCAACATCATACATCTTCCGGAGGATGATGGCGGTCTCCACACCACACTTTTCTAACTATGATTTCAATCTCTAACGAAATAAATACTATTTTTTTGTATCTTGAAAAACTATTATTCCATAAATCTGCTAATCTCATAGTTCAATTCTTTCGAAATGGCGTAACAAGCATTATTTCATTCATTTTTGATTTCTGCATCCTTTATACCCTTACTCATTATCTCGGCGTACATTATCTTATATCGGGGGCTATTTCGTTCCTCATAGGACATCTCGTCAACTATATTCTTAGCATTACTTGGGTTTTTAGTGAAAGAAAATATAACAATAAACCGTTTGAATTTACACTGTTTATTCTGATTGGAATAATTGGCGTCTTGCTCAATGAAGTTATTCTTTGGACTTTTACCGATATTATTCAATTCAATTATTTAGTCTCAAAATTGTTTTCTATTGTAATTGTGTATTTCGTAAATTTTTTCGTCAAATATTATTTACTATTTAGTGTGAGCAAAAAGAAATGAAACAAAAAACCGCAATCATTATTGGCGCCGGACCGGCGGGACTAACCGTTGCGTATGAATTATTAACAAGAACTGATATTAAACCCTTTATTTTTGAATCGAGCAGTGAAATTGGCGGAATTTCAAAAACAATTGATTATAAAGGATATAAGATTGATTTTGGACCACATAGATTTTTTTCAAAGGTCGATAGAGTTTTGGATTTATGGGAAAAAATGCTTCCTTCTCAAGGATATCCATCGAAGGATGATAAAATTTTAGAAAGAGAAATTCCTCTTTCGAAAAAACCGCAGGCCCCCGATCCTGATAAAACAGATAAGGTTATGCTCATTAAAAATAGGCTAACAAGAATATTCTTTTTGAGAAGGTTCTTTGACTATCCGATTTCTTTAAGCCCAGGATTATTCATTAACCTTAGGCTTAACCAGAATAATAAAGGTTGGATTCAGTTACCTTTATATTCGTTTGTTCCCGATTAAACATGAAAAATCACTGGAGGATTTCTTCATAAATAGATTCGGGAGGGAATTATATCTCACCTTTTTTAAAGATTATACGGAAAAAGTTTGGGGGGTTCCCTGCAATCTAATTCCTCCCGATTGGGGCGCGCAGCGTGTTAAGGGATTGTCTATTGGAAGAGCGATCTTGGACGCTTTAACAAAGCTTTTTAGAAAGAAAGATGTGTCTCTAACTCAAAAGGATACAGAAACAAGCCTGATAGAGAGATTCTTATATCCGAAATATGGCGCAGGTCATATGTATCAAGAAATCGCTCAAAATATAATTTCGTTAGGTGGAGAAATTAGTACTCATTCAAAAATTATTGGTCTTGCAACCAATGGCCGAAATATTACCGAAATCAAGGCAAAAAATACAAAAAACGGACAAATCACCACCCTGAAAGGTGACTATTATTTTTCAACAATGCCAATCAAAGACCTTATTAATGGATTGAGTCCTGAGCCACCAAGAGAGATCACTGAAATTGCCAACGGTTTGATGTATAGAGACTATATTATCGTCGGTCTATTGCTATACAAGATGGTATTAAAAAACAACACGAAAATACGCACTCTCAATGATACTATTCCCGATAACTGGATTTATGTACAAGAATCAGATGTAAAAGTTGGGCGTTTGGATATTTTTAATAACTTCAGCCCTTACATGTTGAAAGATATTAACAAGATTTGGCTGGGTGCTGAGTATTTCTGTAACGAGGGAGATGAGATATGGAATAAGAGCGATGACGAAATGAAGGACCATGCGATAGAGGAACTAGAAAAAATCGATATTATCGACAAACGGGATGTCATTGATGGCATAGTATTACGGATGCCTAAGGTTTATCCGTCATATTTCGGAAGCTATAACCGATTCAATGAGCTTGTTAAGTTTTTTGATAAGTATGAAAATCTCTTTTTGATAGGAAGGAATGGGATGCATAAGTATAACAACATGGATCATTCAATTTTATCCGGAATGATTGCTGTGGACAACATCATTAGTGGTATAAAAGAAAAGGACAATCTCTGGGCTCTCAATACCGAACAAGAATATCACGAACAGAAGAAATAGGTTTAAGAGATTGTTGGATCATAACGAAGGAAATTACTTTTTCTTGGGAATGGAATAAGCGTTACGCAACTTTCTTTCACCATACCGATGTAAGAGAAAGTCTACATGCGCTTGCCATAAAGCCGAGGCCTTTTCTTTATCTCTTGATATCAGTAACTTAAAGTATTCTATAGGGATTCTTGCTATATAAGACAGTATCGCTTTGGGCATCTCCAACGGAGGACAATTCCTTAACATGAACAGGGGATAGTTGCGGTTCATATAATATAATTCGTACGGTTCACTCATTGAAGCGTGGACGGTATGGTAAACTACGGCTTCCATTGCAGCTAGCACTCTGAAACCACCTCTTTTAGCGCGCAAACACCAGTCTGATTCCTCGTAACAGAGAAAATAGGGGGCCCACAACAATCCAATCTTTTCGATGACTGCTCGTTTCACCATCATCGAACTTCCAGCGACATCATCGACTTCCCTTATTCGTCGATCGTTAGGGTCGTAGAGCGTATTGGATGTTTCGTCAATAAATCTTCCCCTAGCCCAACGTATCACACCGCCCGAGTACCAGATCCTGGTAGAATCATTAAGGAACAAATTGGTTGCGCCAACAACGCCGATGTGGTCATCCGATTCGGCAACTTCAACCAGGGTTGCGATACATTGTGGTGTGACGACAACATCATTGTTTAGAATAAAGACGTAATCGGCGGCATTCTCAAGCGCTCTTCTGATGCCGACATTGTTTCCTTCGGCAAATCCTGTGTTTTCTTTCAGAAGGATAACCTTAATGTTTGGAATAGTACCAAAACGCCGCTGCAACACTTTGCCAGAACCATCGGTCGATCCGTTGTCGACAACCAAAATATCTATATTCTTATAATCCTGTTCCAATAGTGATGTTATGCACTTCTCGGTATCCGAAGCTTTGTTCCAATTCAAGACAATGGCGCTGACCTGTGGATCTCCCACGAAGACTCCCCATTATGAAAAACTTCGGCGTGACGATTCGTCACGCTCCCATTGATTCCGCTGGTTGTTTTGTAGTTTCCTTCGTCCTCGAAGTCTCGTAAGGAGCGTAACGTAACTATACACCGCGTAACAGGGCCAACGGCGTGGGGTTGAAAGCATCCTTGCTAGAGAGCGGGCGGCAGTACCGGCCTCATTGGCTAACAGCCCAGGAAACTTCTCTCGAAGCTCGTACACACCGGCCCGGGCCCTGGTCTTGATGTGGATCACACCATCGAGGGTCCTCGGCGGTGTGATGGTGAATCTGCATGTCGTAACCGTCCGACGCTCTCCGGGCCTAAACAGCAGGCGCAGGTAGCCATCGTCGGCGATGATGTCGGGAAACCGCTTGAATCGGGCGCGTCCGGCGGCCGAAATGGCGTACACGCCCGAACCGATCATGCCATCGTCGAAGTACGGGAGGCTGGTCCAAGCGCGGTAGAACATCTTGACCGCCAGACTGCACTTGGTGCAGTCAGTCTCAAACCGGGGTGCCGCCGCAAGCGCCTCGCCCCGTATCAGCACATTGGCTGTTTCCCGGATCGCCTGAAGCGGGATGACGACGTCAGCATCGACGAAAAACCGCGGGAATCCGCGGGCGACACGGTCGCCGAAGTTTAAAGCGTCGCTCTTAGAAGCGACTTCGATCTCAACCAAACGGACTGGGGGACCGTACGCGACCACGATTGCAGCGGTCCTATCCGTGCAGCCGTTGCAGACGACTATTACCTCAAGCTCGCCCGTGGCCGCGCCGGCCGTCATGGCATCGAGGCAGCGCTGGATCACACCCTCCTCGTTGTGGGCAGGAATAATTACCGAAATAGGGATAGACGACGTATCCATGGTATCTCTAAGAGACAAACGCTACCACGCCCGGCCCTTTGGGGTCAAACACGGCCGTAACGAGATCTCGACACGTTAGCTATATACGTTCGATGGCTGGGAGGTTAGCCAATAAAAGGTTCTACAACACGTTTTGCCAAGGCCGCGCAAATTCGTTCAGCCGCCCGACCGTCCCCGAAGGGATTGTGCACGGTTGCCATGCGTGCATACGCAGCCGGGTCATCAAGAAGCCTCGAGGTCTCACGTACTATGTTTTCTCGATGGGGCCCCACGAGACGGGCGCAGCCGGCCGCGATTGCTTCGGACCGCTCGGTCTCATCGCGCAGAACCAGAACAGGCTTACCCAAAGAGGGCGCCTCCTCCTGGATTCCGCCCGAATCGCTTAATATCAGTGTCGCTGCCTTCATCGCGGCCACGAACTCCAAGTAGCCAAGCGGAGCGCATAACACCACCTGCGGCCGCTTTCCGAGAATGCGTTCAACCACCGGTCCAATATTTGGATTTGGATGTACGGGATACAGCACCCAGGTATCTGGATAGCGATCGAGTAATTCGACGAGCGCTTCGCAGATCTCTTCAAGCGGACGACCGAAGTTTTCTCGACGGTGAGCCGTTACCAGGAGAAGACGCCCATCCCGCTGAACCGGCAGGCTCGGCAGCGTCAATCGGTTTGTCGCCCACCGCAAGGCGTCGACTACGGTATTTCCCGTTATGCTGATCTTGTCCCTTGAAATCCCCTCGGCCAACAGGTTCTCACAGGCTTTCTTGGTGGGAGCAAAGTGCGCATCTGCCAGGTATCCGGTCAGCACTCGGTTCATTTCTTCGGGAAAGGGAAAATATTTGTTTCCGGTGCGCAAGCCGGCCTCAACGTGTCCAAACTTAATCCGGCGGTAGAAACAAGCCAAGGCGGTGACGAATACGGTGGTGGTATCGCCCTGAGCCAGTACCCAATCTGGCGCCTCGGCCACGAGCAGCTCGTCCACCTTTGGCAGCATTCGCGCGGTAAGCTCGGCCAATTGCTGATCGGGACGCATGATGTTGAGATCGATATCAGCAGTAATGCCAAAGAAGGTCAGCACTTGGTCCAGCAACTGCCGGTGTTGAGCGGTCGCCACCACTCGACAAACAAAAGTGTTTTTATCGAGGCGCAATGCGTTGATGATCGGCGCCATCTTGATTGCTTCGGGGCGGGTTCCAACACTCGCAAGTACTTTGATCTTAGCCAAGGGGTACTCTGCGACAATATTTTCGCGTTAAGCATAGCACGAGGGCAAGTAAAGCCAACACCGAGATACCGTCAACGTTATCAGAGGTTGTCGCACAGCCGCCATCGCCAACGACATTGCCAGTTTCACTGCATAGAGGGGTTGCGGCGCCTGCTGGGTAGATCGTACACAACCCGTTGATATCATCTTGGCTCAGAGTACTTTTGTTGGTATCCCCATAACCTGCAGTATAGTACATGGTGGCGTCGGAATCGGCTTTGTCAAATACATCGGCTAATCCAATGCAGTGACCCAACTCGTGGGTCAACGTGTTTTGAATGTCCATAGTGCCCGGGACGCCCGGTGTGTCCGGTGGAGACACAGAGAATGTGTAATCGACTCCATTAACCTCAATATCGGCATCGACGATCTCGCCCGTGTAAGTGTTAAACGTTGTAGTTGTCATGGCAATCGCGCTATTTTCATACTTCCAATCGTTCGATTGGCGCCAGACGATTAAATTAACATAATCCATACCGATACTAGTCTGTGTGGTTGTACCGGCAAAGTTCAATTCCAGATCTGAGCATGAATGTCCCATCCACGCGCCAATTGAATTTTGCACTGCTTGGGTACAATCCGTTATATTAACGTCCTTACTGCAGTCTTTATTGAGACGAAATGACACACTACGATTTTTCCAATAGTAGCAAACTGTTCCATTATCATTCTGGCTTCGCTCGAACGCAAAAAGCAACGGGGACACGAGAACCATCAACGATAATCCCCACCTGATTGTCTTGTGCCGGAAGTTAGCGATGCTAATCATCGCACCTTTTTCTTTGCCCAAACTTTTTGTATGTGCTTAAGGAGATGACCGCGCTCTATCTGAAGAGGCGCTTTCTGACCTCCGATCAAATGCAGCCCTTCGAGGCGCTGGACGAGCGTCTCAACGCCGTTATTTTTCTGTGGTTCGAACACCCCTTGGGAAAGACCGACCACTCGATAACCAGCATCGGTCTTGTGTAGGAACAACACCACCCGATCGCCGGGTAAAAATGTTGGGAATCCATCGACCCGTTGGCCGATGCCATCAATCTCGCCCCCCGGCTGTACGAGATCAAAATTCTTCTCGCCCGTCCCGGCAAGATCTTCCTCTACTTCAAATGAGTAGGTTTTGTAAATCCGCTTGTTTTCCGGATCCCATGCGCTTTTGCCGGGCTCTTTAAGAACAGCCGTTACGATTCGATCTGCTTCGTTTAAAAGCTCATCTTCTGAAAGACACCGAGCCGTCGAAGCAAACGAAGTGACCGACCCTGCAGCCATGATAAACAACATCGTGAAAATGAGACCACTAATTCTCATACGGTTAATAGTATCCGTTTTCTTATGAAGGGGTCAAGTTCAATATTAGCCGCCAATACCTGAGAGGTATCGGTGAATCCGCCGGTTATGACTGCGGTTGGCTACGACGTTGCAAGACGTTGGTGAACTCGGCGCAGAGCAGCAACACACAAGATGAGTAATAAATCCATATCACAATTGTTATCAAGGTAGCGAGGGATCCATAGAACATGCTATAACGAGCAAAGTTTTTAAGGTAATACCCAAAGACCTGAATCGCGAGCATCCACAAACCTGAGAATAACAGCCCGCCCCACAAGGCGAATCGAATCTGGACCTTTTCTTTGGTGAAATATTTCAGCAGTATCACAAAGGCGACCGCCGCGGCTGCTAACGTTATGCCAATCCTGATCCAGGTGTAATGCACCAACAGCTTTTTCAGTTCCAGCCCCAGCGGCAGGTCGCTACCGACGAATAGGTTTTGTCCCACGACCACGAGATAATGCACCAACAAAAATACCAGTCCGAGGGCCGACACAAACACGATAAACAGGAGGTTCGACATCACTATCGAACGTCGACGCGTGGTATTAAACACTTTCGAAAAAGCCAGCTCCAACGTCGAAAAGACCGACCAGGCCGTGAAGATTAATGTTCCGAGCCCGGCGATGCCAAACGCCTGCCGCTTCAACGTAATCCCCCTTAGTTGCATCAGGATGTCGCTGGTAAGAAACGGGACCGCCGCTTGAATATACTTTTCAAGATGCGAATACAGCTCTTCCTCGCTGGAAAATCCCGCGCCGAGATGCGCAACCACGTAGCCCACAATTGAAAACAAAAGAAGTATAAATGGAATCAAGCTGAGAATTGCATAAAACGAAATTGCTGCGGTCATGATGTGGCAGTCGTCGTCGAAAAACTCTTTAACGGTACGACCGATAGTCTGGAGCACACCGTGCAAAACGGGAAGCTGGTATATTCGCTTGGTGACGCCAACTACTATGGCTACGAACCAGTTTATCTTCGCCTCGAACCAACTCACTATTAACTCCTCATTCGCCTGTGCGCGAGGGATCCTGTCGGCTTCAGCATCTTATTTCTTCTTACGCCGCCTGCCTCGACGCCTGCCAGTTGACCGACGCTTCTCGTGTTCACGAAAAATCCAGCGAATAGGAGTGCCTTCAAAAGGAAAGCGCACCCTGAGCTGATTTTCAAGATAGCGGCGGTATGATTCCGGAATTCGGGATGCATCATTGACCCACATCACAAAGGTAGGCGGACGGACATTGGTCTGCGTGAGATAGTAAAACTTGGCGCGTTTGCCTTTGATCATGGGCGGATCATGGCGCTCGACCACCTCGCCAAAAAAACGATTGAGGTCGCCCGTCGAAATACGCCTGGAAGCACTATCTAAAACCGCGGCTGCTTGAGGTACGATCCGCCCTATCCCCTCCCCTGACTTGGCTGAAACCAAGAGTACCTTGACAAAGGGTACAAAGCGCATGGCATACACAAGCTCGTTTAAGTATTTCTTTCTATCAGCCGGGCTCAGGCAATCCGCCTTGTTGGCGAGCGCCAGCAGCCCTCGCCCGCGTTCTTCGACTAAGCCCAACAACCGGGCATCCTGATCGGAAAACGGCTCGGTGGCATCCAAAACCGTTGCCGCCACATCGGCGCGTTCGAGACTGCGCAGCGCCGCCATCACGCTGTAGTACTCAAGGCGTTCCTGCACCCGGGCCTTGCGGCGCACCCCTGGCGTATCCACCAACAAGCAGCGCACCCCATCGCGCTCAAGCGGAATGTCGACCGCATCCCGGGTGGTGCCGGGAATCGAACTAACCATCTGGCGCTCGTGGCCCACCAGCCGATTGGCTAGGGAGCTTTTGCCGACATTCGGCCGCCCGAGGAGGCAGAGCTTAAATCCATACTTTTCGTCCGTCGGTTGCAGCGGCTCTTCGGGCGGAAGATGGTTCAGCGACCACGCGGCAAGATCATCCAACCCTTCGCCGTGCAGGGCGGAGATCGGCAGGAGATTCATCCCGAGCTTAAGAAAGTCCCAGTCCTCGCGGGTGCGCGCTCCGGGATCCGATTTATTGACCAAGCATAGAATGGGTTTTTTGCGTCTGCGCAGGTAGTCTGCGACCAATTGATCGAGGGGATGCAAACCGTCCTTGGCATCCACCATAAACCACACCAGATCAGCCTCGGCGACCGCGAGCTTTGCTTGAGCTACCGCGCCGAGCGCCAGCTCGTCCGTGGTATCCGGATCAAAACCGCCGGTATCCACCAAGATGACCTCGCGTTCGCCAACGAGCACGTCTACGAACAATCGATCCCGGGTAACCCCCGGGGTGTCCTCGACCACGGCGACGCGCCTCTTGGCGAGACGATTGAGCAGGGTCGATTTGCCCACATTTGGTCGACCGACGATGGCGATAAGAGGTTTCATTTGAGCGAAGAGTTACGCTTCATGTATTGTGGTAACCTACCCTTCTCAAACCAGCCTCACTTCTGGTCCAACTATCCGACACCTTCACGTACAACTCGAGGTATACCTTTCCTTGGCGCATGGTTTCGATTGAAGCCCGCGCCTTGGTGCCGATCGCCTTGAGGCGCCGACCGCCCTTGCCGATCAGAATGCCTTTTTGACTATCATGTTCGACATATATAGTAGCCCGGAGTTTTGTCAGGCTGCGCTCAGGAATCTCCTCGAAGGAATCCACCATCACGGCAACGCTATACGGAAGCTCGTCACCAAGCTGCAGTATCACCTGCTCGCGGATAAACTCGGCC
>CAVWHX010000011.1:0-221981 GCA_963754925.1 uncultured delta proteobacterium
AAGGCCATCATCCGCAGTCCCCTGGACGCCGTCAAAGACCGTATTCGTGGCGATGATTGGTATGTTAAAACCGCCTGTCGCAGCCCGGGCCTGGTTGATCATGGTGGCCAATCTTTCCGGGCCATAATCGAACTCATGGTTTCCAAAGGTGACAAAATCGTAGTTCATCGTGCTGAGAAACCGGAACGGCGCCGGGTCGACGTTCCAGAGCATGTCATACGCGGTGCCCATGGTATAGTCGCCGCTGTCCACAAGGAGCACGGTGTTGCCTTCCTTCTCTTTTGCCGTCCGTATCTCGTTGATCTTTGCCGCGAGCCGCGCCCATCCGCCTAAAACCGGATCGTTATCGGAGGTGTTCATAGGGGTATAGGCGTTGAACGACCCATCCCCGGAGGCGTGGTCGTGCACGTCGGTCGTTTGCAACAGCGTTACGTTGACGAGCGGACTGCCCTTGCCGTTGGAACACCCGGTTATAAAAAGCGTCAGGGTAAAAAAACCCGTCCAGCGCACCAAGAGCCACTGTGCCGATTGCTTTCTCATGGTCCCTCCTCTATCCAACTAGTCTTGCAGACAGTGGATTAAATGGCGGAGCCCGGATTCGAACCGGGGACACGCGGCTTATGAAACCGCTGCTCTGGCCACCTGAGCTACTCCGCCATCTGTAAAAGAACCGCCAACATCGTGGAGAGCGGCAGAGAAAATAAAAGACTCACCAGATACTGTCAAGAGAAACCACCCCTGCCGGCGGGAAAGGAGCACTCTACTGTTCCCCTGCCGTCTCCATTTCCCGCGAGGCAAACAGAATGCGCCGTACCGATATCTGCGGGTGAAACAAAAATGGCAATCCGAACAAGACCTGTTGGCCGAGCGACATGGCGTGCACCAACAACGCGTACGCCACTCCGGCCGATCCTAAAACCGCTTCAGAAACAAAGAGAGACAGCCCCAGCTTCACAAAATAATGGAAGTTGCCGATCATGCCCGGCCCGGCCGGGATCATCAACCCCACGCACAGCACCGCCAGCATGGTAAAGGCTTCAAGCATCCCAAGATGCGCAAGCCCGGTAACCGCGCGAAAGGCAAACCAGAAACTTACTCCCGTCACAAACCAAATAACGACGGTAAGCAGGAGGAAGCCGGCAACCAGCTTCACCTGACGCAGCGCCCGCAAACCGCTGATGAACGAATCCAGTATCGAACCGACTCGCTCGGCGCCTTTTTTTGAAAGTAACCCAACGAGTCGACGGAACCAGCGCACCGTGGACTCTTGGCGTACATAGGCCAAAATCAGGAGACTCAGTAAGAATAAAAAACCTATCAGCACTATCCACGCCCATAACCGGATCTCACTCGGGACCGACACCCGACCCTCGATCAGAAACAAAATGATAACTAACAGCAGGGCCATGGCCAAGCTATCGATCAACCGTTCGACAACCACGGTGGCCATCGCCGAACTGGCGCGGATTTTCCCCCGCTCGGATATCAACAGCGGCCGGGCGAATTCTCCCAAACGCAGCGGCAACAGCACCAGCGCCATGATGCCAACCGACGACACCATGAATAGCCGGCCAAAACCAATCTCTCCGAGCGGCTTAAGCAATATCCCCCAACGTACCACCCGAGCAAAATGAATAACGACTAAAAATAAAAAATAACCGAGCAGTATCAACGGACTGACTGATGCGAAAACGTCAGCGATATCCCTCCAGTTCACCCCGCGCAATGCCAGCCAAATAAACACGCCTCCAATCGCGACCGATACCCCAAGGTTGATGAGTAGTTTTCTCACGGATCACCCAATGGTGTATTCATCTGGATTCACGAGAGCAATCCGCGCTGGCGCCAATGTTGTAAGCACCTCGGCCTGTTTGAATCCAACCAGTTCGTTCAAAATAGTGAGTCCTTTTTTGATGTTCCCCAACTCTTCCGGTGAATGGAGATCAGTGCTCACTGCGTCAACCAAACCATTCCTAATAAGTTGACGAGCCGTTCCTTGCGCTTCACGAGACCAGCCCCCCGCGAGCGATGAAATATTTACCAGAAAAAAGCAGCCCCGCTCGCGTAATGAAGACAGCACCGTGACGCCGGCCTGCACTTCGGGGTAGCGTTCAACATGGGCTATAACCGGCCTTTTGCCCTTTACTTGCAATAAGAACAGAAGGTCGTCGAGCCGTGGCGGAAAGCCTTGCAAGGGGAGCTCCATCATAAAGGTGTCCCCTCGGGGATAACTAACCAGTCGGTCCTCTTGAATCAACTCGGGCACCATCGAGCTGTGGTACTCCGCACCAGGGAGCAACGCCAAGGGGATCCCGGCATTACGCAGCCGCATGGCTAATGCTTCCCGTTCCTCAGAAAGCAGCTCGCTATCGCGAACCTTGGCGCCCCAGGGATTATGCGGCGTGCAGCAGACCGCACGATAACCCAACGCACTCAATCCATCGGCCATCAGAATCGAGCTCTCGATATCCGGAGATCCATCATCCAATCCAGATAGAATATGGCAGTGTAAGTCAATCATCCTTTTTCCTATAGTAGCGCTTTCATCAGGCTCAGAAACTGAATTTGGAAACAAGTGTCATCGGTTACGCACATGCTGTAACTTTCGTTTCACAGTATTCGAACGTCGATACTCTTATCAGATGTAGACTCCGTGCCTGCGTATTACTATAACCATATGTAATCATTGATAATAATGCTTTTTTGAGCAATGAGGGTTATGCTTGAGTTCCTTGGCGTAAAAATTGCTCTCTCTAGAACCGAGGTGGATCATGTGGGCACATTTATCTTCTTCATGGTACCAGCAGTCTGTGTTCAATGTTTTTGATCCTGTCCCCGAATCTCAATCTGGCTGGCCTGCGGTAGGGCTAGCCGTTTTGATTAGCCTCATTCTTATCGGCGGCTTCTTCATGGTCCAAGCTTTTAATCGCTGGATTACCCGTTTCTTGAGTAACCGCGGAACCGTTGCTTCTCTATCCTCATCGAAGCTGGATCGTATCAACGATATCAAGATGCAGTCCCTTAGAGGCGGCGACCAAAACCGTGTCAAGGCGGCTGCCGTCAAGGTAGCGGGAGAGATCGACACGCTTCCCATTCAGCTCCCTCAGCGTTCCACCGGCAGCCTCGAGAATAATCATTCCCGCGGCAACATCCCAAACATGAATTCTGCCGAGGATCGCCCCGCAGGCCGCCCCGCGAGCAACATACGCTATGTGAGCAGCGGTCGAACCCAGGGCGCGGATTTTGCCAGAAAAATCTGACTTGAAATCGCTGTGAAAACGGCTGTACGTCAGCAGCAATGACTCGTTGTCGATGGTCTCTTCCCGCGAGGAGATCTCGCGATCGTTGAGCATTGCGGAAGCACCGGCCAGGGCACTGTACAGTTCGTTCACGACCGGAAGGTAGATAACGCCAAGCACCGGTTTTCCGCCATCGAATACCGCGATCGACACCCCCCAAATCGGCATCCCAGAACAGAAGCTCGCCGAGCCGTCGACCGGATCCACCACCCACAACGGATCCTCCAGATCGATGTTTCGGGGAACGACCGTGCCTTCCTCGCCCAGAAACTTGTGTTTCGGGTAGACCGCCAACACCTCTTTATGTATGTACTCCTGAACCGCCAAGTCGGCCTCGGTTATGAGGTCGTGATCAAAACGCAGCGTCGGGTTGGTGCGTCCATAGTACGATAATGCCAGCGCGCCGCTCGCCCGCGCCAATCCCTTGGTAAAGGTAAGCATCTCTTGAAGCTCTCGTCGAGAGAGTGTCGTACGATGGAAACGGGCGTTCTTTTCCAATTCAGGTGTCGAGGGCATGGGTGCTCGTCGTTTAGCCATAATGAATTATTCCTTCCCTTGATCGATCACTGCACATCCTACTCAATATACCAACGCGATGCTACTACATTTTCACTTGACCTCGGTATCGAAATCTGGTCTCTTCGCTCGTGAACGTAACCCTTGGATAGCAGCGGTCAAACCCAAACGGAGGAATACAGACTATGAACACGACGCTTATACGGGCACTCGCATCTGTTGTCGCCATAATGCTGGTGCTATCGACGGGTTGCAAAAAAAAGAATCCATTAGAAACTATGATGAACTATAATGTCGCGATATCAAAAATTCTCAAAGACAACATTGCCGAGTGCGAGAAAGCTGTTACCGATTTGTCTGAATATGTTAATAAGAACAGGGTTTCGATTGATGCGGCTCGAAAGGCCGTTGAAGAAGCCGACAAGCAAATGACCGAAGAAGAGACGAAAGCCAACGCAGCGAAAGCCCATGAGATTGCCGACACCATGAACGAGTATGCGCAGAAGTGCCCGGAACAAATGCAAAAAGTAGCTGAAATCTTCACCTCCTTGTACACGCCAAAACCGTAGACGATTAGGTAATGCCTCGTCAGCGTATCCCTGGGGTAGTGACGAGGAGGTGCCATTATTTTGTAAGCGCTTAAGGTCCATCATTCCTTGAACCGTAAAGAACGACACGATCATCTGCTCCGTTGCGCCATGGATATTTTTGCGGAGAAAGGTTACCACGCTGCGTCGGTAACCGATATTATCGACCGAGCGGGCGTTGCGCGGGGAACCTTCTACTTATACTTCGAAAGTAAGAGAACCCTCTTCTCGGAACTACTCGATGATTTGTTTGCTGTGATCAATCAGCGGGTGAAGCGGATCGATCGCAACGCCGACCCCGCAGGGGCCGTTGACCAGATGCGTTCGAACGTCAGACAGGTAATTAGCTGTTTGCAAGATAACCGCGCTATGTTGCGGATCCTTTTGGCCGAAGCCGTGGGATTAGACGCCAGTTTCGATCAAAAGTTATCTGAGTTTTACGCCCGGCTCTGCGGCCTGATTGAACAATCCCTTATTCTCGGCATGGATATGAGATTAATCCGTCCCGTCAATACGGCGGTAGTCAGCTGGTGTATTTTGGGTTCTGTTAAAGAAGTGCTTTATAACATGTGTATGGGTCGAGAGCTTCCGACACTCGATGTATTGGTTGAGGAGATTCTCCGTTACAATGTACGCGGCCTGTTTGTACCTGAAGTAGCCGAGCGCCTCTGTCTCTGATTGCCTCGCTTAGTTTAGAAATTCTCGTCGTAGACGGGGTTATCCCGCTTGGTGTCAATAACAGACTTTCCATCGGCCTTCTGATCGCTTATTGCCCTGGTAGCACGGTCAACCTTCTCACCGAGTATACGCTGCGCCGGAATCAACTCAGCAAAATCAATTTCAGAGATATAGGTATCATCGTTCTTTTCGCCAAGCAATACCGAGGTGATCTTCAGCTCAACGCTCTCGACCGAACGTTTATCGAGTTTGAAGTAGTGTATCATGGGGTTATTGGTGAAATTAAGCTCGACCTGATCGCCGTACAACCCGAAACCGAGATCCTTTCCAAAATCGACGGCGCTCTCGGCATCAAAGCGATCTGATGAGGTCTCGAACGTCACCTCTGCCCTATTCAACCGGTTGTTGTCCATCCAATCGCGCTTGCTCTTGTAATTACCCTGCAGCACTCCTATGAGACCAAGGTCCACTGGTTTACGAAACTCAATCTTCAGAAACTCACCGGTGCCGGTGCCGTCGGCTCCTTCGGCCCAAGCGGTATCCAATCGTCCGTCAAAGGCATTGGCTGGCGCTGTATCCTTTCTCAGGGTGGATGACGCGGTTACTTTTGCTTTATACAACGGATTGGCTTCATCCGTACGTAAAAAGAAGTCCCTCCCCCTGATAAGTTTGCGGGGAAAAATTCTTTCTTCTTTCTGGCCGGCCTGAACAAAATCAATGCTGAGCACATCACCGCTGGCAGAGACGGATTGAGGGTAGAGATCCTCGAAGACCGCATGCCACAACACTCTATATTGAGGGCCGGATCTGCCCAAGATTAACAGTCCGCCATGCAGGTGGCCAGCCGAGTCGGCCTCCCGCTCCCGATAGCTGATCAGCGTCTCGCGGCGGTTATCGTTATTGATATCCGCTTCCACCACTTGCGTGATGGTATATTGCGACGCGATCGCACGATAGAAGAGATTGTTTTTTAGAGCCTGATCGTCAGCCCGGCTCGTGAGGGGCACAAAAAGAAACACCACCAACCACATTCTCCGGATACACGCGTTCATGGTTACTACTCCATCAAATGGTTTTTATGGTAATGATGTGGTACCTTCGTTTACACAACTCCACCATAATGATAGTATACATGGCACCTCAATGTCAACCGGTCCAAATGTTCGGTAGTGGGTCAGTTTGAAATTGACAAATTCGGCGGGAATTAATTTAAAACGCTTTCAATATAGAGTAGTTACAATCAAGTAAGAATACAGTTTTTATCGATTCTTAGGTGCCTTTTCTGTCTCAAACAAAGACTTCAGTTGTTTTTTGAATTCATCGGCTTCATTCGGCGATTGAAGCTTAATGAGAACCTCGCCAAATCCAGGTTGCCAGCACTTCCCTCGCAGAACCATTTTGGCGAAGTTCAATGAGCCCTCAATGTCATTTCGTTTCAATTTAAGCAATTCTGACCATGCCTGCTCGCGGGTATATTTTGTCACGACTTTTGAGATTCGTTTACGCATTATTCCTTCCAAGGAGCGATTGTTAATTTTCAGGTGAAAAGTTTGTCCTCAATTAATTTTAGATATTTGTTCACGTAGAACATATCGGGTTCGTGCCGCGAAGCTCTGACTCGGATTTCGAACTCCGGTTCTTTTTCTTTCTTGTCAAAGAGAATCAGGCCGATTCCAAATATTCGAGCCAACGCATCCAGACGTGCCAAATCTTCAACTAATGCGTCATCTGGTATTACAATGTACGAACGATGCGAGAACAGTTTGTACGAACAAGCTTGGCCGAATGCGACGATCAATGCCTGTGAATCTGTTTTGATCTCGGCTGCTATGATCTCAGTTGGGGGCTTGATGATGTCGCTTTTGCGTGGTTCACGAACTCCAATGACATCAGGCGTTCCCCATTTGTCTCCGAATTTTTTGCCTCCCAATGAGATTGCTTTTGTGCATTCTTCTAATTCGTTAACGATCCACTCAGCAAACTGTTTGTAAAAATGCTCCTCGTCAATCTTCGATGCCGGCTTTGCAGGCTTGGAATCTTCGGGGCTAAGTTCCTTATTATCTTTAAACTTGATGTGTTTGTAGAGGCCCTTTGATGGTATATATATCTCTGCAGGAAGATGAGTGCGAAACCTCCAAAGCGACCCATTAATTGAGCCATGGGAGATATCTGGGCACTTTTCCGCAATCTTTTTATGAAGAATGCTGTAGCGAACTCCTGCCGGATTCTCGGAAACTAGCTTTATAATCTCTTGAATGACTCTTTCGTGATTCGTCATTCTTTACCTCCTTGCAAATCTAACTATTATTCAGATAACCCTGCAATCTCTTCCAGCGTCCAAACATGATCTGCTATTCCAGCTTCCATAGCGGGTGTAACTCTCAGCGATTTGTGGATACGGACGAAGTTATAGTGCATGAAATAAAGCGCAACTGCATAGCGGTGATTTTCAACTTTCTTGCTGAATCCGTTGGTAAGTCGCGTGAACCTTCGCATGTTCATTCTCATAGTGAGGTTTTGGCGTTCCGCACAACTGGTAGAAACTTTAGTCATGTCGGGCGATCCGTTGACGACGATCTTCTCTGCTCCGGTGCATTTTGCCGGGCTGTAGCGTTTCTGGTCTTCTTCGTTCGGCCCACCATATAACTTGACCAGCATGGCGTAGTCAACGTCAAAACCAAATGCGCCTTCCACAGCTTCAATGTAGGATTTATGGCCGTCAGTAGTAAGCTGCACTCGTTTGGCTAAACGAGAAGATAGCTTGTTCATAAACACTGATGCGGTACGGGCAGAACGATCTCCAACCAACCAACAGGGAACGAGTTTAGTTTCAGCGCAGATTGCTGTCCACGTCCAAACGTCGCCATAACCAAACTCATTCTTAAGCTCTTCTGGTACGTTGGCGGCCTTTGAATAACAGAAAGCCCAAATCTCGTCGCACTCAAGTCTAGTGCAATAAAGATCGTGCATGATCTGATCTTGGTATTTTGCACATGCTTTGCCAAGTGCGATTATAAGCTTGACGACGGTATTTTTAGCAAAGCCCGTAATGCGGCAAGTTGCTCGAATGCTATTGCCGTCAACCAAGCAAGCGATAATTTGGGAACGTTCTTTAAGAGACAAGCGGTTCATTGGTCACCTCCACTGTATCTGACTTATATACTAACACGCTTTAGTATATAAGTCAAGTAAAAAAGTGATAAAAATCAAAAAAAAATACTCAAGTCAGACCATTGGAAAGCTTTTGAGGAACTAAAATCACGGTCGGACCAAGTTTACCATGTGTTTGATTTTCAATGACAATTTCGATTGTCAATTTAGGCATGAAAGCCTCCTATACGAATGACAATTCGTTATTGACGGTTTTCCCTTGACAGAAGGCTAAGTATTAGATAAAAGAGGCTTTAAGCTTTACTTAGACCTATATATTGGAAACGCCCCGGGGTGCAACCCGGGGTTATTTTTAATCCGCTTAATGCCTAACGGTCGATCATCGTCGAAACCTCCTTGCAGTGGCAATAGTAGGCCGAAATCTGTTTTTTCACGACCCTTACAAGTGAGATTTAAAATAAAAAAACCCTTAGCGATCTCTCTTTCGAAATCACTAAGGGCTTGAGAATCCTGGCGATGATCCCAATCGCCCTTTGTCGTTATTAGCTGGGCTTGATCGTTCGAGGAACGCCAAACGCCCTTTCGATTTACTTGGTAAAAACCTCCAAATTGGTTATTTTTTTACTAGCAGATAATTGCCCACGAGAGCATATCTGTCAATCATTCTTTTTATTCTCCCACCGTGCCTCTGCCGCCTTCTTTGCCCTGGCTTTGCGTTGTTTAGCTGTCATGTGAGCGGCGGCGGCTTTACCGCCTTTGGGTCCACCTAGTTTACCGAGAGCTACGGCAGCAGGATTTTTATTTGAGGGAGGTTCTTCTTGGGCAGGAGTCTCGTTTGTCGCAGCTTCAACTACAGCGTGTGCGATTTGGCTAAAATCAAGATGTTTTCCCTTAATTCGTTTCATGCTATATAAAATAACATAAGCGATTAAACGCGACAAGAGCAAAAAAATTCAAACTGACCCACTACCAAATGTTCGACGATATTCCGGCCCTGTGCATTCAAAACGGAAGGCAACGCCAATCATAGACGATTAGTGATAACTATCAGAATTATAAAAATAATAAAGCCCGTTAGCCTTCGAAAAACACCGGTGATAACGTAGACAGAAAATCTGGAGAACTATAGCTTAAGCAGTTCTCGTACGCAGTTGATAACCTGGGGGGCTTGAATTGGTTTGGTTATGTAGGCATTAGCGCCCAAGTGAATCGCTCGTTGTCGATCCTCGGCGGCGCCTTCAGTCGTAATGACCACGATGGGTATCTCTTTATGGATTTCGTCCCGCCGAACCAGCGAGACAAGTTTCAAACCATCCATAACCGGCATATTGATATCGGTGATGAGAATATTAAACTTTGATACCGAGAGCTTTTTCATGCCTTCCACGCCGTCATCTGCCTCGACAACTTCAAGCCCCTTTATTCGGCGTAGAGCAAAGCAAATAAGTTGCCGCATCGTCGGCGAATCTTCTACGACCAGGGCACGTAACGGTTCAGACATGGCGTCTTCCTCGATATCAGCTATTGAGCAATTGGATGTAACTCGATGACTCTTCCAGGCTCTGATGAGCGACAGCGTGTAGTCTTGCTGAGTATAACGCCATCGCCGCATGGCCGCCCAATAATTTAAAGAGTTCTCGATCTAATTCGGTAATGCTCGACTTTTGCGCCAAAAAGCTATAAATCACGAACATGCCGACCAATCCGTTTTCAACCTGGAGCGGAATGCAAGCCTTGGGGTTTTTAATTGAAGCGTCGGCCATCTGATTGCTTGAAAGAGCCAGTGAACCCTCTTGGGCTGACCGTCCGGCTACCCCTTTGCCTATTATTATCAGAGGTAGACTTTGGATATCCCGCCCCTCGCTCATAACCGGCAATAATCGTGCGTCTTTTTTGAGATACAAGGCGAAGTCCCGCGTTCCAACCAGGTTGATGAGTATCTCGAAGGAAATTCTTACCACCTCTTTAATATCGTGAGTTGAATGTAACTGAAACGATGCTATATACAGATTGGCCAGCCGATTGTTTTCTTCCTCGATTTCGTTGTACCGCTCTTTGTAGTCTTTATTTTCGCTTTCAACTTCTTCGAATCGATTGAGAAGACTGCTCTTTTCTTCCTCCATGGAGTTGATTTTTAACCAGAAGTTCATCAAACGAATGCGATGCCATCACCTGTCTGGCCAGCGCCTGGTTTTCACTCTCCATTTGTACCAATCGAAAGCGCAGGCGTTCATTTTCTTCTATCAGTTCTTCGGTGAACTGGGCCCCCCGCTTTAATACGTTCAAGAGCTCTAACGCCTTAGTCTTGGTCTCGGTCTGATGATCGGATAAGGCCGCGTTTCTCTTGCCAGCCATATTGTTTTATCCCCCATCCGGCGCAACCGCCATACCCGCCCGCCGCATCAGAAGTAATATCGTGAAACCCACCCGCAACCTTGTTTCTATATATACCATACCATCCACCGCATATCAACTTGACGGCCAGGTTATTCTTTTACTGCCTCAGCCGCCAATCTGCCGGCAAAGCGCTCCACCTCGCCAGGTATCTCATCGAGCCTCAAGACGCGATCTACTTGTCCCGTGGCGATTGCCTCTTTCGGCATGCCAAATACCACCGCAGTTTGATCAGACTCAGCTATCGTTGAACCACCAGCGTTTTTAACCGCGACTATTCCGTCAGTTCCATCCGACCCCATACCGGTCAACTGAATCGCCAACACCTTATTTCCGGCAGCAACGGCTACCGATTTGTAGAGATCGCTTATCGACGGAATATATTTTGCGTCTTTTTCAGGGTCGTCGATCAAAGTATACAGTTTCCCCGATATATTCACGAGCTTGAGATTTTGCCCGCCCGGTGAAATGAAAACTTTCCCTGCTTCCAGCACTTCTCCACCACGGGCCTCCTGGATTTCCAGCGGCGATAGCCGATTCAGCCGTTCGGCAAACGCCTTAGTAAAATTGGACGGCATGTGCTGTGACACCAGGTAGCACACGGGCAACTCCGGCGGAAGCCGCTGAAAAATGGACTGGAGCGCGGGCGGGCCGCCGGTCGAGGCGCCGATGGCGACCACCCCGAGGATGCCGCTCTTGGCGGTCGTCTTCTCGACAGGAGAAGGTGTTAACTCAATAAACAAGGAACGCTCGCTCGACAGGGGACCTATCACCCGTTGCAATGTATCGACCCGTAGGTTACGAACCATGAGCAACTTTTCGATCAATTCGTCGCGAATCTCTAACAGCTCTTCACCGTCAATGTTTGAGGGCTTAGCGATAAAGTCCAAGGCCCCAAGTTCGAGGGCTTTGAACACATTTTGCTTGCGGCTATATGAACTGATCACAATCACCGGTGTCGGTTGGCGGCTCATCAAAATGCGCAAAAAGGTAAATCCGTCCATCTTCGGCATTTCGAGGTCCAAGGTGATCGCCTGCGGCTTGAGCAATAACACTTGTTGCAGACCAAGTTTGCCATCGCTCGCCGTGCCTACCACCTCAATCTCCGAGCTTTGTGAGAGCAGTTCAGACAGGGCTTTGCGGTTGTACGCCGAGTCATCGATCACCAACACCCTGATACGGTCTGTGGAAGACCGTTCCATCATGGGCGTCCCTCCTCTTCTCGGAGCTTCGGTCTGCGATAGACGATATCGTTCTTTAGGTACATCAGCTCGAAATCGCTGCTCAAGTTCACCAATGACTCCGAATGCCCCAGCAACAGATAACCACCTGGTTGCAACTTCTCATAGAAGGTGCCCAATACCTTGATGCGTGCCGGTTTATCGAAGTAAATCAATACATTGCGACAAAATATAACATCCATTTTGCCAATGAGCTGCAGCATCTCTTTATCAAGCAAATTCAAATGACCGAACGATACCATCGAACGGATCTTTTCATCGATTTGGAATCGATCGCCGGCCGAATGGAAATACTTTTTGACATAATATTGATCGGTTGTGCGAAAGGATGCGCGACCGTAAACTCCCTTGCGAGCAACCGAGAGCACGCGGCGAGAAATATCGTTGGCGAAGATCTCTACGTTCCAACCCGCAAGCGCCGGCGTCTCCTTGATCAGGATACCGATGGTGTAGGCTTCTTCCCCGGTCGAGCATCCGGCAGACCAAATCCGCAGGCGCCGGTGTCTGCCAAGGTCCTTGACCAACTCTGGCACCAGCTCGTCCGCGAACGCTTTAAGTTGATAGTCCTCCCGAAAGAAGTAGGTTTCGTTGGTCGTCAGAAGTTCGATAATGTCCTCAAGCTCTTGCCGGCGGTTTTGGCTGTAGCGGAGGAGATGATAGTAATCAAGGAAATTTAAAACCTTGAGATCCTGCAGCCTGCTATTGAGCCGGCGTTCGAGCAGATAGCGAACCTCATCATGAAAGAAGATACCGCAATGCTCGTATACCAAATCGCGCAGCAGGCGAAACTCTTCGAGACTCATCACTACTTTTTCTGCGCCAAATACCACCAAAACTCCTTCAACGCAGCCCCGGACTGCCTGCGTCGCAATCATCTCGTGAATTTTGATAACAAAGCATCAGCCGGCGTTACTATTCCCGTCACTCGACGTCAGAACTTGCCGCATGGCCACCATGACTAACTCATCGTCCTCCTTCGGCATTCTCTTTTCGAGGGCGGCTATCGCCTGCGGGTCTTTCCACTTTCCAATTTGCTTCACCGCAGCCATCCGAACATCCCAGCGGGAATGATGCAGAGCGCTCTCGATGACCTCGATGCAGGCCGCGCTTGGCAGAGCCCGACCGGCCAGCACTTCCTTGATCACCTCGGGATCGGCATGCTGACCAGCACGCCGAAGCCAACTTTCGTCGTCGCCCCAACCAATCACGTTGAGGGTGCGCACCGCCTCCAACGCCAACGCTCCGCTGGAATGGACGATCAGCGGAAGGATCGCCGCTCGCGCCTTCTGCGCCGCATCCTGCCGTAAGCTAATCAGGGTCGTCCGGACTACTTCGTTGTCGGTATCGGTCAGCGCTACCTGTAGCGCAGCGACAGCTTCGGGACTGTTACGCTTTCCGAGTGCTTGGGCCGCGGCCGATCGCACCAACGGGTACTCATCGGTCAGCGCCATCCGCAGCCGCTCGATGTCACCCGGGCATTCTATTGATCCCAAAGCCAACACCGCTGCCGCTCGCAGCTGCGGATCCTCATCGCTGAACATCGGCAGCAATGAATCCATGTCGGCTGGCCGTGCCACCCCTGCTAAGACCTCGGCGGCGGCGCGGCGTTGCTCGGCAACGCTGCTCGTCAATACCGCCCGTATCCCAACCACCACCTGATCATGAAACTCATCCCCGAGTTTGATCAACGAACTGGCAATTCCGCTGAGGCGGGCCCCCGTCTCGGCCTGGAGCAAATCACAGAGTGTCGGGATCACCGACGGATCGCGAATAGTGGCCAGGGCGCGTCGGGCCGCCTCGGCAACTTCCTCCTCTTCGGCCCCGCATAGCACGACAATGGCTTCGAGGCTTTCGCGCGCGCGAAAGTGGCCCAGTACCTCAAGCACCAGTACCAATTCCAACCGACCCAAGTTGGGCAACGATGCGCACAGAATTTCAATCACCGGTTCCCCAATAGTCAACAATGCCTCATAAATGCGGTCATGGAGCCGCTCATCGGCAACCGCACGGAGCAGATCGGGTACGGCCTCCTGACGACCAGTCCATCCCAAGAGCACAACCCCGGCCTCGCGTTCCTCGGTGTCGGAGCTTTCTATTAACTCGCAGAGGCGATGAAAGAGATCATCCGATGCCATGGTGCGTATCTCGGCGCGGATTTCAGCTTTCCGTTGGGTATCAACCCGTCCATAGTGACGAACCACCGCTCGAGCTGCCGCCGCACGTTCGCTCCGCCCACGCGCCATCAGCGCTGGCAAGAGAATTGGCATCACCTGGTTGTCAGTGAGGGCTCCCATCAAACGAAACACCTGCGGTCGAATCGAACTAATATGGAGCAACCGGCGCAGGATCTCGAGCGGCACCTCGACCGAAAGCCGCTCCAATGCATCCAAGCACGACAGTTGCACCAGCAGCTGATCCGTCTGCAGGAGGGCTACCAACCGGTTACTCACGCGCGGATCCCCGATATGTCCAAGCGCCTCGGCCGAGGCGGCGCGAACATTGTCATCTACGTCACTCAGCCCTTCGAGCAACACCGGGACGGATTGAGAATCGCCGATCGCTCCGAGAATATCGGCCGAAAACTTCCGCTCGTCATGATTACCTTTTTTGAGCAGCTCAATGAGTTGCGGCACAGCCGGTGGGCCTAGCTCCACTAAGACTTCGGTGGCTGAGTTGCGCAGTCCGGCGTTTTCATCATCCCCCAACGCCTTGATCAAGACCGCAATGACAGAAGCCCGCGGCGAGCGTATCACCAGATCGGCCACACACTTGCGCACGCGCCATGACGCATCGCCGAGGGCTTGGAGCAATAGGTCTTTTGGAACTTCGCTAAAAACCTCGGGCAGCGTCTGGACAGCGTGGTGTCGCTGTTCTTCATGGGGACTGCATAATTGCTCGCGGATCTCCCGTTCAGTTACTTTCATCCGGGACTCCTCTACCATCGACGGGCACGCTGATGCGCTCGGCCATAGACTTAGCCAACAGACCAATCTGTTCAGAGAGCTGGGTAAGTTCCGACACTTGGGTCCGGTCCTGTTGCAAGGTATCGCGAACCGTTTCTGCCGCTTTCGCGATGTGATTTACCCCCTGCGACTGTTCCGTAAGCGCACGGCTGATTGCGCCGATCATCTCCGAGACGCGTTCAAAATTGTGCGTCACACCCGTGGCAGCCTGAGACTGCTCATTGGTGCTCCGTAATACGAAGTGGGCCTCCTCACGCATCTTCTCGCCCACCCGCCCAATGCGGGTCCCCGCTCGCGCTTGCTCACCCACCGCGCGCTTGATCGATTGCGCCATTTCGAACACATCCGCCATCAACTTAGTCATGCGGCGCGAGATGCTGGAGTGCTCGGCCGTGCTCTTGGAAATCTCGTTCGCCTTTTGGCTCGCTTGCTTAACCGAGGCGAGAATTTGCTGTAAGGATTGACCAGCGTTATTAGCTAACTCCACGCCCCGACGTACGCTACCGGCGCCTCGCTCCATAGCTTCCACCGCCCGCCGCGACTCCGCTTGCACTGCTTTGATAAGTCCGGCAATTTCCTTGGTCGAGGTTGAAGTCCGATCGGCGAGATCTTTAATCTCTTCGGCTACCACCGCAAAGCCTTTGCCGTACTCGCCGGCCGAGGCCGCGATGATGGCGGCGTTGAGCGCCAGGAGGTTGGTCTGCGCGGCGACATCACCAATGACGGTTAAAATCTTGCCAACCGCCCCCACTTGATTACCCAGTCGGTTGATGACATCGCGTGCTTCATCGCTCACGCTTCGAATCTCATTGATCCCCGCAATCGTCTGTTCGACCGATTCGGCCCCGCGTTTAGCGATTTCGGACACTTCCTGCGACAGGCGGTGGGTTTCGGCGGTGCTCTCTTCAACATGCTTGTTGGAGGTGTCCATGCTTGAAATTGCACCTGCCGATTCCTCGGTCAGTTCGGTTAGTTGATCGACATTACTCGCCACCTCACCCATGCTGACGCTAATCTCCGAAATAGCCGAGACCGTATCATCAACTTGGGTCTGCAGATTCTCAGCAGCCGCGGCCACTTCGTGCACGCTTTGATCGATCTCAAGCATGCTCGACGAACACTCCGACGCCATATCGCGCAAGGAGTCAACCTGCTCTGAGATGCTTTGGATCGACGCGCGCATCTCAATCGTCCCCGACGCAGTTTGCTCGGCCATCTCGGTGCTCTTATCGCTGCCCTCGGTCAACAGGGCCACCTGCTGGACAACGTTCGATTGGGTTTGGAGAAGCTCGCTGCCTATCTGCTCTTCGTGCTGGTGCTGTTTGCGCATAACCTCGGCAAGATCCTCTATCGCATGCGCCAAGATCGCGATCTCTCCGTTACCCGAGACATCAAGACTGACGTTGAAATCACCCGACTTAAGCCGCTGGACCTGATTCGTGAGTGAGCGCACATACGACAACGATGAAGAAACCATGGTCCAGCCTAACACCATGCACAGAATCAAGAGTACGCATTCCCCGATTCCCACTACCCACAGTTTAATACCCAACCCTTCATAGATGCCGTCCAGTGGGTTAAACCACATCAGCAGACGATCTTTTCCAACGAGTCGAGTCATGTAGAGGAATGGCGAGCGCACGCTTGGCCAACGAACGATCGTATCCCCGGCGTTCTCTTTGCCCTCTTTGAACTCGACAATGCGCTTCACCCAGGGCGCCGTTAACTCCGTCACACTGGCGTCGCTTCCGGACAACAACGCCCCGGTGGTGGCATTGAGAATCATGAGATCCTTGCGCAATTCCGGCGGATCGATTTTTCGAATCAGCTGACTTGGCGCTAGTGAGGGGTCGGCCTTGAGTGCTTTTAGCAAGCTCTCGACCGCTTGATTGAACTGACCCTCTTTGCTAGCGAGAACAACGAGTCCCCGTTGGATGCGCAGTTCATTGAACCAGAATAGCGAGCTGAGTCCGATGCCCAGCACGCCGGCAAACAGAAATGCCCGTACCATTCGATAATTGAATTGACTCAATTGATAGTTGCGGCTTTTGAGGGTGGGGCACAGGGCTTCAATCTGGTTCCGCAACCCCCGTAAGCTATAGGAATTAACCTGTTCTGAAAGCAAGGCGTCGATCATTCCCGCCGCCACACCGTGGCACAGTAAGATGAATAACTGCCAGCTGGTGATCTGACGCAACGAGAATAAAATCATCCCCAAACAAAACGCCCCGCCAATCCACCACATGACCGAGTACAGCTGTTCGCGAAATTCAAAACGTTCCAGCGTGATGAGCGCTTCCATGCCCTCCGTTTGCGCGAGCGGACCTTTCTCCCTCGTGCGGTCCATCAGCGAGCGTACAGGCTTTAACACCCTATCCACCAACATCAAGTGTACAAACGTCATCGGCAATGCTATGAGAGCGACAACGACCATTAACCAGACGATCAGGTCGTTTAACTCTCCGACCACCGCCAAACTGGCAGCGACAAAAGCAAACGTTAAGCCGGTTACCCCCAGATGGCCGCGCCTGAGATTTCGATTGGCGATCGTTAGTGTTTCGTTCACCGGACACCTCATGCTTAAACGGTTACCTTCAGCCCAACTCGTTCACCACCGGACTCAGCACCTTCTTGAGATCAAGCAACATCAATAATCGATCCTGGTACTGACATACCCCTAAGAACATCCCCGCTTCATGCTGGGAAAAGAGTTGCGGCGCCGGTTTGACAAGACTTCGCGGCAAACGCAACACCTCCAGCACTTCATCGACAATAATTCCGACATTCTTACTGAAAACGGACACGATGATATATTTTGGTCGCTGTGCGCTATCGCGCGGAGGGAGCTGAAAACGTTTGCGGAGATCGACCAAGGGGATAATCACCCCGCGCAAATTGATGACCCCTTCGATCAAATCGCTCGCGCCAGGCACCGGTGTGATTTTAACGGGATTGATTATCTCTTTGATCCGCATGATGTCGATCACATACTCTTCGGTGCCCACCCGAAAGGCTGCTAGCTGCGATATTCTATCGTCTCGTATCGGTTTGTTGGTAGCGCCGCTCACGTCGTTGTCCTCCCCGAACGCTTGCGCAAGTAGCGCTCCACCTGGGTTACCGACGCCAGATTCAAAAGCGTGTACATTTCCCCTTCACTGCGGCCGACGCCGAGGATATTCTCTCCTTCTGCCCGACCAAAAAGGCCCGGGGCGTCCTCGATTTGATTTTCGCTGAGGCGGACAACATTTTGCACCTCGTCTACTAACAGCCCAATCAAGTCATCGGGTTGCTGCACGATCAGCACCCGGCTTTTACGAGTGGTCGGCGCACCTTCAAGCCCGAGGCGCAACCGCAGATCGATTAAGGGCACCACCATGCCGCGGAGGGAAAGAATGCCGAGAATCACCGACTCGGTTCGCGGCACTGCGGTAATTAACGGAAGCTTGATGATCTCCTTGATATACAAGATGCTGATCGCGTAGCTCTCATTGGCTAACCGAAACGATAGATATTCTTGCAACTGCTGCTGACGGCGAGCGGCTTCACCCTCCTGACCATGCGTCATCAAACGCAAACCGTCATCAATGCCGAGCTCCTCGGGCGAAGCAAAGAAATCATTCAAGACCTGATCGAAATCAACAGGCGCTATTTTATCGTCTTTCTGCCCCGTCGACTCTTCGAGACCCACCGGATCCGCCTTCTCAGAAGAAACGGGCGCTCCTCCTGAAGGCGAACCCGACTTTTGCCCTTTGGATTTACCCGTGTTACCGACCACGCGCCACGTTCTCCGTAATCTCCCGCCGTTGTTACTCGCGGGATAACGTCTCTTCAATCAGCGCCCCGACGTCCAACACCAAGATGGTTTGCTGGCTCGCCAGGTTAGTGGCACCGGCGATACCGGGAACGCCAGATAGCATTTTCCCCAGCGACTTGATCACGATGTCCTGCTGTCCAACTAAATCATCCACGACAATCCCCAGTCGGTTTTGTGCCAGCCCCACGACCACCACATACAAACCCTCGCGCTGTTCCTGGTCAGAACCTTTGAGCTCAAAGAGATCCGATAGGCGCAGCAAGGGTAGCGTGTTGCCGCGCAATTCGATCACCTCATGTCGCTCGATGGTGCGGACACGCTTCGCCTCAACATTGAAAATTTCTAGAACCGAATTGAGCGGGATGGCGTACAGATGCTCCGACACTTTGATTATCAGAGCTCGAATGATGGCCAGGGTAATCGGAAGCGTGATCACCATACGGGTCCCCGCGCCTGCCGTCGACTCGAGGTCGATCATCCCGCTGAGGTTGGCGATATTGGTCTTGACCACGTCGAGGCCGACCCCGCGCCCCGAAAGCTCGCTCACCGTCTTACTGGTTGAGAAACCCGGCAAGAAAATCATATTCATGAGATCGCGCCTGCTGATATCTTCAATGTGGTCAGCTTGGAGCAGGCCCCGTTCAAGCGCCACCGATCGAATCTCGTCGAGATCGATGCCTTTGCCGTCGTCGCCGACTTCAATGACCACATGGTTGCCTTTTTGGTACGCGCGGACGTCGATTACTCCGGTGGGTGGTTTGCCAGCCTGGACCCGTTGCTCGGGAGACTCGATCCCGTGATCGATTGCGTTGCGTAATATATGCATCAAGGGATCCGCCAGATCTTCAACGATCAATTTGTCGAGCTCGGTTTCCGCGCCGCTGATGCGCAGGTCCACTTCCTTGCCGGCGCTACGCGAGAGCTTCCGCACCATGCGTGAGAGCTTCTCGAAGTTCTGCCCGAGCTGAACCATGCGAACTTCCATGATCCCGACTTGCAGCTCATCGAGCTTGCGCTCAAAGTTACGCACTTCCTTATACAGGTCGACCGCCAATCCCGTAAAACCTTGTTCAACCTTGAGCTGATCCGAGATGCCTTGGATAGCGGTGCGCACCAGCACCAGCTCACCGACGATGTTCATCAAGATGTCCAGCTTACGGATATCAACGCGGACCGTCTGGCTGACACTGCGCAGCGACGCCAGCTCACGCTCGGGGGCGGCATCCGCGGCAGGCTTATCAAGTGCCGTCCGAAAGGGAACCGGTTTACTCGTGATAGTCACACTTTCCTGTTCAGCGTCCGCCGTCTTAATTATTTTATTGATTGGCTTGGTCGGTCGTTCCTCACCATCGTCTTCCGATTCGGGCGTCTCTGGTTGGTCTGTTGCGCTATCACTATCTTCCGGGGATGGTTGACTAACCGCCGATGGCGCTCCAAAAGACCGCTTTCCCGTCGCGCCCGCGGCGGGTACCGGGGCGGTCGACGTCTGCCCGCTTCCGGCTGGCGCGCTGCCGCCGCGGCTCAACAGCGCCACCGTAATGTCCGGGTTGGCAACGCGCTCTATGAGTTGTTCTAAAGAAAGTTCGCTGCCGACAATCAGATCGAAGTCAATTCCGTTCTCGCGGGCGGTTTCGGGACTGGGCAACGTCGTAACCAACTCGCCAAGACCCTTAAGTGCGGTGCTGAGGATTGCGAGACTCTCATCAAAATTCATCAACACAAAAGCCGCATGAACCTTGTAGAGATTTATTCCGCGCCGAACATTGTCTATCAGTCGGTATTCCTCGTACTCCGTGAGCACTCCCAGGATTGCCGGATCAATAGCTATATGAGCCAGGAAATCCTTCTGAATCGCGGGTTGGCTGACCGACATTACTTTTTCGAGGTTTTTTTGCCAACTGGACAGAATTTTCTTCGAGACCTTGCTGCCCCCACTCGCCTCGGCAATGAGCCCATTGAACAGTTCGATCGACTCAAAGAGAGCATCCACCACCTCGGCTGAAATCGCCACCTTTCCCATTCGCAATAAATCGAGCAGGCTTTCAAGGGTATGCGCGCTATCGGCAATGCGCTTGATTCCAAACATGCCCGACAAGCCTTTGAGCGAATGGGCCGCACGGAATATGTTGTTAAGTAAATCTTGATCCTGTTTGCCGCGTTTAGCTTGGTCGTCGAGTTGCAGAACATCGCGGTTGAGGTTTTCAACGATTTCCTGCGCCTCGGAAAGAAACTCGCCGATGGCTTTTTCACCCACGCCTTCCAGGTGGTCGGTCATTCTTGGCCCTTTAGGAATTGCTCAGCCATGCCGAGTAATGCATCGGGTGCAAAGGGCTTGACCAAATATGCGTTGGCGCCGAGCTGTAGCCCTCGTTCGCGGTCCCGTTGGCTCGACTCGGTCGAGATGATGATCAGCGGAGTTTTTTTATATTTTTCGGCCTCGCGGATAAACCGAATCAACTCAAGTCCGTTGATATCCGGCATATTGATATCGGTGATGATAAGCTTATACGTCTTACGCGGCAACTGTTTGAGGGCTTCAAAACCCGAGGAGGCCTCGCTTACCACCACCCCCTCGACCTGCTCCAACGTCGAGGCAATGAACGACCTCATAGCCGCGGAATCCTCGACCACCAGCACGTCATAAGGCACGCTCCACCTCCCTAACCTAACTGCTTTATGTACCCTTCACGGAAAGAACATGATTTGGCGAAAGCGCCCACTTAATAGAAATGTTTCATCGGGTTGGACTGAAAGTCAAGTTATCGGCACCGGCAACCGCGCTCAAGACCTCTTGGCTAGGGTATTAATGTGATTATAGACTCGTTTGCGCTGATGTTTTATGACCATGTTGGTGAATTAGTTTGTAGGAGAAATACCTTGTTACTCGGTGATTTTGGCACCACGTGGACAAAGATCCTCGATACGGCAACCGGCACGCACCAGGTCATGCCAACCCACGAGGCGAGCCGTCTCTCGGTCGATGTGGCCACCGGCCATAACGCCTATCATCACGCACCCCGCTCGATTAATGAGTTGTTGGCGCTGGTTGTCGGAGGGTTGAGCCGGCTTGGGAATGGACCATGGATTCTCGTCGATGTCGGTTCGCGGGATCTCAAACTGGTTAAGGTCGAGGATGGCCGTCCGGTTCGCATGGAATGGAACAACGCCTGCGGCGCATTAACCGGTTTTACGCTCGAGTTGTTGGGGCGATACTTCCAACTTGATTTTTCCCGTATCGCACCGGCCGACGAGCCGAGCGCCTTTACCTGCGGGGTGTTTGGTATAGAACGCTTGTTTGACCAGATCGCCCAAGGCAGTTCCATCGAATTGGCCATAGCCCGCTTTGTGTGCGGTCTTGCGCGTCAAACCCACGCATTTCTCAACCGACCACAATCTTTTTATCTATCGGGCGGCATGTGCGAAAACCCACTTTTTTTACGGAGCTTCCCGCGGGGCGTCGACGTGCATACCCTCGGAAGGTTTTTGTTGTTGGATGGTCTTCTCATTGAAAGCGGTCTGAAGCGATGACCCGTGCAATCGGCATGTGTTCCGGTGGGTTGGATAGTCTTCTGGCCTTACGGGTTGTGCAAGAAATGGGAATAGAAGCAATCGCGCTCCACTGCGTAATCGGCTTTGAGGCTCCAGCGCTGCGTCGCCGGATTGCAGAATTCGATAGCCACTTGCAAATACCGGCGGAGGTTGAACGAATCGCGGTTCAGCATGAATTGCTCGATCTACGCTTAGAATTCCTGCACGTTCTCGCCCGACCGGTCCATGGCTTCGGCGCAAACCTCAATCCCTGTATAGACTGCAAAATTCTCATGCTGAGCCGGGCCAAGGCGCGCATGCAGCAGTTGGATGCAGCATTCGTTTTCACCGGCGAGGTACTCGACCAACGCCCGATGAGCCAGCGACGGCAGACCCTTGAGCTGATTGCGAGAGAGAGCGGCCTCGGCGATCGCCTGGTCCGGCCACTGTGCGGCGTCCATCTCCCGCCCACTTGGCCGGAACAGACCGGGGTGCTGCGGCGCGATCAACTGATGGATTTGCACGGGCGCGGACGCACCAGCCAAATGGAGCTTGCCGCGAAACTGGGCGTGCAGGCGTACCCGACGCCCGCCGGCGGGTGTTTGTTGACCGATCCGGGCTACGCCCGGCGTGCACGCGATCTACGCGAACGCCGCCCCGGAAAGGTACTACTCATCGACGATCCGTTGTTGTTGCTGCTTGGCCGTCACATGGCTTTGCCGGGAGCTGCCCGGGCGATAATCGGCCGCAACGAAATTGAAAACACTGCTATCGAACACTTCGTGTCGTACGGGGTGCTGCTTACCGCCGAAGAAACGCCCGGCCCGACGACGCTGGTTGAAGACACGCCGAAAGACACCGATCTCGAAGCCGCCGCACAGCTCACCGCCTGGTATGGCAAGGGTCGTTCGCTGGCGCGGGTGATGGTGCGCTGCCGTGCCCCTGACGGATCCATGACCCGCCTTGAGGTTTCCCCCGCGCAGCCTTCCGGGGCGACGATGCTCAATGCAACTGCCGCGGAGAGGTAGGGGCGGACCGAGGTGTCCACCCTCCCTTGCCTATCAGGGCGAACACGTGGGGCCTGTTGCCCAAACCAATAGCATTCTCGATCAAAAATGATATCATCTGGAGCATCCAGGAGGTGCTTCGATGATGGGACATCAGCCACCCCCGCAGTCCAAACTCTTCTATACCGGATTCCAGTTGGACAAGCGAGTGCGACGTGACCATCCTCTGAGGAAGATTAGCACGGTTGTCGATTTCGATTTCACCTACAAAGAAGTGGTGGAAACATACGGCGATAACGGCAACGTCTCGGTGCCTCCTCCTGTTCTGCTCAAGCTCATGCTTCTATTGGTGTTCTACAATGTTCGTTCCGAGCGCGAGCTGATGGAGACGCTACCGGAGCGACTCGATTGGTTGTGGTTCCTTGGCTACGATCTGGATGATGAAGTACCGAACCACAGCGTGCTTTCGAAAGCCCGGAAGCGCTGGGGACGTGAGTTGTTCCAGCGTTTCTTTGAGCGCGTGGTGAGGCAGTGTGTTGCGGCTGGACTGGTTGACGGGCGCAAGATATTCGTCGATGCGAGCCTTATCGATGCGGATGCTTCGCAGGACTCGGTTGTGGATACGAGAGACCTGAACGAGCAGCTGTCAAAGAAGTATCGGCAACTCGAAGCACGGCTCGACGAAGCGCCGAGCGCGAGAGAACCGGGACCGTACACCGAAGAGAACCTGCGCTATGTATCGGCAACCGATCCGGATGCGGCGTTGATGAAGCGCGGGGAGTCGAAGTTGCGGTACCAGAGTCATCGAGCGGTCGAAGGCAGCAGCGAGATTATCACAGCGACGGCGTTGACCCCGGGTGATGTAAGCGAAGACCAGTTATTGATGGCGCTTAAGGAAGACCACGAGGCGACCACGGGGGAGTCGGTTCAGACGGTAGTTGCAGACAGCAAGTATGGAACGAAAGAGAACTACCTGGCGTGCCGGGATGCGGGGATTCAGGCACACATTCCGGCATTTCAGGGAGGTACGGACAAGCGTTTGGAGAAGCGCGGCCTGTTTATGGAAGAGCGCTTTGTGTTTGACGCCAAACGGGACGTGTTTGTGTGCCCCGCGGGCCAGGAGCTACGGCGTAGGACCGTGCACGCCCGTCGGCAGAGCATAGAATATGCCGCTTCGAAGCGAATCTGCGCGATGTGCGAATTGAGAGACCAGTGCACGACGAGCAAGTCGGGTCGCACAGTCGGCCGACATCTCCGTCAGGATGAGTTGGACGAGATGGTGAGAGCTTCGAAATCGACGTTGTCGCGTCGGGATCTCAAGCGTCGGCAGCACGTGTGCGAAGGGTCGTTTGGCGCGGCGAAGCGATACGGTTACAAACGCGCGCGCTGGCGTAGACTGTGGCGGGTAGAAATACAAAACTATCTGATCTGTACCGTACAGAACATTACAAAGTTGATCAGGAGCTGTGACGAGCGCAAATGTGAGGCAGTCAGCCTTGCCAATCGTATAATCGGGTGTATTGACGAACTGCTGTATAGTCGTATCGTACAAGCAGAGGCGGTACAGATATAACTGGATGAGTTTTACGAAAGGTTATTCGGGCAACAGGCCCCCTGGGTCCGCCCCTACAACGAATCGTACGAGATTGCGTTCATTCGGTTTCGTCGTCAGGCCCGTGATCGGTTTCTTCGGCGTGCGGATCAAGCGCGCTCAGTTTACGATAGACGGTCCGGGTCGCCACCCCCAGGATTTTAGCCGCCAGGTTTTTGTCGCCGTGGGTGGCCGCCAACGTCTCGCGCAGCAACGTCAGCTCCGCCTCTTCCATGGTCGTGCCGACCGTTAAGTCGATCCCCCGACCATCGAGCTGACCGGCAGCAGTATGGCTGGCGTGCTCGGCCAAATGCTCAGGCAAATCATCCACGTCGATGATCGGGTCTTTGGACAACACCACCGCCCGTTCGATGACGTTTTCCAACTCGCGCACATTGCCCGGCCACGGGTAGCGGGCGAGAGCATCAATCGCTCGCGCGGTGAACCCTTCCATGCGCTTATCATTCTTGCCTGCGTAGCGCCGTAAAAAGAAATTGGCTAGCATGGGAACATCCCCGGTGCGTTCGCGCAGCGCCGGAACGCGCACGTGAATGACGTTGAGGCGATAGAATAAATCCTCGCGGAAGCGACCCTCCTTGACCTGCGCAACCAGATCGCGGTTGGTGGCAGCCACCAGCCGCAGGTCAACCTTGATGGTTTCGTTTGAGCCGAGACGTTCTATTTCACCGTCTTGAAGGACGCGTAGAAGCTTGACCTGCGTGGCTGGGCTCATCTCGCACACTTCATCGAGAAAGAGCGTGCCACGATGCGCCGCTTCAAAACGCCCCTCGCGACGGCGATCGGCGCCGGTGAAGGCGCCGCGTTCGTACCCGAACAACTCGCTTTCGAGAATACTCTCGGGCAGGGCGGCGCAGTTGATAGGCACAAAGGGTTGGCTGGCCCGCGGGCTGAGTCGATGCATGGCCCGCGCAAGGACCTCTTTGCCGGTGCCGCTTTCGCCGGTCAACAAAACGGTTGCGCTTGAGGGGCCAGCCTGACGTATCGTCTCCAAGGCGCGTACGAAGGCCGGGCTCTGGCCGATGAGATCGGCCGGCCGCAAGGTTTCGAGCTCCTGACGCAACGCGCGGTTTTCGATCACCAAGCTCTGTTTCTCGATTGCCTGCTGAACAACCTTGGCAATCAGGAGTTTCTTGAGCGGCTTGGTGACAAAGTCATACGCTCCCTCCTTCATAGCCTCAACTGCGCTTTCGACCGTTCCATAGGCGGTCATCACCACCACCTCGGTCTCGGGCGAGACCGTCCGACATGCCCTCAGCAGCTCGCTTCCGCTCATCCCGGGCATTACCAAATCGGTCAACAAAACATGTACGTGGTGCTTACGCAACAGATCGAGCGCCTCGTGTCCCGATCGTGCGGTCAAGGCATGGTATCCTTCGCGATCGAAAATGCGTTTGAGCGTTTCGAGGTGAGACGCTTCGTCATCTACCAGGAGAATAGTTTTGGCTGAATCCCTTTCCATCAGTCACCTTTTGAAGCCGTTGTGGATTTTCAGTTGAAAAAGATCCACCGCTTGGCTAACAATGATTCAACGTTATCGTGCATTACATCGTCCTGACAACGAATTTCTTCATAGGGAAACCCAGGGGCTCATGTTCCGAAACACCGCGAAAGGACTTTTATGGCCAATACGATGCAGTCGTTTATGAACTATGTCGTCTTACGAAACCCCGGCGAGGTTGAGTTTCATCAAGCCGTACAAGAAGTAGTGGAATCAATCTGGCCGATACTGGAAAAAACTCCTCGATACCAGTCCGCCAAAATTCTCGAGCGCATGGTCGAACCGGAGCGCGTCATCATGTTTCGCGTGCCCTGGGTTGACGATCAGGGCCGCATCAGCATCAACCGCGGCTATCGAATTGAAATGAACAGCGCCATCGGCCCGTACAAAGGCGGTCTGCGTTTCCATCCCTCGGTGACGTTGAGTATTTTGAAATTCTTGGCCTTCGAACAGGTGTTTAAAAACAGCCTCACCACGCTGCCCATCGGGGGCGGCAAAGGCGGCAGCGATTTCGATCCCAAGGGCAAGAGCAACGCCGAGGTGATGCGCTTCTGCCAGAGCTTCATGCTCGAGCTCGCCCGCCATATCGGCCCCAACACCGATATCCCGGCTGGTGACATCGGCGTCGGCAGCCGCGAAATCGGTTACCTGTTCGGGATGTACAAAAAGGTTCGTAACGAGTTCACGGGCGTCCTCACCGGAAAAAATATCAATTGGGGAGGCAGCCTCATCCGCCCCGAAGCCACCGGTTACGGCGCAACCTACTTTACCGAGGAGATGCTCAAGACCACGGGCGATTCGATCGACGGCAAAACCATCACCATCACCGGTTATGGAAATGTCGGAACCTGGTTGATACACAAGATCAATCAACTTGGCGGGAACGTTGTCACCATCGCGGATGAATATGGGTTTGTGCACGATCCCGGCGGCATCAAGGGCGATAAACTATCCTTCTTGATGGACCTGTGGACCGTCAAGCGCAAGTCGGCCAAGGCGTATGCCGACGAGTTCAAGCTGCGCTGGGTTGAGAACCAGCGACCCTGGTCGGTGCCGTGCGATGTAGCCATCCCAACCGCCACCCAAAACGAACTTGACGGTGAAAACGCGAAGACGCTTCTTGCCAACGGCTGCGGCTGCGTGACCGAGGCCGCCAACATGCCCTGCACGCTCGAGGCAATCAAGATTTTTCATGATGCGAAAATTCTCTTTGCGCCGGGCAAGGCCGCCAACGCCGGCGGCGTGGCCACCTCTGGTTTTGAGATGTCGCAAAACAGCATGCGGTTGAGTTGGAGCCGCGAGGAGGTCGACCAGCGCCTCCATTGGATTATGAAGTCCATCCATGAGGTGTGCGTGGAGTACGGCCGGGAGGGCGACTTTGTCAACTACCTCAAGGGCGCCAATATTGGCGGATTCATCAAAGTTGCCGACGCGATGATCGATCAGGGGTTGGTATAAGGCGGCGTCAGCATGAAGAAGTCCGAATTTGATCGGTACCACACGCTGATGCCCCATCGGGTGCGTGAGATATTGCTGGTTTCGTCGCACTACGATGCCTTTATCTTACAGGAAGACGGCCACCTGACCGAACAGATCCTTCTGGAGTATAAAGAGCTCAGCCTTTCATCGTCGCCGCAGGTCACCCACGCGGCGCATCCCGCCGAAGCTTTGCGCATGTTGCAGGCCTCCCGTTACGACTTAGTGCTGTTGGTCGTACGGGTCGCCAATGCCTCCCTGGTCGACTTCGCTAAAAAGGTAAAGGAACTGATGCCCAACCAGCCAGTGGTCGTCCTCGGGTTCGATGCACAGGAAACCAACCGCCTGCGCTTCCTCTGCACTCGTGAGACCATCGATGCTTTTTTCCTCTGGACCGGCAACGCGACCATCCTCCTGGCCATTATCAAGCACATCGAAGACCGCTTGAACCTCGACAACAATATCGCCGTGGCGGGAGTGCAGGCGATCCTGGTGGTTGAGGATTCGCTGCGTTACATCTCGGTTTTTTTAGCCGAAGCATATCCCCAGATCATGAAGCAGTCGCAGGCACTGTATGAAGAAGGGCTCAATCGCCTGCAGAAGCTCTTTTGGATGCGCACCCGTCCCAAGATAATTCACGCCACTTCATACGAAGAGGCCCTGGCGTTTTTTAATCGCTATCACGAGCACTTGCTCGCCGTAATCACCGATGTCGGGTTCCCACGACAGGGCGAGCTCGATCGCCAGGCCGGGTTTCGCCTGGTGGCAGAGATTCGCACGAGAGCGCCCGATCTGCCGGTGTTGATTCAATCGGCCGACGAGGAGAATGCCCTACCGGCCGCTCGGCTCGACACCTTTTTTGTCAACAAGAACTCCCCGGAGTTGGTCAAACAGATTCGAAATTTTTTTCGAGATTACCTCGGATTCGGCCCTTTCATTTTTCGCTTGCCCAACGGCGATGAAGTCGCCCGCGCGTCGGATTTACGCGAGTTGGCCGAATGTATCCGCACGGTCCCCGACGCCTCCATCGAATACCACGCCCGTCACAACCATTTCTCAACCTGGCTTCTTGCCCGCAGCGAATATGAACTCGCCACCAAGCTCCACCCCAAGCGGGTCGGCGACTTTTCGACCATCGCCGAGGTGCGTCAGTTTTTACTCGCCGAGATCCAGATCGTTCGTCGCATTGTTCGTGCCGGGGTGGTGAGCGATTTCTCGAGCCAGCCCTTTGATCCCGATAGCCGATTCCAACGCCTCGGCCAAGGATCGCTGGGCGGCAAGGCGCGCGGGATAGCCTTTCTCAACAACGTGCTGGCGCTCCATACGGATGACGAAAAACTTGAAGGTCTGCAGGTTAGCATCCCTCAGACCTTTGTCGTGACCACCGCGTTCTTCGACCAGTTCATCAGGGACAACCGGTTGTATCGCCTTGACACGCAACCGCTCTCCGACGAACACATCGCAAGGATTTTCCTCGCAGCGCACCTTCCGGAAACACTGAAAACCTATCTTCGAATAATCCTCACGCATTTGCGCGATCCGCTTGCCGTCCGCTCCTCCAGCCTGCTTGAGGACGACCTGTTGCACCCCATGGCCGGGATCTACAGCACCCTGATGATTCCCAACAACGATCCCGACCCGGAACGGCGGCTGTTACACCTTACCCAGGCCATTCAATACATTTACGCCTCGACCTTCTTCGGCAACGCGCGGGCCTACCTCGAAAATATCGGCTCCCGCAGCGAGGATGAAAAGATGGCGGTGGTGATTCAGGGGGTGGTCGGGAGGCGGTACGGCCGGCGCTTTTATCCAACCTTTGCTGGCGTGGCCCATTCATATAACTTTTATCCCCTCGGACCGCAACGCGCCACCGACGGGGTGGCTCAGCTGGTTCTCGGGCTGGGCCGCATGGTCATGGAAGGCGGGACCAGCGTGCGTTTTTGTCCGCGCTATCCGGGCGTGATGCCGCAGTTCGCCAATCCGCAGCTGGTGCTGTCCAACTCACAGAAGGCGTTCTACTCCCTTGATCTCGCCCGTGTGCCCCCGACCGATGGCACCCTTGCGTTGGATGACGAGGTCCTCTTCGATCTCGCGGCCGCGCTCCAGGACGGCACCATTCGTTTGGTCGGCAGTGTTTTTGACGCCTTGAACCAAACCATAACCGAAGGTTTTGGGGCGCGCGGGCCGTGGGTGGTCACGTTCAACAATATTCTCAAACACCAGGTTATTCCGCTCTCGCCCGCCCTCAGCGCCCTGCTCGATCTCACCACCGAGGCTATGGGAACGCCGGTGGAACTCGAATTCGCCGGCGATATGAGCACCTATGAACAAGCGCTGACCGTTGGCGACCCGCAACGATCCCCGACGCTCTACCTGTTGCAGGTGCGACCGATCCTGACGAGCAAGGCCATTGAAGACGAACCGCCGGTGGTTGAGGCATCCTCGATCATCTGCCGTTCGCTGCGCGCCCTCGGCCATGGGCGGCATGATCAGTTGTACGATCTGATCTATGTCAAAAACCAGTCGTTTGATGCGGCACATTCAGCGTTGATTGCAAGCGAGCTGGGGGCGCTCAATCAGCAGCTTACTGCCGAAGGGCGTTCCTCGGTCCTGATCGGACCTGGCCGGTGGGGGTCTTCGGACCATTGGCTGGGCATTCCGGTGCAGTGGTCACAAATTTCGAAAGCGAAAATCATTGTTGAAGCACCGCCCGCCGGCTCGCATATCGAGCCCTCCCAGGGAACACACTTTTTCCACAACATCACATCCCTGCGTCTTGGCTACCTCACCATTTCCCCCGGCGCCGTCCGTACCGATAATCCGGAATCTGAATACGTTGATTGGGAATGGCTCGATGCGCAGCCGGCTCTTCACGAAACACAGTACCTGCGGCACGTTCGGTTTACGGAATCATTGATCGCGTATCTGGACGGACGCACACGGCTCGGTGTTATCGCCAAACCACGCGCAGGATGACAACGCGCCATCTCTCGAGGTTACGGACAGCCCATGGCGATTCGGGCCCACGTCACCGCTTGAGCAGTGCTTCGACACGTTCCTTGTGTTGCCGAGCTCATCGCGCCGCATGCAGACGTATTGCCGAGCCGGAACAATGCCCAGACAGCGGCTGATTGCACCCGGCAATCAGTATCATCCTGCAGCACTTGTAAGAGATTGCCGACTGCCGCGACAAACTGTTGCCGGCCAATCGCCCACACTGCTTGTACCCTCACAAAAGCATCCGTATCATCAAGGGCGGTGAGTAAAACCGAAAGAGACGAATCCGGAACCGAACCCAGCGCCTCGGCGGCGGTCTGGCGAACGCGGGGATCGACATCGGATGTCAACGCAGTGCCGAGCGCGCTCGCCGAACCCGTCCGATACAGCGCGCCCAATGCCTGGGCGGCGGCAGCGCGCACCTCGGAAGCGGGATCGTTCGCCAACGTCGCGCGTAACGGCGCAGCCGAAGCGTCCGTCCGCAACTCCCCCAAGGCAATCGCGCTCGATATTCTTTGGGCATCGGTGCTTGCAGCGTTTGCGAGGACAGCGGCGACGGCGGAGACTGCATCGCCGTTGCGATCCATGCGTCGCAGCAGCCAGGCCGCCGTTCGGACAACCAGCGGTTCAGCATCACTCAGCAACGGGACGACCCGATCATACGCTTGCGGCGGACGGTACCGTTCGAGCTGCTCCAGCGCTGCAACGAGGTCGCCTGCTCCGTAGCGGGCCGGATCCAGTTTCAACAAGGGATCGCCTTCGGTAACGGTTTGTGAATACGCTCTCAATGAAAGAAGGGCAAGCCCAACGGCAACCGCATAGACAACCATGGTAGCCAGGCGTGTTCTCATGGCGTCGATCCCCTTCCATAAAACGGCGCGCCGGCATCGATCCATTGTATGATCACGTACGTATCATCCTTTGAAAGTATCCCTTTATGTTGGCTGTCCCCTGCTGCCCAGGATGCTGGGTCAGGAAACCCATCACAGTCAAACTGACAAGGTGCACTGAGCCGCTCGACCAGCGAGCTGTCGCGCGCACTACCCGGTTCGACATACGCCCAACGTGATTGGAGCACCGCGCCGGAACTGTCACGCAGCACGTCGTAAAACAATAGGTTCTGATATGCCACGCTCGTCTGACCCGACGGTTGATCGCTTAAATTGACTCCGTGCAACTGCAAATTGAGATCTACATAGTCGCCGGCCGGGTTGGTGGCGTTATGGCAACTGACGCAGGAGGTGTCCAAAATCGGTTGGATATCGCGTCTGAAGTCAAACGATTTACGAATAGTAGCCGGGCCGCCCAAAGAAAAAGGCGATTGCGTCGCCGCTTGGCTCGTATCGAAGCCCACCGGATCACCCAGGTTGGCGTGGCATCCATCGCAGCTGCGGCTGCCGCAGGGCGGCCCGCCCCGCCATACCGGATCGGTCGCCATTGCCGCGCCATAGGCATCAAGCAGTTGGATCCGCAAAGGTACGGAAGCCGGCGCCGAAAACCGAAACGAACCGTCTGAAAGAACCGGGGCCTCGAAAGCTTCGGATGTTCCGTTGCCATCGTTATCGCCGCCGCAAATCGCTCCCACTTCACCGCCGAAGAGATCCATCGCCCAGGGGGCAAGCGCTCCCGAAAGTCCTTCCAGCACCCGCAGTCGCACGGCGCCGTCGGCAAGCTGTTGCGTCTCGATTATTCCCTCAAACACCACGGTATCTTGCTGACAGCCGATTTCAGGTCTCTGCGGCAATACAACATTTGGATCGAGCAGGGAGCGAGGCATGAGCGGGCGCGGCGACACATCGGACAGCTTCAGGATATTCTCGAGCAGCGATCGTTCGGAAGTGCGCGGATCGAGACTAGCCAACGCGAAGTCCGGCACCAGATCACGCAATTCATCACTGGCGTCCAGGCAGCCTCCCTGGGTGTGCGCGTATGAGATAAGGAAACTGCCGTCAGCCAGCGGCACCTCATCCTGCAACCGACCCGCCGGCGAACAACCGTTCGACAGAGGAATGTCCGCAACCATGCTCTGCCATTGCTCATCATCCTGACCTTGACAGAGCGTGCCCGCCCCCCACGTGCTGTTTGACGGCACACAGACGGCGAACTGCCGCCCCTGTTGATCCTCGTTAACCGCCAACGGAATGCCATCCTCATTGGCGGGCGGTCCTGCGACACGCTCCGTCTGCGCGCCAGTCGGATCAACCAGCATCGGCAAGAAAACCGTCTGACCTTGGATCAACGCGAAGCGTACCACGCGCACCCATCCCGAACGCAGGCCGCTTGCTCCCAGGGCATGTCCGGTGCCGTAATCGATCCGCTCGATCGCTGAACCATCGGCGTCCACCGCCATCAGTATTCGCGCCCGATCCCTTCCGAGGAAATCCACTGGGCCGTCAGGATCGGTGCGGAGAAAAGCCGTCCGTCCGTCCTGCAGATAGAATGGCTGGGTATCGTTGGCCGGGCCGAACGTCAATTGTTGGCACGCCGGACCGATATCGCCCGATGATGAAAAGCATGATTGCGACGTGGTCGCTTTTTCTAGATCAATCTCCACCAGATGAAAGCTATCCCCCTGATCGGTCCGGAGAGCGGCGATGAGGTTCTTTCCATCCGGCGAGAGATCGATCCCCTGTACATCGCCGGCTGACATCTTGGTTAAATTAGTGAGGGCGCCGCCGGGGCTGGCCGGCGACAGCAACCAGACGTTGCCGCCCGGACGAAATTCATCCCTAGCGACGAGACTGCCTGAATTGGAGGGCGCGGCCCGGGTAACAAACACTACGACCGAAAAACCGGTCTGGGCACCGAGCCCGGGGGTAAGGCCCTCGTTGCAACCCAGCGGCATAATACCCACGGCCACGACGAAAACGACAAGTGATCGCATGCAAGTCATATACCCATTCAGTCAACGGTAGGCGCTGGGTCCGAACAACGTTATATATCAGTCTAACAGTCATTCCCGCGCAGGCGGGAATCTAAAAGCGAATGCTGGATCCCCGCCTTCGCGGGGATGACAAAAAAGTAAAAAACTTTGCAGTCACCTTAGATATTCTCATCTTCACTCCGGGGTTCTAACAGCTTCGGTCGGCACATAGCGCTCCTCGATTACAGGAACGATGATTTTTTCGGCCTTGATGTACCGAGCAACAATGTCCCGGATCAGGACGTGGGTGTTGTGTACTTGAGTTTCCGCGGGCGGGTTCAGGTACCCGTCTCCGCCCGCCACCACAAAATCGTTGGTCGCTACCAAATAGCTGCGGCTTTGTTCCATTTCCTTGCCGTCGTCGAACGACACTCCTACCACCCGCTCTCCCGGGGGCATTGATGGGTCAAACCGCACATGCACCCCTGAAAGTTCCATAATACCATAAACGTTGCTCAGTCCGTGCTCCAAAATCTTCCGAACCTGCGAACCGGTTAACGTCAGTGTTACCAAGGTATTATCAAAAGGCAACACCTCGTACAGCTTTCCCGCATCGATAGTTCCCTTGGGAATTGGTGCGCGCAGCCCTCCCCCGTTATACAGGGCTACGTCGATGTCCCCCGTATACGCACGCATCGCATCGGTCACCAGGCGGCCGACCGGAGAATCCAACCGGCTCCTATGCTCGATCCGGTCCGCTGCCCGACCCAGATACACATGTTCTTGCTTCGCAACTGAAGCGCGAAGCGCTTGAAGCTTTTTCGCCAGGCGCCGGTCGGGTCGAACCTCCGATCCCAGAAAGATCGTGTATGCGCCCGAGCGGCTTTTCCGAATGAAGGGATAATAACTCATGAGCTGTGTTTGTTCGGAGTGAACCGTGCCGCTCAGGCTGTCAATCACGAGGGAAGCTTCCGCAAAACCAACGCCATAGGGCGCCGATTGAATTACCGGTATACCGTTGATCGTTCCGGAGAGCGCCTTATGGGAGTGCCCGGACACGATAAGGTCAATCTCGCCAGGCCGCAAACGCCGAGCCAGCTCGGCAACCGGCCCGCTCAATTCAGATGAACCAGGTTTTTCAAAAAGCCCTTCATGTATCAGAACAATAACGACCCGCGCTCCTTGGGATCGAACCTCCGGCAGGAGTCGGCGCAGCGTTTCCTCCAGTGGCGCGAAATCGAGCGCGCGTACGTTGATCGGGTTGGTGATGAGCGCGGTTGTTTCGGACGTCAGGCCGATAACCGCAATGGCAATTCCTTTACGTTTGATGATGGTATACGGCTTTAGGTTACCCCACGGCGGCGGCTTTCCGGTTTGGCGCTCGATAATATTGGCCCCCAGAACGGGAAAATGTGCCTGTTGTATACGCGCCTTTAGAGCTCCCAGCGGATCATCCTCAGGGTTCACCGGCGTACTGTTGGGGCCAACCGGTCCGAAATCGAACTCGTGGTTGCCCACAACCATCGCGTCGTACCCAACATCGTTATAGAAATCGATCGCGGCCTGCCCTTCGGACGCGGCCGAGATTAAACTTCCCTGGTACACGTCGCCAGCGTCGAGCAGAACCACGCCATCAACATGGACCTTTCGTAGAATTTCAAAATATGAGGCGATGACATCGATTCCCCCGACAGCGACCCCTTCCACCAATCGCGGTTCCAAGGCGCCATGAAAGTCAGCCGTGCTAATGATGTGCAGCGTGACGGGGGCGGCCTGGTCCGCCTGTGGGCCGGCCAGCGCTACCGAGATGATGAGGAACAGGAAGCTCCCCGCTACACCTATGGCGGTCTTTCTCACCTTCCCCCTCACAGCAAGAAACGAACTCATTGATCGATACGCTCGACCCACCCAAAGGGATCGGGCTCGTTGCCATACTGCAGCGCGAGAATGAAATCGTACAGCTTGTGGGCGAGCGGTCCGATGGCACCGTCGGCAACTTGGTAATCGACGCCCCGATAATGAATGCACTTGACCGGAGAAATTATCGCGGCGGTACCGCTGCCAAATACTTCTCGCAGCATGCCGGATTTCTGGGCTTCTATCACTTCATCGATGGTGAATCGACGTTCGCTGACCTTCATTCCCCAATGGTTGAGAATGTGAATAATCGAATCGCGGGTGAGGCCGTGCAGGACGCTGCCGTCCAACGGGCTGGTGACAACCTCGTCGCCAAATTTGAAAAAAATATTCATGGTGCCGACTTCCTCGACGTACCTGCGTTCACCGGCGTCAAGCCACAGCACCTGGGTGTACCCTTTCTTTTTTGCCTCGACCTGACCGAGCAGCGAGGCGGCGTAGTTGCCGCCGGTTTTGGCTTCACCCACGCCGCCTCGGGCGGCGCGCACATACTCGTCGGAAACATAAATCGACACCGGATTGAAGCCTTCCGGGTAATAGGCGCCGGCCGGACCGACAATAATGTAAAAAAGGTACTTTTCGGATGGCCGTACCCCGAGAAGGGGATCGATCCCGATCATCGTGGGACGAATATAGAGAGAGCAGCCCGGGCTTTTGGGGATCCAATCGCGATCGAGGAGAACAAGCTGCTTGAGGGCTTTCGAGACGAAGTCGATATCAATCTCCGGCATAACCATTCTGACGCACGAGCGATTCATGCGTTTGAAATTGTCCTTGTGCCGGAACAGATAGATGCCGTCATCGTTACCGCGGTATGCCTTGAGACCTTCGAATACTTCCTGGCTGTAGTGAAGCACGATCGCAGCCGGATCGAGCGACAACGCATGATACGGTTCGATACGCGGATGGTGCCATCCTTGGTCCGGAGCGTATTCCATTAAGAACATATGATCGCTAAACGCACGTCCGAAGCCTATTTTGGAAACATCGGCCGGGATGGGCTTTTTTTGGGATGGGCCCGCCTTTCTTATCTCAATGTTCATCAACCATTCTCCTTATCCGAATAACCGACCAAACGAGTCGATAGAATTAATATGCCTTAGCTACGACCGATTAAACAATTTTTTTCTTTTTGCGTTTCCGGCATCACCCGCCAATTTAACCACTTGACAGACAACGGCATTCAGAATAACACATTTTTCGATTTTGTAATAACCAACCTGGTGAGGTTTGATATGTGGCGAATGACGATCGTATTCTGGTTGGCGTTAGGCTCGTTTCCCGCCCTGGCCCACGATTTATGGATCGAGAAGGACGGCTCGGCATACGTACTTCGCTATGGCCACCGCGGCGGCGCGGCATTACCGATCGATGCCGCCAAGCTCGAGCAGATCCTATGCATCGACGCTCATGGTCAAAAAACGGACCTACGCTCACAAGCGGTTATTGACCAAAACACCGTCCGGTTTCAAGGAGCGTGTAATTGTGTGTCTGTTTTTTATCACTTCGGATTCTATTCGTTTACCCCGGATGGCGAGAAAAACGTGCCAAAAAATAAGGTCAAAGATGCCGTCAAATCCTGGGAATCGAGGGATTTCGTAAAGTTCTTGGACACGGGCACGTGCGAAACAGCGTTTGGCGACGAATTGGAGATAGTCCTCGGCTCGGATATTCACTCGGTCCGCGTTGGCGACAAAATCACGGTTCGGGTTCTCTACCGGGGAGCGCCCGCGGCAGCAGCGACCATCGCGTACCACGATCATACCCTCGGCGTCACCAATTCCCAGGGCGAAGCTCGGGTCCGGCTAAGGCAGGGAGGAATGCAGTTTATTCGAGCAAGCATGAAGCAACCCCTCAACTCGCCCGAGGCCGATAGCGTGGTGCTCTCCGCGGGGCTTCTGTTTGAGGTCGGCCAATGAGTTGGGTCGAGGTCGGTCACGCGACCACCATCGCCGCAGGTTGCCGTTCAAACGTACTCACCTGGCTTAAACCGGTCATCGGCCTCTTGTTGATCGCCGTCATTTTCTCCGGCCTCTATCGGGTCGCCATGAAACGAAAGAAGAAATGAAAAATCTGCCTTCAATGTTGGTTGTGATCATGGTTGCCTCCCCGATCATCGCGCGCGCGTATTACCCAACAACCGCAGTAGGGTTCGCGGGTTTGGAAGGGCCAGGCGCCGGACTTGAGACGACCTCACCCATGACGCTTCCCGTCAAGAACCTTTACCTGATGCTTAAGGACGAGCATGTGCCCTTCCAGAACTTCCAACTTGCCGAACCCGAAAATATACGTACCTTTGACTTCTATACGCTCGCCGTGGGTTACGGCATCACTCCGTATCTCTCCGCGTATATATTCCTGCCCTACAGCGTCAAGATTCAGGAATCCCATGGAACCGCTTCTGGATTTGGCGATATGAACCTGATGCTGACCTTGGGTTTCAAATATGACGAACGCTTCCTCCTTATCCCCGAAAACGAGACCCTCGACGACTTGATGGATTGGCATTTCTCGGTAAGCCTATCGTCGACCATTCCGACGGGCAGTACAGCGTGCAAAGACAAAAACAGCGAGTACTTCGAGCCGGAAATGCAGACCGGGTTCGGATCCATGAGCCCAGCAATCTATCTTGCGGTTATGAAACAGCTCAACGATGACTTCACCTGGTTGGCGGATGTTTCATTCCAGTACTTCCTTGAACATACATACCCCTCATCGATCCAGTATCAGTTCGGCGCCGAAACCAGAGTCGATACCTCCCTCCCCTATCGGATTTTGAGTAAAGGCAGTTGGAGGATAGACCTCATTGTGGAGGCTAACCTTCTCAACATCCAACGAGATACGTCCTCCGAGGAGACGGGTTCCCTGAAGAGCGTGTCCGCTTCGGGAGGCACCATCATTTATGGGACCGCCGGTATTCGCGTGTTCTACGACCGTTTTACGGTTGCTATTTGGATAAAAAAGGCGTTGTTTTCCGGTCTCAACGACAAGAAAGAACAGCAAGGTACCGAAGGGTTGGAGGACTACCGACTGTTTGCGGTTATAGGATATTCTTTCGGCTTGTGAGGCTCGTATGCACATTCCTGCCCGACTGTTTTCAGACAACGCTAGGTCTCAGGAGACCCATCTGTCTTGAAGTATTTCCCCTTTGAGCCCGACGACGATGCACCGAATCGGCACCTTCCGGATTGATTGCGCGACTGCTTGTTGAGCCAATCCCAACAACCCGCGGCAACAGGGCACCTGCATGATCATCACCGTCAAGGTATTGATCTTAGCTACTTCCACCAACGCCTTGAGCTTCTCAAGGTAACCCTCTTGCCCTTCGTCCAGCTTAGGGCAGGCAATGCCCAATGCTCTACCCTTCAAGTAATCCTTGTGAAAATCCCCCAAGGCAAATGCCACACAGTCGGCCGCGAGTAAGACGTCCGCACCCTGGAAATGAGGCGCCGCAGGCGAAAGCAGGTGCATTTGGATGGGCCAGCGCGTGAGTTGCGAGGGCCGCTTACCAATCAAAGATTGAGCCGCGGTGTTTTCCCGGGCAAATGCCATGGAGCGGGAACCGGGACAGCCGGAAGCGACGGTTCGCACCGCGGGATCTTCTGATGGCACCGGCAGACCCTGCTCGCGCAAGTAGGCAACCGCCTGATCATAATATTCATTTTGGCCATGCTCCCTCAGGTGATCGAGGTGGGCCCGAATGGTGTTGATACCTTTGGGCGCAAGCAACGCCATGACCTTGCGCTCATCATAGGGCTCGGCCTCGCGCTCCTCGATGGTGATAGCTTCTTGCGGGCACTCGCCTACGCAGGCGCCCAACCCATCGCAGAGCAGATCGCTTACCAGTCGAGCCTTGCCGTCGATCACCTGCAGGGCTCCTTCAGGACAGCCGGGAATGCAACCCCCGCAGCCGTCGCATTTTTCTTCGTCTATAGTGATAATCTCGCGCTTCATCAAAAACCTCCTCAACCCGGTAAAACGAAAATGTTGGTCCGTTGTTGCAGAAACGCAAGAGCAATTCTATCTTAACCAATGTTGAAACACGGCGATCACGTCGTGACGAACCATACCGAGAAAACAGCAAAACCGTCGCACGTCAGGCTCGTTCGTCTTGACAGCTTCGCCTGAGAATCATATTTTCTTGTGCCCATGAACGAACGCAAAGCGCTCGAACCGTTTCCTTGTCCGAACGTATCGCCCGGATCGAAGGCAACGCTTTGCTTCGCACCCGTACCTTGGTGGTAGTGCTCGACGGCGTCCACGATCCCCACAACCAAAGCGCCGTGGTGCGTTCGTGCGATGGGTTCGGGTTGCTCGAGCTTCATGTGATCGAGAGCCACCAGCGCTTCCGCTGTAACAAAAAAGTTTCCCAAGGAGCTGAAAAATGGCTTGAGATCACCCGCCACCACGAGAGCGCATCCTGCGCCGCCGCCCTCACCGGTCGCGGTTTCGAGCTATGGGTCGCCGATCCCAAACCGCCCTCGGTGACGGTCGACCAGCTCCCCTGGGAACGGCCGCTCGCGCTGGTTTTCGGCAACGAGCATGAGGGGCCATCGGACGCCATGCGCGCCCGTGCAACCGGCTGCTTTCATATTCCGATGTTCGGCTTTGTGGAAAGCTTCAACGTCTCGGTGGCGGTAGGAATTGCTTTGGCTGTTGGCGTGCGCGAGCGGGTACGTCGGTGTGAGCGCCACGGAGATCTCGCCGACGCGGAACGGCAACAGCTCATTGCAACCTGGGTGCGGCGCTCCGTCCGCCATGCGGACAAGATCCTTTCTCAACTCACGAAGCCTAGCTCCAAGAAGCACGTACCTCCGGTCGACTCCGCTTAGGCTTCACCCACCTGCTCGACCGTCCACTGCTCGTTAACCCACAGCCCGAGGATACGGACCTGCAGGCCCCATGAATGCACGGTGGCCACCGCCTGACGGACCTGCTCGAGGTGCTTTTCCTTGGCAACGGGATTGCCGGCGCAGTCGGCGTGTCCGACCACCGCGACGACCCGGGAGCCATGGGCATTGGTAGATATGAGCACCTTGGCGCGGACACCGTCTCGTTGCTCTCGCGAACCTTCGGCCATCAGCCGGTCGACCCCGGGCTCGGTGATGGTATCAACAAAATTAAGGCCCAAGCGCTCCTTGAGCCACTTCGCCACCGGTTCCTGAACGCGTCCGTCCATGCAGGTTATCACCGTACCAAACGTGCCTTCTTTTGACATGCGCCGCTCCTTTGCTGATCGACGATCGAGGGTACTGCTTGTAAAGAATAATGCGCGCGCTGTCAAGAAGTCCTCTTTTTCCGATTGCAACAAATCTGATTTCTGCTATCCTACGCTGCGTTTTAGCAACGGTACCGTCAGGCAGGGTGTCATAGTGAAAGACGACGAGGACGAACTCCTTTCGTGGCCGGAAGACGACTATCACGAACACGATACCACGCTCATCAAGGGCGTTGAAAACATCGCCACGGCCCAAAGCAACCGCCAGGCCTACTTCATGGTCATTTCGGGTCCGGCGGTGGGAAGGATGTTCCTTGTCTCTGGCGAGGCTATGACCATTGGCCGTTCAAAGGATTGCGATATTTCGCTCGACGATGAGGGCATCTCCCGTAAACATGCCCAAATCGATCATGACGAATACCGCAACTTTGTCATCACCGACCTCAACAGTACCAATGGCACCTACTTCAACGGCGTGCATGTCACCCGACACCATTTGCAGGACGGCGATAAAATCCAACTCGGTTCTACGACCATACTGAAGTTCAGCTTCCAAGACTCACTCGATGCAAATTTCCAGGAACAACAATACCACCAAGCCACCCGCGACGGACTAACTCAAATCTATAATAAGAAATTTTTCATGGAACATTTTATCCATCAGTTCAGCTTCGCCCTGCGTCACAACGAGATCACCAGCCTGATAATGTTCGATGTCGACAAGTTCAAGGCGATCAACGACACCTACGGCCATCCCGCCGGGGATATGGTCCTCCGCAAACTGGCTCAGATTGTAAGCAATCAGATGAGAACCGAAGATCTTTTTGCCCGTTTTGGAGGAGAAGAATTTGTTATCGTCCTCAGAGATCTCGATGCGCAGCGGGCACATGTTTTAGCCGAACGCATACGCCGGATGATCGAAGTCACCAATTTCAACTGGGGGGACACCTCGATATCAGTTACCATCTCGCTCGGGGTTGCCACGTTGTCATCTGCAAACTTCAGGTCCGCCTCAGAGATGATAGAAGCGGCCGACGACTTTCTTTACAAAGCCAAACGCGAAGGCCGCAACCGCGTCGCCAGTGTTGTCCGGTAACTGAACCCGTCCTCCATCCTGGGGTTGAAACCCCACAATACTCCCCATCCTGGGTTTGAAACCCCAGGCTATATTCCTTCGCCTGCTTCGCAGCGGGGGGGTGTAGCCTGGGATTTCAATCCCAGGTACCGTTAATTCGCTAGATGTGTGGAGATAATCTCGGCGACGTCGTAAACTTTGTGGTTCTCTTCCTGATTGCGGGCCTTGAGGCCGTCGCTTATCATAGTCAGACAGAACGGACAGGCCACCGACAGATTCTTTGCGCCCGTCGCGAGGAGCTGATCGGTGCGCTCTTCGTTAATGCGTTTGCCAAGATGCTCTTCCATCCACATTCTGCCCCCACCGGCCCCACAGCAGAAGCCCTTCCGCTTCTTTCGAGAGGCTTCCCGAAGCTCGAGTCCGGGAACGGCCTTCAAAACCCGACGCGGGGCGGCATAAATGTCATTGTAACGTCCCAGGTAGCAGGAGTCGTGGAAGGCCACCGAACCGATTCCATTGCTCTTGATCTTGAGCCGGCCATCGGCGAGAAGGCCGGCGATGTACTCAGTGTGATGGTACACCTCGAAGTTCCCGCCAAAGGTCGGATACTCGTTTTTCAGGCAGTTATAGCCGTGGGGACAGGTCGTAACGATCTTCTTAACCTTGTAGCCCTTGAGGGTTTCTATATTCCCGGTGATCAACGTCTGGGCAAGCAACTCGTTCCCTGTTCGCCGAGCGGTTTCGCCGCAACACTTCTCCTCGGTGCCGAGCACTCTGAACTTAACGTTTGCCGCTTGCAGGATCTTAATAAAAGCCTTGGTGACTTTAATCGCGCGATCGTCAAACGATCCGTGGCACCCTACCCAGAACAGAATTTCATGCTCGGGGTCATCGGAGAGTTGCTTGATATCCATACCCTGCGCCCAGTCAAACCGCTTGTTGCTGCCAAACGCCAAGTAGTTGCCGTTGTTCTCGAGGCCTTTGAAAACCTTGACAACTTCTTGCGGGAAGGAACTTTCCATCATGGTGAGGTATTGGCGCATGCCGACGATGGCATCGAGGTGCTCGATCCCCATCGGGCAGTTCGCTTCACAGGCCCGGCAGGTTGTGCACGACCACAGAACATCGCCGGTGATAACATCGCCATGGATGTTCTTGACGCCCGCGGCTGCGGCTTCACTCGAAGCATTCTCGCCCGCGGCCTGCGCGTGCTCCCCGCCGTTTCCCTTGGCGGCTGCCGCAGCGTTACGCTTGAGGGCATAGACTTCCTCCATTTGCTTCTTAATGTCCTGGATGACCTTTTTGGGGTTGAGCGGTTTTTCGGTCAGCTTAGCCGGGCAGTTCTCCTGGCAGCGGCCGCACCGAATGCACGCGTCGGCATCGAGCAACTGCTTCCAGGTAAAATCCTCGAGCTTGGCGAGCCCGAAACTCTCGGCATTTTCATCCTCCACGTTGAGTTTGTTGATGATGCCGCGGTGTTTGGAGCTTCTGAAAAACAGGTTGGTCATACCGGCGAAGATGTGCCACAACTTCGAAAACGGCAGGTAGGCGACCCAGAACATTACCAGGAACAGGTGCGTCCACCAGGTAACCATATGCACCGACGCCAGCGTTTCTTTGTTGGCGTTCCAAAACAACTGGGCCGTGAGGTATGACAAAAATGAATAGGGCGCCCACCAGGGTTGGTCGTGTGCCAACCGGAGCGCTTGGAGGAAATGGCCGGTCAGCAGGATCACGGCTATGAGCGCTAGGGCAAAAAAATCGTCGCCGTCATTATCGAGGTAGGCCGATTTGACGACATAACGGCGGATAAAGGCAAAGAATACCCCGCCGATGGCAGCCAGTCCGAACACGTTGAGAACGATGGTGAATCCCCAGTAGAAGTAACTCGGCGTACTGAGAACCGGAAGCCCCAAGTCCGCTTCAAGCACCACGATGCAGGTCCCGATGAACAACACCACGAATCCAAAAAAAAGCATCGCATGAATCGCACCGGGAATGAGCTCGCGCAAGACCAAACGCTGCAGAAAGGTATCCCACCCCATCCAGAAGGCGCGACCGACAACTCCATCGAATCGATTTTCGGGTTTACCCTGCAACCACATCTTGACCCGGTGATAAACCCCGTAACTGAAAACTGAAACTGCCGCGACCACGAAAAGATAGAGAATCAAATGCCCGTGGATGTTCCAGTAAACTTGACGAGAAGGCAGCGGGAGCGTTTGACTCAGGAGCGCGTCTAGAAGCATTTCGTCACCCTCCACGTAATAAGAGGAAAAAGAACCGGGTTCAAACACGTTTCGACCATAACCGGAGATGTTGATATCTCAGTCAACTTTCACTGTCAAGCAGAAAAGGTCTCCCCAACAGTGTTTGACACTACCTGGTTGTCCTGTGGTAAAGGTCTTTCATCATGATCAATTTAGCAATCAACGACCACTTTAAGGACACCAGAATGAGCCGTTCGACTTCAAGCAGCAACGTCACCAGCGAAGAGCTCAAGGCTATGGTCGGCAAGCGTACCCTGGACCAACCGGTCCTCGATATGTCCCCGTATATTGATCGCCTGGTGCAGACCTATGGCGACAGAATACTCGGCATCTTTATGTATGGTTCGATGCTCTCCGAAGTGACCAAATCGTCTACCTCGTTTCCGGATTTTTTCGTCGTTACCGACAGCTACCACAACGTGTTTCGAAAGCTCAGTCATCGGATACTCGCCTACCCGCTCCCTCCGCATATCTATCACCTGCGCCTGAATGAGGCCGATCGCTGTAAGTATAACCTCCTCGCTCTGCGGCGATTTCAACGCGAAACATCCAAGCGCGCCGCGGATGTGTATATTTTCGGCCGGTTTGGCAAACGCGTTTCACTCCTGTACGCCCGCGATGAAAAAGCTCAAAAAGACCTCATCAATTGCTGCTTCTGTGCCATGCGCACGGTCGCTTGGTGGAGCGCGCGCGGAATTGGTGACGAACCGTTTGATGAAACGCAATTCACGCTCGCGTGTTTGAACCTTTCCTATGCCGGTGAGACCCGGGTGGAAGCTACCTCTAAGGTCCCTAAACTATTTGCCTCTGAACAAAGTTTTTATATGCGGATCTATCCAGCGTTATTGCGAGAACTCGTTGCAACCACCCGTTGGGTGCGGTTACGCCCCGACGGACGTTACGAGCTTTACGGCAGCAGCGTCGCCCGCCGGCTGCGAAACGCGAGGTTCCAGTGGTTTCTCAAGCTCAGCCGAATCCGCGGGATCCTTCGTTGGCCGAAGTTCCTGGTGACCGTTGACGAATGGGTGGACATCATTTTAGCAAAGATCGAACGCACCAAAGGCATAAAACTCGATCCAACTCCGGCCGCGCGCCGTCATCCCCTGATCTTCGGCTGGCCGTACCTCTTTCGCCTTATCCGCGCGAAAGCGATTGGATCTTCGAAAACACTTCCAGAAAAACAGTTCAAATAGCTAAAACCCCCTTCGAGCACCGAGAGCAATCGAAGAAATTGCTTGAGCTAATATTTCTATTGACTCATTTGTCAATGACGTCCTATATTGACAGTGTGTCAGATTAAAAATCATTCACACCGGTTTTGCCGAGGAGGTCCCGATGAGTCCCTTTGCCGTTGACAAACGCGACATACAGTTTTGTTTGTATGAGTACCTCAACATCGAGCAACTATTAACTTTTCCAGCCTATTCAGAGTTTAGCCGTGACGTATTCGACTCGGTGCTCGACGAGGCCATCAGGTTCGCAGCCGGAAAAATCGCCCCGCTCAATATCATTATGGATAGGGAAGGTCTCAAGTTTGACAAGGGCAACGTCTCCCTCACCCGCGGGTATAAGGAAGTTTATAAATCCTTCTGCGAAGGCGGTTGGGTGGGGATATCCGCTCCTCCCGAACACGGTGGGCAAGGAATGCCGGCAGTGATATCCACAGCAGTCGGAGAGATCCATACCTCGGCTTCCGTCGCGTATACCATGCTGCCGGGTCTGACTCGCTCGGCGGGCCATGTAATAGAATCCTACGGCACCGACGAACAAAAGAAAATGTATTGCGAGAAGCTCTGCAGCGGTGTGTGGGGCGGCACGATGTGCCTGACCGAGTCCAGCGCCGGCTCGGCGGCCGGAGACGCCAAGACCAAGGCCAAACGCAACGGCGATCACTACCTCATCGAGGGCGAGAAGATTTTCATCACCGCCGGCGATCACGATGCCACCGAGAATATCGTTCACCTGGTGTTGGCCCGCATCGAGGGCGCTCCGCGCGGGATGAAGGGCATCAGCCTGTTCATCGTCCCGAAATTCCTGGTCAACCAGAACGGCTCCCGGGGCGCCTTTAACAATGTCGCGTGCGGCAATATCGAACACAAGATGGGCATCCATGGTTCGCCGACGTGTACGATGGTTTTCGGAGCGGACGGTCCCTGCAAGGGTTGGGTGATCGGCGAGGAAAACGCTGGCATCAAATATATGTTCATGATGATGAACGAGGCCCGCATCGGCGTCGGCCTTCAAGGCGCGGCCGCCGCGACCGCATCGTACTTGGAGGCCGTGCAGTACGCCAGAGAACGCATCCAAGGCGTTGAAGCCGCGCAGATGAAAAATGTTGACGCTCCGCGCGTGCCGATCATCAACCACCCCGATGTCAAACGCATGCTCCTCACCATGAAGGCCTTTACAGAAGGGTTTCGGGCGCTGCTCTATTCCACCACGATGAGTATGGATATCTCCTTCACGCACCCGGATGCGGCTGAGCGAGAGAAACACGCAGACCTGACGTCATTGCTCACCCCGGTCTGCAAGGCGTTCTGTTCGGACATGGGCTTCCGCATGACTGAGATCGGGATGCAGGTATTCGGCGGGTACGGATACACGCGTGAATACCCCCAAGAGCAGTATTGCCGCGATGCAAAGATTGCCTCGATTTACGAAGGCACCAACGGTATTCAGGCGCTCGATTTGCTGGGCCGAAAAATGCGGGAGAAGGGCGGCATGGTCTTCATGCGCTTTTTGTCGATGGTCAACGAGCTCATCGACGCCCAACGCAATCACGCAGGCTTAGGAACGTACGTACAAAGCCTCGAAAAAGCGCGCGACGAGCTCATCAGCGTCATGACGCACCTGCAGCAGGTCGGCATGGGCGGCGATATCAACGGCTTTGTGCTCCAGGCAACTCCGTTGATGGATCTGTTCGGCACGTTCGTCGTCGCCTATTATTTGATAGGTCAAGCGGTGGTGGCCGACCGTCGTCTGTCTGAGATTGCAGCGTCGAAGGGCGCAACCACTCCCGATGCGCAGAAGAAACTTATCGGCGAAAATTCCGAAGCGCGTTTCTACGCCAACAAGCTCCACAGCATGAAGTTTTATGTGGATTCCTGCCTGCCCCATGTCTATTCGGTCGGTACGGCGATTAAAAACGCCAACCGCAGTCCGCTGGAGATAGTATTTTAGAGGCTGTTACGACCGAAGGGAGTTACAGCCTCTTACCCCCGAAGGGGGCTAGAGATAGTATCATGCCGCCGCGGAGCCGAATCTTACTCATCTGTCTCTGGGTGGTGTCTTTTATTCTGTGCGTGCTCCTACCCATACGCGCCGATTACCGCACCCATGACCCTGACTCCACGCTCTATGCACAGATGTCCTTTGATCTAGCCCAGCGTCCGTTTTCCGAGTGGGCCGCTCCCGAGTGGAATGACCACTGGGAGCGCCAGGGCCTCTTCTTTGAGCATCCGCCGGGATTGCTTTGGTTGGGAGCAGCGCTCATACGCTTGGGCGTTCCCGAGTTCCAAGCGTTATATTGCATAAACTTTTTATGTTACTTCCTGAGCCTCTTATTGCTCAGCAGGCTGGCAAAGGGATGGCCCTCATCAAACACGCGCGATGATACCGAACAGAACCTGGACGTGATGGTGCCGCTCTTCTGGATGCTGACCCCTGGGTTTTGTCAATACGTGGTACGCGGCAACCACGAACATCCCCTGGCCTTGACCGTCGTAATGACCATGGTTGTCCTCATCGGCGCAACGCAACGGGGGTTGCTGGCATCGGCCGGGTTGTGGTCCCTAGCATTGCTCGTCGCGATATTTGTCAAGGGACTTTCTGGGGTTGCGCTGGTGCTCATATACGTTTTGTTGGTGGTCCTTTTTCAGCGCGATCGACGTTCATTACTGGTTTTTATTATTGGCCTGCTGGCGGCGGTAGCCGGCTGGATAGCATTTGAGCGCTGGTATGTGACTCAGACCGGGGTCCATTTTTTGACCAACTACCTGAGCGTTCAGGTTTCGCGATCGGTTGGCGAGTTCGGCATCATGGTAGTGTTTCAAAAGCTGTATAATCTGGTCTACTACCTTGGCCGTCCGTTGTGGTTTTTTGCTCCGTGGCTGTATTTTATTCTCTATGCTCTCTATAGAAAGGTAGCTTTCAAAGAACCGCTCGGCAACGATCTTAGGTGGTGGAGTGGTCTGGTGGTCGCCACGGTCTTTATCGTGGGCTTTTCGCTTGCCGACCGGAAAGCAGATCGCTACATTTTCCCCTGCTATCCAATCCTGGCCATAAGCGCCGCATGGCTGATGGCTCATGCGACCTGGCGCTGGTGCGAGGCTATTCGACGGTTCATCCGACGTCATCACGCTTGGATCGAGTTCGCCATGCCGGTATTTTTGATCGTGGCCGTTTGCGTTGAGATGTACTTTGGAACATACCACTATCGGTTCATTCACCTCTGGCCGGGCGTATGAGATCACTCATAGCGCTTCAGCTTCTCGATCAATTTACGGCCCTCATCATCGAGACGGCGCGGAATGGCGATACGCACCCGGGCATACAAGTCGCCGCGCTCGCCGCCTTTGCGTGGAAGGCCTTTGCCTTTCAGCCGCATCCGCTGTCCGCCCTGCGTGCCGGCCGGGATCTTCAACTCGACGCTGCCGTCAAGAGTCGCAACCGACGCTTCCCCGCCCAGCGCCGCAACCGAAAACGGAACGGTTATGTCCGTGGTGAGATTGTCCCCCTCGCGTACAAAGCGCTCATCGGGCTCAAACATAATCTCAATGAGCAAATCGCCCGGGGGGCCGCCTCTGACACCCGGCCCACCCTTGCCCGCCAGGCGAATCCGCTGGCCTTCGCGAATGGCCGATGGGATTTTCACCGTTAACGTCTCGCTGCTGCCGGTTTCACCCGTGATGGTAATTTTGCGTTCACCGCCCTGGAGCGCATCAGTCATGCCAATGGCCAGACGCGATTGGATATCCTCGCCCCGCTCCGGAGTTGCGGCCTTGCGCCGCCGCGTCCGTCCGCCCCCGAAAAGTCCGCCCAGGATATCGTTGAGGTTAAGGTCGCCGAAAATCTCCTCGCCGTTGATCGTTGTGCGCCTATTAGCTTGGCCCTGCCGAAAAAAGTCCTCGGGAAATCCCTGGCCCGGCCCGGGCCGAAAGCCCCCAAAATTGGGGCCCCCCGTCCCCGGAGGAGGCCCCTGCTTATACCCTGCCTTCCAGGCTTCGTGACCAACCTGGTTATAGATATCGCGCTGTTTTTTATCGGAGAGCACTTCGTAGGCTTCAGAAATCTCTTTGAAACGCTCTTCGGCCGCCTTGTTGCCGGCGTTCATATCCGGGTGGTTCTTGCGCGCCAAGCGCCGATAGGCGCTTTTGATCTCCTTCTCGGAAGCCCCTTTTTTGACGCCGAGGATGTCATAGTAGGTTCGCATCGTGGACGACAACTCTACTTAGTCTGCACTTCTATCTTGCGTCCCTTGGGTTCGAGGAATGGAATCACAATGCACAGCAAGCCTGATTCGTAGGTCGCCTCAATGCGCGTGGGATCGACAGACGCCGGTAAATCAACGATGCGCTTGAAGGGACCGTGTTGCCGTTCCACCCGGTGGAACGCAGCTTGCTCCATTTGAAAAGGGGTGGAACGCTCGCCGCGGATCACCAGCTGACCGCTGTTGACCTCGATATCGATGTCCTGGCGATCCATCCCGGGGAGTTCGGCCTCGAGCACCAACCCGTCGTCGGTCTCAAAGAAATCAACCGGCGGGGCCCAGTACGCGCGTCCAACTCCGGAACCCGGCAATTGATCGCGAAAGCTCCGATCGAAAAGATCGTTGAAACGGTTACGAAGCTTGATGAGGTCTTCGACGGGATCCCATTTGTCCATTGGCACGATCCACTCCTTCCGTGTCTCAGTGCGGTCTTACTGTAGCACAACCTGACGCCCTGTCAAAGACTCTCCTACTCTTCTTTAGGTTGCACGCCCCTCACCTTCGCCTCGCGGATCCAATCGCGCAGCAAGCAAACCGACGCGCTTTTAGGGAGAGTAAAAGCACTTCTGCCGGATGAAGGTTGATTGACGGTGCGTGCGGAAACAAAACACTAGATGTCTCAGATGTGAAAGGTGGGGTCAGCGCAAAGAATATTGTGAATATCGGAGCAACGTCCCTAAGTTTTCTCGAAATGACGCGACGTCCCCACCAGTTGATTTATCATAACAAGATATTGTTATAGAAGCCCGGAACCTCAATGCTGAATGGAGAAGTTGTGCTCTTCTGCTCGAGCAGGTCCCCAGTTCACCGATACCGAATCGACGCGCGAGAAGTCAGGACCGTGTCGACACCACTCCAAGAAACGCTCCAAAACCGCGCGCTCCCCTTCCGCCTCGATCTCGACGCTGCCGTCGGGCGCGTTGCGCACCCAGCCGACGAGCCCCATTCCCGCCGCCACCCGCCGGGTAGTCCAACGAAATCCGACGCCTTGCACCCTACCGCTAACCTTAATCGATAGTCGCGCTCTCTCGTTGTCAGCCACGGTCGATTAACTCCCCTGAAAACAGTTACAGAACGTTCGCGGCCAGCTCGGCCAATTCGCTGCGCTCACCCTTGCGCAGGGTAATATGACCGGAGATGGACTCGCCCTTGAAGCGATTGACGAGATAGGATAGCCCGTTATTTGCCGAATCAACGTACGGGTTATCGATCTGGTACAGATCGCCGGTCAAGACGACTTTCGTCTGATCGCCGGCCCGGGTGACTATGGTTTTTACTTCGTGCGGGGTGAGATTCTGGGCCTCGTCGACAATAATATATTGATTGGGAATGCTCCGGCCGCGGATGTAGGTCAAAGGCTCGATCTCAATCAGATCCATGTCAATGAGCTCGCGATAGCTGCGACCCTGGTGCTTGTCCTTGTGACTCAGGTTCATGAGCAACTCGATATTGTCAAAAATCGGCTGCATCCAGGGGTTGAGCTTCTCCTCGATATCGCCCGGTAAAAAACCAATATCCCGGCCAAGCGGAAAAATCGGGCGGGAGACCAGCAGCCGTTGGAACACTCCCTCCTCCGAGGTTTTATGCAAACCGGCGGCAAGCGCGAGTAAGGTCTTACCGGTTCCGGCCTTGCCCACCAGGGTGACGATCTTGATGCGATCGTCGAGCAACAAATCCACCGCAAAACTCTGCTCGCGGTTGCGCGGCGAGATGCCCCACAGGCTGCCGCGCGGTTTAATCAGCGGCACCACCCGCTGGCCGTCCACGTCCACCCGCGCGATGGCCGATTGCGTGTCGCCTTCGAGATCCTTAAACTGAAGAAACTGGTTGGGGAACGCCTCGGCGGCGCCCACATCGGCGAGCGCCAGGCTGCCTTTGCTGTAGAACGCATCTATCATCTGACTGCGCACCTGCAATTCCTGCATGCCGGTGTAGATCTCGTCAACCGGCAGGCGCTCGGTGTCATAATCATGGCATTCAATGCCCAGGACATCGGCCTTGATGCGCAGGTTGGTGTCCTTCGTGATGAAAATGCAGGGCCGTTCCCGCTCGCGCTCCTTCAGGTCGAACGCCACCGCCAGAATACGGTGGTCCATCTTCTCATTGATCCCCAGCTCAGCCGGCAATTCTCGGCCGGTGAACAACACGCGCAGGCGACCCTTGTTGGGGAGGTCAACTCCTTCGACCAACTTGCCGGTCTGGCGCAGCTCGTCGATCATCCTGCCGACCACCCGAGCATTGCGGCCCAGCTCGGACAATTCCTTCTTGAACCGATCGATCTCCTCGATCACGTAAATCGGAATGACGATTTCGTTGTCGCCAAATGCCAGCAAGGCATTCGGATCGTGCAGCAAGACATTGGTGTCCAGAACGAAGTTTTTCCTCATGGAGCGCTCCTCGAGCCTGCCGCGGTTTGGAGGTCACTATAATGAACCGTCCGGTCCCGGCCGGTATGTTTCGCATGATACAGCGCCTGATCGGCGCGGTCGATCAATTCCTGCTTGTGGCGGGCACAGCCAGGCAGGGTGCACACCCCCAACGAAACGGTAATAGCGAACGACGAGCCATCCACCTCGAATTTCTGTCGTTTGATTTCCTCGCGAAAGCGCTCCGCGACGATGCAGCCGCCGTTCCTGTCCGTTTCGGGCATAATCACGGTGAACTCTTCACCCCCGTACCGACACACGCGATCGGCCGAGCGGGCAAACTGCCCCAACACCTGCGCCACCCGTTTGAGAACCTGATCGCCGACCGGGTGTCCGAAGGTGTCGTTGATCTTCTTGAAATAGTCGACATCGGCCAGAATAAGCGAGAGGGGGCGCTGGTAGCGCGCCGCCATGGTCGCCGCTTCGTCTATCAGTTCCTGGAAACGCCGGTGGTTGTAAAGACCGGTGAGCCCATCGGTCGTGGCCATACGGTTTATCTGTTCGTAGCGCTGGGCGTTTTGAATCGAGACGGCGGCCATATTGGAGAACGTGTCGAGTTGGTTGATCGTCTCGGACTTTTGTCGGAAGGCGGCGGCGTTTTTAGAACCGACCACGAGCGCGCCAATCGCCTGCTTGTCACCCGGATGAGCCTCACGCCCTTCGAGCGAGGCCACCATCAACGGGAAAACCTTCACTGCCTTAAGTCCCTTTACCGGTTGTTTGTCGAAAAGTTGTAGTTGCTTTTCATTCTGGCCGCTGCTGCGTAGCGGTTGTATCTCACGATGCTTCACCGCCAGGGTGCATAGGTCAGATCCGCCGGTGACCATCCTATCTAAGTTTTGTTTGGTCCAATCATGCCACTCTTCCAAAGCATCCACCCCGGCAAGCATCATTCCGCGTTTGCCTTCTTCAACCAAGGTCAACGCGGCAAAGTCAATCGGTTCATGGTGGATCTTGCGTACGGACTCAAGCACCGCCCGTTTGACGTCATCGAGGGTGAGCGCCCGGTTGAGGGTATCGCTCGCCTCGTTGAGCCATTCGAATTCAGTCTTGACCGCTTCCATACCGATATATAACCGTTCCGCCTTGTTGACGCGCAGGATTTCGCGCGCAATGAAGTTGAGCACGCGTTCGTCGTCATCACCAAAGGGAAGGTCCACGGTACGATCGGCGATCAAAACCCCCCGGGGATATTCCTGTTCCCCCTCCAGAAGCGGAACTCCCATGAACCGTGTGAAGGCCACCGGTTTGCGATAGTAGGGTGTAAGCTCGGGGTTGTACGTGCGCGCCTGATACGTAACGGTTCCCTTCTTGCTCAATATCGACCCAATCAGTCCTTTGCCGGCCGGGATCGGTTCGGTGGTCAGCGCGTCGCTTGAGGGCCGGGCATCGTGTAGTTTCACGGTCTGATCATCCAAGGAAAGCCAATACAGAGCCACCATATGGGGTCGTAGGGCCGCCTCCGCAACTTCGAGCAGGTTTCCCGCGGTAATCCCCAACTCTTTGAACGAACTGACTTGGAGATTTTTGCGGCGTTCTTCTATCAATTGAGCGGTGCCGATTTCGCCAGAGCGATGGGCGGCGGCCGTCAGGCGATACTCGTATGCCTCGAGCTCGGCATTGCGCCGTTCCTGTTCAAGCCAGGCGGTGAGCTCGGCTCGTTTTTTTTTGGTGAAGGCAGACATCAGCACCCGTAGGAGTACCGGAAAGCTGGCTATCGCCAGTAGGTGTGAAACAAACAGACCGGTAATTGTTTGCGGCCCGGAGGACCATTGAGCCGCCTCAAGAGCGCCGCTGACCAGTACCAACACCAGGCTGTTTCTCAGTCGTTCATCGAGCGCGCTCGAAGAACACAGGAAAACAAACAGCAGCGGATACAGCGGGCTTTCCATGCCGCCGCTCAAGGAGATCAGGAGGTAGAGCGCACAGACCGCGAGCAGCTCAAACTGAAGGTAGTCAAGCCAGCGCCGCGGGGTCTTGTGCTGACGCGCGGTAAAAAACGCCCTGATCCGTATGACTCTGACCAGCAAGGCCACGCTCAGCACACACGTACACGCTACCGTGAACCCGGTGACGTCACGCAGCAGACCACGCGCGAGTAAAACCGCAAATGTCGCCACCACTGCCTCGACCAATACGCGTCGGTCCAGGAACCGCACTACCAAGGCGACCTTCGACCACGGGTTCATGGGGATCCCGACTCACTTCGCAACGCTCGACCCATCCGCATCACGGTGAGGAAGGTTGTCGAGCTGCAGGATCAACTCATCCTTTCTCACGAGGCCCAATTCATCGCGGGCGAGCTTTTCGAGATAGTCTTGACGCCGATTGAGCGCCTCGACCTCTTGGGAAAGACGGTGATTTTCCTCCTTAAAATGTTGATTTTCTTCCAGCGTCTTCTCTAACTCTCGTTGCAGCTGAACCTGCTTGCCGCTGCCCCCCGAATGGATCACGGCGTAGATGAGAAAACCCACCGCCACAGCCAGGCAACAAAAATACACGATTTTCGTTCGTCTTCCCAAAGTGCTCTATCCCTCGGTAAACGCGATCCCTTTTTTTCGCTCCGTAACGATTTCTCATCCCCTTCGGGGATAAGAGGCTGTCCAGAGGATAAGAGCTTGTAAACCTCACTTCGTTCGTCAACAAGCTCTGATAACTCACTTCGGTCGTAACAGCCTCTTACTTCTCTTCGGTAGCGATGGCCAATCTCTTGAGACCGGCCTGGGACACCATGTCCATCACCTCGACCACTCGTCCGTGATTGATGGCAAGATCGGCTTGGATGATCACCAAGGTATCGGGAGAAAGCTTCTTCACTTCCGCAAGCTTAGACATAAAATAGTCTTCGGATAAGGCCTCTCCATCGACCACGATACGGCCGTCCTTTAATATAGCCACAACCAAATGATTATCGTGGGAAGTTAAATCGGCCGTTTTCGCCTGCGGCAACTGAACATTGAAACCACCCTCATCGGCAGATCCCGCTTTCGCTCCGGCGGCGCCATTTTGCTGCATGATGAGCGGGGTGGTTATCATGAAAATGATCAGCAACACCAAAACGACGTCGGTAAAGGGGGTGATGTTGATCTCGGACGTCACCCGCCCGCGTTTTACTCGTTGCTTGAGCATTTGGTTTTGTCCTCGGCGATCATGAGATCGTTGAGCTCGGACGAGCAATATTCCATGTCAACCACAAAACCGTCCACACGTCTCACGAAGTAGTTGTAAACAACGACGGCCGGTACGGCCACCAAGAGACCGGTGGCGGTGCAGATCAGGGCTTCGGCGACCCCGGCCATGACTGCTCCCAACCCGCCGGTGGCCTCGGAAGCGATATTGTGGAACGCGTTCACGATGCCCAGCACGGTGCCGAAAAGCCCAATGTAGACAGCCACGTTACCAATTACCCCGACGATGCTGGTGTACCGTTCGAGCCTGACCGTCTCGACGAGGATTTCCCGTTCCATTGCGGCCATGACGTCTTTTCCCTCGCGGCCGTGCTGCTTCAGTCCCGCGCACACAACGCTGGTTATCGGTTTTGCCTCCATCTCACAGATCTTGATGGCAACATCGTAAGCACACTTTTTTATTTCCGCGCGAATGCGGTCCATGAACTCAACTCGATCAATAGTTCTCGTCATGAAGTGGTAGAGGCGCTCGAGAAAGATAGCCATCCACACTACCGAAAGGGAAAGAAGTATGTACATGGTGAACCCGCCCATGTTGATGATTTGAAAAACGGTCTTTCCTTCAAACATTTTTGTCGCACCTCCTCAGGAGCAAGAAACCACCACCGCCATTAAGCCACCCACAACCCGCGCGGTCCCATGCGTAACACCACCCGCAGGAGCGCGCTGAGGCTCTTGGAATCGCAGAGTTCCCCCTGCAACGCCATTTCAAGCACTTCCCGAAACGGTACCCGCAAAATCTCGATCAGCTCATCAGGCTCCTGGGATTTCGGAACCGCGGTGAGGTCGCTCGCCACAAAAAGATGGATGCGCTCGTCAGAAAAACCAGGTACGGTCCAGATACTGCCGAGCGACTCGAGCTTGCCCGCTCGCTGCCCAATCTCCTCGGCCAACTCGCGCTCAGCGCACTGCTGTGGACTCTCGCCGGACATGAGCTTTCCAGCCGGAATCTCGTAGATCCACCCTCCGGTCGCCCAGCGGTACTGGCGAATGAGTAAGATCTCATGTTCGTTGATAAAGGGCACCACCGCCGACGCTCCGGGATGCCTGACCATCTCCAACTCAATCTCGGTGCCGCCAGGGAGGCAAACCCGCTCGAGGGTGAATTCCAGTTCATTTTTATAAAGCTGCTGCTTTTCCAAAAGTCTGCCTTCCCCTAGCATGCATGCCCTCCCCCTGGTTGTAACACTTCGGTCGATCGTTTTATTGCCTGAAACTGCAACAAATTAATCATGTCGTTGCTTGAGGATACTAATTGTTGGTAGGTGAAAAAGTCTTTTCTCACCGAACGGTCCGTCGCCTTGGGTTTCTTGATTGCATGATAGAGCCGTTCATGATTAGCCTTAACGGCGACCGAACAGACGTCATCGAAATCGGAGGATGGTAGGCGATGAAAACAATTCCACGAAGTCACTCCTTAATCGTACCCGTAGTGTGTGACTCTTTTTCTCATTATTGTCAATCGTTCCGATACCAAGGGTATTGCTCATGACGACACTTCTGACCGTAGTCACCGGCTCGGCTGGCCACGTTGGTGGCAACTTGGTTCGCGCGTTGCTTGCCGAAGGAAGAAAGGTTCGGGCAGTAATCCGCAATGATACCCGGGCGATCGCCGGGTTGCCGCTTGAGACGGTCAAAGCAGATGTGCTCGATCCGATGTCGCTCGAGCATGCATTCAACGGCGCCGACGTGGTCTACCATCTGGCCGCCCAGATCTCAATCGCTGGCGACCGGGACGGTTCGGTGCAGGCAGTCAACGGTACCGGCGCGCGCAACGTGGTGCAGGCCGCTAAAAAGTGCCGTGTTCGGCGGTTGGTTCACTTTTCTTCTATTCACGCGTTTTGCCAACATCCCCATGATCAACCGCTCTGCGAGGAGCGTCCGCATGTCAGCGGTACGCGTTGCTTAGCGTACGACCACAGCAAGGCCCTTGGCGAATCCGCCGTTCGGGAGGCTTGCGGCCAGGGACTCGATGCGGTGATGGTAAACCCGACCTCAATCATCGGACCGTACGACTACAAACCCTCCCCTATGGGTTCGGCCCTGTTGATGTTTTTCAATCGAAAAATGCCGGCGTTGGTCAACGGTGGGTTCGACTGGGTGGATGTCCGCGATGTAGTCAGGGGGGCTATGCAGGCAGAGAAGCTTGGTCGGACGGGGGAACGCTACCTCCTCTCAGGTCATTGGCTCAGTTTTTCTGAGTTAGCCGGCATTATTGAGAAAGTGTGCGGAATAAAGAGACCGCATCTCATAATCCCGCTTTGGTTGGCGGCTTATGGCGCACCCTTCGGGGAGTTATATGCGCGACTGCTCAAACATCGTCCGTTGTTTACCCGAGAATCGATCCAGATCCTCAAGGACAGCAACCGGTTCATTAGCCACGCCAAGGCGACAGCCGAATTTGGATATCAACCCCGCCCCGTGAGCGAGACTATCGCAGATACTTTTGATTGGTTCAAGAAACACAATAGGATCAGGTGATACTACCAAGCAGTGCCTGAAAAAGTATCAGAGGAGACTCAAAGCGCCATCATCTCGGTCGTTTGGGAGAAAGATGCTGGGCACCTGGGCTTGACGACTAAGGCTGAAATGTATAGTATTGAGTCGAGGTGCAGTCATGAAACCTTTTGTTAAAATTGTAGTTTTTTTTGCGGCATTGACGCTAGCAGCGGGTATTGCACGGTCGAGCGCCTACGGTCAAACAGCCACCCTGAAGGTGGCTGCTGCCAGTGAATCCGATCCACAACCGGTGCAACCGTCCTCTCCCACACCGACGAATGCGCCTCCACCGCCACCAACAGAAGCTCCTGTTCCACCGTCCAACGATACGCAAGCCTCGACCCAAGAAGTTGCTCCAACGGGGCAATGGGTTTACACGGATCAATACGGCTGGATCTGGATGCCTTACGGGGACGCATACAGCTATGTGCCTCCGAGCGGAGACCTTCCGGACATGTACGTTTACTATCCGACCGCCGGTTGGTGCTGGGTAGTTGCGCCCTGGTTATGGGGTTTCGGACCAATGCCGTTCTTCGGCATATATGGTCCGTGGTACTTCGGTTGGTATGGCCATGGGTATGGTCACTGGTATGGCTTTGAAAACCATCATGGCTACGCTGGATGGAACGGACGCGGCTACTGGCAGGGTGGGCGCTGGCATGGTCACAACCAGGTCTCACCCGGTTACCGAATGTCATCGCATGGTTCATACGGCATGCCTCACCGATCGGGGTACCGGGCGCCTGCAACACATAGTTTTGGTTCGCCTCATAGTTTTTCATCACCTCGAAGTTTTTCATCCTCCCATGGTTTTGCCACTACGTCCCGAGGCGGATTCGCGGGAAGAGGTGGGTTCTCTGGTGGAGGCGGGTTCGCAGGCAGAGGCGGTTTCGGCGGCCACGGTGGACATCGGTAATAAACTTCCGCGCCAAACCTCTTAATTGGGCAAACGGAAGAAGTCTAATACCGGATAGGTACAGATGTATTCTGTCGGTGAGTTTTTGGAAAATAAACTCGGCAGCTCATTCATAACTCACCCGTGACCTTGGCTGCTCCCCTTTCGGACAAATCCAAACGCACCGCAAACACCATGGCAGGAGGCCTTCCGGACCGCGCGGCTCATATTCTCCTTTGGCCTTTCGGTACGATCGGCATTGGAGTCCTTGAAACTCGTTTTCCGAGATCGCGCTGGCAGGACACTCGTATATGCACAGATCGCACTCGTCGCAGAATTGCTCGCCCGACATCTCCGGCCGCAGATCCACCGCGGCGGTTGTCCCGATAACCCTGAGATGAACCCACGGACCCCAGACCGGGTGAAACAAGAACGTATTGGTCCCGATCTTGCCAAGCCCCGCAGCTTCAGCGACGAGACGGAATTGCAGGCCGCTCCCGGGATACGTCACCAGCACGGCGCGGTAACCCTTTTGAACCAACTGGTCCCTGATCGCCTCGCAGAGACTCCTCAGATGATCATCCGCAGCACAGTGCTCTTCACATCCGCCGGTTGAATACCAGGTCCACTCTTCCTCCGTTACCACATGATGCGCCAGCACAACGGCAGTAACGGCATCCGGCATGAACGAGGCAAAGAACCACCGTTCGCGCTCGGCCAGCGCTTGGACCGGAACCGCCGCCAAGTTGCAACACGATGGGAGAGTAGGAAAGAGGCTAGTATTCATTTCGCCTCGTCAACCATCTGGATAGTCATTTCCTCTAGACCCCGAAGCCATTGCGTTTGACCGCTGATTCAAGGTCCGCCGATGCTTGGTCGAATGTTTTGTTTGTTTCAACTAGGTAATACATGAATCACCTTGATCCTAGTGGCCACCCCTATTTTACTGGGTATCATCCAATTCAGATAGGTTACAAGATAATTGGATGGCATCTTGGAGAGAATCTTCTGACTTTCGTAGAACCTGACAAGAATGTGGTTTGCAGAAAGGCGAAAAAACTAGTTGAAAAAAATGTTAAGAGATTATTTATTGTCGCTACATAGGTTTCTCAGAACACACGTGGGCAAAAATCGATGGATCGCATGGAAAAATACGATCTGTCGTTGCAAGGTGTGCTGAGGGAATAGCAAAGATTGTGGAGATATACAGAAACTATAGAATCACTTGTTGGGCCGTAAGAGGCTTGCCAAAATGACGAACTGGCGAGATTTGGACTCACAAATGCAGCAATGGGTTGTCCGGCTACAGGAGGATGTCTGTCTTACGCTGGAGCAGTCCCGTCACCCTGTTTCCACAATCGCCGAAGAGGTTTCTAGGGCCCCGGCCGACGTGAGAGGTGGCATCACGGACGGTTCGCCTATCCCGTTGAGCGCACGTCGCGATGAACTCCTTGCATTCGACCAGTGGTTGATGGCCTCGGAGAAAGTGTACGACCCATCAGTAGGCCGCGCCCGGGTGATCACGCAGAGCTACGTATGCTTCGTCTATCTGCGCGATCATTGGTTCTACGGGCTTAAGAAGGCATTTCCATCTGACACGGTCGTCGCCCGATGCTGTACTTATCTTGTTTCAGGAGAGCTTCGTGCGTTTCGGAATGCCTTTGCGCACGGGTCTTGGTGCTATTCTCCGGACCATAGCGCGATCGACTACTGGGACAGAGACGGCATCCATCGGTCAGCCAACGAACAAGAGCTTGGTTTCTGGCAGGCCCTCAGTCGAGTAGTCGCCTATGCTACGATCCAGACGTTTCTCGATGCCGGGGCCTAACAAGCGGTTCGACCGGCTTGGTTCCGCTTCGCGGCCCCGACCGGTCAACGGCAGCGTTGCACTAATACAAAGGACAAAGGAGCAAAAATGAAGAACAAACTCAAACTTTTTCAACGTATTGTGGTCGTTGCACTTATATTAAGCTCTTGCCTCGTAATTGCAGAAACAGACAGTGATATTCAAACATTAGTGAAGGGCAATAACGATTTTGGCTTTAATCTATATCAGAAACTCAAAGATCAAAAAGGTAACTTATTCTTCTCCCCCTACAGTATTTCTACTGTACTTGCAATGACTTACGCTGGCGCGAGAGGCCAAACAGCCAAACAAATGGCAGAAGTATTACATTTTACTTTGAATCAGGAGTCATTGCATTCATCGTTTTCAAAGCTCCAATCAGAACTAAATACTATCCAAAATAAAGGACATATCGAACTCAGCATAGCCAATTCATTATGGGCAGAAGAGAGTTATCATTTCCTGTCTTCTTTCATTGACTTAAATAAAAAATATTATGGTGCTAGCTTGGATTTCGTTGATTTTGTGAAACAACGCGAGGCTGCTCGACAGAAGATAAATAGCTGGGTGGAAGATAGAACTCAAAAGAAAATCACAAAAATGATTAGTAAGGACGTGCTCGATGCTTATACAGTATTAGTTCTTTGCAATGCGATCTATTTCAAGGGAAACTGGTCGAACCAATTTGATAAAACAATGACAAAAGATACTGATTTTTATATCGCCCCTGATAAAACAATAAAGGTTTCCATGATGAACAAAGAATCAAAATTTAAGTATAAGTATGATAACTTCAATGAATTTAGCGCTATAGAATTACCTTATGAAGGAAAAGACTTATCTATGGTTATCTTTCTGCCCAACAAGGTTGATGGTTTAGCAAATCTTGAAAAAGTCCTTACAAATGAAAATGTCTCACGTTGGATAGATGAACTCTCCACTGCATATGAATCAGAAATAATTGTAAGTTTGCCAAAATTTAAAACTACAACTGCGTTTGAATTAAAAGACATCCTTCGTAAAATGGGTATGCCTGATTCATTTGCATTTCACAAGGCAGACTTTTCAGGAATTACGGGCAAAAAGGATCTTTACATAAGCAACGTTATTCATAAAGCTTACGTAGATGTTGATGAAGAAGGGACAGAAGCTGCTGCCGCGACGGGAGTTGTCATGAAGGCTCTTTCTATACCTCCAACCTTTCGAGCGGATCATCCTTTTGTGTTTCTAATTCGTGACATCAAAACGGGGAGTATTTTATTTATTGGCAGAATTGCCGATCCAAGAACAGAATAAAATAATCGTACAACAAGTCAATCCAGCGGACTGCGCCAGCGCTTTGCGCTGCCCCATCCGCTGATTTCTTTGTTATGCCACGTAGGGAGTCGAAGTGAATATGTATATCGCTCTATTTCGAGGCATTAATGTCGGTGGAAAAAACATTTTGCCGATGAAAGATCTTGCCAGAATTTTTGAAGGTATGGGATTCGAAAAAGTCAAAACATACATACAGAGTGGTAATGCAGTGTTCTTGACCAAGAAAGACCAAACAAAAAAGATTGCATCAGAGATAAGCTCTAACATTCTGAAAAGTCATGGATTCAAACCGAGAGTATTGCTACTGGGAGTTTCAGAATTGAAAGATGCTATTGAAAAGAACCCTTTTAAGACAGCTAATGGAAAAGCTTTACATTTCTTTTTCCTGGAAGCCAACCCGATAAAGCCTGACTTGGATGCACTTATGAATGTAAAATCACCTTCCGAAGAATTTAAGCTCAGCAAAAAGATATTCTATCTATACGCACCAGAGGGGATTGGTCGTTCCAAGTTGGCCGCCAAAGTCGAGCAAGCTCTTGGGGTTTCAGTAACGGCCAGAAACTGGAATACGGTTAGCAAACTTATTGCAATGAGTAACCAGGCATAACGAAACAAATTCAGCCAAGGTAAAAAGCGCGCGGCTGATTTTATCGTTATGCTCATTTACTTATTAACTCAATCCTTGAAGAAACATTGAAACAAATTGAAAAAGAAGCTGGTAACTTCTGAACCCGAAAGGGATCGCGATATTAATTATTAACTATTTTTGAAGAAGTTAAGAAAGATAAAATGAATAATGAACAGTTAAGATGTGACCTCGTTCGGTTACTGATTCATCAGCGTTAATATTTTTACCAATAACAGGAGAATCTGGTATGAGGATACTGTTTGTCTCGACCAATCGGTCCAGAGCTGCCATACTGCCGATGCCGCTGGGACTGGCGTCCATCATTGCCCAGATGGATGAATCGCGACACGAGATCAATGTGCTTGACTTGATGTTTTGCGATCAGCCCGAAGCAGAATTAAATCGAACCTTGGCACGATTTAAGCCCAGATAATCGCCCTTTCGATCAGAAATCTAGATAATCAAAGCTGTCTCAATACAGAATACTATCTACCCCTGGATAAAAAATTCGTGGAAGTATGCAGGGAAAACTCCCAAGCCACCATTATCATCGGCGGACCGGCGTTTACTGTCAGTCCGTTGGCGGTTTTTGAATATCTTGAGCCCGATTTCGGAGTTATCGGCGAAGGTGAAACCGTATTTCCGAAGCTGGTAGATCGAATAGGACAAGGCTCTGAATACACGGATCTACCGGGACTGGTATGGAGAGATGCAGGTGGAGTTCAATATAATCCGCGCGAATTCGTCACCAACCTGGACGCGCTGAAGCCTCCACGCAGGGACTTGTTCGATAATCAGCAATACGCCAAAAAAAGGGGCATGGCCAATATCGTGGTAAAACAGGGCTGCACCTTTGAGTGTCTCTATTGTGACGGCCCGCATGTTATGGGTAAACACTGGCGGATGAAATCTCCGCAGACAGTAGCGGAGGAGCTGGAATCGATCCAGAAGGACATTGGCGTTAAACTGGTGTATTTTACTGATGCCATTTTCAATCATCCGGTAGAACATGCCAAAGCCATCTGCCAGGCTATTATCGGTCGCGGTCTCAGTATTAACTGGGTGGCCACAGTACATCCTGCCTTTGTAGACAGATCACTCCTTGAATTGATGAAAAAAGCCGGCTGTGCGGCAGCCTCACCCAGTTGTGACGCTTGCTCTGAAAAGATGCTCCACGTACTGCGAAAGGGCTTCACCAAGGATGAATTAAAGTCCTGCCTGATACTGCTGGAAGAAATGGAAATAAGCTACCTCCTCTCCCTGCTGTTCGGTGCCCCTGGGGAGAACAGGGAGACGGTGGAAGAGTCCATCCGATTCCTCGAAGAACGAAAACCCATGATGCTGGATTTCTGTGCGGGGATACGGTTAATGCCGCATACACCGCTGTTCGACATTGCGGTTAGCGAGGGCGTTATTTCGGCGGACGACCCGCTCATGGAGCCCAGGTTCTACATCAGCCCCGATATCGAAGACTGGATCGAGGAATACCTCACGGAGGTTCGTTCCACCCATGAAAAATGGAATGTGAGCTGGAAAAACAAGCCGTGATGGATGCGTTGCGGGATACGCTCTGCACCGACCCACCCACCCCTGTTGGTTTCATGGCTCCCGTTATCTCTCACTGCACTTCCATTGACATGATATACAGAAAAGCGAAAATAATTAGTTGAAAAAATATCCATGTATTGGAATAACTACTTAAAAAATGGGATGTTTGTCTAACTCAGATTCATAAGGAGGATCCATGGGTACAAGCGATCATCGAACCTTGCTTCTGTGGATCGGTCTGTTCATGGCCGCACTCGCAGTGGGCAGTTGCTACCCCAAGCGCGTTGGTCCGATGGTGCCATCCGGGGAGCGACTCACCTGGCCGGAGATGAGCCACGAGCAGAAGAAGGCGCACATGACCGAGGTGGTTCTGCCCCGCGCCGCTGCGGTGTTTCGCGCCTGGCGGCCGGATCGCTTCACTCAGGTTGATTGCACCCTGTGCCACGGCTCGGGGGCGATTGCCGGCACCTACCACATGCCCACCGACCACCTGCCGCGGCTCAGCGGAGAGGCGCTGCTCGGGCCGGAGTTCAAGAAATATCCGGAAACCACCCGGCTGAAGCTGGACCGCCTGGTGCCGGTGATGAGCGAAGCCCTGGGCCTGAAAAGTTTCAGCATCATAACCCACAGAGGGTTCGGCTGCTACTCCTGCCACCTCGGTCCCAACGGGCCGATGTTCGGACATTGAATGCACAACGTTCAATCGCTGCGGCGTAAATCGATCAAGCGCAATTGAATGGTGGTTTGACCGTTGAAGTCGTTGCGTTCGGGGGTATAGGCCACATCGACGTATCCGCGAAATTCCTCGAGACGCTCACCAATTCGAAACCCAATCACATCACAGGGCTTACCCTGGTCGAGCACTACCCCGCGCACATGAAACGGCGGCTTGTTGCCCACCAACCGTGCCGATTTTACTTCAAGGTTGCGACCGACAAAAATGGGCTCGGGATTGCCGATGCCATGGGGCGCCAGCAGGTTAAGTTGAGAAATCAGATCGTAGGTCCATACCGATGGCTGGATCTCCGCATCGATCCAGAGTTTTCGCGTCGCTCCTTTGCTGCGCCGCTTGTCTAAAATCTGTAAAAAGGCCCGTCGAAAATCATCGAGCATTCCCCGATTAATAGTCAGGCCGGCGGCCGCGCTGTGCCCGCCAAAGGCGAGCAACGTGTCGGCGCAGGCCTGGAGACATTCATACAGATGAATATCCTCGGTGCCGCGCGCCGAACCGCGGCATTCTTCGCCCGTGAGCGCAATCAACGCCACCGGACAGCCAAAGCGTTCAACCAGGCGAGATGCCACGATACCCACCACCCCGACATGCCAATCCTCGGAGGCCAGAACCAACCCCGACACATCGCCCCGGGCGAGCTGCTCCTCCGCCTGGCGCATGGCGTCGTCTAATATCTCTTGCTCAATGGTCTGGCGTTCGGCGTTGGCTTGATCGAGTTCACGGGCAAGGGTAAGCGCCTGTTGATATGATTGGGTGGTAAGCAGTTCCACCGCCTTGCTCGCTTGGTCAAGCCGTCCGATCGCGTTGATTCGCGGCGCCAGCCGAAATGCCACTTGGCCGACGGTCGTCTCCGCGCCGGACACCCCGGCAACTTCCTTGAGCGCGGCTATTCCGGGCCGCCGTCCGGCAGCCAACTCTCGCAATCCAAAATAGGTGAGAATACGGTTAGTCCCGACCAACGGCACCATATCGGCGACCGTGCCGAGGCTTACCAGATCGAGATATTCCCTCAAATTGGGTTCCGGTCGACTTTGAAAAAAGCCGCCTGAACGCAGCGACGCCCGCAACGCCATCACCAATTCAAACACCACCCCGACCGCGGCCAGGTCTTTATCCGGGAAAGGACAGTCGTTTTGGTGCGGGTTGAGGATGGCAAGGGCATCGGGCAGCACCTCCGGAATTTGATGGTGATCGATGACGATGACGTCCAACCCGACCGATCGAGCTGCCCGAATCTCCGCAACGTCAGAAATCCCACAGTCGACGGTTATCAGCAAGGTAACACCGCGGCCGACGATTCCCGTGACCACCGCCTGGCTGAGACCATAGCCTTCTTTTTCGCGCGAAGGAATGTAGTACTCAACCGGCAGCCCAACCTGCCGCAACCATAACAACAACACCGCGGTCGAGGTCACGCCGTCTACGTCATAATCGCCAAAGATACATACCTTTTCGTCGGCTTTGATGGCCTGTTCCAAGCGAGCAACCGCGGCCGGCAACCCCAGCAGGGAATAGGGCTCCGGCAGATCGGTAAGCGCAGGGTGCAGAAACCGTACGGCGTCCGCCCGGTCGTCTATGCCGCGGGCATGAAGCACCTGGGCGACGACCGGTGGAACGTCGAGATCGGCGGCCACCTGCGCCGTGCGCTCCCGATCGACCGGCCGCACATCCCAGGTCCAACGCGGTTTACCGATCATGCCGGTTTGATCTTCTTCATCCAGGTGTCAAACACTTGCGTGAGGGCGGATGCAACGTAAATACTCGAATAGGTGCCAAAAACAATACCGATGCCCATGACGATTGCGAATTCGCGGATCTCGCCGAAGCCCATAAACAGCAGACCCATCAGCGACAGGAAGGTGACCAGCGAGGTGTTGATGGTGCGCGAGAGCGTCTCGTTGAGGGCGATATTCATCTGCTTATCGAGCGGCTGCGTCTTGAAGCGCGCGATGTTCTCGCGGATGCGGTCGTAGATCACAATGGTGTCGTTGATCGAGTAGCCGACGATGGTCAGAATGGCCGCTACGAACGTCAGGTTAAACTCAATCCTGAACAGGGCGGCGATCCCCGTGGTGATAATCACGTCATGAAACAGCGCGATCACGGCGCCCGGGGAAAAGAGCACGTTGAACCGGAAGCCGACGTAGACCAATATGCCGAGCAACGCGTAGACCAACGATAGGATTCCGTCGTTACGCAGCTTCTTACCCACCTGCGGACCGACAAACTCCACCTTCCGAACGCTCGGTTCCTCTTGGGCAAACTTCTTCTTGAGCTCATTCTCAATCTGGGTGGCCACTCCGGTCATCAGCACGTTGTAGCGCTGTTCGTTTTCCTTGCCTTCCTTGCGCACCTTAATATTGGTCAGCTCGGGTTTATTGAGTTTTTGAGCTAGCTCCGTCAGCGTATTTTGGATCTCGCCTTCATCGGTCGGCTTTGCGAAGGTCAATTCGAATTGATCGCCCGCATCGGGATCAAACCGTATAAAGGTAAGGCGTTGTCCAAATTTCTCTTTGAGGCTCGTTTCCAGTGCAACCTTGTCGCTGTCGCTGAGGATGGCGATGCGCTCAACGCGGATCATGTATTCGACCTGGCCCTCTTTGCCGGCAAAAAAGGCGTGCTGGATGACGCTCTTTTCATAGCCGAGCTGCTCGACCGCCTTACGCACCTGCTCGATGGGAACTTCCTTCTTAAACTCAAGTTCGATCACCGTGCCGCCGGCAAAGTCGACCCCCCAATTGAGAGTGCCGCTCAGTTGCCGCCAGACCACAACAACGATCGAGAGCGTTACCAAACAGGCGGAGATGGTCATCCAGAGATTCCGTTTGCCCATAAAATCGATCTTCAATGAACCTGGCGTAAAGAATTCCATATAGTTCCTCCGGCCAATTCTCCGGCTGCGTTAGACGCTGAGTTTTTCCGCTTTGCGATGGATGGTGATCCAATCCATGACCACGCGGGTGACAAAAATGGCGGTGAACATCGAGGCGATCAGGCCGATAATCAAGGTGACCGCAAAGCCCTGGACCGGACCCGAGCCATACGACCAGAGAACTACCCCGGATATGAGCGTCGTGAAATTGGAATCGAAGATGGTCCAAAATGCCCGCGCATACCCGGTATCGACCGCGGCGCGCGGCGTCTTGCCCAGCCGCAGCTCTTCGCGAATACGCTCGTTGATGATAACGTTGGCGTCGACCGCCATACCCAGCGTCAGCACTATGCCGGCCATTCCAGGCAACGTCAGGGTGGCCTGCAGGGCGGCCATGACGGCGAGAATGAACAAGGCGTTCAGCAACAAGGCGCAGTCGGCTATCAAACCCGAGATGCCGTAATAGACCGCCATAAATAATATCGTCAGGGCAAATCCAATCGCCAACGCCCAGGTGCCTTGCCTGAGCGCATCCTCGCCCATGGTCGGGCCGACCGTCCGCTCTTCCAGGATTTGAATCGGCGCGGGCAACGCTCCGGCGCGCAGCACTACCGCCAGATCGTTGGCCTCGTTGAGGGTCTCGTTTTGGTTGCGCCCGGCGCCCAAGGTGATGCGCGCCCGGCCGCCGCCGATACGTGTTTGAATCACAGGCGCCGAGTTAACCTCGCCTTCGAGAACGATCGCCATGCGCTCCCCGACATGCTCGCCGGTAAGTTTCTCAAACTTAAGGCCACCGATCCGGTCGAAGGTCAGCGACACCTCCGGCGCCCCGGTCTCGGGATCCGGCTGTACCCGGGCATCCGTAATGTAGTCGCCGGTCAATGACGCCGCGGAATTCAGATAGTACGTCCGATAGGTCGTTTCGAGTTGCGATTCTTTACGACCGTAAGCGATCTCATGGCCCGCGGGAACTTTCCCTTTGAGCAACTCAAGAAATTCGGCGTACGCGGTTTTTGGCTTCTCTGTTGCACCCGACGGCGGAGAAGTGATTTCCTTGCTCGTCGGCTTATTCTCTTCAACGCGGCCGCTGCTTGGCCCGGGCGCCGGCTCTGGTTGAAGGACCTCTTCCCCGGCTGCCTTCTCTTCAGGGGTGCCAAGGACCTGCAGCGCCAATTTTTGTATCTGTATATGTTCAGATGACGTGATCCCATTTTTCGCTAACTCAAGGATCTCGGAGATGGTTTTTGGATCAACCTTTTTATCCTTCAAGAATGCTTCCATTTCGGAAACATTGTTGAAAAAGTCCATCAGGCGATCCTTTCCCTCGACGCCGGTGCCTTTAGCGTAAAGGAAATATTCAGTTACCGCCTCGCCGCCGGGTCCGCGCGAGACGGTGCTATCCATATGGATTCCTTCCGGCAGCTTATTTCTCAACTTCTGAATGAAATCGCTTTTGTCATCCACTATCTTGAATTCGAGCTGCGCGGTGCGACCGAGGAGTTTTTTCGCTCGCTCCGGATCAAAATTGCCCTCACCCGCCTTATAGGGAATCTGAACCAGGATCCCGTTTTCGCCGGCCGGGGCGATGGTCGGCTCGGACACGCCGAATTCGTCGATGCGGTTACGTATGGTCATACGAGCCTGGTCACGAGCATTCTTACGCAGATCATTGACGTAGGCGGGATCAAAGGTCACGCGAACAATGCCGCGACTTTCGTCGGTGCCCTCGGTGACCTTCAGTTTATAATTTTCCAAAACGCGCTTGCGAAGTTTTGTAATGTCGCTGCTGCTCTCCAATTCAAATTGGATATCGTAGGTGCCCGGGATGTGCGTGATGCTCTTATACGGAATGAGGTTTTCCTTCAAAGCATCTCGGAAATCGTTGACATACTGATCGGCTTTGTCCTCTAAGGCCTTCTCAACTTCCACTCCCAGCACGAGATGTATGCCACCCTGAAGATCGAGACCAAGGTTGATGCGCTTGTTGAAAAACCCGGTATACCATTCCGGGAGTTTTTCCGGTATGAACGTTGGCAGAAGGTACCCAACCGATCCCAGCGTGAGTACAACCACGAGAGCAACCTTCCAATACCAGGCTTTCTCCATCGCATTCATCTCCTTAGAGACTGTTAGCGCGCGAGCGTAAGCGAGCGAGGCTTACCGTCTCTTATCCTCGGGGCAATCTCTTATCCCTTGAGTCAGCTTATTTTGTATCTGCGGCTCCCATGTCCTCTGTCTTCTCGGTGGGAGCGGGTCCGGCGATTTGACTGCGCACCAACCGGATGTGAACGCTCTTTGCAATTTCCAACGTCACCACGGTATCGGTCAAGTTGGTAATCGTTCCGAAGATGCCCGACGCGGTCAACACCCGATCGCCCTTCTTTAGGGCAGCCAGCATTTCCCGTTGCTTTTTTTGTTGCTTTTGCTGGGGTCGGATGATCAAAAAGAAAATAATCACAAAGATGACTAAGATGAAAAACCCCATGTTGAGCATCTGTTGCCATCCGCCGGATTGCCCGGTACCCGCTCCGCCCTCGGCTTGTTGCGCTACCAGCGCCAATATAAGCTTTTCCACTTATAACTCCTCTTATGTATTGTTGAAAATTACATCAACCTAATAATTAACGTACCAGAACAAGTAACCCCCTTTAGCAGAAGCTACTAGGTAGATCAAATGTTTTTTTCCTCACACTATAATAGGTCACTTCGGAACGTACCTGTTACCTTGCCAATTGTTCTATAGTCGTTCCCTTCTCCCGCGAGCGGGAGAAGGTTGGGATGAGGGCGGGAGAGGTATTTTCCTGAGTAGAAACGTTTATCGCTTATCCGATACTTCAAGTTGTCTTATCGTGCCTTCAGCCCATGCCGAATAATTTCCGTTCTCGATGGCGTTTTGTATCCGCCGCATGAGCTCGGCATAGAAAAATAAGTTATGTAACGTATTCAAGCGAAACCCTAACATCTCATTTGCCATGAACAAATGACGTAGGTACGATCGACTAAAACGCCGGCAGGCGGGACAGTCGCAATCCGGATCGACAGGCTCGCGCTCGCGGGCGTGCTTCTGGTTTCGAATCTGCAGCGGGCCGTGCCAGGTGAACAGTTGACCGTTTCTAGCGTTGCGGGTGGGGATAACGCAGTCAAATAGGTCCACTCCCGCCTGCACGGCGCGGATAATGTCCGCAGGCTTTCCCATGCCCATGAGGTAGCGCGGTCGATCCTGCGGCATGCGCGGCGCGAGCGTGGCTATCATGTCGGCCGTAGCCGCGGGGTCCTCGCCCACCGATAAACCACCGATGGCCAACCCCTCGAAGGGCAATGCAGCAATCTCCTCCAGATGGCGCAGGCGCACGTTGGCATCCAACCCACCCTGAACAATGCCGAATAATGCCCCGGCCTGTGGACTGCGCGCGTCGAGGCAGCGCTTGGCCCAACGAGTGGTGCGTCGCAGAGAATCTTCCAGGTACGAGCGGCTGACATCGTGGGCTGGGCATTCGTCAAGTACCATCATGATATCGGACCCCAGCGCCTCTTGAATGGCGATGGCGCGTTCGGGGCTTAGGTGTTGGAGGCTGCCGTCGAGGTGGCTGCGAAATTCCACTCCCTGCTCGGATATCGTGCGCAATTCCGCCAGACTGAACACTTGATAACCGCCGCTGTCGGTGAGGATGGATCCGTCCCACGCCATGAAGCGATGCAGCCCGCCCTGCTCGGCGATTATCTCTGGTCCCGGTCGAAGCATGAGGTGATAGGTGTTCCCGAGAATAAGGCCAAACCCCAGCGCTTTGAGCTCTTCCGGATCGCAGGCTTTAACCGACCCGGCCGATCCAACCGGCATGAATACCGGTGTCGGTATCGCACCCCGGCGGGTGGTGAGCAGACCCGACCGCGCGTTGCCAATCGGGTCCTTCTTCGTGACTTCAAAATGTAAGCGTGTGTCCATGCTGGATGACCTTCTCACCTGAGCGCGCCGGGTCCTGCCGCCTTGCATCTTAGAGATTGTTGCCGAGCTGAGCGAGGCTTACAATCTCTTATCCATCGAGCGAAGCGAGATGCGGCCCCGTTCGGCGGGCCCTTAAAAGGATAAGAGACTGTAACCCTCACTTTCGTGAGGTAACAGTCTCTAAGGGCCCCCTGCTCGGCGTCACCCAACGCGCAATGGATTCCCAAGAACACATTCACTCCAAAAACATCGCGTCGCCGTAAGAAAAGAAGCGGTACTCCCGCGCAACCGCCTCCCGATACGCCGCCAGCACCCGATCGCGCCCGCGGAACGCGCACACGAGCATCAGCAGGGTCGAACCGGGCAAATGAAAATTTGTCAGCAGAGCGTCGATTACTCGAAAGGTCGATCCTGGCCGTAGGAACAGGCGTGTCTCAGAGGCGCCCGGCTGCACCCCGCCGTCCCAAAAAGCCGTCTCGAGCGCGCGCACCACGGTAGTACCAACCGCCACCACCCGCTTTCCCTTCCTCTTAGCAGCAGCGATAGCCGCCGCGGTCTGTGCTGAAATAGTAAAGCGCTCGGCATGCATAACATGCTCATCCAATGCCTCCCCCCGTATTGGTTGGAACGTTCCGAAACCGACGTGGAGCGTTATATACGCGAGCTCTACACCGTGCGTTCGTAGCGTACCGAGCAACTCCTCGGTGAAATGGAGGCCGGCGGTCGGCGCCGCTACCGCCCCCGGATCGCGCGCAAAAACTGTCTGGTAGCGTTCTCGATCCAATTCCTCATTCCCGTTTTTGATTCTGCGCTTGATATAGGGCGGAAGCGGAACCTCGCCATGACGGTTGAGATACTCTAGGCTCTCCTGGGGCAGATCTAATACCACGATGACTTCGGCGTTATCCAACGAACGTTCTGCAACCTGCGCGATACCGCCGGCGGGTAGGTACACCTCACTACCCGCCCGCACGGGTTTGGAAGCCTTCCATAAACAACTCCAGCGCTGGTAGAATCTGCCGCCATCAAACCGTGTTGTTCCCACGGGCCGATCGAGCAGAATCTCAACCTTTCCGCCGCTCGGCTTACGGCCGTGCAAGCGCGCCGGGATGACCCGGGTATCGTTGAGCACCAATAAATCCCCAGACTTAAGCAAGCTGCCGAATTCGTGAAAAGAGCGGTGTTCACAGGGGGCGTCGCTTTCGGGTATCACCAGTAACCGGGAGCCGTCCCGACGGGGTGCCGGCGTCTGAGCAATCAGCCGCTCGGGGAGATCGTACATGAAGTCAGCTACGCGCATTAGTATAACTTCCGGAGCTGACAGCCGGGATAGTAACGCCTGAGAATGGCCCGGTAATCCTGGCCCCGCAGGGCCATACCTCGCGCACCCCATTGACACATCCCCACCCCATGACCATACCCCCGACCTTGGAATCGTATCGTGCCCCGTTCGAGCTGCCAGGAAAATCGACCGCTCAAGAGAATGCCACCCAAAAGCACCCGCAGCTGTTCGCGGGTGACAAACAAGCTTTGCCTGCCCTGGTCGGCGCTTATCTCCATTCCCGTGCGGCCGCCGGAGCTGGTTGCCTCCCGCACGTCATCAACGCGTGCGTTGCTCTTGCCGGCTTTGGTGAGTATCTCACTGAGCTGCCCGAGCGTCAGCTCAGCCTTCCACTGAGCATGCGGACAGTCGCGGCAATCGGGGTCCTGCACCGCCACCAGATAGGCGCGCTTACTCCCAAAAACTTCCTCCGCCGAGCGCGTCCCGCCGCCGCAACAACTATGAAACAACGTTTCGGCCGGAATGTTGCCGTACGTCAGCACCTCGCCGTCCGTTTTTTCCACGGCGGCGCGCACCTGATCGCCGACCTTAGCGATACCGCTATAAACCTGATCGAGGGTGCCGACCGAGACATCAAAATCCTCACCCTGACGGAAGACCATCCGGCGAAGGCCAAACGTCCTGGCCGCCACCGCCTGCGCCTTGAGGGCTTCCATCGGCCATTGCTCGCCCATTTCGGCGGCGATCACCCCTTCTATGTAAATCTCAAGCGGCAGATTGTTGTACACGGCTAACCCGCTTGCGGACCAGGCAACCTCTACTTCACCGGTCAGCCGCCGATCGTCAATCTGCAACGGTCCGTTGCCGGTTATGATGACCGACCGCGGTAAGAATTTTATACCCGCGATCTCGATGCCTTCCTTACCGGCGCGCAATTTCGCAGCGCCGTCTTTGGGGCGGATAAGTTCGTCGCGAACGTCCGCGTCCAGGAGGCGAAGATCCTTGGCCTTGACGGAAAGCTCCTGAAGATTGGCGGCGACCGCCAACCGAATCGAATAATCCCCTTCGGCGGCAAAAACAAACACCGGAACAAGCAACATCAAAACAACCAAGCAATAAAAAGAACGCATACATTCTTCTCCAGGTAACACCTGATCAATCGAGCCGAATGCAACACTCACCGGTAGGGATTGTCAAGTAAGTAAGAAACACTGCGGTGAACCACCCCGCCGAGGATTAACCTATCCGCCTTCTGAATATTCTGATAAATGATATGACATACGAAGATAGAAAGAAAATTGTTGTGAAAAATTCGGAAAGAGATTATTTTTTAATTTCAATTAAGTCAAGCGGGATCCGCGATCGAAATAGTATAAACCAATGATACGTCCTGATGAGGGCTAGTACGTAAAGAAGAGTCACCGAATGTATAAAATACTCACTCCACCAACATTCCCGGATAGTGAACGCACCCGTAAGGCGCGGGTGTTTTTTAACCTTGTTGTGGGTTCTGCGCTTATCGTAACCGCAGCAGAAATAATTGAATGTATTGTATTGCCGCACAATATCCTTCGCTGGCTCTTTAATATCGGTATTTTTGACTTTCTAAGCGTCGGCTGGCTGTTTCTCAACAGAAAAGGATACACCAGGATTGCTTCTATCCTGTTAGTTGCTACGTGCATGTTATTGAGTTTTATACTGGCGTCGTCGGCTGGAGGCATCAGAGCGCCCGCCATTCAGAATATCCTTATCATTGTGTTAGCTGCCGGGTTGATACTTGGATGGAAACAAGGATTCTTAGCCGGTTTGGTTGCTATATTAGGTAGCTTGGGTTTTGTCTTAGCGGAGAATTGGGGTATTATGCCGGTGAGCACGGTTGCTCACAATTCATTAAGTCTATGGATAAATTTTGTCATATGTATCGGTTTGCTTGCTTTGTTGCAATACTTATCTGTGGCGAACCTGGATAAAGCGCTTCATGAAGCGCAACAAGAGCTCCGCCTTCGTACGCAGGTGGAAGAGACGCTGCGCGAGAGCGAGCGAAAATTCCGCAATCTTTTCGATAATGCGATAGAGGGAGTATTTCATACAACATCCGATGGTCGATTAATCAGTGTGAATAGAGCGCTTGCCAAGATGCTGGGTTACGAATCCCCGGAAAAAGCAATCACAGCAGTTACTGATATCGCCCGTCAATTGTATGCAAATGCAAATGACAGAAACATTGCCATCGGCATTCTGAAAGAAAACGGATTTCTTAAAGAATTCGAGACCCAAATGCGAAAGCAGAACGGGGGAGTTGCTTGGGTTTCCATCAATGCCCGATTGAATAAATCCCCGGACGGCAATACCAGTTTTGAGGGTTTTATTACCGACATCACCAAGCGCAAGCAGGTGGAGGAAACGCTGCGAGCCAGCGAGGAGCGCTTCCGGCGCATGTTCGAGCATTCGGCATTGGGCATGGTACTGGTCTCGCCCGACCTTTGTTTTCTCCAGGCCAACCAAGCGTTTAGCAAAATGCTGGGTTACACCGAATCGGAGTTACAGGAAAAAACATTCCAGGACGTGACCCTCCCGGAAGACCGATCGATTGGCAACGAACTAGTATACAAGGTTCTATCCGGTGAGCTGGAATCGTTTCACTTCGAAAAACGTTATGTGCGCAAGGATGGAACCGTGATTTGGGGACTTGTAAGCTCCACATTGATTCGGGACATCCAGGGTAAGCCGCTGCATTTCGTCACCCAAATACAAAACATCAACGAGCGCAAACGGGCGGAAGAAGAGAGAGCAAAACTCCAGGACCAGCTGATCCAATCCCAGAAGATGGAATCGGTGGGCCGGCTGGCCGGCGGCGTGGCCCACGATTTCAACAACATGCTCAGCGTCATCCTCGGCTACACAGAGCTGGCCCTGAACCAAGTGGACCCGGATAATCCGCTCTTTGCCGAATTGCACGAAATCCGGGAAGCCGCCGGGCGCTCCGCCGAATCTGACTCGGCAGCTGCTGGCCTTTGCGCGCAAGCAGACCATAGCGCCCCGAGTGCTCGACCTGAAAGCAACCGTGGAAGGCATACTCAAGATGCTCCGGCGGCTCATCGGCGAGGATATCGACCTTGTCTGGCTGCCCAGCACGGAGTCGTGGCCGGTCAACATGGACCATTCCCAGATCGACCAGATTCTGGCCAACCTGTGCGTCAATGCCCGGGACGCCATCGCAGGGAACGGCACGATCACGATCGAGACCGGCATGATAACCCTTGACAAGGCCTACTGCGCCGACCACCCGGACGCTACCCCAGGCGATTATGTGATGCTGGCGGTCAGTGACGACGGTCGCGGCATGGACAAGGAGACCCTGGACAAGATCTTCGAGCCGTTTTTCACCACCAAAGGAATTGGTCGGGGCACCGGCCTCGGGCTGGCGACGGTCTACGGCATCGTCAAGCAGAACAACGGCTTCATCAACGTCTTTAGCGAACCGGATCACGGGCACGACCTTCAAGATCTATCTACCCCGGCACACGGCCAAGACTGACCAGATGCGGAAAGTAAGACCAGCCGCTTCGGTTGCGCGGGGCCACGGAACCATTCTCCTGGTGGAAGACGAGCCCGCGATTCTGAAAGTGACGAGTAAAATGCTGGAGAGTTTCGGCTTCCAGGTGCTGGCCGTCCAGACGCCGAGCGATGCCATCCGCGTGGCCAAGGAACACGCCGGCGAAATCCGCTTGCTCATATCCGACGTGGTCATGCCCGAGATGAACGGCCTCGATCTGGCGAAAAATTTAGCCTCTCTTTACCCGGAAATCAGACACTTGTTCATGTCAGGCTATATCGGCGATGTCATCGCCCACCATCACGTGCTGGACGAGGGTGTCAATTTCATTCAAAAACCGTTTTCAATGGAAGCCCTGTCCGCCAAAGTCCGTGAGGCCCTTGATAGCAACTAGGATGAAGAACAATGGGAATGTCTTGCTGTACTACATGACAAATCGTTTCAGCGTACCAACAGTTGCGCGCTCCCCCCGATCTACCGTCGCTTGTCTCCTCGGCGGGGCGGGGGCTCGGGAGCGCCCGAGGCGGTTGACAGGGGTCCACCCGACTCGCGGATCTTCCACTCCTCCCAGAGATTCAGGATCAGTGAAACATCTTGGCTCTTAACCTCCTTGCCCAGGTGGGGGAACTCTCCGGTCATGGCGCCATAGAAGACATGGTAGCGTTCGGGCGTAAAATAACGCAGCAAGGTCTCCCGTCCGTGACTATCCACATCCAAAAACTCGATTCCCATCCCGGACAGATACTCGCCATGATCCAGCGGGATGGCGTGGGCAACCTGTCCACGGATAGCCAACGACTCGGTCGGGAGCTTGAGCTCAACCCACAGTTCCAGGCCCGCCTGCAGCAGGAAGGTGCTCTCCACGAACACCCCCCCCAGCCCAAGGTTGCGAGACATGGTGAAGGCCTGGAACTTCAGACCGCCCTTTTTTGCGTCTTCTGGAATGAATAGTCGGCAGGGAAGATCGATATCGATCCGTTCGTACCGCCGTTTCCTGATCGGGCATGCGCGTTTCCTCCTCGAGATGGGTTCCTTCGTCAAACCTTCGCTCCCTTGGTTCATCACGGTGCTTACCCAAACGGGAGTTAGACTAACTCTGAAGTTACTCTCCAGTCAATGATCGAGAGAAATTGGTAGTGACTCAGTTTGAGGCTTACGGGTATTCGTCGAACGACACGCGACCGAAACATATTACCCGCTTAACAGTTCAGCATTCAAAGCGTAAATGGGACCTGGGTGTAGACGGTCGCCTGCCGAACACCCGTAAGCCTCTGGCAAACTGAGTTACTACCGAGAAATTCTGAAACGCCGCCACCCGTTCCCGACCTTGGGAGAATTCCATATTTTGGGACCCGGCGGCCCCTTGACAGGAAGACTTTCAGGAATATTGTTACCGAGAAGCCGGTTCCACTTGACGAAGGAGTGCACCCTCTGATATCGACGTAAAAATATTTTCTGCCGGCGCGATAAATGAAACGTAGGAGCGAGAGACGTGGTTAGGTGAGGGCGCGCATAGGGGAAAACAGCTTTTGGAATCTCTATCATTAAGGCGCAGCCCCAGTGGTTCGTACGGACCTCCCCCTAGGGGGGCGAGGTTTAATGCCCAGTCGATTGGAGCGTTGGGAGCAATATCCAGCGCCCCCGGCGCCATTCCCAGGGCACGAGACATGACCTCCGAACCCAGCCCGCAGGCTCAGGCTCTAACGCTCGCGGTCCTCCCCGGGGAAGCCCGCTTTCCGGGAACTCCGTTCGAAACCGACCTCGTCGATTCGATCATCGGCCTGGCCATCGCGGCGGGGCTCGCGGTGCTGGTGTGGGTCACCTTCGTGACCAATGCTTTCCTGCCCGTGCTCCAAGCCGCCGAGGGCCATCTCTGGGCAACCCTGATCCGGCGCCCGAGCGTGCTCTGGGCGGGCATGGGCACCATACTGCTCCTGCTGCGAACCGCCCTCTGGTTCCGCTACCGGCCCGCTCGGCCGGCCACCCTGGCCGACGCGCCCCCACTCAGCGTCATCATCCCCGCCTACAACGAGGGGGCGATGGTGGCGGCCTCCATCGACTCGGTGGCGGCGGCGCACTATCCACACGACCGGCTCGAGATCTTCGTGGTGGACGACGGGAGCCGCGACGATACCTGGCGCCACATTCAGCGCGCCGCCAAACGCCATCCGAAGCTCGTCACCGCCCTACGGCTGCCGCGCAACATGGGCAAGCGCCACGCGCTGGCCGAGGGCTTCCGGCGCGCTTCGGGGAGGTCCTCGTCACCATCGACTCCGACAGCGTGATCGAGCCCGGGGCCCTCCTGGCCCTCGCCGGCCCCTTTCGCGAAGCGCGCGTGGGCGCCGTGGCCGGAAAGGTCACGGTGCTGAACCGGCGCCACGGCCTCATCCCCCGCATGCTCGCCGTTCGCTTCATCCTCTCCTTCGACTTCCTCCGCGCGGTCCAGTCGACCTACGGCACGGTCTACTGCTGTCCCGGCGCGCTGTCCGCCTACCGCGCCAGCGCCGTCCGCGCCCTGCTCGACCGCTGGCTGAACCAGACCTTCCTGGGATCTCGGTGCACCTACGGCGAGGACCGGGCGCTGACCAACCTGCTGCTCGAATCCCGCCTCGACACCGTCTACCAGCGCACCGCGGTGGTGCGCACCGTCGTCCCCCACACCTACGGCAAGCTCTGCCGGATGTATTTGCGCTGGGATCGAAGCTACGTCCGGGAGGAGATCCGCTACGTGGGAATTGTTTGGCGCCGGCCGCCGCGCGTGCTGTTCCTCTCCCTCTTCGAAACCTTGGTCAACAACCTGCGCTTCCCGGTGTACTTCTCCTCCCTGGCGTTCCTGGTGATGCTGGTAGCGGACCACCCCCAGGTGTTCGTGCGGTTGCTCTTCGCCATCGGCCTTTTCTCCTCCTTCAACATGCTGTACTACCTGCGCAGCGAGCGCTCGATCAACTTCTTCTACGGCATCCTCTACGCCTATCTGGCCCCGTTCACGCTGTTCTGGATCTTCCCGTACGCGCTGCTCACGGTGCGGGCCCGGGGTTGGTTGACCCGTTGAGAGGTGATTCCCAGAAGCTTCACGATAAAACTTGCCTCCAAGGGAATAGGTTGTTTATTCTCACTAACCATATGCAGCACTCCTGACGGGGGGCCAACTAAGAAAGGAATTTTTCTAATGAAAACTCTGATTCGACTTGCGGTGTTTGCCTCGATTCTTGCCGCGCCATTACTTGCCCGCGCCGATCAACCCGGCCGGCACCCGGCCTTCTTGCATGCGCTGAGCGACCTACGTCACGCGCGCGCCTACATTGAAAGGCCAGCCAGGCCCGAAATTCAGTGGGATGAGAATACCGCTATCGCAGCGATTGATAGAGCCATCAACGAGATCAAGCGGGCCGCGATCGACGACGGCAAAAACCTCAATGACCATCCCGGCCTCGATGCCAATCTGAATCACCGCGGCCGGCTGCAACACTCCCTCGAGTTGCTGCGCAAAGCCAAAAGAGACATCGAGGAGAGGGAAGACAACATGTTCGCCGAGGGCCTGAGGGATCGCGCGATCAGGCACATCGACACGGCGATCAATTTCGTCGAGCAGGCTATCGCTAACGCCCATGGCGAGCAACCCGGCCCCGGCATGCACCCGGCCTTCTTGCATGCGCTGACCGACTTACGTCACGCGCGCGCCTACCTGGAAAGGCCGGCCAGGCCAGATATTCAGTGGGACGAGAATACCGCTATTTCAGCGATTGATAGAGCCATCAACGAGATCAAGCGGGCCGCGATCGACGACGGCAAAAACCTCAATGACCATCCCGGCCTGGACGCCAATCTGAATCACCGCGGCCGGCTGCAACACTCCCTCGAGTTGCTGCGCAAAGCCAAAAGAGACATCGAGGAGAGGGAAGACAACATGTTCGCCGAGGGCCTGAGGGATCGCGCGATCAGGCACATCGACACGGCGATCAATTTCGTCGAGCAGGCTATCGCCAACGCCCACCGGAGATAGTGTTGTTGCGCGACTCCGATCTTGAGCGGAGAAAAGGGCAGCGCAGATGAGTGATGAAACGAAAACGTGTCCGGTATGTGGGGAAACCATTAAGGCGGCGGCGATCAAGTGCCGGTTCTGCAATACCGATTTGGCCGCCTACTCGGCCGCGAAAGATGCCGAGACCGAGAAGCCCCTGTTCACCGGCCATCCGGCGGTCATCTACAACGTCTGGCAATGGGTGGCTGTGTTCTTTACGCTCGGCATCGCCTACCTCGTCTACTGGATCCGAAGCATCTCGACGACCTACCAGATAACCACGCAGCGCGTCAGAATCGAACGGGGCATCCTCTCCAAAACGAAAGAAAACGTCGAGTTGTTTCGGGTCGATCACTTCGACTTGCACAAACCGCTGGGAATGCGGCTTGTCGGTCACTGCCTCCTCCACCTGCGCTCGTCGGACACAAGCTTTGAGACGGTTATTATCCGCGCCATCCCGAATCTGGAGTCCCTGGCCGACACGTTGCGCGAATGCTCGCTTCGCGAGCGTACCAGAAGGCGAGTAACCACGTTCGTCCAGGCGTGATAATATTCCCTCACCCCATCAAAAAAATCTAACCTATCGTGCTGTATTGACAACTCCACCTATGTGCACAGATTTATTTATACATTCGGCAACCAGACCCGAATGAAACAGGAGGAAAGCCATGAAAAAAATCACCCCATTTTTATGGTTCGATGGAAAAGCCGAAGAGGCGGCGAATCGCGCTTTCAGCATTTGAACAGCTGGGAAACCAAAACAAGCACGAACAAAAGGAGGGACAAAAAAATGAAAGCAAATTTCAAACTCGGCAAAAAGGCCGCCACGTATGACAAGCGCGACCTTCTGTTTGCGCAGTATCGAACCACAGAGGCGCTTCCCTCGCATCCGAAACATTTCGGCCATGAGAAACTCGTCGGGGCGAATGCCTGGAAGATGCTCGGCAACGGCCCTGACAATACTGTTTCGAAGGGATTCAAAGGCGCGGGCGATTGCGTCTTCGCGGGCGGAGATCACGAAACGATGTTGTGGACTTTGGAAGGCGGCACCCCGGCGAAATTTACCGGCGCCGACGCAATCAAGGATTACAGCGCCGTAACCGGCTACGACCCCAAGGCCCCTCTTGACGAAAATGGAAACAATCCCACCGACCAAGGAACCAATACTCGCGACGCGCTTAAATACCGGCAGAACACCGGCTTGATAGACGCGGTGAGTAAGCGGCACAAAATCGGAGCCTACGTCGCCCTGGAGCTGGGCAACCTGGACCAGCTTCTCGATGCGCTTTATCTGTTCGGAGTCGTGGGTATCGGCATCAAGTTCCCGGATTCGGCGATGGATCGGTTCAATGCCGGAAAGCCGTGGAGCGTCGTGCCGGGCCCCGCTCCCATAGAAGGTCATTACATTCCCCTGGTTGCGTATCGCACGAACCTGGAATGCGTGACGTGGGGTCGCATTCAGCAGATGACGTCTCAGTTTTACAAGACCTACTGCGATGAAGCTTGGGCGATTCTCTCTCCGGAAATGCTCAAGGCGGGGAAGTCGCTTGAAGGCTTCGACCTCGCACAACTTCAGGCTGACCTGAAGGCACTCAATGGTTGAGGGTTGTTGATACTTGCCGGACATGATGCCATGCCATTATTTTGGCGGTCGAACGGGTTTACGGGCGCAACAAATCCCGCATCCCTGAGGTGCAGTGCCCTGTGGCGTGAACGAAGTGAACCTCGAAGAGAGCAAATAGAACATCTACCGCCTCCCTGATGCGCGAACGAAGTGAGCCTCGAAGGCGGCGGCATAATAGAAAAAAGTTGTTGTGAAAAGTTCATCAAGAGATTATGTCTTATTTCAAATAGTCCAACCGGGATCCATAAGGGTACAAGATGGCGGGTAATAAAAACGCCGGATTAATCGTCATTGCATCGAGCCCCGAACGAATCCCTAGAATTGTCGTGTTAAGCGGAAACCATAGAATATTTTTTATGTGTCTTAGTCTTAGAGAGCGGTAGCCATGACACTTGGTCTTCATCCTGAATGCATAGCTAGACTGCGCGCTTCGTTGGCGGAGCAGCTCTCACGCATGACGGTAAGCCACGGCATGCTCCTGACCCCAAAGACTTCGCTATATCTCTTGCTCGCCCAGGAAGTTCTGCCAAAGACTGGAAAAACCCATGCTACGCTCCAGAGGATCGTCAGTGAAACCCCGCTTACTGATTTTGTGATTGGACTGCTCGGGCGTGAACTCTATGAAGGACAAGAACCCCAGGTGGATGAAGGTCCAGTGCCACTGAATGCCTTACCCGTATACACCAATCTGGATGATGTCGCAAGCCGTTTGACGGATGCGTTTGAATCCTTGCCTTGGCGATACACTCTCTCAACGCCACTCCCAGAGCCATTTAGCAAAGTGTTCTGCCCGCACATCGGGAATTATAGGCTCTCTGATACCATCGCGATCGTTTCTTCAGATGATTTGTTGTCTCAGAACTATCCGTTGATTTCAGGCATCAAGAAGCGCGATCAGATGCTTTCTGGCGCGGGCTTCTTTTCCTTGCCCACTGGGAACGCTCCGACCTGGGAACCCAATATCGCTTACCTGCAAATAACATTAGAAGGGTTCATTGGAAACTTATTCAATACCAATCCTGCACTTGAGGCTGTAAATTCACTTCGTGCTTTCTGCGGACTCGCCTTAGCACTTCAGCTACTTAAGCTAAGTCAGTCCTATCATCTAGTTTCGTTAAAAAGGAAGCTCCTCGTTCACAGGGAAGTCAACGGGAAATGGGTTGTCGAAAATGTTCACGAACTCGAAACAAGGCACTCTGAGGCCATTCGAGATCTTGTCTTGCATGATCAAGACGGATCACTGTCCGATGATCAGAATCGCGTTCGCTGGATGCAGCATTCACTTGATTATATCAGTACGGTATTTCGAGCTGGTGATAGAGCCAAGAATGTTCTTCTCGGTGCTCAATGGCTGTTTGAGAGCTACTGTGGTAACGATGAGCTTCTGCGGTTTGTGCAAGCAGCTGTGGTCGTTGAGATTCTGCTTGGTGATAAAGCATCCTCCGATCAGACAGGTCTCGGCGAACTTTTAGCAAATCGGTGTGCGTACCTAATTGCAGGATCGCACAGCCAACGCAATGAGATCCTTCGGGATTTTCGCGATATTTACGAAGTTAGATCAAAGATCGTTCATAGCGGAAAAAACCGTCTCGCTCTCGGAGAACGAACTCTCTTCGACAAGCTACTTTGGATGTGTAGGCGCATCATTCAAGAAGAAGCCGAGCTTTTGAAAAATGACAACTCAAAGGATACATAACCCTTCAATCGAGTGGACGGCCTAAAGGCCGCCGATCATTTAGAATGTTGGCTGTTATAAAATGATGAAACTTGATGATCCAAAGTGGCAAGAGCTTGATGGTGGGTACAAGATTCCTTATGACCCTAGGCCTGCCCTGCACAAGCTCGAACAAGGTGAAAATGTCTGGGACGAGCTTTGGGAGAATCTCCACCATCAAAGAGATGTCGGTGTGGCGTCCTATGCCGCTGTGCCTCAAATCGTACGAATCGGGCAGTCGTTGCCTGAACGCGACTGGAATCTTTACGCATTGTTATCCATTATTGAAGTTGAACGGCACCGCAAGACGAACCCACCCATTCCTGAATGGTTGAAAGAAGAATATTACCAAGCTTGGCAAGAGCTGCTTCGGTTCGGGATTTCAGACATTCAGAAGACCTCAGATCCACTCTTTGTCCAAAGCATCTTAAGCATGCTTGCCCTCGCTCGAGGGAATCTCAGGCTCGGTGCACTCATCGGCAATCTCGATACATCGGAACTTGATAAATTACTTGAAAACCAACAAGCTTGGTCTGAATTATACAATAGTCAAAAAGGCGCTCTACCAGACGCGGACAAGCCGCGCCAGTGAGCTTTATGTTGAGCTGGAAATTCAATGGGAATACCTCCAGAGGTAATCGAGCTTGAAAATCGAAGCTTGGGTCGGCGTGGCGAGCCAACCTTAGCTCGGGCGTGCGAGTCGCTAATTCAGTGTTGGGATGCCGGGGACCGAGGGAGGGAGCTCGCATTCCATCTCATGTTCCTGTGCTGGTATCTCTTGTTTGAGCCACCCTATCTAACAGGTCTAGAACAGGATAATCCGATTTGCAAACGCCTCCAGCAAGTTTTAACGAAGTACATGACCATTTCAATACGACTCTTTCCGGGGATGCAGAAATGCTCTACATCGTCGGCCTCATGGCGCACCTGACACCATATCTGCTGGGGAACCTCGATGTTTGGGAATCTCGGAGTAAGCGCTACCAACTGCTTTACCGAGAGTTAGCGCCAGAGGGAATTGATCCAAAAATCTTCGAAGGTCGCGGAGCGTACGGCGACTATTTTGCTGGCCAGGCTCGCGTTAAAGACCGGTATTAATCATGCCAGAGAATTCTCTATAGAGAATATGCCTTTTACACCTTTTCATTTCGGACCGCATGCCTGTGTAGCGCTCCCATTGCAGCGCTATATTGATGTTCCTATTTTCATTGGTGCAAACGTAGTTGTGGATATTGAACCTTTGCTCGTAATGATCTTTCAACCTAACTACCCCCTGCATGGGTATTGTCATACATTTCTTATTGGAGGATTGCTCGGGTTATTCTTCGCGGTGGCTGCCTATCCATTTCGACAATTTATTGGCAAAGCAATGTCACTGGTTCGTCTTCCGTATTCCCCTACCCTCCTGAAAATGGTTGTATCCGGCATACTCGGTGTATGGATGCACATTCTTTTTGATTCACCATTGTATATCGACATCAAACCCTTTTATCCGTTATCAGCAAATCCGTTATATGGCGTTATCTCCCTAAACGCCGCCTACATAACCTGTATGCTATTGTTTTTACCTGCGTTGTTGATATATCTGAACATAGTCCGTTCCGAGGCCAAGAACTAATGACGCCCTCTCGAGTAACAAGAGAATTGTTGCGTACGAAAGACTGTAGCAAGCGAAAAGATGACTACTGATACCCTTTTGCTATATCGTTCAATGGATTCTGCCAAACCAGAGGACTACGTGGAATGGGCCGTGGAGCGTCTGTGTGAAGGTCTAGACACCCCGAGTCTCAGGATTCTTGCTGGAGTGAACACTCGATTTGATCGAGACAAAATTGAACCATATTTCGAGAAGACCTGCAAAGAGCTAAACATCAAGCCTCCGTGTCAGAATGCTAAACCAAGAGAAAACTGTTGGTTTGGTGAAGAGGGCGTATGACCTCGGAGAGATGTCCGTAGAGGTAGCGTTGCAGATGATGGCGTCACTTTATCAAAAGTCTAAATACTCTGACCCGCTTCTGGTGGTTTGGTATAACATCGAAGAAGAGTTTTCATTGCGAGGAAGTGGGCATGAAGGATGCTTCTATCCCCCAGATGCATTAGATTCCCTCGAAGGTGTGTTTGAGCATGAGTGGAAACTTTTTTAAGAGCATTAAGCCTGAATCTCCCCCGTGATTTCATGCGCCTCATCAGGTGTGATAAATGCGGTTACATTGGCAAGTCGAAATTAAAACACAAAACATTAAAGGCTAAAATTGTTGCTCTGAATCCTTGGTCAAAGCCCAAACCGCCGCTGTGGCCTACGTGCAACCGCTGCGGATCATATAAGTTTCACAGCATGACAGATCCGAAAGTAAGGGATGCCTATTTCAGGCAACTGGAAGGCAAACATGGCGCTTCAGCCGACCGATAAACGTGGCAGCTAAGCTTTTCGTTAGTAAGGATAACTAATGAAAATACGAAATAACACTTCTCATCGTATTTATTGCGATCGTGGTCGTCCTGTTAGCTAAAAGGCGGTCTTGCTCTGATTCAGTTTTTAACTCTAAACCCAGTCAGCCAATGACTTTAGAAAGCAACCTTGCGGTTCTTGCCGCCGGATTTGTTATTTGCCACTCGATCCATGGTACCTAAGCTATCTGAACCTCAAAATATCGGCAGCAGTTTCGGCACGCTTGCTAAAGCAGAGGGCGATGTCTATGATGGATGCAGCACATTGAGCTGATTCGCAGGTAAGGCCTGGAAGTCAACAGGGGAGATGGTTGATGAATCCCATTGAAGATCGGCGCGCGTCGTTTGCCAAGCTGCATGAGTCCGGGTGCTTCGTTATCCCTAATCCCTGGGACGTGGGCAGTGCGCGCTTACTCCGCCACCTCGGTTTTAAGGCGTTGGCGACGACGAGTGCCTGCCGCTCAACCATCGCTTCCCGCGGACGCCGCCGTTTCGTGGGAGCGTTAAGGATATTTCATGTCATATCATATTCGTCGAAAAGACCGAGAGATTATTGATCAATCAGAGCTTAATCAAATTATTGCTCGCAATAAATATGCAACCCTTGCTCTATGTCATAACAATGAACCCTACATTGTTACGTTAACCTATGGTTATGATAAAAATACCAAAACATTGTATTTTCATTGCAGTAAAGAAGGCTTAAAACTCGATTTTATTAAAAAGATCCGAACACGTGCCTTACCATAATTGAGGATAATGGTTTTGATAGCAAGACGTGCAATCATCCCTACACGAGTCTTGTTATACGCGGCAAAATAGAGCTAATTTACGATATTGAAGAGGCAAATAACGCGATAACATTAATGATAGATCAACTGGAATTTGAAGAGAAAGAAAAGGCTTTAGGCAAACTGAATCAAAACAACAAGTTTTATCAAGATTTGCAGATGGTTAAAGTGGAGATTATGGAAATAACCGGTAAAGAAAAAGAGAAAGAATCCATAATTTCTTTCTGGCGTTAACCATATTGCAATCTGATTCTCGGTGAGAAATTTAGATGGGTGTCTGTGGAGTTCACATGACCGTTCAATATAAAGCAGACTTCGATAAACTCGAGTGGGAGTCACCCATTGCAGGGGTGAGACACAAGTATATCGACCAAGATAATTTACGTATGCGACTGGTCGAGTATTCAAAAGAGATGCCGCCCCATTGGTGCGAAAAGGGACACTATGGCTATCTAATCGAAGGCCAAATGGAACTTGAGTATGAAAACTCAAAAATAATTTATAAACCAGGTGACGGCATTTTCATTCCGGATGGCCCCGATCATAAGCATCGAGGCAGACTCATTTCCGAAAAAGTGCTAGTCTTCTTTATTGAAAAAGCCTAACCCTAAAGGACAAGACATTGTCCACAGGATAAGAGATTCTAAGCTTCGCTTCGCTCAGCAAGAATCTCTAATAAGCTCTCTTCGTTCGACAACAATGTCTAGCCAGCTAATGCAGCTAATGGCTTTCAGCCGCCAGTGATCGGAACGTTACGCCGAAAATATCAAAAGGAAAAAGGCGATGGGCATTATCGAAAAGTATGTCGGACGTTACCGGAAGGAATATGACTTCTACGACCAAGCTGCTCGACTCGTTGCCCAGCTCTTGGAGGGAAGTCTACAGAGTGCCGGCATTCGAGCAATGGTTACCTTCCGCGCTAAGTCACCAATTAGGCTTGAAGCGAAGGTCCGACAACGGAGCGAAGAAAAGGGCTACACCACCGTTGATGATATCTATCGAGATATAATGGATCTGACGGGAGTGCGCGTAGCACTATATTTTCCGGCCGAGCGTGAGCAAGTCGGCAAACTGATTCGCCAGCTCTTTGTCCTGACAAAAGATCCCAAAGAATTCCCCACAAAGTCAAAACCCAGTTATCAGAAGCGTTTTTCCGGATACTGGGCTACGCACTATAGAGTCCGGCTCCAGGATGCGTCACTTAGCGAAGCGCAAAAGCGTTTTGCAGAAGCCTTAGTTGAAATTCAAGTTGCGTCCGTCCTCATGCATGCCTGGGCAGAAGTTGAGCATGACCTCGTCTACAAACCCATGCAAGGAGGCTTATCCGACAATGAATATTCGATTCTCGATGAGCTCAATGGGTTGGTTATGGCCGGTGAAATCGCCTTAGAACGTTTGCAAAACGCAGGGGAAACTCGCGTCGCTTCAATAGGCAGAAAGTTCTCAAATCATTATGACTTGGCTTCTTATCTGCTGGACAAGGCAGCACATTTTCTGAAAGGCGCCGCAACTGAAGCTACTCTTGGTCGCGTTGATGTTCTCTATTCCTTCCTAAGAAAGTTAGACCTTACAGAGCCAAACAAGCTTGAACCCTATGTCCAATCATTATCCGGCGATACCGAGCAACGCGCGTTGTCTGAACAAATTATCGATCAACTGCTTGCGGAAGATGAGCGACGATATAAGACATACGAGGAAACTCGGTCTGCAATTGACTCGGAGGTTCGTAACCTTAGCGAAGATGATCGTCTTGCACCGCCCGGAGTTAAAAACGCTATAGGTACATTTCTCTCGAAGTGGATCACCTTCGAGCGGATAATGAGGGAGGTTTCTCAATCGAAAACAGAACCTCCGCGGCTCATGCTTATGACGCCACGTAACCTTGAGCAATTGGGGGTCATTTCGAAGGAACATATCTCTGAGGTTGATCGAATCCGACGCCTACGTAACAATCTAGTTCACGGTGTCGAAATCCCCGATGCCCGCGACATCAAGGAAGCCACGAAACGGCTCGGCGAGATAGTAGTTGTGGTTGAAAAATCGATTGCCATGACTCCTCATACGGTGGTCCGGGGGACACGCCGCAAGCAACGCGCCCCTGAACTCAAACGTAATAGAAAACAGTAATATAATTTATTAAATAATATACCAGACTGCCGACTGCGGTTTGAAACGTGCCGATCCTTTTACCGTAAACGATCTTCTCACCTCATGGGATGGTGCGGAGTCCGGTGACCGTTCAGCATACAGCAGACTTCGATAAACTCGAATGGGAGTCACCAATTGCATTGAGGCAGACTCATTTCCGAAAAAGTGTTGGTTTTCTTTCTTGAAAAAGTGTAATAAGGCAATCCACTGGATCTTCATCCGTGGGAGAATGCATATTATGCGACTCTATCTGATCAATCCGTCCAACCCGCTGGTCAGCATCGTCAAAGTCAAGGAGAGCCGCTGGAACCGCTACCGCGTTTGGCAGCCGTTGAGCTTGATGGTGCTCGCAGGTCTGACCCCGCGGGAGTGGGATATCTCGATCCTGGACGAGAACCTTGGCGCGCCAGACTACGCGGCCATGCCCCGGCCGGACCTGGTGGGCATTACGGCTTTCACCTCGCAGGCGAACCGGGCCTATGAACTGTCCTCTTACTTTCAGAGCTTGGGCGTGCCGGTCGTCATGGGCGGCATTCACGCGACCATGTGCCTGGACGAGGCCATGGAGCGCGTGGACTCGGTCGTCACGGGCGAAGCCGAGAGCGTCTGGGCGCAGGTCCTCGAGGACGCCCGGCACGGCGGTTTGAAGCCCCGGTATGACGGCGGCCTCGCGGATATCAACACCGTCCCCCTCGCCCGCCACGATTTGCTGGACGGACGGTATGCCTTCGGCGCGATTCAGACCACGCGCGGCTGTCCCCTGAACTGCAGCTTCTGCAGCGTGACGGCGTTCAACGGCGCTCATTACCGCCAACGGCCCATCCCCGACGTCGTCCGCGAATTCCAGTGCATTCGTGAGAAACGTGTTCTGGTGGTGGATGACAACCTTATCGGCACGCGCCCGTACCACATCGCCCGCGCCAAGGACCTGTTCCGAGCCATGGCGCGAGCGAACCTGCGCAAGGAATGGTTCGGCCAAGCCACCGTCAACTTCGCCGATGACGAAGAACTCCTGTCGTTGGCCGCGCAGGCCGGGTGCCGAGGCGTCTTCATCGGCTTTGAGTCCCCTACGCCAGAAGGGCTTCGGGAACTCGGCAAGAAGTTCAACCTTTCGAAGGGCCGCGACATCCGCGCCTCCGTGCGGCGCATCCAACAGCACAACATCCTGGTCGTGGGTTCGTTTATCATCGGTTTGGACGTGGATGAACCGGGCATCGGCAAACGGATCGCCGAGGTGGCCCACCAGTACGGCGTGGACAATCTCAACACGCTGTTTCTGACGCCCTTGCCCGGCACGCACCTGTGGGACCAGATGAAAGCGGAGGGCCGCGTCGCCCTCGATGCGTTCCCGGAGGACTGGAAGTATTACACGCTGACCTTCCCGGTGGCCCGATACCGGCATCTGTCGTTGGCGGCCAGCATAGATGAGATGATCTCCTGCGACCAGACCTTCTATTCCGTGCCGCGCATCCTGCGCCGGGCATGGGGCAGTCTGTGGGGACGCCGCTTATCGTTGGTCAGCCTGGTCGCCAATCTCTCCTACCGGAGAAACCTCCGGCTGAACCGCACGGCATATGCAGACTTCAAGCGTCAACGCGGCAATGGGCATGATTCGACAGAATCTCAGGCTTTCCCTTCATCCGGGACGATCAAGGAAGGACCCCCGTTTCCTGCATAATGGGCGAGCCTCAAACAACTTACTTCCCCGAATTTGGAGCGGCTTTCACCTGAAGAGCTGCCTCGATTTCTTTCAATTTATTTTGAATGAGGCGCATATTCTTCGGTCCCATTCGTAATAGATGTTTCTGCGGGGGACTTAAAAGCCTCGAGCGAACCGTCTACGAATTCGTACATTGCGCCATCCGTTCCATATTGAACGGCGATTTCCTCATTTGGAATGGGAGTATTGATTAAGCGTTGCAACGCCCTTGCCAAAACAGGCTCGAACGTCGTACCGGGCTCGCCAATTTCACGATAGGCGCTTTCCAATAGCGGGCGAAGCGTCGCATATACATTAGAACACGCCTCAACATCCAGAGACGCTATGGCCTTAGCAAAAAAATCATATCGCTGAAAACTCGCGTGGTCGATAACCACAGAGCCGGCGCGCTCGATTACTTTAAATGTTCCCGTAGGCGCTAGAAAACCCAAAGAGCGGCGCGGACTTTCACCTTTGGCTATCGATCGAACAACGGTAACGATTCGCCGAACAAGATCGGCCTCGCGCATCCAAGCCTTCACGTTCGGATTGGACGATACCGCGGCCATCTGGTTTCGAAGCTGATCGTCCGTTTGCTCGAAAGGCGGCAACGGCTCCACCGGCTGAAGAGGCGTAACCTGCGCGTCGGGAGACGGTTTGGCCACCGAAAGCGTATCGGGAGGAAGAGACACCGTCCGATGCTGATGCGCCCACCAATACCAGGCACCGCCACCTATCGCAACGAGCAACACCACGACAAATGGCCATAGAGGCATCGACTTTTTCAATTGTGTTTTCATGAAATACCTCTAGCTTCTCTCAACACATTCTTTGCTTTTATGCAAGTAGTTCATTCTGCCACCCGAACTGCGGTAGTGTCTCGGTTTGCCAGAGGCTTAGAGCTTGTTGTCGAGCAGCGAGACTTACAAGCTCTTATCCCTTTAGGGATTAATAGGTTTCGGTCGCGTGTCGTTCGACGAATACCCGTCTATTTGAAGTTGTCCTAGCGTGTCGAATGCCCCTTGCATCGAAAAGATAGGTGATTACGTTAGTCCTACCCAGTTAACTGTTTCAATCTGACAAGCTTCCTTTTAAATAGACGGATACTATCCATCAGATCAGATTGAAAATTCTAAACATTTAAGGAGGTGAAACATGGAAAGACGAACGTTTCTGAAAACTGCAGTCGCAAGCTCTGTCGTGGTGGGCGCTGTCGGAACGGTTGCGGCAACCGAGAATTATTTCCCGGTGATGGTGGACCAGACACTTTTTGAAGGTATCAACCGGGCCAAGGACCCAGCCAAGAAAATGGGGCTTGAAAAAAGTCATGCCCCGGTACTTACTTCTCCGGCATCGGTAAAGGCTGGACAGCCATTCACCGTAGAAGTGGCCGTCGGCGAAAATCTCCATCCTATGGGCCCCACCCATTGGATTGAATTTATCGAACTTCGTCTCGGTAACGAACCGGCCGGGAGGGTTAATCTCCAACCAACAGGGTACCTTATGCCCAAGGTAACCTATACCGTTGTCATCCCGAAGGAAGCGGCGCCTGCGGGTAAGATAAACCTGGTGGCGAGAGAACAGTGCAACCTCCACGGCCTTTGGGAGGCTAAGCTTCACCATTAACGTAAGCTAAGCTTCCAGGGAATACCATGAAGTATAAAAGCGTTCTTCTAAATGTTTTACCATGCTGCGCGGAGGAGGAAGACTGATCGAATACGGGTTCCCGGGTTTTTCAGGGTTGGCGATAGGTTCTTTTCAACCTTCTGGAACAAAAGAAGATCAGGCCGATAGTGGCTAAACGGATGATTCGGATACAAAACGTGGGTTCCAAGAGATGAACCATGCACTTCAATTGCGAGCAGAGAAAATTTTGTAGCATAATCCTTTGGGGAACATTGTCGCTTTTCTTGTGGGGCTGCTCGACCGCAACGGCAATTTCTCTTTTTCTTTAAATCGACCGACCATTTTCGTCCGCTCGATAGCGACCAAAGAGTTTTATTTGAACCGGGAGCGGAACAATTCGCAAAGGTGGTGGCTGAAAGACTTCCCGATGCAATGGGGATGGTGGAACGTAAGCAGTTTGGTCGGTTTAAAAAAAGTATAAAAATTTATGTTTGTGCGACCGCAGACAGCTTTGAAAACATGACCGGCAGGACCGCGAAAGGCGCTACGGTTCGTGAAAGTGTCTTCTTGTCGCCACGACTCATGGAGCATCCCGAGACGGTTGCTTCCTATCTTACTCACGAACTATCTCATCTTATGTTGGTGCAGCATATGGGCTTGTACCGATTCATGACGACTCCCCCTTGGTTTACCGAAGGTTTGGCCGTGTTTGTTTCAGAAGGCGGCGGAGCCGGAGATGTCGCCGAACCGGAAGCGATCAAGATGATTGTATCCGGCAAGGTTTTTGAGCCGAACGATTCCGGCGGCATTCTGGATTTCTTCTTTCGCAAATACGGTGACCACTGGAATCTCAATCAGCACCTGTTTTATCGGCAGGCATCACTATTTGTGTCGTTCATGAACGAATACAACGCAGATGCTTTCGAAAATATGTTGATAGCCATGCAGCAGGGCCAACGTTTCGGCGTATCTTTTCGCCAGGCTTACAACACAACGACCTCAGAACTATGGCAACGCTTTATCAACCAGTTGAAATCCAAAGCCGAACATGAAACAGATCGTCCCATTGGCTTGAGAAGCAGATGACTCACACGACGAGCAGAATGAAACGGGAAGATCGCCGAAGAAACTGCGTGTCATGATACACGTCTATTCAGGAGGATCCTGTGAAATCTTACCTGCATAACTCTGCCAAAAAACCACTTTTCTTTATCATAGGTGTCGCTGTTATGGTTGGCTGCTCCACCGTACCCATAAAGCCGACGTCTATCTCGCCGGGGGATTACGAATACACAAAACAATATGTGTCCTGGTTGATCCAAAAAGAAATGAAAAGAAATAACGTCACCGGATTGAGTATCGCTCTGGTGGACGACCAGCGCGTTGTCTGGGCGCAAGGCTTTGGTTACGCAGATACGGCGAACAAAGTGCCGGCGACTCCGGAGACACTTTACCGTGTAGGTTCTATTTCCAAGTTGTTCACGGCGACAGCGGTGATGCAATTGGCTGAAGAGGGAAAAATTGACATCGATCAACCGTTGCAGACCTATCTGCCGGAATTCTCGGTAAAAACCCGTTTCCCGGACGCGGGACCCATAACACCACGCAGTATCATGACCCATCACTCCGGCCTGCCGTCCAATCACGAGAAAGGCATGTGGAGCAAAAACCCTGAGCCCTTCACCACCGACGTAACCTATCTCAAAGATGAATATACGGCGTATCCCCCGAATTATATTTTTTCCTATTCTAACCTCGCCGTGACCATCTTAGGCCCCGTAATCGAGAAAGTGACCGACCGAGACTTTGTCTCCTACATGGATGATGCGCTTCTACGGCCCATGAACATGACGCATTCCTCGTTTGCTCCCGGACCGGACCTGAAACCATTTTTGAGCAAGGGTTACCGGGACGGTAAAGAAATCGAAGAAGCCGGACTCCGTGACGTTCCGGCCGGCGCGTTGCAGTCAAACGTGCTCGAATCTGAGCCGGTTCATGCAGATGCTATTCGCCCAAGGTCGGTCCGGCGGGCATCAGATTATCAAGCCCGAGACGCTTGCCGAGATGCTGCGGCCCCAGAATGCCGACGTGCCCTTGGACTTCAACTTTCGCACCGGACTAGGTTGGGCGCTCAGCGGCTTGGGAAGTATCGACATCAAGAACGCCGGGCCGGTTGCGCACCACAGCGGTGCAACGCTCCTGTTCCACAGTGAGCTTATCATTCTGCCGGAACACCAGCTCGGGGTTGTTGTATTAGCCAATTCATTTTCCTCGGCCGGCGCGGTCAATAAGGCGGCCATCGAAGTGCTGGAAACTGGCCCTTGAAGCCAAAGCCGGCATCAAACAACCCGATGAGAAGAAACCCGCGGAGTTCGGCAGCCCATCGACACCGATGGTTCTTCAAGCCTATGAGGGAACGTATGCTACGATAGCGGGCGTTGCGAAGGTAACTAAAAAATCGGATTACCTGCAGGCAGAAGTCATGGATAAATCATTTCGGCTGGTGCCGCGATCCGATGGACAGTTCGGTTTGCAATACAGACTCCTCGGCATTATTCCGATAAGCCTGGGCGAGTTCGACAAGCTCGGTTTCTCGCTGGTATCGGTCGCGGGACACGACGTGCTCAAGGCGACCCTCGGGGGCCAGGAATTGCTCGTCGGCGAAAAAATAAAACCCACGACTATTTCAAAAGCCTGGCGCACGCGCACGGGAGAGTACGAACTGGTTAATCGGGGCGATGATATCGTCGCTATCGAAAAGCCGCGGCTTAGCTATGACGATGGCTTTCTGGTCCTGCAATTTACCAAACCCTTCTTCTCGAATGTGGTAAGCCGCGTTGCCCTGACGCCGGTTGCGGACGACGAAGCCGTCATTGCCGGGCTTGGAAGCGGCTTGGGTGATACCATCAGGGTGATCATGATAGACGGCAAGGAAGGGCTTCAATATTCCGGATATCAGTTTAAGAGGAAAACAAAATAAAGACGCGTTTTGCTCTGTCTGCGACCATCAAGCCCCACGTTTTCTCTTTCTCGCTCCAAAAAAACCCTTGCATATTGTGTACACCTATTGCACTATCTCTCCGCCGTAATACCGTTCCTACTGAATTTTTATTGTAAAAGTAAATATACACGTCAAACAATGAAGACCAGCCTTAATTCCCTAGTTCTTGACAGTTCTCTCAGGTTTCATTCATGTATTGAAAAATTACGCTCCCGCGAAATTTCTGAACGATAGAAGGAAGAACCGTGCGAAGAACAACACTTACCCACCGCAACACGTTAACAAGGAGAATACCATGAGATCGACCCGGTCGTTTGAAAGCGCATCGATGTACATCCTAAATCGATTAATGTCCTTTACACTCGTTTCTCTTTTTATCGGTTCGTCGATTTTGGGATGCGGAAGCTCCTCTGGTTCCAACAATGGACCGCCGCTCGACGTCGCGGGCACGTGGACCGGCAGTTACGACCAAGCTGGGTCGAACGGCGGACCGGTTTACAATGTGGCCGTCACGGTCACACTTACCGCGACTCAGAACGGCAACAGCGTCAGCTACGCCGGGACGCTAACTAATGGAGCAACCTGGGATTGCCAAAATGGCACGATCAAAGGCACGACCATCACCTTCCCATCCTGTACTGTCACGTATTCAGATTGCACGGCAACGGTAACCAATAGAAAGGATGTTATTGATGATAAGGTCACACCGTGGACGATGAGTCCGAGTTATAGTTATAAGTGGAGCGGCACCTGCTCGGTAACAGGTTATACCGTAACGGTGCCGGTTTCTGGCGGTACTGCCGTGCTATCGAAGCAATAGTGGTCGTTTGCGGCCTTTGATTCAGAATGGGAACAGGTCACGGTGACCATGATTGAAATCACGTGGGAATGAAGCGGGAATCAGTCCGCATCTTCATCTTCATTTATTCTTTTGTCACTGACGCCAGCGAACTGCTACAGGTTGTCGAGCCGCCGCCGCACGCGTTTGGAGGATTCGGGTCGCATTCTTCGCAACCTGATTGACCTCCCATTAACGTGCAGCTAAAGCAGTGTTCCCAGGTAATGGTGGCGCCCGTCGCGCTGGTGCAGTTGGTGGCATCGACGGTCATGCTCACCGTGGCCTGGAGGGTTTGCGTCTGACCTGCTACGAACGGTCCGATGGTCAGGACGTTGTTCGAGAAGGTAGCCGGGACATTGGACCAACTTTCATTCTGACAGCTCCAGTGGGTGAAGCTCGCCTTGAGTGAATTGGTAGTAGCATCCTTCACGATCCAGACCGTGGCCGTCGATGTTACCTCGTCGCCTGGGGTGCACCCCGAAACGCAACTTCCGTCACTGTTACAGGTGTAGGTGTCGGCCGTTACGTCCCACGTTCCGACCGGACAGGCCACGTCCGAGGGGGTGGTCGTCACGAGCTGACCACCCGACGGAATAGTCGCCTGAGCAAACCCGGTAGAAGAATCGACCGTGATATCGCCGAGACTCGCATTGCCGCTAAAGCTCGCTGTCTGGCCGCTGCTTTGCCCTCCGGTCGTAGTTGTGAAAATGAGGGTCGCGACGCCGGCGCCGCTGGTGTCTAGGACAAAGCAGCCAAAGGGCACGCCTAGGGCGGCCAGGGATAAGCTCACGGCTCCTGAATCGTTGGCTACCGCCGCGCCGGACGCCGGGGGCGTCTTGAACGTGACGCAGTAGAGTTTGTAACCGGCGAGTGCGCTCGTAAGCGGAGATTGAAGGGCACTTTTCTGGACCGTCAAAGCGCCAGTAACCTGACCCGTGGTCAATTGTAGTGCCCCCCATTTAGCAAGCCTTTTGTAAGAGAGTCTCGTGGCCAATGTGGTCCTGCTCGAATCGTACCGGTGATTGGTATCCAAGCGTTGAATGTAAATAGCTGTTGTTGTATTCATCAAGCCAGGAATTCAAGGCTTCAAAGAAAACGCTTGGACTCTTCCACTCACGAAGCCATACCAGTTCCTCCTTCAGCGTCCGCATGAACCGTTCCGTATCGGCGTTGCCTTTGGGGTTGTTATAACTCGTAAATGATTGTCTGATTCCCATGACAGCACATGCTTCCATAAACCCCACCGAGGTGGGTTGACAGCCATTGTCAGACATCAAATGCAGTTCATGTCCCCGAACTCCATCAGGAAATTGCCGATTCACGCCCTGGTTCAATGCCGCCAGCCAATGCCAGGCCTTCGACTGAACTCCCGCATAATGCCCCGTGACCTTCTTGGAATACCAGTCGAGGACAATAACCACATAGACCCAACCAAATCCATCGATCATGACCTTGGTCATATCGATGCCCCACCATTGGTTGCACCGAACAGGGCGCGGTTTGCTGGTATGTGCTCGTCGCGTTGCTTTCAGTTTCAGATTGGGCATTACCAGAAGTTTGTGCTCTTTCATCAACCGATGAACACGCTTCTGGTTAATCTCGAATCCATCGATGTATTTCAAATGGGCCCAGACCCGACGATACCCCCAAAAAGGATGGTCGGCCTTTATCGTACGAATCCGGCGAACCACGGGAGCGTTACGCCGGTTCACCTTTTGGTAGGGTCCGCGGCTCATTCCCACTCCTCGCTTTTTTTTAGCTCCATGGTCAGCTCACCCACCATGGCTTTCAGGCGGGCATTTTCGTTTTTCAACCGTGCGGTCTTTTCGTCTGTTTTCTCTGTCTCAAACGCGCGGGCGGCGTTGTGTAAAAATTGATTCCGCCATTGATAGTACTGAGACTGAGAAATGCCGTGCTCGCTGCACAATTCGGCGATTTGTCGTCCTCGAAGGCCTTCGAGGACGACAAGGGCTTTCTTTTCCGAGGTCCAATTCTTTCGTTTCATTGGCTGCTCTCCTTGGTCCATGCAGCCACAAATACTCTCTTAGCTCAACCCAATTTCAAATGGGGGGCAGGATACAATGTCCCTGAGATGGTAATGTTGCCGGGCGAGTTCCCGTTGCTTCCGCATCCAGTTGCGATAAGCGCCGTGATCGTTACCGTTACAACTATCAAAGATAGGCTGCGCATTGATCCCTCCACAAGAAATTAAATGGTATCGAGGCCGTTCGCCTTGCGTCCCTCAAGGGCTAATTTCATATTATTTGTAACATACAAGCTAGATTTGGTCTAATTATCTAATTGATGGGTAGTGTCTCAGTTTGAAATTTAATGCTCTTGGCGTTCCGCGCTGCCTATGGTATATTCTCACCATGCCTAGAGGACCGCAAGGCCAAAAGAGACCCGCCGACATTATCGGAAACGCTGTCATGGTAGCAAAGATAGCTACGGGGGAGCTTACAGATAGCAAGCCGCTTGAGGGCAAAGAGTATGCCCGCAAGGGTGGGCTAAAGGGTGGGGTTGCCAGGGCCAAGGCACTCACCAAAAAACAACGGAAAGAGATAGCTAAGAGAGCGGCAGCGGCTAGGTGGGGAGAGAAAAAGTAGCCAAGTTAACACTCTATTATTATCAATATGTTACATAGGATAGCGTACCCAAGCAGGCTATCAATAAATTGACCCGCCAAATGAATTCTGTTAATCTTCCTTAAAATATTGGCTGTGTGGCTTCAAAACCTGGGGAGAGTACATGAACGACCTGCCTTTTTATCGTTCCACAAGGCTTATTGGTATAACATTAATACTGTGTCTTTTGGTGGGATGTTCTGATTCCAAAAGAGAACAAGAGTGCATTGAAACACTACAAAATACCGCGAGCGATCTAAGAAAATGTCAGAGCGATTATTCTGCTGTGTTGGAAAACAGCAAAGATTTGGAATCCCGGATTAGTGATCTCACCAAAAAGATCAATGATCTCTCACAGACGGCAGATGGTTTGTGGGGAACCGTAATCGGGTGTTCCGATGATATTTGTGCAGAACAAGCACTTCAAAGCTTTATCACTAAATACCCCACAGAGCCACGAATCTCCGAGGCCAAGAAAAGGCTTATCACTATACAGAAAAAAAGAGAAGAGGCTGAAAGAATCGCAAAATTAGATTCCGTAACAGTAAAAGAAATTGTTGCCGATCCCCAAACGTATCGTAAATCTCTTTTTTCAAGAGTGATGTGTTGTTGGGACTTTAATCTAAGTAATTATGAGTACCCAACCACGATTGCCGAAATTAATTTTAGAGCTACTAAACTCTACAATGCCTTATGCCATTGGCGTTGGAAAGAGTCGGATGATGGTAGTCCGTATGCTTCTGATATCGCCTCAAGAATTGAACTCCGTCTAACTCAAGAACAGGCAAAACTTCTTGCTAAACACGGATCGAGTGACAATTTCGATTGTCGATATAAGATAAGAAGCACCCTATTCTTTAATGGACAAGTAGATAATGATGGTCCAGTAATGTATTTAAAGGATTTTAGTTTCGAATAACTGCAATTCCTTAAACAAGCTTAGTCGCAAATTACAATTGAGCCATCAGGACCATTGTATGTAAGGTGCCAATACATAAGGATATCTCTTCCTATTACACAATCATAATTATTGAATGGGAATGTACAAGAAGTTATAGGAATTTCTTTGCCAGCACCCCACCCAAAAGTAATAAGTCCGTAATACGTAGGTTGAACTTGCTCATTTTGAATGGAAAAAACTTTTTGAGTTCCTGTTTGTAGTAAACCTACTTCATTAATTACTTTCTGTGTAGCAAGCGTACAATTCGCTCCCGTATCTATTAGAGCTTTTACAGAAATCGAAGGGGCATTTTTTCCTAGCTTCCTGAGTTGTTCCTTAACAGCTTTTGGATGACTGAGTGTTACATCGATAAACGCTCCCGCTTGAAGTAATACTTGGGCGGGATGAACCTGAACCTGTATTTTTTTACCCTCTTTTTCTACTTCTGTATGCCCACCATATCTCACAGGTATAATCATAGCACCACTTCCATGACAATATTTAGGGGTTCTCTTTCTATTATCTGGTAAACAACAAACCCAGCTTCTAGGCCGTATAGATGAACACCTTCGGCGGCTGCTTTCTCAAACGAATCATAAGAATTAATGACCTCTTGCCTATGTACCAAAACAAATTTATTTCTGTAATATTCAAGGAATCGTTTTTCGTTATTGGTAACAAATATCAAATTTGCCTCTAGTTCTTTTTTAAACATAACCGGTTCTCCTTTGTAGATTCAGCCCTAATCAAACCTACAGATCAAGCTAAAACAAAATAACCCGCGACGTTGCATGGAATTAAACTATTGAATTAATGGACCTAATAAGAACGCCCTCAACAAGTATCCTGTAAGTACCTATTATAGCTGCATAAAATTATATGAATATAATGCTTGACACTCAAGCAATAATTTCATATACTATAATCATGAACAAGCTACCAAAAGAAAAAAGAGTTCAAATCCTGCAAATGCTTTGCGAAGGATCGTCTATGCGCTCGGTTTCGAGAATAGTTGGCGTCTCGATCAATACCGTCACCAAGCTACTTGTCGCTGCCGGTAGAGCTTGCACCGCTTACCACGAAGCCCATGTTCGTAATGTAAAGGCAAAGAAGGTACAGTGCGATGAGATATGGGCTTTCTGCTACAGCAAGGCAAAAAACACACCCGACGAAAAGAAGGCTGATGGCGCGGGAGATGTCTGGACCTGGACAGCCCTTGACGCCAACAGCAAACTAATAATCAGCTACCTTGTTGGTAACCGTGATGCAGAGTGCGCCATGCTACTTATGGACGATTTACGGTCACGGCTTGATAACCGGGTGCAGCTTACAACGGACGGGCATAGGGCATACCTGGAAGCCGTTGAGGGCACCTTCGGTGAAGATACTGACTATGCTCAGTTGGTGAAGGTTTATGGTGAGGTTGCCGAAAACCAAAAGAGGTATTCTCCAGCAGAATGTATCGGAACCAAAAAAACTAAAGTTACTGGCAACCCTGACCCGGAGAGCATAAGCACATCTTTTGTCGAAAGGCAGAATTTGAATATTAGAATGGGTGTGCGCCGGTTCACCAGGCTTACTAATGCATTCTCAAAGAAACTTGAGAACCATTTTTACATGTTGGCCATCTACTTCATGTTCTACAACTTCGTTCGCATCCACAAAAGCCTAAAGGTCACTCCCGCCATGGCAGTGGGATTGACTGAACGGCTTTGGGATATGGAAGATATTGTTAATTTGGTAGACGAGGCGGAGAAAGATTCAAAGAAAGATTAAAGGGCTAAATAGAAAAACGCGGATTACTTTTTTAAATCTTGGCTAGGACAGAATGATCGAATACCGGGTAAGTGTTCCCCATTTTAAATTTATGTTCAATCTCATCAAGTGGCATGAATTTAGCAGAACCCCAGGAAAACCCAAAAAGGGTTGCAAGATAGTTAAAAGTTGGTTCATCGGGAATGTGGTGACAAGTCTTTCCTTTTACGAGATAGTGTTTATTCCCATCCTTTAGTATCTCTACAGATTCGTTTGGACTTAATATTGCCTTTGTGCCTGGACTAAATTTTTTGTTTTTCTTTTCATTCAGCCATAATTTCAATCTCCACAGAGAAAAAAATATGGCAATGGGTAGGACTACAATAAATGGGTTTATATGATTCAGGAATAATTTTATGGCTTCCATATTTTCCTTCAAGTATTTAAAAAAGAAAAATACTGTGATACACAATGCGAATATCTGCAACCATTTCCAATAGTTTTTCATAACCCACCTCCATTGAGATGGGTTTCACTCTACCCCGAACAAATCCCTTTGTAAAAGGTACAGTTTCAAGAACAGGCTTGCCTGGAAGCCGTCTATCGACGGCCTTGCCGAATACTCGATTTTGGATAAAATTAGGAACATTAGGCCCAGAAATGGGCGAGTTAAGTAGATTATTACCCTTGAAAGGCGTGTCAAATTCAAACTGAGACACTACCAATTGATGGCAGGGAAAAGTCCAATCTTTGCGACAAGATCCTGATTCAACCCTATTTGACCTGAGAACCGAATAGGGTGATAATTATATAAAGTTACAGCTAGACTTCAGCGAATCATGGTTCTCCCCACTGCAAGGTAAAGCCCTTGCCGTTTACAACTTCGGGCGCCACGTTTGGCACAGCGCGTTTCGGGATGATGAAACGCGCACTCCCGGCGTTTAAGATATCCCTTTGGATATCGATTCCGGGCATGAGCTGCATGAGTTCAAGACCGGCTGCGGTCAAGGTAAAGATGCCGACCGTGGTGACGTAAAACACTCGCTTACCGGCTTTAAGCGCTTCTTTGGCATTAAAGGTGACACGATCCACCGTATCGACGAATTTGAGCTTACCTGGTTTCTTAAGGTATACGCAGCCATTCTTAACTTCATACCGGGCTCTATCCATCCAGGACCCCACAAAGATGATGGTCTTGGCATATTCGACGATATCGGTGAATCCGCCCGGCCCGACAAAGTTTATCATCTTCGGTCCACGGTGGGAGACATTGACATTGCCCTGGGAGTCGACCTGCAGGAATCCCAGCACGCTGGTATCCAACCGCTTTTCATAGAGGTGGAACATCTCGGCCGTGCTTATAAGCCGCTGTGGATTGATGGCCGCGCCAAAAAGGATACCCGCCGCCGGAAGACCGCCGTAGGCCCCGCCTTCAGTGGTGAAGATGATGTCCTTATAGAGTCCGGATTCATAGAGCATGCGGGCGACCTCCTCGCCCATGCCGATACCGATATTCACCATCGCACCGGGCTTGGTGTTTTTGACGAAGGTGTCGGCGCACATACGCGCAATGATGTCGGCCACCTTCCCCCGGTAGGGAGTGACTTCCAGAAAGGTATTGATCAGCTTCATGAGCTTTACCGCTTCGTCGTCCACCTCGAACGAGCCGGCCGTGAAATAGGGACTGAACTTTACCTGGAGCATACCGCCTACCTGTTCATTGCGCGGATTGACCACAATCGCATCGATCGCATGTGCCGGGATGGCGATTTGTTCGCTATCCTTGGGGATAATTTTGGCAACCGCCACAATCACTTTACCGCCATTGCGGCGGGCAGCCGCTGCCGCATCTTGGTAATCCAGGATCAGGGCGGCGTCCGTGAAGTAGATGTTCCCCTCGCTGTCGGCATAGGGAGCCAGAAAAAGCGCCCTCTCGATCGGGGGGATACGATATTCCAACTTTTCGCCCTTGACCTGGATAAAAGTATTGTGCGCCCCGGGGGTAACGGCCGAACCGCCGCCGACGGCCGGATCAAGAAAGGTGCCGCGGCCGACATGGGTTTCGAGCGTATCACGACCCTGCGCCTGGGCCTCGATCAGAAACGCCAAAGCCCCTTGCGACATGGTATGGAGCTCGAGCGTATCCTCATCGGCCAGTCGCAAAAGCGCCTTGGCGGTTTCACCGTGCCCGACGATGTAGCGGCTGATGATCCCGGGCACGCCAAGCTCTTCGATCGTCCCGGGAATCTTTCCGCGGCCGCCCTGCGGACAAGCGCCGATCACGGTCAAATTGCGGGGATGGCCGCTGCGGTCGAAGGCGTCGCGCAACGCCCAGTAGAATATCGAAGCGCGGCCGATGGAGGTAAACCCGCCTATGGTGAGGGTCGCCCCATCAGGGATCATGTCTGCCGCCCGGCGGGCGCTGACGAACGTGGGCCCGAGCCCATTCGGGACATAATCCAAGTCGCGCCTGGTCCAGGTCAGCCGAAAATGAAGAAGTTGTGCGATGGTGCTGAACATTTTAACAATATTCACATCCCTGAGGGCCCTGAGGTTTCTTATAACGCCCATTATTTCTCCCGTTGCTCTGCCAGATTCCGGCACTCCGTGTAACAGTTTTAGCCCGACACTTCAAGGTGAATTCCCGCCTCAACCTGCGAAGTTTTTATCAGAACTCGGCAGGTGGGGGGCCATGGTCGTGGTCAACGACCTCGGTGCGGCCTTCGACGGGTCTGGTAACAGCACAAAGGCGGTGGACAAGATTGTCGCGATGGAAAACAAGAAAACGCTGGGCTCAGTCCAGGAAAGCTTCGGATACCTTTCAACGCTGTTTAACTAAGGGCAGCAGATGGAGTTTGTCTATCCGCCAACGGGTTCAATGCCTTGTATACAGCTTCTGAGAGTTCACTTGCCACCATGGGTTTCATCACCATCTCCCGGATGCCGATATCCCTGATCCTTTCAGGCGAAATTCCCTGACCGAAACCGGTGCACAGCACAATGGGGATGTCAGGCCTGATTTTCAGAAGCTTTTCTGAGAGTTCAAGGCCCGTCATCTTGGGCATGGTCAAATCCGTCAGGACAAGATCGAATACATTCGGATCGGATGTGAATAACTCGAGGGCCTTGAGGGGACTGGTGGTTGAAGTTATCTCGTACCCGAGCTGTTCAAGTATCCCGCGGCCCGAGACGATGACCCCCTCTTCATCATCAACGAAAAGAATCCTTCCTCTACCTGCCTTCACGAGGGTATTCAGAGCGTGAGCCTCAACCGTCATTCCTTCGTACAAGGGGAGAAGAATGTTGAACGTGGTTCCTCTGCCGGGATCGCTATAAACGGAAATAGCCCCTCCCATATCATGTACTATGCCATGGACAACCGACAGACCCATACCGGTACCCTCCCCTCGCTCCTTTGTGGTGAAGAATGGGTCGAAGATACGGTTGATGATTTCCTTTGGAATGCCGCATCCGGTATCGGTAACGCTCAATCGAAGGTATCGGCCTCGCCGCAACCCTTTAAAATCCAGTTCTGCATCGTCATCAAGTTCCACCTCTGCAAGTCGAATAGCAAGTATGCCGCCTTTTTCCTTCATGGCATAGGCGGCATTGCTGCAGAGGTTCATAATAACCTGGTGGATATGAGTGGGATCAGCGACTATCGTACTGGTAGAAACGGGGAAATCTTCTCTGATTTCAATAGTCACGGGCAAAGAGGCCCTGAGGAATTTCAGGGTCTCTTTAATGATCGGGACCGGCAACAGGGGTTCTCTTTTGATGACGGTCTGGCGGCTAAACGTTAGTATTTGTTTTACCAGGTCTCTGGCCCTGATCCCAGCCGTGAAGATTTCATCCAGCGCATTTTCAATAATCTCCCGGTCATCAAGCTTCATCTTGGCAAATTCGGTGAAACCTAGAATAGAAGAGAGAATATTGTTGAAATCATGGGCGATGCCGCCAGCCAGGGATCCAATTGCTTCCATTTTATACGATTGCTGAAGCCGTTCTTCGAGTTTTATCCTTTCCTCCTCGGCATGTTTTCGGGCCGTGATGTCTCTTGACACCAGGACCCCGGTCAATGTTCCCTGCATATCGATGAGCTTGCCTTCTGTTTCGAGCCAGATGTAGCCACGGGAGGGGTGCAGGTAGCGAAAATCGGCCCTCGCGATACCCCTGCTCTTCGCTGCTTTGTCGACGGTCGCCCGCAACCCCGGAAGGTCATCGGGGTGGACGTGCTCGAACATGCTCGTGCCGACAACTTCCTCTCCCCGCTCGAGCACCCGCTTGTGCGAAGGGGATACGAAGGTGTAGTTGCCCAAGATATCGGTGGTGAAGATCATATCCGTGATGTTGTCCGTGATGAGGCGATATCTCGCCTCGCTCTCGCGCAGCAACTTCTCAGCCTGTTGGCGCGCGCGGATGTCGCGGGTAATGGACACGACGTGCAAGACACCCTGAAGCCTTATGACTCGTGCCGACATCAGGGCAGTGGCGACACTCCCATCTTTTATTCTAAACTGCGCCTCAAGGTTTTCGTAGTATCCTTTGGACCTCAGAACGTGCACTAGTTTTTTTCGCTCAGTTGGATTATGCCATATATCGATCTCCACTGATGTCTTTCCAAAGACGTCTTCCTTCGTGAAACCCGTTAAGGCAGTGAACCCTTCATTGATATCAACATACAACCCATCCTCCAGTTGGTTGATACATATTGAATCCGGACTGGTATTAAAGGCCAGGCGGAATCGTTCCTCGGTAGCCCTAAGATCCTCCTCTGCCCGCTTGCACTTGGATGCTGAATCTTCCAATTCAGCGATCCGCTTACGTGCTTCAACCAGCTCTTCCATGAGTTGGGCTTTTGTTTTATTTTCGTCTTTCACGTTGGGCACCCACACGGCCAACCCCATTGCCCATCGGTAGTTGTATGCTCCTTTTATTCCCCCGCTCCCCCGACTTACCATGGTGCTTACTCAAAGTATGTTCTATACTAACTTCGAATTTACTTTTCTGCCAATTTTCGTAAGGAATTCTGCTAAATTGACAGGAATACTCATGACATCCGTCAATGTATCAGGCTTTCAGTTGCCTGGATAAGGAAATGGGTCTTCGTGACAGAGTTTGACAGTAGTTATCGTTAACCGAATGTTCCGCTATCATGTCCCCAGTGCGTGCCGGCTATATCTGTGAAGTTCAGATAGATCCGCTCGCCTGAAATTTGAGTCGCCTCGCGGATCAACTCACAGAGCCGCTGTGCGAGCACCTTGTTTGTCTTTGATGACAATCCACCGATGCTGCGAACGTCGATAAATGCTGCAGAGCCGGGCTTGCCGGCATGGAACATGGTGACACCGTCAGCCACGATCGCTTGTACATACGTCTCGGGCTTGCCGATCACCTCGGCGCAGGCTCGTGATAATTCTGCGCACAATTGCGTTTTGACATCATCGGAGAGAGGCATATTGGTTTCTAGTCGAATGAACGGCATCGGGATTCTCCTCCTTCACCATCAAGACCTACCTTAATTGAATTCTGTATTTCTCAATAAGCCGTATCGGGTGGTAGGAGAGTTTCGCTTTCCGCAGGCCTTTTTCGCCCAGATCCTGCTCTCGATTGACGTAGGCGGTCTTTGCAAACGCGTGCGCGCAGAAATTTTGGTTGATCACGGCATACAAGCCCGGTTGATCAGGCGTAGCCTTCTCGATGTGCACCACCCCGGTCTCGGGATTGAGCAGCTCGCCCAGAGAAAAGGCTGCTACCCTCCCCTCGATCAAGACTACCCCTCCGATGAGTTTGAGATGCGCCACGTGTTTCAAGGCTTCGTGAACGGCCGCGTGCTCACCAACAAGACCGAGATCCTCTGAACAATGTCGTACCCGACACCAATCGTCAGAAAGCTGAAGGCATTCATGCCGATGCGACTCCAACAACGGCGCATACGTGAATCGACCGGCGCGTCGGGCTTGGGCAAGGTGATTGCGTTTTGCGTGATACTTCTGCCCGGCCAAATCGATCAAATCGCGGGTCGCATACAGATAGTCAAAGTGCTCCCGAACCGGCGCAATCGAAAGTCCCGCGCAGCAGCCGATCTCGGCCACGAGGCGCGCATCGGCCCGTTCGATCGTTGGATTGCTGATCCCGCGATCGTCTCGCAGGTAGCGCAAGAGCCGTAGGACAACCTCCGTGCGAGAAGCCGGTCCGATGGGCGGCAACACTTGGCACATCGCCGCAGTCGCATGACCGACCTCCCGGTCGTCTCGCGTGCAGAAGAAAAGAAGCCAATCCTGAAATACACTCCACTTGATGCCGTAGTGCGCCCGCCAAATGAATACGTTGGTGAATGTTAACTCAGAGGTTTCGGGTCGATATCGGTCGAGCGCTGCCTGGATCAGGTCGCGATCCTTGATCTCGAGTGCGCGGGTTTCTGGAAAAATCGGAATATTTTTCATCGCGAAAGCATGCCTCAAGGTTCGCAAACCGCCACGCATCAATAGACCACGGCTTCTCATGGCAAGTCAACCGAAGCGGCATTCAAGACATCTTCCTACGGGGAACTCAGGGCCCTTGTTCGCCGCGAGATTGTGTGCTTTTCATACGACGTGACGGGAAGAATCCTTCCGGAGCTCTTGCATACTTCCGGTGATCGACTGGTACGGAGCGAGGATGGTTACACCTTACGAAACGAACATCGTTCCGATTTTGGCTGCCGAGTTATCTCTGCCGGCGCGAAACATCGAGGCAACGCTCAGATTGCTTGCCGAGGGCGGCACGGTTCCGTTTATCGCACGCTACCGCAAGGAAGCAACCGGCAGCCTCGATGAGGTTCAAATCCGCGCCATCGAGGAGCGCAACGCCTACCTCAGCGAGCTCGATCAGCGCCGTCAGGCGATTGTGGAAGCAATCGCAAAGCAGGACAAACTATCCGACGACCTTCACGCAAAAATCCTCGCCTGCACCACCAAGTCGGCGCTGGAAGATCTCTACCTTCCCTACAAACCCAAGCGCCGCACCCGGGCAACCATCGCCCGCGAGAAAGGCCTTGAACCCCTGGCCGAGCGAATATGGCAACAACCGCTTGACGGCGATCCGTACCGTGAGGCACAAGCCTGCCGTGACGTCGATAAAGGAGTTGTCGACGCGGACGCGGCGCTCGCCGGCGCGCGTGATATTGTCGCCGAACGCATGTCGGAAGACGCCGAGGTGCGCACCCGGGTGCGAGCTTTATTCACCACGGAAGGACGGGTTTGCTCCGAAGCCGTCCCCAAAAAAACACAGCAGCCGACTAAATTTGAGCAATACTACAACTTCAGCGAGGCAGTCGCCACCATCCCCTCGCATCGGTTTCTGGCAATTCAGCGTGGGGTCAATGAGGGTATTTTAAGAGTGCGGGTGGAAGTCGCCCCTGATCGCATTCTGCCGCCCATCCTAACGAAACTTCGGCACAACCCCGACTCGCCTTTTGCCGAGCAACTCTCTCTCGCGGTGCAAGACGGCGTCGATCGGTTGTTGCTGCGAAGCCTCGAGACCGATGTCCTGGCGGATCTTAAGGTGGCTTCCGATCGCACCGCCGTGGAGGTTTTTGCCCGTAACCTCCGCAACCTTCTCCTGGCGGCGCCGCTCGGGGCCAAACCGGTGCTGGGGATCGACCCGGGGCTGCGCACCGGTTGTAAGTGCGCGGCGCTTGACGAAACCGGCACGTTTCTCGAAACCACGACCATCTTCCCAACCCAAGGCAAACAACGGGCTGCGGCCGCCAAGCAGGAGCTCGTCGCACTTATCGGCAAGCACCAACCGTTTGCCATCGCCATCGGCAACGGCACGGCGGGACGGGAGACAGAAGCATTTGTCCGCACAGTCATTTTCGAGGCCGGGGTTAAGGATACCGTCGTCATCATGGTCAGCGAGGCCGGGGCGAGCGTTTACTCGGCGTCAGAGATTGCCCGCGAGGAGTTCCCCGATCTCGATGTCACGGTGCGCGGGGCCATATCGATCGGCCGACGCCTCCAAGACCCGCTTGCCGAATTAGTGAAAATCGATCCGAAAGCAATCGGCGTTGGACAGTACCAGCACGATGTGCATCAAACGTTGCTTCAGCACAAACTTGAGGAAGTCATAGAAAGCTGCGTCAACCGGGTCGGCGTTGAGCTCAACACCGCGAGCGCCGCCCTGCTTTCCCGGGTGGCGGGAATCGGCCCGGCGTTGGCAAAAAAAATTATCCTTCACCGCCAGCAACACGGGGCTTTCCAAAATCGCCAGAAGCTTCTTAAGGTCCCCGGCCTTGGTCCGCGCACCTTCGAGCAGGCTGCCGGTTTTCTACGAATACACGGCGGTAGTCATCCGCTCGACGCCTCGGCGGTGCATCCCGAACGCTATGATCTGGTCGAGAAGATTGCGCGTGACCTCACGGTTACTCTTGATAAACTCGCGGGCAACACCGCGCTTGCCGACCAGATTCCTATCCAGCGTTACATCGGAGAGCAGGTCGGCGAGCCGACCCTGCGCGATATCATCGACGAGCTAAAAAAGCCGGGACGGGATCCGCGGGAGAAATTCGAGCCGCTGAAGTTTCGTGACGGCGCCACGACCCTCGCTGACCTTAAACCGGGAATGGTGCTCGAAGGCCAGGTGACCAACGTGACCGCTTTTGGGGCTTTCGTCGATGTGGGAGTACACCGAGACGGGCTGGTGCATATCTCTCAATTATCGGATCGTTTCATTAAGGATCCGCACGAGGTCGTCAAAGTCGGCACTCGCCTCACGGTGCGGGTTCTGGAGGTAGACCTGGCCCGCGAAAAGCTCTCGCTAACCGCTAAGAGCGATCAATCAACGGCCCCACCGACAAAAAGAAAAACACCTGAAAAGCATTTCCCAAAAGACAAACCAAAGGTAAACGCGGCGAGCGACACCAAAGAACCCAATTCTGTTAGGAAGTCAGATAAAATGTTTAGCTTCAACCCCTTCGCCACTGCGCTGAAACCAAAACGGTAGTTGTAGGGGCGCAGGCACCCCTAAGCTCGCTTTCCTGTCAGAGACAGGAAAGCACGCCAAGGGGTGCCTGGCGAACCGCCCCTACCGAGGAACACCTTCCGGCATTGTCGACATAATTCGGATTGTCATGGTAGGGGCAGGGCTTGCCCTGCCCTCATTCGGCGCCCAATTGGGGCGCAGCAAGCAGCGCCCCTACCGGGGAAACCATCTGAAATCGTCGATATTCACGGTATCGTCGTCGTAGGGGCGGGTTTCAAACCCGCCCCTACCGGGAACCGTGCGTGATGATTGGTAGAGGCGGTTCGCGAACCGCCCCTACTCGCTCTTTTTTAAGAGATATCGATACTGCTGATACGATACCGCCAGGCCGCGGACCGCCTCCTCGAGCGATTCAAACACCGGGATTTGATATTTGGTTCTAATCTCGAGAATTCTATCAACGGCATTGGGAATATAGATTGCAGCCGGTTTTTGATATTTCTTGCACATGGCGACCAGCTCTCGAATTCCCTCAATAACAATCTCCTGCCAAACATTCGGAACCGGCAGAAGCCCGTCAATTTCATCGGAAGAAAGCAGAATATCATAAATATCAAGAAACGTTTGAAGCGACAGCGTTGGTCCTAGGTCAATCGGATTTGAGGCGTTGTATAGGGTCCCTGTTTGTTTGAGTTTTTCCTGTGTGGTTTTTGATATCGATGCAATTTCCAGTCCGTTTTCCACCAAAAGATCCAAGGTAATGCCGCCGAATGCCCCTGAATTGGTGATCATCGCGATCTTCTTTCCTCTCAGGGGAGGCATATGAGTGAATATCTTGGGAAGAGCATGGAGCTCACTTATCGATCGCAGTCGTAGTATCCCGGCTTGTTTACAGGCATGCTCGAAGACGATATCATTGTTGATCATACCGGCGGTGTGCGACGTCGCCGCCTTGGCTCCTTCCGCGGTCCTTCCTACTTTAAACACCAGAATGGGTTTTTTGACTTTTTGAGCGGTTTCAAATAATTTTCTTCCGTGTTGAACGTTCTCTAAATACATGCCGATGACTTTGGTGTTATCGGAATCGAAGTATTCAAGAAGATCAGACTCGTCGATATCAGCCTTATTTCCGATACTCGCCATTTTTAATACTTTGGCGACATCAGTCCTGCCCGCATCCAGAATGAGTGCGCCGACGCCCCCGCTTTGAATGACATAGGAGACTTCTCCGGGCAGGACATTCTCAAAACCACTGAACATGCTGACGCCCGGCATCGCTCCGTAAAAACAGATGAATTTATTATCGGTATTAAGGATTCCGAGGCAGTTTGGCCCAAGATACCTGATGCCGTACTGTTGAGCTAAGCTATCCACCTCCTGTTGAATCCTCAACCCCTCCTCTCCACTTTCAGAAAAACCGGCGCTTTCAATAATAATATGTTTTATACCTTTTTGACCGCATTCTTTTACAAATTTTGGAACAACTTCCGCGGGAGTTATGATTACCGCGAGTTCTATAGGGCCGGGAATGTCAACAACCGAGCGATAGCCTTTACATCCTGCGACGTCTTCGCCTTTTCTGTTGACCGCATAAACATCGGCGTTATAGTTAATACTTTAAGATATTGCATATGGTCGCACCCAGATTAAACATTGCATTTGAAGCGCCAATGACCACGATCTGTTTTGGATAAAAAAATGACTCCAGTGTCATAGGGAACTCTCAATGAGCGATAACCAGCGATGTTAAAGATCCCATCGGCATCCGGATCAAGGCTCTCGCCGCATCCAGCGTTGGATGTGGCGTTAGATCGGTTCTACCCTCTTCTATGAGACAGTCAAGAAAAAAAGGGGTGGTGTCTCGTTTTGAGGCTTACGGGTATTCGTCGAACGACACGCGACCGAAACATATTAATCCCTAAAGGGATAAGAGCCCGTAAAGCTCACCGCATTCGCTAACGGGCTCTAACCGCTAAACATTGTAGTATTCATCATGAACATGAGACCTGGGTGCTAGAGCTTGTTGCCGAACATAGTGAGGTTTACAAGCTCTTGTCCCCTTGTGGGATAGACGGTCGCCTGCCGAACACCCGTAAGCCTCTGCAAACCGAGACACTGCTAAAAAAGGAACTGCCGCTAGGACCTCACGAAACGATTTTCGAATGAGTACCGATTCTTCCGTATAGGCGGCCTCCGCTCAATCGGACCTTTTTTTTTACCCCTCTCGAGAAACTCAAGTCTCCCGCATCTTCTTTCCGAGTTCTTCGAGGACCTCGCGGTAGGCCTCATGAATGCGCGATCGATCATCCATACGCATGAACCTTTTCAGAAGCTCCCTTTTATTCTCAACGTGCCTTCTGATGCTCTCTTCATCCACGGCATTGAACATAAACCTCGATCATCCGTCGGCGCAGGGAGCGGTTGGTGTTCGACAGCAGCAGGTACATAGTGTTATTGGCCGTTTCCGCCACTATGTCCTGGCTTAAGAGCTCGTACTCGACAACCTTTTCTTTGTCGGAGATATCTCTCAGCTCATCTTCCAGGATATCCATCATGGCCTTCACATCCCTGGGTGAGAAGCGCTGTATGGCAAGTCTCAGCATCTCAGGCATGATGCCGACCCAAAAGTCCCATATCTCCGCCATAATGTATTCGTCAAACTTCGTTTCCCGTTGGTCATTCTCCATGTGGTCGAACAAGGCGGCGATGAACTCGATACCGGCATGTTTTAAGTAATCCCGGACATAGATGCCATCACCCTGGCGGATATTGAGGACACCCATCGATTCGAGATGTTTGAGCGCAACCCGGAGTGATGAACGATCGACCTTCATATCTTGAGCGAGCTGGCGTTCGGTGGGAAGTTTTGATCCGGGCCTGACATTGTTAAAAAAAATCTGCTGGATAAGGACGCCAACGACACGCTCGTACGGTTGCTGATTTTTCCTTATAGATTTTTCTTGAATGGTTATTGCCTTCCTTTCGGCGACCATCGGCTGTTCCTTCCCTTACTTCTAGAGACACCTGATTCCCGTAACTTTAGGTAAAACAATAGTTATTTACTTCTGTAACCCTTGATTCTTACAGCACGTCATAGTTTTGAGACGCACTGTAGCTTGGAAAAAACCCGTCGTCAATGACTATTTTGAACACTATGTCAGTTTTTATCTACGAGGCAAACTCGGCTCACCCAAAACCCCATTGCCTTCTTAGCCACCACTCAGTCGCAAACAAAAGACACAAGCCGCACACTATCCACCAGTACGAAATCAATGGCCGAGTTGTGGCAGCGTCGACCCGGTACCGCTTATGATCATGGATCGTTATTTGGGAGAGCTGCCCCTGCTCCACGCTGCGTGCCACTCCATTGGTGGCTTGCGCGAGACGATTCAGCAACTCGGGACGGGGCGCTGGATGAGCAAGCTCTGTGCCGAGCGCGTCGACCACAAAGGCTTCCTCGATCTGGTTGGCTATCTGGGCGCCGTCATTCAATTCCAACCGAGCGGCAAAAACGCCCGGCCCGGGGGGCGTCCACTGCACTTCCGCCCGACCATGTTCGTCCAAGGTTACTTTCTGCCGCTCAACTATTTTATTTTGGTTTGCATCGAGGAACACCACATTGGCTTGGGGTACGAGCGCTGCGCCCTGAACCCTGACGGAGAGCTTTACCGGTTCACCCGGTTGATACCGCACGGCAGAGGCCTGTAGCAATAGCGGCTCCAGAGCCGGATCGCGGCTGAGCCAGCGCAGTAGGTTGTTCCAAAAACGGTGGTAGGGCCTGGGGCTGCCCCCCTGTCCAACATATCCCATTTTCCACAACCAACTCGCATCGGTGAGCACGGCTGCGCTCCGCCCGCGCCCAACCTCTCGAAGCGCAACGATCGGCGCATTCTCAGTGCCGCTTCGCTCAAACGGATGTTGCAATAAGGCAATCGCCCCCGGAGCGAGTCCCTCAACGTGGTTATACGACGGCAGCGGCGGGAGATGATCCCAACTATCCGCTTCACCCAGATCCATAACCGGATGCAACAGCCCATGCGTCGTCGGCTTTGGCAGAAATTCCTGCACCCGGAGATCGTCGCCGGCATGAAGCCGCACCGGGAGCACATCCTCGATCGGTGAAGCCGCATAGCCTCCGGCGCCAAACGACAGATCGCCGCCAATCATCAAAAAGCCGCCGCCGCGCCGGACATACTCGGCTAGTTCACCCAAATAGTAACCTACTTGGTACGGAGCATAGTTGAAGTTTTGAAAGATGACGACATCAAACGTGTCGAGCTCCGAGCTGAAAAGCTTTTCCACGGGAAAGGGTATGAGGCTCAGCTCATCTTGAGAAACATCGGTGGTATTCGAGAGCGTACGTAAGATAAAGAAACTAACCAAATCAACGTTTGGATTCCGTTTAAGCACTTCGCGAAAGAAGCGTTCGTCCCATGAAGGCCTGCCGACCACATGCAGGACCCGCAGCTTGTCTCGAATTACCCGGGCGACAAAGGATAAGACATTATTTTGAGTAATCTGTTCGCCCGGGATCACCGGTACCGTCACCCGGTAGGCAGCCTTGCCGACGCGATCGGGCACAAAACGTAACGTTGTTGTCGCAGCGCCCCCGGGGGGAACCGTGACGACTGCGCTTGCGAGGTTGCGACCGGCTCCTTCTAACACGACCGGGACCGAGAGTTCCGGAAGACCTATCGAACGTACCTCGACCTCTACCTCGATGGCGTTGCGAATGAAGGCAAAATCGTCAATCCGGGCCCGCGTAATGGCCAAATCCTTGAAAACCCCGGTAGCGCCCACCGAAAAGGTATTTATCGGCGCGTGTAAAGCAGCCAGTGCGTCGGCGGCGGTCGGCGGCCATTGCTCCCCCAAAAAATGCTCGGTATCCGAGCCATCGCTTATCACTACCACACTGGCCAAACCCGGCTGGTCGTTCGATTCCGATGCGCCGAGCTCCATGAACGCATTAAGCAGGTCGGTACGGGCACCGGTCGGCGTCTGACCAAGTTCATCTTGGCTTACGGGCTTGAGGGTCTCGGCAAATCGGTAGAATTCTATTTGATATCGTTCCGCAAGTCGATCCAGCTCGACACGCTGATTCGATAAAAAGCGCTGTACTTGGCCAATGCGACTATCGTCTAAGCCGGGTAGCGTCATGCTTGCCGAGGCATCCACCAACAGAGCCACACGGTCTTGGATTGGCATCAATTTACGGTCCTGTAACGCCGGTCCCAGACACAGAAAAAAGAAAAACGCGAGGGCCAACCCGCGCAGTAAAAGCAAAACAAACCGTCGGTACGATGAGGTGGTTCCTCGAAGTCCCCGTAGGCCTAGGTACCACGCCACTCCCACGACGGCGATAGCTCCGCACAGCGGCCAAAGCCCCCGATTGGTCAGCACCAGGATCGTGTCTTGGGCGGTCACCGCTACAGTCTCCGGCGCTTAAGGATAAACGGCAGGTGAACGCGGTCGTTTTTGTAGTCCAAACACAGCGCATACATAACCACGTTGATGCCAAGTCAAAACGAAAGCTCGCGTTGGGGTTCACCCCCGGGCTCGCACAGAACCTCCCAATTACCAAACAAATCCCGGCTGGTGGCGCCTAACAGATCATTTCCGCTGTAGAGCACGACCAGCCGATCGTCAAGAGAAATACCCTCGTAACGCTTCTTGGCAAGCTTTCGGCCGGCGACCTGATCCAGTAAAAAAAAGGTTTTAAACAAGACATGCTCAAACGGTAGCGCCGTAAGCGGCCGATCAGGAAACATCTTCGTCAGCAGGTCGCGGATACTGAGGTCAAAGGGAGCGCCGGGTTGCGCCGCCGGATCATCAACAAAGAGGAAACCTCCCACCGTTAAAAAGTTCCGCAGCCGAGCGATGGCTGCGGCCGAGAGCGGTGCAATTGGTCCGGTGCACGACCATAACAAAAACGGCGTCCGAAACATACTCGCAGCGGAGGGAGCAACCGCGACCGACTCGAGTTCAGCCTGGATGCTCGTTCGTTTCATCACCTCCCACAGAAGCTGGCGCAAACCATGCGCCCGGGGAAAAGCGTTATCCGCACACGGCAGGCGTCCTATCACCAACGTACCGCTGGGCGATACCCCTGCCCAAGCTGTTGCAACCACCAAAACCAGGGCAAGGAAAAAACCAAAAGCTTGTCGAGACATCATCGTTAGTCCAGGTTTCACGCAAGGCTGCGGCCGTACTCCAAAATATTCAAAATCAGCAAACGGCTCCGCGCAGCGCATGCCGGTTTTGCTTCGTAATGGTATAGCATGTTATTTGAGAAAATCTACTCTTCGCTCAAGACGGGCAATTCTATTGCGGTCTCGTCGCAGGCGCTCTAAAAACCAGGCAGCGATTCTTAGCCTTTCTTAAACCAAGCGTCTTCTATGGGTGGACTGCCATGGGTTGCCGGGGGAGTTTGGAAAACAGTTCCGTTGTTCGTTGAATTTTTCCACTTCGAGACCGGCGAGTCCGACTCCAGAGACGCCGGAAGCGCTGCATCAAGCCGGGGAATGGATATCGGTTGGCTTTTTGGTTGTATCAACGGGATCGGTTGTTCGTCATTATCGGGAATAATCGAATCGCTCGTCAGGTTCTCAAGCGGCTGGTCAATCGCCGGGTCAGTTGCCGGTACCACTGCTGCATCAAGCTGCGGGTGCGACGCGAGGTACGCATGCGCAGCTTGGCGGAGCATTGCTCCAACGGTCATTCCCGCTTGCAGCGCTCCTTGCTCGATACGGTTAAAATCATCGGGAAGAAGTTTCACCCGAATTTCCTGCACCTCGGATATGGTCTTTTGCAGGTACTCGAGGGCGCTGCCTGCTGCGCCGATTCTATAATCCCCGGTTTCAATCATCCGGCGGATCCGGTCGACCAGCTCCAACTTGCCAATCCACTCTCCCTCGCATAAGACTTTCTCTTGATCAATGTCCACTTCAAACGGAGCCATTTCCACCTCCCGACCTTACAAAAAAATACCGCACGTTCCGCTTCTACCTAATCACCTGGTTGATCAAGCTGTTTTAGAAGCGCTGCGAGATCGTTCTGTTCTCTTTCTGAAAGGTTAATAAAACAAATCGCCAATCCCCGCGGCTCAGTATCTCTTATTCGCACTACCACACCTTCTGTTCGAATTGGCCGCGACCCTTTAGCCGGATCCGTTATCTCCAATTTCAATTTAGTGCCGATGGGAAGGCGCCGCTGAGTCTGTAATAACATACCGCCGAGGCTAAGGTTTTCGGTATTGGCCTGAAATTTAAAATTCGTATACTCAATCCGAACCAACACCGTTACATTAGATCGCGGGTGCTGCCGGCGTTCGTTTGGCCCAAAAACCATCACGTTCGGATAATACCATACAATAATTCAAAATTTCAAGTTCGGATCCCTGATCTTTAACCGGTGTATCCTACTTTTTTGCAACTCGTCTATAACCCCTTAAAAACCCATCGTTATTATATTGCAATTAGGTAATATATTTCCGTTGACATTAGAACACAGAGAGCTTTAATTAAGGATATACATTTGTGCACCGTGTCAGCTTTATTTTGAACATATTGTCATGATAATTAAAGAGGTAACTTGTTGATTATTATGCATATACCGAGAATTATTACCATCATCAGAATATTCCCATTGATCTTAAGCTTGGGGGAATGCCACGTTCATTTTTTCCATAAGGAGGAGGTGTTTCATGAGTAAAAACAAACTGTTGTTCCTTGGACTCATTGCGGTGATGCTAGCATCGTGTGGAGGTAGCGACGGAACATCTACATTAAATTCCGCGCTCAGCGTAACGTTAACTGAGATTCCGTACGCTGCGGGTTCGCACCACAATCCCTACGACGCGGTCCCGACGACGAACATCATCAATGGCCAGCTCGTGCCTCAGGCCCCGGTCATCGACCTCGGCGCCCTCGGTTACGTGGAGCGCGAGTTCCAGATGTCTGGCGGGGCGACAGTCTACAAGCAGAACGGAATGTGGGGCTCCAATGGGCGCTGGAGCGTGGCGGTGTCGAAGACCAACGTGCCGTACACCACCCGGCTGCTCGTCCGCTACCCGACCAACCCGGCCAAGTTCAACGGCACGGTGGTGGTCGACTGGTCGAACGTTATCACCGGCGGCGACCAGGACCCGCTCTGGGCCAACATCTACGAGGAGGTCTTCCGCGACGGCTACGCCTACGCCTTGGTGACGGCGCAGGCGGCGGGCATAAGCGAGATTAAGACCTGGGACCCGGTGCGCTATAGTCAACTTTCGATCAGCACGGACGGACAATCCTACGACATCTTCTCCCAGGCGGCCCAGGTGATCCGGAACCAGAGCGCCACGCTGCTCGGCGGCTTAACGCCCCAGCGGCTCATCGGTACCGGAGACTCCCTGTCGGCGATTCGCTTGACCACCTACATAAACGCCGTCCAGCCGGTCTCGAAGGCTTATGACGGCTTCTTCCTCGTCGGCCGGGCCGGCCCCTCGGCCCCCATCGGCGACGGCCTCATCTCCTTGAACCCGCTGCAGGTGAACATCCGGACCGACAACACGGCCAAGATGATCCAGCTCGAGGCTGAGGGGGATTTCGTCGACCTCGATGCCGCCCTCGCCCGCCAGGCGGACAACAACTATCTGCGGACCTGGGAGCTGGCCGGCGCCGCCCACATCGACGACCACGAGGCCACCTACGAGATTGCGACCATCGCGCGCGACCAGCCCAACATTCCGGTTCCGAAGTGCGCCTTCGGCACGCCGATCACCGGCACCGGTACGGCTCTCGACGGCATCAACGCGGTCAACAACATGCCGCTCCACGCCGTGGAGAAGGCAGCCCTCAACTGGCTGCAGCGGTGGATGACCGACGGCGCGCAGCCGCCGCACTACCCGTACATCTCGACCACTAACTTCTTCAACCTGCTCTTCATCGTGCAGCGCGACCAGTACGGCAACGCGCTCGGCGGCATCCGTCTGCCCGACATCACGGTGCCGATCGAGTCCTACCAACCGGTCAATATCGACATCGCCGACCTGAGCTCGTACACCACCAACCCGCTGTCGCTCTTCACGATGCTCCAGAGCCTCATGACGCTGCTACAGACCAGCGGCATCAACAACACCACCGCGCGCTCGGAGGGGCTCTGCCTGCTCTCGGGCTTCTTCCTGGTGCTCCCGAGCTCGACCCTTCAGTCGCTCTACCCCACGGCACAGAGCTACGTGTCCAAGTACACCGCCGCGGCCGACGCAGCCGTGACGGCCGGCTACTTGCTGCCACCTGAACGGGACGTCCTGGTTTCTAATGCGACTCAGGTAGCGCAGACGCTTCCGTAGAGGGATCGCAGAAGCCACCAACGTCAACGCCCTCCTAATTCCTCAATGAGTACATTGACTAGCTCAAGCTACCGACGGTAGACCCCTGCAAGCAGTTAAAAATCTCTTACCAACCAACAGAATCGAACGGTCCGGTAATAGAGTAGACGCCATTCCAACTGGACATACAAGCATTTTATATATTATATTCAGTATGTTAGATTGAATCTCAGTGTTATGGATTTCGCAATACCTCGCCACCCTAAGCTACCCATTAACTATTTAAAGTAAAATAAAACATTTTCGTTGACAATAGAATATTGAACAGATAGGTTCAAACTGAAAAATTTCGCAATCTGTTAGCTTAACATGCACCTAATGTAGCATTAAGAGCAAGAGTTAGCTGAGTAATTCTTATGCCTATGTTACAAATTAGAGCCATGTTACCCGCTTTTTCCTCTGTGTCCAAGCTCGGGGGGTCTTTTACTTTTTTTCATAAGCATGGAGGTGCTCTATGAGAACGAAACGTTTGCTGTTCATTGGTGTTATTGCGCTCATGATCGCATCCTGTGGAAGTAGCGACGAAACAGGCACTTCGAACGACGCGCTCAGCGCAACGGTCACTGAGATTCCTCCCGGAAGCGGTCAGCACGGCCATCCCTACGACGCGGTCCCGACGACGAACATCATCAATGGCCAGCTCGTGCCCCAGGCTCCGGTCATCGACCTCGGCGCCCTCGGCTACGTGGAGCGCGAGTTCCTGATGTCTGGTGTGGCGACAGTCTACAGGCAGAACGGAATGTGGGGCTCCAATGGGCGCTGGAGCGTTGCGGTGTCGAAGACCAACGTGCCGTACACCACCCGGCTGCTCGTCCGCTACCCGACCAACCCGGCCAAGTTCAACGGCACGGTGGTGGTCGACTGGTCGAACGTTATCACCGGCGGCGACCAGGACCCGCTCTGGTCCAACATCTACGAGGAGGTCTTCCGCGGCGGCTACGCCTACGCCTTGGTGACAGCGCAGGCGGCGGGCATAAGCGAGATTAAGACCTGGGACCCGGTGCGCTATAAGTCGCTCGGCACGAGCGGCGACGGACCGTCCTATGACATCTTCTCCCAGGCGGCCCAGGTGATCCGGGCCAATAACGCCACGCTGCTCGGCGGCCTAACGCCCCAGCGGTTCATCGGTACCGGAGACTCCCTATCGGCGATTCGCTTGACCACCTACATAAACGCCGTCCAGCCGGTCTCGAAGGCCTATGACGGCTTCTTCCTCGTCGGCCGGGCCGGCCCCTCGGCCCCCATCGGCGACGGCCTCATCTCCACAAACCCGCTGCAGGTGAACATCCGAACCGACAACACGGCCAAGATGATCCAGCTCAACGCCGAGGGGGATCTCGTCGACCTCTGGGCCGCCCTCGCCCGCCAGGCGGACAACAACAACCTGAGGACCTGGGAGCTGGCCGGCGCCGCCCACATCGATGAGCACGAGACCACCTACGAGCTGTCGACCATCGCGCGCGACCAGCCCAACATTCCGGTTCCGAAGTGCGCCTTCGGCACGCCGATCACCGGCACCGGTACGGCTCTCGACGGCATCAACGCGGTCAACAACATGCCGCTCCACGCCGTGGAGAAGGCGGCCCTCAACTGGCTGCAGCGGTGGATGACCAACGGCGCGCAGCCGCCGCACTATCCGTACATCTCGACCATCAACTTCTTCAACCTGCTCTTCATCGTGCAGCGCGACCAGTACGGCAACGCGCTCGGCGGCATCCGTCTGCCCGACATCACGGTGCCGATCGAGTCCTACTCGCCTGTCAACATCGACATCGCCGACGCGAGCTCGTACACCACCAATCCGCTGTCGCTCTTCGCGACGCTCCAGGGTATCTTCACGACCTTGCAGACCAGCGCCATCCCCAACACCACCTTGCGCTCGGAGGGGCTCTGCCTGCTCTCGGGTTTCTACCTGATGCTTCCGAGCTCGACCCTAAAATCGCTCTACCCCACGGCACAGAGCTACGTGTCCAAGTACACCGCCGCGGCCGACGCAGCCGTGACGGCCGGCTACGTGCTGCCACCTGAACGGGACGTCCTGGTTTCTAATGCGACTCAGGTAGCGCAGACGCTTCCGTAGGTCGTAGCGTCTCGTGCGGCTCCCCGGCCCGGCGCAATCCGCCCGCCAGTCGGGCCCAGAAGCTTCTCAATGCCGGCTTCTTGCTTCAGCAAGACTACAACGAGGCGATCGCAGAAGCCACCAACGTCCTCGCCCTCCTAACACCTCAATGAGTACCTTGATTAGCTCAAGCCACTAACAGCAGACCCCTGCAAGCAGCGAACATCTCTCATCAACCAACAGATAGCCGGTAAGTGAGCAAACGCCATTCCAACCGGACAAACAAGCATTGTATCTATTATATTCTTTGCTAGCTTGAATCGCAGTGTTATGGATTTCGCAATACCTCGCTGCCCTACGCCACCCTTTAACTATATTTAACCTAAACAAAACATTTTCATTGACAATAGAATATTGAACACATAGGTTCAAATTGAAAAATTTCGCAATCTGTTAGTTTAACATGCACCTAATGTAGCGTTCATAGCAAGAGTTAGCCGAATAATTCCTATGCCTATGTTACGAATTAGAGCCATGTTACCTACGTTATCCTCTGTGTCCAAGCTCGAGGGGGTCTTTTACTTTTTTTCATAAGCATGGAGGTGCCTTATGAGGACGAAACGACTGCTGTTCATTGGTGTTATTGCGCTAACGGCCGCATCATGTGGAGGTGACGATTCAACATCTGCTTTGAACGCCGCGCTCAGCGTGTCGGTCAAGGAGAATCTGCCCGGCAGCGGCACGTACGGCCATCCGTACAGTGCGGTGCCGACCACGGTCATCTATTCAAACTCGCAGGGTTCATCCCCGGCGTACAATCTCACGGCTCTCGGCTACGTAGAACGGGAGTTCATTCTCTCGGGTACCGCCAATATCTATAACCAATCGGGAATATGGGGTATGGATGGCCGATGGAACGTTTCCGTCGCGCAGGCGAACGTGCCGTACACCACGCGCATCATCGTTCGTTATCCGACTAATCCAGCGAAGTTCAACGGCACGGTCGTCTTCGAATGGATGAATGAGATAACGTATTCGGAGACTTCACCCGACTGGGCGGATGCCCATGACTTCTTCTTCCGGGAAGGCTACGCCTATGTTGGCGTCACCGCCCAGAACCTCCTAGCGGGTCCGCCCTTCCTGAAGTGGTGGGATCCGCTGCGCTACGGCAGCCTCTCGATTAGTAACGACGGGCAATCCTACGACATCTTCACGCAGGTAGCCCAAGTCGTTCAGGCCCAATCGGCGACTATTCTGGGTGGACTCACGCCGAAGAAGCTGCTCGCTTGCGGCGACTCGGCCTCGGCCATCCGGCTGACCACCTACGTCAACGCGATCCATCCCCGTGCTAAAGTCTACAACGGCTTCTTGCTCCACGGTCGAGCCAGCACCGAGGCGCCAATCACCACCGGCATTATAAATATTTTCCCGATCACCCAGATTCGCACCGATAACACCACCCCGGTGATCCAATTCGAGGCTGAAGGGGATCTCTCCCAGCTCTTCTTCGCGTGGGGCAGGCAGCCAGACAACAACTACCTGCGCACCTGGGAGTTGGCGGGCGCGGCGCACATCGATCTCCACGAAGGCATCTACGAAGTTACCGTAGCCTATCGGGACCTCAAGTGGGCGCCGCCGGTGTGCATATTTGGCGTGCCCTCGGATTTCGGCGGCGGACTGGCAAACAGCTTGCCCAATTATCGGATCGAAGCCGCCGCCTGGGCGGCCCTCAACAAATGGGTTAACGGGGGCGGCCCTGCGCCGTCGGCGCCCCGGATTCAGACGGGGTTTTTTAACATCATCTCGTACGACCAGTACGGCAACGCCAAGGGCGGGATCCGTTTACCCGAAATGGATGTGCCGATAAAGACCTACACCGCCTATAACACGACGAACGTGAGCACCGTCACCAATATCAATACCAGTAGCCTTTTCAGCATGCTCCTGAGCATCACCAACCCCGTCTGGGTGCTTAATCCTACGACCATGGCTGTGCGTGCAGTAGGTATTTGCATATTGGAAGGCTTCGACACGCCGTTCAGCACCGCGACTCTGCAGAAATTGTATCCGACACCCGCTTCCTACCTGTCGAAATACAAGGCAGCGGCCGATAAATTACTGGCTGCCGGCTTCTTGACCCAGGAAGACTACAACGAAGCAATCGCAGAGTCCCAGGCCAACGCTGTTCCTTGACGGATCCCTCGCTCGATCACCGCTTTTCGGTGCATACCATTTGGGTTGACGAAATACGGCCCTATAAGAAAGCTACTGCCTATGGATAACGATCCGCACTAGTCGGGGTGGAATCCTATGGCGAGAACAACTGGGCGCCCCCCGACAGTGTTACTCCCCCATTTGCGGCAAGATCTAATCCACCCACCAGGAGAATCGAACCATCCAGCAATTGAGAAGACGCCATCCCGATCGGGCCGATGCTCAGTAGTTCATTTGACGTAATCGGAGCGCTGGTTGCGTTCGTCGTATCCAGGATTTCGAGATCCATGGTTGCCGTGAAGTCCGCGGTAAATCCTCCGGCCAGTAAAACCGTTCCATCCGGCAGCGTCTCGGCCGCATGGTACGCACGCGGACGGGTCAGTTGAATTTGCGACACGGCCGGTGAGTTATTGGTCCAGGTTATGCTAAAACCTACATCGGACACGCCCGAACCGATATTGTCGAAAACCCCTCCTGCCATGGTAGCGCCGGTTGACCCGATCGGAGTAAGGGTGTGGCCTGCAACGGCCGAGATAGCATTATTTGGCGGAGAAAGCTGTGCGAGCGTATCCGATTTAAGCAATTCCAAGGTAGGAGAATTGTCGGCATTGCCGCCCGCCACCAGAACGCCCGGCGCTAATGACACCGCTTGCGCCCCACTTCTGGCCGTGATGAGCTGTGCGGAGGAATCCACCTCCCAATCGCCGCTGGGCAGCGACTGTACTATCTCATCGCTGCGTATCAAGTTGGTGCGTCCACCAAGCACAACCACCTGGGTACCATCCAACACGGCCGCGGCATCCGAGCGTTGCAGCGCAGCGAAGACACCGAGCGACTCAAAACTATTGGTCGCGGGATCAAACACCTCGGCCGACGACACCAATGTCTCGGCGTCAGCCAACAAAAGCGGACGCATTATCCCCGATGGATCCAAGGTGGCGCTTCCCGACCCGCCGACCAGAAGGATTTTCCCATCACTCAAGGTCAATGCACGATGCAACCCACGGCAGCCGGCCGCCAGGGGAATAGATTGAGAGAACATGGCGGTACCCGGATCATACAGCACGGCATCGCACGCCGCTTGCAGCTTGACGACGTTATCCGTTATGGTGCCTTGGGTAAATCCGCCGGCCACTAAAACGCGGCCGTTCGATAAGAGCGTGGCGCTTGAGAACGCACGCGGCGCGGGCAAGGAACCCCGGATTGGGTTCAATCGCTGCCCACGCTGGGTCACATAAATCGGCACGGGCACCTCTTGGCCTTCGATCACCGCCACGCCAAAAGATTCTCCCTGCCAACCAGGGGTACCGCTACAGTCAGCGCTTTCATACCCGTTGACGATAATCGTGGTGTTTACTCCCGGCGCCAGATCATACGGCAGGGACGTGCGCTCGGCAGCATTCGCCGCGATGGTTAGACAACTCGTATCGGTAAGGACCGTGCCGTCTCGCGAAAACTCAATCTCAATGCTTTGTAGTTCTGCGCTCAACCCGCCTGAATTTTGAGAAGCTTGTTGCACGTTCGCAACTCTCACGTATACCGCAACGTGAGAATCTGTCGTCGAACCGCACCCCACCCAGCACAAGGAAAGTAGAGCTATCGAGACGCTCAAACCATGGCTCACCAATTCTTTGATCACGTATAATTCTCCCTTCTAAACATCAGTGCGACGAGGGCACGGCCGCTATTTTTAGAATTCGATGAGAACCCTGCCTTTGCCAGAAGGGATTCCTCCACTCTTGCTGGAGCTTACCCCGACTACTATCCCGACGGTTCCAAGCACAATCGCGACGCCAATAGCAGCCCAAAACACCCATTGCTTATAAAATGGTTTTGCCCCAAAAGGTCCTGAGGCTTCTGCTACCGGCATACCGGACGCCTGCCCGCCTCCCGGCGGCGATTCCATTCCCGTTGGTGAGAAAACCTCCGGCGCCGACTTTGCCGGCGCTTCGAGCGACGCAGCCGGAACGCCCGTTCCTGCTGGTGTTGCCGCCCCGCCTTTGGACGTATCGACCGCGACGCCCGGTTTCTTGCTTGCATCCGGCCCGACACCGGCAGCCGTCATTCCTTCCGGATCTAACGCAAGTTCCACCACGACGACGCTGGAGGCGTTTATCTGAATATGACGTTGCGCCGGTTGATATCCAGCCAACGACACCTCGATCTTGTGGGTGCCTTTAGCAAATTCTTGGTCAAGGGTGAGCGGTGTTTTACCGACGTTTCGACCGTCGAGCACAACCCGCGCACCGGGGACGTTGGTTACCACCTTCAACCGGCTTCGGAAGGTCGAACCAAAAATTTCGAGCCAGCCTTTTTCGATGGCCTCCTGTACCGCCCCCGGTGTCGCTTCGGCGGGCTGCCGAGACTGCGTAAGAACCTTTTTAGTGCTTACATCGATCTGCGTTATAACGACCAGGAACCGCCCCGGCAACTTCTGAATCCCGGCGTGAACGACCATGTCGGCCGACACTGCGCTGCCAACCTCGGCAAGGCATTCCGGAGTTGCGCCGATACAACCGGCTTGTTGTCGAAGATGGTCTCCGTCCGCGACCGACTGGGGCAAGACGGTTAGGTATGCATAACGCTCGGCCAGCTTCTTCAGCTCTACGGAAAGAGCCGAAAGCTGCTCCTGTTCATACGCGTTACTCTCAGGTCCAAGAATCAGCAAACGAACCGGCTTGACCGTAAGTTCCTGAGACCATGCCAAAGAGGCATGTGCTATCCCACCTACGACCAATGCCGCTGTCAGCACTTTTATCACCCTCATGAAATTTCCTTTCAAATTTTTGATACGGTTATTGTATCTGTTTTTTGCCGAGCGTGTCAAACCTATGAACATATATAGATACCCTTGATACTGCACCTGCTTGACACCCTGTGATCCCTTCCCTAAAATATCGACGGATTGTGTACAATTTCTGGAGCAGTGCATGCCACGCTTTGAGGTATCGAGCCCTCTATTAAAAACGGTAACGGCCGACATGATGTTTCGACTTGAAGCCGAAAGTTGGCTCGGCGCTTTAAAGCAGGGTTATCAGAGGATCATTAAACGGATTCAAACAAACCCCAACGCCTTGTGCGATATTCAAGAAGATAATAGCATTTACGTTACCGACACCGACACCGCCGGGTCTTTTCGTATACGCCAGTTGGAGACAACCGACGCCAACACTTCCCCCATTGCGGCACCCTCCAGAGCTTCAATCGGCCGCGTTACGGGAGTCTCATCCGAGTCCGTGGTCGATTTACTGGAAGAGATCTTCCAAAATACAAACGCGCTTTTCGAACAGCCGAGTCGAGAAAAAGCGCTGTATTTCATGCTCGATCTCGCCCTGCGGACGATCGGTACCGACGCTGGTTCGATCTTCATTAAAAGACGTAATTCCGAGAAATTGTTTCCCTGCGCGGCTCGCGGTCCGAAGGTCAACGACGTGATGAAGTATCGAATTTCAGTGGGGTTCGAAGCAGCAACCTTTTGCACAACCGAGGATATTGGCCTGACGTTGTCTGATGTTATCAAAAGCAACTCGTTCTATAAGACGACCAGCGAAAACATCGGCTATTTGATCCGTTCGATCCTTTGGGTGCCGATGAAAGGCAATGACGTCACCGTCGGCGCCCTCGAACTCATCAACAAGAAAAAGTCTGATATGTTTTCTGAGCGCGACCTCAATGCCGCTCGCTTCATTGCCGATCAATTGGGGGCGTATCTCCTACAGCATGGAGAGGTATAGCTATCATCGCTTTGCAAAACCTGCGCTATCGGTGTATACAACGGGATAGCCGTAGAGATGACGGTTATTTGGTGGACGAGAATAGTCGTTTCGGAGGGAGCCACCTCGTGAAGTTCGTCGCGCCGTTGCTGGGTATCATTTTCTTTTCGGTTCAGACGAAACCGTCCTTGGCGGCCACCTATCAATGGGTCGATACAGCAGGAACCGTTCACTTTACCGACAATCCCGAGGAACTGCCCGAGCCCTATCGCAGCAAAGCGCTCAACGAGTTGATCGAAAAGCGGAAGCACGATGCGCAAACACCTCAGCCGACCGACGGCTCTGGGGCATTACCGGATGTTTCGAGTGAAAAACTCCCGTTAGCTCCGAAGGAAATTCCACCAATCACCGCGCCTGATTCATCCGACGCGCCGTATTATAGCACAAGCCCGGAGAGCGACCCCGCAGCGAAAAAGAAACTTTGGAAAGAAAAAGCCCATCAGGCGCAGAAGCAGGTGACTGATTTGATCAGCCTCTGTGATGCCCTACGCCTTCAACTCGGCGAGGCCGTCAACACCAAAGCGATCTTTAGCCGGCCCGGTGACATCGCGCGGGCGGAGAAAACCGACGAAGATTTGAAACGCTGTGAGCACGACCTAGAACGAGCCCGCCGATATCTGGAAGAGGGTCTTCCCGATGAAGCCCGTCGCAACGGTATCCCCCCGGGGTGGCTGCGGTAGTCGCTCATATCAGGAGCATCGCCTACTTGTTTGTCACTATCATCATCCTTGTCGCCATGCTCTGTTTCGGAGTCGTGGAGTATCAAAAACACCTTCGTAATCTTAATAAAATACCGATCCGTATTCACGTCAACGGCACCCGCGGCAAATCATCGGTCACCCGCCTCATAGCAGCGGGCCTGCGCGCAGGCGGTATCGCCACCTGCGCAAAAACCACCGGCACCAGCCCGCAGATGATTCTTGAAGACGGCAGTGAATACACCATTCAACGTCAGGGCCGGGGCAACATCCTTGAGCAAACCCGCACCATAGCGCTGGCGGTGCGGCGCCGCGTTCGGGCCGTGGTTATCGAGTGCATGGCAATTAATCCAATCTATCAAAACCTGAGCGAACAAAAGATGGTGCGTTCTTCAATCGGAGTCATTACCAATGTGCGCGCCGACCATTTGGACATCATGGGACCCACGACCATGGATGTAGCCAAGGCCCTTGCCGGCACCGTGCCGCGCGAATCGATTCTGGTGACGGCCGAAACTGACCCCGTTTTATTGGCAGTGCTCAAAAACGCTGCCGCGCTTGAAAAAACTCGCGTGATAACCACCACGCCAGAGACAGAAGGAATCACTGCAGAAATCATGGGTGGTTTCAGTTACCTTGAGCACCCCGAAAATGTCGCCCTGAGCCTGAGGGTCTGTCAGACGGTCGGCGTGGGGCGTGACCGTGCTCTCCAGGGCATGTGGGCGGCCAAGCCTGACAGCGGCGTCCTGCGCGTTCACCACCTGGCTTTCTACGATAAGCGCATTGACTTTGTAAACGCTTTCGCGGCCAATGATCCTGATTCCACCACAGCCATTTGGAAGTTAATCTTCGACCAATCCCCGAACAACCAGCAACGCGTTGCGTTGATCAACTGCCGCGACGATAGGGTGCAGCGCAGTATTCAGTTGGGCGAGATGCTCCCGCGCTTGCCGCAGCTGCATCGAGCCATTGTTGCGGGCCGGGGAACCCACATAACCTTCAACGCAGCGCTCGAGCATGGCCTCCATCCCGAACAGTTGATCGTTATGGAAAATCCCCGGCCCGAGGAGGTGTTCGAGCGCTGTTTGGCCCAAATTACCAAAGATGGCTGCGTGGTTGGGATGGGCAATATCGTGGGTTTAGGAAATGCTATCGTTGAATACTTTAACAACCGGGCGGTGGTCTCTCGGTAACGCGGCACCGGGGGTGTACGAGTGGAAAACCTGATTGCAAACGCCATCGGCATTGGTCTCGTAGTAAGCCTTATTTTTTCTGAAACCATCGGCCTGGCTGCCGGCGGCATGGTCGTGCCCGGCTATTTCGCCCTCAACCTGCATCACCCCCTACGGGTGGTCATGACCCTGGTGTTGGGCTTGGCTACCTGTGTCGCCGTGCGTTTGATGAGCAATGTCGTCATCCTCTTCGGACGCCGACGCACGGTGGTCATCATTCTGGTGGGTTTCGCGCTGGGAGCGATCTCCCGCACATTCTTAGCGTTTGACCGCGCCGGAGAGACTTTCGAACTTGTGGCGATTGGATTTATTATCCCTGGTCTCGTCGGGTTGTGGATGGACCGTCAGGGTGTTGTTGAGACTATTACCACGCTGCTTACCTCGGCGGTGTTGGTGAAGTTGGTATTGATTCTCATTTACGGCGGGGAGGCGCGAGAATGGCTTTGATGTGGCGGCCCGGTAAGGCTTCGCGGAGCGCCCTCATCCTGGTGGCGGGCATAGCGGTGCTCGGCTATGTGCTGGTGGAAGCGCTCCCCAAGAAAAACCTCAAGCCATACTACCGCGAGAAAATGCGCGCTGCCGAGACCATGGCCCAGGGAATGGACGTCATTCGTCAGCAGCGCATCGCGGTTTTTGGGCGTATCGACCAGGAACATGACCCCAATGCCACCGGACTGATCGGCTCGTTTCTGACCTCGATCACCTCAAACACCGGCAACCTCTCGGCCAAGCAACTGGCAGCCAACCCAAACTTCGCTGCAGTACTGGTGAACATGTACAAGCGAGTCGGGCTCAAGGAAGGCGATGTGGTGGCGCTGGCGTTTTCCGGATCCTTCCCGGCTCTCAACCTCGCCGCTCTGGTGGCGGCTGAGACGCTCAAACTCAAGCCGATTGCTATTAGCTCGATTTCGGCCTCAAACTGGGGGGCAACCGATCCTGAACTGACCTGGTTGGATATGGAACGGATTCTGTTCGAGAAGAACATCATTCGTCACCGATCGGTGGCCGTCTCGATGGGCGGCGCGGAGGATCGCGGTATGGGCCTTCCACCTGAAGGGGTGCGCACCCTGCGTGAAGCCATCAGACGTTACAACCAGGCTATGAAACAAGACCAAAGCACCGAGGTAGAACTCATTGATCCTCCCAACCTAACATCCTCGTTCGATCTGCGCATGAACATCTATCAGGAACACGCCGGGGATAAACCAATCAGTTGTTACGTCAATGTTGGCGGCGGGATCGGCAGTGTCGGTAATAACGTTATCAAAAAGGCCTTCGCCCCAGGCATCAATTTTTCAACTCCCCACGCCGGTCGACTGCCCGACTCGGTTTTGACACGAATGAGCCACAAGGGAATCCCGATCATTCATCTCATTCAAGCAGAAAAACTCGCGCGGGAAAACGGCTTACCGATCAAAGTTGATCGCCCTCCCCGTATTGGGGAAGGCGGCATCTTCGTCGCGTTGGGGTACAATATTATCCTCGTGGTAGGGGTAATAATCGGTCTTATCGGCGTTATCTTCGTTGTATTACGAATAGATTACCGTCATTACTTCCTGCGGCTGCGCAATAATCTCGATAGCAAAGAAGAGAAGAAATCCTCCTCTAATCCCCTTCGGGGATAAGAGCCCGTAAGCTCACTTCGTTCGCTAACGGGCTCTAAAGATTCTTAAGTAAAAATCTCCTCAGCAGCTCCTCGTCTGACGGTCCATCATTGCTTTCTTTTTCGTTGATCGATGGGGTGCCGGCCTTCTCCGAGCCGGAAGGATCGTGGGGGGCACGTTGTGGCGCCTCCGCTGCCTGAGCCGGGGGCGGTTTGCGAACTTCCAAAAGAATCGGGGGCGCCGTATCCTTGAGCATCACCTCGCCAATGAACCCCTCTTGAACTTTATAGGCCGAATCCTGAAAGATTACCGAGTCGTGGCACCGCTCAGCCTTCAACAGGGCAAGTTGATCGACTGTCTTCACCTTGCCGACGAGCCGCGCGGCATCTTCTCCTTCCTCTATGTTGAGAAACCGTACCGCTTCCTGCAGCCGAAATTGCCGCCTATCCGACTTAATAGTCATGATATTGTCGACAAAGGTTATTTTTTCCTGATCGAGCCAGGCCGCGATCGTTTGCTGGGCAATGAATACATACTCCGTCATCCACCCGAAACCTTTTAATGGTTAGTATCTTCTCTGCAAAAAGTTACACTGCCACGACCGTTCCGTCAAGTTCATCAAACCGCCGGCAGTGGGTCATTTTGTCAAAGGCTCTGGGTGTTCGTCGAACGACACGGCAACCCGACCCACTCTCGGCGGCCGAGTGTGGCCTTTTGTTAGCCGTTTGATTGCCTGATCAGGAAGAGTATGATATTTTCTTTTGTTGTCGGTAATAATTATCACAGGTCGATGATGATCGATCCACTGCCTTTCCAGAAGTGTCTGCCGAAAAGCTGCGGCCCCGGAGATCTCACGCCGACGGTGCTCGCGGAACGCTATCGCCAGTTCTTCGAAAACGCTCCGTTGGGGTTGATAGTGATTGATCGCGATCGACGCGTAACCGAATACAATCCCTATATATGCCAGATGTTCAATATAGACCGCGAGACATTTATTGGGGTGCGGCTCTTCGACAACATGGCCAACCGTGCCGCAGCAGACGCCATAGACCAGGCCCTCGTCGGCGCTACCGGCGTTTTTGAGGGCGAGTACCAGATCTCTGAGCAACAGGGCGCTCTGCGGGCGCTGGTTAAACCGTTGATCGATGCAAACGGTTCGATAAGCGGATGCCTATGCTTTATTGATGACATCCGGGCCCGCTTAGAGATGGAGAAACAAAACCGTCAGATACAAAAACTCGAGGCAATCGGCACCCTGGCAGGGGGGATTGCCCATGAATTCAACAACATTCTCGGCGTTATTTTAGGATACGCCGATATGACCCGTGACGATCTCGCTAAGGACAGCTTAGCGCATCGAAATCTCGACGAGATCATGCAGGCGGGTGACCGAGCGAAGGAATTGATACAGCAAATCATGGCCTTTAGCCGTCAAACCGAGCAGAAACGCCATCCGCTTCAACTGCACCTGATCGTCAAGGAAGTAGTGAAGTTTCTACGTTCCTCCCTTCCCGCCACCATCATCATCAAGACCGACATACGGCCAGACACCGGCGCGGTTCTGGCAGATCCATCGCAGATCCACCAAGTGTTGATGAACCTCTGCACCAACGCCTATCAAGCAATGAAACCAAGCGGCGGAGAAATGGCGATCGGCCTCAAAAACATCCAGGTCGATCAGGAGCAAACACGTCAGGTGAACGGCCTCACGGTGGGACCGTACGTTAAATTGACGGTACGAGATACCGGCCATGGAATAGATCCCCAGATCATCCCCCGCATATTTGATCCGTTCTTCACCACCCGATCGGTTGGTGAGGGAACCGGCATGGGCTTAGCCATGGTTCACGGGATCGTGAGCACCCATGGCGGCGCCATCAATGTTTCGAGCACCATCGGGCAGGGCAGCGTGTTTGAGATCTTTCTTCCGATCGTTGAGCCGGCGCCACCGCGTCCGCCGGAAACCGATCGCGCTCCGGCGACCGGAACCGAACGGATCTTGCTCGTTGACGATGACGCAGCGGTGCTCCGTATAGACGAAATAATGCTGCAGCATCTCGGCTACCAGGTCAGCGCCTTCAGCGGCGGCCATGAAGCGCTCGTGGCCTTTCTCGCCAACCCCGAGGCGTTTGATTTGGTGATCACCGATCAGATCATGCCCCACCTCACCGGCATTGAACTGGCCAAACAAATCGCGCGGGTACGGACGAACCTGCCCATTATTCTCATCACCGGCTTTTCGGAGTCGGTCCTGCCACAGGAGGAGCAGCCATCGGGTATCATCGCGTACCTTCAAAAACCGGTCCTGAGTAAGGAACTAGCGCACGTCATTCGGCAGGTGTTGGATCGATCGTATGAAAAGAAAGGTTAGCTCTCAATGTCGCACATCCTGGTCATTGAAGATGATCAACAAATGCGGGAGATGTTGAAGCAAATGCTGCAACGAGCTGGATACAACGCTATTGGAGCCGGTGATGGCCGCGAAGGAATGCAAATCGTTCGGGAACAGGCCATCGATCTCATCATCACGGACATCATCATGCCCGATCAAGAAGGCCTCGAAACCATCATGCAGGTTCGCCGCGAGTATCCGAATATCCCGGTGATCGCCATATCTGGAGGCGGGCGCGTGGAACCGGAAAACTACCTCCACAGCGCCAAGCTGCTGGGAGCAGCCCACACCTTTGCCAAACCGCTGAACCGCGACGAGGTCCTGCGCGTCGTGTCACAGCTGCTCGTGCGCTGCCGCCCGTCAGGGGAAACGTGAATTAATGGTTTCCAATCGAATAACTCTTGCATCCGGGCTTGAAGCGCGCTTTAACTAACCGGCGGAGGACGCAGCGTTCTCAATGGATCAACGATCACGAATCACACGGAGGAAATAAATGGCGGGTCATGGCGTTTTTGAGATCGGCGACGAGACCTTCGACCGGGAAATCGTAGCAAGCCACCTGCCGACCTTGGTGGATTTCTACGGCCAAACCTGCGGGCCGTGTAAGGCAATCGAACCGCTCCTCGAGAATCTCGCCACTACCTATCGGGGCCGTCTGCGCGTGGCGAAGGTAAACGTCAACGCCAGCCCCCAGGCAGCCACGCGTTTTATGGTCAAGTCGTTGCCCACCTTGCTGCTGTTTCGGGGCGGCAAGGTGCTCGATCAGTTCATCAGTCAACCGAGCTTGCCGGCGCTCAATAAATTTGTCCAGCGAGTGCTGTAAGAACACGCACTCGTCCCGGTACGCCACCCCGGCGTAGATACCAATGCGATCATGCGTTTTCGTCTACTCGCCTGAGCTCGATACCTACGCATATCCAACAGACTGCCCCTTCAGTTCACAACGGGCTGGACGCGCCCGCAAAATAGCTGCGGGGCTGGATCTGTTATCGGGCCCGAACATCCGAGAAATTCCCCCGCCGATGGCCGTCCGCGACGAGGTAACAAAACTCCACAGCGATCGCTACCTGCGCGCTCTCGAGCGAGCACAAGCTGGAGAATTTCTTCCCGAGTGGCTTGGGTTTGGGCTGGGCACCCCCGAGACGCCGCTCTTTCGAGGGATGTACGACTACGCCATGTTGGCCTGCGGCGGCAGTCTACTGGGAGCACGTCTGATTCTTTCCGGATCGGCGGAGGTGGTCTTCAATCCCTCCGGGGGCTATCATCATGCCCACGCTGAGCTTGCAGAGGGCTTTTGTTACATCAACGACGTGGCGCTCGCCTGCCAGACGCTGGCCGAAGCGGGCAAGCGGGTGCTGTATCTCGATGTTGATGTCCATCACGGCGACGGCGTCCAGCAATTTTTCTACCAGCGGCGCGACGTTCTCACCCTCTCGATCCATGAAAGCGGCCGGACGCTGTTTCCGTTCACCGGCTTCGAGCATGAGCTTGGCGAGGGCGACGGGCGGGGCTATTGCATCAATGTCCCGTTGCCGGCGGGAACCTACGATGACGCCTACTTGAAAGTTTATTACGCCGTGGTGGCCCCGGTTCTGCAGCAGTTTGATCCGGATGTCATCGTGCTCGAACTGGGCATGGACGCCCTGGCAAACGATCCGCTCGCCCACTTGAAGTTAACCAACAACACGTTTGCCGAGATCGTAAGCCACCTCCTCATGACCAATAAACCGATTCTGGCCGCCGGCGGGGGTGGCTACCAGATCGAGCGCACCGCCCGCGGTTGGGCGCTGTGTTGGAGTATCTTATGCGGAGCCGATGACGGCAGTCATCTCCTCACCGCGGGGCTTGGCGGCGTGATGCTGCAGTCTTCCGAGTGGCGCGGGGGGCTGCGCGATCATGCTGGTTGGGTTCCCGAAGAAGACCGCCGCACCGTGGATGCTGAAATTGACCGCGTGTTAGCCAACCTGAAGACTCAGTTGGCGCCCTTTTTCACGCTGTCGGCCTTAACCTCCCCTCACGCGTGAGACCGGAGTCTAGGATTTGGCTTCGCCCGGGACGGTTCGCTTGATGAACAGCTCTTGCAACTGTTGATCCGCTACCGTCGAGGGAGCGCCGGTCAGCAAACACTGGCCGCGCTGGGTCTTGGGGAAGGGAATCACGTCCCGAATCGAACTGCCGCCCGTCAGAAGCATCACCAACCGGTCCAACCCCAATGCCAACCCGCCGTGCGGCGGAGCTCCAAAGGAAAGCGCCTTGAGCAGAAAGCTAAACTTCTGTTCGGCCTCTTCTTTGCTGATGCCGAGCACCTTGAAGACCCGCGCTTGGAGGTCGGTGTCGTGGATACGGATCGAACCGCCGCCAATTTCAACGCCGTTGAGCACCAGATCGTACGCCCGGGCGCGGCAACGTAAGGGATCGCTTTCCAGCAACGGCAGGTCGTCCTGATGCGGCGCGGTAAAGGGGTGGTGGCTGGCCACAATCGCTCCGGTCTCCTCGCTGCGCTCAAACAGCGGAAAGTCGGTCACCCAGAGCAACTCAAACCGTCCCTCGGGAACCAGCTTGAGGTGCTTGGCCAGATGCAATCGCAGCCCGCCCAGAACGGTGTGAACCGTGCGGGCCGGCCCAAATTGCAACAGCATCACGCCTCCCGGCGTCGCGTTGGCCGCTCGATTAAACGCCGCGCGCATCTCGGCCGAAACTTTTTTAGCCATAGGCGTCTGACTCCAGCCTCCGTCCGGTTCAATCCTGGCGCGGGCGAGCCCCTTGCCGCCCAGTTCCTTCACCTTGTCCTCGAGCTTGTCGATCTCGGAGCGGGACATCCCGGCCGAGGCCGGTATCACCAAGCACTTGACCACCCCACCGGCGGAGACAGCTTCCCGTATCATGCCGATACCGCCGCCATCGAAATTCTTGGCCGCCTCGGTCACATCGCAAAGCTCCAACCCAAAACGCGTATCCGGTTTGTCCGAGCCGAAGCGACGCATCGCTTGATCGTACGACATGACGACAAACGGCCGTGTCGGTTCGCTCCCGAGCGCTTCTTTGAAGACCGCGGCAATCACCGACTCCACCACCCCAAAAATATCCTTGGGTTTCACAAAGCTCATCTCCAAATCAACCTGGGTGAACTCAGGCTGCCTATCGCCGCGCAGATCCTCATCACGGAAACAGCGGACAATTTGGAAGTAGCGATCGTAACCCGCGATCATGAACAACTGTTTAAAAATTTGCGGCGACTCGGCCAGGCCATAGAAGGAACCGGGGCTGAGCCGGCTCGGCACTAAGAAATTGCGCGATCCGCCCGGCGTACTTTTGATCATAAACGGCGTCTCGAGCTCTAAAAATCCTTCGGCGGAAAACTGCTCGCGAATGCGTTGCGTGATGCGGTGGCGCATGATCAGCCGCCGGGTCATCTCGGGCCGGCGCAGATCCAGATAGCGGTAGGTCAGGCGCAGTTCCTCGCGGGCATCCACGCCGTCTTCAATTAAAAACGGCGGAATCTCGGAGCGATTGAACACCTGCAACCGGTCTCCTAATACCTCTATTTCGCCGGTGGCAAGCTTGGTATTTTGATTAGCCCCGCGCGAGCGCACCTGCCCGCTGACGCCGATAACCCATTCCGGCCGCACGTCGCCGGCCAGCCGAAAGGCATCGGGCGCGTGGTTGGGATCAAATATGATTTGGGTGATGCCCGCTCGGTCGCGCATATCAATGAAAACACAGCCGCCCAGATCGCGGCGGGAGGCCACCCAGCCGAATAAGACCACCTGCTTGCCGACATCGCCGCCGCGCAGCTCGCCGCAGTTGTGCGTCCGACCAATGTCCTCGATAAACTCCGCCACGCGTCACGCTCCTTTCGATTGCACCAGCGTACCACTCAGCATCAACACATCCCGTTCCCCAAACAAAGCAAAACCTACCTCAGCACGAGCTTCCTGGTCAAACTGCGTGTATTCACCGTCCATTATCCCATGACGAAAAACCGACAACCTGATATTATTTCTCTGCTATGAAAAGACTATTCATTCTTGACAGTATCATAGTGATTGCATTCGTCGGTTCTTGTAGCGAATCAAGAACAACGGTCCCAGGCACACCCCGGGCGCTCGAAGTAAATTCCGGGGACGGAGCCATCAGCCTCGGGTGGAGTACACCGGTAAGCGATGGAGGTTCGTTTATCCAGAGTTACTCAGTCGATATATCACCGCAAGATTCCGCGACCGTAGCCGTTGTCGGTACCGCCGCAATCATCACGGGTCTCACCAACGGTACCGCCTATACGCTATCGGTTACGGCGCATAACGCCGTAGGTCAAGGACCTGTATCCGCGGCAGTGCAGGCGACACCCTCAACGCCGAACATTGCCACCTATGCCGCGATAGAGGTCACCGGCGATACGAGCCAAAGCGGTATTTTCGATCCGTCGGTGCTGCTCACCTCTAGCGCCGACGTCTGGATGGCGTATTCGGGCGTTGACTATTATCGCTACCCAACCGCGTCCGATCCTCTTGTCCAAGATGTGTCGACGAAGTTAGCGCACAGTCCTGACGGAGGAAACTCGTTCAGCTATGTTACCACGTTAGGCACGGCAGGCCCACCGTCAGCGACCGTGTCCGTCCACGATGCATCGCAGAGTATCTGCGGCGCCGCAACCTGTGCCGGCCGATGGGCCTACGAAACTCCCTGGCTCATCGACGACAGTACAGACCCGGATCCCGGCCGCCGCTTCAAGATATTCGCCCACAAATATTTCCTCTATCCACCCCACAGCCCTGCGACGATCTATGTTTTAGGAGCGATTGTCATGTGGACCGCACCCGTGCTGGATGGGAACTGGTCCTCGGAAGAGATGGTAATTGGTTGGAACCTAACGCCGCCCGAACTCCCCTTCCCTGCCCGAAACAACATCAACACCCTCGATCCGGCGCTTCAACACTGCTTGCTGGTCGCTGAGGGTGCGGCGTCCGTGCGCCAAGAAGAGCTGGATTTCGTGTTTGCCTGCACGTTGGACAGCGGCGGGCCGCCGCTGCCGCAAAAAATTGTTCTTCTTCGTTCGCTGGATCACGCAAACTCTTTCCAGTATGTCGCAACGCTTCTGCAACCTTCCGACGCCCCGGCCGGATCCGCTTATTATACGGCTCCGGGACTGATCCCCTCTTCGAGCACCGCGCCGGTGCTGATCGCGACACCGACAACCAGCGCTGGGGTTTACGCGGGATGCTCGGTTTTTCCGTTCGCAGACGAGGAGAGCGGTTCACTGTTTCGAGACAACGACGGCTTGCCGATTTCGATACTCGAAGTCCCCCGGATTAACGACACCACTCACGTTGGCGGAGCGTGCGCCTGGGATCGCGGCCTGGATGCCACGGGAATTCTTTTAAACGATGTTGATCTTTCGGTGTCGCCGGTACAGTTTAAAATCCTGGCAACTAAAAAATCGCTCTAGATAGTGTCGATTACCGCCGAAATTACAATTGGGTTGGAATTTGGCACTGAGTCAGACAGGTATTTATTTGGGTAGTCACCTGTAAAATATCCTGTGGAGCAAGGCATGACTGGGTTGAGAAACAGGTTGTGAAACAATTGATCGTCGAGGTATCAATCAACTCGATCAAGGAGAGGTAAGAACTATAAGCCCCCAATACTGTGTTAATCATTGTTAGACAGGTAGGGTTGTCTGTCACTGTTTGACAGGACACTAACCTTCCGCATACACTATTTTCTACGGTAGTAACGTTGTCATTATTAAGGGACGTTGCCACTTGTGTCAAACAGGTTTCTAACATATTGATATCGCAGGTCGCCGCGAGGATGCAGTTGCCTATTTCATTAAAAGTATCAGTAGTGACAATACTGTCATAGTTGTTACATTCAGTTGTGCAATCGGCTACCGTTGTATTCGTCACCGAGTTACATTCGCCGGCGTTAGTGCCTCCAATCTTCGCGCAGACATCATCACAGGAAACGTTCTTGGTCGCTACGAAGTTCTGGTTCGGCATGTTCGCGTTGCTCACCACAACAGGAATATTCACCGGCGCAAACGTGTAATCGGTCAGGCTCGGCGTCACCGTGTAACTGCCGTTTGCCAGCCCGCTAAAGGTGTATGCGCCGGTTGCATCCGTGACCGTGGAAGCTGTCGCAGCCCCGCTGAGCGATACGCCAACGCCTGCACCAGGCCCCCCGCTTACCGTACCAGAGATAGTGTAGGTTTTCTTGCTAGTTCCGCCACAAGATATCGATAGCGCGGCAAACAAAATCCATGACATGCCAATTGCCATAAGTATCTTTAGAGTTCTCATAGTACTTCCTTTCTTTTATTGGTTATAGATCCGCGCACTACTACCGACATAAGAGACATATACCATGGCACTACATCGGCACAAAGGTCAACAACATCTTCTAGTTGTAGATAGTTAGAGATGAACTTATAGAGGTTTCATGGATCTGTTAATAATCTTGTTATATCTCGGTAGGTTATCAAACCCATTGCCGAGCCGGATTTCCTCCTACGAGGAAAATTCCAACATCTCAAGTTCTTCGAGAATATACAGCACCGAGTAAACCGCAACCTCAAAAGAATAGGCATCCGATCCGGCGCTTGCGAGGAGGTCGCGGATCGTGGGCCGGTCATCCAACAAATGCACCACGCGTTGTTCGCGCGCGGTTAGGCCCAGGGTATCGATCGCCAGGTAGGGATTTTCAATCCGTCGGAGTTTGTGGTCGAGCTTAGTGCGGTAGCGCGCCTTGACGACATCCGTATTAACAAATCGGCGCACCCCCTCGGCAATCAAGGCGAACGATCCAATCTTGAGCGGAATGACTTCGCCTTTGTAGGTCTGCCCGCTGAAGAACTGATAGGTGCCCGCATCCCACGAAAACACCTCAAGGACCTTCTCGCGCACCTGATCTTGGAGTTGCTCGAACAACTCGTGCGGCTTAAGAATGCCCTGGGCGATCAAAGTATCCCCCAGTCTGCCGGAGTACCCGTGCATCGCCTTGACCGCCTCGTCGCGTTGGCTTTGGGTGACTATTTTTTTGTCCACGAGGTACTGTCCGAATAATTCGCTGGGGAGATTCGATTTAATGAATTCGGGCAAGCCCTGACGCAGGTAGATCTCCTTGGTCACCCCGGGTCGTACGAGCACCAACCGACCGTCCTCGCGTGCGATGGCTAAGCGGTAGAACAGTTTCGGAAAGCTAATCTCGGTGATCTGTCCCTGGTAGTCGGCGACCGCATCGGGGTCCAACTCTTCCGTGGTGGGAAGCGTCGCGAGGTGCACCGACAACTCGGGGACATTGGCGAGATGCATCCACGTACCGCCTTCGCGCAGCACATCAAAGCGCTTGGTCAGCTGGCCGGCAGCCATCATTTCATAGAGCTTCTCCATCTGCAGCGGCCCTTGCGGCGGTTGACCCGGCGCCCGTATCCAGTAGCGCGGCGGCGCGGAGCGGGTCGAACCCGGTGCCACACCTGTCGGGCGGCCGCGGCCTTCCTCCTGCTCGGTACAAACCAGCCTGAGACAGGCCTTAAGCTGGGCGCTGCCGACCTTGACGCCGTGATTGAATAGGTAATCTTCAATCGCCTCGCGAAATTCGCCGGCGCTGTGAAAACGATCCTCGGACCGTCGCCGCAGAGCTCGGTTCAGGATGGCGCACAGATCCTCGGGAGCGTCGGGAAGGTAGCGGCGCAGGTCCGGGATCCGGGCGTCGCGAATGTGCATGAGAATATCCAGTTCATTGCCCTCGCTGAACATACGCCGACAAGTGAGCGCCTCCCAAAAGGTTATCCCGGCCGTGAAGATATCCGACCGCTGGTCAATGTCCTGGCCCCCTACTTGCTCCGGGGAGAGGTATCCCATTTTGCCTTTGAGCTCCCCGACAATGGTATGGGTGTTGCGGGCCGTGGCCTTGGCGATCCCGAAATCAGCCACTTTTACTTCACCTTGAAAAGAAAGCAGGATGTTGGCTGGATTGAAATCACGATGGACAATTCGAAGCGGCTCGCCGTCAGCCCCCACCGCGTGGTGGGCATAGTCCAACCCTTTGAGCGCCTCCGAGAGGATGAAACACGCCACCTCCTGCGGCAGTGGCTTCTTGGCTTTGAAAAGTCGTATCAGGAGGTGGAGCAAATCAAGGCCATGGACGTACTCCATGGCGATGAAGTAGCAACCCTCCAACCGTCCCAAGTCAAAGATTTGCACCACGTTGGCATGTTGCAATCCAGCACAGAGCTTCGCCTCGTCTATCAACATTTCGACGAGATCGGCGTCCTCTGAGAAGGTTGGTAGGATGCGCTTGATCACGATCGTCTTCTCGAACCCGCTAACTCCATACGACTTGGCCTTAAAGATTTCGGCCATCCCGCCGTGCGCAATTCGCTCCACAAGAAGATATTTCCCAAAATGAGCAGGGAGAACCGTGCTTGGCATGTCGTTCATGGTAGACCTCTCCTGCCCGCCATTATACCCGATACGGTGCCTTGTGTCGTATTCTCAGCTATCCAAAATAACGGTTCTCACAAGCTCACGTGGGCTTATATGCTTGTTTTGCTTTAGATATTCGCCTAATCCGTACAGCACTTCAATGGCGGCCTTGGGGTTCCGGAAATTGGCCGAGCCAACCTGAACAGCGCTGGCACCGGCGCGCATGAACTCAACCGCGTCGCGCCATTCGACGATGCCGCCGCTGCCGACGATCGCGATATCCAGCGCCTTACTTACTTCGTAGACCGCCCGTACCGCTATCGGGCGGATGGCCGGCCCCGACAACCCGCCGATCACATTGCCGAGCAGCGGCCGGCCCGTGCGGTAGTCGACGGCCATACCGCGCACGGTGTTGATCAGGGTCAAGCCGTCGACGCCGGTCTCGGCCACCCGAACCGCCACCGCAACCAGATCGGTAACGTTGGGTGAGAGCTTCACTAATACCGGCTTGCCGGTGTGGGCGCGCACCTGCTTGGCCACATCATAGGCCAACGCGGGATCGGAGCCAAAGGCTATCCCGCCGCGGTTGACGTTCGGACAGGAGATGTTCACTTCCAACGCATCGACGCCCTCCACCGCATCAAGGCGCTTGGCCAAGGCGGCGTACTCTTCGACCGTATTCCCCAGAATGTTGACGATTACCTGCGTCTTTAGCCCACGGAGCCACGGCAGTTTTTCCTGGATGAAAACATCTATCCCGGGGTTTTGTAGGCCAATGGAATTGAGCATTCCAGAGGGCGTCTCCGCGATACGCGGCGCCGGGTTACCCTGCCGCGGCAGCAACGAGACGCCTTTGGTCACTATCGCGCCCAGGGAATCAACATCTACCAATGAGGCATATTCTTCGCCGTACCCGAACGTGCCCGACGCGACTATGACCGGGTTCGCCAGGCGCAAGCGGCCGATGGCCACTGCCATGTCCACGGTTGTGTTCACGGGAATACCTCGTGCGATGAAAACACCGGTCCGTCAACGCAAGCGCGCCGCTTGCCGCCGGGCAAGTCGAGCGTGCATCCCAGACAAGCGCCGACCCCACAGGCCATGCGCGACTCGAGCGAGAGCTCTACCGGCCAGGAAGCGCGGGCGCCAAGTTCTGATACCGTGCGCATCATCGGCAGCGGGCCGCACGCCGCGATCGCCCCCGGGGTCCCCCCCGGGGCCTCGTGGTCTAACATCTCCGCGAGCAGGTCGGTCACCATCCCGCGCGCGCCCGCCGACCCATCATCGGTTGCCCGCTTGAGAGCAATCTCCCGCTCGATAAGTTCATCAAGAGCGATCAGACGCGCTTTGGTGCTCGCTCCATAGAGCAGGCTCACCCGCGCCCCCCGGTCCGCCGCCCGCAGCGCCAAAAACCGCAACGGCGCTATCCCTAATCCTCCCGCCACGAGCATCAAGCGCTGCCCTGATAGTGGTTCGCTAAAGCCATGGCCCTGGGGACCGAGCAGCCCGATGCGCTGACCCACCCTGACCTGGGAGAGCAGTTCAGTCCCGCGTCCGACAACGCCGACGATGAGCTCTATGGTTCCCTCTGACCCTACTCCCGCTATTGAAATGGGCCGATTTAAAAACGGATCGCTGCTGCTCGGTGACAGCGGCCCAACCATCACAAACTGTCCGGGCGCCGCCGCAGCCGCTATTGGTCGGGCACGAAGATCGATACGAAACGTAGCGGCCGCCACCGGTTCGACGAGAGAAACTTCCGCTGATACCTGTTTCACGGTCATCGGATTGCGCCCTGCCGATCTATTCGCGGGATACGTTCACCCGCCGCCACCTCACGCAGCATGAGAATGGCGTCCTCGTTGCTGCGCCGATAGTATTGCCGGCGCCGCCCAACTGTCGAGAAACCCATGGAGCGGTACAGTTCTTGCGCCGCCCGATTGGACTCCCGCACCTCAAGATTTACCAGTCCGCCGCCCCGGTCGGCAAACACATCCAGACAATGAAACATGAGCCGTCGGCCAAGTCCCTGACGACGACGATGGCGAGCGATTGCCAAATTAAGCACGTGCAAATCCCCCGGCAACATCCAGCATATGACGAAACCATCGACTTCCATCGCGGCTCGATGGTATGGAACGCCGATGAGCTTGAAGTACGACCATGGTTGCGTGAGCTCCGCCAAAAAGGCCTCGGCAGGCCAGGGATCGTCGAAGCTTTCGTGTTCTATCCGCAACACCTCTTCCAAGGAGGCGGCCGTCATCTGAACGATCGACCGTTCCATGGTCATCCACCATTCCGGGCAGAGGCCGCCAGGTCGACGAGTACTTTGATCTCGGCGTGCCTGCGGAGCTCAACAATAAAACGGGTCAACCATTTCTCACGTTGTAGGGTTATCAGGCGTAAGCGAATCGCCTCGGCCACCGTGTCGAATTCCGCTCCGCCAAAACTCAACCGATTGCGCTCGTAGTATTCGCGGACGGCTTCCGTGGTCACCGCCGGCATGACCAGCGCCTTGTTCTCCTTAAGGCGTTCAACGCACAGGTGGCGCGCCAGTGCATCGGCGATATCACTATCGTCGAGAGCATAGTCAAGCAAAAAACGCTGGTACTCGCCGGCGTCACGAAATCGCTGTTTGAAACTCTCCAAGAGTTGTTGGCGTTCCTCCTCGCTCACCAACGGCAACCCAAGTTTATTGGCCTCGTCGAGCAGTAGTTGCTGGTCGATCAACGCCTCCGTAACTTTTTTAAACAGTTCACCGCTTACCTCTTGAGCCAGCCTAATCCGGCCCCGATGCTCAATCTGGAACAACAGCGCTTCCTCCCGCACCTCGCTCAGCGTTATCAGGTGCCGATCGACGACCGCAATAATTTCATCGACCACAACGTCAGGCGTCGGCGCCGCCTGAGCCAAACCCGCCGCGCGAATGCTCATTATCAAGAAGGTCATGGCCGCTGGGCCGCCTGGTCTGGTCAACATCATATGTCGTACTCTACCTAAAAACTGCCGCTTGAGCAACGTGTTCTCTAAAACCCCATGACTTCACCTCCGATCATACGGCAGCCCCAAAAAAAATTGATCTCTTTTTCACTACCGCCTGCAGGCGGTCTCGCGTATTCTTCACAACATGACGAGTACCACGAGAATCGGTTTTGTCGGCTGTCCTCCCGAAGAACAATTTTCGATTCTTCGCGAGCGCTATGGAACTATCGAATGGATCGACCTCGACAATGCCTCTGCGCAGATCGAGCCGGCGTCATCACCGGTGCTGCCGGCAAACGTCTGCGCCATTGTCAAGCGGGTTATTGACAATGCTCTCGGACTCAGACTGGATGCAATTCTTTTCGATGAAGGGTATGGCAAGTGCGATCACGCCCGGGCCGCCGGCCGTCTGCTCGCCGATAAAGTCAGCGTGCCCGTGATTCGTACCCGCAACGACAATCGCCACGGCCGCGGAACACCCCTTTCCGATAGCGCGCTACCGCTATGCGATAAAGCCGAGCGCATCCTGGCCGAACTGACCGACGAGGGCCCGCCGCCGGATTTTCCCGCCTGCACCCCACCCATGGCACTATGGGGGGTGCCGGCCGCCGACTTCGAAATCTATCGATTGTTTCCAGACGGCACTCGTTTGCTGGGTTGGTTCCGCTGTCTGGAGAACCGCACCCCGGCGAATGAGCAACTCGAGCTCGAAGTGGATCCGCGCGTTCCAACGGTGTTCTTCGCCCAAACCTTTTGCCACAAAAATATCCTGGCTAAAGACTTAGCGCGGAGATTCAACGGACTCTATGTGGATATGGATGGGATACTAACGCAATCAACGCGGGCGAAAATCGAGACCTTTCTGCGTTTTAACGTTCGGTGTTGACTCATCCCCTCCCGAGTTTGACGTTAGATTAACTATCGGGGCAACAGCCAAATCCCGTTCAAAAGAATTTCCTTGCCTTATTCCGCAAAATTTCCTATGTCTTGAACCAAGATTCGATAAATTGAATTTTAATTCAATAATTCGACTTTGAATTCACGAGGTCTTTCACGATGAACCCGGTAACTCAAGGACCGTTGCAAGAAGCTCGGAAGAAAGCATATCGGGTGGTCATCATAGCCACCGCCGAGCGAATTTTCGCCGATCGCGGATTTGAGGCTGCAAAAATCCAGGATATTGCCGAGGAGATAGGAGTTTCGGTAGGAACCATCTATAGCGTCTTCGGAAGCAAATCAGAGCTGTTCGATGCCGTCTTGACCCATCGACTCCCGGAGCTTCTCGACATCATTCACAAAACCGCAGACAACGCTCCCAGTATCTTGGAAAAACTCATCGAGGGGCTGGACGCTTTTGTTATCTATATGCTTGAACATCCATACTATCTCCAGCTTCATCTGCGCGAGCATGCCTGGGGGTTGGGCCCCAACCGAGCGGCGAGCGGGCAGATAGTCGCGTGGCAAGAGGGCCTTGACCTTGAGGCAACGATTCTACAACTCGCTATGGACGAAGGAATTATCATCAAGGAAGATCCGCATCGTCTCGCTCGCTGTATCACGGCAATACACCAAGTTCAGCTCTGGGATTGGGTTGAAAACGGGATGAAAGAACCTCCCCGCACGGCTGCCGAGAGGATAAGAAAGCTCTTTTTGCAAATGTTTTGCATCAAGCAAGTGCAAAACACGCCCTGATTCACCGCTCATTCTGAGGCACGTCGACCACCATAAGCCCCGAATGATGGCGTACCGCAAATTTATTTCCCTGGTGGCGGAGGGTTGGCAGTATGAGAAAGATACTCTTCATCAATCCATCATACAAAGACACGGTTTTTGGCAAGATGAGGACCTTGGTCTTGCCGCCTTTGGGGTTAGCGACCCTGGCCAGCAGAACCCCTGATACCTACGATTGCTCAATAGTCGATGAGAATGTAGATGAAGTTGTCTTTGACACCGATGCCGACCTGGTCGCGGTTACGGCTACAACCGTTCAAGCGCCGCGGGCTTACGCCATAATCAAGGAATTTAAAAAAAGGGGAATTCCTACGATTATGGGTGGAATTCACGCATCGGTAATGACCGAGGAGGCATCCAACTATGCCGATTCAGTTTTCGTCGGCGAAGCAGATGATTTCTGGGCCGGGGTCTTGAACGACTTTGAAAAAGGCGCTCTCAAACAAATCTATAGAGCGAATTCGTACCCGAGCTTGGCAAACCTTCCGAAGATAGATAGACAACTTTTTTCGAAAAAGTATTTCATCCAATCGGTACAAACGTCGAGGGGATGCCCGTGCGATTGTTCTTTTTGTTCCGTAACCCGATTCAACGGCCGAAAACACCGATTCAGACCAGTAGCTGAGGTCGTAGAAGAAGTTGGCCAATTAGAGGAGAAACGGTTTTTTGTCGCCGATGACAGCATTGTTGGTCTCGGAAAAGAAGGCGTTGTGCATGCGAGGAATTTATTCAATGGATTGAAGGGGCTGGGCAAATCGTGGGGAGCGCAAGTCTGTATAACGATAGCTGAGCACGATGATCTTTTACGTGCAGCCTCCCAAGCAGGCGCCAACACGTTCTATATAGGGTTTGAATCCCTTGAATCAGAATCATTAAAGCTGATGAATAAAGGTATCAATCTCAGATCCGCCATTCGAAACTATCATGATACCATCAAAAGAATACACGACCATGGCATAGGAATAATCGGCGGGTTCATTTTGGGCAGCGATACGGATACCAAGGACATTTTTGAGAAGACTATAGACTTTATACACGAAAGTGAAATAGACGCCTGTCAATTCACCATTATGACTCCCTTTCCCGGAACTCGATTTTATGAGCAAATGCAGCATGAAAGCAGATTGCTATACACCGATTATCCCCACGACTGGAAAAGATATAATGCCTATGAGGCGGTCATCAAACCCAAGAATATGACCATACCAGAATTACAAAACGGGCAGCGGATGATATACGAGGCTACCTCGACGATGGGCAAGTCATTTGCAAGAGGACTAAAAACTCTTATCAACACCGGCAGTATGGTCAATTCCCTGACCGGATTTTTCTGGAACTATTATTCCTACAAGGCAATTCTGTCGGTGTTGGATTCGACTTCAAGCAACAACTAATCTGATTTTCTGGCGGTGTTTCAATCAGCCTCAGGGGCGCAGGCACCCCTAAGCTCTCTTTCCTGGCGGAGACCGGAAAGCACGCCAAGGGGTGCCTGGCCAGGAGCCCGTTAGCGAGCTTTGCTCGCATTACGGGCGCCTGCGCCCCTTCATCGTTGCCTACCATTCATCCCTTCGACGAATATTCAAAAAAACCCTTGCCGGTCTTGATCCCCAGATCGCCCCGATCCACGTATGCTTTCAGCATGTCCGCGCTCTTCTGCGCGCGGCGGTCGTTTTTCTTTTTCGCCCAGTAGTCGGTTATATGCCAGACGGTTTCAAGGCCGACGATGTCCATCAGCGCAAACGGTCCAACCGGCATGTAGGTGACTTCTTTCCATGCGCGGTCCACCTCCTGCGGGGACACCACATCCTGCGATACCAGATTCAACGCTGCCAGGAGCCAGGGATTGAGAAGCGCGTTGAAAACGTATCCGGGGTTCTCCCGTTTGAGTACGATGGGTGAATGCTTGATGAGTTCACCGAAGCCTCTGACCGTCTCCAAGGTCTCGGGCGCCGTGCCCGGGTGCGGCATCACATCCACCAGCTTGGACCCCGGGTGAAAATGAAATGCACAAAACCTATCGGGGCGTCCGGTCTTATCTGCAAACAACGACGGGACCAGTGACGACGAGTTGGTGGTGAATAGGGTGCGGCTTGGGCAAACGGCGTTCAATTTGGCGAAGAAGTCGCCTTTGATATTCGGGTCCTCGGGAATCGATTCGCTGACCAGGTCGATGTCGACTCCCGCGGCCGCGAGGTCGGTGGTTGCGCTGATTTTGTTCTTAGCTTCGTTGGCTGCTTCCTTGGTAATGTCGCCACGTGCGGCTGCGGAACCTATTTTCTTACCAATGGATTCCAGCGCCTTCGTGAGGATGTCCTCCTTGATATCGTACAGCACGACGGCAAATCCGTTGAGCGCACAGGCGAGGCCAATGTGGCGCCCCATAGTCCCGGCGCCGGCGATGAGAACCCGCTTGATATCTTCGGCTTTCATGTCGTCCTCCTGGTGAACCGACTAAACGATTTCGTTGCAGGTCTTGATGTCCATACCCGGTTCAAGCAACGGAAGAAGCTTCTCAAGGGTTTTGGGAAAGTTTGCGGAATGTGTCTTGAGCGCGTCCTTGTCCGCATACTTCTCGTACATCATAATAACGTTTTCGTTGCCGGCCCCTTTTACGGTGTGGGGAACGTACGCAAGACAGCCGGGCTCGTCTAGCTTGATTTTAGCAACCACGTCTTTTATGGCCGCTTTGGCATCGTTCATCTTTCCCTCTTTAACTGTTAGCGTCGCAAATATGGTTATCACCGTTCACCTCCTCCGCGACTTATTATTCTGAATCCGTTTCGCTGTCAATAAGCTCGATGGGTGGGGTGTCTATTTGCGAATGCGTAAATTATATCTTGCTTTCTTTTATATCCTCAATAAAACTGAGCTGACCTCGCATCCATCAACATAAAGAATGAAAGATAGAAGATTCAAAGAATCTATTTTTGTCGTTTATCGTTTGTGAGGGAGGAGGAAAGAGTATGCAGAAGAAATTCACATTACTATTTCAGCGGTTTCAATTTGCAACAGCATGGGTGATCCTTCTTTCAGTGTTAGCCACTATCCTTGGTTGCGGCAATTTAACCAGCGAAGTGTTAGCCACTATCCTTGGTTGCGGCAATTCAACCAGCGATAGGAAAACAGTGACCACGGCGTTTGGCGGCGTTAACGGGTATGCAAAGAACGACACCTGGATATGGAAAGGCATTCCTTATGCCAAACCACCCGTGGGAGCGCTGCGCTGGAAGGCGCCGGTGGATCCGGATGCGTGGACCGATGTTCTCGAGGCAACCTCCTCATGCAGCGAGTGTTCACAGCAGGTAACCGATAAATTCTGGCGCCCTTCGGATGCGTTTACCGGTAGTGAGGACTGTCTCTGTTTAGACATTTACCGTCCTAAGACTAATACGACAGGCTTGCCCGTCTTCGTCTGGATTCATGGCGGGGCCAACACTATCGGCTCGGCCCACCTTTATGACGGAACAACCCTGACCAAACGAGGCAACATGATTGTCGTCATTATCCAGTATCGCTTGAATATGCTGGGCTGGTTGACGCACCCAGCGCTACGAGCAAGCGGAACGGCGCAGGATAAGTCGGGTAATTACGGCACGCTTGACACCATGAAGGCCCTGGCCTGGGTTCAGAACAACATTACCGCTTTCGGCGGCGATCCCACGAACGTGACTATCGGCGGCCAATCCGCCGGCGGACAACATGTCATGAACCTGATCATCTCTCCCCTCCCTAACAACTTTCAAAAGGCCTTTGCCGAAAGTCCGGCTTTGTCGGAAATGATGCCGCTTCGAACCTTGGACCAGGGCGATACACAGACCAACGCAATCATTAATTATCTCCTGGTCAATGACGGAACGGCTATTGATGCCGCAGCCGCAGCTACCTACCGTGAAGGTATGAGCACGGCAGATATCGCAACCTATCTGCGAAGCAAAACCGCCGAGCAAATATTAAGAGCAGCCCTTTATGGCCCCGGTGCTCCCTTTGGTGCTACGTATGCCGCCATGCCCGCGCCCACGGGCTTCATGGATGGCACCGTTCTTCCAGACACAAGCTGGCTGGATACGATTAACTACGGAAATTTCAAGAAGGTTCCCCTGATTATCGGCAATGTCCAGTATGAATATAAAGATTTAATGACGCTTGGTGCTTCCGCATTAAAAGCGTTTGTTGGCGTTCCGTCGGGACCCTACTCCTGGAATGAGCTGTATGATGTTCTTGATGGCACAAAAACGCTGGGTGAAGTGTTGCCAACCGATAACAACCATCTTGAATATGAACAAGCCGGCTTGCTCAAAACCCGCAAATGGCAGGCCGAGTGCAACGCAATCGCGAGGGCTATAAAGGCAAAAGATTCTTCGAACACGGTCTATTCTTATCTTTTTACCTGGGCCGGCGGTGGAGACCCAGCTCTGGCGGACTTTAAATTTATTTTCGGCGCATCTCACGCTCAGGATATAGCTTTCTTCTTCGGGGAGAGCACCGACTTGTTCAAAGGTTATTCCTTCACGGCGGCCAACAAGACCGGACGTGTGGCGCTCCAAGGGGCTATGATGGATTACTTGACGTCGTATGTGAGAACAGGTGACCCCACTCCATCAGGCTCTGCACTTCCTACCTGGATGCAGTGGTCCAACACCGATGGTGATCCGAAGTTTATTAGTTTCGATGCGGATCTCAATAGCGTTTTGATCAGCATGGATTCAACAGAAACGACCGATGACATCGTCAATGCGGAAATTAGCGCGGCGCTAACCGCCAATCCCGGATTTTCGTTATTGTTCTCTGTTCTCGGCATTTAGCCTTAGGTGCCATAGAAAACCGAAAACGGGAATGCCGGCAGCAGGACAAAGCGTCTCACCGGCAATCAGGATTGTTTTTCAAGGCCATTGATAATGGCGTCGATGCTTCGGTCAAAGCGACCGTTCGTTGTCATGACCGTCGGGACCGAAATAATAATCTCAATGGTATTTCCATGACCTGCCAACACGACCGAATAGGGATATAGTTCGGAGCCCGGCGGAATGGCCCAGAAAGCCGTCGCACGAAATCCGCCCCCCGAAAAATCTTCGAGTCGCTTTTTCCCGAGATTGGATATGAGCGCCGAAGCGTTATAGAGACCCTGTGCGTTATTACGGGTTATCCTTCCGGTGATGAGCCTGCGTATTAACGCAAGGGGCATATAGCGCATCAACTCATCCCCGGGGTACAGCATGCCATCTCGGCACTCATTGAGCTGTTGGCTGATGTTGCTGTCAATCTCATCATAGGTTTCATGAGGATCGACATCCACATAGATGAGATTCGTCAGGTTGCTTACCGATCGAAGCCCCTTTTTCCGGGGCCGCAGGTCGACGGGAATTCCAATCCGCACCGCTCCGTTTGAATAGGTCCGGGCTTGCTGCGCCAAGATGACCGCTACCTGTGACAGAACCTTCGGGTAGGCGCCTGTGATCTGAATCCGACGCCAGTATATACTTTTCGCACATCCTTCGGCTCTGCCCGTCGGCGGAATATAGCGCGCGGGAGAGAGATTCCTTCCGTTTTTCTGAAAACTCCGCGCCAGTTCCTGTTCGATTGTCCGGGAGTCGGATCCGATGACCGGTTCACCCCGGAGGGCACGGAATACATCCTCTGCCAGAGTTTGAGTGCCCCGACCATCCATCACGCCATGATGGGTGCGGAACGCCACGCGCAGGGGGGTGCCATGGATCAGGAGGATTTCGCAACTGGGGCCGTCAAACGGCGAGAGCGGCGTGTTAAGGAATTCGGCGTTATTGGAATCAAAACCCGACCAGCCGCCCCCGTCGATTTCCCTCACTGGCGGCGGTTTGCCCGAATCGACCCAGCGGGCGGCGTTGAGGAATCCCCTCACTATCAGGCGGCACCCGGTATTTGCTTCAGCGGCTTTTTCAATCGCGTTGCGCCAGAGGCCGAGATCAAAAACCCCGGTGCCTTCCCAGAAATACTGGTTCGCGAAAGGGGGATACAGGTTACCGAGAACTACATACGCGCGTTCGGTTGATGACACGATGCGGACATATCTCTTACTCATGTCGGGCAAAAATTATCGTCTTTTGATCAGGTTGTTATTTTAATGAAGCATTGATTCTTTCCAGCAACCCGTCAATTCGGTTCCCGGTCGCCATCCTGCGCGGCAACGAAATAACCATCTCAATACTATCGCCGTATCCGGCCAGTCCTATGAAAAAGGGGACGTAGTCGTTAACGGGGGGGATGCCCCACATGGCGGTGCAGGTGAATCCGTTCGCGTGATATAGGTCAAGTTTTAGTTTGCCCATATTGGAAACGATGCCTGATATACTGTATAATCCCTTTTTATGTCTGTCATCGATCACCTTTTTTGCCAACTTACCGAGCAGCCACAGGGGAACATACCGTGCCATGTCATCCCGGGGTGAGAGCATGCCTTCACGTTTTTCCACTATTTGACGGGTTATCTCCTCGGTGAGCTGCTCGGCGGTCGTATCTTTTTTAATTTCTACGTAGATGGCGTAGGTTAGGTTGGCGGTTGAAACAAGGCCCGGCATGCGGAAACGCATGTCAACCGGAATCGCGAACCTGACCACGCCGTCCGAGTGGCTCCAGGCCTCGCGCGCCACCTGCAACGCTACCTGCGCCAGCAGGTTGTGATACTTACCTTTGAGCCGAAACCGGCGGGTTATTACTCCGTTTTCGCAGCCTTCGGCCCTGCCGGTAGGCGCAATATGTTCGGTGGGGTATGGCTTTCTCTTTTCTTTTTGAAAACTGTGCGCCAGTTCGAAATCGTTGATCGGTGAACGTGAGCCGATGCAGGGCTCGCCTCGAAGCGCCCGAAAGGTATCTTCTATCCAGAGCGAGGTGCCCCGGCCGTCCATGACGGCGTGGTGGGTCCGGAATATGGCGCGCAGCGGATCGCCGTCGATAAGAATAACTTCACAGGTTGGACCTTTCTCGGGGAAAAGGGGCCTTTTGAAAAAGGGGACGGTTTCAGGCTTGTCCCATTCCCCGCTGCCCTGGCCTGCCTCTATAATGGGCGGCGCGAGGCCGGTATCCACCCAGCGGCAGGTCCACAGGAATCCTTTAAGCACCATGCGGGTTCCCGGGTTGGCCGCCGACGCGGTTTCGACCGCCGATCTCCAGCGCTCGCGATCGAAGACGCCTTTTCCCTCGATTATGAACTGATTCGCCAGGGGCGGATATAATTTATCCGCCACGACGAAAATACGATCATTAAACGAGAGTTTTCTGGTATATCTTTTTTGCATTTTGAGCTGCACTGTTAGAAATAATTTTTAGTATTATATATCAACATCGTGAAAAATCATTGTCAAGTCATTGTTGAGTAGTGTTTCAGTTTGCCGGTGGCTTACGGGTGTTCGTCGAACGACACGGCAAACTGACCCACAACCGAATACATTGTCATATCGACCGAAGGGAGATATCTAAATACGATCTCATTAGTAGTTTAGATTTCTCGCTGTCCCTAAAGGGATTAGAGCCCGTATAGCTCACTGCGTTCGCTAACGGGCTCTAACGCTCGAAATGACAATACTGCAAAGCTGCAAAATGACCCATTACTCATTGTTGGAATCAGTCAGCGGTTGTAAGCCCTTCTGCGATGTTATCAAGAGCCATTTCGATCCTTCCGCCCGTTGCCATGTTGCGGGGCATCATGAGGATCATCTCTATTGTGTTGTTCGATCCGGACAAGCTCATGCTGAAGGGAAGAATCGGCGCGCAAACGGGAACCAAGAAATAGGTATGCGCGGTAAAGTCCCCGCAAGAATAGACGGCGTTGTCCATTTTACCCAGGTTTGACACAAAACCGGAGTAACGATACCGGCCCGAACGTCTATCGCGCGATCCTTCGTTCCTGATGGCCCAGGCCAGAATCCGAATCGGCACATAGCGAATCAACGCTTCCCAGGAGATGGTTCCGTCAGACGTACCTGAAAATCGCCGGGTCACTTCATCCATAATGCCCTCGGCCGTTGCGCTCTTGGGTATGTCGATGATGAGCGCATTGGTGAGGTTGCCGGTGGAGCGCAGGCCCGGCCGCCGTTGCCGCAAGTCTGTGGGCGCGCCGATACAGACATAACCCTCGCCCCGCCGCCATGCTTCCCGAGCGGTCAGCAGCATCACCTGGCCGAGGAGCTTGGGAAACCTCCCGGTTATCGTTTTACGCTTCCAGACGAGGTCGATGGCATCCCCGTCGGCTTGACCCGTCGGGGCGATATACTGGTGGTGGCTCGGTTCGCTCCATCTCCCTTTCCGCAGGTTCAGCAGATCATTTTCGATCGTGACGTACTCGGAGCCCAGCGGCTCCTCACGGCGGAGGACCCGGAATATATCTTCCGCCCAGGTGATGGTTCCCCGCCCGTCCATGATGGCATGATGGCTTCTGAAGGCAACCCGCGCGGGGTTCCCCTGCATCAACAGGACTTCGCTGGTAGGGCCCTTCCGGGGATTGAAGCCCCGCTTGAGAAAGGGCGCTCCCTCAGACCCCCGGCCATCCCAGGATGAACCGTCAACGTCTCGAATCGGCGGACTCTGGCCCGAATCGACCAATCTGCTTGTGGCAAGACATCCCCTGAGGATAAGGCGGGCGCCCCGGTTGGCCTCGGATGCTTTTTGCACGGCCATGCGCCATCGTTCGATATTAAAATTCCCCGTGCCTTCAACAATGACCTGGTTCGCAAAGGGTGCGGTAACCCTATCGGTCGCGACCCATAACCGCGCCGCTATCGAAAGGGGCCTGGTCGGGGATTGGTCGTCAGAACTATGAGCGATTGCCGCGGGGTCCTCCATAGCTCACCGGATACTTAGTCGACTCTTCTTCTTTCACGAACCCGACGCTCCCCAACTCGTCTATTGACACCGTGAGCGTCACACCCGGCATTATGAATTCTTCTATCGGCCTTCCGTCTGTCATGGGTTCTTCTGTCGATAAACTTTCCGTCGATAAGCCTGATTCTCGTCAACGGGGGCCTTGTTTCTAGATTCGCTATCTTTCTGAGAAGGCCCAGTTTTTTGTTCGACAGGGCCTGCATCCCGAAAAACGAAAGCGCACAGGCCCGTACAAAGAAATACGCGAGCCGTTTCCTGACCACTATCATGAACGCAAACGCATCGCCGCGCTTGGCATGGTCGAACTCGGGGGGCATCCGATTCTTCACGGCCTCGAGAAATTGATATTCTTTTTTTCTCCAGTCGAGGCGCTGAGATACGGGAAAGAGGTTTTTCACACAGAAGGGACATTGGGCGTCAACCAGTTCAAAATTCTTTTTCACCAAATAGGCCCGATGAACATTGATCAGGTCTGTCGATGGATAAAACGAGTTGTCCAGTATCCGGGTGACATATTTGTTCTTGAAGTAGTTGTTTACCACCTTTGGATTACTGGATATCGATACCATGACAAATTTTTTCACGGCGCTGTCCACGCCGATGGTTTTGATGAACCACCACATAGTGGCCGAAACAATGTTCCGCGCTATTTTTTTCCCTTGAAACGACCTGCGGACCATCGCTTCATCGATCGTATAGAAGCAATATTCATTGATCAGCATGAGCGAGACCAGACTGAATCCGACGATCTGCCCGTCTTTTTCGGCATATACCAAGAGGTCGCTTTTCTTGATGTAATCAAAAAAGTCTTCCTGCGCCCTCCAGGTATCGCTCTCAACAACCTCGCAACCGCTGACTATTTCCTCGATACTCGCGAAATCTGAATCCCTGAGATCAATTGCATAATAACTAAAGCCTTTATAACTCAATAGGAAATTCTCAGAACAGGTAACGGGCACCTGCGTCGGTTTTTCTGTTTCAACTGTTCTGGTAATAACTTCTTGTACAAGTTTCATGTGATCTACCTCTCATTTCTATACGGTGGTTACTTCACGTCCTGATCATAAGAATCACCCTGCCTCTGCAGGAGGACGATCTGGTTCTTGCGCTTCGTTGGTGGAAGCACTAGCTGCACCGCCTTTGAAAATATCCTATAGTTGCCATATAAATAATCAGCCCGTGGATAGGCGCCCGGTTCGTTGCTGTTGTGCCACGTCCTGAAAGATAGTAATTGGTATACCTTATTCCTACTGGTCGGTATACCCGTGAAATAGAACGGTTGAGTATCATGGTCGTTTTGACGCGGCTGGTATAGGAGGGTGCCTTTTGCTTCTCCGGCGTTTTTCAGGTGGTCCGCGTTGTTCTCTCGATATTTTTTAAACAGGCCGTCTAACTGCCGTAATGTCATGCGGCAACCGATTTCATGAGGCCAAAACCCCGCATCATCGATTGAAATGCCGTATGAGCCTTTATACACAAGGGTATTTATCGCGTCATTGAGCTTCATCAAAAACAGCGCCACTGGGGAAAAACGCGACTCCCAGAAGGAACCGATCATCCGGACAACATAGTCGATGAGCTGGCGGGCGGAATATGAGCGCCGTCTTACATACTCTCGTTGCAACCTCACCATTCTCGAGTATATGGCCGTATGGTTAGTGCCGACCGCTCCTCCTTCGAAATTGATAATCTTTTTCGTGAAGCTTAATATCGCATAATCCCCAAACATCCCCAGGGGTTTCCCCTTGTACAGCGAAAAGGGCGCGTGCGCCAGGTCCTCAATAACGACCAGATTATGCTTTTTAGCAACGGCGCAAATCGTCTCGATGTCCGCAACCATGCCGTAGGTATGCACGACATAGATGGCCTTGGTGCGATCCGTGATTGAAGCGATTATTTTTTCAGGATCGATATTGATGCCATTTTCTTCGGCATCGACGGGGACCGGTACGTGACCGGCCGCGGTAATGGTGTGTTTGATTATCGGGCACGTGAAGGCGGGGATGATGACCTCGGCGCGGCGATCCCACTGCAACGCTTTCAACAGCAGAAAAAACCCGTTCCTTGCGTATCCCGTGATGAGATAGTGCCGAAGCGGCAGCATCTCCGTAAGCTTTTCTCCAAGCCTCTCCGCCGCGGTTTTTTCCTTGATACTGCTGTCTTTTCTAAAACTGATCATGGTACCTCAATCGGGTGTGGGCTCTATTGAATCACCGGCTGGTACGTGCTGTTGATCTGTACGTATTTACAATTGACCTGTGCGATTTTTTTGTTGCTAATCACTACTTCGAGTATCATCCCTTTTGTCTGAGCAGCGCCGTTCTGGTCGGAAATGAAATTCCCGAGTGATTGGGCGATATAGTTATTCATGTACACCATGACCGGTTGTATCACTTGGGGATAATGACCAACGGTTAGGTCTGCTCCCTGATCTATGCAGTAGTGCGCGAATTCATCCTGGTCAGCATTCGGGATGTTTGTGCCTTGTGTGCCCATGTGCAGCGAAACAATGACCACATCGGCTTGTTGTTTTGCCTGAATGATTGCCGGGCCGACATAGGTCTCATAAAACCACGCAACTCCCGTTTGTGCGGTGAGCCCCTGGGTGGAATCATCCTGCTGGGCGCGGACGGAAGTTTCCGTCCCCTCGTTGGTGACGGTGGTAAATGCGAGAAGGGCTACCGTGGTTCCTTTTACATTAAAATATTTTGCGGTGTACGATTCATCAAAACTGCCTCCGCCGACATACGATATTCCTGCGTTTTTCAAACGCTGTAGGCTGTCATCGAACCCTGCCCTTCCGTAATCGAAGGCGTGGTCATTGGCGACGGATACGACATCGATGCCCGCATAGGTTAAGCCGTTTATGGCGGCCGGGTCAGCCTCGAAAGCGGTGCCATTTGAGACGGCGGTTGGATCCGCCGCCGTTCCGGCGTCGCTTATGATGCTCTCCAGATTCAAAAATGCCAGGTCGGCATTCCGCAGATAGTCACCGACATATTGAAACGGGTATTGGTAGCTGCCGCCGCCGTTGTTGATGACAGCATTTTTGACCCCGCGGGCCAGAATGGTATCGCCGGCGAATACCAGCTGGCTGGTATCATCAGGGGTGGTGGTTCCCGTTCCGGTGCCTGTTCCGGTTCCTGTTCCTGTTCCGGTTCCGGTACCGGTTCCGGTGCTCGGGGTGCATACGAAAGCCAGGTTGGGCAGTATTAATACGATTGCCGAAATAACCCAGATTTTTTTCATGAGACTTCTCCTTGTAACAAACTTGCTTTGTATTTATAAGAAACTCTTTTTGTGATAATACCGTAATAAAAGGCACCGATAATCCCCCGCAAAAGTATAATAGACGCTGAATAGGTAAGGCTGAACGCAAGTATTTGCGCCGGCGTGCCATAGTCTTTAAAGAGAATAAGCATGGCCGCTTGTGACGTTCCCAGCCCAAAGGCAGATATGGGAATGCTGATAACCAGTAAAATGACCGAGACAAAGGTAATCATTTCGGCAAACGGTATATGCATGTTAAAAGCTCTGACGGCCAAGAAAAAAAAGACGACAAAGGTTGCGTAGAATCCGCACCTATAAACCGTAGTTATGAAAAAGGTTCTCACCGGACTTTCGATAAATAGTTTCATCATCTCACTCTGCTTTATCTTCTTTATGAATGATTTTTCAGGGAGCAGCCTCAAGATTATTGTTGATATAATGGTAAGCGCCAATAGTACCGTAGCGACCAAGGCTATATTTGACAACAGCGTCGAAAGCGCACCGGTTACTGCCGCTACGAGCCATCCGGCGATGGCCATGACGAGCACGGACACCTGGGTAATATAGTTTAGGAACAGCATGCACCCCGTCCCGCGGGTGATCGCGATGCCTTTATACTTATTTAGATAATACACGATGCTGCCCATGCCCAGGGTGTAATCAATGATCATCAGTAGGTACGACGCGCCCCTAATGATTATGCTGTCAGGGAAGGGAATGGCGTTATGAGAATACCTCAAGATTGCATGCAGGTTCTGCGTATCAGCGAGGAAATTCAGCAGTATGAAAGCCACAAGCACCGTCAGGTACAGTGCTACGTGCGCATGAGAAAGAGCATCCAACAGGGGATCAATTTCAATACTCCAAATAAGGTAGGCAAGGATAGCGGCACCCACAAACCAGGGAAGCATCCTCTTGATGAAATGGTTTTTAGAGCCACCGAACGCCATGATCTCGCACCTCATATCAAAAACTCATTGACGCCGTTCAGTAACAATCAATGCGTTAGGGCTGTGCGCCCATCGTTTTCACAGTCCGCCTCTGGTGTAGCCAGCCCATGCCGAGCCCCAAGGCTTGGCGAATGTCCAGGCGTAATTGGTCGCCGACCCTTCGTTAAAGTTGTTGTACATATACTCGGCGCAGTAGTCCGAGAAGTTCCTCAGGTTATCCGTTGTCAGATAGGACGGGTTTGTCGTCATGTCGGCCAGGATTTCTTCTGTTTTTCCGAAAATAAAATCTTCCAAAGGAAACGTCCATTGCTGGACCTTCGCCAGTTCGTTTTTGTTCATCGTTTTATCGTTCATCCCGGTCAACACATTTCCTAAGTTTGACCAATAAATGAGGTTGTCATAGATTTCTCGCCGGTTTGACGCCCTAGCCAGGAGCGAAGCATCATTGAGATCGTACTTGTTGCCGTCCATATCTATGTCATCGACCCAGGCAAGATATGAAACCTCGCGGGCATACACAAAATAGGGGAGGAACACGCCAACCGACGGCTCGCCCAGAACACACCAGAATGCGGTCAGGTGGGGATCTCCGCCGGGAGCCACACCGTCGACCACCATGGCAAGCCGTGTCGCAGCCCGACTAATGCAATAGGTTGTGCTGTAGTTGGTTTGACAGCTGGCCTGGTCGAGCTGGTTTCCGTACCCGTCGATCTGCTGGCCATAGACGTCTTTTACAACTTCAGTCATGACATTCCTGTAGTTGAGCGTTCCTGAAAAAGCCAAAAGGGTTAAAAGATTTTCGGCACGCAAGCGGCGCTCTTCCCCGTATTCAATGGGAAGATAGGAGTTTGCATTGGCTCGGTTTTCAAAACCTATGAAGGTATTTCCTTGGCCCGGTATGGTTATGGGAATGAAGGTGCTATAGTCGGTGATATCGCCGTTATTAGCGTCGTATTTCCGGTACATGACCGGCCGAAGCATGCCCAAGATCGGGTCGGAAAGGGCTTCATAGAGCGCCGCTCCGCCCTTGGCGTCAATGGCGACAAAATTACCGCTGATGACTTTACCGAAATTGCTCTGGTTAAAGGTATGCAGCAATGCTTCGAAATCTTCGATGTTGGCGCATTCCTGAAGAGCGTGCCTGACCAGGTCGGTATTGACATTCAAGGCTTCCTCGATCGGAACCATATCTTCATAAACCGATGTGACGGATATGGCAAAGCCTGCCTCATTCACTCCGCCGTGTGGATTAACTTGCGTCCCCGTGTTTAATTGCGCAAATAAATCATAATCAGTGGCCATTATATAGGCGCCGGCCTGCCCGGTTACCGCGGGGTAGTATTTTATCTCCTGGTGCCAGTCTCCGGAGCAGTCCAAGCTTTTCCAGATAAAGGGCCTCCCCGTCGTTGAAACACGGGCTGATACGACAGCTATATCGCATGGATACGCATAGGTACAGACGAGGCCGATCATTAACGCCGATAATGTTATTAGAATACGTCTTGATTTATATGTCATTCTTCTACCCTCCGTTGAATATGGATACATCATACCTGTTTTCGGTCGCCACCCCTGCCGTGCCTTACGAATTGTGCTTTCTCCTTTTCCACCGTTGAACTAACCCGTTTCTCTTCCTCCGCAACCACGTTTAAAATCCTGCCGCAACGTCGGGTTCGAAAAACGGGACCCACTATGATCTTTGTCGGTTACCCAAGATTCAATAGCTTTCCGTTTAATGCCGTTTTTCATGGCAATGTGATCCACGTGCTCTACGCTGATAGTGACTGGTTCGCCGAATATCTCGTGCAGGCTGTCTATCAGCTCCCGGAACTGGTGATCGGCGTATTCCCTGCCCTTGACGAGCTCGATGACAATATGGCCCCGGTCCTTCTGTATGACTTTGAATTCCTCCATGAGGTGGAGGTATTTTTTTATAAATTTGGTGAAGGTATTTAAAATTTTAAGGGACGAGACGTATTTGCCGCTTGGCAGAATAAATGAGTCGTCTGCCCTCCCCTCGAAGGCCTCGAGCAGCGGATACTCCAGGCCGCAGGGACATTTTTTGTCGCTGTACCGTCCGATGTCGCCTATGCGGTACCGGATGAAGGGCATGGCATCGCTTCTCGACGTGGTGAGGACCATCTCACCTTCTTCTCCGGGCTTAACGGTTTTCCCGCTCTTATCGAGAAATTCAACCCACACGTTGTCGATAAACAGGTGATAATTTCCCTCCCTGCATTGGGATGCGATCATCCATGTTTCCTCGGTGGAGTATTCATCGTAAACCGGGCATCCAAAAACCGAAGATATGAATTCACGCTGGTCTTTCGTTGACAGCTCTGAGTTAATGCCGATGAATTTCGGCCTGATCAGTTTCAGATCATCCGGTGTCGCCTTCTGGGCGATTTCGAGGACAATGGACGCGTACCCTATGAGGAGGTCGGGTTGCGTCTTCCGCAGCATGGCTATTTGCTTTTCGAGAGAAATAGTCGAAGGTATATGGGCGGTCCGGAAAAATGGACCAAATCGGGGATATTTTATCGCCGTGTACTTGATGTAGGTCACCTTGTGCCACGGCCGATACCCTATCAAGGTATACATGCGAAGACCCGTTGCGATATAGAAAGCGTAGGCGGATAGATTGTAAACAAAGGGAAGAGACCTGCCGGTCGACCCGGTGGTGGCGGAATAATGGCACTTTTTTACATCGAATTTTCTTGAGACGATGCCCTTCGGAAACTGGTCGCGGATTTCATCCTTAGTTATGAACGGAAGTTTCTGCAAATCATCTAAGGTCTTGATATCACTTATGGTTACACCGTGGGAATCATAGAGCTGTCTATAACAGGGAACATTTTTATATGCTCGGTGGATTCCCCGAATGATTCTGCGCTCGGCTGATTGGTAAAGTTTCTTTTGTGAACGGAGGTTATTCCAATGAACTCTAATGACAGAAACAGCCAGGTATAACAAAAATCTGATCATCTTTCATACTCATAATCAAAGAGATTCACATGAATCTTGATTATCAGAATAGTTATACCCAACGCCGTTTATTCTGCATATATTTTTTCGCTACATATATAAATATATAAAGGCCAACGCATTGTCAAGACCAAAAAGGTCTCGACGTAACGTATTCAAAAACTAGTGGTTTTTAGACGCTGCCGGGTGAAGTGCCAACAGATTCGATAATGCGACAGATATCGGTGAGGGGTTGAGCCGTTTGAATCTTCCTTGCGATTACTTTGCATTTTTCATTTACTTCCTGGGTAGTTAGGAGACATTGAAGCTTTGCGGCGAGTGATTCTGGCGTGCAGCTCCGGGAACTGATCACGTCGCCGATGCCAAGGGCTTTTACTCGGGCGCCGTTGTCGTATTGATCTATGCCCCAGGGCACCACGAGATGTGGGATACCCGCCCGCATAGCCTGGGCCATGGTACCGATGCCGCCGTGGTAGACCAAGAGCGCTGCTCGATTAAGCACCTGACTGAAAGGCACGTATTCAAAAAAGCGGATGTGATCGGGCAGATTCCGTGGAATCTGCTCTTTGAATTTGGATATGAGTAGGGCGCGCTTTCCGAGAGCGGTCGTTGCTGCCACGGCTTTTTCGAAAAATGAGGAGAATCTCTTATTGGGTGTTCCCGGCGTGAACACGATCGGGGCTTCGCCGCTTGAAAGGAATTTTTCGAGTTCTGCAGGCAGGATCCTGTCGGGCAGTGCGCCCTCGTCAAACAACGGAAAACTCGTCTGTTCCGTTTGGGCGGGCCAGTCAGGCTGCGGTTTGGCGAACCAGTCCGGAAAAAGCGCGATGATCTTGTCGGGCGAAAGCATCCAGCGAAACGCCCTGCGCTGCGGCCGCAGGCCGATTTGTTTTCGAAATTCGTTGAGCTTTGGACAAATATACCAGTCGAACAGAAGGTGGGCCCCTTGAAACAGCATACTGAAGATGTGTCTCGGCACCCAACGCGGATAAGGATTTAAGGTAAACAGGGGAGGATCGTACGACGATAAAAACATCATCGGCGCCAGATTGATGGTGACCATCGGCACCCCAAGTTTTTCGCGCGCCAGCCGGGCGCCCAACGAGGAAACATTGCACACCACCACGCGCGCCCCTTCCCGGCAATGAACGGAAAGATAATCATATACCGGCTTCATTGGGCGCAGATAGAGGTGTTGGAAGACCAGTGAGCGCATATTTGAATCTTCAAGTATATCAATCGCATTCGTAAATTCATGCGCGCTGCCAATGGAAAAAAATGACAGACCGGCTTTTTGTATGACGGGCTCAAAATAGCTGCTCGCGAGCACGGTAACCTGGTGTCCCTTGTTTTTCAGGGCCGACCCGATACCGAGCAGGGGGTAGAGATCACCCTGGCTGCCTATCGAAACAATAATGACGCGCATAGCTTTTGCATTCTCGACACCTAACCACTCGTCTTATCTGGATTGAGCGACACCACCGTACCGCCGCTTACCGCGGCGGGTTCGTCGGGACGGATTTCGCCAATACGGTTTGCTATTTCATCCGGCGGCTTCACCAGGAGAGCTCCGGCCGGGATTTCACGCCCGTGCGCAACAAAAACCCCGGCCGACACCCGTGCTCTCGGTCCGACGCAGACGCCAAGGTACGGGGAGCCGATGTCTACATAGCGCCCGCGATGTGCGACGCGAATATTTTTGTTGAAGTTTATGTCGAAAAAGGCGGAATTCGTAAGGGCGCACGCTTCTTCCCCCAGCAGGGAACCTTGCATGAGAAATTGGGCCGCAAGCGCCCCTGGATACACCACCGAGGAAATGACGACGGCATTACGCCCCACGACCGCCCCCTCGCCGATGACCGATCCGGTCACTTGTGCGCCTTCCATGATGGTCGCCCCCTCGGCAATAAACGATTTAGAGACGATGGCCCGCGGGGCGATCGTTACGCCCTTCTGGATAACGGACAATTCAATATAGGCGCTATGGTGAATATGCGCCCGCATGCTCACCGATTTGAGGCTTTCGAACAGACGTCCGCCCATCCAAGGAAATCCCCTGAGAGCGCGCCATGCATACCAGGATACGCCGCTAAGCCACCAACCGCTGTACAGCCGATCAAACCATAGTGCGGCGAGCGCTTCCATGTTAACCCGATGGATATGTATCCAATGGTTGATGTTGCACAGGTAACTATCGCTGAGGGCCAACATCCCTTCTGGCTGCTTGAGCAGGCCTCGCGGTAGCGCATAGTGTATGACATATTCCTTATAGGGCAGCACTAGCGGTTCAGCATCGGCCGCGGATGAATTACCGCGTAAAAAGTAAAAGGGAGCGGTCCATACCTCTTGGCGCGGCGAGCTCGTTACAGCCGGATCCAGACCATCAACAACGCTCGTATAGTTGGTATTCAACGCCTTGGGAAGGGCGGCCACGACCGAAACAGGTCCGCGTCTTTTCTGGGCCAGCCGAACAAAGCGACGCAGCACACTCCTCGAACAAGCCACGCTGTCGGCCACGACGAATGCGCCACAGGATTCGCGCCGAGCCATTTCCTCCGCTTCTTTAAGCGAACCCGTTCGCTCGATAGTGAACCCGTTGGACGAGCATTCACGTTCGATGCTTTCTCCTAAGGTCCGACCTAAAACCCAGGCGCTACCTGCCGGAGCATCGAGGGGGGAAATGATCGTGGCGTTATGTACGATGAAGACTTTCACATTAAATCACTTGCTCGATTCGAGTGCAGTCTCGAATCGGGCTCGTCTCATTCAATGAGCGAAGTTATGAAAACACCGCACTGATGTCGTCGGCCAACGTATCCAAGCGTCCGTTGCTGGCAAGGACATTGGGGACCGAGATCACGACCTCCATCCGGTTATCGAGGGTCCGGCCTATGCCGACAAAGGCCGGAAAACCTTCCATGCCCGGTGGAATGCCGAAACAGGTTTCGGTATAAAAACCGCCCCCGCTAAATCGCTGTACATCCAAGCGACTGACATAGGAAACCAGGGCGGAAACCGGATAATGGCCCCTCACATGCTGCCATTTAAACACCATCTTTAGTCCAAATTGCATGAGCCACAAGGGCACCAAGTCCAAATGATCCCCGCCCTCGATGAGAACGCAATCCTCGCAACCGAGAAGCTGACGGCGAACATCATCGGTGATTGATTCGGGTGTGGAATCCGGTGTGACGGTGACGTAAATAGCCATCGATAAATTGCCCGTCGAACGCACATCCGGTTGCCGAATTCGTAAGTCCACGGGAATTGCCATCTGAAACGTACCCGTGCCGTATTTCCACGCCGAGCGCGCCAGGGCGATAGCGACCTTGCCCATTACCTTTGAGTGCTTGCCGGAAAAGGAGAGGCGTTTCCCAAGTGATTCCCTTGGGCCCTGGCTGGGCCTTGCCGGTCGGCGCGATACATTTCAGGGTGCTCATCTTCTTGGTGGCGCTGGAAAACTGGCGGGTCAATGCGGCCTCGGTCATCGTGGAGGATGAACCCAGGGGTTCTTCCCCGCGCAGAACGCGATAGATATCATCCGCCCAGGAAACCGTGCCCCCGGCATCCATGACGCCATGGTTGGATCTGACTATGACGTGCGAGATATCGCCGGGAACAAAGACAACTTCACAGGTGGGTCCGCTATAGGGCAGCGGAGTCTGCAGATAGGGGGCAGCTTCTCTATCATAACCATCCCAGCCTCGGCCGGATATAAGTCTCACGGGAGGTGTTACACCGGAATCCAGCCAATAGGCCTTGTGAAGACTGCCTTTCAATATCAACCGGCTTCCGGGGTTGGCCTGTGAGGCCTTTTCTACGGCATGCTGTAGATCTTTTAAATCCAGCGTCCCTCGGCCTGCCGATACGAGTTGATTCACGTAGGGGGGGCATAGGGCATTCACGCTCAGCCATATGCGCTCGGTTATCGATAGCGGTCTTTGAAAACGCTTTTCCATCGACACACCTCCCTAAAAAGTAATCCTGCAGTTGACCGGATCTCCGATAGCTCAACTCGTGACTTTTTTCCGCGCCGCTTGCTGAATCGCCGTACGCACGGTGCTGCCTTTGGCGAGCACACGCACCTCGGACACGGGAAGCTTGGCGAGTAACTCCAAGGCTTCTTTCATCGGCGTTTGCGGGTTGCGGACGAGATTTCGGCAGACGGTCGCCGAGCGGGTCCATTCTTTGTGGTTTGCGATCATCCTCAGCACATCCGGGTTGACCGACGGCATCTTGGCGATCGTTTCGATTTCGTCAAGGGTAATCGCGGGATTTTTAATAACAAACGGGTGAATGGTCTTGTTACGATCGCGAATAAGGAGCAGGCGCAGGTTTTTGCGGCCATGCAAGGCTGCCTGGCGTTTTTCCGCAACAGACATCGATTCCAGTTGTTGGGTGGATAGAGAAGGCGCGCCAACGGTTGATGACTTCTCATCGGCCGGTGGGATTTCCACGGCTTCTGGTAGGCTAATACGTGGGTCCTCGCCTCCCTCACCGCTTTCCTCGGATGGGGTAATCTCATCGCATTTTTTCAAGACGTTCTGCAGAGTGGAAGCGGAACCTTCGGCAAACTGCACCGCCAGACCTTGGCCTGAAATACACTGAACTACTTCCGCCGAACAGGAGAACTCCTCCCCGTCGGGCGTTATCAGTTGAACGACGACCGGTGCAAACTGCTCCAACGCGAGATCGGTTTTCAGAAACAACCCCTTCATAGTCAACTGCTGTTTGCAGTCTCTTTCAAATACCTTCCAGGAATGATACTGAACGTGGATCGTTTGGTCCGCCACGCCTCTATGTTGCACAGCGTGGACTCTGGTTGCAAGATAATTGAAATATCGGTAGTGGGTCAGTTAGAGGCTTACGGGTATTTGTCGAACGACACGGTACGTTGACCCACAACCGAACACATTGTCATATCGACCGAAGGGAGATATCTAAATACAATCTCATTACCAGTTTAGATTTCTCGCTGTCCCTAAAGGGATAAGAGCCCGTAAAGCTCACTGCGTTCGCTAACGGGCTCTAACGCTCGAAATGACAATATTGCAAAGCTCCTGACACCTGCCGAACACCCGTAAGCCTTTGGCAACCTGACCCGCTACCGAAATATCAGGTGATTGCGTGGTAAGATCAGCGCCATAAGCATATAGTTGTATTAACTCTGGCGCAGCAACTCGCCGCGACCGTTTTGTATAAAACTCTCTTGTATGGTTAAGAATTTCTCCCGTGTCAATCGGTGGTAGGTTGAATCGCCGCGCATCCGGTAATATATTTCCATATGCGGATTTCTCTCGATATTAAAATTATCTCTTTTATAGGGGCGAACCAGTATTTTTTGGGTATCGGTGAGCGGAAACGCTTCGATAATGCGTATGTAGTCGGGCATCCATTTGGGATCCATTCCGCCTTCCTTCTGCTGCTTCATAAACCATGCAAAAACATCATCCGGGTAAAACATCCCTCCCTTTTTGAGTTGTAACGATATCATCACCTTTTCATCGGCGGCGTCGCTCGGCACTCCGTACGCTATCGCTAGATCAGCGCAGGGCAGCTTCTGCGCGTACGCCACTACATTTTCGGCGGAAAAATTTTCACCATCCTTGCGTATCCAATCATCGGTCCGGCCGTTGAAATAGAGGTATCGTTTACCCTGGTGGACACGTATATGACCGATGTCACCGGAATGGTAGTACCCGTTGCGGAACTTTCGAGCATTCGCCTGTGCGTTGTCAACATATCCTTCAAACCTGAGACTATGGTCTCCGACTTTTCTTACTATTTCTCCGACAGCTTCATCGTAGTTGGTAAGCTCCCCCGTGTCATCGGCGACTCCGGGCTGGCATTCTCGCCCCTCTTCGTCGAAGATCTTCACGGAGTTCGGCACCCTTCCGAGGCATTCAATGGGATCTCCGGGCTGATTCGCAGTTGTTATCACCGCCTCGGTCGATCCATAGATTTCAAAGATGTGCTCCATGCCGAAATAGCGGATAAGCTTTTTTCGATCGACCGCAGGCGCGCCGTTCCCGTAGGCAATTCTCAAGCGATTCTTGGGGTGGGCCGCCAGAGCCCGCTCGACGCTCTCGCCGCCGCTGTATTTCTTTTCGAGCGCATCGATAATGTAATGAAGGGGCTGTCCGACGTAATTCAAATAGGTGACCCCATGCGTAAGCATGTCTTCTTCAAAGGCGCTCGCGGAAAACTTCCTCTTGAGCACAAAGCTCCCACCCACCAGCAGGAGCGGCATGACGGCGGTGTACCATGCGTTTGAATGAAACAGCGGCATGGAAATGTAGCCCCGATCGGTTTTTTTAAGATGGGTTTGCAATCGCACCACCATGCCGGCGCCGAAGAGTTTAATATGCGTGCAGGGAACTCCCTTGGGCATCCCGGTCGTACCGGATGTATAAATAACGAGAACCGGACTAAAATTATCGATAGGCACTCTGTAGCGCCGGGGGATGTTCGGCTCGGATTCAGAAATTGCTTTTTCTATGCTATTAAAACCTTTTTCCTGCGCTTCCTGTTCGTCTCCAACAAAGAGAATGTCCTCTCGATTGATCACATTGATTTGAGGCAGAGCGCGTTCCACCTCTGCGGCAGTGCTCGAATTGATTATCAGCTTCGATATCTTTGCCTGATTGATTACCTTTGCCAACGTCTCTCCGCGAAACCCGCTATTGATGGCAAAGAGAATGGAATTACTCAATCCGACGGCGAAGGACGCAAATAAAAATTCAGGAGTATTCTCCATGTAAATGCCCAGCGACAGTCTCTCCGTACCGCCGAGCTTGTTGCCCTCCACCAACCGTTTTCTTATGGATAGAAAATAGTTTTCATACCGTTTCGATTGGGTATAGACCTCGCCGCAGGTGTATTCCTTACCTTCAAATATGAGGAACGTGCGATTGCGCCTGGTCCACATCCACCACAAACGCAGCCTTACGGTGGTGCTAAAATTTACCCACCCGAATACTGTTCTCACTATCTGCTTCAAATTAATCACCACTGCCTCCTATTGCTGGATGCTCAACCATCGGTGCCGATACTAGGCATCAAAGACGGTAACCACTCGGATCAACAACAAAAATCCGGAAGCCGCCCCCAAATTCTCTTATTCGTTAATGCGCAGCTTTCATGGCGGTGTTTCTTTGAATCAATTGTATTGAAAGCCATAATTCTGGAAGTTGTCGCTCGCTGCTCCTGGATAGTCGTTTCTTGTCAAAACTTGCACCATACCGGACATCAGTTTGGCTACGTCGGTCCACAAGGCTGAGTCGAAGTTCAAAATCAGCGGCTCACCGAGGAACGCATACAGCTCGCTGAAGACCGCGCTGAAGTTGTGGTTGCTGTCGTTCATGGTATCGACAACGTCCAACACGTACGCCATCAGCCCGTTTGATTTCAACAATGCGGCGCCGAAAACAGAGGAATCGTAGATATAGTTGATGGTCGAGGTCAATCCGCCCTTGGCCGGAACAAACGTCGGATCGATGTCGGACAGATTCTTGCCGCTATCGAGCGTTAACGCAATGTTGCTGATTATGGGTTGATATTGAACGGCAACCCGATACAGATCATCCACCCGTGACTCGTCGCTGAGGTCGAACGGATGATCGGCGAATGAAATATTCCCGCCGGTTATGGGAATTACCACCGCATTCCAACTCGTTGCGGCCGTATTGTACGTCGTGGCCACGATCCCCAGGGTATGCACCAGGCCGCTGATTTGATCGGCGGTCGGGCTTACTTGACTAAGGAACTTATCTACCACGGTGACGACGTTTTCCACCGCCGAATAGGGGCCCTGCGGATTGAACACTTGGGCCGCCATTTCGAGGTACGTGTGGAACAAAATGAGCTTGTCGGGGTTTTGGTTCCAATCAACAGGCATGTAGGCGAGCCCCATGTGATATCCGAGCTCGCCGGGCTTGATGCCATGGGCATCGATACCGGTCTGATCGACCAGCGACTCACTGTAGTTATTGGTGCCTACGAGTATGTTTTGACCGATATTGGCGAATATTTCTTCCATACGCATGTCGTCCGGAATTCCGTCGCCGTTGGTATCGCCCCCGTTTGTGAACATCCAATTCGGCAGCGTCTCGGTCAAGGTTGGGTCATTGATCTCGGTGAATCGTCCGCGAGTGTTTTTACTCAAGAGCGAAGACTGTTCAAGGCCGTAGAAAAGCTGTCTGCGGGCTCCCCAGGATTGGAAGTTTTTATCGAAATCTTGAGAACTCGCGTTGTAGTCGACGGTCGGCGGATCGTCGAACATCTTGTCGCCAATGCTTATAAGAAGCTTGAGCGCCTGGGTCAGCACCCGGGGACGTTGATTGGTGACAGGGTTTTGTGTAACCAGAAGCGGCAAAATCCCGTCAAGAAGTTTCTGGGGATTATTGGCGATCGGATAACGATTGCTGTCGATGAGTATGCTAAATAAGTTGTTGACCGCGGCCGGTTGAAAATAACTTCTCTCTGCATCGCTCCCATACCATAGCGGTGGTTTTTGAAAGGTTGATCCGGACACATAGAAGTCGCCGCCCGACTTAAGGAAATAGCCGTCATTGCCGGTATTTCCAAATACGCGATACTTCCACGTGTTGTTGGGGGCGTCGCCGCTTCCTTTTTGATAGTACGAGATGGGTTTTAGCAAAATGGTCATGCTTTCAACGAATGGCACTATGCCGGTTGTATTCGAATGCTGGTAATCAGTATTCGCGCGAAGCGCATTGAACATCGACATTAAGATTGGCACCATCGCGTTTCGCTTGTTCCATACATTGTCGCCCACCGTGAAGCAATTCGAGGGTGCCAACCCGTCTATAACCGTGTAATTATACGTGCCTCCATTCGGCCCGTTGCAGGTGATGGAGGTCCCGCTCGTCACCGTGGGAAACGCCAACCGAGCCAACGATGCCAAATTATGAGCCAAAACACTGGAGAATCCCGGTCCGCCGCCGAGAGTATTATTATAGACGTTGTCGGCACTCATAAGTAGTGATGCTACGGTACTGAAATCAGCCACAACCCCCATTCGGTGATCGCCAGGCACCGTTGATATTCCTGTAGTGCCTGCCTTGGCCCATACGTTATCGCCTCGAAATGGTCTGGAGTTGGCGAAGCCATAAAAACCATTGGCCTCCTGGTAGATATAAACAATTCCTGACTCAATTCCCCCCAGCAAGGGAAGTAAGAGACGTTGCGGCATGATGAGTAAGTGTTTTCGTTCATTGAAAAACCATTGATAGTTCCTAAAAAATGCCTCCTCTTGAGAAGCGCAGGCGCGGATCTGATCCGTGTCACTTATTAGTTCTTCAGTTAAGACACCACTAGGAACATCCTGACCTACATCCTGACCTTCCGTATCTGGTAAGCTAACGAGTTCAAGATCGCCACTATCGTTACGTATGATAGACGAATACTTTCTATTATTCGTGGGGCAGTTATCGCAGCTATAGCCTACTATATTATCGCAAAAGCATCCCATATAGTAATCACTGATAGTGACCGAATTCCAAAATTCAGCCCGTGATTGTTCTCTAATAATCGAGTTGCCATTTCCGCCAAAGAGCAATTCAACCGCGTTAGGACCGCTGACATTTTCTATTTCAATAATCTTCGGGCCCGTGGATTGAAGCGGGCTGCCCGCTATTCTAAATTTATTTTGTCCAAAAGGAATAACGGAAAAATTAGCGAGGGCAACCGCGCCTAGCGGAGCCGGCTGGGGGGTATAACCGGCTACAAGAGCGCTTCTAAGAAACGACACGATCGCATCCCTGTCCCAAGTTTTAGTGTGCGAAAACGTAACCTGAAAAGTATTGTTATCTATGGTGATACTTACCGTTGCATCACTGGGTAGCGTTACCGGATTATCAATCTCTCCAACATAAAAAGAAATTGGGTACAGCGGTTCTTCATTGTCATTCGGCGTACTGACAAAATCCCAGTTATTGGGCGGATACAGATACTCCCAGTTTCCGTTTGGAGCCTTATACACTAAGGCGTATAGCTTTCCGCTTGCGCGATAAACTTTATTCCAAGTCTTTCCATACAATTGCACTGTTTGGGCATTATTAGCCATCGAAGGATCATAGTAGTATGGACCGAGTCCGTTCCAAAGCACATGCCAAACGCCGACCGCCGTCGAGAGCGTTATGTTATCGTTGTTATCTCCGATTGGATTGAATGGCATGTAACCATTTAATGCCGGCACTCCATTATGAAGCGGATAATCTTTGAGGGCTACGCCATTTATATCCCTACTTAAGCCGCCCGTTGGCGAACCCGGCGCGCCGACAGGACCGGTGATAAAGTATGATATCGGATAGTTTTCATCGAAATAGAACATGTTATCGTTTTTACCGGGAAGTTGGACTGCCGAATACCTGCCTATCGTAAACGGATACAGACTTCTAAAAAGATGATTTTGATCGGTAGTATTAAAAGTCATTTGGTACTGGTTAAAAATGCCAAGAGTACCAATACCTATCATGTTTGTTCCCATGGCATACAACGCATCATTCATGGTCGATCCGGTGCTTCTTGTTGGACTTGGATTGAGATTTGGATTTGCGAGTCCTTGCCGGGCCGGACCATGACCATGGTTATAATTCTCGCCTGGTTCCCCTATCGTTGCTGTACACGATTTCAACCCAAGGGCATCATGAGCCGTACACCCATCTATCCACCCATAATTCGCGGCAGCCGAGGTTATGAAAAAAAGACTCTCTAGCTGGGACGTTGGTTGAGCAGTGGGATCGGTTGTTCTGTCCCTTCCATATTGATCGTATCTCATTAAATCTTCTAATGATTCCTCAATGCGCGCGTTGTCCGGAACCCAACCGATTGACCTAAGACTTGTTATAAATTCATCGAAAACGTATTTCTTTTTTCCATTCACTTCATAAATTAGTGAAATAGGTATGTTATTTTCATCAGGAGCATTTCTGTCGGATCTCAACAATAAGCGGGTTGTGCCCGGCGCGAGCTCCCTTAACGTATTTCTGAGCTCGACCGAAGAATATGTCTGGGTGTCGTCTGCGGCATAGATGCCGTTTGCGTTTGCCCCGCCGGTTGTGAAATAACTTTGAATGTTCCGAACTAAATTCTCGGCGACGACTGATATGGTTACTCGGTTAGAAGATCCGACTTGCATGGGCACCGACCCGGACAGAAACACGCCCAATTGACGTATCAGGTCATCCAAGCTGTTTATAAAATTAGGATCCTTGCCCAACTCGAACAGGGCCATCATCAGCGATTGATTTCCCTGCACGGCGTTGCCCAGGCCCAGATTGTTGACGCACCCGGTCATGTCTTCGGATGTCTTTATCAGCACATTCGAGCTGTCGAGACACATCGGGTAATCGGCCCGCAGGTTGCTTTTGCCGACATTGGTTTGCAAATACGAAAATAACTTATGATTGGCGAGAACGTGGTTATTGCAGGTGGATTGATCGTAATTAACCGAATCGCTGGGATTGCAAAAGGCATAGTACGTGGCTGCGGCATCGATATCGTTTAATGCAAATTCAGTTTCTTGTCTCATAACGTCTGCGGTAAGGTTGTCGACGCGGTATTTGCTCATGGCGCCCAAGACGGCGGCAAGATCTCCGCCCAGCGTGAGATTCTTAGCGCTGACGCCGTCTAAGAACCCGAAGAATTGCGACGCATAGTCCAACACGTCCGGCGAGCGCTGATTGGTGCTCGGATCGAATACGCCGTTGTCCAAGGTGTTTTGGTCGATGATGCGACGGATAAGATGGCGCATCAGTTGTACGATGTTTTGTACGGGATACTGATTCGGCAAACCCACCTTGGTTGCATTGATGGTCACAAACTGGCCGGCCGTTGACTTAATATTTTCTTCGTAATGGTCGTTTATCGCGTCCCCCAGCAGGTTGTTGACAACGCACTGATCCAACCGGGCTTGATCCGGGTCGCATTGCTGGTTCTGCCACAACGGATTGACTTGGGTCGCGTCTCGATAGTGTAACGCGTCGTGGAGGGCTTGATACTTCGACTGGTCCAGAAGATCGAAAAGTTTATACTGGTAAACTTGGTTTTCCTGGAACGTCCCCATACTAGAATTGCACGAGGAAAGTAAAAAAATACCTGCCACGAACATCAGAGAAGTTCGCACCGCATCTTGATACCGCATCAGGTACCTCCCATGTCAAACACTATAGAAAAGATAAACGCCAATTGGTTAACTTTCCCGTGGTTCACCAGACATACCTCTCGCGAAGACATATAATTGCATTATAGCTTCAACCGATTTCTAGTCAATCAGGATTATAGAAATAAACGTGGAGAGATAAGATGGCTGGGCACACTTTTTATCAGTTGAAATATCAGGCGGTTATTGTTCATGACCGACCTGTCGGCCCGCCGCCTGGCGTTCGATCCAAGCCAGGAGCTCATCCCGACCAAGGTGCGCGGTGCTGGAAAAAACCAATCCGGTTGTCTGGACATTGAACATTCTATCGAGTTCCCGGCCGCGCGCCCGAGCCTGAGCGCCCGAGAGCTTGTCGGCCTTGGTCCATACCAAAAGCCTCGGCGCTCCCGAGCGGGCAAGTACTTCGAGCAACGACCTATCGAGCTCATCCGGATCTCGGCGAATGTCGAAAAGAGCGACTATTCCCCGCAGCGGTCGTTTGGCGTTCAGGTAATCATCCACGAGCCGATGCCAGCGAATCTGGTCTTGGCGCGGGGCCTTGGCGAAACCATAGCCCGGCAGGTCCACCAATATAAAACGCTCCTCAACGCAGAAGAACACCAAACTGCGCGTTCTGCCCGGAGTACGCGAGATGCGCGCTAGGTTCTTTATGCCCACCACGGCGTTGATCAACGTCGATTTGCCAGAATTCGAACGCCCCACAATCGCTATCTCGGGCAGCGCCGGTGCGGGGAAGGCGGCCGCGTGCGGCGCCTCCGTCAGAAGTCTTGCCGAGAGCGTGCGCATAACCAGCCTTTCCACCCGGGCTCGGGTTTATCCCCCGATACGTGGGCCGCCATGCACGTGCGGAGAGGCTCGCCGAATCCGATTTCCTCTAAGAATGATCGCGAGCGCAACTCCCATGACAAGAATGGTAAACAGCAACAAGGCAACCTGGGGCGACGCCGAACGCAGGCTGATGCACACCGACTCGCTTCCTTTAATCTGAGTCACTTCCAACCATGCATGGGCGATAATCGCGAAAAGCCCGGTCATTCCCAAAAGCAGCAGGATCGCCTGTTCGATCTGTTGACGCCGCCAGTACCAACATCCCATAACGCACACTGCCAGCAGAAGCACCACACTAGCAGCCAGACCGGTCGTGTCCGGCAGCGGCATCACGGCCGGCTGACCGGCGCCGGTCTGCGTAAGCAACCTCACGCTCAGGTCGTTGTGATGGGGCCACGGCATTCCATTCGAGATTGCGAGCACGCTCAGTAGGCCGACCGCCGCCGCCACGATCCCAGCGGCGCGCCTGGTAGCCGGATAGCGTGTCAAAAACAGCTCATTTCTTATCTTGCCCATGGGCAACAGGCGCCCACATACGCACGTACTCAAATGTTCGGACGCTCGGGGTGAGCTCGGTATGGCAGCGGCGGCAGGTGTTTTCATTGACCGGCGTCAACCCAACGATATGGGAAAGTTCATGATCCTTCATCACGTTGATGCGTGAATATATCTGACCGGAACCGTGGCAGCTTTCGCATTGCACGCCGGCGTTGGGTCCTTCCTGCATGCCATGGCACAGGGTACAGCGTTGGTCGTCAGCGCGTGAGCCGGTGAGAGCTTTCTGCGCGCGGGCGTGAGGAGAGCGCTCCCAGACTTGATAGGCGACCGGGTGGCACGTCTTACACGCGCTCGCCCCGACAAAATCGGTCGGCGCCGTCGCGGCGAATACCAACGAGCCAATCGCCAGAACCGCCGCTACCAGAGTAATCCGCCACCACCGCATACGGTCTCCTTGCATCTCTTCAGGAACAAGACGTTAGTGTGGCTTGCGGCGGACTGTCAAGGAAACTAAGTATATTGATGTGACAACTGCTAATATGCGCGCGCCGGGAGACGCCGAGCAGGGGGCCCTTAGAGACTGTTACCTCACGAAAGTGAGGGTTACAGTCTCTTATCCTTTAGGGCCCGCCGAACGGGGCCGCATCTCGCTTCGCTCGATGGATAAGAGATTGTATGCAACGCTTCGCTTGCTACAATCTCTAAGATGCGAGGCGGCAGGACCCGGTGCAAATTTTTATTTGTGGCGTTAATGCCTTCTGTTACTGCCCGATTCCGAACATGGCCTTGAAGATATGCCCGGCCATTTGGGGATTTTCTTTGAGGCGCCGGGTGGAGTACCCGTACCACTCCTTGCCGAAGGGAACATAGACCCGCATCGGATACCCCTGCCCTACCAGCGCGGCCCTTTTCTCTTCACGCACCCCAAGGAGCATCTGAAACTCGTACTCCTGGTTACCAAGACTGCGTTCTCGAATGACGCTCGCGGCGTCTTCAATCAAGTCCTCATCGTGGGTTGCGATTCCGACGTAGCTTTTTGCGTCAAACATTTGCCGCAAGATCTCCTTGAAGTTCTCTCGTACCGGCTCCTTGCCTTGATAGGCGATAGTTGCCGGCTCCACATAGATTCCCTTGCACAGCCGAAATATTGTTCGAGCCTCCTGGGTCAGATATTGTACGTCCCGGCTGGTGCGTTTAAGATAGGCCTGGACGGCTATCCCGACATTCGAAAAATTCTTTCGGACCTCACGGTAGAGTCTTAAGGTGGCATCCGTGTCCGCGCTATCCTCCATGTCGATCCACACAAAATTTCCGCGGGTTTTGGCGTGCTCCAACATGGCGGAAACATTATGAAGGCAGGCTTGGTAGTTGATTTTCAGACCCAGGGAAGTCAACTTGATGGAATGATTCGCATCGAGCTTGTTTTTTTCAAGGGCCTCCAACACCCCATAACAAACTTCCCGCATGGATTGAGCCTGACGCAGGTCGCTGATGAACTCCCCTAACGCATCAACCGTCGCCCGCATTCCCCTGGAATTCAGTTCTCTAATCACCCGAACCGCGTCGTCCAAGCTCTCCCCGGCAATGTAGCGCTTAGCCACCGCGGCCACAATAAACCGTGGAATGAAGGGCAAGCTCCAGGCAACGAGATGGTTGAGCATAGCCTCTTTATGGCACGGGACCGACAACATATTGTCGATCGTTGGTTACGGTACAAAATATCGTGAACTAAATCACGCCCCCGATTCAAGCGAAGTCTCGAATCGGGGGTCGGTCCTTAATTACCATTATACCTCATGAACGCATGGCGGGACAGAGCACGCCTTCATTTCCCCAGAAAATCTCCTCCTCTTTATGAATCGCCATACGAATACAGACCCCATATCTATCAGTAGTACATTCTTCTTGCAAATGCCGTCGCTATGGATAAAAGAATTACCGGTGCCGTCTATCTGGGAAAGGCAGAGACAAGGCGAAGGTAGCAAAAAGAACCGTGTTCAGGTCAACCAGCGATACGACGCAACAAGGAGCATTGATTAATGGAAAAATTTTTCTATCCTCGCAGCCTGGTAGTATTCGGGGCTTCAACGACAAAAATGAATCTCGGACAAATCGTCCTGCTCAACAACAAACAAATCGGCTTCAAAGGCGCCCTGTACGGCGTCGGCAGCCAGGCGGGCGAAATAAACGGCATCCCCGTTTATAAAAATGTCGCCGATCTTCCGGAAACTCCCGATGTCGCCATTTTCTTAACGCCGGCTAAAACCGTCCCCGCCCTTATGGAGGCCTGCGGCCAAAAGGGAATCCGGCATATCGTCATTGAATCGGGCGGCTTTAGCGAATATTCGGACGACAATTACTCTCTCGAGGAAGAAGTTCTAAAAATTGCCGAAAAATACGGCATGAAGGTCATCGGCCCGAACTGCGTTGGTACCGTAAATTTCGACATCAACATGATGATGCCGTTTGCTTTTTTTAAGGATATCCCGACCGGCGGCCGTGTCGGCCTTATTGTCCAGAGCGGCGGCGTTGGCGGAACGTATCTGCGCGGTATTTACGGTCACGGCATCAAACCAGGTAAATTTGTTGCGATAGGAAACAAGCTCCAGCTCGATGAGGTTGATTTCCTCGAATATCTTCTTCACGACGACAAGACCGATCTTATCGCCGCGTATCTGGAAGGGTTCAAACGGGGAAGATCTTTTTTTGATCTGGCCATGCAATCGGAAAAACCGATAATCGTGCAAAAATCCAACACCAGTCCGATGAGCGCAAAGATTGCTCAATCTCACACCGCGGCGCTTTCGAGCAGCGAGGAAGTGGTCGACGGCGCTTTTCGTCAGGCGGCGGTCATCCGCATTGAAGATGAGCCTGCGTTTATTGACGCCATCAAAGTGATCCGTCTCCCGCTGATGAAGGGCCGGCGCGTCGCCGTTCTTTCGCGCTCGGGTGGACACGCGGTTCTCTCCGCCGACGCCTGCGCCAAGTTCGGTTTTGAAATTGTCCCGTTCCCTCACCCATTCATCGAAAAGCTCAAAACCATTTATAACACCCGCGTTATCGCCCACCAGAACCCTCTGGATCTGGGAGAGATCTTCGACTACACCATATTCATCCAAATTCTTGAGGAAGCTCTGAAGCTGGATACGTATGACGGCGTTTTATTCAACCATGTATATGCAGCCAATTTTGAAGCGCAAATGTCGCGGACGTTCCTTTCGGGCGTAGAACAGCTCGTTGAAAAATATCAAAAACCGGTCTGCTTGGCCCTCATTTCAGACCGTGAGGAAATTCTCGATATTTCGAAGACTCAAGCATTTCCTACTTTCACCTCGCCGTTGGAGGCAGCAGCCGCTCTTCATGTTTCGTTGACGTATTATCAACGCAAGGAAGCGCGTAACGCCCGGGGCAACGTTCCCTCCTATGATGTTGATCGAGACACGATTCAAACCATCGGGAAATGCTGCGGCCGGGAAAAACGGATCCCGCTCACCGACGAAGCTCTGACTATTTGCTCAGCTGCCGGATTGCAGCCGGTAAAAAGCATGGTCGTCCGCAACGCCAAATCCGTTGGCCGCATCCCCTTGAAGTATCCCGTCGCCCTGAAAATCATTTCCCGCGATGCCTCCCATAAATCAGATGTCGGCGGCGTGAAGATACATATCATCAACCGGAAAGCTCTGGTTGCGGCCATCGCAGAAATGGAAAAAACCATCAAGCGCCTGAAGCCGCGTCCAACCATCGATGGCTTTCTGGTTCAAGAGATGGCGCAGGCGGGTATCGAATGTTTTGTCGGCGGCCGTCGTGACCAGGCTTTCGGCCCTATCATCATGGTGGGACTGGGAGGCGTTTTCATCGAGATATTCAAGGATACGTCGATCCGCTTAGCGCCGGTGACCAAAAAGGAGGCTACCGACATGCTCAAAGAACTCAAAGCCTACCCTCTTCTCCAGGGAGTTAGAGGCAAAGGCCGGGCCGATGTAAAAGCCCTGGTTGAGGTTATCTGTCGTGTATCTTCGTTGCTCACAACGTGTCCCGAGATACGCGAAATGGATCTCAACCCGGTCATGGTCCATCCCGACGGCCACGGCGTCTCGATTGTTGATGCCCGGGTATTTTTCTAAAAGTAGCGATAATGGATCCCCGCGGTCCTTATCAGAATGGAAGATATCCCATCTCTCGATCCCCCGCACCATTACATGATGATATGTGTCCCTATCCCACTAGTGGGTTATCGGTAGCCCTCTGTCAGTAACAGTAGTGGTAGAGCGCACCAAAAGTATCGAGTCGGGGACCTCTCGGCATGAAGGTAACGCTATGGGGAAGGTGATGTTTGTGCAAAAAAATAGTGTTAATATCTGAGCAACATCCCCGATTATCGATATCCTGTTTTTGAGGCAATAGGTAGCGGCGGCTCCTGATGAAAGGTATCAAAATCCACCGCCGGTTCTGATGCCGCTGAACGCGCGCTAATCAGTATTTTTTGGGCAATAAATGTCGGTAGTTCCTCGTGGGAGGTATCAAAATCCACCGCCGGTTCTGGTCCCGCTGAACGCACGCTAATCAATTGAGCACACTTCCCCAGTAGCGATACAACTATTGCCGGTAATGCGATAAGAAATAAGCATACGGTTGCGACAATAACTATCAAGGGATTCTTCGCTTTCATGATAGCCTCCTTGGAAGAAGATCAGTGATCAGTGAATAGGAATCATTCCTCATTCACCATTCCCCGACCACCAGGCAAAAACGATTCCTCTGACCCTCAATTCCCAGCTGTTGGTGATCAGAAAAGAAAACAGCCCGCCGAAGGGTACGATAATCAAATGGACGTGTCAAGAAAAAAATCGTAATTAACTAAAAAACTAATTGTACCAATTCCTTAACCCTGTATTTGCCGATGCGGTCGACATCGAGGCTGCCCAAAGACAGATTGCTGCCGTACTCCTGCACCGAGGTTACTTCATAGAGATGTTGCCCGGTGGGGTTCTTAAGCTCTCGGATCTTGCGCCCGATGGCTGGTATGTTGTTAGTTGTTTTTTCTCTTTTTCCTTGTCCAGCGCCGGATACCAATTATCGCGCTACCGACAGCAACAATGATGAGGAAATTTTCTACGACAAGCCCAACAAGACACGCCGGCACGCTGGGATCGTGAACGTTCCCGGACACCCAAATCGCGAACAACAGAAGCGGCGAATAAATGTAGAACAGCAGATCCGATCTCGAACCTAAACTTGCCCACCAAAAAGAGGCGGTGAATGCGACGGCGATCGCAAGCGACAACCCGCACCACAGTGCTATGTTTCTCATACGGTGCATTTGTGTCCTCAAACTGCCAGCGGATTCGTCGTTTGGGCCATCCGTGGATTCCGCACCCTATTCCCCGACCTGGTACTTGCCGATTCGGTCGGCTTCAAGACTCCCTAAATACAGGTAGCCACCGTATTCCTGTGCCGAGGTGACCTCATAAAGGTGTTCGCCGGTAGGGTCCTGGAGGGATTCTACAATCTCGCCTTTTTCGTTCAGGGCCACGACCAGGCCGTAGCGCTTCGGTTTCGGCAATAAGAATTTCGGAAGCTTGGACGCAATTAATTTCACGAAGGGATACGGACTAATCGCATCCAGGAGAGGATCCCGGGTGGTAAACAACGCGAGCCAAAACCGTCCCTTCCGGTTCGCAGAGATGTTGTCCGGAAACCCGGGGAGATTATCGATGAAAATGTCGCTTCCGCCGGCCTTGGATCCCGCAAGCCAATACCGTTGAATGCGAAATCGGGACGTCTCATTCACCAAGACAAAATCTTCGTTTTGAGATAAGGCGACACCGTTTGCGAAGAAGAGATCCTTCATCAGCACGGTTACCTGCTTGGTCGCCGGATCGTAGCTCATAAACCTTCCATGCGGCCGCGCTTCGAATATGTCGTAAAGAAAGTCGCGTATCTCGAACTTGTCCGACGCATCAGTGAAATAGATTATGCCGTTGCCGGCGATATCGAGCGCGTCGGTAAATTTGAACGGACCTCCTTCGGCGGTCGTGGCCAGCACCGTTATCGCACCGTTTTTATCGATGGAGAGCAGGCCCTTATACGCATCGCAAACGACAAGGTTGCCGTCGCGATCAAACTTCATTCCCAGCGGGCGCCCTCCGGTTTCGGCAAACGTTTCCATCTTGCCGTCTGGCAGTATCCGTAGTATTATGCCTCCCCACGTCCCGCCATAAACGCGACCCTGGTCATCCACCGCAACTTCCTCGGGCCCGTTGATCGTTCCCTTGGCCAAAAGCTCGGCTTTCTGGAGCAGATTGTTCGGCGCCAGAACCCCGGTCATTTCAGGCTGTTGGGGAGGGTTATACGCAACGGGATCAGTTGGCGCTTTGGACAGAGCCAGGGCAATTAAGAGCGCAAGAATCACCACGGAAATTAAAAACGCCAGTTTTTTCAGCATACTCACCTCCCCTTGCGAGGGTGTTACATAAGAAAAAAAATGGTCACCCCCGCGCAGGCGGGGGTCCAGATGTCCTTCGTAAAGACTGGATTCCCGCTTCCGCGGGAATGACACCCAAAGAGGTCTACAATACCCTCCTGCTAGATTAAGAAAATATGCCTATTCCAATTTTCCTCGTAGATTCGCCTGTATTGCCTGTGCTTCTTTTACCGTTCTTTCGATAACCTCGGCGACCGTAGGGAGGTCATGAATGATACCCTGCACCTGCCCGATAAGCTGCACACCTTTTTCAAGATCACCTTCCTGGGTGGCTTTTTGTATCGCAAGGTATGCCTGCGCCATGTGCGCAAGATTCATGGCCGTTTTCGGGCCTTCAAAGAAACCTCTTATGATTGATTTCTTTTTTCTTGGTCTATCGCTGGAATGAGATGGTGCCGGCGAACCCGGCGTTCGTTCGGATTTTTCTTTTTTTCCCCTGATACCGTCGATGTCGCCAGCTTGGTCCACGATAGGTTCAACGATTTTGCTATCGCAAAAGACGCCATTAACCCTTTGGGCAGGTTGCGCCCCCTCTTGACGGCCTTTTCGGCGGCCGGGGTTTTCAGCACGCGGCAGTACAACGCATCGAAGCGGTTCGAATAGATCGTGTCTTCAATACCGCTCTCAAGCTCCTTCTTTTGAGTTCTTTCGTGGACCGGGCTTTCCTTGGTCATGGAAAGCCGCGTTCCCATCCCGATACCTTCCGCCCCCAAAGCAAGCGCCGCTGCCATACCCCGGCCGTCGGCAATTCCCCCGATGGCGACGACCGGGATCTTAACCGCATCGACGACCGCAGGCACCAATACCAGCGTCGTAACCAGACTTCCATGCGCCGCCGCCTCATGGCCGGTTACTTGCAGGGCGTCGGCTCCCGATCTCTCCGCAGCCAGAGCGTGTTGGACGGTTGTTACGGTCGCTATCACCTTGCCGCCGTAAGCATGAACTCTTTTTTATGAGATCGACTCCCTTGCCCAGCGATAGGTTGAGGACCGGAACCTTCTCAGCAATCGCGACCTCGGCGTTTTCTCGGGCGCCGGGCATAATGAGCGTGATGCCCACGCCAAAAGGCTTATCGGTAAGCTGTCTGATTCTGTTAATGGATTCTCTGGTCTTATCAGGACTCAGAGGACCGGTGGCGAGGTATCCGAGCCCTCCGGCATTGCACACCGCGGCCACGAGCGTAGGCACGCTAATCCAACTCATCCCCGGAAGAATGATGGGATACTTGATCCCGAATAATTCCGTTATTCTTGTTTTCACGGTAGGTTCCCCGAAATTTCAGAATGTTCGTATTGTGGTGATCCCGGTCATCCGATGAAGATTCCTGCCGCAAGGAGCGCGGGCGTGGCAAGGTTGAGCACGACGTTCATACCCATAGAGGGAATGAGGGCCGGAGTGTTTTCCGCATTTTTCAATGCCCCTAAAAAAGCTGGTACCGCGATTACCATGGTGAGGAGCGCCAGCAAGCAAAACACCGGAAGCTTCCCGGTCGCTACCCCTGCAATAATTGAAACGTAGGTAAAAAGTAGAAACAGTCCATAGATGATGCTGCTTGTTTTCTTGCCCACGGTAATTGGATAGTGTTTTCTTCCAATGGTCTTGTCCGCTTCCGCATCGGGGAACTGATTGAGCAGCAGCAGGTTGCTCACCAGAAAAGAGGGGACCAGCGAGGCGATGAGCGCGGTAACGGAATACGATCCTGCCAGCGCAAAATGGGTCCCATTGACCATGAGCACCCCAAAGCCCAGTCCCGGCGCAATGAGACACAAAAGCGGGTTTTTGGTAAGCCATACGGTATAGGCAACCAGCAGAAAAAGGCCGACAGCCCCGATCGGAAGAAGCATCCATCCCCTGAGATAGACGAAATAAACCCCCACGGCAGCGGTCGTGAAAAACGAGACGAGCGATACCACCAACGCAAGCTTCACCAGTTGCGGTTGCGCGGGCAAGGTGCCGCTTCCCCCGCTGAAGGGGGTTTTATCTGTTTTTGCATCGAGACCGGATTTGAAATCAAAGTACTCATTGAATGCGTTCACACACGCGTGAGCGGAGACCGCGCCAATAAGTACCATAACGACTTGTATCCAGTGTATGGTGCCCGTCTCGCGATACGCGCTGGCAACGCCTACCGAGACGCATGCGGGTGCGAGAAGCAAGAAGGGGGCCCGTATGATACCCATGATTGCTTTTATCATTAGTAGCGCCTCCCCGCGGGCTCAGACGGTGAACGTTTAAATCCACGCTCGGGGCGAGTTGACTCTGAATTCGCCCTTTTGTCAAATGACTGAAAAAATTGGAAGTGGGTCATGTTCAGATAGGCTCTTGGCATTCACGAGCTTCAGGCTGTTCGGCGCGCGCTCACGATCGAGGCGACGCCCCATGAGAGGTCGAAGCCGTAGATGTTCTCGAAGCCGAGTTGCAAAAGACCGCGTTCGTACTGGTCGCGCCGGAGGAAACCGGCCATGCTCCGCGCGAGGTACCGGTATGCGCCTCGGTCTCCGGAGATTAATCCGCCGACCAGGGGCAGTATGAGACCGGCGTACGCGCGATGAAAGGCGCGCGCCGCGAGCAGCGTCGGACGGAAAAGCTCGAGTGTCACAAACAACCCTCCCGGCCGCAGCACGCGCGGCACCTCGCGCAAATCGGCGATCGGATCGGCCAGGTTGCGCACGCCAAACGCGCACACGACGGCGGAAAACGTGCCATTCGCAAAAGGCAGATTGGTCACGTCCGCTTCCACGACCTCCGCGCTCGTCGCCTTGCGACGGCCGAGTTCGAGCATCACCGGAGAGAAATCCACCGCGACAACACGATCACCCGGGCGTGCACGCACGAGCAGGGCCGTCATGTCCATGGTTCCAGCGCACAGGTCCAGCAACGGGCCCGCCGGCGCCTGGGCCGCGAGCGCCACCGCGCGCGACCGCCAGCGTTGGTCGATGCCGATCGACAGGAGCCGGTTCAACCGGTCGTACGACTTTGCTATCCGCTCGAACATCCCCCGCGTGGCGTTGCGGTGCTTCGCCTCGGCCCCGCGCCGATTGCTCACTTCTGCGATTGGCTCGCTCACGGTCGCGCTCTCCTGCGGTGTCGTGCAACCAGGTTAGAAAAAATATCTTCTATTCTTTTTTATCGCCGATAGCTTCCGGCTCGCTAAAGAATCGGCTGCGGCGGTATGCCTCCAACGAGTGAACTAAAAGAACCTTTCCAACCGCAGTTGCCGGTATGGCAAGCAGTACGCCGAGAAAACCGAACAGCCCCCCAAAGGCAAGAAGCGCCAATATCACCACCACGGGCGCAAGTCCTAACTTTTTACCCAATACATTGGGAGTAAGAAACAATGAGTCAAGGATGGGAACGACGCTAAACCCAATGAGAACCGTTAAAAACGATGTCCACGGGTAGCCTTCAAGCAATAAAAATAACCACGACAACGATAATCCGGTTACGATCCCAAGGTAGGGAACCATGTTGAAAAGACCGGCTACAATCCCGATGATAAGCGCCGCGGGTACCCCGATGATCGACAGCATAGTGCTATAAACGGCGGCAAGCACCACACAGACGGTCAGCTGACCGCGTATGAAGCCCGCCAGTACCGCATCGATTTCACGAGCGAGGCGTAACGTATACTCGCGCCGAGAGGGCGGGATGAGCTCCTTGACCCAGGTTTCGATTTTTGCAAAGTCCCTAAGGAAATAAAAGGTAAAGAGCGGAATGACGATGATATACAATAGCGAGCTCAGAAGACCCAACGTGCCCGACAGCATCGTGCTCCAGAATGGCGCCGGCCGGGCCGGCCAGGGAGGTCATCTGCCCGCCCAACTGTTGTTTGATCGAAGAGAGCGCTTCATCGAAGCTAGCGGGAACCTCTATTTGAAGATTATTTTGGATCCAGGGGACGGCATGCTGGCGAATCTCGTCAAGATACCCCGGCATCCTCTTCATCAGGGATGCGATCTCGTTCTGCAGCGCCGGCACAATCAGCATGATCAGGCCTACCGCCAGCACCAACAAAATGAACAAACACAAAACCGTGCCGAGACTGCGCGGCAGGTGCCAGCGCGCGAGCCGCTCGACCAAAGGATTGAAAGCATAGGCAAGGAGAAACGCCAACAATACCGGCGTAAGAATTCCCCTCAAGAAATACAGTACAACGACGACCAGCGCGGTCCAGAAGAGAACCTGGAACATACGCTTGCTCAGGTATCGTTCAGTTGAGGCGCTCATATTCCGAATATCCTATTCTTAGATTTCCACCTGCGCGGGAATAACGTATTATAAAAAATAGGAGTCATTTTCGTCATCCCCGCGAAAGCGCTGTGCGGCTTGGCTGGGGATCCAGTTAGTGGCAATAGTGTTTCGTATGTACTTCATTTCTGGATTCCCACCTTTGTGGGAATGACTGATCGTTAAACCGCATATCACGGTTGATGGTCGCGCGACTTGTTCCACGAGACCCATTCTTCTTCTTCAGCGGTCGGTTCGCCGGTAAAATCGAGCTTCGTCATTTTTCCATCGGTGCCGACTCCCGCGATGACGAGCACGACAGCCAAGCCGCGCGGCCGGGGTGCCGAACGTTAAACAACGGTAACCAACAAATAATAAACATACAAGCTTGCCTCCCGCGGGAACAGATCACTTCAAGTTGATCTTAATCGAGTTTGGCTTGACCTCAGTTACCTCTGCCTTTAAACCGCCGCCAAAATCCTTTGCCTCTAAGACAGCAGCCAAGGCATTGGCTTTGCCGGCATATTGAAGATCCAATACCGCCAATCCTCTGCTCAGGCTTTGCTGGTTAACCGTTTTGACGCCCCGCATATCTTTCATCACCTCAATCAGCTTCGAAAGCATGCGGTTGTTTTTGACTCCGGCGACTTCCATTCGAATGCTTTCGACGCCGTAAGCGCTCGCTTTGAAATTCTTGGTGATCTTTTCGATCAGATCATCGGCCAGTTTTTCGGAAGCCTTTTTGAGGGCCTTGGTGCCGGCTTCGGCAGCGCTGATATGCGGGACTATCGCCTGCGCCGTGGCGACGGCCATCACCTCGCCGTTGCTGGTATTGATGGCATGAACGCCTATCTCGGCGGAGGCAGACCGCCAACGTTTTCCCTCTACCGTCTCGCCAATGTCTTTAGCCAGGGCCTTGCCAACAATCACGACCTGGGCCTCCGTTATCTGCTGGGCCATTTGGCGAGCTTGTTGATCGCTAATAAATGCAACCGGCGTTCTCAGTTTCAGGCGATCGGCCAATCCTTTCGGATCGACAAAGGTAAAACCCTTTTCCATCATTTTTTCCATAAGCGTGTTCGTAACCACGTCCATCTCGAGGCTTACCATTGTATTGTTTCCCCACCAATAGTTCGGTCGGTCCATACCGATGTTTTGCTTCGCGATCATCACCAGCAGCTTGGGCCTTCCCTTGGCCTCGTTTATCAGGATGCTGAGCGCGTCGAGATCGTTTTGGATTGCGCCCTTTGAAACCTCGGCTTTGACCTCTACGATCTTGACGCCATCCTCGATCCGCTCGCCGGTGATCTTGTACTTCGTGACGTACCCGGATGCCTTGGAATAGATTTTATCCGTGAGCAACTGGTAGTTCTCGGTGACGGTTGCGGAGGATATCATGGTACGTACAGCGGACTCTATCGCCTTATGCAAAGCATCTTCAATGGCTTTGTCCCGCGCCGCGGCCCGATCGTTGTCGACTATCGCCGTTTGGCCGGTAGCTTCGACCGTCTCAGTCTCTTGCGCGCGTAAAACACCGCTCGCTGCAACTATCAAAAGACCCGCCACAAATCCGAAGCGAGTATGGTTCTTCATGAACGTCTCCTTCACTGTTCGTCTCAAAGCTGCATGATTTTTAGTCAACCACGATAATAACTTTGCCTTCGGTAAGATATTTTAAATTCATCTCTTTGTTTTGCAGTTTCGCAGCATCTGCATGAGAAAGAACCATACCGGTCTTGCTGTCCGCCGAACGCTTGAGCGCTTTGATCACCAATGGCTCCGATCCCACGCGGCCATTTTTTCCGGCCGCCTCAAGATCGCGGAAATAGCCGACCACGCCACGGGCCTGCAAAGACTTCTGATCAACGAAATCAGAACTATAGAGCACCGTTCCGGATTCATCGACAACCCGTGGCGCTAGCGCCGGTATGATGCCGATACCGCGGGCGTCTATAACCAGGCCGGTGTCATTTGGTTGTCCGGCGCCGTCCGATACCTCGGCTGTTTTTGTGCCCGGTTTGATCAATGTTGACACAACCTCGCCGTCCAGTGATATCTGCACCACGACATCTACCCCGCCATCCGAGTAATATTTGGTCCGTAACACCTTAAAGTGCTGCGCCGCGCCCTCGATGGTTGTTCTCATTTTCTCGTCGGTCATTATTTCACTTTGGACCGTTACTTCGCTAGTGATCCGAACCCCTTTGAGCGTCTCCAAAATATTGCGGAGCGCATCGAGTTTGGCCACCCGCTCCGCCCCCAACCGGGCGACGGCAACATTTGTGGCTTTCAAGTCGGGAGCACCGCTGCCGGTGGCGGTAATGGTATGTTCGGTCCAATTTACTTGGCCATGGCCGACGTTAAGATCCCCCTCGGTCACATCGGTCGGAGAAGACTTAGTGTCTTGGGCCAGAACGATCGCTGGAACGGCGAGCAGGTAACAAACCGCTAACCAATACCAGGGGTTGCCACGTGTCATAATGCCCTCCTTGAATGTGACCTCCTACCTCAAAGTTTTCGCTTTCGTATCACCGAATTGGCGGAACTGTCAAGGTGATCAATCCGTTAAATCCATAGGTTAAACCACATCCTCATAGCGTAAGCAGGTAACGGTATTTTAATAGCGGCCAAGACAGGATAGAAAAAGATAAAAATAACAATGCAAGCGGTCAAAAATGCCCATCGGAGTCTTTGGATCTTTATTAACACAAGAAATTTGTCGGATTCCCGGTAATGGAAGAAAAATGCGATGGCCATGCTCAGGGTCATACCGGCCGGATAATAGTAATAATAAAAGGTGAGCTTGCGGGGGATGAACGCCCAGCCAAAATAGAATGCGCCGAAGAAGCTGAGAATCAGAAACGCCTCACGATCCCTACGCGCAATCCAGGCCCACATGCAAAATAGAAGCGCTAAGAGACCGCTCCACATGATCAGAGGATTTCCGAGCAAGATCACACATCGGTAAAAACCCTCCCCTTCCTCGTCAAATGCATACCAGGTAGGCCGGATCATCAGAGGCCAACTCTGCCAGGTGCTCATGTACGGATGGGTGGTAACGATGCTGAGCTGCCCGTGCCACATCTTGAACTGCATCGTGATCACGTCGAGAATCGAATACGTTGTTTGATCGGCCTTCTGAATGAATAAAAACGGCAGGAAGGTCAAGAAATAAACAACCATGGGCACTATCACGAATGCTAGCGCAACCTTTCCAATGCCAATCCCGCCCAGAGATTTGTCCGAATACCAATCTTCGAGTCCTAAGAACCTATTCCAACGCCGCAAGATTTTCAGCAAGCCAATCATGAGAATCGCGCTCAGCCACGGGACCATTGCGGCCCACTTACAGGCCATGGCCAGGCCAAACATCACCCCGGCAATTAAGCACCAGGAGAACGCGTTCAGATTCTCAACCGCTTTTGACCATGCGGCGCAAAAGGCAACAAGCGCAAAAACAGTGAACGCAACCATTAAAGACGTCAAGCGTCCCGATCCGCGCCTGGACATACAAAAGTTGATTCGCAAGGGTTATAAGTGCAGCAAATAGAGCCGTCTTACGATCTCGGAACAGAACCAGGGCCCACAGATACATTCCAATCAGTGTCAGTGAACCGAAAAACGTACTCATATATCGCCAGCCGATGGGCCGATCACCGAAAACCATAATGCCGACTGCCATCAATTCCTTGGCCAGAGGGGGATGTTCCCAATTTTGGTTTTCCTTCATCTGAATAAACTGTTTTGCTGCAGGCACATAATTGATCTCGTCGAAATTATAGTCGCTCGGATATTGTATATTCACCAAGAAAAGCCCCTGACTGAACAGAAAGAGCGCCAGACAAACAAGCACGGTAGGGCTTCCGATCCACGCTTGATTGGTAGGGTTATCGCTCATATGCTCAATCCTAGCATGAAGGAGCCTCACCATAAATTTTTACGGTCCTGATCAGTGCTGCTCAACGAATCGCGGATACGATCCGCTGGCAGTTTTTTTGAATTTTATCGGGTAGTTGTCAGACTATCCATTGTTTTTTGTTTGTTATTTGTATCTTTGGTTTAATCGGATTCATAAAACATCTTTGTGACCGATGGGTCAAACCGCGTCTGGTATTACCTGAGGGATAGATTCCCTTCAGGCGCCTCGCGGCGGATCGTCCAATCACAAGCGGCGTCAACAGGTAGATGTGACACCACCTGAGGAAAGTAAGTCGTCGTCCTGAACCAGGCCTCAAGGTCAACGGGTAGGAGCAAGAGGATGCTTGGGTCAAGGCCTTCATCCTCCAAGAGTTGTGCGGGTGTTTTAGCGCTCTTGGAGTAGTTGGGTCTGGCGAAGTTCCACCAGTGTTGGTAGATAGAGACCTTCTGGAAGAAGTCCTGTCTGGATGTAAATGGTTCGAGATCAAAGAACTCCTGTTCAATGGATGCATGGGAACTCTCGACATCGGCGTGGGCGTTTGGGGTGGCAGGGGGCAGGAAGCGGTGGATGATCCCGGCCTGCTGGATTTTGGCATGGAAGCCTCGTTCCCGCTCGTTCTTGTCATGGCCACCATATTCGACGCCGTTGTCGGTGGACAAGATAGCACGGCGGAGGTTGACGAGATGCTTTTTCAGGTGGGTCAGCAAGCGCCGGGAGGTCATGGTGGCGTAGGTGGTGGAGAGCTCGTCGGCGTAAGAGATAAAGAGAGCACCGCTTTTGACATCACGGTGGGTGTACTGGTGTTTGGGGAGGCCGAGTTTCTTCATCTGCGGCCAGTAGGCGGGGATATCGAAGAGGGGTTTCATATCGGCCTGGAGGCGTTGGAAGCATCTGTATTTAGCTTTGATAGCCCGCAGGTCGTTTTTGCGCTGACGCTTTTTGCGACGGCGGCCCGATAAGCCTTGCTGGCGCAGGATGCGAGCGATGGCGCCAGAGGAAGCAGTGATTCCAAACAGGTCGCGCAGGCGGCGCGGTCCGAAGCAGGGAACCTTCTTGCGTGCGTTGAGGATCTTCGCTTCTTGGTACCGGGAAGTCTTGTGGGGGCAGGTCTTGGGTCTCCGGGAGCGGTCCTGGAGTGAGGTACGACCGCCGGCGTCAAAGCGGGCACGCCATCGCCGTACGGTGTTGGGGGTGGTAGCAAAGGCACGCGCAGCGGGGCGTATGCCGTGGGTCGTGGCGTACTGCACCAACTGAAGGCGAAGCGAATATTTATGGTCTTTCGTGGTGGTCATGGCGTAATAACTAAATGGGGTCAGGGCCGTACCTCCTTGTGATGAAAGTCTTCGCAAACCTTCATTCAAGAGGATTTTGGTCCTGACCTCATCTCCTTTTTTGTTGCCGCGGCTTCCTTGGGGGGCTAGCCCCCCAAGGAAGCTTTCCCTTCAACATTGCCAATCCCTTGCTCCCCATGCTCCTGAGAGCAGAAAGAGGTGGTGTCAGATCTACCTGGGCTTGCCCATCGTCCAATCACAAGTTACTTGCCTTTTCAAGCTACTGTGTGTTAATATTATACCAAAAGAGCGGGGGGGTTCGGCTATTCGCTGCATTTTCCAAAAGAAGCAGACATAGGCAGAGGAACGAACATCCCTCGACTAACCATAACCATGTGGGACGGTTAAGGCTCGAGGGAAGATGAAATCAAAAAAACTGAAAAAGGCCAGTAAGTCTGGTTCCAAGGATGCTTCGGCCATACTACAGAAGCGGTCTGCCCCCCCTAATCAGAGAGACGTCCTCACCGAAGCCCCCCTACCGCCCGTCGGCCCGCAAAAGGCCACAGAAGAAGATTCCACCCCGGTATCTGCCGAGTCTGCCCTGAAGGGTTTCCCTGTCGTGGGAATCGGCGCTTCGGCCGGAGGGCTAGAGGCGCTCGATCTGTTCTTGAGGCATGTGCCCAAGAACAGTGGCATGGCCTTCGTCATCATCCAGCACCTGGACCCGACCCACAAAGGCATCATGGTGGAGCTCCTGCAGCGCGCTACCTCCATGCAGGTCATCCAGGCCAAGGACCGCCTGAAAATCAAGCCGGACCACGTCTACGTGATCCCACCCAACAAGGACATGTCCATCCTGCACGGCGTGTTGCACCTGTTCGATCCGACCGCGCCCCGGGGACTCAGGCTGCCCATCGATTTTTTCTTCCGCTCCCTGGCCGATGACCGGCACGACCATAGTATCGGGATCATTCTTTCGGGAATGGGCACCGACGGCACGCTGGGCCTCAAGGCCATCAAGGAGAAAGCCGGCGTGGTTCTGGTGCAGGAGCCGGCCTCGGCAAAATTCGACGGCATGCCTCGCAGCGCCATAGACGCCGGGATGGCCGATGTCGTGGCCCCGGTGGAGGAGTTACCCGGAAAAATCCTCGCCTATCTCAAGCACATCCCCCTCTTCAACCGAATCGATCTTCCCCTGGAGACCAAAGCCCGTAGCGCGCTCGAGAAGATCTTCATTCTGCTCAGGGCCAAGACCGGCCACGACTTTTCCCGGTACAAAAAGAGCACCGTCTACCGCCGGGTCGAGCGCCGAATGGGCCTCCACAACATTGATAAGATTGATACTTATGTTCGATTCTTGCGGGAGAACCCCCAGGAGTTGGAGCTTCTCTTTAAAGAGCTCTTGATCGGCGTGACCAGCTTCTTTCGCGACCCGCCGGCATGGGCGAAATTGCAGAAGGAGGTCGTCCCGGCAGTCCTGGCAAACCACCCGGGTGGTGGGGCGCTCAGGGCTTGGGTGCCCGGCTGCTCGACCGGGGAGGAAGCCTATTCTCTGGCCATGGTCTTCAAGGAGGCGCTGGCGCAGATACAGCCTGGCGAAACCTACTCACTCCAGATCTTTGCCACCGACCTGGATCCGGACGCCGTTGAAAGAGCCCGCCAGGGTGTTTATCCGAGCAACATAGCCGCGGACGTCTCAACGGAGCGCCTGGGCCGGTTCTTTGCCAAGGAAGAACACGGCTATCGGATTGGCAAGCAGATCCGCGAGATGGTGGTCTTCGCCCAGCAAGACATCGTCAAAGATCCGCCTTTCACCAAGCTCGATCTCCTATCCTGCCGGAACCTGCTTATCTACCTGGCCCCGGATTTGCAGAATATGCTCCTGCCGCTCTTTCACTACAGCCTCAATCCCGGAGGCATCCTGTTTCTGGGGAACGCCGAGACGCCGGGCACGTTGAGCGATCTCTTTACTCCGCTGGACCGCAAAACCCGGATTTTCCGGCGACGTGAGGTCGCCCCGAAGCCAGAGCCGATCGACTTTCGCGCACCGTTCCACCCCATCCTGGCCGAGCCGGCTGACGGATGGAACCATGAAACCAAGGCGCCAAAACCCGTCTCAAACCTCCAAACGCTGACCGAACAACTGCTGCTGCAGCGCTTTTCCCCGGCGGCAGTGCTGGTCAACGACCAGGGCGATATCCTCTACATCAGCGGGCGAACCGGCAAGTATCTAGAACCGGCGGCCGGCAAGGTCAATTGGAATGTTTTCGCCATGGCTCGCGAGGGGTTGCGCTACGAGTTGGGGAGCGCCTTCCACAAGGCGCTGCAGCAGAAGAGCGCCGTCACCCTAAGGGATGTGAAGGTGGGGACCGACGGCGGTGTGCAGACCGTGGATATCATCTTACAGCCGCTCGAAGAACCGGAAGCCTTGCGGGGAATGGTGATGATTGTCTTTACGAACGTGGCGACACCCTCCGAACCAAAATCGCGGCGCAGGAATCACAAGGTCCCCGTCGACAACGTTCGACTTTCACAGCTTATGGAGGATCTCAGACAAGCCCAGGAGGAGGCGCAGATGACCCGCGAGGAGATGCAGACCTCGCAGGAAGAGCTCAAATCCTCAAACGAGGAGCTGCAGTCCACCAATGAGGAGTTGCAGAGCACTAACGAGGAGTTGACCACCTCCAAGGAAGAGATGCAGTCGCTCAACGAAGAGCTGCAGACGATCAACCGCGAGCTGCAGTCCAAGCTGGACGAGCTGTCGCTGGCCAACAACGACATGACAAACTTGCTCAACAGCACGGACATCGCCACGCTGTTTTTGGACGAGAAGCTCCGGGTGCGTCGCTTCACACCCCTGACCGCAAAAGTTATCAAGCTGATCCCGGGCGACGTGGGTCGGCCCATCACCGATTTGGTCTCCGATCTCGACTACCCCGAGCTGGCCGAGGATGTACGCCAGGTGCTGAGGACGCTGGTTTTCAAGGAACTGCCCGTCGCTGCCGGTGGTGATACGTGGTTTCTGGTGCGGATCATGCCCTACCGCACTCTGGAGAACAAGATCGACGGTGTGGTGATCACGTTCTCGGACATCACGGTCGCCAAAAAGCTCGAGCACGCCCTGCGTGAGCAGGAGGGCCAACTCCGGCAACTGGTGGAATCGCTCCCGCAGCTGGTCTGGACCAGTCGACCCGACGGCGCTTGCGATCATCTCAATCATCGCTGGGTGGAGTTCACCGGGGTCGAAGAAGCGAAGCAGCTGGGCTATGGCTGGCTCGAGCAGCTCCATCCGGAGGATCGCGAGCGCGTCAAGCTAGCGTGGAGCGAGGCCATTGGGGCCGTGGCGCGCTTCGACTTGGATTTTCGCATCCGGAGTCGGGACGGCGCGTACCGCTGGTTTAGGTCGCACGCCGTTCCGATCCGAGACATGCAGGGAAAGCTTCTGAAATGGTACGGGTCCAACACCGAAATCGATGACATCAAACTGCAAAGACGACGGCATGAGAATGCGAAGAATGCCTCCGTGCCATGGCCTGAAAAGAAGTGGAGGGATAGGCCATGAAAAAGAATCGGGACACTCAAGCGGACGCTGCCGGACTACGTCGCCGGGCAGAGAGGCGATTGCGCGGGAAGGACAGAAGTCATGGTCCGGAAGTTTATGGGCCGAGCAGATCGAAAGATGCGCAGCGGCTCGTCCACGAGCTGCAGGTTCATCAGATCGAGCTTCAGATGCAGAACGAGGAGCTCCTGCGGGCGCGACGGGAGGTCGAGGCAGGGTTGGAACGGTACACCGATCTCTACGATTTCGCGCCGGTGGGTTACTTCACCCTCGATCGCGATGGGGCCATCCGGCAGGTGAACCTGACGGGGGCGCGTCTGCTGGGACAAGAGCGTTCTCAATTGGGGCTTCGTCGCTTTGGTGCGTTCGTCTCCCGAGCCGACCTGCCCGCCTTCAACGTCTTTCTGGCGAAGGTTTTTGAGAGCCGAGCCAAAGAGAGTTGCGAGCTGTCGCTTATGAAAGAAAAAGAAGGGGATGACCTACCGTGGCATCACCTCGTAGCACGCATCGAGGCCACCACCACCGATGATCGGAAGGAATGCCGCGCTGTGGTGGTGGACATCACCGAGCGCTGGCGAGCGGAAGAGGAGAAGAGAAAGCTTGAGGCCAAGATGCAGCAGGCCCAGAAGCTCGAAAGTCTTGGGATACTGGCCGGTGGCATCGCCCATGACTTCAACAACTTACTGATGGGAGTCCTCGGTAATGTAGAGTTGATTCTGCTCGAACTTCCGCCAAAATCCTTTCAGCGCAAGTACCTAACCAATATTAAAACGGCGGCAGCACGAATGGCCGATATCGCCAAGCAGATGCTGGATTACACGGGAAAGGGCACCTGCCTGGCCGCACCGCTGAATCTGTCCGATCTGGTGGCGGAAATGGCCAGCCTGTTGGAAGTCTCCCTCCCGAAGAAGGTCGCCTTGAAGCTTGACTTGATGCCCGATCTACCCGCCATCAAGGCCGACAGCAACCAAATACGCCAGATCGTCTTGAACCTGGTCATCAATGCCACCGAGGCCATCGAAAACCAAACTGGGCTCGTCACCATCCACACGGGGTATGTGAAGGCCCATCAAGGCTATTTGAACCAGTTGCAGTGGCGCGATGATCTTCGGGAAGGCCCGTATACCTATCTGGAGGTCTCGGACACCGGATGCGGTATGACCCAGGACGTAATGGGAAAAATCTTCGATCCTTTTTTCACGACGAAATTCACGGGTCGGGGTCTGGGATTGGCCGCGTTGCAAGGCATTATTCAAAGTCACCAGGGGGCCATCGACGTTCACAGCGAACCGGGCAAAGGATCAACCTTCAGGATTCTTTTTCCGGGCGCAGAGCAAACCATGTCGTCGGTGGTATCCAAACCAGCGCCGGCGCCGATATACCATGGTGCGCAGCAGGCCGTGCTGATAGTCGACGATGAAGAGGCCGTGCGAACAGTTACCGCTCGCTTGCTCGAGAAAGATGGGTACTTCGTATTGACGGCCAGGGATGGGGAAGAAGCATTGAGGCTCATCAGCGCGCGCCCCCAGGACATCGATGTGGTACTGCTCGATCTGAGCATGCCCATGATGGACGGCGTTGAGACGTTCGGCAAGATTCGAGAGATCCGCTCGGGCCTTCCGATCATCCTATCCAGTGCTTACAACGAGGAGGAGGCCACCCGCGCTTTCGCGGGTAAGGGGCTTTCGGGCTTCATTCAGAAGCCCTACCAAATCGAAGCCCTTTTGAAAAAACTTCAGGAGGTAAGCGTTGGTCACAAACGATGTTCTTCGCCGAAACAAATCCAGCAAAAAGAGACAACGATTACCGAAGAACCTGAAGAACAGATGTTTGAGTCCATACTCGATGTTCTCGGAGGCCTGGGCGAGCTCTCATCACTGTCCACCACCTCTCGTCCGCACTGAGAATATCTCGTTTTTTATCTAGACACCCTGCCCTATTCAGGTTTGAAATCGTACATCTTTCAGCCGATGGGCCGGTCGCCAAAGAGCCTGTTTTTTTGAATCGGTAAAGCTTTTAAGGTATTCTTTTGAACGGAGGTCAGCTCCATGGCCGATTGCCTAAACTGCCACCAGCCGATGCCCGACACGGCCGCCGCCTGTCCCCGGTGCGGCGCCGATGTGGAGAAGATGCGCGCGATTCTCGCTCCCCGCGATGCCTCCTATGCCCCACGGGGGCGGCCCTCGGCTACCGTAGGCAAAACCGCAGCGCGATCCTTCCCGGTGGCGCCGGTGGTACTTCTGCTTGCGGCGGTCGGTGTGGTGGCGTACCTGCTCATGCCCACGACCAAGGAGTTCCCCCAGGTTACCCTCCCGCCGGCAAAGGCCAACACCCAGGGCACGGATCCCTGTCTATACAAAGAGAAGTGTGTAATCATCTACATGGCACCGTGGTGCCCATACTGCCGACGTACGATCCCGGTCGTTCAAGAGATGGTCGAGCACTTCAAGGACTCGAGCCAGGTCGGAGTCAAGGTCGTTATCGGCAACGATGTGAGGGGCAATCTCGAGGAGATGGCCGAGAAAGTCGGCACCAACACCTTCCTCGACCCCGATGGCGCCCTATGGAAGGCGGTTGGCGCCAAGAGTGTGCCCTGCTGGTTCGTGGTAAACACAGCCGGCAAGCAAGTTGCCGAGCTGAGCGGATTCGGACCGATGGCGGCCATTCTGAAGAAGCTCGAGCTCCCGTGAAGCTTCAGACTCTTTAGCCCTCCTTAGACTCTAAAAACTATCCTCGTTGGAATTAAAAAGATTATCATCGTGTCTTTGTGTCTTTGAATCAGGGTCACGTTTTCCCCGATAGGCATAGAGCTAGGGCTGAACAGCAAACTTCAGGAACGGGCGATTCTCCGTCTTACGTTGTCCTGGTAACGAAACGACTTAGGTTGTAGGTGTAAGTATTACGAATATAACGATAAACTACATTGACAAGGTAATAGTCGGGGGGCATGTTAACCTTGTGTTTAACAAAAGTTGCTATGGTAAACCGGTGAAGCGAAATTGGTACTAACTATATGATAATATTATACTTTAACAACATCATCTCGTTCGGGAGGTGCTCAATGAGAAACCGTAGATGGTTTTGGTGTGGCGCTCTGTTACTGACCGGGTTGATGGTTGGATGCGGCTCGGACGAAATTGGCGCGGTCAATTCCGAAACGGCGCCTCTTTCCACCAGCGCTCCGGGGACTATCATCTCGTCACAACCTGTTTTTTTCTCTACTGATCTCATCTTGGGTCTCCCGGATTTGACCGTCCAGGCGTGGAAAATCGTGTACCAATCGACCGATGCATTGGGCAATCCTGACCAGGTTTCGGGGACGATACTCGTACCCATCACCTGGTGGCTCACTGGACCACGGCCGATACTAGCCTTCGCGCCCCAGACACAGGGTATGGCCGATCGCTGCGCGCCCTCGGTCACCATGCCGAAAGGCTCGTACCTTGAGGCCTCCCTCATCAAGAGCGCGCTCAACAAGGGCTGGGCCGTCGCGCAGACCGACTACCAGGGGCTCGGCACGCCCGGCGTGCATACGTACGCCATCAAAGATTCCAACGGCCGTGCGGTGCTCGACGTGGCTCGCGCGGCGATGCGCTTGTCCTCCGCGCACCTGAGCACCTCTGCGCCGGTGGTCATATGGGGGTATTCCGAGGGCGGTCAGGCGGCGACTGCGGCCGGCGAGCTGCAACCCAGCTATGCGCCCGAGCTGAAACTTAAGGGAGTGGCCGCAGGCGGCGTTCCCGCCGACCCGGTAATCTGTGGTAACTACCTGAACGGCAGCCTCTTCATGTCCTTCTTTATGTACTCGATGCTGGGACTGGATGCTGCCTACCCCGAGCTGCAGCTGCAAAACTACCTCAACGACGCGGGTAAGGCTGCCTTTGCCGCCGTCGGGAATTCCTGCGACATTGACGGGCTGTTGCTCTACCCCTTCCACACGTTCTCGGAATTCGTCACGACCGATCCGACCCAAACACTGGCCTGGGGCACCCGCATCATGCAACAAAAACTAGGGTCTCGCGTCCAGCCGGTGCCCTATTATCAGTACCACGCCGATCTCGACGAGGTCGTCCCCATCGGCCAGGCCCAAACCCTGCACGCGACCTACTGCAGCATGGGTGTGAAAACGGTATTTGCAACGGTATCCCTGAGCGATCACATTTTAGGCGCGTATACCGGGGCCAATGATGCACTGAACTTCTTGAATGATCGGCTGGCTGGCCGAACCGCACCCCAAAGTTGCCCCTAACCGGGACAATTGGCGGAGGTTTCGAAAAGAGATACCAGGCTCTACAACGAGCGCTTCAAGCTACTCCCACTCAATCGTCGCCGGCGGCTTACTGGAAATGTCGTAGAGAACCCGATTGACCCCTTTTACTTCATTGATGATTCGGTTTGAAACAATGGCAAGAAAATCATAGGGTAAGCGAGCCCAGTCGGCGGTCATGCCATCAAGACTGGTAACTGCTCGGATAACAACCGTTTCATCATAGGTACGCTCATCACCCATCACCCCAACCGAGCGGACCGGAAGCAGCACCGCAAACGCTTGCCAAGTCTGCGACAGTTGACCGCTGCCGACCAGTTCCTCTTGCAGTATGGCGTCGGCCTCGCGCAGAACGTCACGGCGGGCCCGGGTGATCGCTCCTATCACCCGTACCCCAAGCCCCGGACCGGGAAATGGTTGGCGTTGAATGACCGAACGGGGCAACCCCAGGGTTTCCCCCACCAACCGCACCTCGTCTTTGAACAACTCCTTGAGCGGTTCTATGAGCGCGAGACGCATGCGCTCCGGCAACCCGCCAACGTTGTGATGGCTTTTGATGGTTGCCGACGGCCCCCGCACCGAGCGCGATTCGATCACGTCGGGATACAGCGTTCCTTGAGCAAGGTAGCGCGCGCGCTGGAATCGCTGGGCCTGTTCTTCAAACACCCTGATGAACTGTTCTCCGATGATCTTACGCTTGCGCTCCGGGTCGGTTACGCCCGAAAGCCCGTCAAGGAAACGATCCGAGGCGTCCACCATGGTCAGCTCCATGCCAAAGTGGCAGCCGAAAACCTCTTTGACGCTCTCGGCTTCTCCTTTACGAATCAAGCCGTTGTCGACAAAAATACAGTGCAGTTGTTTGCCGACGGATCGGTGCAACAGGGTCGCCACCACGGAAGAGTCGACCCCGCCGGACAGGGCGCAGAGCACTTCTTCATCGCCTATTTGCTTACGCAGCGCTTCAACTGAACGCTCCACAAAAGAAGACATAGTCCAATCCGGTTTACAGCCGCAAATATGAAAAAGAAAGTTGGCCAGGATGGCATCGCCGCGCGGGGTATGGGCCACCTCGGGATGAAACTGCACCCCGAATATCCGCCGTTTTCTATCGGCAACGGCGGCGTTGGGTGAGTTGGCGCTTTTGGCCAGCACCGTATACCCCGGCGGCAACCGATCAACCTTGTCGCCGTGGCTCATCCAGACATCCACGGGCTCGTCAACGGGAAAGCCCGCGAACAGGTCGGCGGCGTCCTCTATCATTAATCGAGCGCGGCCGTATTCACGTCGGCGGGAACGCGAAACCTCGCCGCTTTCCAATTTAGCAATAAGCTGCAATCCATAACATATACCGAGAATCGGCACGCCGAGATCCAATAAACCACGGTCACCGGTGGGCGCGTCCTCTGCGTTAACTCCCATCGGACCGCCGGAAAGGATAACCCCGGATGAGACCGAAAGCCTGGATCCGTTCCAACGAGAGATTGCACGGATGGATCTCGCAATACACTCGTTGCTCACGCACCCGCCGAGCTATGAGCTGAGTATACTGAGATCCAAAATCAAGAATTTAAAATCTTGTTCTGAGGCAAGCTCGTTGGGGACATAGGCTCATTGACCTAACCAATAATTGGGCAACTCTTTGGTGATGATGACGTTGTGGACATGGCTTTCCTGCAGGCCGGCTTGGGTGATTCGTATGAATTGGTTCTGTTCTCGTAGTTCCGCTATCGAGCGGCAGCCAAGGTACCCCATGCCGGCGTGCAAGCCCCCAACCAGTTGATAGAGCACGTCTGAAAGGGGTCCTCGAAACGGTACCCGGCCTTCGATCCCCTCGGGTACCAACTTTTCCTCGCGTTCGACCCCAGATTGAAAATATCGGTCCTTGGAACCTGCCTTCATCGAACTAATGCTCCCCATCCCTCGATAGACCTTATATGAACGCCCTTGATAGAGAATGACCTCTCCGGGGCTTTCCTCGGTGCCGGCAAAAAGCGAGCCTATCATTACGGATGAGGCCCCGGCTGCTATGGCTTTGGTTACATCCCCGGAGAAACGAACTCCCCCGTCCGCTACAACGGGGACGTTCAAGCGATCGGCAACTTTGGCGCAGTGTTGAATGGCCGTAAATTGGGGCACGCCCACCCCGGCAACCACCCGCGTAGTGCAGATCGATCCCGGGCCGATGCCAACTTTTACCGCGTCCGCACCAGCCTTGATGAGCGCCTCACAACCCTCCGCGGTAGCAACGTTTCCAGCCATTATATCCGCATCCGGATGGGCGGAACGCATGGTTTTGAGGGTATCGATCACGGCTTTCGAGTGCCCATGAGCGGTGTCGATGACGATCAGATCGCAGCCGGCCTCGATCAACCGCATGGCCCGCTCTAACGCGGCGTCTCCGACACCTACCGCCGCCCCCACCAGAAGGCTTCCCGAGCTATCCTTTGAGGCGCGCGGGAATTTCTCGGCTTTTTGGATGTCTTTCATCGGTGATCAACCCACAGAGATGGAAATCGTCGTCAACGACCAGAAGCTTCTCAATTTTGCGTTGATGCAAGAGATCTTTCGCATCGTCCCGAGAGATTCCCTCCTTGGCGGTCACCAATTTGGAGGTCATGACGCTTCTGACCGGCTGGCTGAGGTTCCGCTCGAACCTGAGGTCGCGGTTGGTCAGGATGCCGACCAATTTCGAGTCTTTTACAACCGGAATACCTGAAATCGAATTTTTTCTCATGAGTTCGGTTGCATCGGAAAGCGGTTGATCGGGATGAATGATGATCGGATCGCGAATGATGCCGCTTTCAAATTTCTTAACCTTGGCAACCTCTTGAGCCTGTTGCTCAACAGTCATATTTTTATGCAGGATACCGATTCCGCCGTTTTGGGCCATACTAACGGCGGTAGCTGCCTCGGTAACCGTATCCATGGCCGCCGATATAATGGGAATGTTCAACCGATGCTTGCGGCTGAGCCGTGTTGAAACATCTGTCTCAAGCGGCAAAACCTCGCTATAGGCTGGCACCAGAAGGATGTCGTCGAACGTTAATCCTTCCTGGATAAACTTGTCTGCCATATGGTCACCTCGCCTTGCAATTTTTAACCCATCAATAAAAGCAAAGTGTTAGCGGAACCTATACCAGACGGAGCGGCCCGTCAAGTCAAGATTGAATATCGCGTAATCCAACAATCAAATTTTACTTCTGAAAACTACTAGTCACGAGATCGGCTGGAGCCACCGGTAAACCGGAGCACGTAGTAGAGTAGAGTGAGGGCACTGGTGATCAACGCTGCAACGTACGTCATCGCCGCAGCGGTAAGAACTTTTTTCACCCCATCAGCTTCTTCGGTTGTAATCAATCCGGTATCTAACAATCGTGCTTTGGCTCGACTGGAGGCATCGAGTTCAACCGGTAACGTAACCAATTGGAAGGCAATCACCACCGAGAAGATCATGATCCCGAACCAAACGAGGCCGGCAAGATTCAACAGTAATCCTAAAATGATCACCATGTACGAGAGCCATGAGCCAATGTTGGCGGGCAAAACCAAGCCTTGTCGAAGCGCCATGGCACTATAGTGTTCCGCATGCTGAATGGCGTGGCCTACCTCATGGGCGGCGACGCCGATGGATGACACCGAACGTCCATGGTAAACGTCGGGGGAGAGATAGACCACCTTGGCTTTTGGATCATAGTGGTCGGTGAGAACACCTTGATACTGTTCTACGGTTACTTCGCGAATCCCGGCACGATCAAGCAACGCCTCGGCTATTTGAGCTCCGCTCATACGGTTACCGATCGCCACGGTCTGATATCTGGCAAACGTAGACTTCACTTTAAAACTCGCCCCAGAGGGCAATCAACATCCCCGGACCAACAATAATAAAATAAAGGGGATCAAATCCAATCATGAAACTTCCTCCTTCAATTGGTTGCCATCCCCGATTCAGGGCAAATAGTGGCAATTATTTTCCCATTGGTCAAGACCAAACCCGACGGGAATATATGAACGTCGGCAGTAAAAAACCGCCGCCGTCATCAAAGCATACTATTTACCGTATTAGTTACGAAAAATAGGCAGGCAGCGTATCGAGTTAATAACGCCACGTCAGCATAAGGTGCGCTGAATCCTTGGCGAACGCCAACGAAGGCACGGGCAGCCGACTGACCTCGCCAGGGCCCTCGTCCAACAAGCCTTTGTTGTATATCTCAGCCGAAGAAGATCCGACTCCAGGCAATGAATTCGAAGGCTACCCCCAGCGCCAGGAGACCGCCGCCGGTCGCAAGAGCGATGATGCCGGTGTTTTGTCCAATCTTGTCGGCGAGATCATTCTCAAAGATGTAGTAGACGCCGCCAAAAATAAATGCTGCGATTGCGAGGCTCGTCGAGACAATCGCCGTGGTATGCCAGATGCGGTAGTTGTTGAATGCCGACAGCGCCTCGGGGTTATTGCGGATGAGCGCGCTATACTCGTTGCCATCGTCGTTGATGCCATAGGTCTTCTCATCCATGGTGTAGGATTCGCCGGCAAAAAACAAAAAGCCATGCCTAATCTTTGCCTCCTGAGCCTGGGCGGAGGAAATGATCAGTACGCATACAACCACCGATACCACCATGGATATCCCCTTAGTCATACCAGCTCCTTCGTTCGATTTGGTTACGTATCGATCCCCGGAAACCCCGCTACCATCAATGTTCGCAGATGTTCTCGGCAACCAGTGAGCTTTTTTGAAAACTGGTTTATGATCGCGATCACGAGTTTCAGGCAGACCTGCGGCTTTTGATTTTGGAGCTTAATAAAATCGCGCCGCATTATTTCAATGAGCTCGCAGTCTGTTTTCGCGGTCGCCGTCACCATACGATGCCCGCCGATGAGTAAGCTTATCTCTCCAAAGAATTCGCCCGGTGCAAGTTGGTCGAGCACCACGTCGCGTCCATCAGCCGATCGCACGCTCAACTGAACAATTCCATTCTTCACGATGTACATCGACTCGGCCGCCATACTTTCAACAAAAATTGGCGTTTGTGCGGTTACTGGTCGGTGACGAGATATTTTGGCCATCATCAGAAGGCCGGGCTCATGGTAACCGGAGAACAACGGGCACGATTTGAGGGCTTGGATGACAGACATCGCCCTTTTTTTATATCAGATTATCGTCTTCTAGGGCAAGAAATTGACGCTCCCGCATCGGCCCGACCACGCGGCCTTTTCGGTTTGGCTATGACTCATCGTAAAAGCAAGTTGACAAGTGGAATGCAGAGAAGGATGATGCACGCAATTAATTTCAGGAGGATATCGATGCCCACGGAAAAAACAAAAAAGACAAAAATAGCTGCGGCTTCCGGGAAGCTGGGAATACTATTTGGAGGACTGGGCGCGGTAAACACCACCGTTATCGCCGGTGTCGAAGCTATCCGGCAGGGTATCGCCAGGCCCATCGGCTCGTTGACGCAAATGGGCACTATCCGGCTTGGCAAACGCACCGAGGGACGTTCGCCGCTCATTAAGGATTTCGTTCCGCTTGCCACCCTGGACAACCTGCGTTTTGGAGCCTGGGATGTCTATCACGATAACGCGTATGAATCAGCGGTCAAAGCGGGTGTTCTCGATCGCACTCTTCTCAACGATATCCGACCGGTGCTCGAGCGGATAAAACCCATGTCTGCTGTTTTCGATCCGCGCTATGTCAAGCTGCTCAAGGGCGACATCAGCAACGTCAAGTCCGGGAAAAACCTCATGGATAAGGCGGAGATGTTGATGCGCGACATCGATGCTTTTATTGACCGCGAGAAGGTCGATCGCGTGATCATGATTTGGGCTGCGAGCACCGAGGCCTACCTTGAGCTCAAACCCTTTCATAAAGACATTGCCTCACTTGAAAAGGCCATGCGGCAGAATAACCCGGATGTGGCCCCCAGCATGGTCTATGCCTATGCCGCCCTGAAGAAAGGCATCCCTTTCTGCAACGGAACGCCCAGCCTCACCGTCGATATTCCGGCGATTCAGGAGCTGGCCGATAGCAAGAATCTGCCAATCTCGGGCAAGGATTTCAAAACCGGCCAGACCTTGATGAAGACCATCATAGCCCCGGGCATAAAGGCACGGATGTTGGGGGTCTCCGGATGGTTTTCCACCAATATCCTCGGCAATCGTGACGGCGAAGTGCTTGACGATCCCGAATCATTTAAAACTAAGGAAGTCAGCAAGCTCAGCGTGCTCGATACGATTTTTGACACCAAAACAAATAAAGAACTGTATGGCGATCTGTATCACAAGGTCCGGATCAACTACTACCCGCCGCGGGGAGACGCAAAGGAGAGTTGGGACAATATCGATATCGTCGGCTGGCTGGGTTACACGATGCAGATCAAGGTCAATTTCCTCTGCCGCGATTCGATACTCGCGGCGCCGGTAGCGCTTGATCTGGCGTTGTTCTCGGATCTGGCGCACCGTTCGGGGCTCAAAGGCATCCAGGAATGGTTGAGCTTTTATTACAAGAGCCCCATGGTGGCCGCCGGGTTGTATCCCGAGCATGATCTTTTCATTCAGCAGATGAAACTGAAAAACACGCTGCGCTACCTCAAAGGCGAAGCTCTTATCACTCATTTGGGTAATGAGTATTATGACTTCTAGCCCCGAACGCTTCCGATCGGATGCGAAAGATGACCTTAGAGCAACTCGACGTTTCGATCGTCCTCCCGACGTACAACGAAGCTGAGAACATTCCCGTCATCGTTCCTCGTATTTGCCAAACCCTTCAGCAAGCCGGGATCCGCGGCGAGGTGGTGGTAGTCGACGACAACTCTCCCGATCGCACCGGGGCAATTGCGCAAGGGCTTGGCGAGCAGCTACCCGTTCGAACACTGGTGAGGACCACCGAACGCGGACTTGCCACAGCCGTGATCGCCGGATTTAGGATGGCCACGGGCAGGGTGGTGGTCGTCATGGATGCCGACGGAAGTCATCCGGTTGAGAAGCTGCCTGAGATGGTGAAACCGATACTTGAAGATCGCGCGGACGTAACCGTCGGCAGCCGCTACATTCCTGGTGGCGATGTTGACCAGTGGGTCTGGTACCGCCGCGTGGTGTCGAAAACCGCCGCCTTGATGACGGTCGGCCTGACAAAGATGTCAGACCCAACCTCCGGCTTTATGGCCATTGACAAACGGCTGCTCGATGGAGTCGATCTTAATCCGATCGGTTGGAAGATCGTTCTGGAAGTGGTGGTCAAAGCCGCTCCGCGGCGCCTGCTGGAGGTCCCGATCACGTTTGTGGATCGCAAACTCGGCGCTAGCAAGATGAGCTTGAAAGAACAGCGCAACTATCTCGTGCACTTGCTCCGCCTCTATACATTTAAATACGCCCGGCTATCGGAGTTTTTCAAATTTTGTCTGGTGGGCCTGTCAGGCGTCGTGGTCGATGAGGGAATCGTTTTCGCCCTCAAAACGCTCTTCGGCATGGAAACTCTGTTATGCGCGGTGTTCGGTTTCCTAGCCGCCGTATCGACCAATTACGTTTTCAATCGCTATTGGACGTTCGAAAGCGGCCGGGATGCTCCTATCCTGCGCTCGTATCTCACGTTTGTCGGCGTCTGCTGCTTTGGTTTGGTCGTACGCCTGGGGGTCATGCACCTCCTCATTCGCTATACGTGGTTAGACGAGGGCAACTGGTATCTGCTGACAAACCTTATCGGCATTATCGTTGCCACCCTGGTCAACTTCATCGGCAGCAAATTCATCGCATTTGCCGCTCAAGAAACCTAATCCCGAGCCGCGCGACGGCTCGGTCATACGCCAGGGATGTCAGGCAGATTTGTCGAGGCTGGCTGAAGGTTTATTGCGGCTTAAGAACCTCCGCAAAACCAGGTAGAACGCACTGCCGACACACCCGCCAAGGGTATCGGCAAGGGCATCAAATACATCCGAGTCACGGTTGGGGACGGTGGATTGATAGAGCTCGTCGAGCGCACCCAGCACCCCACAAAAGAACACCGTCAGCAGCAGGATGACCCACCACGACTTCAAACGGTTCGAAGAGCCAAGCGCTCGGGAAAACAGAATCGCCAAGACTGAGTACTCGCCGCAGTGCAATACCTTGTCAAACTGCCGGAAGGGAAACTTGAACGGGAACGGCAGATGGGACATTGAAGACAGTGAAAAAATTATGCCGATATACACCGCTATCGGCAGCCAATAAACCACTATCGTTTTCGTCAACGATCTGTCTTCGCGTCCACGAGCCATGCCAGCTTAGTCTCCCTCAAGAACGCTCACGTTGCGTCCTACCACCGCCGAGACGCTCTCGATCAATGAAAAATAACTACATTTTATATTTGCCGAAGTCCTCAGGTCTGAGACTTTCGAGAATTTGAGACCATTTGTCCTTTTTGTCGCCGCCTTCACCGGGCGTGTTGGCCTGTTCCAATTCCTTGATGGTTCCCAAATCAACCTGCTGCGAACCGTCGATGACCTTTCGGGCAACATAAATTTCGGCGTTGGTCCGTATGGCAAGCGCAATCGCATCCGAGGGTCTCGCGTCGATCTCGAGCAGAGTACCTTGATGGTCAAGATACATCGTTGCGAAAAAGGTGTTCTCCTTGAGATCGCACACTTCAATTTTCTTCAAGTCGCGCACCGAGGACTTCGAGCACGTTCTTGAAAAGATCGTGCGTCATCGGTCGAGCCAACTTAATGCCCTCGAGTTCGGTTGCAATGGCGCTCGCCTCCACCAAACCAATCCAGATAGGTATAGCGGTGTCGCCCTTGGCATCCTTAAGAATGATAATGGGCATGTTGTTGGATGGGTCTAGGGTGATGCCCGCCACGACCATCTTAACCATCTCCCCGCTGGTATCGGGTGGGGCGTTTTGTTGTTCCATAAATTCCTCCTCGTCTATGCTCACCGCAGGTTCGAGCGAGCGCCAACCAGCAGTGAAAGAGTCTATCTTCATATTTCGTTGTCTTGTCAACCGCATTCTCTATTTTTTTTATTCTACAGCCATCCCCGCGGACGTCGTCACTACGGTGACCCGCCTCTGTCAACAACGTTGCCCCCAGACGGTGTGGCCCCGAGCCTCGAGAATACGCACGTCAACCAGCTGTCCGACGGCAGGCCGCACCGGGACAAAGAAGTTTACCACTCGGTTACAGTGGGTCCTGCCGGTGAAGGCGTCGGGATCACGCAGGCTCGCGCCTTCAACCAACACCTGCTGACGGGTATTGACCAATCGCGCCAGGCTTGAGCTTTCGAGATGAGCAAGCATCGCCTGCAGCCGCAGCAATCGAGCCTTTTTTATCGGGGACGCAACATCATCGGGCAATGCCGCGGCTGCAGTCTTTGGCCGGGGCGAGTACATGAACGAAAAGGCTTGATCGAACGCGGCCTGTTTCACCGCCTCAAGGGTATCTTGAAAATCATGATCGGTCTCGGAAGGAAAACCGACAATCAGATCGGTGGTCACACTCACACCCCCAACATTCTGACGTAACGTTGCCGTCTTCTCGAGAAAAGACTCCCGGGTATACCCGCGGTTCATCCGCGCGAGGATCCGATTCGAACCGGACTGCAGCGGGAGATGCACGTTCTCGCAAACGCGTTCAGCCTGAGAGAGCACGGTGATCAATTCGTTACTGAGGTCCTTGGGGTGGCTCGTGGTGAACCGTATGCGCGGGACGGCGGCCTGACGATCCAGGGCGGTCAGAAGCCCGACAAAATCGGTCCCCGTCGGATCGCGGTAGGAGTTGACGTTCTGTCCCAACAAGGTGACCTCACGGCATCCGCGCTGCGCGAGGGTAGCAACTTCATTGAGTATGTCAGCGAGTGGCCGACTCACCTCGCGGCCGCGCAGCTGTGGCACTACACAAAAACTACAAAAGTTGTCGCAGCCCTTCATGATCGTGACCGACGCACACAGGGGCGCATGCATGCCCGGCGCTAAGGGAACAAAACCGGGATGCTGCTGATCGTGCTCCTCTACCGCCAAAAGCGGCCGTTGCCCCGCGAAGATCGCCTCGACAATCTCAGGCAAGCGCACAACGGCGTCCGGACCGACGACCGCATCCAAAAATGGCGCCTGCGTAAGCAACCGTTCCCCTTCTTGCTGAGCCACGCAACCCGCGAGGACGATTCGTAATCCGCGTGTCGCATGCGCCCGACGATAGCGGCCAGCTTCACTCAATGCCTTATGTTCGGGCTTGGCGCGCACACTGCAAGAATTGATGATGAGCAGGTCGGCGTCGCGCGGCGTCGCTACGCGCTTCCATCCATGAAAAACGAGCCATTGCGCCATGCGATCTGAATCGTGATCGTTCATCTGGCAACCAAACGTGCGAATACAAAAGGTCTGTTGGGTACCCGCCATAGCACCCTGCTTAGCACTATTGCTCATCGAACCCAAGGTATTGTTTCAATGGAGGTTGTCATCACCGCGAACCCCTAAAGGGATAAGAGATTGTCCAGAGGATAAGAGATTGTAATCCTCACTTCGTTCGTCAACAATCTCTTATACGCCTCGCTCACCTTCGTTTCGCTCGCTACAATCTCTAACGCGTGGATTCGGGAAAAGAAGTGGCGGGGGTGCTCGCCGGCGCACCGCCACGAGCCACCGCTTCTATTGCGGCGAAAAAATCGGCTGCCTGGATCGGCTTGGCGAGGAACCCATCCATACCAGCCTCCTGACAACGCCGCTGATCTTCATGAAACACGTGAGCGGTCATGGCAAGAATAGGAACTCGCCTCTCCCCGGAGCCCTCGCGCTCCCGAATCGCCCGGGTGACTTGCAGGCCGTCCATCTCTGGCATCTGCACATCCATCAGGATCAAATCAAACGCCCCCGGCTGATACAGCTGCAGCGCCTCCTTCCCGCTCGAAGCTACCTGAGCGGTATGACCGCGCTTACGCAGCAGCTGTACGGCGAGCTCTTGATTGATGACATTATCCTCTACGACTAGCACCCGCATGGACTTCTGGGATTGCTGCGCGTGCGCAGCCGTGGCGTCAACCCGCACCTTCGGTATGATACAACGAGCAACCAAAGAGAACGAGCTGCCCTGGCCGAGCTGACTTTCGACGCCGATGCGTCCGCCGAGCAACTCCGCCAGCTTTCGCGAGATAGCCAGTCCCAAACCAGGGCCGCCGAAACGCCTGTTCGTTGAGCCGTCCGTCTGGGCAAAGGGATCGAAGATCTGACTAACCTTGTCATGCGGGATTCCAATCCCGGTATCGCTCACCTTAATCAGCACGTCGACCTGCTGGTCTTGGCGCAGGCCGGCGTCAACCGAAACGCGTATCGTTCCCTGCTCGGTAAACTTGATGGCGTTGCTCACGAGATTGAAAACAATTTGACTAAAGCGGCGCGGGTCTCCGAGTACAACTTTTGGCAGATCGGTTGCATAGTTAACCTGAAACATGAGGCCTTTTGTTTCGGCGCGGCGCTCCAACGGCTTGAGAGTTTCGTTGAGGGCGGAAACTAAATCGAAGTTGATGTTCTCGAACTCCAAGGTGCCCGCCTCGATTTTTGCATAATCCAGTAAATCATTCACCAGCGATACGAGTGAAGCGGCCGATGCCTGCGCCATCGCGAACTGCTCACGCATTTCAGGTGGCAGGGCGTCTTCTCGCGCCCGGCGCGTTATTCCTAAGATTCCGTGGAGCTGGCTGCGAATCTCATACGAGATAGTGGCCAAAAACTGGCTTTTGGCGCGGTTGGCTTGCTCGGCGCGTTCCTTGGTTCGTTTGAGTTCTTCACCGGCTTGCTGAGTGACCAGCCTATCGGCCTCGACCGTCCGTTGCAGATCGAACAGCATAGCGTTGATTGCCGTTGCCAGCGCCTCAACCTCACCGGGGAGCGACAGCTCAATCCGCTTCGATAGGTCGTGCTGCTTCCCGATCTCCGCTACCGCCATGCGCAGGCGGGCCACGGGCGAAAGGACGGTGTAGTGGATGACGAGCATGATAGAGACGGCCGAAAGCGACCAAAACACCAGAAGCAGCAAGCCAAATGTTTGCATAGACAGCACGATCTGTGGATCGAGTTGGTCGGCGTTATCGAGAAAAATCATGACCCCGGCCAGGAACAACACAGCGCACAGCCCTCCAAGGACTGCTACTGTCGCGCCGAGAGTATTGGCCCGCAACCGCACGATCGATGCCTTATCAGGAGCGCACCCAAGGCGCTCGCACGACGACTCGAAAACAATCGCCAACGGTGTATCGCTTCTTAATAAACGTTACTGCTTTTTCCCACTTGAGGCAAGTAGCGACGTCGTTCAATACCCGATCAGTACGGGGCAGTTTTGGCGCCAACAATTGGCATTCGAATAAAAAAGGTCGCCCCACGTCCCGGCTGAGACTCGAAGCGAATGGAACCACCATGCCGTTCAACAACAATCATTCGGGCGATCAACAACCCTCGGCCAGCGCCGTGGCCAACCTTTTCGGTGGTGATAAACGGTTCGAATAGCCGTGAGCGAATCGTCTCAGGAATACCGACGCCCGTATCGGCAATAGAAACCTCTACCTCGCTCCCTCTATGTTCGGAGGCGACGCGGATGACGCCGCGGTTATCGGTGGTTCCAACTTTATCTGCTATAGCATGAGCGGCATTGATTATCAGACTCAAAAAAACTTGGCCGATCTCTGACGCATGGCAGAGCACCATCGGCAGCTCGTTGAGGTCGGTCTCAACATCGGCGACACTCCTGTATTCATGACGGGCAATGGTCAAGGTGCTTAACAAGACCTGGTTGAGATCGGTTGGGGCTTTTTCCTTTTGCATTGGGTGAGCGAATGCTTTCATGGCCCGGACAATGTCGGTCAACCGCTCGCAGTCCTCAAGGGTGTGATCAATTGCCTTGGGCACATTGGATTCAAGATAGTCGAAGTCAACATCCTCGCGGAGCTGCTCAATGATATCAAGCAGCTCACTATCCACGACACCGGTCTTACAACGTTTGCAGAATTCAAGCAGTTTGTGCGCTAAGAGCAATACATCCTGAAACGAATTTCGTATATAGTATGCGTTGTCGCTCACGAACTGAATGGGTGCGTTGATCTCCTGAGCGATCCCGGCTGCCAGCCGGCCGAGAGTTTCGAGCCTGTTAGTGAACAACATCGCATCGATTGGTTGTTTATCCCTTTTAGGCTCTCCCGACATCAAAATCTCCGCAGCTTCTACCCTCGGGCACAACGAGAGGGGAGTAGTTCATTCCACAGTTAATATCGACACGATCAAGAGGAAGTTGAGAAAAACTCCTTCAATAACATTGAGGTTTTCTCACTGCCGAAAGAGGCTGTGTTGGTATCGAATTGATCTAATCCAGAGAAAAGAGCAACCAACGGTTTCAGGTATGGTCAGGTCAAGGATATATATATTTTATTTTATGTTAGTGACTAACTCAACGCGATGACTCTCCCAGGAAAGTATTTCGGCAAGAGCCTTGTCGCTCGTTACCGCTCCAACGTGCATATCAGTCAGCTTTCCCCTAGAAAAAACCACGGTGCCCGTTTTGTCGGTTCCGCAAACTTGGATTGTGCAACTCCTCTGTTCCATTGCAAAAAGCTGAAGTACCGTGACCAATGAGACACTGTTGTCCTTTCCGGCTGCCCTTCGCTCAAGACACTTTCGAATCGTGCCGACCAAAACGCTGGCGCTGACAGGCTTGCTGAGATAAATACAGGTCCCGCCAAGATTCGTAAGCGGCAATTCTTTTTCAATCACATATCCGGATAGAATAATCACCGGCATACGTATTTTATTATTCAACATATACAGAATTAGATCGTATCCAGACATCGCGGGCATTACTAAATCGGTAATCAATAATTCAATTTTTTCGGACTTCAATTTTTCAACGGCCTGCCGTCCATCCTGCTCCGCTATCACCTGATACTCGGGACCCAGGGTTTCAATTCCTCGGGCGGTAACCCCCAGGAAAAGTGGATCATCATCAACAAGCAAAATCTTTTTCTTCAACAACCAGCACCCCCAAGCTAAAAAGAACCTTCTTCATATCGAGCCCATATTGTTTAATTGCTCGGCTCGACCACTATTGAGAAAGTCGCCTCATTTGGAGAAAACTTAAGTAGTGTTTTTTTAAAAAGATCCGCCACCTACCGACGGCTCTACATCCCCCCATCCCCCCCACAAAACTTATAAAGCCTATCAAAGCTAGGTGGCGGCCTAAAACAGTAATAAGGTTTTCAAGGTACGGACCTAACTACCAGCCGAGCCTTTGTTCCCGCAGAATTCATGCCAGATTCATTGAATTGTAAAATTGCTATTTTACTTGAGATAATTAATCGTCACGATCATAACGTTCGGTAAAATAGTACCCACCTGGTCAGGGCCGATGGGCCATCAAACAATTTGAAATAAATGCCTAAAATTAATGCATTGACAATACCGAGCACTGGGTCAATAACCACCTGCAAGGTATTTAATCACCCTGACGGTAACTCGTCGCGAAGAGTTTTTCAGATTGACAGACCACGGGGTGAGTGATACCCAACTTGTTCTTGAAATGTTCCTCGAAGAATCCACGGCCAGACAACTTGGTTTTGACGAAATTCGGGAGGCGCTCGCGCACGAAGCGCTCACTCCCCAAGGAAAAGCCCTGTGCCGCGCTCTGACACCAAGTTCCCACATCGAACAAATTATGCGCGCTCAAGCACGCTGTAAACAGCTCATCGCACGTATGGATCGAGGCCATGCGCTTCCTATCGAAGAGGTTGAAGACATCGAGGACGATCTCTCCCGGGCAACCAAAGCCGGTACGCTTACCCCGGAGGCTATACGCCGGGTGGCCCGAGCCATGGTCGTCAGCTCTCATGTTCGTCAGGCTCTTTTTGCCACCGACAACTCACTCTCCGAGGCATTAGTTGAGCTCGGCTGCGATAGTCATGATCTGCTTGGTCAAGGAAACGATTTCCTGAGAGCGTTCGATGAGAGCGGCGAATTGCGCGATAGCGCCAGTCCCGAGCTCTTCGAAGCGCGCCGCCGGGCGCGTTCTCTGGCTGAAGGTATCCGCCTGAGGCTTGAGAAACTGATCCGCCAACCGCTGGTGGCGGCGTGTTTGCAGGAGCCGATCATCACCCTGCGCCAGGACCGTTACGTATTGCCGGTGCGCAGCGATACCCGGGGGCCCATCACCGGAATCGTTCACGATACTTCTCAGTCGGGTGCAACCTTGTTCATCGAACCGCATGAGATAATCGAAGATGGCAACCGTCTAAAAATCGCCAGCGCCGAGGTTCACGAACAGCAGCAACGCATCCTCCAGGAATACTCGCGCGAGATAGCTATGCTTACTGCGCAGCTACACGATAATCTGCGCATGCTCGCCGCAGCTGATTTGGTTTCCTGCGGCGGCGAAGCTCAAAAAGATCCTACGCGCCGAGCTAATTGACGTAACGGGCAAAGCCGTTAACCTTCGGCAGGCCCGTCACCCTGGTCTGGTGCTCGCTCATGTGGACGTGGTTCCGAACGATATCGAGTTGCCAAAAGGCAGGCGCGCCCTGGTCGTCAGCGGACCGAACGCCGGCGGTAAAACCGTTGTGCTTAAAACCCTCGGACTCATTGCCCTCATGGCCCAAGCTGGTCTACCCATTCCCGTTGCTGAGGATTCGCATTATTGCGTTTTTACTAAACTTTTTGCCGTCATCGGCGATGATCAGGACCTGCACCGCGGGCTGTCAACGTTTTCAGCCCACGTGGCGGCCCTTGCCCGCATTCTCGAGCACGCAGGACCAGGAACGCTCGTGTTGCTCGATGAGCTGGCGCAAGACACCGACCCACGCCATGGAGCCGCTTTGGCCGGCGCAATCGTTCGCGCGTTGGTCCGCCGGGGCGCAGTGGTACTCGTGTCCACACACTTTGAGGAGCTCAAGACGCTTGCCTACCATGACCCACTGGTTGCCAACGCCAGCGTCGGGTTCGACGTCGAGAACTTGCGGCCAACCTTTGTGCTGCATCCAGATATCCCCGGCCGAAGTCTTACCCTCGATATCGCCAGCAAGTGGCAGATTCCCGAATCAGTCATTGCAGATGCCGCTGCCCAACTGGATGTCAGCGAGCAGCGCTTCGATCAAATGCTCGCCAATCTCGAGCAGGAACGCCAGGCTCTTACCGAGCTCAAAAATGACTTTTCGGCTCGGCTCAAAGAGGTCGAACAAGAATCCTTAGAGCAACAGCAAACACGGGCGGAGCTCGACCGCCAACGCAATGAGCTGCATACGCAAGCCGCTCAACAACTACTGGCGGAAATTCACGAGAGACGGCGCGAGGTTGCCGCATTAATCGAATCGCTCAAGCACACGCCATCACTCAAACGCGCTGTGGAAGCGAGCGAAGTGCTGAAACGGCACGAGGAAGAGCTCGTCGAGCGCGCTTTGGACCGGGTACCGAAAACCCATGACGCCAGTTCAGAGGTCGCGGCGATCAAAGTCGGCGATCAGGTTCGCATTACGCACCTTAACCAAATCGGCCAGGTTGTCTCGCTCGACGACGGTGAGAAGAACGCAACGGTGCACGTTGGCTCAATGAGCATCCAGGCACCGCGGCAACAACTCCGGTTGCTCAAGAAAAAGCCTTCCCCGAAAAAACAACACCAGGGTACACCGGCGCAGCCTCGGGCGAGCGCTGATATCGCGCCACTCGAAGTCCGGTCTTCAACCAACACGCTGCTGTTGCGCGGCATGCGGGCCGACGAAGCGCTTCACCTGCTCGAGAGTTTTCTGGATCGATTGTTTGGGGCCGATGAACATTACGCCTTCCTCATTCACGGGCGCGGCACGGGCGCTTTGAAAACGGCCGTGCGGAACTACCTCAAACGCTCGCCGTATGCCCAGGAATTCCGCAGCGGCACGCTCGAGGAAGGCGGAGACGGTGTTACGGTGGTGAAATTGAAATGAGCGCGGCCTGCGGCGAGTCCTGGATCCCCCCTTCCGCGGGGATGACAACTATTCGTTATAATGCTGTGTGGTATCAGTCATTCCCACGAAGGTGGGAATCCAAATCGGTTTAGGCTTTATCGATACACTCGGGAACCGGACATTCGGCTTTGCACTGCGGGCCGCCTTCCTTATCCGCGCATTCGGTACATTTATCCGCCAGAATCCGATACACCATCTCGCCCGACGAATCGGTCTCTTCTAAAATTGCTTCTTTCGGGCACACCATGACGCAGGCACCGCACTTGAGGCATTCTTCTATAATGATCTTCATTGCCATACCGGTTCTCCTTTTCAAAGTCGTCTCACCAAGATCTGTTTTCGCTCCGGTGAATCGGAACCCAAAAGGTATAGACGCCATTGACAAACCTGTCAACCATTTTTCCGCTCTTTGGCTTTCGCAAGCCTCCTGAGTAACCACGCCATGTTTTCGCCGAGCGTGCGCATGGTTTGCATGCCTTCCTGGTCGCCCTCAACCTCGCCAATATTGCGGCCGATGCCGATGTTCCAGTAACTCGAACCGGGGATGATCATTTGGTTGATGAGGAAAAAATGGTTGAGCGTGTCAAACGCATGGATCGCGCCGGCGCGGCGCACCGCAACCACCGCGGCGCCGACCTTGCGCCGGTACAGGTCATCATTGGCTCGACCGACGAGTCCCGTCCGGTCAATCAGGGCCTTGATCTCGGGAGTGACATCCGAAAAGTAGGTCGGAGACGCCAGGATGATCCCGTCGGCGGCAGCCATCTTATCGATACACTCATTGACGATGTCGTTTTTCACGGCGCAACGCCGGTCTTTGTTTTCTCGACAGCGGTAGCAAGCCCTGCAACCACGGATGGTCTTACCAGCAAGCTGGTAGAGCTCGGTTTCGATCCCGGCTCGTTCCAATTCGCCGAATACCGTCCGAACCAATATGGCGGTATTGCCGTCCTTGCGAGCGCTGCCATTGAAGGCGACCACTTTCATAGAGTTAACCTCCGTATGCCAAAATTAAAGAACTCGATGGTATGGGTAGCCTACAACCAGGAGGAAAGTCAACCAGCAGATTGACTGAAGTATTGGTTCAATCTATCGTTGCAAGAAGGGGACGGTGCGAGGCGCGCATACCTCGATTATCTCTTCGACTTGGCGCCAATTGCCATTTGAGGCAACGGAGAGGTAGGCTTTTTATCGGGCAAATGCAGTAGCGGGCTCAGGCGGAGAATGAGGGGAATAACCTCACCGGTATGAACTAACTCCATATGATCGTAGGTGGTTTTTATATTGAGGAGCCTGGCTTCTTTTTCGGCTCTGGTGAATTCGGCGTAGTCCCGGGGAAAACTATTTCGGAATACAGAAAATTTTAAACTGGTTGGAGAAACGCTGGCTATTTTCGAAGGTCTCGACACCGACCAGAATCAGGCGCCGTTGCCGAACATGAGTATCGCCAATCCATTTGCCGAACTCCTTCTCGTTGTTGTATAAGCCATCAAGCAAGATAACTTCTTCAACACTTGGATTGTCGAGCCAGCAAAGGATGTTGCGATACGCACCACTATGGCCTATGACTACCACTGGCCCGGAGGGCCGTTGCTGTTTGATCCGCCTAAAAACCAACGACAGCAGTTGATCGAGGTCTTCCCAGTAAACATCCTCATCATCGTCAATCGGCGATTCGGGCGCTATAAAAAAGGCGTTCTGACGACTTTGCCAAAATTGCTCGGGTAACCCGTACTGCCCCCACGATTCGTCCGCAGAATCATAGTAGCCATGGAGATATATCACGATACCGGCGGCAGTTGGATTGAAATCCTCGGGACGCCACGCGTACACAACGCCATCTTCGGTTTGAAGCCGCCACTGGACCCCGTGGGCGGCGAGACTTTTTTCCACGGTCAACTTAGGTGGCGTTTTCGGATTATCAGCGGCATGGGCCGCTTTCGCCATGAGAAGCGGCATCATCAAGAGAAGCGGTGCCCAGCGTACCATCATTTATTCGCTCCTTTTAAGCTACTGCACCGACGTCGTATCTTCAGGTAGATCGATTAACGTCGGCCTTTCTTCCTGCCGAGCGACTCTCGCTGGGAAGGTTTAAAGCATGTGATTGTTTCCCGTTGCGTCAACGTAACCATAGCGAAACGGAACTTTCTGATAGGGTTGTGACTTCCACAAGTTTCGAAACTCGTTGTTGTATTCAGCACTGGCTTTCAGAAGAGAACCGGTGAATTTGCCGAGTGTTTTTTGTTCGAATCCCGCCTTGGCCGCGTACTTGGGTGGGATCCCGGTGCTGTCTGATATCATATACGCCATGTTCGAAAGGAGATAGTTACGAATCTTCATAAAATTGTCCGACCAGAGGGTGTACGAAGCCGCCTTGGTCATGGCCGTTACGCGGCCCAGACGAGTTAGAAACGTGAAAAGCTCGGGAGTAATGCCGTCGTTCGTAAGGTCTGCGGCGATATGTCGGTGAATCCGGACTGGCGTATCGGCAGTTGATCCGCGCGGCCGAAAGGCAATTTCGACGTCAGAGAACGCCACCGAAAAATCAGGATTGGCCCAGCGCGGCCTGAAGCGCCTGGCGTTTTTCTTCTCGAGCTGGGCAATGTCTTCCAAGGTGATGTAATGCAGACTCCCGTCCGGTTGGAATCTGAAATAGCGCACCGACACGGGCTCGTAACCCTGTATTGATAATCCTACCAAGAAATACGCGAGCTGCCCCGGGATGCCACCCCGTTGCTCTGCCTGCAAGCTATCCGTCAGGGAGTCGCTAAAATTGAGGAGACCGGAAATGCTTCGGCGAAACAGTCGGAGACTTTGGGACAATTGGGCGCGCGGAATCGTCAAGAAGCGTCGGGGGTCGCCGGCGTATTCCATGGAGATGGTGACGATGTTCTGAGCGGTCGGGAAGGTCGTCAGCGCCGAAAGAAGATCGCCGCCGCCGAAAGGATACACCACGGTGCTGGGTAAGCCCGCCGGAATGAGCTTGGCGATGAACTCCTTTGCTTGGGGCAGGTACTTTTTAGCGTAGCCCTCCATGCGTGGCAACATTTCGCGGCAGTGGGCTGCGACAATCTCGGCGTCAATCGTTGCCGGAAGCGGATCATCACCGGTGCACGCGGCCACGCGATAGAGCGCCTTGGCATCGGTTATGAAGTCGTGCCCATGGGGCTCGTCTGGATACACGGCCGGTGTCAAAGCATCCTCGGCGCCCGCTGCCGCGGTCCAGCTCCACAAAACCAAAATCAACACGATGGCGTGAGACACCTTCTCCGAGCGATATGGTCTGTCGATAATGATCATTTCTTTTCTCTTGGGAACGCGTTATGGGGTATCTTCTTCCCTCATTCGTCAACCCCAGCATGGGGCTTTGAGAAGTATAGGATAACCGCAATGACCGACTCCAGGCAAGAACCTATTACACCCGCTAAAAAAGGTAAAGCAATCGGGGTACTTTCAGGCATCGGAATGGTCGTGGCCAATATGATCGGCACCGGGGTTTTCATCACCGCGGGTTTTATGGTGCAGGACTTGGCGCCCCATTGGATTCTCGTCGCGTGGGTGGTCGGATTTGCGCTGGCTCTCTGCGGCGCAGAAGGCTACTCGGCCGTCGCCAAGCTGGTGCCCCGCTCGGGGGGAGAGTACCGTTATGTGTCGGAGCTTCTGCACCCGTCCCTCGGTTACCTTGCCGGTTGGGCCTCGTTGTTCGTTGGGTTTTCGGCGCCCATCGCCATCGATGCACTGGCCGCGGGCGTGTTCGCCGCAACGCTTATTCCGAGCATAAACGCAAAACTTTTCGCCGCGATCATTGTCGTGCTCCTCACCGTCATGCACGCGCGGGGCATGCGTTCATCACTGGTGACCCAAAACATTTTGGTGGCCGTCAAGATTCTCCTGGTTGTGGGGTTTGTCATCATGGGGCTCATCGGCGGAGACAATCACTGGCCCGTCTGGCAGCCGGCGCAACCATCCGAAGAGTTTCCCCTGGCGGCTTTTATGGGCAGCCTTTTTTATATCGCCTTTGCTTTCAGTGGTTGGAACGCAGCGATATATGCCGCCGAGGAATTCGAACATCCGAAGCGTGACGTCGCCCGAGCCATGCTGTTCGGCTGCGCCGTGGTGGGGGTGCTGTATCTTGCGGTCAATTGGGTATTCATCGCCAACCTCACGCCGGACCAAGCCGGTGTAATACGGGATCAGAGCGCGTACATCACCTTAGGTCACGTGATTGCGCACGATATTTTGGGCGAAACCGGCGCGTCGCTCATGTCGGTGCTGGTGATCATAGTCTTGATCTCGGCCACGAGCGCGATGATCTTTACCGGTCCGCGCGTTTACGATGCCATGGCGCGGGACGGCTTTCTCCCTCGCATTCTGATTGGCCGCGAGGGCAAACCGCCGGCCTTTGCGGTTATGGTACAGGGCGCGCTGGCGCTGGCGCTGGTGTTTGCCTATGATTTCCAACAGGTGCTGCAGAATGTTGGCGCGATCCTGACGTTGTTTTCGGCCCTGACGGTTCTGGGGCTCTTTCGAGTGCGGTTCTCGTCCAAATACCCGATAAAGCCCTCAATCGGCAGCTTGCTGGCTAGTGCGTTCTACGTGCTCTTGGCTGGATGGATGCTCTATTTTGGCTTCCGCAATAAAGGCGGCCTGTTGCCCTGGGTGGCAGGCGTGAGCGTGGTAGCACTCATAGTCTATTTCGTTACCAGAAAGAAAGCTGCCAACGGACAAACAATCAGCACGAATCGCGACTAGGACCGGCCGACTCGAGCGCCGTACGTAAGGTGTCGGTGGTAAGGAGCAATACAT
>CAVWHX010000012.1:0-179913 GCA_963754925.1 uncultured delta proteobacterium
AGCTTGGGTCTTGTAGCAAAAAATGGTGGTGATATCTTCCTTGGCCTTGGCCAAGAAATCTTCCTTGATGATGACCACCGTCACGCCGGCCGGACCGAGGTTTTTCTGGGCGCCGGCATAAATCAGGGAGAATTTACTGGCCTCAAACGGACGCCACAGAATATCCGAAGACATATCGGCCGTTAGCGGAGCAGCAACCTCGGGAAACCGGTGCCACTGCGTTCCGAAGATGGTGTTGTTTGAGGTCAGATGCACATAGGCCGCGTTGTCAGTGAACGAGCAGTCAGCCGGCTTGGGGATCCGGGTGAATTTCTTGTCTACCTCCGTATTGGCCGCTGCACGGGCCGTCGCGCCTATTTTTGAAGCGACGATTTTACCTTCTTTGAAGGCCTTCTGGGCCCAGCTTCCGGTCACCAGATAGTTCTGCTGTCTGCCCGGGGTTAAGGAAGTTCAGCGGCACCAATTCAAATTGTGTATAGGCGCCGCCGCCCATGAAGAGTACCTGGTGGCTCTGCGCCAAAGCCGAGCAACTCTTTCAAAAGCGCCTGGGCTTCGTTATGCACTTTCTCGTAGTCTTTCGAACGATGGCTGACTTCCAACACCGACATTCCGGTTCCTGCAAAATCGAGGAGCTCTTGCTGAGCTTCTTGAAGTACTTCAAGCGGTATGGCGGCGGGGCCAAGGGTTAAAAGTTCATGACTCGTTTCATAGCGGTCTCCGCTTCTCTTTCGTGCGCGCTAACGGCGCCCGGCGAATTCCTTGATTTGCCTTACTACAATATCGCCAATACGTAAAAGGTTTTCTTTGCTCGATGCGCCCAGGTGCGGTGCCATCAACACCCGTGGAGCCTTGAGCAATGCGCAGTCTGCAGGCGGCGGATCGCTACTCGAAACGTCGGTTGCGTAACAGCCGACCTGTCCGCTGTTGAGTGCCGCAGCCATGGCCGCCTCGTCCACACAGGCCGCACGGCCGGTGTTGACGATGATCACCCCTTTCTTCATCTTGGCTATCGTCCCGGCATTAATAAGGTTTTTGGTGCTATCGGCCTTAGGCACGTGTAACGAGAGATAGTCCGCGGCAGCCAAGACTTCATCAAGTGACTTCATCTCGGCGTGGTCCGATTTCTTCACCACGGGGTCAGTGGCGATCACTTTCATTTCAAAGGCTCGAGCGCGCTTGGCCACCTCGCTGCCGATGCGGCCCAAGCCGATGATGCCGAGCGTCTTCCGGTAGAGTTCGGTGCGCTCCAGTTCTTTCTTCAACCACTTACCTTCCTTCATGCTGTTGTGCGCCTCAACAATGTGGTTTGGCACGGCCAGCATCAGAGCCATCGCCAACTCGGCCACCGTCACGCTCGATGCCTCGGGGGTGTTTTGGACCAAAATACCCTTTTTCTTGGCGTACGGGGCATCGACGTTGTCCAACCCTACCCCGCCGCGGATGATCAGCTTAAGCTTCGGGGCCGAGTCGATATATTCTTGGGTACACTTGGTCTTACTGCGTACTAACACCACCTCGGCTTCGGACAACCGCGACTTTTCCGTGGTGATCTCGCCGAATGGTTTCAGTCGCTCGGGTAACGACGCGTCGAATGAGTCTGCGATTAGGATCAACATGTTTCTCTCCCTTGTGAAGCGCCTGCGGTCGGCGCGTTGACTTCAATCGGTTAAACTGCGCACCACCACTCCGCTGCGCAGTTTGGGTTCAAACCAGGTCGACTTCGGCGGCATGACCAGGCCCGCATCCGCGATAGTCATCAGTTGCTCGATAGCCGTCGGGTACAGTGCAAAGGCCACCCCGTTGGTCTTTTGAGCGCGCCGCTCGAGTTCGTCCGTTCCCCGGATTCCGCCAACAAATCGAATGCGCTGGTCAGTACGCGGATCATTGATCCCGAGGAGAGGCCTCAGAAGGTTGTTTTGGAGAATGGATGCATCCAGGCTGTCGACCGGATGATCCGCCGGAAAGGTGCCGGGTTTGGCCCTCAGCCGATGCCACGTTCCCGCTAGATACATGCCAAAGGTGGTCGGCTGTTCAGGTTTCGGTTGGCTCGCCCGATCGATACCGAAAGCGTTGGCAACGGCCTTCATGAAAGCCTCGGTGCCGCGCCCGTTGAGATCGTTGATGACCCGATTGTATTCCATGATGTTCATCTGGTCGTGAGGAAAAATCACCGTCAAGAAAAAGTTGTACGCTTCTTTGCCGGTGTGATGGGGGTTGCGCTCCCGACGCAACTTCTGGACTCGCGAGGCGGCCGCTGAACGGTGGTGCCCATCGGCGATGTACAAAGCCGGGACCGCGGCGAATAGGTTGCGCAGGTTCTCGATTTCCTGGGGCTTGGATATAACCCACAGGCTGTGTCCGACGCCGTCATCGGCGACGAAATCGAATTCCTTCTTGCGCTTACGCACCCTGCGGATGAAATCATCAATCGCCGCGACGGACCGGTAGGTCAAGAACACCGGGCCGGTGTTAGCGCCGAGTGCGTCAATGTGGAGGGTGCGCTCGTCTTCCTTATCGGTGCGGGTGAACTCGTGCTTCTTGATCCGATTGTCTTGATACTCCGATACGGATGCCCCCGCCACGACACCAACCTGGACGTGCTTGCCCATACGCAATTGATAAACGTAGAACGAGGGTTTTTTGTCGCGAACAAAGAGGCCCTGCTCGACCAACTCTTGAAACTTTTTTCGGCCGTGCTCGAAAATACGCGGATCAACCGTATCGAGCCCGCGCGGAAGTTCGATCTCGGACTTTTCCACCCTCAAGAAGCTGTAGGGTTTATTGGCGACGTACGCTTGCGCCTCATCAAAATCAACAACATCATAGGGCGGCGCCGCTACCTGAGAAACAAGATCAGGACGCGGTCTGATGCCGCAAAAGGGCTGTATGTCGGACATTCGTTGCCTCCTGATCGATTAAGCGCACGAGAACCACTGCTCCTCCCGGCCGTTCGAAGGACACATAGTGCCTTAGAGAGCGGCTAGATGTCTATCAAAAAAATGATCGACTCCAAAATCTCTACCGTCGAGGCAGCAATGGTTCGGGGTTGATTCTTCCATCGTGGCGTGGTAGCACAATACAAATCTGATGTCATCCCCGCGAAAGCGGGGATCCAGATTGAGTTACCTCTGGATTCCCGCCTGCGCGGGAATGACGAGTCAGCGCCGACATGGACAACCTATTTATTACCAAGGAGGGCCCCGATAATGATCGTTACCACGAAGAAACTGTTCGAGCTTGCGTATGGCAAATATGCAATCGGTGCTTACAATATCAACAATTTAGAACAGACCGTGGGTTTGTTCCGCGGTAACCTCGATTCGCAGGCGCCGTTCATTATTCAGATCTCCAAGGGCGCGCGTTCCTACACCGACAAACGCATGCTCGAGTCCATCATCCGGGCCGCCGACGAAATCTACCCGCAGTCTATTTTCGCGGTCCATCTCGATCACGGCGATCCGGAGGCCTGCCACGACTGCATCAACAGCGGCTTCTATTCGAGCGTCATGATCGACGCCTCGGCGAATCCCTTCGAGGAAAACATTCGCATCACCAAAGAAATCGTCAAGGCCGCCCACACAAAACGCATCGTGGTTGAGGCCGAGCTCGGCCAGCTCGGCGGGGTCGAAGAACATGTCAAGGTCGAGGAGAAAAACGCCCATTTGACCGACCCCAACCAGGCCAAGGAGTTTGTCACCAAAACCGGTTGCGACAGCCTGGCGGTGGCGATTGGCACGAGCCACGGCGCTTACAAATTCAGCGGTGCGCAAGCCTTGCGCTTGGATGTGCTTGAGGAGATCCAAAAGCGTCTGCCTGGGTTCCCCCTGGTCATGCATGGTTCTTCGTCCGTACCGCAGGAAGAGGTCGAGCGTATCAACAAATCCGGCGGCAAGCTCAAGGGCGCCAAGGGCGTTAACGAGGATGAGTTCGCCCGCGCTGCCCCTCTCGGTGTCACCAAGGTCAACATCGATACCGATGGCCGGTTGGTATGGACACGCGTGCACCGCGAGTTCTTCCGCGACGCTCCGGAAAAATTCGACCTGCGCGATCCGGGAAAGATTTTCATGGCTGAGTATGCCAAGTTCATCGCCCACAAAAACCAGAAACTTGGTTCGGCCGGCACGCTCGAGGAAATCCGCAAGGCTCTCTCTCGATAGGGCACCTCGTCCAGAAAACCGCCTCGCGCTTTTTCAAAAGGAGATGCTTCATGTACCGGTTTTGGATCGCGCTAGCTGCGGCTGCCGTGATGATGACAGGATTAAAAGCCAGGGCCCAAGACAATCCTCCAGCGCAGCCCGATTCACTATTGCCACCTCCCCGGGCGCCAACTGCCAGCAGAGAGGTGACGGCTCTCTTGAAGGACGGCGACGCCGCCATGAAGGAGCAATTCTATATAAAAGCGATGAAGGCTTACTACGATGCCGTCAAGGCCGAGCCAGGAAACCCGGATGCCCTCTATCGGCTCGGGCTCGCCTATGAGGTAAACGGCAATCCCAAAGCCGCCGCTCTCAGGTTTCGTCAAACCTTGAAGGTTGATCCCGACTACGTCGCGGCAGCACAAGCGTTGGCCAGAGTCGAAGGCCGCCCAGTGCCCGAGCCGGCACCAGAAGTTTTTCCCCCAACGGGTTCAAAGCAGGTTCGAGACCTCATCAACGATGGTGACGTCGCATTTCAAAAAAACAATTTTATCTTGGCGATTACCCGTTATCTGCATGCGAGCCAACTCGATCCCAACAACGAAGAGGCGCTGTATAAGCTGGGATTATCCTATGCCCTCTCTAAAAACCCCCAGATGGCCATTTTCAAATGGCAGAAGGTGTTGAACATTAATCCAAACAATACGTTAGCCAAACGGAATATGGCGATCGCCGTACAAAACCTCAAGGGCGGTACCTATTCCTACGAAACCGAGACCCATCGATGAGGTTATGGCTCATCGGGTGCAGGCTGATTTTGCGCGAGGCGGGAAAATAGGACTCCATCATGGCCAAAATATTCTAATTTCCAATTCGCGTACAAGTCCTGAAGCAGTACGGCGGTGAGTCGTTCTCCACGGGGATACGCGATGAGATCTATCCGCCAGCGATCGAGAACCGCTTGCCAACCAGGCTCGAGTTCGTGAACCGTGAAATAGTCGTTGAATACCGCCGGCGGGTAACAGTCATTGCGTTGATCGATGAAAACTCGAGCCGCGGGATAGAGCGACCAAATAAACGCCCCGCCCCAACTGAAGTAATTAAATAGCCGGTGATCGGCGCCGTGGAGGCGGATCTGCCGGATGAGCTCCTTCGGATAATATTGCGGCGAAAGATCCGAAAGCTCCGCCACACCGGTCAACGAGCGATAACTGACAGGACTTTCGTCGGGCACGAGGAAGGTCACCGACACAACAACCGCTAATAACCCGAGCAGCAGCCAATCATGGGCCCGCTGGTCGAGCGCCCTTAATGAAGCATACCAGCGTCTCACGGTGTCGATCTTAAGGTGAGGGGTGTTCATGAGTTGAAGGTGTTGACGATAGTTGCCGGCAGGTGCCGAGCAAGTAAGGGTGCCGCGGCGATTCCTAGCAGCGGAATATTGCGAATACTGGTATAGGAGAAAAATGAAAATGCGACCAAAAGCCCAATATGGGCCGGGCTGGGTGTCAACCCCGAGCCGAGTACTGCAAAGCCACAAAACATCAGGTAGAAGGTAATCATCCGACCGAGTGGGCTCGAAAAGTCAGCCGATTGCCACTCGCTCATATTGGTCAGAAAGCTCAGCTGATGATTGAAGATCTGCTTCACATAGTAAATGGGGAAAATGAGCCCATAGATATGATTGGGAGTAGCCACACACGCTATCGATGCAACCAAAAGATCGCGCCCAATTGCCCGAACATCATGCCATGGTGCCTCGGCCGCGCGCAGGTGCGACGCAATCGCCGAAACGAGATAGAGGAACATGAGCGCGAGACCGGTGATGAAACTGCTGTGGAAATTCGCCCAACCGGAGAAAATCAAGAACATTACCACCGGACGCATCCGACCACCCATGGTCGGTTGCTCCATGGCGTATAACAGCAAGATGAAGAAAATGTTGGCAAAGAGATACGGCCTTAGAGAGAAGTTGCTCAGCATCATCAGAACCGCCAGCAGCGTAACTATCGCCGACAGATAGGGTGAGCAACCCGAGCGCCGCGTAAGGTGAAAGATCAAAGCGCAGCACAGACCGTTGAGGAGGACTCCAAAACCGATTAAGCCATACGAACCAAGTAGTTGATAGACGCTGAAGAAAACTACCTCCGCCAACCACTCCTGCGGCAACCACGGATACGCGGGCGCAGTGAAACTAAAGGTATTTTGATCCGGCATACGCAGGTTTTGCAGAATATACTCGCCAGTTTTGAGATGCCACCAAATATCATCGGCCTTAATAGGAATCATGAAGGTGGTGGCCACAAGAACCAACCCAACCGTTAATGCAAAAACCGATGGTACCCACCAGAGACTTTTTGGCGAGAAAGGCGTTTGAGGCATGACCGTCACAGAGGGCTCAACTGTTGCCATTAACAAACGATATACCGCACTCGGGGAACAATGACAACCAACTGGACAACGCTCGCTGCGCTAGCCGGAGCTGCCTGGGCGTCCTTCAGACTCCTATGAAAATTTTTCACTTGACAAAATACAATCAATATAATATATATAATAGGCAATAAGAACAACACCCTGGGTGGGGAAGAATTGGAAATAATACATTCAACATATTACCGGAAATAAATGGCATCTGAACCAAGAAGACTATTGAGTCTATTCAGCATTGATGAACTCAGCCAGCTTGAGCAACGCTACCCAAACGGCATTTCGGCGCTAGAGATTATCACCTTATTTCAGTCGCGGGGATTTAAATTATCTGAAGCAACTTTTCGTAAATATGTTCAATTGGGGTTGTTACCAACCTCACGGCGAGTGGGACGCAAGGGTAAGCACCGCGGTTCCTGCGGAGTTTATCCTGCCTCGGTCTTGAGGCGCATCAATTTAATCAAGAGCATGATGCAGGAGGATCGCACGCTAGCTGAGATCCGAGAGTCAATTATCTCGCTACAAAACGACCTGGAACGATTGTCCGATGCAATCCGGCAGCTTTTCGCCCGCCTGATGCAGTGGATTAACCGACTGGATGAATCAGAGGCATCGATGCAGGCCTTCAACCAGGAAGTGGTCAAGACGCATCAAGATGCCATCGCCTTGTTCTCACGTTTAGAAAAAATCGGGAGTCGGCTGGCGGTGGCCGGCACTCTCCCGCCTTCCAAGAGCCAAGGAGGTTTCTTATGAACGCGAGCCACGCGGGCACTTCGACCGGTACCAACGCATCTGAAAGCCGCAAGGGGCGACGAAGGTCAAAAACCATTGCTCGTAAACAAATGCTCCGTGACCGGCGGCGAGAACCGGTCGATCCTAAGTTGCTTGAACTGGCTGCACAAAAGCGTCCACACAAACGATGCGAATGCATCAATGGGAGGCGCCCGTGCTTGTTCGTCTCCTGTAAACACCACCTCTACTTGGACGTCAATCCTCAAACGGGTTCTATAAAGCTCAACTTCCCGGACAAAGAGGTCTGGGATCTCAGTGAAACGTGTGCCTTGGATGTAGCCGAGCGTGGCGGCATGACGCTCGAGGAAGTAGGTGAGATTTTGAACTTAACCCGCGAACGCGTGCGGCAGCTCGAGGCAACCGGCTTACAAAAACTACTTGATCTCAGTGAAAAAGCAGAACTTAAGGATCTCCTCGGTTAATCGTTAACGTTACCAGTCCTCCAGTATACGCCAGTAAAAGCCTTGACGAGCGTTGATGCAACTGTTAGGTACCTATGTCGATCGCCACGGGGCGAATGAGGTACGTCATGCGGTTGCAGGTAATCGGCGGCGGGGGGCGCGAACATGCCCTCGCGTGGACGCTGGCTCGAAGCCATGAGGTTGAATCGATTATCTGCGCGCCGGGCAACGCCGGTATGGCGGCCGAGCCCAAGGTTACTTGTGTGCCTGTTGCAGCCGACGATCTTGAGGGGCAGATCCGGTTAGCTCGGAAGCGCCATCCGGATCTGGTGGTGGTGGGGCCGGAGCGGCCGCTGGTATCGGGAATAGCCGACCGCTTGGCCGAGGAAGCCATTGAAACGGTAGGCCCTCATCGTCAAGCCGCGGCGCTTGAGGGCAGTAAGGTCTTTGCCAAGGAGCAGATGCAGCGGTATAACATTCCGACGGCACCAGGCCGCGTCTTCGACCAATCCGATGCGGCCATACGCTTTGTTCGTGAGCATCCTCAACCGTGGGTGGTAAAAGCGGACGGCCTGGCGGCGGGAAAGGGCGTGCTTATCTGCCAGGACGCTTCCGAGGCAGAACGCGCCATTCGCTTGTTGATGGATGAGCGCGCCTTTGGAGAAGCCGGCGAGCATATTTTGATAGAAGAGCTGCAGAGCGGCGAAGAGGTTTCGTGCATCGCCGTGACCGATGGCCACACCATCCGTTTACTGCCGTCGTCACAGGATCATAAACGTGCGTTAGATGGTGATCGCGGTCCAAACACCGGCGGCATGGGCGCCTATTCGCCGGCGCCGGTGCTGACCGCCAACTTGGAGCAGGAGGTGACCACGCGCGTTTTTCGTCCGTTGCTCGCCGGTATGGCCGCCGCCGGCAGTCCCTATCGCGGTTTTTTGTATGCCGGTTTGATGGTCGGTGCCGATGGACCGCGCGTGCTCGAGTTCAACGTGCGCCTGGGCGACCCAGAGAGTCAAGCTCTGTTTATGCGGTTACGCTCTGATCTTGCCCCGGTCTTGCGGGCATGCACCAACGGCACCCTCGATCGCGTCCCGTTGCTGTGGGATTCTCGGCCGGCGGTGTGCGTGGTGATTGCCGCGGGTGGTTACCCGGGCAGCTATGACAAAAACAACGTCATTAGCGGTCTGGATTCAGTCGAAGGCCTGCCGGACATCAAAGTATTTCACGCGGGCACCCGATTGCAGAATGGGCAGGTGCTCACGGATGGGGGACGGGTCCTCGGTGTCACTGCCCTAGGCACGGATATTCGTCAAGCACAGCAACGCGCCTACCAGGCGGTGAAAAACATCAGTTTTGCCGGGATGGCGTTCCGTCGGGACATAGCCCATCGGGCGTTGGAGTAGCTGATATGAGCGCGAAACGGGTTTTGATATTAATGGGTTCTGACAGCGATCTTGCGGTGATGGAGGAAGTTGCCCAAGCGCTAACCTTGCTGCACGTGAGATATGAGATGCACGTCGCCTCGGCTCACCGTACCCCGGAAAAAGTCATTTGGCTTGCGCGCGAAGCTCGGCAGCAAGGTTTTGGGGTCATCGTGGCTGGCGCCGGCTTAGCGGCGCATTTAGCGGGAGTAGTTGCTGCGCATTCCCTGTTGCCGGTGATCGGCGTGCCGCTCTCGACGGGCCCCTTCAACGGAGCCGACTCTTTACTTTCGACGGTCCAGATGCCCCGCGGCTTCCCGGTCGCCACCGTTGGCGTCGGCCCGAGTGGAAGCTTTAATGCCGGGTTGCTCGCGGCGACCATACTGGCGGTGGAGGACGACGAGTTGACCGGGCGCATCGCCGCTTACCGCGACGAGTTAGCCCGTAAAGTCGAGGAAAAGGACACCGCCTTACAACGGCGAGAATGAGACTTCACCGCTATATTCTCAGCCAGATCTTCTGGCCGGTACTGTTAACATTCTTTTCACTCAACCTCCTTTTTTTGATAGTGCAATTGCTAAAAATAGGCGGACTGGCCTTTGGCGCCGGTTTTACACTCACCGATCTCATACAGGTCTCGGTGCTGTTTCTCCCGGGGTTCTGCGTCTTCACTATTCCTATCGCGGTTCTTACCGGTGTTCTATTAGGTTTCGGGCGCATGGCGGCCGACAGAGAGGTAATTGCATTTCTCGGCGCCGGAATTTCGAGCACTCGACTATCGGTCGCTCCAGCCATCTTAGGAGTAATGGGCGCGCTTGCGGCAGGCGGCGTGGCCTCTCAGATTGCGCCTGCTTCCAATCTTGCTCTCAAAGAAATCGTCGCCGAACTCACCAGACGGCACACCGTTGCTTCGCTTGAAGCCGGGCGCTTCTATGAAGACATCCCCAATGTCGTGCTGTACCCTCGTCAGATGGAACCGAACGGCAAGGAATGGAACGGATTCCTGGTATTTGACTGCCGCTCGCAGGATTCTTGCCATACCTTGATGGCGCGGCGTGCCGAAATTTCGCCGCGCAGCGATCGAAACGCCTTGAACTTCCTCCTCAAAAACGGCGAGCTTCACGGTGAGGCGATGCCCGGCGATGAATACTCACGGGCGCGTTTTGACACCGGCAATATTTCGATGGACATTGAGCGGTTGGTTTCAGAGCGGACGCGCTTTATACCCGACGTCGAGCAACTGTCGTTACGGGAACTTGCTGCCGGCGCTACCGATGGGAGCCTGACGCGGCGAGAGAGAAATATCCTGACTGCCGCGTGGCACCGCCGATTTGCTTTTCCCCTTGCGTCGGTTTTATTCGCTTTGATGGGCACCGCCTTGACCGCGGCCGGTAAGTTGCGCGGTTGGCGCGGAACCTTGGTAACGGCGGTGACGATGATCACCCTGTACTATCTGCTGATGCGCTTTGGCGACGCCCTGGTCGTAGCCGGCGTGCTGCAACCCGCTTTTGCCGCTTGGCTACCAGATTTCCTCGTGGGCGCCACTGCGGGCTTGCGGCTCACCAGCCTGGCCCGGAGACCGGCATGATTGTCGACCGCATGATTATCGGGCTTCAGAGCCTGATTCTAATAATCGTTCTATCCATACTCATGCTGTTGGCGCTGGTTCTCGATTTCTTTGAACTGGCTCATTTCCTGTTGGCTGGAAAAGGCTCCGGTGTCGATGTGCTCTTGATGATTATCTTGCGACTGCCAACCTGGCTCAACCTCTTGCTCCCGGTCGCCTTGGTCGGAAGTACCTGTATCGTGTTTGCCCTGCTGGGTGGCACTCAGCAGCTTCGCGCCATGGCGGCGGCGGGCATTAGCCAGGTTAGGCTGCTTATACCCATTATGGTTGTCACGAGCTTCGTTATGGCGGCCACCGTTATGGTTCAGGAGTACTTGATCCCGCCAGCACTCAATAAAATGGAACCCCTGATGATACGCAGCTTTGGTCGAATCGATAGCACCTGGCGATTTTTAAAAACCACCAATGGTACCAAGGAGATGCTGGCAGGCTCTTTCGGGTGCAGGAAAAAAGTCCAGACGGAAAAAGCATGACGTCGGTAACCATTTGGGAGATGGATGCGAAATTTCGCGTCAAGAAAAGAACCGATCTTCACACAATGGAGTGGCAGGGGAATTCCTGGCTCGGCAGCGGCGTAGAGGAACGACAGTTCAGTCGGGGAAACGAGATTCAGTGGCAAACGTGGGAGAAGAAAAACATCCCGCTAACCGAGGGACCCGAACGGTTTCGGGAGGTTTCCGGGAGGCCGCAACAAAAAAAACTCGCCGAGCTATCCGCGAACATCGAGGAGTTGCAACGGCGAGGGTTGCCGGTCGCCGAGTATCTACTGGCGCTCCATAGCCGGTTTGCAATTCCGTTAATGGGATTCGCGTTGGTATTGCTGGGTTTTCCTTGGCTCTCGGTTCCCTGGAGAAAAAGAGCCATCTCCGGAGCGCTAACCGAGGCCATGGCGTTAGTGTTTGTCGGCTACCTCCTAGTCGCGGTCTGCACCTCGGCGGTCTCGGGTGGCCTCTTGTCAGCGGTAGCCGGCGCCTGGCTTCCTGTGGTAACTGTTTTCCTGGCAGCCGCTCCTCTGTGGGTTAGACTATTGAAAAAATCATTCTGAAGGAGCTTCTGTGGGTAGCGTTGGCATCACCAAAGAAACGCCGCCAATGCCGTCGTGGTTGCGGAAAGCAGGATCGATCACGCTTCTGATCTTTGCTTGGTCGCTGCCCATTTCAATATCGTGGATGCAGTCATCGGTCATTGCGGGGATCGCGCTCATAATCGCCGGGACCATATGGACCCGCGGAAAAAACCTCTATGCAACCCCGTTAGACAAAGCCTTTCTCTTTTGGCTTGCTGCCATCGGACTATCGTTGTTTCTGTCAGAGCTCGGCCCGCCTTCGTTTCAAGAATCCACCTCATTTTGGACGATAACAGCCTATTATGTAACTTGGTATTTCCTGGATCGCGAGCGGACGTTGTATAAGGCATTGATAGGCATCATCTTATTATCCTGCATGGTTAGTGCATTTGGCGTATTCCAAAGCATTTCGGGCACGTACCCCCTGGGTCACCTTCTCCATCCCGATATAGAAGTTTTGTTAAAACCCATCACGGGAGCTGAAGGAAAAGTTGGAGCTGTGGGGCTCTTTTTTAGCCGGCTTACCTTCGCCCATGTACTTCTTTTTCCATTTTGTTGGAGTTTGGCATTGGCGATAGAACAAGCCGCCTTCAGGAATCGTTTGCTATGGCTAGCAGCCGCATGGTGCATTGGCGTGGGGATATTCTTCACGTGGACCAGGGCGGCGCTCGTTGTGTCAATACTAGCCGCCTTGGCCATCATAAGCACGGCTCTTTTTCATAGAAAAAGCACACGCATTGCCCTGGTTGCATCGATTCTTTTGTTGGGAACCATAGGTAGCATTCTTACTCCTCAGGTAACCCACCGTCTTCTTGAGAGTTTCTCAGGATCCCGAGATTGGGGACGATTAACCCTGTGGCAGATTGCGCAAGATGAAGCCAATCGTTATCCCCTCACCGGATCTGGCTATGGAAATTATAGTCACGGCGCGGAAAGGGACATCGCAGCGCGGACCCGTGCTGTTGGAGAGGTACAGTTCCCCGGGGTACTCGCATGGGCGCATAGCAATCTCCTCACCGTGCTTGCTGAAACCGGCGCCATTGGCACTATGGGGTTTTGCCTTCTCTTTGTTGTATTTTTCAGAAGAGCATGGAGGGTACGGAAAGATCTGCCTCCTGACAAGGTATTTTTACGAGGTTTTGTTCGAGGTTCAATCGTTGCGGCAGCAAGCTTTTTGGCGATCGGATTATTTCATGACAACCTTTTTAACGGAGCAGTTGTCTACAACCTTTGGTTTACCGTGGGAGCCACCCTGGTGATCGGCCGATGGAACTCAGGAAACAAAATATCTTGATGGCACTTTCGGAAATATTGGTGATTGTCCTAGTCCTCGGCCTCGCGGTATGGCCTGCAACTCTTTCTCTCAGACCTGGGATTTTGTTGTCTGCTCTTCTTATTCTTTCCTTGGTTCCTTATAAAAATCCTGATTCCTCAAACGGCCGTTTGTCATACAACCAAGCGCTCTATTTAATTTCTCTTCTGGTTTTGTTAGGCTCTTTAGGTACAGAACCACTACATTGCCTCTATGGGCTGATACTGCTTTTACCGGGAGCGGGGCTTGCTATTCTAGGTGTTATGAGAACTATAAAAGATGTTCGCGCTAAACGGCGTTGGTCGAGCTTTCGATATGACATGGTTTATTCCGCTGTTGCAACATTGGCCGCTAGTGCCTTAGTCGTTGGTGTATCTTGGATTGCATTGAATTTTCGATCAGAACTGCCTATCACCCCCGGCAAGTCTGACTTTCTTTTCATCATGTTCTTTTGGGCGGGAACGTGGTTTGGGCTCGACGGGTATCTCAGAGAACTTGGCTCGCATCCAATAACAAGTTACAAAAAGTGGTTTATTGAACGGCGCCACTCGCTCATGCTTATCGCTGTCTGCGCTACTCTTATAATACTCAGGGAAAGTAACCTTTAAGCACGCTGCTTATGGCGAACAGAAGGTTTAGCGCTTAGGATCAGGGTTTTCAATGGCTAAAAACCAAAAACTAAAAGAACCGCGGGAGCGACAACACACCCTGCGTCAGGAGATTCTCGGGCACCTCAGGCAAGGACCCCTGACCGCCCGCGATCTGTCAGGGTTGCTCGGCATCCCTGAGAAAGAAGTGATACCCCATCTTGAACACTTACAACACACATTACGCCGACGATCGCTCTGTTTAGTGATCAAACCGGCCCAGTGCCTTGGTTGCAGCTATGAGTTTACGAAGCGCACCCGGCTCACCCGCCCGAGCGCCTGCCCAAACTGCCGCGGCCAACGTATCGAACCGCCTACGTTTAGATTGGAAGAAACGGACCGCACGTAGGTGCGTTAGGTCAATGCGTCATCCCCGCGAAGGCGGGGATCCAGACCCCAGCCATACTGGATTCCCGCCTGCGCGGGAATGACAACCTCTTAGCCCTTGGATTCCTTGAAGTCGGCGTCGATGACATCACTATCGCTGGTGTCGCTCGAAGCCCCCCCGCCGGGCGGTGGCGTCGTATAGGCCGGGCCGGAGCCACCACCAGCCGCTTCTGCACCGGCAGCGCCGGCCGTCGAGCGGTAAAGAACCTCTCCCATTTTTTGCGAAGCCTGGATCAGGTCATCGGTCGCTTTCTGAATATCCTCGGTTTTTTCAGCGGAGACGGCGTTCTTCAAATCTTGAATACGCGACTCGATGTTGGAAACCGCGTCGGCAGGCAGTTTGTCCTTGTACTCTTTCAACATCTTTTCAGTCTGATAGACCAACTGCTCCCCACGATTGCGCGTCTCGACCTCTTGTCGACGTTTCTTGTCTTCTTCCTCGTGCACCTTGGCCTCTTCTACCTTCTTATCGATCTCGTTCTTGTTCAAGCCTGAGCTTGCGGTGATGGTGATGTGCTGCTCGCGGCTGGTTGCCTTATCAAGGGCGGTTACATTGACGATGCCGTTAGCGTCTATGTCAAAGGTAACTTCGACTTGCGGCAAGCCGCGCGGGGAAGGCGGTATACCGTCGAGAATAAACTTACCCAAGGTGCGATTGTCGCGCGCCATCTCGCGTTCGCCTTGTAACACATGCACTTCGACCGAGGTCTGACCATCCGCTGCGGTTGAAAATATCTCGCTCTTGCGGGTCGGGATGGTGGTGTTGCGTTCTATCAAGCGGGTCATGACGCCCCCGAGGGTCTCAATGCCAAGCAACAGCGGGGTGACATCCAACAAGAGTAAACTTAACCTGACCCTTGAGAACACCCGCTTGCAAGGCGGCGCCGACACCCACGACTTCGTCCGGGTTGACTGACCGGTTGGGTTCCTTGCCGAAGAATTTTTTCACCTCGGCCTGAATACGTGGCATGCGGGTCATACCGCCAACGAGAACCACCTCGTCGATTTCGGACGGTTTTTTCTTGGCGTCGGCCAGCGCCTTGCGGGTTGGTTCGAAGGAGTGCGCCGATGAGATCCTCGCACAGCGATTCGAGCTTCGCGCGGGTCAATTTAATGTTCATATGCCGAGGTCCGGTGTTGTCGGCGGTCAAGAAGGGCAAGTTTATTTCGGTCTCAAGTGCAGAGCTTAGCTCGATTTTGGCTTTCTCGCCCGCCTCCTTTAACCGCTGCATGACCATTTTATCGTTCGATACATCGATGCCCTGATCGCGCTTAAACTCGGCGACGAGATACTCGATGATGCGCTGATCGATATTATCGCCGCCCAAGTGGGTATCGCCGTTGGTCGAAATAACTTCAACGACATTTTCGCCCACCTCCAAGATTGAGATGTCGAAGGTGCCGCCGCCAAAGTCGTATACCGCTATCACTTCGTCCTTTTTCTTGTCCAAGCCGTAGGCCAAAGCAGCCGCGGTGGGCTCGTTGACAATACGCAGTACGTTCAGCCCGGCAATAGTTCCCGCGTCCTTGGTGGCCTGGCGCTGGCTGTCGTTAAAGTAGGCCGGCACGGTAATAACCGCCTCTTTTACCTCTTCTCCTAAATAGGCCTCGGCGGCCCGTTTCAGTTTTTGCAGGATCTTGGCGCTGATCTCGGGTGGAGAATATTTTTTTCCCTGAATGTCGACTTGAGCGTCGTTATTGCTCGCTTTGACAACCTTGTACGGAACGAGACGCATCTCTTCACCAACTTCAGTGTACTTGCGCCCCATGAAACGCTTGATGCTATAGACGGTATTTTCTGGGTTGGTTATGGATTGACGTTTGGCAACCTGTCCGACTAAAATTTCTCCATCTTTTTGAAACCCAACCACCGATGGAGTGGTACGACCGCCCTCTTCGTTTAGAATTACCTTCGGCTCGCTGCCTTCCATTACTGCTACCACCGAGTTGGTAGTACCCAGATCTATCCCTATGCACTTGCTCATACAGTCCTCCAAAATCAGTAGTAGTTACAGGTTATTGCAAGATTTTTAGGTTTTCCTCCACGTTAAAAGATTAATCACCAAGAATCGATTGTCAAGGGTTACGTAATCTTTATCTATTCTCCAACTCTAAAAGACTTTTTATATGATTGACTGGTCTTAATTCGTTAGTGGGTCAGTTTGCCGTGTCGTTCGACGAACACCCGCAAGCCTCAAACTGAGTCACTACCCTTAATTCATTTACATTGCATAAGCCTTCGATTATTTCCATAATCAGTTTTTGTGTCGGTTAGCAGTGAGCTTTACGGGCTCTTATCCCTTTAGGGGTTAGAGCCTGTGGAGGTGTATCGATGGAGAACAAGATTTTTTTTCATAACGCCCGCGCATCGGCTAAACGTAATCGGATTCACAAAGTAAAGGAGCTTTTTTATAAAGCCGGGTTCGATAAGTTGATCCAAAAAGGTGACCGAGTGGCAATCAAGGTGCACTGGGGCGAACCGGGAAATGTTGCCTTTATTCCACCACCGTATGTAGCGGCAATTGTTGAGTTAGTGCAAAAATCAGGCGGTTTGCCGTACGTCACCGACACCAACACCCTTTATACGGGCATGCGTCGGAATGCTGTACAAAACATTTTGGCAGCGGCGCAGAACGGGTTTACCGCCCTTACCTTGGGCGCACCGGTAATTGTCGCCGATGGCATTTGGGGCCGTGATTACAGAGAGATCGATCTGCCGGGCTCAACCGTTGGAAAGGCAAAAATAGCTTCGGGCATTCTTGATGCCGACGTCATGATTGTTCTCAGTCACGTGAAAGGACACATGCTCTTCGGCTTTGGCGGTGCGCTCAAAAACCTCGGGATGGGTTGCGCTGCTCCGGGCGGCAAACAAATTCTACATTCGGACCTGCGGCCTATTGTCGACCAAACGAAATGCACCGGCGACGGCATTTGCACACGGCGGTGCCCGCAACAGTGCATTGAGCTTGTCGATCACCTTAAAACCTCAACGGGCCGGCGCATGGCCCAGATCGATGATTCACGCTGCATTGGCTGCGGCGAATGCACGGCCGCGTGCCCCCACGAGGCAATTCCTATTCGTTGGGAAACTTCTGCCGACATGATCCAAATCAAAACCGCCGAATACGCGTTGGCGGTAGTCAAAGACAAACCCGGAAAGGTCGGCTACATCAATTTCCTCATTCAAATCACCCCTGATTGCGACTGTTGCGACTGGAACGACAATCCGTTCGTCCCGGACCTGGGATTTCTTTCCTCAACCGATCCGGTGGCCATAGACGTCGCTTCCACCACACTCGTTCGCGAAGCAACGCCATTGCCGCTCTCCAAGGCAGCCGATTGCCAAGGCGACCCCTGGCGCGCGGTGTACGACATTGACTACGGGATCATTTTTAAGCATGCCGAGCGCATCGGCTTGGGTCACAGCACGTATCAACTAATTAAACTGTAGGAGAAAGGATAATCTCTTAGGGATTCCTTCACCGTGGCTCATTCAGATCTAGCGACTCAATGGTCTTTCGCACCAGATAGAGGTGGTTTTTATTGTCAAAGAAGCTGCGGAATCCAAATTTCTTATACCACGTTCGCGCTCGGTCATTTTTTGCCTCAACGACAAAAGCCGTCCATGCAAGGTCATTCTTTAGGGCGCGGCACATGGCGTCGATCAAGAGATGTGCTCCAAGTCCCCTTCCTTGGACGTCTTGGTGAACTGCGAGGCGACCCAACCTAACGGCAGGGGCAGTTGGATACCGAGGCATCTTCCGGGCAATTTCCGTTGGTAGCTGATCTAACAGTACGGAGGCCATAGAGAGAGAGTAGAAGCCATGCAGAACATCCGTGCTTATCTCTACAGCCATGAAAATCGTGGCGAAATCTCGTCGTGAATCCTGTGATGCCTGCTGTCTGAGATATCGGTCGAGGTCTGAATTTCCGCATGAAAAGGAAGCACGATCATGAGCCGAGGAAAGTGGTTCTATTCTATAGAGATCTCGAAGCGAAAGGGTCTTCATCGACCAGACCTGCGTCGGTATCGTCTCGCTGCCATTTTCAACGCAGGGTTCGGCGCCGGCGGATTCAATATTGCCTCGGCAAAGGCTATCTGATCCCGTTGACTCAGGTCCAAGATTTCATGCTCGCGGATGACCCTTCGAGCTGCCTCTGCCGCCGCCTGAAGGACAAAATCCGTTAGAGTCTGGCCTTCCAGGTTTGAAGCACGCATAAATATCCTCTTCAATGGCGCGGGAATACGCGCCTCCAGACGTTCTATATTTTCTCTAACGATCACGCGCGCATTTTTGTCCATAGCTCTCCGTCCTTTCTACTAGAAAATGTACGGCATATTGCCGTATATGTCAACTTCTTTTTTATTGAGTCTAACGTGATGATAACACAATGATAAAACGGAAGAAAAAGGGGATAACCCTTTGAAATATTACGCCGTCGGCACCGCCTGTGAAGGAGAGGCCGTTCCCTTTTTGGGGGTGGAGCGCGAGCGCGGCTTTTTTATTGCCGACAGGTCCCGTTTAGGGCCTAACGCCAACTCAAACACTTGTTCGACATTATCGACAAAGATAAACTTGACCCGTTCCTTGACCTCCTTGGGAATTTCTTCGAGGTCTTTTTCGTTGCGAGCCGGTAAAATCACCCGCGAAAGCCCATTGCGTGCGGCGGCGAGCACTTTCTCCTTGATCCCGCCGACCGGCAGCACCTTCCCGCGCAAGGTGATCTCACCGGTCATGGCCAAGTCCGAGACCACCGGTCGATCGGTCAGGAGCGAGGCAATCGCGGTGGCCAGGGTAATGCCGGCCGAGGGACCGTCTTTGGGAATAGCGCCGGCCGGCACATGCCACATGGATATCGTACTTATTGAAAAAATCCTCCTCGATACCCAACTCACCGGCGCGGGAGCGGATGTAGCTGAATGCCGCCTGCGCGGATTCCGCCATCACGTCGCCTAGCTTACCGGTTATCTTTAAATTCTTCCCGCCCGGCATGCGCGAAGCCTCGATAAAAAGCACCTCGCCGCCGGTAGGCGTCCAGGCTAACCCAATCGCCACACCGGGAATGTCGGTGCGTTCGGCCAGTTCCGAGAAGAATCGCTGGGGCCCAAGGTAGGCGTGGAGATCTTCCGCTTTGATGGTCACCTTTTCTTTATCGCCGGTGGCCACCCGCATCGCCACTTTCCGACATACACCGGCGATCTCGCGCTCGAGCTGGCGTACGCCTGCTTCACGGGTGTACTCTTCCGCGATTTTTATGAGCGCTTCTCGTTGGAATTCGATTTTGAGATCGCTGATGCCGTGCTCCTTCAGTTGCTTGGGAATAATATGCCGGTTGGCGATCTCCAGTTTTTCCTCGACGATGTAACCCGGCAGCTCTAAAACCTCCATGCGATCCCGGAGAGCACCGGGGATGGTGTCGAGAACGTTCGCCGTCGTAATAAAGATCACCTTCGACAGATCGAAGGGCAGATCCAGATAATGATCGGTAAAGGTGTAGTTTTGCTCCGGGTCGAGCACCTCGAGCAAGGCACTGCTCGGATCGCCTCTAAAGTCGGCGCCCAGTTTGTCGACCTCGTCCAACATAATAAGCGGGTTGTTCGAACCCACCTTGCGCATGGCCCGAATAATCCGACCCGGCAACGCGCCGACATAGGTGCGGCGGTGGCCGCGAATCTCGGCCTCGTCCCGCACCCCGCCGAGGCTGATGCGCTCAAACTTGCGTCCCATGGCGCGGCTGATCGAACGACCCAGCGAGGTCTTGCCGACCCCGGGCGGACCCACAAAGCAGAGAATCGGGCCCTTCATGTCGTTTTTGAGCTTGCGCACCGCCAGATACTCCAAGATGCGCTCTTTCGGCTTTTTCAATCCAAAGTGATCCTCGTCGAGGATGGTGCGGGCGTTTTCAATGTCGAGGTTGTCGTCTGTATGCTTTGACCAAGGCAGCTCGCAAATCCAATCCAGATACGTTCGGGCGACGGTGTACTCGGCGCTCTCCGGATGCATTCGACTGAGGCGGTTGAGTTCTTTATCGGCCTCCTTGCGTGTTTCCTCGGGAAGGCCAGCCTCCTGAATACGACGTTCGAGCTCTTCCATCTCGCGCGAGCCGGCATCGTCCTCGCCCAACTCTTTCTTGATAGCCTTCATCTGCTGACGTAGGTAGTACTCGCGCTGGCTCTGGTCGATTTGGCTTTTGATCTCGTCTTGGATCTTGCTGCCCAGTTCGGCCACCTGGATCTCGCGGTTGAGCAGGCGGGCGACTTTTTCAAGTCGAAGGGTGACGTCGATGGTTTCGAGCACGTCCTCCATGTCCTCGAGCTTAAGATTGAGATTGGTTGCGATAAAATCCGTAAGCATCCCGGGGTCGTCGATATTCTGGGCTGAAACCTGGGTTTCGCGCGGGAGTATGGGCGAGTTCTCGATCAGCTTGGTAAACTGCGAGCGGATGTTCTGAACGAGCGCTTCGACCTTTACCCCTTGAGCCGGGATGCTTTCCTGCACCTCGACCTCGGCACGGAAAAAGGGATCCTTCGAGGTGTAATCCTTGATGCGCACCCGTTGAATGCCGCGCACCAGGACGCGAATGCTTTCGTCCGGAAACTTAAGCATCTTGAGAATGATTCCAACCGACCCAAAGTGGAAGAGATCCTTCTCGTCGGGATCTTCGATGGCGGGGTCTTTTTGGGCTACCACACCCAACAACCGGTTACCCATGAGCACCGTATCCACTAACTTGACGGATTTACCGCGCGCCACCATCAACGGTAACACCATCGACGGATACAACACGGTGTTGCGCACCGGCAGTATCGGTAACTCGGATGGAATCTCGAATGAGTCGCGCGGTACGTCGTTTTCACTTCGTTTTTCTGATTCACTTCGTTTTTCTGACATCTGCACTTCCTTTCAAACCACCTGCCAATATCTCCACTGATTAACTATCGACATAAACCAGTCCTGATGCAAGGGAGAGAATACCAAAAAAAATATATCGTAAGTCCAGTGTTTTTTTCAGCCACGAGCAATAATATTCTACCCCAAGAATCCTATTATGCCTTTTCGGGCGCAAGAAGACAAAAAATCGGGAGGACGTGGGTCCTCCCGATAAGAACAATCGGAACGATTTCAAGTCCCCTTGCGGGGATAAGAGGCTGTAACGCTCGCCTCCTAAACTCCCTTTCTAGCCCCTGTCGCTTCGCTCCAGGGGTAAGAGAGCGTAAGCCTCACTTCGCTCGGCAATAATCTCTAGCCCCCTTCGGGGACAAGAGACTGTACGCTCACTGCGTTCGCAATATCTCTAACCCCTGTCGCTTCGCTGGGGCTAATCCTCTAGCCCCCTTCGGGGGTAAGAGACTGTAACGCTCGCTTCGCTCACGCTCGCTCGCTAACAGTCTCTAATAGTCCATATCGCCGCCGCCGCCGAACTGACCGGGGCCGCCGCCCCTCGGCATGGCCGGCTCTTTCTTCTCGACCTTCTCGCTGACCATGACATCGGTGGTCAACAGCAGGCCTGCTACCGAAGCTGCGTTCTGTAAGGCAATGCGCACGACCTTGGTCGGATCGATTACGCCAGCCTTAAACGAATCCTCAAACACCTCGGTCTGGGCATTGAAACCGAAGTCGCCCTTGCCCTCGCGCACTTTCTCAAGGACCACCGAACCCTCCAAGCCGGTGTTGGCCGCTATCTGGCGGATTGGCTCCTCCATAGCTTTGGAGAGGATGGCAACACCCACCTTGCGCGTATCGCTCAACTCAAGTTTGGAAAGCTTGGGCTGTACCCGCAAGAGCGCCACGCCGCCGCCCACCACAACACCCTCCTCGACCGCGGCGCGCGTTGCGTGCAGCGCGTCCTCGACGCGGGCCTTCTTCTCTTTCATCTCGGCTTCAGACGCCGCGCCTACGCGGATAACCGCCACACCACCGGCCAGTTTGGCCAAGCGTTCCTGCAACTTTTCGCGATCGTAGTCGCTGGTGGTCTCTTCGATTTGGAAACGGATTTGCTTGATGCGCGCAGCAATGTCAGCCTGTTTTCCAGAGCCGCCCACTACGGTGGTGTTGTCCTTATCCACCGTAATGCGCTTGCAGCTGCCAAGATCTTTAATCGTGACGTTTTCGAGCTTGACGCCCAAATCCTCGGCCAGCATCTTGCCGCCGGTCAGGATGGCGACGTCTTCAAGCATGGCCTTGCGTCGATCCCCAAAACCGGGCGCCTTGACCGCGCAGCATGAAAAGGTGCCGCGCAGTTTGTTGACCACCAACGTGGCGAGCGCCTCGCCCTCGACATCCTCGGCGATGATCATCAGCGGCTTGCCGGAACGGGCCACTTGCTCGAGCAACGGCAACAAGTCCTTCATATTGGAGAGCTTCTTTTCATGTATCAGGATGTAGGGATCCTCGAGCTCAGTGGTCATCTTCTCGGCGTTGGTTACGAAGTACGGTGACAGATAGCCGCGATCGAACTGCATACCCTCGACCAAATCAAGAGTGGTCTCAAGGCCCTTGGCCTCTTCCACGGTGATCACGCCTTCCTTGCCGACTTTCTCCATGGCCTTGGCGATTATCTCGCCAATGGTGCGATCGCCATTGGCGGAAATCGTCCCAACCTGGGAGATTTCTTTCTCATCCTGAATCTTTTTGGACATCTTTTTAAGCGAATCGACAACCGACTCCACGGCTTGGTCGATGCCGCGTTTGATTTCCATGGGGTCGTGTCCGGCGGCTATCAACCGACACCCTTCGCGATAGATAGCCTGAGCCAGCACCGTGGCTGTGGTGGTGCCGTCGCCGGCGATATCAGAGGTTTTGGAAGCGACTTCCTTGACCATCTGAGCGCCCATATTCTCGAACTTGTCTTCGAGCTCGATCTCTTTTGCAACCGTGACGCCGTCCTTGGTCACCGTCGGAGATCCCCAGGATTTCTCTAAGAGGGCGTTACGGCCTTTCGGTCCCAAGGTCACCTTGACCGCATCAGCTAATTTGTTTACTCCGCGCAACAATGAAGCGCGCGCGTCTTCCCGATACTTTAAGTACTTTGGCTGGCATGGCAGTTCTCCTTTATCGCTCAATGATCGCGAGGACATCGCTTTCATTCAGAATCAGATGTTCCTCACCGTCGAGTTTAATCTCGTTGCCTGTGTACTTGGCGAAAAGGATGCGATCGCCAACCTTGACATCCATTTCTATACGTTTGGTGCCTTCTTCGTTGCGACGGCCTTTACCAATGGCGATCACTTCGGCTTCAACGGGCTTTTCTTTCGCTGTTTCCGGAATGATTATTCCGCCTTTGGTTTTCTCCTCTGAGCTCAGCCGTCTAACCAGAATCCTGTCGTATAACGGTCTTACTTTCATGTAGATTCCTCCTCCTTGCGTTACCAGTTATTTTAAAAGCCGGCGTAACAGGTAATCACAGCTTCTGAATTTGTCAAGTCCTGAATGCTAAAGATCAAAAAAAACCACCAAAATTTAATTAAGCTTCTATTCTGGGGATTTCTACATAACGATCTCGTATGTAAAATATATAAATATATCAATATATTAGAGGTATCCCGATGAAAAATAAAACTATTGTTACGGCAGCTGCCACTACAGACAGGGGCCCCCTATAATCAAACCCATGCAATAATCATAAAGAAAACACTGGACTGAACGATGGTAACCAGACTACCGTTTCGAACGACCAATTCATGATTATATTTTTTTTAGACTCATGATAACCTTACAAGACATTCTTGACCAGCTCCGCAAAAACAACCCCGAAGCTAAGGTCAGCGAGGTCGAGAAGGCCTATGAATATTCCGCCAAGGTTCACCAAGGACAACTCAGGCGTTCGGGCGAACCATACTTGGTGCACCCCCTCAGCGTCGCCCTGATTATAGCCCAGCTCAACATGGATGAAGCGAGCGTCATGACCGGTCTCTTGCACGACACCCTTGAGGACACCTTGGCCACTCCCCAAGAGATAGAATCCTTGTTCGGACCGACGGTGCTGTTTTTAGTCGAGGGGGTAACCAAACTCGCGAAGGTGTCGTTCCATAGCGGCGAGGAACGCCAGGCCGAGAATGTGCGCAAGATGCTCGTGGCTATGTCGCAGGATCTGCGGGTCATCTTCGTCAAATTGGCCGACCGGCTGCACAACATGCGTACCCTTGAATATATGGAGCCGAATCAACGGGAGATGATCTCGCGCGAGACGCTGGATATCTACGCACCGTTAGCCAATCGGCTCGGCATCCAGTGGATCCGCACTGAATTGGAAGATTTGTCGTTTCGTTGGATGTTTCCCGAGGAGTTTCAAAGGCTTGGCGAACACCTTGATCAACTCATCAAGGAGCGGCGGCAATATATCGAAGAAGTCATCGATATGCTGCGCACCGTGGTGACCGACAATGAGATCACGGCCACGGTCTCCGGCCGGATCAAACACATTTATAGTATCTTTCGCAAGATGCGGCAAAAGGAAGTGGACTTTGACCAGATATACGACATCATTGCCTTTCGCATCATCACGACCAGCATCGGCGACTGTTACCGCGTGCTGGGCCTCATCCACGCGTTGTGGAAACCGGTGGTAGGACGATTCAAAGACTATATCGCGGTGCCCAAGATTTAACCGTTATCAATCTCTTCACACGACGGTAATCGGGATGAACGGCGAGCGGGTGGAAATTCAGATCCGCACCGAGGAAATGCATCGCATTGCCGAGCAAGGCATCGCAGCGCACTGGGTTTACAAGGAAGGAGTCAAGGGCGACAGCAACCGCAAGCATGATTTATCACAATTTGCCTGGTTGCGGGAGCTGCTCGATCAGCAAAAAGATGTCAAGGATGCGGCCGAGTTTCTCGAGTCGGTTAAGGTCGATCTGTTTTCGGACGAGGTCTTCACCTTTACCCCCGAAGGGGACGTCAAGGCGCTGCCGAATGGCGCCACCGCGTTGGACTTCGCCTATCTGGTGCATACCGAGGTCGGTCATCACTGCGTGGGCGCCCGCATCAACGGCAAGATTGCGCCGCTGCGCCAGAAACTCAAAAACGGCGACACGGTCGAGATCATCACCAACCCCAACCAGCGGCCGAGCAAGGACTGGCTATCGTTTGTCAAGACGGCCAGCGCACGCAACAAAATTCGCAGCGTCGTTCGCGCCGAGCAGCGCAAGCGTTCGGAAGAAATCGGCCACGAGATTCTTGAAAAAGAGTGCAAACGCCGTGGGATCAGCTTGCAACGGGTCTGGCGCACCGGCGAGGTAAACAAGACCGCCGAAGCCCTGGGGTTCAAGGACGGCGAGGAGATGATGGTGGCGCTGGGGGTCGGTAAAATTAGCACGACTAAGATTCTTGATGTCTTGGCTCCTCCCGTAACCTCCGAAGAAGAACCCGAAACCTTGGAGCGCTGGTCCGCTAAAATCAGCAGCCTGTTCAAACGCGGCAAGAAATCCAAGAGCGGCATTTTGGTGCAGGGGCTGGATGACGTGCTCATCCGCTTTGCCAAGTGCTGTAACCCGATTCCCGGAGATTCGCTCGTCGGCGTCATCACCCGAGGTCGCGGGGTATCGGTGCACACCAGCAGGTGTCCCCATTTGCGGGAGGCTGATCCGGAACGACGAATCGAGGTGCGTTGGGATCAAAGCCAAGACTTGGTTCGCTCGGTTGGCATTCGCATCTTCTGCAGCGATAGGCCTGGCGTGCTCGCCAACCTAACCAGTGTGATCTCCGAATCTGGGCTCAACATAAGCAAGGTCAATGCTCGGGTCGAGGATAAAGGACACGCCGTCTGCGTCTTTCGAGTCGACATCAACAATCTCGATCAGCTTCAACAAGTAATGCTTAAAATAGGAAGGATTAAGGCGTCAGCAAAGTCGAACGCATCCAGGGGTGATCGGGCGCGGCTACGGAGTCCGCGCCTGCGCGCGATTCGAGCCTCCCCGGTAGTGCGCGATCTCGGGGTGCGCCCTGAGCAGGTTCTGGGCGAACTCAAAGCGGTCGAGGAACATGAGCAGGGCGTTGACCTTCAGATCAGGCCAGGTCCACAGAGCCTTGAGTGCCCGGCGCATGACAGCCCTCATGGGCTTGGGTTGTCTGCGCAGCGCGTTGAGCAGGATCAGACCGACGGCGACCCGGGTCAGGGTGCCCTGATCGCGGGTCTTCGCCGCCCCGCAGGCGTAAGCCTTCTCCAGACGCTCGAAGATCGCCTCCGCGGAGTAGCTTTGGACGATGGCCCAGCGAAATCCGTCCAGCAGTTCCTGTGCGGACATCCGCGCGGGCTGGTAGCTAACGCAGTAGCCGTTCATATCCTCCAGGCGGAAGGGCAGCAACCGCCTGTCGGCCTGCAGGTGTTCCCACAGGCGCGTCCCGGGCGCCGGCGTCAGGATGTTGTACAGCGGGAACTCGATCGCCGTCTCCCGAACGAAGTCCAGCGTCCGTTGGAAGATCTCCGGGGTGTCCTGTTCGAAACCGAAGATAAAGTAGGCGTAGACGTTGATACCCCGCGCGTGGATCCGGGCGATGGCCTCGCGGAAGCGTTCCACCCGGTTGACGCGGCCCTTGTTGACCGCATCGAGGTTCTGCTGGGCAATCGACTCGAACCCGAGCAGCAGAGTGTCGCAGCCGCTTCGCACGGCAAGATCAAGCAGTTCCTCGTCCTCGGCCAGCGAGAGGCTCGCTTGGCTGCTCCAACGCAGTCTCAGCGGGATCAGCGCCTCGAACAGCTGCCGAGCATAGGAGCCATCGGAGACGATGTTGTCGTCTGCGAACATGAGCTTCAGCGGACCCGGTATGCGCTTGAGTTTGGCGATTTGCTGGATCTCGGCGATTACGTTCCGCACCGGTTTGCTGCGTGGGGGACCGAACAGCGACCGGATCATGCAGAAGTAGCAGGCGTTGGAGCAGCCCCGGGTGGTCTGCACCAGCTGGGTCAGGTAGTACCGGTTGGCCACCAGATCCCAGCGCGGCAGGACGAGCCGTTGTAGGTCGGGCCGGTTCTTGCAGCGGTAGACCGGCTGGGGGCGGCCCGAGCGGAAATCCTCGACAAACCGCGGCCAGGTCTCCTCGGCCTCGCCGATGAATACCGAATCGCCGTGCAGCGCCGCTTCCTCGGGCAGCAGCGTTGCGTGAACACCCCCCAGCGCCACGTGGACTCCGCGCTTGCGGAAGGCATCGGCGATCTGGTAGGCGCGGGGCGCCATGAAGGACACGAAGGTGATGCCGACCACATCCACCGGCTCGTCGAAGGCGATGGGTCCCAGGTTCTCGTCCTCGATCCGTATCTCGACGTCGCCGGGAGTCAGGGCCGCCAGGGTCGGCAGGGCGAGCGGCATGAACGCCATGGTGCTGCGCGAGCCTACGGACGTCTTGGGTGTCAACAACTTCAGCATGAAGGTGAAGTCGCTCAGCGTCCCTTCACGGCTGGTGGTCTTCGGCAGGATCAGCCTGATCTTCATCCTTCATCCTCCTTTGAGGAGCTTTTGGAACGGCCGGATCAGTATGGCCTTGAACCGGGCGTCGACGGCGCGCCTCAGCGGCGGGATCCATCCGAGCACGAGCAGGATCCGGTTCAGCAGCCGGACCCGCCAGGTGTTGGGCGCCAGATCGTAGGCGCGGCCCTTTCGAAAGAACGGGTAGTCGGCGCGGAACAGGAAGCGGTTGCGCTTCACGATGTGGCCGCAGACCTTGGCCCCTCCGATCCCCAGGAAGGTGGGCGGCCGGACGGCACCGGCGGCAACTTCGGCCGCGAGGCGTTGCGCGAGGTGCGCGAGCAAGCCGTCGAGGGCCTTGGCGTCCCCGTCCTCGTCGGTCACGATCCCCACCAGGTTTGCCATCTGGAACTCCGTCACCACCTCAAAGTACTCGCGCAGGTTGGCGATCTGCCGCAGCGGACCGGATACCACCCAGGCGATCGCCTTGGCCGCCAGCGTCGGCACGTGCCCGTGGAAAAGGGTTCGATCGAAGAAACGCTTCCACTGCCAGGACAAGAACCGATCGTGGATCTTCCCGGCGAAGACCAATACGTCTGCACGCATCACCCGCTCGGTGTAGAACCGGACGAAGTCGTCATCGTAGTCCGGGCAGGTGTGCTCGGCACAGCAGCGCACCGAGCCCCGGCACCCCCCCTGGATATCGATGTCGTCCAAGCTGACCTGTTCGACACTGCCTTCGCAGCAGCCCGCCAAGCGGGCGAGCATCGGTCCGATGTTGGAGCCCGCCTCGGCGCGATCGCACAGCAGGAGCATGCGCCTGCCCCCGAAGGCCACCCGCTCACCTTCCTGGGCGGGCTCATAGGCAAAAGGCGGGCGCTGCTGCAGCGGTGCGTAAGCCCGGGGCAGCGGCAGGCCGCCTCCGGCTGCCTCGAAGGCGCCGCGCATAAAGACCTCGAGGCTCCAACGGCAGGGTGGCTTGAGCAGATCGAACATCTCGGCCGAATAGAACCCGGCAAAGCGCATCCCCAGGTCCTCGCTGACGGCGTGCAAGTAACGGGCCGCCAGCTGATCGAACAGGTGCGTCGAGGACAACAGGGCCACGGCGGTCTTACCAGCCAGGACCGGGGCGCCAAATGCTTGGTCGACCCACTCGATGAAGCGCTTGACCTGGGCAGGCACCCCGAAATTGTAGACCGGGCAAGCCCACACCAGAAGCTCGGCGCGCCGGAGTCGGTAGGCGGCGTCTTCCCATTCGGCGGCGTTCTCGACCCAGGCGCCGTCCTGCAGCGACAACTGGAGCACGTCGTACCGGTGCTCGGGAAAAGACCGCATGACGTAGCGCACGTACTGGAAGGTGACGCTTTGCTCCCCCTTAGGACTCCCGTTCAGCACCAGGACCTTCACTACGCCTTCCTCTCGACCGGGTGGCAGCCGGAGTGGCCGTGGAGCTTTAGCGAGCGGTGGCGGTAGCCGATCAGGGGGACCACTACAGAGAGCGAGGCGATCAGGGGGAAGATCCAGGCGAAGCTAATCCCGTTGAATCGGCCCTGGGAGGAAAGCCACTCGCAGAACCCCATCCCCGCTCCGTAGACCCCGCCGAAACCAGCGAAGAACCAGGGAGCGTAGTCCAACGCGACGGCCTCCGGCTCCTTCCCGTCGGCCCAGGGTTGGTTGTACACGCGCAGGATCCCGACCTGAAGCGCCTTCACGTCATAGAGCACGTTCCAGAACCCCAGGACCGAGGCGTAGATGAAGCCGACCTGAAAGATCCCGGCGACGCTCGTCGCGGTGCCGGTGTGGCAAATCCAGCTGATGATGGCGGTGGCGCTTCCGAACACGAACCCGTGGTGCGGGCGGAACCGACCGAGGCGGAAACGGGTGTCAAACTCCCAGACCTTGAGCAGATTGGTGCCGATGCCGGGTACCACGTAGGCATACAGGATGGGGGTGAACCATGCCACCGCCACCAGCCAAGGGTTCCCATCGTAGGTGCGCCACCAGAGCCACAGCGACAGGGGCGTTAGAACAGCGGGCGACAGGTATTGGTACACCGTGAAGGTGAGCTTGCCCATTTCAAACCTGGTCTTCCTCTCGCTCCGAACGCGCCAGCCGGCCGCCCCGCCGCCGGGTCGCGGCGTCCGTGAGCAAGCGCAGCCCACGGTTCAGCAGGTCGTCGAACGGGCTGAGCAGCTCCTTCGCCAGGCCCTGCGAGAAGATCGAATGACCCGCCGTCGCGTGGAAGCTCTCGGGCCGCTCGACCCCGCGGTAGCCGAGCGTCATGCCGTGCTTCTTGACCATCTCGTCGCGAAACAGCGGGTTGTAGGCGAAATAGTGGAGCAAGTTCCAGATGTTCTTCATGTTGGTCTTGGTGTCGGTCGCGCGGTGCAGGATCTGGTAGACCGAGCTGTGGCGCATGCGGGCCTCGAGGCAGGCCTGGGCGAGCTCCTCCGCCGAGCAGTTTTTGGGACGCATCCCGGTCAGGCCGAACCGGTAGTCGTCGTGCAGCCACCAGCAGCCGTCGTACAGCAGCCGGCCCTCGGCCTTCATCCGGGCGTAAAATGGGGTATTCGGGTAGGGCATCAGAATGTTGAAGGCGGAGAAAGCGAACTTCTTGGACAGCGCCCACTCGCAGGTCGCGCGGACGCTCGCCGGGGTGTCGTTGTCGTACCCGAGCAGGAACGCCGCCCAGATGAGCAGGCCCGCCTCGCGGATCCGCTCGACCAGGGGATCGTAGCTGTCGAAGCCCAGGTTGCAGCTCTTCTGCATCTGTTTGAGGTTGCCCGGATCCAGCGACTCGAAGCCGACCACGAGACCGGAGCAGCCGCTCTCGATCATCAACTCCATCAGGGCCGGATCGGTGGCGAAGGAGAGATCCGCCTGGCTGAACCAGGAGATCTTCAGCGGAATCAGCGCCCGGAAGAGCTCGGCTGCCATCGGCTTGTTGACGACGATGTTGTCGTCGACGAAGAAGACAAACCTACTGCCGTCGCGCGCGAGCTCCCCCACCACCTCCTGGACCGGCCGGCAGCGGTGGCTGCGCTGGTAGATGTTGCCCGTTGCGCAGTACTCGCACCAGTTGAAGCAACCCCGGCTAAACTGGGTGAGCCGCACCGGCAGGTAGGACTTGCCGGCGAAGATGGACCAGTCGGTCCGGATCCCCTCGAGCGGTCCCACACCCCCGCTGCAACCCCGGTAGGTCCGCTGCAGCCGGTTCGATCCCGCGTCCTCGAGCAGCTGCGGCCAGACCGTTTCCGCGTCCCCGAGCACCACGGCGTCGGCGTGCGCGCTCGCTTCCTCGGGAATCATGGTGGCGTGGTAGCCGCCCAGGATGACCTTGACCCCGCGCTGGCGGAACTGATCGGCGATCTCGTATGCCCGGCGGGCGGTGTAGATCTCGGTATTGAGGGCGACCAGGTCGGTCGGATCGTCATACGGCACCGCCTCGAATCGATCATCGTACAGCACGCACTCGTGCTCGGGCGGGGTCAGCCCCTTGAGCACCGCGAAGGTCAGCGGCTCCATGCGGCCACGATCGTAGTACGGCTTGCCATTGACCAACCCCATGTTAGGTTTGATGAACGTGATCTTCATCCCACTCTCCTCCTTGGGGAATCGCAGCCGCACCCAGTTTGATGCCCTGCTTGCGGTGGACGTCCATGCGCGAGACGACGTTCATCGCCAGGTAGACCCAGGCGTTCCGGAAGCTCGACAGGTTCGCTTTGAGATCCAATCCCCGGCGGACGATGCCGGCGGCGGCGTGGAAGGTGAAGCGAGCCCTCCGCGTGCCCTCGGTGAGCTGCTCCGCAGTCATGCCGCGCGGGCGGAACACCGCCTCGCCGAACCGGTAGCGCGGATCCAGCCACCAGCGGTCGTAGATCAGGCGGCCCTCCTGCTGCAACCGCCGGTAGAGGCGGGTGCCGGGATAGGGCTGCAGGTGGTTGAAGTTGGCCATGAAGAACTTCTGCTTGAAGGCGAAATCGAGCGTACGCTCGAAGTCCTCCAGCCGGTCCCCGTCGTAGCCGAAGACAAAGGTGGCGTAGACCATGATGCCGTGGTCGCGCAAGATCGCGAGCTTTCGCTGGTATTCGTCGGTCCGGGACCATCCCTTCCCCATCTGGGACAGATTTCGCCCGTTCAGGGATTCGAGCCCGATGACCAGGCCCACGCAGCCGCTCTTGACCGTCAGTTCGAGCAGCTCGGGATCGTCCACCACATCCAGGCTCGCCTGGCTGACCCAGTGGAGGCCGAGCGGGGTGATAGCCCGCAGCAACTCCTTGGATCGCTCGTGATCCGAGATCAGGTTGTCGTCGACGAAGAACACCCAGCGGTGACCGGCGGTGGTGATCTCGCGGACCACGTCGTCGATTTTTCGGGCGCGCGACGGTCCCTTATAGAAGGCCTTCACGCTGCAGAAGTCGCAATTGTACTTGCACCCGCGGGCAAATTGCACCACCGAGACCGGCGCGTACCGCTTACCGTGAAAGACCAAAGTCCTCGCCAGGTAGTCGGGAAGCGGCTGCGACACGTCCTGCTCGTACAGCCGCTTGAGGCTCCCCCGCCGGGCATCCTCCACTATGGTCGGCCATTGCCGTTCGGCCTCGCCGATCGCCACCGCGTCCGCGTGGGCGGCGGCCTCGTCCGGACAGAAGCTCGGGTGGAAGCCGCCCATGACCACCTTGGTGCCCCGGGCGCGGAACCGATCGGCGACCTGGTAGGCCCGCCACGCCTGGAAAGTGCCCACCGAGAGCGCCACCAGATCGAATGGCTCGTCGTAGGGCAGCTTCTCCAGGCGATCGTCGTACGCTATTACCTCGACGTCGGACGGGGTCAGCCCTGCGAGGATCGCCAGCGCGTAGGGCGTTAGGTTAGTATAGGGTAGAGCCCGCTTGTTCTCCCAGTAGCTCATCTCGGGGCGTATCAGCGCGATTCTCATATAAGCATCCTTACGGCCAAACGAGGCGGGGCTAGCATACCCGCGAACGGTTGATCTCGGCCGGTGCGGCATCTTCGAGCGGGAGGAACCGCGTGATCGGCGCCTGGGCGTCCGCAGCCTGGGCCAAAGCTGCCTTGCCGAACAGCGGCATCTCGAAGCCGGGCTGGAAGAACAGCCGCTGGACGAAGATGCGGTAGGTCAGGTTACCCACGAAGGTAATGGGGAAAAAGAACCCCGCCTGCAGGGTCCGGGCCAAGATCCGGTGTATCTTGAAGGTCTCCCGGTAGGCCCAGCGGAACCCCTCGTACAGCTGCACCGGGCTCATGAGCTTGGGACGGTAGACCACGTGCATGGTGTCGTAGTCGCCCCAGTCGTAGCTTAGGATCCGGCCCTCCTGCTCGAGTCGCGTAAAGAGGCGCGAGCCCGGGTAGGGGGTATAGATGGAGTAGCGCGGGATGTCGATTTTGAGCTCCTGCACCCGCTCGACCGTGTGGGCAAACACGTCGGGGGTGTCCTCGTCGAAACCGAAAACGAAGCACCCCTGGACGCTGATGCCGGCCTGGTGCAGCATCCGCATCAGTTCGTCGTAGTTATCCTCCTGGTTGAACCCCTTGGCAATAGTGTTCAGCGTGTGTTGGCCGACCGATTCGAAACCGATCAGCAGGTACTTGCAGCCGCTCTTCTGCAGCAGATCGAACAGCTCTGGATCCTGGGTGATCTTGGTGGTGGCCAGCCCGCCCCACTTCTTCTTGAGCGGGATCATGGCCCGGAGTAGCTCCTTGGCGTACTCGACGTCGTCGAAGGGGCTCACGTCGTTGGTGCACCAGCGCCCGCTGGGGACGGCCTTGATGTCCCGGATCACATCCGCGATCGGACGGCGCTGGAAGTGCTTCCAGACCCCCGGCACGGTGCAGAAGTCGCACACGTGCATGCAGCCGCGGGTGATCTGGATGGTGTGGGGCATCATGTAACCGCTCTTGCGCTGGAGATCCCAGCGCGGGGTCGGGATCCCGTAGTAGAGCCCCTCCGGCTCGGGCGCGCGGTACTCGGCGCGGAGCTTCCCCTGCTTGAAGTCCTGGAGCACCTGCCCCCAGAGGTTCTCGGCCATCCCGACCACGATGGAGTTGGCGAAACTGCGGGCCTCGTCGGGCATCAGAGTCACGTGCACCCCGCCCAGGATGACGGGGATCCCGCGGCCGCGGAAGTGATCGGCCAGGGCGTAGGACCGCCGCGACGTGCCGGTGAGCACGCTAATGCCCACCAGATCGACCTGGGCGTCGAGCGGGACTTTATCGACGCTCTCGTCGACGAGCTGGTACTCGACATCGGGCTGGTCGGCAGTAAGCGCGGCTAGGGTGGTTAGGGTCAGTGGGGCTTCCCGCAGGGAACGAACGTGGTCGCCGATACGCAGCTTGTGCATATGGGCATCCGCCATGATTAGCATGACTTTCATAGAGCATCTACCTCCATTTCTTCATCTGTTTCAGTTCCGGCATTTATCAACCATCCATTAATGCAGGTTTTTGTATCATACCTTCCCGAATTCAGGAAGAGCTTTTTACGCCTCGCCTCATAAGAGCGCCACTTCCACGTGGGGAATACGCCCGTCGAGCGACCCTAGCACCGCCGCGCCTTCCTCATCCCAGTGCACGGTGTACAGCACCGAGCGGTATTCCATATTGAAAAACGCGCGCTTAAGGACCGAGCAGAGCGGGTGCCCGTCGGTCAGCCCGATGGCGACAAACGACAGTCCCCTCCCCCGCGCTTCCTCCAGCGCGGCTCCGACCAGCGCCAGGGCGAGATCCGGGTCCTCCGGGTTGGCCGAGAAGTGCGAGAGGTAGGCGAAGGCGCAGACCTCCCCCTCGCACGGGAGGCGTGGAAGACCAAGCTTGGGGCCGAGCCAGTTTACGGCTGGGACCACGAGCGCGAGCCCCCAGGCATAGTTGCGGACCACGATCTGCTTAAAGGCACGTTGGTCCCAGACCGCGATGCACCCCACGACCCGATCGCCACTCAGAACCACCAGGAAGTCCTCGGGTCGAAGGCCGCGCACCCGGGTCGCGCTGGCGAGGTCCTCGGGGGTCCAAACTGGAGCGAACTGATAACGGGTGTACTCGCGTTGCAGGCAGGCCGCTATCTGGGGGAGCAGGTCCGCCGTGGCCCTGCGAATGACGAAGCGATCCCCGACCGCAGACGTGCTCCTCTTCAGCATGGGGATGAGCAGGGTACTCAGGATTCCCTGCTCGGTGTACGGCGGGATGCCCGGCCGGGAGGTCGCGAGCGCCCGCCGGGCGAATTCGTTGTCCTCGATGATGGTGGTGATGTAGAGGCGCACCGTGTCTGCCAGGTGCCGCTCGTGCAGCTTGGCGTAGCCTCGCTTGAGGATCCCCTTGCCGCCGCGATAGGCCGGTGAGATCCGCACCTCGCTCAGGTAACCCAGCCGCGTTGGATGGCCGTTGACGAAGGCGCGGTGGACCGATCGGCTGCCCATGCCCAGCAGTTCATCGTTACCCTGAAGCCGCGCCATGACAATGTCGTGCTCGCCGCCCTCAATGGTTGTGGCCAGGAAGAAGCTGGGCTCGCGCTCCATCGACACGGTGAGCCAGCCCGGCATGGGGATCTCGCGCAGTAAGCGCCTGAGGCCGGCGTCGTCTTTTTCCGTTGCGAAGTCGACCTGGATGGTTTCACCACCAGCGCTTTTCATCGCGGGCTCCTTTTCTTCAGGTCACCGGTTCGGTCGCCGGGATCCGCCGCGCGTACTCGAAGTGATCGATGAAGGTCAGCAAGGTGGTCACCTTGATGTTCTTCCGGGTCCACAGCAGCCGGATGATCTTCCCGATAAAGCGTGCGACGGGCTTCTCGACCTTGAACATCTCGACCAACAGGTAGATCGTGACCCCGATGCGCAGCACCCACTGGGGCTTATCGCCCCGAAGCGCCCCCTGTTGGTACACGTTCTCGATCTTCTGGAGGATTGCCTCCTCGGAGTAGACCACCTTGGTGCTCCAGTCGGTCCCCTGCTCCAACTGCGCGGGGGTCATCTTCCGCGGGACGATGCAGGCGAAGTTCCCGGTGTACTTGGTCCAGTCCCGGCAGAGTACGCGGTTCTCCGCCTCCAGCGCCCGGGTGTGGGCCGTGCCGGGTAGCGGCAGAATGGTGTGGAAAATAGGGAACTCCAGGTCGGTCTCCCGCACAAAGTCGACCGTCTTTCGGAAGATGTCCGGCCCGTCCCCGTCCATCCCGTACATCATCAGCGAGGATACGTTGATCCCATAGCGGTGGAGCACCTCCAGGTCCTGCCGGAAGCGCTCGACCTTGTTGACCATCCCCTTGTTAGCCAGATCCAAGCTCTCCTGGGAGAGGGACTCGAATCCTATAAAGAGGTTGTCGCAGCCGCTCCTGACCATCAGCGCGAGCAGCTCCTCGTTGCGGGCCACGTTGGCGCTCGCGAGCCCCCACCACTTGATCTTGAGCGGGATCAACGCCTCGAACAGCTGCCGCGCGTACGGCACATTGGCGATGATGTTGTCGTCCGACAATGCCAGCGGAGCGTCGCCGATGGTCGACAGCCAGCAGAGCTTCTTGAGCTGCCGGATCTCGGCGATCACGTGCTCGACCGGCTTGTAGCGGATCTGGTTGCCGAACACGAGGTGAATCTGGCAGAAATTGCAATCGAAGCAGCACCCCCGCGAGGCCTGGATGAAATACGGGAAGTAGTACTGGGTCTTGACCAGATCCCAGCGGGGCAACACGAATTCCCGGAAATCCACCACCCCGGGGTCCCGGTATACCCTCTGCGGCTTGCCCTCCTTGAAGTCATCCAGGAACTGCCGCCAGGTGTTCTCACCCTCTCCGACAAAGACGGCGTCCACGTGCGCGAGGGCTTCCTCGATGGCAAGCGAAACGTGGACGCCCCCCATGACCACGGTAACGCCCCGCTTGCGGTACTCGTCCGCCAGTCGGTAGGCGTAGGGCGCCATGTAGGTCATGCCGGTCAGGGCCACGATGTCGACCGGTTCGTCGAGGTCCAGCACGTCCACCGCCTCATCCAGAAGCTCCAGCTCGTACTCGGGCGGGGTCAGCGCGGCTAGGATGGGGAAGGCCAGCGAGTAAAACGACATCCGGTTAGACTCGTCGCGGCGCTTGCTCCTGAAGAAGACCCGGGTTATGAAGTCGTAGTTGGTCAGCAGCGATTTTTGGGGCTCCCCCGAGTAGGGCATGATGAACTTGATCTTCATGGCTTCCTCACAAAAAGCGTGCTCAGGCCGGCCCGGACCCGGTCCCGCTCCTTGACCGCAAGCTTGAACCCCTGGCCGTCCGGCACGAACACGTCTACCTGGGACCCCATGCGGATCAGGCCAAACACCTCGCCCTGTGCGACGTCGACGCCATCCTTGTAAGTCTCGATGCGTCGGATCCAGCGCTCGGCGATCTGGGTGACGGCTATCGCGGCCCGCGCGTTCTTGAAGATGAAGGTCGCCCGCTCGTTGGCGGCCACGTACTCGCAGTCGTGCTCGAACGGGCGCTCATCGAATAGAAGGTTCGAAAGGGCGTTGAACATGCACCGGTTGACCCTGGCGAAGATGCCGCTCCGGGGGAACCCGTGGGCGATCTTGGTGATGCGCCCGGCGATGGGCGCACGGTTGAAATGGACGTCGAAGGGGCTCATGAAGACGCCCACCAGGGTGCCGGGTTTGTCGCGCAGCACCTCGTCTTCCAGGTGCATCAGCTCGTCGAGGCGGATGATGTTCTGGCCCTTGATCGAGACGATCGGCCGACCGGCGGCCGGGTCGACCCGACGCCCGTAGATCACGTAGCCGTCGGCCGGGGAAAGGATCCGGTTGTCGTCGGCAACGACCTCCCGTCTGGGGTTTCGGAAGAAGAACCAAAACCGCCAGAGCAGGAATAGGAGCAGCACCGCCGCCGCTATGATTCCGAGCCAGAGCATCCCGACACCTCACAGGTTGGCGATATGTTTGGTGATCCGGACCAGCCAGGGGAAGGCCCGGGTACCCAGCAGGCGATCGATGGATCGCACGGGGAACATCACCAGGACCACCAGGGGAACGTACATCACGATGGTGAGAAACGTGTAGAAGTCGTAGAGCAGCCGCTTGGCCATCACGCGTTCCCCATGATCGGGAGCCGCGCGTCGATGACGCGGATCATTCCCAGCAGGAAATCCCGGACTGCGGCGTACCGCTCCATCCGAATGTTCTCGACCGTGTCCAGCGGGGTGTGCAGGTTGGGATTGTTGCAGAAGGTGGTCCCGCAGGGGATCCCGTTGCGGTAAAAGGAGTCCACGTCGGCCGGGAAGATCGGCGCGAACCGATAGAACAGTTCAAGCGGCACGGGTAGGATCCCCCGCCCGAGCAGCCTAAGGCGTGAGAAGCTCCCCCGCAGCAGCGCGTGGCCGGAGTAGAAGAATATCCTGAGCCTCCCCTGGCGGGTCGGGACCGGCATTTCGAGGTTGAGGTAGGCCCGGTAGTCAGCGAGATCGTTGCTGCGAACGTGGTAGGCCGAGCCCTGGATCCCGATCTCCTCCGCGTCGAAGAAGATCGCGCGCAGGTCATGATCGAGGCGCTGCTCCTCGGCCAGGGTCCCGAGGAGATCCAGCAGGAGCGTCACCGCCACGCCGTTGTCCTGGGAGCCGCCATGCCAGCTGTCGTAGTGGGCGCCCAGAACAATCTTCTCGCGGCGCCGAGCCTTGCCTTTCAGATCCACCACCACGTTGGTCGCCATCGCGTCGGCCGGCCGCGCGCTGTAACGAATGGTCCACCCCTGCGCCGGCGCGCGCTGCAGCGCGAGCCAATCCGCGCGGGAGATGCCGATGGCCGGCATGGGGCATGGGCCGAAGAGCGGGGGAAAGCCCAGGCCGCGCCGGATGTGGACCGGGTTGTCCAATCCAATCACCGCCCCGGCCGCCCCGCCTTGGTAGGCCGACGGCACCTGTAAGAGGCGGTGCACCAGCAGGTTGTTGCGAAAAACGACGATTTTACCCCGGACTTTGGCCCCGCGCCTCGCCGAGAGCCGCCGCCCGGCGAAGCTGAGCTCGCCCGATACCGCCTCGCCGGACATGCCGGTGTTGTCGTAGAGGTAGGCGTCGATTCGCTGGCCCCCGCGCTCGAGCGTCGCCTGGCATCCGGTCGAGATGCGGACCGGGAACCGCTCCTCCCGGATCTCGGCTCCCGCGAGCCCCGACAACCGCTCGAGGATCAGGGCCCGCGCCTTTTGGCCCGCGTCGGACCCGGCTTTCTTCTCGCCCAACGAGGAGAGCCGGTCGAGCAGCGCCCTCGACGCACCAGGCGTGGCATGGGCCAGCGCGACCCTATCGAGCAACTCGCCCGGGACCGACGGTTGACGGTCTGGCTCATTCATTATCGCCTCTCGACGTACCGCAGTTTAGTCACTGCTCTTATTGGGCGGGATATTCACACATTACATCGATGATAGCTAGCCAAAAATCACCGTTAGGGAAACCCGTCAACATGCCTATTGACACGTAGCGGCGAGGTTGACACAATGCGTGGCGTTCAAGGTGCACATCGGCTTTACCAGCGCCCAGGCCACCGCACACAACTTGCCGAAGTGGCTGAGAAACACCTTCACCTCTAACGAGATGATTGAATGTCGGTGTCGTTCATTAACATGAAGATCGGGAGATTAAGATTATGGCCGCCTACGAAATCCAGGACATCGCGCGTGTAGCCGAAAAGAAGGACCAGAAGCTTACGGCGACCACCCATCGCGTGCCAACCCTCGATATAGGCATCGTCAAGCAGCTCTGGCACATCTATTTTGAGCATTACACCGACACCTCGGAGGAACTGTTCCGCCACGATCTCTCCCGGAAGTCGCATGTGATCGTGCTGTGGGACAGATACGACAACTCCGTCCAGGGCTTCTCCTCCTTCCATACCTACCACACCCAATTGGGTAACCGCCGGATCGCCGTGTTCTTTTCCGGCGACACGGTAGTCCGCAAGGAATACTGGGGGCAGACCGCGCTGCAGCGGGCCTTTATCAGGAACGCGCTCCTCTTCTTGGCGCGCAACCCGGTCACCCCCGTCTACTGGTTCCTGCTGACCAAGGGCTACCGGACCTATTTGCTGCTCTCCCGCAACTTCCTCGACTACTATCCCCGCCACGATCGGGAGACGCCGCCTTTCGAGAAGACGCTGATCGATCACCTGGCCAGGGAGAAGTTCGGCGACGCCTGGAAGCCCAAGGATGGCGTGCTGCGCTTCGACAAACCAGCCGGCAGGTTGCGGGAAAACGTGGCGCCCATCAGCGTCGATCTGCTACAGTATCCTGACATCTGTTTCTTCAATCGGATAAATCCCGGGCACGTCAGGGGTGAGGAGCTTTGCTGCATCGGTAAGCTGGAGCTCGGTTCGGTGTTTAACTACTTTGCCAGGCAAGGGAGAAAGGTTCTGAAGCGCATACGGAGAGGACGCAAATGCCGGGGTGTAGAGGGGAGTGTCACTAGATGAAAGTCACGTTCATCATGCCGGCGATCGGCAAGATCCCGGGCAAGCGCTACATCAAGTCCTGGCAGATCATGGAGCCGCTGCCCATCATGCACATGAAGGCGCTGACGCCGCCGGACATCGAGACGGAGTTTTTTGACGATCGCATCGAGCTGGTCGACTACGACACCCGGACCGACCTCGTGGCCATCTCCTGCGAGACCTACACGTCCCGGCGAGCCTACCATATCGCCGCACGATTCAAGGAGCGGGGCATCCCAGTGGTGATGGGCGGCTACCACCCGACCTTGATGCCGGAGGAGGTTTCACAGCACGCGGACAGCCTCCTCGTCGGCAACGCCGAGGGGGTGTGGGCCACCATGCTCGAGCACGCGAAACAGGGCAAGCTGCAAAAGATCTACCGCGGTGAGCCGGGGTACGGTGTAACCCCCGCCATACCTGACCGTTCCATCCTGAAGGGCAAGCACTACTCACGCATCGGCCTGGTGGAGACCGGGCGCGGCTGTTGCTTCAACTGCGAGTTCTGCGCCATCTCCAAGTACTACGACCGCTGCTACCACCCCCGCGCTATCCAGCGGGTGGTGGAGGACGTGGCGAACGCGGGTAAGGACTTCTACTTCTTCGTTGATGACAATTTCGTGGCCAACCAACGCTACGCTCTCGATCTCTGCCGGGCGTTGGAACCACTCAAGATACAGTGGTCCGGTCAGGGCTCGCTGACCATGGCTCGCAACCGGGAGCTGCTGCGGGCCATGAGGCGGAGCGGCTGCGAGGTGATCCTGATCGGGTTCGAGTCGCTGGACGAGACCAATCTCAAGCAGATGAACAAGCAGTGGATGCTCGGGCTGGGCAATCGCCAGGAACTGGTGCAGGCCATCCACGACGAAGGCATCAGCATCTACTCCACCTTCGTCTTCGGCAACGACAACGACACCCCGGAGAGCTTCGACCGGGCCCTTGAGTTCTCCATCGAGAACCGGTTCTTCTACTCCGCCTTCAACCACATCACCCCGTTTCCGGCCACACCGCTCTACGAGCGGCTTCAGCGGGAGAACCGGCTGCTGGTTGATAAGTGGTGGCTGGACCCCGAGTACCGCTACGGCACCCTGCCCTTCCACCCCAAGCGGATGACCTATCAGGAGGTGACCGACCGCTGCGCCCAGGCCCGGCGGGACTTCTACAGCTACTCCTCGATATTCACCCGCCTGTTCACCCTCGCCTCACGCAGCTTCAGCCCCAAGATGCTCATAGGGTACCTGGCCTCGAACTGGATGGTGCAGCGGGAGATCGACATCCGCCTCAACTTGCCGATGGGCTCCAACCTGGACGAGCTGCCCAAGTAGGCCTAAAGCGCCAGGAGTACCGCTCGCATGTTCGAAACCACGAGGAGGAGAGTTCAAGGCAAGCGCACAGTCACCCCCCCCCTGATCCCAACCGAGCATGTCCTCGGATTTTGTGTTTTCCAGCAAGCCCTTCTCACTAAGCTACCGCAACACCCGCCGTCTCAATCAACTCCAACAGGTAATGCTTAAAATTGAAAGGATTAAAGGCTTCACCAACGTCGAGCGCATTCAGGGTTGACTCGAATGGACCAGATTTGTGGCTATCTATGAAATATAAGGATCTTGACACTGGTGTCATGAAGATGTATTTATAGAAATATGTTTTCCGACCGTCAGGTTATCGAGGTCTTCCATCTCCACTTTGTCCGACTCTTGTGCGCCGGGGCGGACAAAAGCTATTTCGCCATAAAGGGCGGCTGCAACTTGCGCTTCTTCTTCGATAGTATTCGTTACTCGGAAGATCTCGATCTCGATGTCATCAAGCTACCGGTCCATGTACTCAAAGAGCGGGTCTCAAAAATACTCGGGGGTGCGGCGCTATCCTTACCACTCAAGAGCCGCGGGCTCAGCGTAGGGGACGTTAGCGCACCGAAGCAGACGGAAACAACTCAGCGCTGGAAGGTAGGCCTTGTTGCTGAGGGACGTGCGATGCCGCTCCATACCAAGATCGAGTTCTCCCGCCGGGGAGCAACCGACGAGGCGAAGATCGAACCCGTCGCTGCGGCGGTCTTGGCCGAGTACCAGCTGATGCCCTTTCTCGTATCGCACTATCCACTGGATGCGGCGTTGCGGCAGAAGGTTTCCGCGCTGGTAGGGCGCAGCGTTGTGCAGGCACGCGACGTCTTCGACCTCGGGGTCCTGTTCGCCAGGGCGAGCGGAAAGGTTGAAGCGCTTCACGGTCACAGCGAAGATCTCTCCAAGGCGATCGAGCGGGCCATGGATGTATCATACGGCGACTTCAAGTCTCAGGTGGCGTCATACCTCAAACCCGAGCACCTGGATACCTACGGCACTCGTGAGGCGTGGGAAACGCTGCAGGCTCAGGTGGTGGAGCTGCTTATGAAAGCAATGTCATGAACGCGCGAGAAGCCCTGGGTCGGCTTCAAAGCCTTCGTTTGCCGGCGGTGACCACGGCGGATGCAGCCGCAGTCCTCGGGCTCTCCATCGAGGCCGCGAGCCATGCACTGCGGCGACTCGCTCTATCGGGCCTCATCACCTCCGTGCGCAAGGGCCTCTGGGCTTTGAGTAACCGGCCCGATCCGTTTGTTCTCGCGGAGCACGTGACTGCCCCCTACCCGAGCTACCTCTCGCTCCAGACTGCCCTCTATCAGCGGGGTATGATCATGCAGATTCCGACGATGATCTATGTTGTTTCCCTCGGCCGCGGTGGGCGCATCGAGACGAAGATCGGAACCTACAGCGTACATCACGTCCAGCCGGAGATTTTCGGTGGTTTCGAATCCGTAGCAGGGTCGGGAATCAAGCTAGCGCTTCCCGAGAAGGCGCTCGTTGATTTTCTGTATCTATCGCCAACCCGTGGCCGGCTCTTTACCACGACGCCCGAGTTAGAGTTGACACCCGTCTTTCGGCGAAAAGCAGCACGGGAGTGGGTCCGACGGATCCCTTCACGACGCCTGCGAAACCTCGTCAAACAGAGGTTGGAGCGTCTGCTGAACCGCAATGAAATGGCATAATATGGGTCCTGGAAAGGTACAACTGCGTTTACCGGTGGGAATCCTAAAAGATGCGGTTCTTTTTGAGGCGTATGTAAAGGAGAACAGCAAACAAGGGAAACGAATGCTTGCCAGATTCAAGACGCATCTTCAACTGGTACGACTTGGCAGATTTACCGAGCGTGGGAGGTTGCCATGAAAAACGCTACCGCCGAAAAAAATGACTCCAGAGAATTCTCTGAGCTTCTTGATATTGCAAAGCTAATGTTAAAGAAAGGACTTCCAGAGAAGTTTGTAAAAAGTGCATTTCTAACCGCGACAAAATTCGATGGAGTATATGATCTTCTAATTCTTTGGAGAGACGAAGATGACATAAAAGAACGTGAGGAGATCGTCGCCGACATACAAGACATGATAGACGACTGCTCACAGCAAGCGCATTTAGAAGCCGCCTATATAAAGTTCAATGACATCGAAAAGATAGCGAACGATATCAGAAGATTCAAAGATAACCTTCTTATGGTTGTTCAAGAGAAGGGCGGCATCAAGGAACTATCCCGGTTATCCGGTATACCTAAGTCATCGCTCTCGAGATTCTTTAACTCAAATTCAATGCCAAGAAGGTCTACTCTCCTCAGAATTCAAAACGCACTTAAATTGAGTGCTGTCCAGATAGCCAGTGAGTGGTCAAGAGATCAATGAAAATTATGAACCTCCGTGGGGTTTAAAGGCGTCAGCAATGTCGAGCGCATTCAGGGTTGACTCGAACCAAACGCCACCGCTTACGACTTGTATATTTCCGTGCTATACGTCTTCACCCAGTGCTTTTTCAGCACTTCTTTGGCTTCCTGAATTTTGTCGACGTTAAGAATGATGATTGCCTCTTCGCCCTTGAGATAAATAAAGGGATACATGCAGTCGATGTTGACCTTTACCTCTATCAGCGGACGCAGGATGGCATTAAGCCCGCCCGGGTGATCGGGGGCGGCGACGGCGATGACTTCTTTCGTGGATACCGTGAATTTATTTATTTGCAGCACCTTCGCGGCTCGATTGGGATCGTCGACTATCATGTGCACCTGCACCTGGTTTGATGCCGGGGCGGCCATGATCGCTTTTATGTTTATCTGTTCTTTCTCGAGGAGCGAGCTTGCCCGATACAGACTGCCCGGTGAATTATCAAGCAGTTATGGAAACTTGGGTTATGGACATAATATTCCTTTCATCAGATTAGGAGGCTAACCCTCGGTTGTGAGTCTATTTGAATGGGAACCCGTCGTATCCGGCCTGAATGGCGCGAATGCTCGATTCCGCGGCCTTCTTCTTGGATCCCATCATCATTTCGATGCTCTCAAAAACCGTTTTTAGCTTTATGATCTTGATCATCTGTACCAGCGCTCCCAACATAATCATGTTGGCGGAACGTTCGCTGCCTATCTTACGAGCCATACTGTTTACCGGAACCGCAAACATTTCAATGTCACCTCGCTCCGGCACAAAATCCACCAGATTTTCGTTGTACAGGAGCTGCCCGCCTGGTTCAAGACTGCTGATATACGCGATGAGGGACGGCTGGTTCATGGCCACTAAAACGTCCGGTTTGGATGCGATCGGCGATGCCACCTCCTCATCGGAGACACACACCGTGCAGTTGGCTGTGCCGCCCCGCATGGCGGCGCCGTAAGCAGGCATAAAGGTGACGAAATAGTTATCCAGCATGGCGGCGTTCCCCAGTACGTTGCCGATAGTCAGGACGCCTTGCCCTCCGGAACCTGAGGTAAAAATCTTTATCAGCATATCAATCCTTTCTACTTCTCTTGTCGGTCAACACCCCCAACGGAAACTCTTTCGTCATCACCTCGGTCACCCACTTGAAGGAATCCACAGGCGTCAGTTTCCAGTTTGTCGGACAAGGCGACAATACCTCAATGATTGAATAGCCCAGCCCATCAACCTGGGTCTGGAAGGCGGTAGTTATCGCCTTCTTGGTCTTGCGGATCCCGGACGGTCCGTCGATGGCGACACGCTCGGCGTATACGACACCGGGAAGTTGCGACACGATGTCCGTAATATGAAGCGGATATCCGTCATACTTCGGGTCGCGGCCCAGCGGCGTGGTGGTGGTTTTCATGCCGACCAGTGTGGTGGGCGCGAGCTGTCCGCCGGTCATACCGTAGACCGCATTATTGATAAAGATGACGGAGATATTCTCGCCGCGGTTGGCCGAGTGAATCGTCTCCGCGGTTCCTATGGCGCTGAGGTCGCCGTCGCCCTGGTAGGTGAAGACGAACAAGTCCGGCCTGGAACGCTTGATGCCGGTTGCCATGGCGGTGCCCCGGCCATGGGCTGATTCGATCATGTCAACGTCAAAATAGAAGTAGGCCAGCACCGCGCACCCGGCCGGATTCACGCCGATAGCGCGTTTGCCGAGGTCCATCTCCTCGAGCACCTCGGCAACGATGCGGTGGGCGATGCCGTGGCCGCAACCGGCACAGTAGTGGGTCGCCACGTCTTTCTTGTAATAGTGGGGCCATTTATTTTTGAGCTTCATTTCGCTGCCTTCACTTTGCTCTTGTATTCACGGTAGATGATTCGGGCGAACTCCATCGGCGTGGGCACCACGCCACCCGGCCTGCCGTGGAAGGTAATATCGGCCTTTCCCTCAAGAGCGATCTGGACATCTTCAAGCATCTGGCCGGTGCTCATCTCGAAGACCACAAACTTATTCACCCGAGAGGCCAGCTTGTTTATGGCCTTTTTCGGAAACGGCCAGAGGGTGATGGGCCGGATGAGACCCGCGCGAACGCCGTCTTTGCGCACCCGTTTGATGGCGCCCTTGGCGATGCGCGCCGTGGTGCCGTAGGCGATGACGATTATGTCGGCGTCATTGACCATATATTCTTCGAATTGTATTTCGTTCTTTTCTATTTCGTTTAACTTGCGAACCAGCTTCCAGTTGTGCCGCTCCATCTCCATGGTGTCGAGAATCAGCGAGCACATATAACGACTCGGGCCGGTGCCCCGACCCTTGAGGGCCCATTCCTTGTCCGGCAGCTTCTTTACCGGTTCGGGAAAAACCACCGGCTCTTTCATTTGTCCCATCATCCCATCAGACAGCATCAGCACCGGCGTCCGGTACTTATCGGCGATATCGAAGGCTTGGTAGGTGAGGTCCGCGATTTCCTGAACTGAGGCGGGAGCGTAGACCGGCGTCCGATAATCACCATGCCCGCCGCCGCGGGTAGCTTGGAAGTAGTCGCCCTGCGATGGCGCGATGTTGCCCAGGCCCGGCCCGCCGCGCATTATGTTGACAATCACCGCCGGAAGCTCGAATGCGGCCAGGAACGATATTCCTTCCTGCTTGAGGCTGATGCCGGGGCTGGACGACGAAGTCATGACCCGGGCGCCGGTGCAGGCCGCTCCGATGACCATATTGATGGCCGCGGTCTCACTCTCGGACTGGATGAACACGCCCCCCGCTTTCCGCATATGCTCGGCCATATATTCCCCAATTTCGTTCTGCGGCGTGATGGGGTAACCGAAGTAGCACTTGCATCCGGCCCGGAGGGAGGCCTCGGCGAAGGCGTGGTTGCCGCTGATGAAGATTTTATCCATCATAAACTCCGATTATCCCTTTAGGGGTTAGAGACTGTTACGAGCGAAGCGAGTTGCAGTCTCTTATCCCTTTAGGGATAAGCGCCCGTCCACAGGATAAGAGCTTGTAATTCGCTCCGCTCATAACAAGCTCTAATAACGCTCGCTTCCCTGTCGACGACAGGTCGCTCGCTAACGGGCGCTTATCCATCGTACACCTCGATACTTACCTCGGGGCATACCAGCGTGCAGATCATGCACCCCGCGCATTGGTCCATGTCGGCCGGGTCGGCGTAATGGTAGCCAGCTTTATTGAGGTGCTCGGATTCCTTCAGGACATTCTTGTTGCAATAGGCGATGCAGAGGCCGCATCCCTTACAATATTCTTTTCGTACCGTAATTTTGCACCGTTGCTTCGTAGAACCTGCGGCATGTGCACTTACCGTTGTGGTGCCTTTCGTAGGCATAAGAACTCCCTAGCGGCAATGGTACAGCGGATCTTTTGGATCTTTTTTTGGAGGAGCCGCTTTGTGTTTGGCTGCGATTTTTGTCATGGTTCTGGGTTCTCACATACTCCTGCGATACTGGCCACCCACGTGGTACAGGGCGTCCGTTATCTGCCCGATACTGCAGAACCGCACCGTGTTCATGAGCTCGGTAAAAATGTTTTCTCCAGATAATGCGACCTGTTGCAGGCGCTTGAGAGCGCCCGGCGCATCTTTTTCATTCAGCTGGTGGAATTCAGCGAGGCGCGTAAGCTGCGATTGCTTTTCTTCCTCGGTTGCCCGGGCTAATTCAATCTTTATCGACTTGTCGTCGCAGGTTACCTCACTATCGAGGAAGGTATTGACGCCGATGATGGGCAGACAGCCGGTGTGTTTCTGGTGCTCGTAGTAGATCGATTCCTCCTGGATTTCACTTCGCTGGTAGCCCTTTTCCATGGCCCCCAACACTCCTCCCCGTTCGGTAATGCGGTCGAATTCGGAGAGCACCGCATCCTCGACCAGGCGGGTAAGCTCCTCCACAATGAAGCTTCCCTGCTCCGGATTTTCATTACGTGCCAGGCCCCATTCCCGGTTGATGATTTGCTGGATGGCAAGCGCCCGCCGCACCGACTCCCGGCACGGGGTCGTAATGGCTTCGTCATAGGCATTGGTGTGAAGGCTGTTGCAGTTGTCATAGACGGCGCAGAGCGCCTGCAGGGTGGTCCGGATGTCATTGAACTGGATCTCCTGGCTGTGGAGCGACCGGCCCGACGTCTGAATGTGGTACTTGAGCATCTGCGAGCGCGGACCCGCCTGGTATTTGTCGCGCATGGCCACTGCCCATATGCGCCGAGCCACCCGGCCGATCACGGTGTACTCAGGATCCATGCCATTGGAGAAGAAAAATGACAGGTTGGGCGCAAAGCTGTCGACGGGCATACCCCGCGACAGGTAGTATTCGACATAGGTAAAGCCGTTGGCAAGGGTGAAGGCAAGCTGGGTGATGGGATTGGCGCCCGCCTCGGCGATGTGGTACCCGGATATGGATACCGAGTACAGGTTGCGCACGTTATTCTCGATGAAGTACTGCTGAATATCCCCCATCATCTTGAGGGCGAAGTCTATCGAGAAAATGCAGGTGTTCTGCCCCTGATCTTCCTTAAGGATATCCGCTTGCACGGTGCCGCGCACACTTGAGAGCACCGTGGCGCGGATTGCCTCATACTCGTCTTTGTTCGGGACCCTGCCCCGGTCGGCTACGAACCGCTCCACCTGCTGGTCTATGGCGGTGTTCAGAAACATGGCCAGAATAATGGGCGCCGGCCCGTTGATGGTCATGGAAACTGACGTGTTGGGCGAGCACAGATCGAAACCGCCGTAGAGCACCTTCACGTCCTCCAGCGTGCACACGCTCACGCCCGACGTTCCGACTTTGCCGTATATATCCGGGCGCCGATCCGGATCGCGGCCGTAGAGCGTCACCGAATCAAACGCCGTACTGAGGCGCTTGGCCTCGAAATTCGCCTGAAGCAGATGGAACCGGGCGTTGGTCCGCTTTGGATCGCCCTCACCGGCGAACATCCGGGTGGGATACTCGTTCATCCGTTTCAAGGGGAACACGCCCGCCGTAAACGGAAACCGTCCCGGCACGTTTTCCTCGCGCAGCCAGCGATAGATCTCGCCGGGGTCGCGAAACCGCGGTAGGGCGATCTTCGGAATCTTCTTACGCGCGAGCGATTCGTAATAGAGCGGCGTTTTTATTTCTTGGTCGCGCACCTGGTAGGTAAATTCATCTTTTCGATAATCCTCCTGCATGCTCGCCCACTGGCTGAGAAGAAGTTTCGTGTCGGCAAAAACGTGTTCCTCCGCTTTAGCGGCTCCACGACTCAATCGCTCCTCCACCGCGGTATCGCGGGCTCCCTGTTCCTGTATCGCCCGCGCCGCCTCGCGCAGATGCCACACGTTCCTCACCACCTCGGCCTGCTCTTCAGTTCGTTGGTGATAGGCCCGTAGGGTGTCGGCTATTTCAGCCAGGTAGCGCGTGCGCTGGGGCGGGATGATAATGGTCTTTGACGAAGAAGTCCTCCGCTCAGACCGGGGCAGGTGCGCGGCGTACCGGGTGCCTTTCTTCGCATCAATAAGGCCCAACAGATAGTGATAGAGCGCCGTTACGCCGTCGTCATTAAAACGCGAGGCGATGGTGCCGAAGACCGGCATTTCCTCCAGGGGCGTATCGAACGCTTTTCGGTTCCTTTGAACCTGTTTGCGTACATCGCGCAGCGCGTCATTGGCCCCCTCTTTTTCGAACTTATTGATCACCACCGCGTCAGCGTAATCGAGCATGGTTATCTTTTCCAGCTGGGAGGCGGCGCCGTACTCGCTCGTCATAACATAGACGGATACATCGGCGATGTCGGTAAGACCGGCGCTCCCCTGTCCCACGCCGGCCGTTTCGGCGATGGCCAGATCGAACCCAGCCGCCTTGACGATACGGAGAGCATCGGCAAGAGCATCCGAAAAGTCTGCATTGAGATGATTCGCCGCGAACGAGCGCATGTACACCCGCTTGCTTGCGATGGCGTTCATGCGGATGCGGTCGCCGAGAAGCGCCCCGCCGCTCCTGCGCTTTGCAGGGTCGCTGCACATGACCGCCACCCGTACCTCGCTGAAATCGCGTAAGAGGCGCACAATGATCTCGTCGATAAGCGAAGACTTGCCCGCGCCGCCCGTGCCGGTAATGCCGATCACCGGCATGGTCCGACCGGCGGCTTTGTGCTCAATCGCTCTAATCATTTCCTTGTACCGTGAGCCGTCACGATTCCGCGCTATCTCCGCCATGGTGATTATGCGCGCGATGCTCCCCTTATTCTCCGGCGCCAGACTGGAAACGTCGTGGTCAACGACATCCGGTGTCGGATAATCGATGCATCCCAGAAGATGATTGATTATGCCCTGAAGCCCCAATCGGGTGCCGTGTTCAGGGGTGTAAATTTTCTTAACACCGTACGCTTCCAGATCGCGGACTTCTTCGGGGACAATCACGCCCCCTCCCCCACCAAAAACTTGTATATGCCCGGCACCCTTGTCTCTCAAGAGATCGATAAGGTATTTGAAAAACTCCATATGGCCGCCTTGGTAGCTCGACACGGCTATTCCCTGAACGTCTTCCTCGATGGCGGCGTATACGATGTCATCCACGGAACGGTTATGCCCGAGATGTATGACCTCGGCGCCAGTTTCCTGCAATATTCTTCTGAAGATATTGATTGCCACGTCGTGGCCGTCAAAAAGCGACGTGGCGGTGACCACTCGAATTCGATTCTTCAGTTTATAGATTTCATCTTCCGAGGGTATGGCCGCGACAGCGTTTGGCTCCTTCAGGCTGGATGTAGTTCTCATGCAGTATGAATTCCTCCTTACGAAAGGCCTAAGATTAGCCATGAGTTCACGTTCTAGTCAATGATCGGGATTGCTCCTGCAGGGTTGAACGGTCAGATTGGCGTTGACAGTTTCCTTTCAACTACGTAGACTCACGTTCATCTTTTCGAAGGAGCGTGCCATGCGATCGGAGGTAGGGCAGATGGTGGTGTGGGTTCTGGTGTTTTTTTCAATACCTGCACTCGCGGCCGACAAGCCGGCCGAGAAGAAATCGACCGAGATTCAATTGGCGGTTCTTACTCTTCCCGGCAACGAAGTCAAACTCGATGAGCAGGACCGGACCCAGAACATTTTACTCGATTCTGCCCTTGCTCATAGCGGAGCCGATTTGGCCTGGCAACTGGTCGCGTTTTCCCCGCCAGGATATTCTCCGCCCGAGCAGGAGATTCTCTCCGATTTGAAAAAGAACATCGAGTTAGGCAAGCAGGCATACCGCTACCTTAAATTGCCTGAGGCGCTCGCGACCTTCAAGAACGTATTCCAGAAACTGCGGAACAATCCACCCGCTAGGTGCGATCCGAAAACCGTTACCGATTTACTGTTTTACTGGGCCCGCGCAGCACTCGATACCGGCGATGAGGCAGCGTCCCAAAACTTGCTTGGAAAAATTCTGCGCTTTGATCCAACAGCTGGACCGGATCCGGCGGTGATGCCCCCCAACGTAGTCGCCGCCTTCGACATGGCGACCGAATATCAAAAACATAAACCACAGGCCACGGTGACCATGGAAGTTGGACCCGGACAAGGCAACCTATTCGTGGACTGCGCCGCTAAACCGGCTGGCCTGGTCGATACGTCTGGCCCGATTGGTGAGGAGTTTTGGATCGCCAGTGAAATTGAACGGGGGATGTTCCGAGCCACCTTCACTTTTCGGGATGGCCCCAAGCGTAAGCTTAAAATTTGGAGCGGGCAACCGAACGACCCGTCAACGATCGCCGAACATTTTCGAGTCCTTTCGAGAAGCACGGTGAAACTTAGAGATTTGACATCCAGCAACGTTAATCTGGATGCGATTAGTTCAATACTCAATGTTCAAATGCTGATAGTGGGCGAAAACCGCGCCTCTCCGCGCGGAAGGACGGTTGCTGTGGCCCTGTATGTTCCCAAGAAGGGCGTGCAGGGGAACCCGATTGAAATCGATCTGAACGAGAACGGAGAACCAAAAACCGATTCTCTTGAAAATGCGTTCAATCAATTAACCAACGACGTAAAAAGTCCAACACTCTTGGCTTTGTTAACTCCGGCAGCAAAACCTCCTGCCAGTACAGCGCGCGAGGATGTAACAAAACGCAAGGAGTCAGAAGCGTCTACTCCCTGGTATAAAACGTGGTGGTTCTGGACGGCGACCGGCGCCGTCGTTGCCGTAGTTGTGGTGGGCGCGGTGGTAGGCGTTGAGAGTAGCAAAAAAACAAAAAGCGGCAACGTGTTAATAACTATTAAGCCCCCCTTTTCCACTCCATAACCTCACCGCCCTAATGGATATATCTCTTTGTTTTAGATAGGTTACTGCGGCTGTAAATCTGTGAAAAACGCACATCTCTCATCAAGACGTCATCAACTACCATTCGTACCACTTGAAATTATCCGTCTTTTTGTGCAAAGCTAGAGTTAATTATCAGTGGCTGGAGGGTTGCGGCATGAGCCAATCACACATTCGTTGTTCAATACTATCAACGATTTTCCTGACAATCGTCTGGTCCTTCTCCACCGTCGGCGCAGAAACAATCAGGAACGATACGACAACACCAAGCGCAGCGGCGGTCACCGGAACGTCGCCGCTCGCCATCACCTCCAGCGCTTTCAAACCCCAGGGAGATATTCCGGCCGTCTACACCTGTCAGGGAAAAGATATCTCGCCGCCGCTTTCTTGGAAAGGAGTTCCCAGCAACGCCCAGAGCTTGGTGCTGATCGTTGACGATCCTGACGCTCCGGATCCGCTGGCTCCCAAAATGATCTGGGTCCACTGGGTGCTGTACAATATCCCGCCGACGGCGAGTTCCCTGCCAGAAGGAGTTGTTGAGGAGCAACTGCCTCCTAACATTCTCCTTGGAAAAAATGATTGGAAAAAGGCAGGCTATAACGGTCCCTGCCCGCCGATCGGGCGCCATCGCTATGTTCATAAGCTCTATGCCCTGGATGTCGTCTTGCCCGATCTGCATGCGCCGACCAAAGCGCAACTCGAGCAGGCAATGAAGGGACACATAGTGGGTCAGGGCGAGATCATCGGCAGGTATGAAAAAACAAAATAAGATGTTTTCCATGAATGGCCGCGATCGTGGCGCTCGACGTCTACTGACGATCGATAGCATGCGGGAGACAATGTGAATCAACTGGAATTCGGTTTCGAGAATCTACGCGCGACGCACCGTCGCGTGCCCGGGTTTGAAAGCCTGCAGAACCTCGAAAAAACATTTGCGTCCCGCCTGAGCTCGCTTCTCGGAAAATCGCTGACCGTGCGCTTCACCAATAATAGTTCCACGATGATCTCCTCGAAGGAGCAGCGGGGCGCGTTGATAGTGCGGCTTCACCATATGTTCATTAATGCGGATAAGACAGCCTTGACGGCTCTGGCGAGCTATCTTAGAGGATCTCGGCGCCATGAGGCATGCCTTGATCGTTTTATCGCTCGGAACCGCCATAAAGTGTTTCGCAAACCGCCTCCCGGCATCGAACGTGCGCGCGGCCGATATTTTGATCTGGAAAAGATTCGCGCCTGCCTCAGCCGCGCCTACTTTTCCAACGCGGTAAGCGTTCCCGTGGTGTGGGGCCGAAATGGGCAGAACAAGGGCAAAAGAAGTATTCGACTCGGATCGTACTCATTTGCGGATAGCGTCATTTACATCCATCCCATACTCGATCAGGAATTTGTGCCAACCTATATGGTTGTGGCGGTGGTCTACCATGAGATGCTCCATCATATCATCGGCTCGATCGAGACCAATGGCCAGCGCAGAGTTCACACCGCGGAGTTTCGCCGTCGCGAGAAGGCATATATTCATCACCATCGGGCCGCGGCCTGGGAGAAAAACAACATAGGAAAGTTATTGAGAAAATCACCTATAACGACGCGAAGGAATACCCTGCATGAAATCCAGATGTGAAAACTGTAAATTAAAGAAAATATGCTGAAAGAAAACCAACGTCCCTTATCAGCAGAATCTGGAAATGGCACACAACCTGGTGTCCTGGCTGGAAGAAATATCAGCTGGAACTAGCGCAACAGAATAGCAACAGGATTACCTAGAAAATCACTAACGCATTGAGCGCTCTGCCTGATCCGAGAGCAAATAGAGTACGATGACTAGCTACGATGTGCTTGTTTTGGGGGCGGGACCGGCTGGATTGTTTACCGCTCTTAAGGCCACCGAAAAACTTTCCAATGTCTTAATTCTGGAGAAAATGCCCGCCGCAGGACGCAAGCTTTTGCTAACCGGTTCAGGTCAATGCAATTTCACTAACATTAGGCCGATTAGGGAATTTCTTAACGCTTATGGCGATCATGGCACCTTTTTAAAACCAGCCCTTTATCATTACACCAATCAGGATATTATCGCGTTTTTTAGACAACAAGGGGTTGAGGTAGAGGTCGTCTCAGAAAATGGTAAGGTTTTTCCTCAGTCACGTCAATCCAAAGACATTCTCAAGGTACTATTGTCTGCCTGCCAAAAATGCTCCGTTGAGATTCGCTACCGACAAAAAGACATCCAGCTCCAACCGAAGCCGAACCATACCTTTAGCGTTTATTCTGCATCTAAAGAATACCTGGCTCACAACGTCGTCATTGCCACCGGTGGGAAATCGTATCCTGGCACCGGCTCTACCGGCGATGGATACATCTTGGCACAGTCCGTAGGCCACTCCGTGGCGCCTCCTCGCCCCGGTCTGACTCCTTTTTTTATTAAGAACTTTTCTTTGGCTGAATTAACCGGGATATCCTTTAAGGATCTGCGCGTCACCCTATGGCATAACGGGAAAAAGCTGAGATCTTCAAGCGGGGATCTGGTATTGACCCATCAAGGAATATCCGGACCGGTTGTGCATAACTTGGCGCGCTTTGCCTGCAGTAACGACACGGTAACGCTCTCTTTTGTTGCTGGTGAAAATTCCGAAACATTCAAACAAGAATGCCTGTCTGATATGGAAAAAAATGGAAAGCTTCAGGTAAAAACCTGGCTCAAGAAATACCAATTACCCTTGGCGTTATCCCATAAAATAATGACGCTGGCCGAGGTTAAATCTGATGGTGTGTTGGCGCAACTCAGCCGGAAAAAACGGTTATCGCTGCTGCACCTGTTGACCGACTTTCCTCTGGAAATAGAAGCGTTGGGCGACTTCAGTATCGCTATGGTCACCTGCGGCGGTGTAGCCTTAGAAGAAGTAAACCCAAAAACCATGGAGTCCCGTTTGGTTAAGGGCTTGTATTTTGTTGGTGAAGTGCTTGACGTTGATGGCGATAGCGGAGGCTATGATCTTCAAGCTGCTTGGTCAACCGCCGCATTGGCTGCTCATGCGATGACCATGACCGGTTACTTCTGATCCAACAACAGCAGGATTATGAATAGAGGGTTTAGGGATGGAACCTATTCAGCGCCCTTATTAGTGAGGCGAATAAGCGTGCCGTCGACGCCGGCGATCAGAATATCAACCGGATCGCAAACCCAGGTGGTAACCGTAGCACCGTTCGCGTCGGTGGTCGTGGTCGTGCGATCCGATAACGAACGCGGAGTAGTGCCCCAAACAGCTTCTAGTCGGTTGGAGGTGATATCACCTAACGGACACAGCAAATTATCGTGATCAAAATACAGCGTGCCGTCCCAACCAACATATATTCGCCACGAGGTGGTCGGACGATCGGCCTCGGTCCCACCGACAGGAATATCTCCGCACTTTTCTTGGGAAAAGCTCCAACTCGAGCGTAGATAGGTCGGGGGCAAATCGAGATTGAGAATACTCCAACTTCCTGATCTCCGATTTACGACCGTGCCCCCGTTGCCGACCGCATAAAGATCATCACCCGACTGACCCCATATCCCCTTCAGGTCAGTGGTTAAGCCTGGAACGACCACGCTTGTAGCGCTCAGGCCCGCACCGTCAATGCTCATGATCGTACCGATGTCACCCACAGCCACAAAGTCGCTGACACTCACGCCAAATACTCCATTGAGCTGGTCAGGGGTCCAGCGAAGGTATTCGGTGGTGGGTGGATTAGGAGGAGTGTGTTCCATCGTCACCTGCTGACGCATTTCTTCGAAAGTGTTTTTGGTGTTATCGTAGGCTACGATGAGACCATTGGCGCCGACCGCTATCACCGTTGGTTCGCTGGTTACGTCGGTGGGAGGAATGCCCCATATGTCATAAATATCGTCGGTGACAGCGCTCTCACTATTATCATTGGCCGGATCGGTGAAAAACACCAGCTGGCTCTGCCAGGTTGTCCCATTGAAACGGAGAATTACTCCATTCTCGCCGACCACGAACACATCTTGCCGCACTATGGCGCCGTTTGTATCTTTAAGCACGTAGCCCCAAACCCCGTAAAGGTTCTCAGAAGTACCCGAGTTCATATTCGTCCAGGCGTTGCCATCGAAATGTAAAATATTACCATTGAAACCAACTACATAAATGTCTTCTGGTCCACTACCCCAAACATCCATCAGGTCATTGTTAGGGGTGTCGCCGGCGGTAAGTCCGGTTTGCTCGTTTTTCACTGTCCAAATTTGACCCCATTCCTGCGCTGCCTGTTCGCAGGCGGTCAGGTTACCAGACCCGTCGGAAGTTGACCCACCATTATTGGAAGAATTGACTTTACTACAACAGACGATAATACCAATTAGCACCAATTCTACAATTATACTTAAAATTGAAACGCGCCGCATGGTTTGCTCCAACATACTGTTATTATTCTGTTAACTTAACGGTAACGGTCTGTAACTGCCCTGATCGCACCGTTACTAAAATCACTCTTTCTATTTTAAGCTCTGGGTTAAAAAAACGCAACCTATGTTTCCCAGGACGAACAGGCACCTTGAAAAGCGGCGTCTCCTTTTCTAATCTCAGTCCATCGACTTCGACCAGCGCCCAGGGACTGGCATTGAGATTCAGGTACCCGAGGCGTGGCCGCGGGTCCCTATTGACAACTCCCCCATTATGGGGCGTTGCAACTGGTTGGATGGTCGAAGCCGTTGGCGCACTACCGGCTTCATTTGAACCATCGGGCGCTTTGAGAATCCCGTTGTCATTACTACCTGTTTTTGACGCGGCGTCTTCATTGATTTTTTTTATGATTTCGTTACGTACATCCGATTTCAAACCTGCATCAATGTCCTGGGCCGATTCTGATCCTCTTAGAGCAATGCCAATCGCCACTGAAACAATTATCAAGGCTAATCCGAGAGGCATCAGCCACAATACGTTTCGTCTTGGTCGGGGTGGAGCGGTGTGCAGCTCAAGGGTGCCCAACTTGAGAATCTCCCCGGTAGAAAGTCCCGTCCGGATATCATCCTGCCGGTTTTTACCCAACTGTTCACGGAGTTGATCGCCGACACTCCACCGGCGAGCCGGAAGATCGAACTCGGGGCCAAAGACCGTGCGCATCCAATCTGCGAACATAGCATACGAAAATGCCGGCTCGCTTTCGTGGAGGATCCCCGTTAGGACCATTTGGAGGCTGCCGCACGTGTCGAAGCGAGACGCCCGATCGCTCGCGAGCATGCGCTGTACTACCTGATCGAGCTCGGCACTAATCTCGGACCGTACGCGCGATGGCGGTGGCGTCTCAGCGGTGCGCACCCGTTGCAGCGTATCGATCTCGTTTACCCCTTCGAACGCGCGCCGGCCGGTGAGAAGCTCAAACAGCACCGCTCCGAGACTAAATTGGTCCGAGCGGCCGTCAAGCTCTCCACAGGCAGCCTGCTCCGGGGAGAGGTAGGCGGCCTTGCCGCGGATGATGCCCTGCGACGTCTCGTGTATTCGACTGTGAGCCTTGGCGATGCCAAAGTCGGTCAATTTTATTTCGCCGTGGAATCCCACGAGAATATTTTGCGGACTCACATCGCGGTGAATAATGCCGGTCGGTCGGTCGCTGGAATCACGAAAGCGGTGGGCGTAGTCCAAACCCTTGGCGACCTCGGCGGCAATATACAGCGCCACGGGAATGGGCATGAGCTCGTTGCGTTCTCTTAACCGATCGATGACGGTTTGAAGGTTGCTGCCGCGTACATACTCCATAGCGAGGAAGTAATCATCGCCCTCCTGACCAAACTCAAACACTTGGACGATGTTCCCATGCGTGAGCGGCAGACTGATACGAGCCTCATCGATGAACATTGCGATGAATTCACGATTCTGCGCCAGGTGGGGCAGCACGCGCTTGATCACTAATTCCTTGGACGTGCCCTCCGCCGAACGCAGCTGGGCGCGATAGATGTGCGCCATACCACCGGTGGCAAGGAGCTCAAGGAGATCATACCGACCAAATTTAATCGGGAAATTCTCCATAGTATCAGAATACCATGCTGGTTCCCGGCACGCCAAAAGTAGACAAAAAAATCTATCGATGTATACTGGCTCGCGCGTATCAACGGCACTCACCATACGTACAAAGTAGGCGGCGGGAGGCTATTTTCGGAACCCTATTGAAACACAGTAAGCAATCCTAACTATCAAGGAGGGCGCGTGGCCGACATATACAATCTCACCCCTTATTTTTGCGCTCGCCAAATGGCGCACCAGTTGCTCCAACGTCAAGGGGCAGATTTCTTTGCGCTCTCAGAACGAGATGCGCCTGCTTTTCGACTAGATCCGCATAAGATCGATTGGGTGGTGAACTCGGCTGCCGATACCGCCCGCAGAGTTGCCCCCAATCTTCCTACCAGCGCGCATGATTTAGACGTATGCCGAGAAAGGCTCCAGAACGATCTGCTCCGGAAATTCGTCGCCAGTCACCTCCATATACCTCGGTGACCGCGCCGGTTAAATCATTCCAAACGGTGTGAGTGGATTCCGTCGACTTGACAACTCGGCATAGGGATCGTTCTGAAGTTGGTACTGTTTATCCATTTCGATGACAAAAACCGCAACAATGCGAGGATCGAACTGGGTGCCGGCGCATCGTTTGAGTTCAGCGATAGCGATTTCGTTTGAAAGCGCCTTCCGGTAGGCGCGATCGGATGTCATGGCATCATACGTATCGGCTACGGCCAAGATTCTGGCCTCGAGCGGAATTTGTTCTCCCTTGAGCCCCAGGGGGTACCCGCTGCCGTCATATTGCTCATGGTGGTGAAAGATAGCCGGGACAATCTCGCGCAAAAATTCGATCGGCTCGATAATGCGCCGGCCCTTGTCGGGGTGTTCTTTAAAAACTTCATACTCTTCGCGGGTGAGTTTTTGCGGTTTATTCAATGAGTCGAGCGGGATACCGATCTTGCCAATATCATGCATCAAAGCGGCCGTGCTAAGCTTCTGTTGCTGCTCGTTGTTGAAGTTCAACCCCTGGGCAATCAACCCGCAATAGTGCATGACTCGGTCGGAATGGCCGTGGGTGTACGGATCCTTGGCTTCCATCGCCCTGGCAAAGCCTTGAATAGTTTGCTGAAAACTGTCCTGAAGGTTTTGGAAAAGCCGAGCGTTGTCTATCGCCGATGAGGCCCGGTCGGCGAGGATGCTCAACATTTTCCGCTGACCTTCGCTAAATTTATTGCCGCGCGTATACGAAAAAACGCTGAGCATGCCAATTATTTCAAGCCGGATTTTAAGCGGCACGCTAATGAACGAAACTAGTCGCTGACCGGAAGGCAGCTTAGCGAAGAAACGACTGGCGCGGTTGCCATGGTAGAGCACCGGGCGGTCTTCGCGGAAGTGCTCGAGAATCTCAATCAGGTTGAGCTCCTCTTCCTCCTGACCGGGATCAAAACCCTCCCGGGCGCGACGGGTGCGTACCTCGAAAACGCTGTTGTTGGAATTGCTCAAGAGTAATGCTGCAATATCGGCGTGGGTCTCCCGCAAGGTGGTGGAAACAATGATCTCGAGAATATTGTCGAGCGAGAGCGTTTTGGTCAGTGCTTCCGACATGGTATAGATCGAGAGCGCCTCACGCAGTTGGATGTTCTCCTGCTCGAGCCGCTGGGTTTCGAGCCCGCGCTGAACAATATGGATAACCTCTTGCACCTTGAAGGGCTTGAGGATGTAGTCATAGGCCCCTTTTTTCATCGCTTCGATGGCAGTCTCAACAGTCCCAAAGCCCGTCATGATCACCGTGAGCACCTTCAGAGCCCGACGGTTGATCTCTTCCAGCAACTCCAAACCACCCATACGGGGCATCTTGAGATCAGTGATCACCAAATTATAGGAGCGCTCTTCAAGTTCCTGGAGGGCCTGGATGCCGTCTTCGACCGTCCGAACGATGTACCCTTCCATTGTTAGAAAGTCGCTGAGGATTTCCCGGATAACCTTTTCGTCATCCACTACCAAGACCCGATGGGATTCTTCATGAAAACTATATTCCACCATTAACCCGTTTCTCGCCCACCTATCATCCCAAAAAACTTATTGGCGGGCTGAAATAGGAGACCTATGAACACTCATCTACTTAAGTTTACCAAATATGCTCTTTTTCGCAAGTGTATTTCCATGATAGTGCGCTTCGAAAAACGCCCAAAAATTATATACCAGTAGACAACACCGCGACACGTTAGGCAAATTTTTACTACTTAAAGTCGCGCGAGCGCGGGGCATGGGAACGAATTTGAAATCCCCTGCGGGGATTAGTGGTTGTTGCTGAACAAAGTGAAGCTTACAACCACTTATCCCTTTAGGGATAAGAGGCTCTAATGGAAGTCGTGCGAACAGGGGGCCGGTATCGGTTCTCTCAATTCGCAAACGCTCTCGGCCCGCAGATTGGTAACGCCGTCCCTTCGTTGGAGTCGGCCCTCGACCAGCAAACCCATGGCGGTAACAATCAACGCCCGCTGGCTTTCAAACAATGCCGGGTTAATGACCACGTTGCAAAGCCCGCTTTCGTCCTCAAGGGTCAGAAAGCACATGCCCTTGGCGGTGGGTGGCCGTTGGCGGGTGATCACGACGCCGGCCACCCGTACCCGCGAGCCGTCGGCCTGTTGCGTGAGCGCCGCCGCCGGCAACACCCCCTGTCGATGGAGCTGCGACCGTAGATGGGCAAGCGGGTGTGGACCCACGGTCAGACTCGCATGCTGGTAGTCAGCCGCCGTGCGTTCGGCCGCGCTCATCTCTGGCAGCGGACAGCGATCCGCCGAGGGCGGCAAACGCTGCAGCAGCCCCCGCCCGCTATCGTCAAACGCCGCCACCTGCCACAGCGCCTCCCGGCGCCGCAACCCGAAGCTGCCGAAGGCCCCGAGCTCGGCCAATGTCATACGTTCGTTTTCTTGCAGGCGACAGCGGCGCTGGAACTCGGCCAGGTCGCGAAACGGTCCGCGCCGCTGCTCCTCTTCGATGCGTTCTCCCGCTTGCCGACGCAGCCCGGCCACAAACCGCAGGCCAAGCCGCACGGCTCGATCCGGATCGATCCGGCACAGCCAACCCGAATGCGCTACATCAAGAGGTCGCATCGCTTGGCCGTGGCGCTGAGCATCCTTGACGATCGTGGCCGGGTGGTAAAAGCCCAGCGGCCAGGCATTGAGCAGGGCGCAGGTAAAAGCCGCCGGATGATGCGCCTTCAAATAGGCCGAGGCATAGACCAGCAGGGCGAAGCTGGCCGCGTGCGATTCGGGAAACCCGTACTTGCCCAGGAAACTTACGATCTGCTCGACGATCTCGTCGGCCGCCGCGCCTGCGATCCCGTGGTCGGAAAGCCCCGCCCGCAGGGCCTGCTCGTGCCGCTGATACCGGCGGCTCGTGCGCCATTTCATGGCCCGGCGCAGCTCTTCCACCTGGGCCACGTTAAAGCCGGCTGCGGCCATGGCCATGCGCATGACTTGCTCCTGAAAGATCGGCACCCCGAGGGTGCGCGCCAAAATCGGCTCCAGACAGGGGTGGGTGTAGCGTACCGGCTCGCGGCCGGCGCGCCGCTGGAGGTAGGGATGCACCATCTTGCCGCCGATTGGTCCCGGCCGGATCAGCGCCACCTCCACTACCAAATCATAAAAGCACCGCGGGCGCAGGCGCGGTAGGGTGTTCATCTGGGCGCGGCTCTCCACCTGAAACACGCCAACCGTATCCGCCCGCCGCAACATGGCGTAGACCTTCGGGTCATCCGCAGGCAGGTGGGCCAGATCCAGATCGACTCCCTCATGGGCCACAACCAACGGCACGGCCTGCGTGAGGAGGTTCAACATTCCCAACCCCAGCAGGTCCACCTTGATCAGCCCCAGGTCGGCGCAGTCGTCCTTGTTCCACTGAACCACGCTACGGCCCGGCATACTGGCCGGCTCGAGCGGCACCACCTCGTCCAGTCGGCCGGCCGCCAAAACCATGCCGCCGCTGTGCTGGCCGAGGTGGCGCGGGAGGTCTACGATCGCAGCGCACAGCTCAAGCAGTTGCCGCACCCGCGGCTCGGCACTATCCAACCCGGCCGCGGCCGCGCCCTCCGCAAGCGATCCGTGCCGGCCGGACAGCGCCAGCATGCGCGCCAGGCGCGGTTCCGGCAATCCCAGCACCTTGCCGACCTCGCGCACCGCCAGGCGCTCTTGATAGGTAATCACGTTGGCGGTCATGGCCGCACCGACCGCGCCATAGCGCCGGTAGACGTACTGAATCACCTCCTCGCGGGGATCGCCGGAAGGCAGGTCTAGATCGATATCGGGCCATTGCCCACGCTCCTCGGACAGAAAACGCTCGAACAACAAATCCATCCCGACCGGATCGACGGCGGTTATCCCCAAGCTGTAGCACACGGCGCTGTTGGCGGCCGAGCCGCGGCCCTGCACCATGATGCCGCGTTCGCGGCAAAAGCGGCAGATATCCCAAACCACCAGAAAGTAGCCGGCCAGATCGAGCTTGGCGATGAGTTGCAGCTCCTTGGCAAGCTGCTCGGCGTGGCGCGGTTGGAGCGGCCGGTAGCGCCAGCGCGCGCCTTCTTGGACCAGCCGGTGGAGAAAACTAAAGGGCGTTTCATTGGCCGGGACCGGGTAATCCGGAAAGCGGTAGCCAAGCTGCGCGAGGGTAAACTCGCAGCGTTCGGCCACCCGCCGGGTGTTGTACAGCGCACCAGGGGCATCCGCAAAGAGCTGCGCCATGGCCGCGCCTGACTTGAGGTAGTGTTCGGCGTTGGCATGCAGCCGCGCGCCGGCGCGGTCCAGGGTAACCTTCTCGCGTAGGCAGGTAAACACGTCCAACACCCGCCGCCCGCTGGGGAGCGCATAGCGCACGTCGTTGCTGGCCAGAAGCGCAAGCCCAACGCTTTCGGCGACAGCGCGCCGGGCGTCGCTGCGTCGGGCCTCGGCGCGATCGAAGTGCCGGCCGAGCTCCACCCAGATATCCTGCGGACCAAAGCCGCGTCGCAGCGGGGCAAGCAGCTCGGTGACCGCCCCACTTACGCCGGTTGCAAGCGCGTGATCGATTAATCCGCCCGCCAAACACAGTAACCCCTTGGCATGCTCTTCCACCTGGGCCAGGGTCACTCGGCAACGCCCCTTGGGTTGATCGCGATGACCGAGGGTAATCAGCCGGCACAGGTTGCGGTAGCCGATCCGATCCTTGACCAGTAACGAAATCCGCAAGAGATTGTTGTCGAGCGATTTGCCCCCGTCAGGGGGCGCGAGACTTACAAGCTCTTGTCCTCTGGACGGCGGCGCACCCATCCACACCTCGCCGTGCAACGCCAGATCGGCTCCTACCAAGGGACGGATACCCACCTCTTGGCAGGCGCGGAAAAAGCGCGGCGCCCCGTACAGGCCGTCCTGATCGACGAGCGCCAGCGCCTCCATGCGAAGATCGGCCGCCACCTCCGCCAGCTCTTCGGGAGCAGAAGCCGCCGAAAGGAAACTAAACGCGCTCTTGCAGCACAGCTCGATATAGTCACTCATGGCATAACTTCGGCAAGCGGTAAGTATTCCGTTTCGAGCAGTAGTAATGCCACGCGCCGGGTGACGCCGAGCAGGGGGCCCCCCGCCGGCGCGGAATCATCGCGTCTTTGCGATGATGAGCACCGCCGGGGGATGCAAGGCGGCAGGACCCGGCGAGCATCTTCAACCGAATGCTTACGTTTCATTAGTAAACAACTCCCTTTTCAGCCACAAATTCCATCCACAAACCAATCGCTCGTTTGGCGATCTTGATACAATCGGTACACCTCGCCGCCGGCGAGCTCTACCTCGTAGTAATCCCGATTGACGTTATCTTCCGCCCACCAGCCGCGCTCCACCCGCCATGGCCCGGCTGAAAAGCGCACCCGTCCCTGAATGTGTCCGCCCCGCAGGAGGACCGGCTGCGCGTGCTCCAACCATACCTGCACCGGCAGCGGAGGCCGCAATGCCCGCAGCGGCGGGTTTTCCAGAGCGACACCTCGCAGCCCTTTGTCGCTTCCTTTCCCTAAAGGGATAAGAGACTGTAACTCCCTTCGGTCGTAACAGTCTCTAAGGTCTGCTTTGTTCTGTCGCTCCGTATGCACTTGAGTTATGTCGCTCGACATCGCTCTCGCCACTGGCGGATCGAACGGCACCAGAGTAAAGTCGTCGGGCCGATGCGAATCGCGAAGCCGCGGGGACCCTACCCGTCCCTCGCCGGCCACCAGGGCCGTCAGGCGCGCCAAGGCCTCATCCAGCTTCGCCTTCGCCGGCGTGGGGGGTGCAAACAGCTCTGCCTGGCTCGCCCGACGCACCGCTCCCTCGGCCTCGACGCGCAACCCCACAACCGGCGCCCGGGGCGGCGTACGTTCCAACTCGAGCCGCACCAACGTAAGCCAGGTGCGGGCCTCGAGCCGAGGGCGCCGCCACCGCAAGCGTCCGTACCTCGCTCCCGGTCGGCGCAAGGCGTAACGTCAGTAGAAGCCGCGCCGCTGTAAGCCCGCGGATGTCGAGTCGCGCAAAAAGCCGCGTCAACACCCCCTGCAACCCGAACAGAAGCGGCGTAACCTGCTCCAACGGGTACTCAATATCCAGCTCCTCCACGAACTGTTCTGGCTGCTTTTCGGCAACAAAAGGATCCTGTTCCTCCCCGCGGGCGAGCCGCCACAGCCGCACCCCCTCTGGTCCCAGCCGCCGGGCGAGGCCATCCGCCGGCAGCTCGGCCAGTTGACCGATGCGCTCGATCCCGAAACGCGCCAGGGCGGCCTGCAGCGAAGCCGCACGCAGCGAAGCCGCACGCAGCGAAGCCGGCGCGTCGAGCCACGCCAACGGCAGCGGCGCCAGAAAGGAGCGCTCCCGCCCATCCGGCACCACCCACACCCCCGCCCCCTGGCGTGCGGCTAGAGAGGCTACCAACAGGCTCGTTGCGATGCCCACCTGCGCCGGCAGGCCCACGCGAGCGGCGCGTGCCGCGAGAGCCGATCCAAGCTGGATTTCCCACCTCGAGCGCGATGTCTGCGTTGTTGCTTCGGATTGGGTCCTCGACATAGATCCTACTATGTCTGCGGCCCAATCTTCGCAACGCCTTGACCTCTCGCCCGATCTGGGAAATCCTGTATTTTGCAGCGGGAGATTTTGGCCAAGCTGCGCGCTGGAAGAAAGCCGCTTCGTCCCCGCCAGGTCCAGCAGCACCGCCCCGCGCTCATCCCAGGCCACCCGCGGTGAGAAGGCCCGGCCGACGTCGAGAAGAGCCGCCTGCGCCGAGCGGACCAGTGCCGGCATCAACGGCCGCACCTGCAGCTCCGGCACCAACGCGCGTGCGCCGGTTATCCGCATGCCGGGCGTCACCCCGGCTTCCCGAGCAGCCAAATTACACTCCCGCACCGCCGCCCGACTGCCCTCTCCGTCAGTTATGGCCAGGGGCAGATCGCTAAGCTGCGGTTCGGCCCGTATGGCCGCCGCCAACGCTAAATCCGGCACCAGCAAACACCCAAAACGCTTCAAGCCCATACGCTGTCCCCTTCGGGGATAAGAGCCTGTAAGCCTCGCAAAGCTCGGCAACAGGCTCTAATAGCGCTTCCGGCGGAGGCGGAAAGACAGCTCAATCCCCTCCAAAAAGCGCACCCCGCGCCCCCCCCAACGCGCAGGATCCGCCTGGACCTCTAGCACCAAGCTGCTCCCGGTCAGAACCGTGCGGCAGGCTGACAGAACCACCACCACGGTCTGGGTTTCCCGGGCGCACTTGTCTAAGCGCAGCCAACCCCCTGAAGGGATAAGAGATTCTAAGCCTCGCTCCCCCTGCCGGGGACAAGTCGCTCGGCAAGAATCTCTTAGAGACCGTCCGGAAGATACCCACAGATCCACCACGAGCAACCCAAACCCGCCGGTCTCGAGGATTACCTCTGCCGTGCGCAAGGCCGCCTTCCAACCGCGCGGCCGCACCCAGAGCAGCCGCTCAAGATCCACGCCGGCGTGCACGGCAGAAGCGGCGACAAACCCGTCCACCGGATCAACCAGCGCTGCCACCTCGCCCCGACCAGAGGCAGTAGCAAGCAAAGCATAGAGGACGGTTGCCCCACCGCCGGCCGTTATCACCACCTCGCTGATCCGACCGCGGGGCAGACCCCCGCGGCAAACCCGATTCGAGCTCGGGCAAGCCGCTTTCCGCCAGCGAAGGCGTGGTCGCCAGCTCGCTCGCCGGCCGCACCAGTTGGCGGCGTCGGAGATCATCAAGCCATTCGCGCGGAGAAAGACGTGCCTGCCCTGCTGCCACGGTGAACCTCCACCAACCATCCTTCTGTTACTATACTGAACATCTGTACAGTATGCAAGAGGTGATTGTAAACTTCACTTCGCTTGGACTAATCTCTAATCTCCATCCCCTACGGGGATAAGAGCCCGTAAAGCTCGCTCCCCTGAAGGGACAAGAGATTGTACGCCTCGCTTCGCTCGCTACAATCTCTAGCCGTTCGCTAACGGGCTCTAAGGATGTATCGCTATGGCAAAGATGCCAAAGAAACGCAAAAACCCTCCCCGTAAAGAACATACGGCCGAGTTTGAGAATCATCCGCTGGCAGGATTGAAGAAGCTGCTCCCGGCCCCTGCAGGAGCGCCGCCCAAGCCGACCCAACCCAAGCGTGCCAAGGCTGAACCGACCAACGAGGAAGAGTTGTTCCGCTCGGCGGTAGGGGGAGTGCAGCCGTTAAGCCCGCAGCATTCCCCCCTGCCGCCGCCTCCCCGCATTAAACCGCCCGCGCCCCTCGGCAATCGCGAAGCCGAGGAGGTCATGCAGACGCTGCAAGACCTGGTGAACGGAGAGGCGCCGTTCTCAATCCACGAAACCGATCAAGCCATCGAGGGCATGGCGGAGGGGCTCGACCAGCGCATCATGCATAAGCTGCGTTCCGGTGAGTTTGCCGTCCAGGACCATCTGGATCTGCACGGCCGTACCCGAGACGAGGCCCAGGAACTGGTGCGCCAGTTCTTACTTAACTCACTCGCCCATAGTAAACGCTGCGTATTGATCATCCACGGCCAAGGGCATGGCTCCAAGGACCACATTCCGGTGCTCAAAAACGCCCTGCGCGCCTGGTTTACGCGCGGGAGCATCGGCAAACGCATTCTGGCGTTTACCACCGCCAGACCGTGCGACGGAGGCGCGGGTGCGGTGTACGTGCTCTTGCGAAAACCTAAAGCTCGGCCATGACACCACCCTCTCGCTATTAGGGAGAGGGTGGTGCGCAGCCAAGCCGCACCGTAGCACCGGGTGAGGGAATCTTACTGGTACCGTATCAATTGATGAACGACCGCGCTTAAAACAGAAATCACCAACGCTCCCAACAACGCCCACTTGAAATTCTTGATTTTGAGCTTATCGGTCAGAGCGTCGGTAATCGACAACAGGATGGCGTCCACAAACCAGTGCGTGACCACCGACAGCAAAAAACCGATTCCCAAGGTGGCGATACCGATGACAACATAAAAGAACCATCCCAGCAGCCAGTTGATGACGCCAAATATAGCGGCCACCACCAATGCGCCGGAAAATCCTTTCACTTGAAAGCCGGGCAGCATCAAGGCGGTCAACCACACTATGAGGCTCAGCAATAACCAGGATAACACTATCGACATGGGTTTTTCCTTCCTTAGAGGTCGTCCGGTTCTTCACGTTCCCTGTCTGTCTCCTCCCCGACCTCGTGCATATGCCTTATAAAACTCGGCATCGCAACCGCTGCGACGAGTCCTATAACAGATACGTTCGCGTAAAGAAGAGCCGCGAGAGTGCTTTTATGAGAAGTTGTCGTATTGGAGGCAACATAGATTCCGTCAGACAGGTTGCTGTAGGTTGTTGCCGTTGAGATATTGGGCTCGGGCAAAAGGGCCTGTATTATTTCCATACCATCATTAATATCGGGTGAGGTTTTGGCGACAGAAGCTAAGAGTTTTTGGATCTTGCCAATGAAGTTTGGTCCCATATAGCTGATTCCATTGGCTTCAAGGGGAAAGTCTTGAGTCGCCTGTTGAAACTCAGGAGACTGCGCAAGCGCCGCTTTTTCTGAGAAGTATTCTTTTAGAAATGTACGGTTGGTGGCGAACCATAGTCGATTGGTTTTACTATCTTTAGCCAAAACCGGCCGATAACCGCCCAAGTTGCCGGGTAGCGCCATAAAGGGCTCCAGCAACTTCAAGGCGCCATCTTCGGTCGCTTGCACCAGCGGCATCGATTTTAACTTTTCCTGGACCGCATCGAACAAAAATCCCATGTTGTCAAACCCAAATAAAAGTTCCGTGTATGGTAATGCAATAGGAACGGTAGGCAGAGAAAACGTTTTGTCTTTATCAATGCGAATAACGCCTATCACCCTGGTATTGAGTTGATTGATGATTTCGCGGTAGGTGAACGAAAATTCCGGGATCTTTTCGTCAACCTTGGATGCTAGTTGGTCGGCTTCATTGCTCGCGATGTCGCGCAGCACAGCCATCACCATGTCATAGACAGCTTTTAAATTGAGATCATTTTCGAAAACAACATCGGCATTTTGGGGGGCCCTGCGGGGCACCTCGAGGGTATGGGGAGCACCACCGCAGATCAGCATCAAGCCTTCTCGCGGGCCCTGGTTACAAACAAACGCCTTATTCCGGTAGATTTTTCCATCACGGTAGGAGCTCAGACCGCCGGCGACAATAGTATTCAACCCAAGCTGTTGAGCAATCTTAACGGCATCGACGTTGGCGAGTCGCTGATCTTCTTCCTTTTGTGGAATATGTTTTATCAGATTGTTGACAAATTCAGCCGCGCTCTTCACATCGCCTTCGATATCCATATACATAAAAACGGTACCACCCATGTCTAAGTGTTTAACAACTCTTTCAAAATGGGCGGAACGATGTTCTTTAGGAACTACATCAATCTTACTGCATCCGGCTACCAGTCCTATCAGTGCGCTCAACAGCCACAGCAGGTTTTTCATTGTTTCTTCTCCCGAAAAAAAGGTGCTGATGAGCTTATACGTCGTTTGGGGCAATATACACACTTTTTACGTGTCGCGGTGTTAGTACGAAAACCCGACTCCGGTACGAAGCAGTTTTATGGATACCTATTGACTTTTTGTCTACCGACGACTATAGATAAGAAAAGTGACAGCCTGTCAGCTATGTTCTGCATCTTGAGCGTGCCAAGGGCACAGGGTCATTTCCGAACTGCCAGAGAAAGCGACTGGCCGTTCGTTGTCGTTTGGAAATGTAGTCGACGCCAGGGCGGGGACCATAATATACGCAACAGACGTTTATCGAGCCCGAAATCCGCACGGCTAATCTGATCCCGCGCATCCTGTCGATCGTGATTGGGGAAACTGCTTATTCTCGGTGCGCCGTTCGTACGAGGTGGAACATGGCCACGGATAACAAGGTAGCGCCGTCGTCATGGGAGCTGGGGCCAGAGGCACGATCGTTTGTTGAAAGCTCAAACGAGTCTATTTTCATTTTCGAAATTGCGACCGATCCCGCTGCAGATGATGCCCTTGTCTTCGTCAACGAGCAGACGTCCGACGTATTTGGCTACTCTCGCGACGAACTACTCCATGTTGATTTTCTTTCACTTGGTTGCAACGAACCGTCCCACCACCAGCTTAATATGAAGGAAGTACGAAACAAGGTGGTCGCCGAAGGACCACAGGGTTTCGAATGGCACGCCAAGGCTAAAGATGGCCATCTGTTCTGGGTCGAAGCGAACATACGTCATTGGCCACGTGATGGCAGGAACTATTTGATCGTCAGAGTGCACAACATCGCCGCACGCAAACAGAGAGAAGCGGATCTACAGAGCGCCAAGGATTTCGCCGAGAACCTCCTTAAAACCGCCAACGCCATGGTTGTGAGACTCGACGTTGACGGCAACATCCAAATTATCAATGAGGCTGCTGAGGCCATTACCGGTTACGCCGCCGCCGAGATACTCGGCCGCAATTGGTTTGAAGTGTTAGTGCCCAAGAGCAGGTTTCCGCACGTTTGGGAAGAATTCCAGCGACTTAGGGCGGGTGGTTTGCCGAAACGCTTTGAAAATCCGATCCTCACCAAATTCGGCGAGGAGCGTTTCACCGTTTGGCGAAACAACGAGATACGAGAGCAGGGACAGATTGTGGGAACCATTTCCTTTGGCGTCGATATCACCGAACACCGGCAGGCCGAAAAGGCGCTTCAGGAGAGCGAGGCACGGAACCTGGCGCTGCTCACCGCCATCCCCGATGTTCTTTTGTTGCTTAATAACAAGGGTATTCTTCTTGATTTTCATTTCAATGGTCTTCCCAACCTATTTACCTCCCTCAAAGATAACCTCAATCGCCCTATAGCAGACGCGCTACCGAGCCCACTCGGAGAGCTCATTGTGGCCGCCTGTAACCGAGCGTTGGAAACTGGCGCGATGCAACAAATCGAGCATCAAATGGCGGCGAATGGCCCCGTGGAGTACCTCGAAGCCCGGGTGGTCAAGAGCGGCGAGAAGACGGTCTTTGTCATGTTGAGGGACATTACCGAGGGACGCAAGCTCCAAGAGCAGCTCATGGTTTCAGACCGCATGGCGTCGGTCGGAACTCTTGCCGCGGGGGTGGCGCACGAGATCAATAATCCCTTGGCCGCCATTATGGCGAACATCGAGTTGATCATCTCTAAGTTCACCAAACTCGCTCCCCAGGTGCCGGACGACGAGGTTCGTGAGATACGTGAAGATTTAACTGATGCGTTGGATGCGACGATACGGGTCAAAAACATCGTAAGCGATTTACGTATCTTCTCGCGCTCGCAAGAGGTTCGAGACGGAACCGTCGATATCGAGCACTTGCTCGAATCCTCGCTCCGCATGGCCTATAACGAGATCCGCCACCGCGCGAAGGTGGTACGGGATTTCCAACCGGTGCCGCCGGTTAATGGAAACGAGTCTCGGCTCGGGCAAGTTCTCCTCAACATCATCGTGAATGCGGCGCAAGCGATAGAAGAAGGACATGCCGATACCAATGAGATCCGCGTCACCACCGGGCTCGATGACCACGGGATGGTCGTCATTGAGATCTCCAACACCGGGGTGGGCATGCCGCCCGAGATGATACCAAAGCTCTTCACGCCCTTTTTTACCACCAAGCCAGCGGGTGTCGGAACGGGGCTGGGCTTGGTGATCTGTCATCGAATCGTGGGCGCCCTCGGCGGCTCAATCGAGGTTGAAAGCACCGTGGGGAAAGGAAGCACATTTCGGATTCTGCTGCCTCCCGGCCATAAAGAAGATTTCGCACCGTCAATGCGTGTCTGGGATGAACACATCGCACCCCCTTACCACGGCACGGTCCTCATTGTGGACGACGAATACATGCTGGGAAAAGTGTTAGGCCGGACGCTGGGCGGCGAGCATCAGGTAACCATTGTAACCCGCGCTCAGGAGGCGTTGAAGAAGATCTCCGCGGGGGAGCGGTTCGACGCGATCCTGTGCGACCTGATGATGCCGGAGATGAGCGGAATGGAGTTCTACCATGAGGTCTCCCACGTCGCACCGGACCAAGCACGCCAGATAATTTTCATGACCGGCGGGGCGTTCACCCCCCGAGCGCGGGCATTCCTCGACGAAGTTCCGAATGCACGTCTTCAAAAACCCTTCGAGTTAACAACCCTGAAGAACCTCATCAACATGCAGCTCACTGAGTTACCGTGCCGTTCGTGCCAGCCGGAAGCATAGATCGACAAGCCCCCCTGAAGGGATAAGACCCCGTAACGCTTACTACGTTCGCTAACGGGCTCTAACCCCTGAAGGGAAGGGAGGTTGAGTGTATATTGTTTCTAGTATTCAACCAGCGTCTTGAGCATCACATCGGTCTGCTTGAGCCTTTCAGCCAGGGCGGCGGCAAGCCTTTCAAAGACAATTTCTCCAAGGAGGGGATTGGCGCTCGTGCAGGCATCAAATGCAGAACGTGAAATTGAATAAAGGTATACTTCGTCTTCGGCGCGCGCATTCGCCGTGCGCTCGCCGTTGCTCAGAAATGCTATGTCGCCAAAAAAATCTCCTCTGCCAAAAGTGGCCAGATGTTCGATCATGCCGTGTTCCAAAGGCATATTTATGTGAACCGTTCCTTTCCTAATGAAAAATAATTCTCCTCCCAGGTCTCCTTTGGCAAATATCGATTGATGAGGTTCAAACTTTTTTTCGACAGCGCACGACAAGATTGTTGCGACAACGGAGTTCTCGACATTCGAAAAAAAACTGAATTCGGAAAGATTGAGCGGTCTGGTGATATCTTCTGAGCCGACTTTTTCTGATTCTAACATTCGATCCTCGGCCCATTCGATGCCCTCATCAAGATCATCGAATATTTTTATCTTTCTCTCATACGGCGATAGGCCGAGGTGGTTGAGGTAACTTTGCACATTCCGGCCGGTTGGTAGAGCTAACGGCACCGAGGTGAATATTAAATAGCCGCTGTTTTCACTAATAGTTTGTTCTATCTGATCAAGCCGATGGACGGCGGTATAGTCAATTGAATGGACCCTTCTCATGTCCAGAATAATGTACCTGCAGGTGGTGAGATGGGGCTCAAGCTCGATCATTAATTGGTCGGCGGTTCCAAAAAACAGGAGCCCTTGAAGTTCGACGGCAAGTATCTCGTGTCCTTTTTTCTCAAGTATCTTTCTTTCTTCAGGGAGTCTTCGCTTTTTTGAAAAGATTTGGTTGCCGAATACTTTTCTCCTGATGACCGATTGCCTCGCCTGATCTCTTAAAAAAATGAATATCGATAAGAGAATGCCGGTGCCGGCAGCTATGATGAGATCAAAGTAAAGGGCAGCCACAATCACCATGACAGAGACAAAAAAATCAAACACCGTTGATTTATATTTTAGCAGAGAAGCGCTTCGTATATCGATCATCCTCAATCCTACCACAATGAGTATTCCGGCCAACGCTGCCAGCGGCACCCAGGCGATGAGGTCTCCCATAACGAGAAAAACCGCCAACGAGAATACGCCGCTCAACACTCCCGAGAATCTACTCCGCGCGCCGCTGCCAACATTTACCAAGGTGGCGCCTATGGTTCCAGCTCCGGGAATGCCGCAACAAAGCGCCGACCCAAGATTTGCGAAACCCTGCCCAATCAATTCACGATTAGAGTTATGCCGCGAGCGTGTAAGGGTATCAAGAACAACACACGTTTTTAGAGTATCAATCGATAACAGAACGGATAAGGTAACGGCGGTGACAGCCACCCTGCTCAGGTGCTCAATGTTGATAGCTGTTACATTCTTCCAGGATTCAACAAAAATGCTGAGATAGCTGCTCTCGCCGCTGGCTATCGCTCCCACAATCATCGAGTTTCCCTTCATTACCCCCATCTCTGGATAAAAGATTGCTAAGCACCAATATACGACAATCCCAACGGCAAGCGATATGATCGTGGCCGGCACTAACTTGGTCATTCTCGGCGCAACGAACATCGCGAGCATGGTAGCGATCCCAATGACCAGTCCTTTCCATCGCCACAGGTCCAAATTCAATAAGCCCGACCACCCCTGAGCATCTTTCGCGATCCCAAATAAATTAGGAAACTGCCCGGTTATGATGAGAATGCCGACGGCGCTCAGGTAACCGGCAACCACCGGAAAGGGAATATACTTTATGAAACGGCCGCCGCCCATGGCGCCCAGGAACACTTGTCCGATGCCGCATAGTGCGATGATACCTAACAACAGGGATGGAATCAGGTGTATCGATATTGATCCCATACCCGTGGTGGTTGCCTCAATAACAAATGTTGAGAGCACTGCCGCAGCCGGCGCGCAGGGAGCTGAAATCAATTTTGGCGTACCGCCCACGAGCGGGGCAATGAGACCGATAACCACGGCGCCCATTATTCCTGCGATGGCACCTCTGGTTGCATAACCCTGTCCAAGCGGGGAATAAATGATCAAACCAAAGGCGATGGCCGAGGGAAGAGCAACCAACATGGCAGCCAGCCCGCCGAAGGTGTCCCCGATGAGGTTCTCAAATTTTAAGCTCATAGAATTATTATATATTATCTCATTAAGCTCTCACAAGGAAGCTGCCGGCGGGTTAGGGCAATCAGTTAGAGGCTTGCAGGCATTCGGCTGTGGGTCAATTTGCCGTGTCGTTCGACGAATACTCCTAAGTTCACCAGGTAACTGATGCACAATATTTTACTTATCGTCTTGCTCTTCTTGTGTCTCTGCACCCGGAGATGCTCTGGGCTGATCCGATGACGTGGTATCCGTCGCCGGGGGCGTATCGTTGAGCTCATTATCGGCCGCTGTCTTCGGCGTATTCATCACGTCCTCATATTCCGGTATCACTATCCCCCGTTGAACCATAATCCGGTATATTCGCGCCGAACGATCTGCTACATACTCAGAATCTCCGTTCGCACTGAACCGCATTGGGTTGGGAAGCACGCTCGCCAGTCTCGCGCTCTCTTCTGGCCCCAACTCGTATGCCGCCTTATTAAAGTAATGGAGCGCAGCTACCTGGGCGCCAAATATGCCGTCCCCCCATTCCGCAACATTGAGATAGAGCTCCATGATCCGTTTCTTGGATAGGGTATGTTCCAGCCGCCAGGTGAGAATAGCCTCCTTGATCTTTCTGATTGGATTCTTCGAAGGTGAGAGAAAGAGATTTTTCGCCAATTGCTGGCTGATGGTGGAGCCTCCCAAAAAAAAGGCGCCTTTCTTGATGTCTTTCTCGAGAGCTTTTTGCATTGCATCAAAATCAAAGCCGTCGTGGCTAAAGAACTTATCATCCTCCGAAATGATGACCGCCTTGACCAGGTAGGGAGAGATGCGTTCCAACGGCACCCAGTTTTGTATGATTTCTTTTCTTCTTTTTTTCTTTGCCCACTGTTGATGCCGGTACTCCATAAACGCAGTCTTTGAGGGACGCTCCGTCCTAAGCACAGAGATGTTTGGGTACACAAAGTATATTAAGGTATCGACTCCAACAATCAAAAAGGCGGCTATCACCGTATAGAATAGAAGTTTTCTCAACATGGAACCATTTTCGCCGTACTGGTCATGTCCGCCAGCTGACGGGATTTATAGACTTTTTTTTCAGAATTATCAAATCAGGAGGATACTCGGTACTGTATCATGTGGGCGCATGCTGTTATCGCAACGTCGCGGTTGTGTCGTTAGAAGCCACTATCACGTGCTAGCATCTAATTAAGGTAGCCTTGAGTTTGATCTGTGTCGATCTCAGCGCTTTCGAAATCGGGCAACCTACCTTGGCCTTTTCGGCTAACTCAAGAAATTGCTCCTCTTCTATCTTCTTTACTTCAGCGTTAGTGTCGAGCTCAATTGAGGAGATGGTAAATCCGTCATCCTGTTTGAGAAGCTGCACCGTTGCCGTTGTCTTAACCGAGTTTGGCTCAAATCCAGCTTCGCTGAGTATATGGGCCAGCGCCATGGAAAAGCACCCGGCATGCGCTGCGCCAAGCAACTCTTCGGGGTTGGTTCCCGTGCCTTCCTGAAATCGCGATGCAAACGAATAAGTTCCCTCAAACGCTCCGCTGCCAAGCGCCACTGTTCCCTTACCCTGGGTCAGATTTCCTCTCCAATGAGCTGATGCTTTGCGAATCGCCATGGCCTTACCTCCTGGGCACGTTCTTTCCTCTCACAGACCTTAAGACTCGGCACTGAATTGTCAATCCGCCAAATCTCGGAATGAAACAACCGGGTTAATCCGATCAGGAGCGCAAACTCATGGGATGAACGTATAGAATATCACGAGAATCAACATGTTCAGCACGATTCCCGGGTAATCCCTAAGGCGCCACCCGGATTCGAACCGGGGATGAAGGTTTTGCAGACCTCTGCCTTACCACTTGGCTATGGCGCCGTATATCAAAGCGGGCGAAGGGATTTGAACCCTCGACTTCAACCTTGGCAAGGTTGCACTCTAGCCGCTGAGTTACGCCCGCACAGTGGGCCTTTGTCGCTCAAGTATGAGGCTTTGTCAAGAGAAACCGCTCACGGTTGATATTGATTCAGCATTGTTTTAAGAGTTAAGGTATGACTCGAAATCAATGTGCTGATCGCGCCTGATCCCTCCTGCTGATCGTCTGAACGAAATCAATCATGTACTGCACCGCAGAAAATATGCTGAAGAACAACGACATAAAAATCAACCATAAACCAACGGTATGGAAATCCACCCACGGCCGCACCGGAATGCCCCAACTAGACAGCAAATTGTGAAACCAGGAGTCCGCAACCAAATTATGAATAGCGGGTGATATGAGCGCAATAGGATACGAATAATGAATCAACAGGCCCAAAATGCCGGTGAGTTGAAAGGCCGTTTTCCATTTACCCCCTTGACTTGCGACGATGACCAGACCCTCGGAGGAAGCTATTCCCCGCAAACCGGTGATGGAAAGTTCGCGGGCAAGCAGCAATACCACCACCCAGGCGGGTATGCGACCCAAGGGAACCAGCATCACCAAGGTCGACATGACGATCAATTTGTCGGCAAGGGGATCGAGGAATTTTCCTAGCACGGTAATCATGTTTCGGCGCCGGGCGAGCCAGCCATCGAAAAAATCGGTTATCGAAGCCAGGGAAAATAGACTCGCCGCGATGAAACTGTTGATTCTATTCTCATAATATATAAACCAAAGCACCACTGGAATGACCAGGATTCGAAACATCGTCAACATATTGGGCAGGTTGAAAAACTCTTCTTTCATGTTCCTGCTCATGGATCCTCTCCTTTTAGTCAAACGTTAAATCACACCATTGGCCAAACTCGAAAATAGAAGTTTCCCTGCGCGAGCGGCCACTCGCATAATCGCAAGAGAACCCACTTACTGCAACGGGATTTTATCCAAGTATAAAAAGAAAACTAGATCAAGTAGAAGACTCTACCAACGCCTTTAAGCTCGATCCACAATCCATCAGGCAGCAATGGATTGGCTTGCAATAACCGCGGTACCAACGGTCCCGCCCAACCCACCAACCGATCCGCGAGCAACATGATGCGGCCTTCATTCTCAAGGGTGCGACTGCGCAATGCTCCCACCGATTGAAAAACCACCTCGGCTGATCCCATTAAATGAAAGATTCTGATGCCTTCGCCGCGTTCGGCTGGCAAAACACCATTTTCCCACAGAACGGTATCTGAAAAAGCAAACACCTGGTCCTCTTGGAAATAGCTCGGTTCCTTACTCTGGAGGTGTATATAAAAGTGGCTCTGGTCACTGGGATAAATAAGGAGCCGTCCCGAGCCATCTACCTGCATCATAGCGCGGCTGCCTTTATCGAATGAATGCGTGGTTATCTCACCCTTGAAGCGCTTATTCACGGGCGAGAATTTCATCTCGCCGTCCACGCTAAAGATTCCCTGGAGGCGAGTGAATACTTTACCCGTCGACCGAACCACGAGCGCGTCACCGTCGAGTCGAAAGTTTGCCGGGTCCTCGTCGTCGGTACTGGAATATGCAATAACGGTTTTGGTTGCTTTCCAATTCGCCCGTGTAGGAGTCTCCTCGGGCACCGCCGGTGCAACGGCGCCGCTCGACGGTTGAACCGGTTGTTCCTTTTCATTGAGATCACTAAAATCCTGCTCCGCCGCTGCCGCAATGCTACTGTGCATATCCTCAGGGGGTTCCCGTTCTTCAATCTGCTCATTGATCCCATCATTCAATCCAGGCCCCGGTATCGGTACATCCGCGATGGTTGATTGCGCACGCGCCTCTTCCATACGGCCTTTCTTGGCCAAAACCAATCCCAGGAACCGACGGGCCTTATCGTGATCGGGTCTTAGCTCGATCGCCCGGCGGAGCTGCTCCTCGGCCTCGCTCATCATACCGGCCTTGATGTAAACCATGCCCAAGTTAACCCGTAGGGTGACTTCTTCTCCGAAGCGATCAATCAAGTTGCGGTAGATTTCGATCGCTCGGGGGAGTAACCCCATCTTGAAGTACACCAATCCTAACAGATTTTGACCGCGCGGATTGGTGGGTTTGAGGGTGAAGGCTTTCTCAAGGTGTTCCTTGGCGTCTACCATCCTCCCCGCTTGAAGCAACTCGCCCCCCTGGTAAAGATGGTACAAGAAGTCGTCATCGATCTCTTCGGGTTGTTCATCCTCTTGCATCTCGAGGGGGGAGGTGGGTTGATCGGCATTCATCAGGGTTTGTTTCCTTGCGCGTCGGGCTTTTCTGCCATAGTGGTCTGTTGCTTGTAATAGTAATAGAGATGCAATACCCGTCGCACGTACTGTTGTGTTTCGTCAATAGGCGGGATGCCCATGTAACGAAACACCGTCTGGTGGCCAGCGTTATAGGCTGCCAGGGTAAGAACCAAATCACCACCAAAGGTATTAGCCAAGAAACGCAAATAGCGAGCCCCACCCAAAATATTTTGCCGGGGATCAAACACCTCCTGCACGCCCATTTCCGCCGCCGTCGCCGGCATAAGCTGCATCAAACCCTGGGCCCCCGCTTCTGAAATCGCGGTAGGGTTATTCGCGCTCTCAACTGCCATTACCGCTCGGATAAGCGGTTCGGGAATATTAAATCGTCGAGAACCTTCCAGAACGAAATCGTTGTACTCCGCCGCCGGCTTGGGCATGAATATTTGGGTGTAATTGGCCGCTGGCGTGAACTTTATTCTCGCCCTACTCCCGGAGGCAATTTTCTTGTACCGGGGGTCGGTGGGCACATTGCTGTAATGCACCACGCCATCCTGGTCGATGTATTTGTAAACCTCTGCCCGCGCAACGCCCGCCATACAACAGGCAAGCGTGGCCACCATAAGTGCACTTATAAACCAGGTTTTTTCTACTTTCCACATGGCAAACTTACATCAATTATACCTTTTGTTAACTTGAGTTATAGCCTATTACCTCTCCCAGGCCAATGCCATATAAATATTAGCATGGTAGCTCCTGCCAAGGCAAGGAAGCTATTGACCCTCCAGAGATTCGAGCTTGACCGTGGGATATCTTAACCCTATCGTGGTGTTGGTATTGTTTCTCAACGTCTTTTCGAGGAGACAACGCGGTGAATATCCAGGTAGACTTTTTGGTAATCGGCGGCGGCCTTGCCGGGCTTACGTTCGCTCTCCATGCCGCCCCGTATGGATCGGTGTTGGTACTCATGAAGAAAACCAATGTCGAATCCGCCTCTGACCGCGCCCAAGGTGGAATCGCTTCGGTAACTTCAAGCGACGATTCCTTTGAAGACCATGAGGCTGACACCGTGCGCGCCGGCGCTGGCCTCTGCCACCCGGACGTCGTACGTGCCTGTATCGCCGCAGGCCCCGACAGCATCCAGCGGCTCGTTGACCTCGGGGTGCCCTTCAGCCGCCAGGGCAATCAGGGGAAGTTTGATCTCGGCAAAGAAGGCGGTCACTCGCGCCGGCGTATCCTGCACGCCGGTGATTTCACCGGTCGTGAGATCATGCAGGCCTTGATCAAGGCTACCCTCGCCCAACGCAACATCCAGGTCATGGAGAACAAACTCGCGATTAACCTGATCATCGACCATACATCGGGCAGCAGACCGGAGGGCATCTGCCGGGGTGCCTATGCCTTGGATCAAGCCACCCGTCAGATCGACACGATCTTGGGGCGCTGCACCGTCCTTGCCACCGGCGGAGCCGGCAAGGTGTATCTGTACACTTCCAATCCAGACGTCGCTACGGGCGATGGTATGGCCATGGCCTATCGGGCCGGGGCCGAGATGGCTAACCTTGAGTTCGTCCAGTTTCACCCCACCTGCCTGTACCACCCCCAGGCTAAGTCATTCTTGCTCTCAGAAGCCTTGCGCGGTGAAGGCGGCAAGCTGCGTCTGGCCAACGGCGCCGAGTTCTTGAGTGAGTATGACCAGCGCGGCTCCTTGGCAACCCGCGACGTTGTCGCGCGTGCCATCGATCTTGAGCTCAAGAAACGCGGTGATGACTTCGTTCTTCTCGACATGACCGGCGTTCCTGCTGACTACCTGATGATGCGCTTCCCCAACCTCTACACCCGTTGCCTCGAGCTCGGCATGGACATGTCACGTCAGCCGCTGCCGGTGGTTCCGGCCGCCCATTATTTCTGCGGCGGGGTCCGAACCGATCTGCAGGGGCGAACCTCGGTCCCGGGCCTCTATGCGATCGGCGAGACCGCCTGCACCGGTTTTCATGGCGCCAATCGTCTGGCCTCTAACTCGTTGCTCGAGGCGGTGGTCTTCGGCCGCGTGGCGGCGCTTGACGCAGGCAGCTGGATTAAACGCGCGCCGCGGTTCCCCACGCCGCCGCCGCCCTGGGATATCGGCAATGCGGTAGACTCTGATGAAAGCGTGGTCGTCACCCAGAACTGGGATGAAATCCGCCAGTTTACCTGGAACTATGTCGGCATCGTGCGCTCGGACAAACGCCTGGCTCGAGCCACCCGACGTATCGCGATGGTACGGGAAGAAATCCAGGAGTACTACTGGAACTTCCTGCTGACCTCAGATCTGGTGGAGTTGCGCAATATTGCGGTGGTCGCGGAAGTGGCGATTGCTTGCGCGCGGCTGCGCCAGGAAAGCCGCGGTTTGCACTATAATCTCGATCACCCTCAAGCGGAGGAACAGTTCCTGAAAGATACGGTGATTCGACGCGGGGATCGCAACGTCCCGGAGCCATGTTCTACGGCGTTACCCTATGCGTGGTCGTGAGCTGGTAGCTCTTGAGCTGTAACGTGCTTTGCTCATGCAAATCGGCGCCGGTTTTGAGAATCGTTCGAATTTCGATGATCCCAACGGCGGGTGCAAACGTAAAGTACGTGAGCATCGCCCGGTTCTTGTCCAACTTGACTTCCATGCGCACGATCACGCAGTCGCCGAAGACACCGGCGTGAACGCGCACCTCCTGCCCCGTTGCCTCAATTTCGTAGTGCTCAACGGTCTTGACGTCGGCCACGCTCATCCATTTTTGTCCCCGCATCATAGGACGCTTGAGCAGGTAGCGAATCTCTCCGTCGCGTAACCCAACGGTATCAAAGCGCATCCGACTCGGCGAGGGCCTATCATCGTAGAAATACCCGCCCTCCTCTTTAATTATTGACACCCTGAGGTCAGCCTGCGGCTGCGCCTGAAAACGGGTGGCATAGATCCACTCGTTTCCTACCGCGAGCGGCAGGAACGATTCGATTGGGTAGCGGACCTTCGTATCTGCGCCAATCCCGACATGAGCGCATGCATGAACAAACAGCAACCCCAGCGACATCATGCCATACACCGGTATTTTGCACTTCATGATCCCCCCCCTCCCCGTTCTCCCGGATGATTGAGTGGTTGATAGGGAATGACGGCGGCTTTGGGCGGCACCTCGGGCGTCTGCGACTGTTTCTCGGCTTTCTCTAATTGTTGCAGCGCCTCGGCGGCGCGTTCGCGGATAAGCGTCGACGTGAATCCAGACGCCACGGTAAAAAGGTACCCGCGCGCCACCGGGCCTCCGATCTCGGCCAACGCCGTAATCATCTGCAATAAGAACACCTGATCCCTTCCCTCGACTAACCGGATCAATGGTGCGACCGCGCGTTGTTCTTTATGAGCCACCACGACGCCAATGGCCTCCAGCACAATTTCCATATCGGGATCATCCAGCAACTTAAGCACCTGCGGCATGAGTTCATCGGCCTTGCGTTGCCGCAACGCACGCAACACATACAACCGTTGATCGCTCTTTTCGCTCTCCAAGAGCTCGCGTAAGCGTGCGAGAGGCAGGTCGCGGGTGTCGAGTTGAACATCGATATTCTCCACCGCTCCTTGAATAGCCTGCTCCAGGAGGAGATCAAAACCCTCCTCCGGTTCGATTTTCCTGGGATCTTGCACCTGGGAAGATATTCCCCGCGATGCTAGTTGATCGCGTTCGTGATCATTGTTCCAGCGTGTGAGCGCTAACCCCACCTGGACCGATCGATAAACGCCGGGTTTTTCGGCGTTCAATGAATCGCGCTCAAGCACTTCGTTGACCAGTAACTCCAACCGGTACGTATGGTACGGTTCGTCCTGGTCGGTTAGCACCAGCTGCCGGCTCTCCTGAATGGCTTTTTCCAAGATATGACGCAGGCGCGTCGGATCAAACCGTCCGCCGCTCACCTCACCTGAAGCCTGGTCGTCTATGTTTTGGATAATCACTGCCAGGCGCTTGCCTGCCTGGCCACGACAATCGGCCAACCAAACGAGCCCAAGCAGGCAAATCCAAGTGCCCCGCAGGACAAGAGATTGGCCACAAGCTCTAATCCCTAAAGGGATAAGAGATTGTAAACCTCGCTCCGCTCGGTAACAATCTCTAGCCCTATGCGACCGAAGCCAAAACATCCGTGGATTCCTCAAGCGCCAGAGCGGGCTCGACCTTCCTTCCCAGCTTTCCGCCAAACATCTCCGCCACCAGCAATGCGAGCTCCTCTGCCGCTTGGCGTAGTTCGGGCGCCTGCACGCCCAAAGCCGCCAGAGAGGTCGTTTGCAGGTTTTCAAGTCCGCACGCAACGATTGTTTTATAGTATGACAGATCTGTCGCTAGATTAAGAGCAAACCCGTGCGTCGAAATACGCCGAGAAAGGTGAAACCCCACCGCGGCGATCTTACGCCGGTCTACCCACACACCTGGGTGAAGATCCGACCAGCGCGCCTTAACGTGATAACGTTCTAAAAAGTGAATTATTGCCTCGGCGTGCCCCCGCACCCATTGAGGCACCGAGCAACGCATCTGATCAAGAAACGCTACGGGATAACCCACCAACTGACCCGGACCGTGGTAGGTAATCCCACCGCCACGCCGAACCCAATGGACCCCGATGCCGCGCCTTTTGTACTCATCCTCGGACAGTTTTAGGTGGGCTCTTCTGGCGCCGCGCCCGAGAGTTATGGTAGGCGGATGCTCAAGCAAAAACAACCGTGGGTTGGCTCCCTGGGCAACTTTCCGCGCATAGGCGTATTGCATCGCAAGAGCCCGTTGGTACGGCACGGTGCCGAGAAAAGTCCACTCCCAATCATTCATTCGACATACTCATCATACACCGAGAAACAAACGTTTACCAAAGTTTGCCGCCAGATTGGCTGAAAATATTTTTTTTGCCGCGGATTCAATGTCGTATTCCGCTCGGTGATATTCGAACACCCGGGTATCGTTATCGAATACGGTGTAGCACGCACGGTTATCATAGTCACGCGGCTGACCGACGCTGCCGTCGGTGAGAACATATTTTCGGTGACGCCGCAAACCAAAGCGGCGGGCCACGACTTCGTTGACCTCCCCGATCGAGAGCGCAAACGATTTGGTAAGATGGGAGTGGCCAATGAAGTTAACATCAGCGATTTGATCGTAGTGACCCAACAACTCTAATGCTTGACTGATGGTAAAGATATAATCAAAATCCTCGGGAACTATTGGGCTTCCGTGACTGAAACAAAGGTCGTCCATATTCACTAGATACGGCAACTCACGCAACCAGGCGCGGTTTTCTGGAGTTAATTGGTCCACACACCAATCCAACGCATCGCGCGCCTCCTGGTAATAGTAACTGTAATCCATGAGGCCTGCCACGGCTGCGTCATGGTTTCCTAACACGACCACCGAGGCAAGGCCCTTCACGATGTCACAGCACTCGTTTGGATTGGCGCCGTAGCCAACCACATCTCCAAGGCAAATATACGTATCGATTCGCTTGTCCTGGTAACCTGCGATCACCGCCTGAAGCGCCTCCAGGTTGGAATGCACATCGGAGAAAACACCAAGACGCATAGATTCCTCCGGCATCGTGCCGAAAGTTCTCGGTACCGTAACATGAGCTATGCTACCGCGCAAGCGAATCGTAGGGAAAAGGGGGTTACCCACCCAATTTGAGTGGAAGTCTCGGAACCTCGATGGGCTAACCGGTAAATCGCGGAAATTTCATTGCTTTAATAACATAGGTAATACAGTTGGCGACAAATGTCCCTCGATGCTCCTCGGAGAGTGTATTGACCGTGTTAACCCGACCGTTATTCTCAATAATAAATGAAATAAGCATCGTCCCGGTAATCGAGGGATCGCGCTGTTGCTGTTGCTCGACACAGCTTTTCATCTGATCGATTTTTCCCCGGATCACCCCTTTGATCTGCTCATTGGTCAAGGTGTTGGGAAGATTGGCGCTGTCTTCAGCGCCTCCCGATGTGGTTTGGGATAAAGCAGACTTTTTATGTGAATCTTTAGCGGCGATTGGTTGAGCTGAACGTTTAGACGGGGCGGTAGTTATTTTTTCTTCTGATTTTTTCGGCAGGTCTCTTAAGGAAGTTGTCGCTTTGGTTTCTTTTGACCTCCGCTACCTTAATAGGCGATTTTTCGACGGTCGTTTCAGCTTGCTTAACCGCTGGTTCTTTTTTTTCTGCCGAATCCTCCCGCGAGGCCCTAACCCCTACGGTCGCGCTACTGGTATTCGCTACATTCGTCGGCGGCAAGCCTTTGTCATTAACGTTCAAATTTTGTTTGTTTTCTTCCCTGCCCGTTACAGCCGCTTGAACGTCGCCAATCGGAAGTTTGAGGGAATTAATCATAGGGGCTGCTGAATTCTCACTGACTGCAATACCTTTCGGCCGCCCGATCGCCGACGCCGTTGAACCGTTCGCGTTTGTTTGTGAACGGGTGGCCAAATGGTAGACGATGATGCTGATTACCAGAACGAGCGCTGCTGCAATCACTGAACCGAGCAGTATCTTTCTGGTCGAGCTTCCGCCGCCACCAAGATACTTCGGTTTGACGATTACCTGGCTGAAACCGGTATGTTGAGTCTGGAATATAGATTCGTGTTTCTCGGAAGAAACCTCACTGGCGGTTTCATCGCGCTCCCAGGGCGGCACCTCGTCAGATACCAAGGTAGAGAGAACACCCTGGGGCTTTTTTGGATGCTCCTGGTCCGCGGGTTCTATACCCGTGACCGATGCCAGTTCCTTTTCAACGAGCGCGGTCAGCGAAAAATCACCGGTACCCGTCGCTGGCGGATTTTCCGGCGCAGCCGTGACGGTATTTGAGTCTGGGGTCGCCTGTTCTCTCGATGGGACGTTCAATCCCAGGATCTCTCGCAGCTGCGGCAGCTCTTGCAACGACTGCCAATCCTCCATACCCTGGCGCCAAACCAGGCTGTTTGCATCAATCAGTCGATTGTTGAGTTTTTCCTTGAGCTCCGCAAGAGAAAACGGCCCGACTTGCTTGTTGTCAATGGCCGCATACCAGTCTTCACCTGCCTCAGGTTTTTCGGTCGATGGCTCAGAACTGCCCCCGAGGTTATCGAATACGTGATCTATTTTTTCATGTTCCCGTTCCGGAGTCGTCGGTCCACTTTGGGCGCGCAGCCGATCAAGTTCGTGCAAATCAACGATCTCTGTTTGGCGCTCATCGGCTTCGTTTGCCTGTCTAGAATCGAGGCCATCCTTCATCAGTTGGTCGAAGGCCTGTCCCAGCTCGTCCCCATCGGGAACGGCCGTGGCGTCGGGCTTTTGGCTGACCCGCGCGGCGGACGATGGGTTCGTCGCGACCGCCTCCGTACGCGCACTCGTTGAACGTAAGGTGATCATGTTGCCACAACGTTTACAACGGACTTTGATGCTCTTGTGCCCAACCTTATCATCCGAAATCATGTATTGGGTTTGGCAGTTATCGCAAACAAACTTCATTGACTACATCCTTGGGCCTGGGGTTTTCCCCTATTCAGATTAGACGATGCATGGTAAAGGATAGTTCTATCCTTTAGGATATGATATCAAGATCAGGCGTTGACCTCAAGTTTACGCACTCCCTCGCAGCCAACTGACAAATAAAACAGTGAGATCAGTATAAGTTAAACCGATCCAACACTTCCGGTTAACCTCTTCAAAACTGAGTATCATTGAGGTGAAAAATGCCAACGCAGGTTTCAGTCTGATACGGTCTTTAGCTTACCTTTTCGAATGGCCTCAGGTTTTCGCAACCGTCAATCCAATTGCCTCTCGTAAGGCGAGGTATTCTTGGCTCGAAGCGAATTGCAGAATATCGCGGATTTTCTGAATGGGACGTGAAGGGGTCAATCCCCGTGTCTCACCTTTCAAGATACTCAACGCAACACCCACGTCATTGCACGCCACAAATCCAGCTCGGTTGACCGAGTGTTCCACAGCTTCGAGCCATCGGCGGAGGTCGTGATTCTTCGCATCCTTCAAATAATCGTTCGCCGCCTTCTGAAGCAGATTCAGCCCGGCGTTGTCTAGATGCCGTTTTATGTTGTCGCTGGCTCGCTCAATCCCTTTCGAATCACCCTCCCCCCGGTAATTGGAATCCACCATGAGGCATACCGCATCCAACAAATTGGAGAGCTCAGAGAGCGGTAGGGCGCTGGCTAAAATAAATTCCCGGCGGATCATCGCGAGCACCCGGCCGATGTAGAAAAGCAGATGCCGTTGTTTGTCCTCGCGGAAGACATCCCGGTATGCTATGATTACGGTTGGTTTGGTCAACGCTATCACCAACCCCGGCGGAACCTGTGGATCTTCGTCCTTGAGAGAGTACACCTCGATTTCTGGTCCGCCGAGGATCTTAGCACCGATGCGAAAGTTGTGGCAAAACAGGCTCCGATCCCGAGCCAGATCCAGAAGCTGCCCGCCGCGCCGACGCAAATTAAGATCCTTGGAGTCCACCACGAACATCGACGCAGCGTAGCCAAAGAGCGTGGCGAAGATTCGGGTTGTGGGAACCTTGACATTGGGGTGGGCCAGCAGTTTTTCCCAGATTTGGTCGCCAATCGGCCGCGCGGCAACATCGGGCGCTTTTTTCGAGTAGAAACCTATTATTTTTTGCTCTTCTTCGTCAGCCTGCTTCAGGTGCCGCAGAATCAAAGCCAAGGTGTAAACTTTGTCATATTCCTTTTTGCCTTTATATAACTTCGAGAGGGAACGATAGCTACCGATGCGATCAACCGAGATGGCCAACACGCGGTGGTGGATGGCAACGGCCTCTTCGGGTTTTGAATCTTCCAGGAGGTCTCCCAAGGTCGCCAGCGCCTCCACGTCCTCAGGATCGAGTGAGGTGATCATCCGATAGGCATCGATCGCCTCATTGAAGTTCCTAAGAGCCCGACACAGTCCGGCCAAGTCCTTCCAAAGCGCCAGTTTGGTTTTACGCGCCTCGATCGGCATGCGTTTGATCATTCTGACGTAGTTGTTCTTCAATGATAACCAATCTTTACATCGGGAAAGGATGGTGACGATCGCCTCAAACGCCCTCACCGCCGATGGATCAATGTCCAACGCGGCGTTGAGATGCAATACGGCGTTTGATTCATCGTGGAGCTGGTCGCTGAGAACCTGCCCCATCTGGATGTGGTACTCGACGCGACGACTCGGCCGGCTTTCTACCTGAATCAACTGTTCCAGCACCTCGACCGCCTTTTGATGTTGCTGGGTATCAGCGTACACCTTCAGCAGTCCAGACAGTACGTCGAGGTTGTCGGGCCTAAGGCGCAGGGCCCCTTGCAGGGCCTCGGCAGCGCGGAAAGAATCCTGCAACTTGTCCGAGCAGATCTGGGCCAGGTGGATATACCATTCGAACAGATCGTCCCCCCCCATCACCTCCGCCAATCGCACGCCGCAGTCGTACGCTTCCTCCCACTTCTCCTGTTCTTCATAGATACGTGCCAATGATTGCAGCGACGCTTGATGTTGGTCATCGATCTCCAGCGCCTTGTTGAAGTTTCCCGTGGCGCGTTCGGTTTCACCGAGATGGTGGCTCACGTTGCCGATTTGCCAATAGAGCTCAGCCACCTCAGCATCGGATAGGCTATCGCGGTGGTGGATCAGCAATGCTTGATACACGCGATACGCTTCTTCCCAACGCTGGGCCTTGAGTAATGCGTTACCTAACCCCTCCAGGGCGGGCAAGTAGGTAGCATCCAACTCGTTGGAGAGCCGATAATTCGCGAGCGCTTTCTCCTCGTTGTTCAGTTTTTCGGTGATATACCCGAGTCGGTAGTACTGGCGGCAGAGCTCTTTGGTATCGGTGTGGCGATCTAAGCCGGCTACAACTATTTCCATCATCGCCTCGGCCTGCTCCCATTCTTCTGTGCGGAAGTAAATATCGGCCAATGGCTTTGCGGCCGGCAGATAGTCAGGGGTACAGCGCAGCGCCTGTTCATAGTAGCTCGCCGCCCGGCGCATGTCGTCCCGCTGCTCTTGAAAAAACTTACCGATTTCAAACAGCAGGCGAGTTTTCTCCTCGGTGTCTTCGGTGTGCTCGGCCTCCTGGATGAGCATTTCCTGGTAACGCTCGTTGTCCTTTTCGAGGTAGTAGATCAGTTTGAGGGCTTTGATGGCCGGCAGGTAGGATGGATCGATAGCCAGCGCCCGGGTATATGCTTCGCGCGATGCCGAAGAATCAAGCAGCATATCTTCGTTGATCTTACCCAGGCGGTAGAACAACTGCACGGCGTCGGCGGTCGCTCCACAGAGCTCGGCCTCTCGTTTGAGCATATCGATTGCCGTAAACCAATTGCCGCTCTTCTCGTACAGTTGTCCGAGGGCGTGTATGGCCGGTCGTGAGTGCGGATCTATTTCGAGGGCCTTGATAAAAACCTCCTCGGCCCTGTCTGCCCGGTTGAGGTCATGATATAAAATCTCACCTATCGCCAGGTGAATTTCTACGAGCTCTGCGGGGGCATCTATCAAAGCGACATGCCGATAGTACAAATCGATCAATCGATTGAAATCGCCTAATCGACGTACGAGCCGCTCGAGGGTTTTGATGGCGAATAAATTCGCTGGATCCAACTCGAGAATGCGGTCATAGGTCGCAGCCGCTTGCTGAACGTCGTCGAACCGCTCCTCCCGGAGGCTCCCGAGCTTGTTGAGGGTCTTGATCTTCTCTTCGACATCGGGAACCAATTCCACCTGCTGATCAAACACCTGCAACAAGTCGGTCGTGCGATCCAGCTTGGTGTAGATGCGCTCGAGCGATTTGAGGCTGTCAAGGTGCGTCGGTTCAACCTCGAGTACCTGACGATAGGCACCGATTGCCTCTTCGTCGTTGTTGAGCTGACTTTCCCAAATACCGCCTATTTGGAATAGTTGCCTAATCGTCTCACTGCGGTCACCGGTCTGATCGGCGATACGCCGCATGACGAGGATTAGATCCAACCAGCGTTCTTCCTTCTGGTAGAGCCGCATCAATTCCTGGATAGTGGGCTCGTCGCGCCCGTCGAGCTCCAGAATGCGTCGCAGGCTCTCGATCGCCAAATCAGGACGCCGCAGCTTCTGTTCTTGCAGTGAAGCTATCTGCCGGCGGATATCTTTACGCTCCTCGAGCTCGTCGCTACGGGTGTACTTGGTCTCCAACACATGGATCAAGTCCTCCACCCGCTCCTGTTGACGATAGAGCTCGGCGAGGCGATCCAACGAAGAGAGATCGCGTTTGTCCAATTCCACCGCCCGGCGAAGGTTCTCCTCGGCCGCTGTGGGATTGTTGAGATGCTTGAGATGTATTTCAGCGATCTTCTGGAAGAAACGCACCGCCCGCGGGCCGGCCGCGACCTCTTCGGTGGCATTGTGGAGCTCATCAAGGAACGTCTCGTAGTCCTCGGTCTGAGCCGCGAGATCTTCGAGCCGTGACAGCACGACGTCGTCGCTAAAATCCTCGCGGAAAGCCGCGCAGTAACGCGCGAAGGCCAACGCTTTTTGTCCGAGATTGCGCTCGTAGATTTCGGCAATTATTTTGATCTGGTTGACGCGATCCTTTCGTTCGCGGATGTGCTGCAAGCGCGACTCGAGCAGGGTAGCCAACCGGCGCCATTCCTTGCTGCCGCGGTAGATTTCCTCGGCCGCTCGAAAGGCTTCTTCGTGAAAGGGATCTGTCTCGAGGATCTTTTCATAAGCTGGCGCTGCTCCCAGAGGCCGCCCGATCTTGTCTTTCCACACGGCTGCGACGTCCAGCAGCAAAGTAATTTTATCCGCGGCGATCGCTTTACGCTCGGCCTCCTGTTCAAGGATACTAACCGCCTCGTTCCAGGCGCCGTTGAGCTTGAAGATACGCACCAGTCGCTCGAGATCGGCGTCGGTGTGCGGCTCAATGTCCAACGCGCGTTTGGCCGCCTCAATCGCCCGGTCACGGTTTGCCAGCTTTTCGCCAAGAATATCAGCCATCTCTAGGCGGAGGCTCTTGACGCCGATCAGATCTTTCTGCGTATTCACCAGCCGGGTCAGCACCTTGAGCAAGTTGTCCCACTGACCGGTCGCCGTGAAAATACTCCTGAGAGCTTGCAAGGCCGTTAGATTCTTCGGGTCGAGGCGCAACACCTCCTGCCAATTCTTGATGGCTTCATCGTATTGACCCAGCTTTTCACCCTTGACCCACCCCAGGCGACCGGAGAGCACGGCCATACGCTCGGGATCGACAACGCGCTTGAGGCGGGTTTGGATCAACTGCACCAACTCGCTCCAACGCTCGGTGCGCTCATACAGCGTATCGAGCGCATCGCAGGCGTCTTCTCGTTGGGCGTCCATCGACAGCAGGCGCTTCCACAACTCTATCGCTTCGTCCGGACGATTGAGCTGGTTCGCCGCCAGATCGGCCATGCGGGCTATCAACTCACCCTTTTCCGCCGTATCGGTGGCCAACTCCAAATGTGACCGCAGCGCCTCGTAGAGGGCTTGGTGCTCCCCTTGGTCGGCGTACGCGCGCTCAAGCATGCGTACGCTCTCAAGGTGCGTCGGGTCGAGATCGAGCGCCCGCCGAAAGTAACCGATAGATTTTCCGGATTGCTTGAGCTGAGAAATCAGCACCACTCCCGCCCGATAGAGCAACGGCACCTGATCGCTGGCGGGGACGGCGCTTGAAAGCCTTGAAAGCACATCGACCAGATCCTCATGCGCCTGGCGCTGTTCAAAAATCCTCTCGAGCGCTTTGAGCGCGGTCAAGTTTTTGCTGTCAAATTTCAGCGCCGCTTTGTAACAACGCAGCGTCGTCTCAGAATCACCGCTCTGATCCTCGTGAATCTGCGCCAATTTGAGCGCGATCGCCGCGCCGACACTCGGCTCTTCGATGTTGTCGAGCTCTTCCTCGTAGACGGCTGCGAGCACCTCACGGCTCTCGTCCTCGGCGGCAATACGTTCGAGCTGGGTGCGTACTCCCGCGTTGGTGGGATCCTCGTGAAACATACGCACATAGGTATTAACGCCACCGTACGCGCCCCAAGCTTTTCCTCTTGAACTTGGGCGATGGTACCGAGCAACTCCATGCGACGGGTCAACACCCGCGATTGATCCACGTGACGTTCGAGCAACCCAACATATTTTTTCCACTCGCCCGTGCGCTCGTAGGCCGACTCAAGCAGGGTTCCGCTGCCCTCAAGCGTCCGCCCATCAGCGATAGCCGTCTCCAAATGCCGGATAGTGGCGACATGGCTTGGATCGCTCTGGAGCACATCACGATACAACAACATGGCTTTGCGTTGATCGTTGAACTCCTGCTCGAACAAGGTTCCCAAACGAAAGCGCAGGTCCAAGCTCTCCGGACGCTCACCTCGTTTATCAAGCAACCGGATCTGGGCCACCAACACCTCGACCAACTCCCGCAATCGGCCATGCTGGGTACACAGTCGATCGAGCGCCCGCAGGGCGGCGAGGTCTTCTGGCTGCTGCTCGAGGACTTCGCGGTAGGTAAGTATCACCGCGTTGATATCATGGAGATTTTCTTCCTGAATACCGCCCACTTCGTATAACAGTCTGGAGCGCTCCTCGGGGGTGGAAGCCAGCTTTACCCGCCGCCGTAGCACATCGGCTAACGCCTCAAACTCGCCGCGTTGGCGGTGAATACGTTCGAGCGCTAACAACGCATCGTTATCTTTTGGTTCCAGCGCCACCACCGCGCGGAGGTGCTCCACGCTCTGGTCCACATCTCCCAGGCGTTCTTCACACAGCTCAGCCAGTCGGCGTCTGAGCGCAACCGACAGGGTATGGTCTTCCAATGACTCCAGACAATGAAGGTAAACGCTGACCAGCGACTGATAGTTGTTGGTCTCCTGCGCTAAACGCTCGAGGCTGAGCCTCACCCGCTCGTCGGCCGGTTCTAATTGCAGTACCCGGCCGAGGGTGTTAAAAGCCTGCTCTTTCTGGCTAAGACGGTTTTCGTAGATGCCCGCCATGCGGATCAATGCACTCTTGCGCGCCGCCACGTCCGGCGCGAACTCACAGACGACGTCGAGGGCCGCAATAAGGTGACGGAAATCGCCCACCCCTTCGAGAAAGCGAACCAGGATCGGGGCTATGACGCTCTTAGCCTGACCCACGTCAAACATCGCAACGAGCGCCGCGACAGCATCCGGCTGGCCGGGCACCCGATCGAGCACTTCCGAAAATAAAGCCGCTGCCTGTTCCGGCTTGGCCAGGTGTGCCTGGAGTAAATGAGCAATGCGTAGTTGCAATGATATGAGCTCAGATTCGCTGGCGTGCTCGATTTCGGCTTGCAAGATTTCGCGCAGTTCCTCGTGACGCTGTTCTTTCTCCAACAAGCGCTCTAATGACTTCAGTACCGCCAGGTCGCGCGGATCATCGGCCAGGATCTCGTGATAGGCCTCGATGGCGCCATCATTGCGCCCGAGACGTTCTTCCATCAGGGTAGCCGTCTCCTGGTAGAGATCACGCCGCCGGGTTCGCTCGGTTTCGAGCTCCGCCAGGTGGCGCAGGATACCCACCAGCTCGGGATAGGCCGCACGCTCACGGTACAGACGCTCTAACGCCTTAAGCGCCTCCAGGTCATCGGGGTCGCGCGCCAGGACATGGCGCCAACGGGAGAGCGCTTCGTCTTTATCTTGCAGGACCGCTTCCTGTAGCTGCGCCAGACGACGCTCAAGAGCCGGACCAACGATGGTTTCGGCCGCCTGCGGCAACAATTCACGGTAAAGTTCGGCCAACTCTTTATATTTTCCGGTCTCCTGGGCCAGCCGCTCAAGATCGCGACGGATCCCCTCGTCCTCAAGATGTTCACGGAAGGCACGACAGGCCACCACAAACGCCTTGGGTTTTTGAACCAACTCGACTTCATACAAGCGCATCATCTCGCGATACAGTTTCAACCGCTCCTGCGGATCGCTCCGCGCCGCCAGGCGCACCTCGCCGATGAACACCAGCTTGCCGAAATCGCTCAACTGCCGGTATGCCGGGTCCAGCAGCTCGGCGGCGAGCGGTCGCGTTGCCTCGACGGTCAACATACGCTCGAGGAGTTCGATGGCGCGCGGCTCGATCGGGTTTCGCTGTAATACCGCTCGAAGAGCTTCAACCGCGGCGGGGGAATCGTTCAGCCGGTCGAGCTGCACGTGCGCCAATCGCAGGAGCAGTTCTTGCTCCAATTCGGGATCCGGCGCTTGGGGATCGTTGCAGAGCTGAATCTCTGTTTTGACCACCTCCACCAACTCACCATAGCGCTCACGGGCCACCAACAACTGATCGAGGAGGCGCAGCGCCCGCCGTTCGGTCGGATCGAGACGCAAAATCTGCTGGTACGCGGTGATGGCTTGATCAGGATCGCCAACCCCTTCCGCCAAACAGGCCGCTGCCTGGAACAAGAGCTCCTTCTTGCGCTCTGGGTCGGTCGCTTGCTGCAGCTGGCGATAGTAGATCTGCACCAACGCCGGAAAGTTACCATCCTCCCGATAGAGACGTTCGAGGGCGTAGAGCACATCGGAATCATCCTCGTGCACCTTAAACAGATCGCTCCATATCTCGACTGCCTGAGCGCGCTTGCCGAGGTACTTCTCATAGATCTCGGCACTGCGCTTACTGAGCTCAAATGCGAGATCGCTGCCCCGCAGGCGCTCGATCACCCCCTGGTACGTTGCCGCCAGCTCTTCGAAAAACGAACCCTCCTGAGCCAGACGCAGCAAATCCCGCTGCACTCCCTCATCCTGCGGCTGCTCTCGGAAGGCACGGGTGACCACTTCAAAGGCTCGCTCCTTCTCATTGAGGCGCTCTTCGTATAGCTCTTTAAGTTGAGCATAAAAGTGAAGCCGCTGAGCTGGCTCCTGGGTGGCGCCAAGGCGCATTTCGAGGATCGCCGCCAGTTTGAGCCACTCGGCGTTAGTGCGAAAAATCCCTTCAAGTACCTCCGCCGCGGATAATCGACAGCGCTCATCGCCCAACAACTTCTCAAGGTTTGACACGGTCTCGGGGTGGTTAGCCTTGAGTTCAACAATAGTTTTATAGGTTTCCACCCCCGCCGCCGGTTGATCGAGCCGGGTGATGTAGATCCCGGCCAAGCGGTTGTTATAGTCGACAACGTCGGCGGTGTTTTTTGACAAACGCGCCAATTTCGGCAGCACCGCCGCCGCTTCTTCCCAGCGGTTGGTACCCTCGTACAACCTCTCCAGTTGTTTGGCGGCAGCAAGATCGTCCGGATCAAACTCACCGATTTGCTGATAGCACAATATCGCTCCGTTGAGATCGCCAAGCTGCTCCTCGCTCAGCTGCGCCACCTGCATGAGAAGCTCGCGGCGCTTCGAGGGATCACCGGTGCTCTCAACCTGCCGCAGGAGAACCCAGGTCAACTCGCCGAACGACTTGGCTTCGCGATAGATCGTCTCCAACCTGCTCAGCACCGCCGTTTGCCGCGGATCGATATCGAATAGTCGTCTGAGGCTCGCGGCGGCGAGATCGGGTCGCTGCAATTTTTCGTAATACAGCGCGGCCAGATTCGGCAGCAGCTGCCGCTGCAGTGCCGGATCCGATTGGGAAGAAAGCGCTTCCTCGAGCGCGGCCGCGAGGTTGCCAAAGGTGCCGAGCCGTTCGCACAGTCGCTCCATCTGCTGAAATACGTCCGCTCGCGTGCTGTCAACGCGAAACGCCCGCAACAATGCAGCGAATGCCCGTTCGGGTTGTGCCAGCTGCCGATCGTATATGACCGCCACCCGCATGAGCATCCGGATTTTTTCTTCGGCATTCGCCTGCGCCTCAGCGCGCACTTCCAGCGCCCGCGCCAAACGCGGCCAATCGCTGCGCTGCTCATAAATCGGCAACAAAATCTCGGCCGCATGCGGCGCGCTATCAGGCCGCTCGAGCAACGACTCGATCGCCTGTATAGCCCGGGAATCCTCCGGCCGCTCGGATAATACCTGGAGATAATGTTCGATTGCGTTTTCGCGCTCCTCCATGCGTTCGGCCTTAACCTGGCCAAGCCGCAACTTCAGCTCGGAGGCTTCCTGCGGGGACACCAACGCAATTTCCTTGGTAAGAATCTCGGCGAGCTCGGGCCAGCGGCCCTCTTTCTCGAGCAAGGCGTCGAGGCGCCGAAGAACGGTCACCTCGTTCGTATTCGATTCATGCAGCTGCTGATACACCGCAATGGCGCGCGGCCGATCGTGGAGCTCCTCTTCGATAACCTGCCCGAGCTCCATGAGAATCGCGTGTTGGCTCTGCGCATCATCGGACGTCCCACGGCGCATCTGGAGCACACCCGCCAGTTCCTCCCAGCGATGGGTTGTGCGCAGGAGTCCGGAGAGCGCTTCCAGGGCCTCGCGGTTGTTTGACTCGTGTTCGAGCACGCGCTGATAGCAGACGATCGCCAACTGGGGGCGGTTCAACCTATCGCGGTAGAGACCCCCGAGCACCAAACTCAAAGCGATGATCAAGGGTGGCTCATTGCTGCGGCGCAGCGCCTCTTCCAGATACGCGCTTAACTCATCCAGTCGGCTGGTTTCCTGCGCCAGGCGGAACAGGGCTTCGCGCAGCGTCGCTTTACTGGGCATCTCGGAAAACGCACGGCCATAGGTCGTAAAAGCCTGCTCTTTGTGCTCAAGCTTTTCTTCATATACCTGAGCAATGCGCTCCAGGAGACGCACCCGCTCCTCGGCCCCGGTGCATCCTTCGAGCCGAAGTTCGAGCATGTCGATGTGCCGGCGCCAGTCTCCGGCGAGCGCGTAATAGGGCTGAAGGATTTCGGCGATTCGCAACGGGTTGATCCCGCGACTCTGGAGGCGTTCCAGAACGGTCACCGTGCCGACGGCCACAGCCTGGGGAACGCCCGATGAGGACAGAATCTCGTTGCATAACTGCAAAGCGCGCTCGGGGTCGTTCAGGCGCTGCTCGTAGATGCCCGCCAGGCGGTACCGGTACTGCAGCTGCTGAGTCGGCTCGTTGCTCAGTTCCAGGCAACGATTAAACGCCGCGGCGGCTTGCTCCCAATGGGCCTCTCGCTCGTGGAGCTGGGCAAATTCTTTCCACGCGGTGATATCCTTGGGATCAATTTGCAGAATCTGCTCGTAGGCCGACAGGGCCGATGCAACATTGGCCATGCGATCGCGGTAAATCTCGGCCAGTTTGTTGAGCAACTCTTTCTTCTTTTGACCGCTGCGTACCAAGGTAAGCTGCTGGGTGTAAATTCCTACCAACTCAACGCTGCCTCCGGCGGCACGATGCAAGCGCTCGAGAGCATCCAGAGCCGGAAGGTTTTTCGGGTCTTTTTCGAGAATCTGTTGGTAGGTCCGGATCGCCTCGCCGGCGTTGCTTAACCGAGTCTCATACATGGATGCCAGGTGCGCCAGGACCTCCAACACCGACCGACCTTCCAGTTGTCCGGAATCGAGGATGGTGCGAAGCCCCAAGGCCAATTCCTGGTAGCGTCCGGTTTCCTCGCACAGCGCGAGGACTTCTTTGAACGTCTTCTTGCGCGTTGGATCCAGCATGAGGGCGCGCAGCGCCACTTTGTACGCCTCGACGAGATCCTTGCGCCGCTCGGCCTGTAAATCCAACAACCGGTCAAGCAACCTGAGCTGGTCCCGTTTCTCGCGCGCGTAATGGAGCTGAATCTCAAGGCACCGTATCAGGCCATCGACATCCTGTGCCTTCTCGTAGATTCTCTCAAGCGCCACCGCGGCCTGCAGATTTTGCGGATCAAGGCGTATGATTTCTTCGTAGAGAAAACGCGCGCCTTGGGGATCCCGCAGATAATCGGAGGTAATCCGGGCAAGTTGAAAGAGCAAATCCGCTTTAGCGAGTGGATTGTCCTGGCGTTCAACCTGCCCCTTGAGCAATTCGACCACCTCTGCCCAGCGACCATCCTCCTGATAATATTCCACCAGCGACACGACGGCTGAAGCATGGCTCGGCTCCACCTGGGCGATTCGTTTGTAGGTCTCGATGCTGAGTTTGCGATCCTGCAGGCATACCACCGCAAGCAAAGCAACTCGTTCAAGGAGCGCGATGACCGTTTTGCGGTCCTTGCCTCGGTTGGCCATTTCGGTCAACCGATTGATCAGCTCCTTGGGTCGGCGCGCATCGAGATAGTATCGTTCGGTAAAAGCCAATACGCGGGGGTTGCCTGGTTGCAACAGCGCGCACTTGTCGAGGTTCTCCTGTACTTCGCGATCATGCCCCCCTTTGAGGAAGAAGAGTTCAGCGATGCGCCGGTAACAGGCGACCGCCCGACCTTTGTCGGGAGCCTCGACCGCTTCGACCCGTAGACGCTTTATCCGAGCCTCTACATCAGCCTTGGCCGCCTCGAGTTTCGCCTGCGCCACCGCCACCAACGCTGGATCGGAAAGCAGTTTTGCAGCCCTCTCGAGGCACTCTCGGCACAGCTGTTCATACAACGGTTCATCAAGAAGTTCTTCTCCCAGTTGTAAAAAGCGCCCGCCCAGAGCCTCCGAATCACGGGCGTCAAGCTCGGCCTCGCGCTGAAGCAGTTCGACCACTTTCTGGTACGAGCCGAGCTCGCGATAGATACCACCGAGGGCGGTTAGGACGCCGATTCGTTTCGGGTCGGCTGCGAGCGCATATTGCCAAGCCACCAGCGCCTTATCACGACGTTTGAGATGGTCGCGGTAGATGGTCCCCAGACGTTGGTAGATATCGGCTCGTTCAGTCGCGTCCTGGGCTAACCACACGTGCTGCTCGAGCACCTCTGCCAGTTTGGCGAAGTCGCCTCGTCGGCTCGCTATGTCCTCTAAGCCCTCCAGCGCAACAAGACTTTGCGGATAGGCATGCAGAATCTGCTCATAGCTTGCAATCGCTCGGGCTTGATCGCCAAGCTTGACATGCCAGATAGAGCCTACCTTCTCCATCAGCAATCGAATCTGTTCTGCATCGCATTGGTGGCGAAGGCGTTCTTCATAAAGCTGCACCAACTCGCGCCAGCGCTCTTTTCCCTTGAATATTTCCTCAAGTGCATTAAATGCCGCTGCATCGGTCGGATTGGTCTTGAGAATCTTTTGGTAGCTACGAATCTGCTCTTCCATCGAAAAGATTGCTCCTGGCTGCAAACAAGCATCGACACAGGGGTCGAGAGTGACTTGACCCCGTGTTTATTAAAGCTAGTAAATCCCAATTACCTATTATCGCAAAACATCTTACAATGTAAAGAAAAGGTCCCGAAAAGCGCGGGCATTGAGATGGCTGCGGATGGGGGAACGACTTCTATGGATTCCGGAACGTTAAAGCGTTCTGCAAACCTACGACGACCGCAGTATGAACGGATAATTTACGATGACGATACCGCCGCCCTTGGGCTCGGGGAATTTCCAGGTATGAATCTTTTGAATGATGCACTGCTCAACAACGGCGTTGTTCAAACTGCTCTCGCTCACCGCCGCTTGCGTAACATACCCCTTAGGACTAATGGTGAATTTAACTGAAACCTTGCCGGCGAGGTTGGGGTTGCGGGTCAGTTCTTGCGAGTAGCAATATTTAATTTGATCGCGATGGGATTGAATCACTTGGCGGATGATCTCCATGCTCAACGAACCCATTATGATCGGATTGCCGACGCTGATGTTGATATTGCTCTCTCCGTGACCTCTCAATTTTGCCACTGCAGTGCCATAACCGGCCTGATTACCGCCGCGGCCATAGGTACCCAAACTGCCGACGCCGATGGTGGTCGAGCCGGGAGCGCCGCCGCCGCCCGTACCCGTGCCCTTCAATCCCAACCCGCCCATACCGCCGCTGTCGCCGACAACGTTGCCGGTCAGATTGCCAATAGCTCCGTCGAGCTCGCCACCCAACCCGGAGCCTCCCATAACGGTCGACACGCCGTATTGGCCACTGCCGCTCAAAACTCCTAAGAGACCCTTATTACCGACCAGTTCCTTGTCATCGATTTTGATGGCTTTTATCGCCATGCGCCTGCCGAGTTCGGGCATATTTTTCTTTCCCGCGGCACCCTCGGTGCCCGCTGCCCGTGGGGCTATTCCCGCCTTCTCGCTAATGTCTGCCTTGAGTTTCCAAGAAAGGCCAGATCCTTTTGCTCTGGTTTCGGCCGTTCGAGAATAAACTGAACATACCGATCGGGCACCTTGTAGAGTTCTTCCTCGGAGCCTTCGATCGACTTTGGCCTTAATTGTATGGTTGCAATCATGCCCGAGTACATAAATAACAGTAATAAAATTGAGTTAAGGAACGTATAGTCGATCCGATCCGATAGTTTTGAGACAAACCCGGCCGGCCTTGAAACATATCTAAAACGAAAGCCCACTTGTCCAAAACTCACCGTGGCGGTTGCCTGTCGCGGTAAGGTAATGTTATAACATTGCGTGAAGGTGGGATCCCGACCAGTCTTTGAACCGCTCACCAAATCCTGCAGCGTGGTGCTGGCTCCGTTGCTCTCGACCACCGTACCCGTAGCCTTATCACTAAAAGCTAACACGAGGTCGTTTTCTACCACCCTGGCGATGGGAAAGACCGTAGCTGGCAGTAAATCCGCCGGTAGGTAAAAATCGACGTTATTGCTCTCTCCTACCATAATCTGCTTCGTATCGTTTTTGAAATAACGCAATTCAATAACATTGTTGCCCCACAGCTGGCGTACCTCAAGAGCCCAATTTTCTGGAGTGACGGCGGGGTCATCGTTAAGTTCGCCGAGTTCGCGTGGCGGCGGGAGGGCAACCCGAGGTGAATAGGTGACCGGAGGCTTTCTTTTCACCATCGGCGGCGGAACGGCCACCGGTGCCGAAACCGGCTTTGTCGGCTCGGGCTTGGGTTTTTCATCCGTGAAGGCGGACTCAACAAACGTACCAATTGCTGAAATGGACTCCGCTGCCGGCGTCGCCGCCGGAACCTTTGAGACTGCCGTCGCTTCGCTCTCGGCTTTGAGAGAGGCAACCAGATCTTCGGACTCCTCTTCTACAAAAACTAAGCTCGTGTCGCCGATACGCATTTCATCACCGGGATGTAAAACGGCCTTGTTTACTTTTTCACCGTTTACAAAGGTGCCCTCGGTGCTTCCCATATCAATAACACTTACCTCGCCTCCGTCCGATACCTCCACCACTGCATGAATCCGAGACACCTTCTCATCGTCCAGTCGGAGGTGGGCCGATGATAATCGGCCGATCTTGATGGTTTCTTGCTCAAACTTTTCTACCGAGAGCAATTCACCATTTCGTAAAACTTTAAAGGTCAACGGCTTACCCATAACCGCCTCCTCAACGTAATTCTTCACTCACTGGAGATCTCTAACAGATTCTAACACCTTGTCTTTGAAGTCTTCCCGGACAGTTATCAGGCTCTTGTGTCTCGATCCGCGGCGACCGGTTAAAGATTCCTGATCGGGCCGGGTAAGATCCCCGGTGATGGTGTCGTCTTCAAAATTATAAACCGTTTTCTTTTTGTAGATGACATCGTCATCTGCGGCCATGGCTACGTGCGGCTTGGCTGCCATGCCGAATACCATACTCGCCAGGACTGCCATCAACCAAATCCATTTACGGTAAAAGGAAGTTTTCTTCATACCCCAATCCTCCTCGTTCCGATAAACCAAACAGCACCTCATGAACCATTACATCTTCTTTCCTTATGTCAGCGTCCACAACGGTATTTGACGTCCTGTCCTGTTGTTTGTTCTTTCTTGCTGGTAAATTATACCCCAAAATATTATTTATTGAAAAATTATGACTTCGTTTTTGGCGTCGGCTTCTCTGGCTTCTTAGATGTAGGCTTTTTCCCTACCCAGAGCCCTCCTTGGAAAAGCATATCGGTTTTATCTTTGAAGGTAATTAACACGTCCCATGCACCAACCTGAAGCCCCTTGGGAGCTTGGATTTCAATGGAATAGTCGTCAAGTTGTCGCCAGGGGACCTTATAGGCGCCAAGCTCAACCTTTGCTATATTCTTGAAAATCGCTCCCGCAAGCGTTAAGGTCTCAGCCTTCTCCGACGTCATGGCAAGGGGTACGATGACAAAAGGCATCTCTGCTGTCTGAAGTTTTTTCGGCGGAAGCACATCATTCTCCTGTTCAGCGCGCGCCCACTCTTTATCGTACAAGTCTTGTTTCTGTTTCTCAAGTCTGGTAACGAGCTCTTGCAGCCGCTTCCCTTCTTCTTCGGCCTTGTGCTGTTCTTCTTGCACCTTTTTATCCATTTCAATCTGATCTCGTGCTTCCTTAAGCAAGGCGTAGACCGGATGATCATTGGGAAGATTCCCGGACATCTTTTTAAAACTGCTAAACTCATCCACCGCGGCGTGCATGTCCGTTATATTGCGTAGGTGAATCATGCCGCGCCAATAGTACGGCAGGGGATCTTTGGGATATTTTTCAGAAAGCTTTTGAAAATGTTTCAAGGCATTCTCAAAATCGCCGGTCCCGCGCATGGCTATCCCTAATCCGACTTCTGCCTTGATATTATCGGGCTCGTAGGCGAGAATTTTTTGGAACTCCTCGCGCGCCACCCTGAAGTCTTTATAATCCAAGGCAATCTTGGCGACATTGAACCGGGTTTGGATCATATCCGGTTCTTTCTGCAGCGCGGTACGAAATTGCGCCAGTGCCTCCGGCACCTTTTGCATCCTGAGTAACACAAGCCCCAAGGTATTGAGCAACCGGGGGTCTTTATCTTTAACGACGAGCCCCCGTTGACAAATCAAGTGCGCCATGTCGAGATCGCCTTTATCATAATACACCGAGGCCATGATGCGGTAGGCTCCCATATTGGTTGGGTCACGAATGAGAACCTGAGAGGCCGCATCGATAGCCTGATCGTACTGTTTTCGTTGACCGTAGATCTCAGCCATCTGTAAGCAGCACCGCGCTGTTTTTGGAATCCTTTACCAGGGCGCGCTTGAAAAGCTCAAGCGCTTGATCGAGATCGCCTTGATGCGCCAGGATGGCCCCCAAGCTCGCCGCTGCGATGCTCAGATCCGGTTTTAGTGATAACGCCTGCTCGTAATTCTCTTTGGCTTTTTTCTCATCTTGCATCGCCTCATAAATACATCCGAGGTTATAATAAGCCTCGGCGAGTTTTGGTTCCTTATCAATTACAGACTGAAAAATTCTAAGCAACGCCGAGTAATCGATTACCGGTTTAGTAAGCTCCTTTTGGTACGACGCAACCGCCTCGCTAAAAAGCAACTTATTCTCTTGGGGAGCCTCAGCCGCCGGTTGTTGTGTCTGGGCTGGAACCTTGGTTATGCCTTTCTCATTGCGTTTTTCAGATGAAGCTCCACAAGCTGCCAAAAAACCTGCAAAAAAGTAGACACCAAACAAGCACAGGGCGAATTTAATAGTGTTATACATACCGTTCCTCTCAGCCGACTAGAAATCGCGACTCGTAATCGTCCGACTGTCTATCATTGCTTATGTTCCTCTCCCGATGCCCCTGATTCCTTGCGCTGCAGCGTGAGCGCCGGCTCATTCATGAATTCCGGATTCTTGACGGCGTCGCTCCACAGGACGGTCAACAACGGATTGCGGCTTGCCACATCCGCCACCGTTTTTACCTCGAATCCTAATTCTTCACGAGGATACTCAGCCGGCCGGTATTCCTGAAGCTTGGCGAGCGCCAGCTGAGTGAACTGGCTATCGAAACCCAATTCCGAGCCCTTATCCACCGACGCCTTGAAGTGCGTAACGGCCTTGTCTTCCCATGGTTGACCGAGTTCTCGAAGCTTTTGCATGTAGATATCTTGCTGTTCTGTCGTAAAGCCTTTCGGCATTGGGGCTTTGTAGTAACTCTCGGCCATATTCTCGTAAGCCCGTCCCAGCTTATATAGAGAGGCGATAGCCCACTCAGCTTGCCCGAGCTTGGCGATATCGGTGTATTTTTTCTCGACCCTCTTCAACCGATACGTCTTCTCCTCTACTTCTTTTGCCAGGGCTTTTTGATTGGTGGTGGCAGTCAGATGGTATTTGATATACTCATCAAACTCATCTTCAGAAAGAATAAATTCAGCATGAGCCGCGGCCTCAGCCGCTTCGGTTGTGGTAGCTTTGGGTCTCTTTTGCAACGCGTGGTATTGAGCTATAACCGCCTTGAATTCCTTTTCAGCCTCGGTGGTTTTTTTAAGCTTCTGCAATAACAGCGCCCGTTTCATGCGCGCGGCAATTGCACGGTCGGGAAACAAACCGAGATATTTATCAAAGTATGTTTTGTAGCTATCAATGGCTAACTGATCCTTTTGAAGATTTTCATAGAGAAGCGCCAACGAGTAATACACCTTGGGGGTATCGGGAGCGTTCGGGAACAAACTGATAAACTCCTCTCGATCGGTGATGGCTTGTTGAAATTCCTTGAGGGCTTCCCGGTAAATCCCGGCATTGATCAATGCGGCTTGGGCATCAATATTATTCCAGGTGCGACGATTGCCCTCGAATTGTTTTTCATTAACATTATCAGCAGGTGAAGCTTCTTTCTTGCCGGCAACCGTTTTTCCCAACCCCAACATCTTTTTGAAGCGCTCGGCGTATTTTTCATAGAGGGTTGCAGCTTTGCTGAAGTCTGTCGAACGCTCAAAATTTTCCGCAAGGTTGAAAATGGTACCGGGCACCAGATCGCTCGTTGGGTATTCATCGATCAGCTTCTGGCGCGCCCTCCGGGCCAAATCCAGCCGCTCGGCCCGTTCGAACTCGACGCTGGCATTGAACAACGCATCATCAGCCAGTTCGTGGTCTTTAAATTCTTTCGTGAAGCTAATATACGACATGGCAACCTTGTAGTGGATCTGCTGCGGGGTGAGCGGCTTTTGGCCCTCAGGTGTCTTGGCAAAAGTCTTGTCCAACGTTTCCATGCGCTTGAAAACAATCTTCGGAAAAAGTTTGGTCAGGTACTCATGAAGTTTCTGGTTCTTCATGAGCGTTTGGTTTTGTATATATTTGCGCGCATAGGTGGTCAATCCATCCAAATCACCGATGAGATTAAATGAATCAAGGACTAAGTTTGCAGCGTACTCGGCCAGTTCGTTATTGGGGAAGTCACGCACAATTTCATCGAAGCGTTTAATTGCTTCATCAAAATAATTGAAGTCGTAATAGGTCTTGGCAATATCGTACTTGAGGTTGCAAAGGTCTTCGCTTGCCGGGCAATGATCCATATAGACCTCTGCAGCTTGAAGAAAACGCATGCGCTCCCTCGAGAACGGCTGTTTCTCAAGTTCCTTTGGCTTTTCTTTATCTGTTTTAGGTTTTTCTTTCTTCTGCTCGGCTTTCAACTGTTCGCGATGGACCAAAACGGTTTTATAGGCCGCATCACATAAATAGGTGCCGGGGCTACTCCTGCCCTGTTTCGTCTTTTCAGGAAACTTATTGTATTTCTTAAGGTAATCAAGATCGGCCACCACTATCTTTGTGTATTCTTCAGCAGCCCGCTCGAATTGTCCCAGGCGGTAGTAGAGAAGCTCGGCAAAAGCAAAACGGATGTCATACGCGTCGGGAGAATCAGGAAAGAGTTCGAGGTAATCGCTGAACATTTCCTGGGAATATTGAAAGGTTTCTTTTTGCTTGGTTTCCTTTGCTTCCTTATACCACATGCTGCCAAGCTTGCGTAAGGTGGTTTCAGCAAGTTCACGAGCTTCCTTGATGCGCGAAGCCTCACCCGGGGTTGGATTCGTCAAGCAGGTTTCTGTCTGTTTAAAAAGCTCGACCAACATTCGTACCTGTGCCACCGTATCGCGTTTATCGCCCACACGCGAGCTGCAATCGACGACGCGACCTTGAAAAAATGGCACCTCGGCCGAGCATTTTTCACGAGAGATCAAGTAGCGATATATGATGATGGCTTTTCGGTCCTGGCCCACACCGAAGTAAATTTGAGCCAGATTAGACACCATGCCATGAACTTCTTTTGGATCTTCAGTTAGTTTGGCAAAAACGGTTGGAGCCTCTTCGGCGGAGCCCTCATTGCTGTACGTCAGGGTATAGTCCTTCAAAGCTTCCTTACGGATCTCGAGTTTCTTACCCTCTCCCATGGACAACATAATTACTTGGGAGAACATCTCCTTAGCTTTTTCCCACTCGTGAAAATTAAAATAACACCATCCCTGCTTATAAATGCCATAGGTATAAATTGGCGATTCGGGATATTCTCCGACTTTCTTATACGCGATCAAAGCCTTCTCAAGTAGGGCTGATTCCTTAGTCGCATTATCAAAATAGTACTCACCAAACGCCAAATAGGAGTCAGGGACATACTTGCTTTTGGGGTAGTTGGTGATCAGCTGCTTATAGACCGACAAGGAATCCTTTTGACGACCGATATCCCACAACGAATACGCGAGGAAATAGAGCACCTGATCGCGATTGGGATAGTTCGGATGCTTCTCGATAAGCTCCTTATACAGGTCAATCGCCTGCAGGCGCCATTTGTCCTCGTCTACCCTAAAGGTTTTTTTCTTCTCATCAATATCTTTACGGAGCCGGTCGTTTTCCGGGTCCTTGGCCAGTTGTTCGTCAAGTTGTTGAGCCTGGTTGAAATAAAACATCGCCTCTTCGAAACAGTTCTCGGCCAGACGGAACACCAGGTCCGCGCGGCGCTCTTCGCTCTTTTCGTACTTCAGCAACTCCCGCAGCTCATCGCGGATGGTCTTGCGCTTCTCTGCTATCTGCAGATCGACCGTCCGGGTCTGGCGAAAACGCTGGTACTCAAGACCAGGGCGCCGGATGGTTTCCTCTTTTTTGGGAGCGGTGGTATAAGCCTGTGCATCCGAGGCAACCAGCGCGAGCCCCACGATCAACCCTCGACAAAAAACCGAGCCTCGTCGTATCACAACGTAACTCCTTTAAAGATAGTATCTGCCGCGATACCGCTGCTGCTTAACCAATGCTTACCACGCAATGGCTTTATCGCTTCGGAATTCTCACGCGCACCAAGGGGATAGCAACGGTATCCGGTTTTAGAGCAGGTTTTGTAACGCAATGGTATAAACTCTTCCTTCGCACAGAAGGAGATCATTCAAGCTGTTGTTTGCGGCAGCCCCAGGTTAGAGTGTACTCATAGGTGCCGAGCTCATCGCGCCAGTACTCTCCCTCATAGGGCCAGAAATGTTTCTCGTCATCCGTGGCAGCGGTCCAATCGTACGGTAACAAGGTTGGACCAAGATCCTGTTCGCCGGTCCTCGCTTTTTTAAGAACCTCCATCTCGGCGGTGTTATTTTCCACAACAATACTTCTTGCCTGAGATATTTGAACTCGAAGAGAGTCACGCTCTTGCTCAAGTCGTCTTTTGGTGAGGAGCCCGGCCCCTTTTATCAACTCACCTCTGCGCCGTACCAGGCTGTCTTTAAGCAAGGTCGCGAATTTATTCTTCGAGAAGATATCCTTTTGCTTGCCGATACGCTCAAGCTCTCGTTCGATCTCAAGTACAAAGGTATTGAGCACCTGTAGATCCTTATCGGATAACGCCACCTTAAGGATACGGCGGAGGAGGTCGCCCGCCTTGCCTTCCGGCGGAATCTGCTGAATGGCAAGCAGTTGTTTGTAGTAGTTATCAGGAGACTGTTCCTTTGTGGTCAGTTTTTCGAGCTCTTTAAAAAGCGGCTCGTACCGCCTCTTGAATTCTTCCACTATTTGGTTTGACTCAGGATAGCGGCAATTTTCGTAATACGTGACTGCTTTGAGTATGAGTGACTCGGGAAAGTACTCATCACGAAAGAAGGGGCTATCAAGGGTTATCAGGTTGCCGAGCGCTTTTTGGTACATAGCGATCCTAAACCAGGCCCACGAAGCCTCGAACAAAGACTCCAACCAATTTTCACTATCGCGATGGATATGGTCATAGTAAAACAGCGCATAACGGAACTGTTTGTGGCTATAATGCGTTCGCGCTAATTGGAAAAACGCTAACTCGCGAAGTTTGTCGTCGCGAAATGATCCTGTCTTCGGGTGCAGTAAGCGCACAACCTCCCGGAAATTGTCGATAGCGACCTCGAAATTCTCTTGTTTAAAGGCGATAAGACCCTGTAGATATTTGGCTTTCGGGTAGAATTTATTCTTTTCATTAATCTGCAACAACAAGGCGTTTGATTTTGATAAAAATCCAACTGAATCCGTGGGCAAAGCGGTCGGTCCGGCCTTTTTTGTTGTGTCTAGGTCAAGGCCAAAACCTTCATCTTTTTTAGGTTCTGCTTTTTTATTGCCCGCGCTGAGATCGAAACCAAATTCCTCTATCGGCTTTTCCTTGGCAGTATCCTCCGATTTGGAGGATGCAGCGGCAACGGTTGTTTTTTCAATCTCAAGCGCTCTGACATAGAAATACTTGCCGAGAAGAAATAAGAACTCATCTTTATATTTGTCCGGAAACTCGATGTCGGCATAACGAGCGATATACCTGAGCACCTCGGTCTGATCGGAGATCTTGTGGCTTATAAAGAAAAGCCACTCAAGCGAGGTCTTGAAGTATTTGTGATCGGTTCCCTTATCGATGATGCCGCCAAAATACTTCAGAGCAGAATGGTACAAACCCATACGATAGAGCGCCTTGCCCAACTGGTACTCGGCCGCTTGAAAAAACTCCTTCGCCTTTGGGTTGTTGTAAATTTCCCAAAAATCAATCGCGGCGACGGCAAAATCCTCATTCTTCAGGTGGTCGAGGGCCTTATCCATCGCCTCCTTTTCGACATTCTTCACCGAGACATCGAGGGTCTCGAACCCGAGATCGACACCCGCCTTGCCGGCCGCTGCCTTGGCGGCAGGTTTTCGAGAGGGTTTCTCGGTTGTCTTTTGGGCCGGCTCGGCCTTCTTCTGGCTATCAACTCCTGTGGGAGCATTGCTCTGGGCCAGCGCCAAGCCACTCACTGGCAACAACCAACCTGGGCCAGTGACAGACAGCAGAAAAGCCACGGACGAGATCGTACAAAGCTTTACTAATGAAAAAGCCATCGTCTCACCTCGGAATTTACTGGTATTCATACTCGAAATCCGGCGGGAGGAAGAAGCTTACCGCTATGCCCAACATAAGTTGGTTTTGGATATGTGTGTAATTTGCGTCTGCTTCCTCTAGATGAAATCTGTCAGTATAGATCAGGTCTCTTACTTCCAGTTTGATCGCCAGCCACGAGGTGACGGAGTAGCGCAGCCCCAAACCGAGGTTGCCCGCCAACTTGGCGCCCGTTGCCGTGGAGACCATCCCCATGCCGCCTATCAGGTAGGCGTCAAACGGCACGATATCGTTGGTAAAGAAAGAAAGCTTGCCATAGAGTGGCGACCATAACAGGCTGCCCATGAAGTAATAACGCATCTGGCTGACCAGAGGCAGCGCCTGGTTCGCCCGCTGAAAGTAACCGACCATATCGGTTTGGAAGTCAACGATGTAAATTCCCTGGATCTCTAAGCCGAGACCATCCGCCATGTGGTAGGTTCCCGCTGCCCCGATTCCCAATCTTTGGTAAAATGCGTCGTTAAGACTAAGGCAAAAAGTCGGGGTAAGCTCCCAGCGGTTGTACTTAAGAAACGCCCTGCGCTGAATGCTTTTAATACGGTCCTCGCGCAATTCAACTTCCTTCTTCTCTTCGGGCGGCGGCGCCTTGGCCTCCTCGGATTTCTTCGTTTCGGCGGGCTGTACGACCTGATCGGCCGCGAGCGCTATCGAGGAAGCAACCACTACGCCCAGTATCACTCCAAGGGTACAAGCATGGATGAGCTTCATGGCTTACTCCTCTACGATGCCTTCCAAGAAGAAGAGCTTAGGCCAAGGTTAAACATTAGTTGGTGCTGGAAGTGCGAACTGGACGGTTGGCCCTCTTTAATGGTGACCTCATCATTGAAAATCATGAAGTCCTTCAGCTCGGCCTTGAGCGCCAGGCTACGGGTGAAAAACCACCTAATTCCAAGGCCGAACGTGGCGGCAAGTCCAACGTCGGTTTTTTTATCGGCAAGTTCCCCGCCAATGGCGCCAAAACCTAGCAACAAATAAGTGTCAAAGTGCATCACGGCTTCGCTGGCGACGTTGATCTTGCCGTAGATTGGCGCCCAGGTGAGGTCGATATCTGCCAACCAGGTGCGCTTTCCTGAATAGGGAATGACCATGCTTTTATTATCGCTGCTGTACAAGGAGGTATTGCTGGTTTTTATGTTGAGTTTGTCAAAGGTATAGGTGCCGATAGCCTGGATGGCAAAGGCCTCGGAAATATGGTAGGCTAATCCTGCACCAAATCCAAGCTTTTCGTAGAAGGCGTCGTTGAGACTGATACTGGTCAACGGAAAAATCATAAGCTCCAGCCGCCTGCTTTTAACGAAAACGCGGTTGGAAACTGAACTGATTCGATCTTTTAGTTCTTTTGGCGTTTCCTCGGCAAAGGCTGGGCGCATCCATGAGATCGCCAAAAAAACGATCATCAGGGTGATCTTTTTCACTGTTGTGCCCCTTTTTCGGAAGCAAATTTTATTTACCACTCGCTGCTCCATCCCCCTTTTCACATCTCGAAAGCTAACCCACCATCATTTCTAAAATCTCTAGAATTCTGAGTATAATCAGGTTTTAAGTCTAGTACGGGGCATCTGACCTGTCAAGGTAATTTCCCTTTTTAATTGTAGAATTAATGGGTTTTAGGATGGATTTTTTCTTGTCTTTCTGCCCGCGATCATGATAAAAAATATTAGTTATACCGGTCAAAGTCAGAGCGGGACTATTGGGAGTAATTACATGCGATATTCCGTGTTGGCCTTAATTGTCATAACGACTGTTTCAACACTTATGCTTATCGGCTGCAACGAGTCATCGATCGGACAACCCTGTCAATTCGATTGGCCGGAAAATGACTCCGGGACGGCTACGCCGTGCACTTCCCTCCCCCAATGTCACCCTCTGTTGAATCCCTCTAGTACTACTGGTGGAGTTCCTGTGGCTGCCTGCCCGCTCGATTGTATCGCTATTTCATCGATACAATGCGTGGATTTGTTCTGTGTCGCCACCCAGGTTCCCGACGACTACCAACAAATGAACGGTCAGTGCACGTTGGTAGATAATCCCTCCGACACGCAATGCCCGAAAAAACTTTCTAGCTGTATGGGCTATTGCACTAAGGAATGCAACACGGATAAGGATTGCCCTAAAGACTACACCTGTAACACGACGGCACCCTACACGCTTCCGTGCAGCGATGCAGATGCAGTAAATTGGGGGACCGTGTGCACCGCTGACTGTATCCCCTCCGGCCAGCAGATTCCCGGTCAAGCATCAGGCACCAACTGTCCCTCAGATGTTAATATATGCAAAAACGATATAACTTCGAACTATAATACATGCTGCCTCTGCATTTGCAGCAAATTCTGCCCGTTGTTAAAACAGAAAGTCTGCCGCAAAAGTACCTATGATGCGAAGCTGTTCCCCAACGGTAGCTTGAGTGACGCGGACTTCAATACACTCAATCAGTGCTATCAGCAGTCTAGTCAATGAATCATAAGAGGCATTCAAGAAGCCATGGTAACAAAGTAAGCGTCAGACCCAAGTTTTGAAGTCTGATGATCTCCAGATATTGACAGCGAGTCGATCCCTTTCATAGAGTCATTAAAAGTGGGGAGTGTCCGGCGATCAGATACCGGGCAAGCCTATCGGCAAAATCGGGGATCAAGGGATCCTCGATGTGACTACTAAAGAATAGAGATCGAGGAGACCATGGGATCACCACAACAAGTCTACTGGGTCGCGTTTGACAAGCTGGAAGCATTCATGAAGGACGTGTTCATCGGCATCGGGGTGCCGCCTGAAGACGCCGCTATCTGCGCCGATATTCTGATTACCTCCGACAAGCGTGGAATCGACTCCCACGGAATAGGCCGACTCAAACCCATCTATTACGACCGCATCAAACAGGGGATCCAATTCCCGAAGACGCAGTTCGAAATCGTCCGAGAAGGCCCCACCACGGCCGTCATCGATGGTCACCACGGTATGGGCCACGTTATCGGCAAGCGCGCCATGCAAATGACCATTGACAAGGCCAAAAAGTTTGGCATGGGCATGGTGGCGGTCCGCAACTCCACCCATTACGGCATCGCCGGTTATTACGTGCTGATGGCCACGAACGAAGGCATGATCGGGTTGAGCGGCACCAACGCGCGTCCATCGATCGCGCCGACCTTCGGAGTCGAAAACATGCTCGGGACCAATCCCCTGACGTTTGGAATCCCAACCGACGAGGATTTTCCTTTCGTGATTGACTGCGCCACCAGCGTTACCCAGCGCGGCAAGATTGAGCTGTACGAACGGCAAGGTAAGGATGTCCCCCCCGGCTGGGTGATCGATGTGGAAGGCCGCTCGCGCACCGATACCAGCCAAATCCTAAAGGATTTGGTGGCCGGCACCGCTGCGCTGACGCCGCTCGGAGGTCTCGGGGAAGAAACCGGCGGCTACAAGGGCTACGGATATGCAACCGTGGTCGAGATTTTGAGCGCGGCGCTTCAACAGGGCGCCTTTCTTAAGGGACTGCTGGGCTTCGAAAACGGCAAGCCGGTGCCGTACAAGCTCGGCCACTTTTTCATGGCGATCGATGTGGCGGCTTTTGTGGATGTCGAGGCCTTTAAGAAAACCAGCGGTGAGATATGCCGCGAGCTTAGAAATTCCAAGAAAGCGCCTGGCGCCGAACGTATTTATACCGCCGGCGAGAAAGAGCATCTGGCTTGGCTTGAGCGAAAGGACAAGGGCGTCCCGGTAAACGATGCCTTGATCAAGCACATCAACGTTATGCGCGCCGAGTGCAAGTTAACGAAATACTCTTTCCCATGGGACTAGTCGGAGTCCAAACTAACGTGCGCGCGCAGATGGCCTTCATAGCTATTCTTTTGATGTTATCCGTCGGGACCATTTTCGCCGCACCGAGAGCGACGGTCATCCCGGCGACCGTACTGGTAGGCAGGCCAACCATAGAACCGGACAGATCCATCTCCTTTTATGTGTGGACTGATGCGGATAGGCTCCACGTCCGCTGGACGACCGCCGGCAAGCCGGTCCTGTTCTCAGGTATGCTCAGCTTCGACAGGCCTTTGAAAGACCTCAAGAGACTACTCGACGTCGGATCGGGATGGGTGAAAAATCAGGGGGACCGCATCGTCGTGTTTAGCGCGACCTCTCGAAACGGAGTGGATGGATTTGACCTAGCGGTGCCGCAGGGCCGAAAGGTTAACGTTGACCTCAAGGTAGACGGCCATGATCCCTCGCCTAACCAGGTGCTTCTTGGCAGCGCTAAAACTTCGCCAACGGGCATTCCAATAGTTCTATTACTAAGATAACTGCTCTATATAATTACATTATTGTCCACTATAATTTAATGGTAATGGAGTTCTAGTGTGATATTAATGTCATCGAGAAGATTGAAAGCGGGATAATAGCGCTTGGTTGTCAGTATGCAAACCCCGTGATGCCATGGTTGTATAACTTTTAGGTTTCCTCGATGGCAGCATATTTCACCCGGTGCGTCATTCTATCCATAACGGCGAGTTTATTCTTCTGGGCCTGCGTTGCACCGTATCCCGTACGGCCATGTCCGGGCGGCTTCAACGCCTCGTTCGTTCAAATGGCTAACCGCGAACGCAGCTATAACCTCCCCGACTGGAAAAGCGGTCTGCAGTTATTGCGTTCGGTCGGAATACAAACAATCGTTCTTCAATACAGCGGTGACGAGCACGGATTCTATGACGACCAAGCGACCGGAAGCAAACCAATCCGCGCGGTGCTTGAGGCGGCGCAGGAACTCAATGTCAGCGTGCTGCTTGGGCTCTATAAGGATCCCGGCTGGCCCGAGACTTTTGCGGTTGATTTTAATCTTTCTCCCCCACTCGATCAGCCGTCCGAGATGCAGGCGCTCGTGAAACTATGCACTGCGTTTCGCTCATGCGTGGGATGGTTCATCCCGCAACCCATCGATGAGCATACCTGGGGGTCTGCCGAACGCATGAAGGAACTGCGCTCGTTTCTCGAGCGAACCTCACAAAAGTTGCGCAACCTCACTCCCGGCAAACCCATTGCCATTACCTCATTGTTTACCGGCGAACTCGACCCGCAGGCGCACGCCGCGTGGTGGAACCAAATCCTGGCCGAACGTCCCGTCGACATGCTCATGTTTCAAGACGGCGTCGGAACCGGGCGCGCCACCGCTGAATCAACCCAGCGCCTCCTGGACGCACTCTGGCCCGTCACCGATACCTTGGGAATCGCTCTGTGGGCAGTAATTGATGTATTTCACCAAATATATGGACCGCCGCTTAACAACTTACCCTTTGAGGCGGTTCCGGCTACGCTTGAGAGCGTTATCCACAGTATTGAGCTCGAGCGCACAACCGGCGCACGACTAGTCGTATTTACGTACCTTGATTACATGGATCCAACGCTTGGTGCCGTTTCGAAAAGGCTCCATCAGGGTTATGCCGAATGGTGCGAGGGGGAGCTCGAGCAGAAGTAACACACACGTCTCAATGGCAAAACCCAAAGACCGCGATACCGATGGGAACGTGCAGTTTGACAAAGATAGCGGCGCCCTTTTCGCCACTGACTTCTTGCTGCCATTCGAGTCCAACGACACTCCATCCCGCGGCGAGAGAGGTGGCGAGCCTTGACCTTTCACCGTACATGACCCCGGCTTGACCCCAAAAGCCGGACCACAAATGGGTTAGCTCAACTTGCAGACCGCCACCCATCGACAGCAGGCCTCCCAGTTCAAAGGTTGCGCCGACGGCCGCAAAATACGGTTCGTGAACAAAAAGTGCACCTGCACGCACGCGGCCGGCGATGCGCCGGTCTACCTTTTGTTGCGTGTAGAATCCATATCCAATTTCCAGCTGGGCATCCCAAGAAATGCCCTTTCGCAAGGGCTCATCGAGCACCACGGGAGATTTATCTGGATGGGTATCAGCCGACCGAGAAGAACCTTCCTCGATCGGCTGATCCTGACGAGGATCGGCTGATTCCCCTGTGGAGGGAAAGGTACTCGCGATACCGCAGAGAAATAAATATCGAACAACCGTATTTCTCATGGCGATGCCGAAGACGAGGCTGTCGAGCTTGCCCTTTTCGTCGGCTGAAGATTCAGGGTGATACCCACTGCTATCCGAGGGCCCGTCAATTCTGTAATCGGTAATGCTGTTCCATCGATCGCCTGCTGAAGGCAAGAGTATAGCGGATCAGTTCGTGGGGCGGCCCCGCTTAAGCGCAGTTTCCCATCACTGAAAACAAAGTCGAAAGAAAGCGGCCCGATGGGTAACACCGCGCCCGACATCGAGGGAAAACAACGCTCAAGGGCATTGGACATACTTTGGGCAAGGGGCGTGACGATCTGTTCGGGCTTGACGGTTGGATAGGTGGTGACAACGGCCTCGATGCGAGGGAGAGCCCCTCGTGGTTCCAAATGAATTTCATAGGCAGCACCGGACGGAGCTTTTCCGGTGGAGTCCGATGTTCGACAGCTTGAGAGGAGAAACAAGAGGAGGACAGTGGAAGAATATCCTCCGTTGAGGAAGGTTCTCACAAAGCGAACCTCTCGGCGTGCGGATATACTATGGAGCCTCTGCGGACTCGACGCAGCCGGTCAAGCCGGCATCGTTCATCTTGCATACATATACTTTCCGTAAGGCGCCAAATAATAGACCGTCATTGCGCGCGACAATCACCTTGTCGCCGATGACCCCTACTCCACCGTAACTGCAGCCTCCCAAAATACCCACAGCCACCACGAGAGCTATTACGACCTTTAGTGCTTTCTTCATTTCTTTTCTCCTTCTCGTTTGTGTTTTGACGTGGCGGTAATCCCCGGTCGTGACGGTCTCAGGCACCGACCAGCTACCTCCACATTCCTTAACTATACTTTGGGCGTACGTCATCCACCCGTGACCGTATAAGTTTGTCCAAATAGCAGTTGTTTGATCCGAAGTCAAACAAATTAATCGGATCCAGGAAATCGGCTGTTCGACATGCGGTGAGGCAGAATTGCGATGATATAATCAACACTGTCGAACAACTTCGAACTTGCATTTGTCGAAAAAATGTGTATTGGTTTTCTATTTACACTTGATGAGGAGGCAGAACATCCGATGATAATTGAGATTAGTCCCACCCACCCACAACCGAGACTCGTGCGCAGAGTGGTTGAAGCTCTTGCTCAAGGCGCGGTAATCGGATACCCAACCGACACCGTATACGGCATTGGTTGCGATATCTTTTCGAAATCCGGCATCGAACGTATCTATCAACTCAAGGATCGCAGCCGCAAAAAGCCCCTGAGCTTTATCTGCGCCGATCTCAAGGATATCAGCCGCTACGCCCAGGTTCCCGATCACGTGTACCGTACGATGCGCAAGTACCTGCCGGGGCCCTTTACGTTCATCCTCGAAGCAACCAAAGAGGTCCCGCGTATCATGATGTCAAAGCGCCGGACGGTCGGCATCCGCGTGCCTAATCATCCAATCTGTCTGGCCATGGTCCGGGAGCTGATGCACCCGATCATCAGTACCAGCGCTAACGTCAGCGAGGAGGCGCCGATCTGCGATCCCCGCGAAATCGACCAACGCATGGGCAAGGTACTCGACCTGGTCGTCGACGGCGGCTCCCTTCCCAATATCCCTTCCACGGTCGTTGATCTGAGCGGTGATGTTCCCGTGATCATCCGACAAGGCAAAGGCATCCTGGAAGAGGCCCAGCCGCAATAAGGGTTCCCCCTGAAGGTATGCGAAGGTATGGCGCTCTGTAAATGACATACAGAGTGCCAGAACAAAGCAGACCAAGGAGCAACGAAGCCGAGGAGTGAGGCGTACTAAATGTACGCCGCAACGACGAGGCGAGGCGGCGACGCAGGTATGCGAAGTTATGGCGCTCTGTAAAGTTACTTTTTGCGGGTATCGACTAATACCTTAACAACGCTGGGGTCTGCCAAGGTGGAGGTGTCGCCGATCGAGTCGATCTCGTTGGCCGCGATCTTGCGCAGAATGCGGCGCATGATCTTGCCCGAGCGGGTCTTGGGCAACGCATCGGCCCAGTGAATGAAGTCTGGGGTGGCGATTGGTCCCATGACCTTGCGGACATGGGCGACCAGCTCTTTCCTCAGATCTTCCGATTTCTCAACACCGGCCTTCAGGGTGACATAGGCGTAGATACCTTCGCCCTTGATGTCGTGCGGGTAGCCGACCACTGCGGCCTCGGCCACCTTGGTGTAACTGACCAACGCGCTTTCGATCTCGGCCGTCCCCAAACGGTGACCAGAGACCTTGATGACATCGTCCACGCGGCCGGTGATCCAGTAATAACCGTCTTCGTCGCGGCGGGCGCCGTCGCCGGTGAAATACAAACCCGGGAACATCGTGAAATACAGCTCCTTGAAACGTTCATGCTGGCCGTATACCGTGCGCATGATTCCGGGCCACGGCTCCTTGATGCACAACCGTCCCGAATCGGCGCCCTTGATCTCCTGGCCTTTCTCGTCAACCAACACCGGTACGACACCAAAGAACGGCAGTGTGGCCGAACCGGGCTTGAGCGGAATCGCGCCGGGAAGCGGGGTGATCAGAATGCCACCGGTTTCGGTTTGCCACCAGGTGTCGACGATCGGGCAACGTTCTTTGCCGATAACGCGGTGGTACCACAACCAAGCTTCGGGGTTGATCGGCTCGCCGACGGTTCCCAGCAGGCGCAGGCTGGTCAGCTTGCGCTTGTTCGGGAATTCCTCACCCTCGCGCATCAGAGAGCGAAGGGCGGTCGGGGCGGTGTAGAAGATGGTCACCTTGTGTTTGTCAACCACATCCCAGAAACGGCCCGAATCCGGATACGTCGGGACGCCCTCGAACTGCACGGTGGTCGCACCCTGGGAGAGGGGTCCGTACACGATGTAGGAGTGGCCGGTTATCCAGCCGATATCGGCCGTACACCAGTGAATGTCGTTTTCGTGGTAATCGAAGATGTACTTGAAACTCATGCCGGTGTAAACCATATACCCACCGATGGTGTGCAGCACGCCCTTGGGTTTGCCGGTCGAGCCCGAGGTATAGAGAATGAAGAACGGATCCTCGGCATCCATCCACTCCACCGGGCAGTCTTTTGAGGCGTTCTTGATCAGATCGTGCCACCACTCGTCGCGGCCGGCTTTCATCGGCGTCTCAATACCCTTGCCTGAGCCCACGCGTTCGTAGACGATGCAGGTTTTCATTGAGTGGCCGCTCTTGCTGCAGATATCCATGGCGGCGTCGGCGTTGGCTTTCATCGAAACCGCTTTCTTGCCGCGGAAGGTTCCGTCGGTGGTGATCAACACGGTGCAGGTGGAATCAAGGATGCGGTCCGCCAGCGACTCGCCGGAGAACGCGCCAAACACGCACGAATGAATCGCGCCGATGCGTGCGCACGCGAGCATCGAGATCGCCAGCTCGGGAATCATCGGCATGTAAATGCTGACCCGATCGCCCTTCTTCACGCCCTTGGCCTTGAGCACATTGGCGAAGCGGCACACTTCGTCTTTGAGCTGAGCGTAGGTGAACTTCTTTGATTCAGTCGGCTCGTTGCCTTCCCAGATCAGCGCTACCTTGTCCTTGCGTTTGCCCTCAACATGCCGGTCGAGGCAGTTGTAAGCGATGTTCGTCTTGGCGCCGGCGTAGAACTTGATGTCGATCTTGCCGGTGAAGTCATAGGAGCGCACCTTTGACCACTTTTCCTTCCAGTAGAAGCTTTCGGCCATCTCGGCCCAAAACCCATTGGGATCCTTGATGGACCGATCGTACATCTTGCGATATTCGTCCATCGATTTGATCCACGCATTCTTCGCAAACTCCTTCGGGGGATTGAACACCTGCTCTTTCGACTTTTCTTCTGCCATTGTGTTTTCTCCTGTGATCATGACGTTGAACGGAGGCAACGCCTGTTATTTGTCAACGAAGCGTTACTTAGGTATCATAGATTGACATTTGAGTCAAGCGAAACTGTACACGATGGAACCGACAAACAATATGCCAGCGGCTCGTTACCACAACGCCGCAAACTGCACTTGCAGGGCTAGGTTCGTTTGACGTTTTTGCATTTCCTCGAGCGGGATATCGCAGAATAAATCCACCAAAATTCTGAAATGCTTCTCTTCCAGCCAGAAGTGCGGACCCATGGTGATGCGCATGAGCATTTGATCTTTGGCGTCCAGATTCGGATCAACCCAGTCAACACGAAGTATGGGCTCGATCAAACTAGTGAAACGGTAGCCGATATGAGCCCACCCTCCCAACGCTTTTTGGTCACTCACCTCAGCGATGCCGCCACCGCCCTCGCGATGCTTGAGGTAGCGCCACATAAACTCGCCCACAACATGAAGCTTGCCGTCATTATATTCAACCCCAGGGCCACCCATGATAAGCGTATCGTCGGGAACGAGCTTGCCTTTATTAGGACCGTCGGTATAGCGCATGAGTGTTCCATCGGCATTATAAACTGAGGGGAACCCGAGCCACGCATTGAAATCAATGGAAAGAGTGTTCATCGGCTTGTATGAAGCCCGCAGCATCACGTCCTTGGCCCGGTTGTTGTCAACCGTGTTGTTGACGGTTTTAGTACCATCGAGCACAAACGGGACCGATCCCATCTGCATGTAAACATTGAGGGGTTCTTGTTGATAGGGGGTATTTATCATTCCGTTGAAGACGCCAACTATGAGCACAACCTTATCGATAGGCTTATAGGTTATATCAAGCCCCAATTGGCGCCATACGCCAAAGCTTCCGTAAATGGGCAGGTTCTTGCTGTTATACATCGTAGGCAGAGCGAGGTATAGGGGATAATTGATGGCCGCAAGATCCGCCGTATTACGAGGCATCATATACGAAAATTCGGGCACAAATCTGCCGACCCTGACACTCAGTCCGGTGTCCCAAAACCTGTATCCAAGGAACATGTCAAGCGCAAAAGATTTCTCGTCTTTCGCATCGCCCTGGAAGAAGTAGGTTAAATTTTCTGAAACAACATGTCCCTTAATCATTATACGAGCGCGTTGAAAGGAAAAGCCGATTCTCTCAAAACGATCGTCGGTCTTGATTTCCTTTTCTCCGGAAATGGGCCCAACCGTCAGGTGATACACATCATCGAGCAGCGTTTGAAAAACCCCAAGTATGGTGATCGACCCGTACTGCGTGTTCACACTCGGAATAAAACCTTCATGACTTCCCGGAGCGGCCGCACCCGCTCCAACCAGCGGCTTCTCTTCCTTCTTCTCAACCACCGCTGCCGACTGCTCGGGTGCCTTCACTTCAGCATTTTCTACGGCTTTCTCTTCGTCATTCTCGACAACGGCAGGTTGCGGTGCAAGCTCAGAACCGCTTTTTTCCTGTGCAACAACAGCACCTGCTACCAACATGAAGCTGAAAAACGATGCCATCAACACACGTGACCATGAAAGAGAACGCTTCCGGACCATGACCAGCTCCTTTCTTGATTTACTTGTCAATCAACTTGCTATTAGGGTGCCCTTGTACTTAGCTTTACCCCTTATGTCAAGAAAGTTCTGTGCGCGGTAATGGCAACGCCTTTCGCTACTGAAGAACTGGAGAAGTAATAGAACGCTCACTTCGCCATGACATCAACAGAAGCGCACCGATGAACGTAGGTAGGCGTCTATTTGCTACTGGGTAGGCTTTCGAGATCCAGTTTAGCTTCGGACAAATCCGGGGAAAATTTGATGGCCATTTCGAGCGCCTGACGAGCCTTGGAAAACTGTTTGAGCTGAATATGGACTTTGCCTAACTTATGGTAAGCTTGAGCAAATTCAGGTTTATATAGAATCGCTTTCTGATACTCGCCGAGCGCCAAATTGAGGTATTTTGTCGTTTCTTTTTTGTTGGCGGCGGCCTTGTTGTCGTAGATCATCGCCAAGTAATAATGCGCCTTGGCAAGGTTCGGCTTTTCCCTTATTGCTCTGGTTAGTTGGGCGACCGCCTCATCTGTCTGCTTTCGGTTTGCGAGGGCTATGCCGAGATCGGCGCGCGCCTCGACCAACTTCGGATCTCGCTTAAGTGCCTGCTGGTAATAGTTAATTTGCTCCTCGATGTTGCCGCGTTTATCGAAGACATCGCCCATACGGTATAACGCCACGGCATTTTTATCATCTTGGGCGATGACGCCCTGGTATTCAGCCGCCGCTAAATCCATCAACCCGCGATCGCGGTACAGATCACCGAGAACAATCCGAGCCTCGGATCGTTTGGGATCGATCCTGAGCACCTCCTTGGCATGGAAGATGGCTTGTTCGAAATCAGAAGCCTCGACCAGAAGCGGCACCAACGCCTCGTGCGGCTCTATCTGATTGGGGTTTAGGCGCACAACCTCAAGGAGCTCTTCGAGAGCCTCCTGGCGGCGGCCCTGGTTGGCCATGGTTTTAGCCAGGTGCAGGCGCGCCATGGCATCAGATGGGTTGACCGCCAACGCTTTCTTGAAGGCCTGCTCGGCTTTTTCAAGCTCGCCTTCTTTGAACAGCACCAGTCCTAGTTTGGTTTGAAACTCAGTTTTACCAGGGTTAATGGAAATGGCCTTGCGAAAGTGCTGCATGGCGCGGGAGACATCGCCTTTTTGGTAGTAGGCTTCGCCCAACGCGGCGTGCGCCTCGGCATAGTCCTTGTCAATTATCAGCGTCTCGTTGAGCTTGCCGATCGCCGCGTCGTAGTTTTTGGCGTTGAGATACGCCAGGCCCAGGTTGAAGTGCGCCTCTAAATATTTCGGGTTTTTCTCGCATGCGCTGGTATACGCATTGATCATCTTCTCGTGATCGTCTTTCCGACTGTAAGCCACCCCCAAGTTATTGTAGGCCTCGGCGTAGTTTGGATCGAGATCGATCGCCCGTTGATACGCTGCGATGGCCTCGTCCAGCTTGCCCTGCCGAAAATATGCCAATCCCTGATTGTAGTGAAACTCCGGATCGTCGGGGCGCAGGTCGAGCGCCTTACGATAGGCAGCGATCGCCGCGTCGATTTGATTTTGTTCGTAGAGCAAGTTGCCAAGGTTATTGTAGGCGTCGGCAAAGTGTGGCTCGGCTTCGATCGCCAGGTGATAGGCCTCGGCCGCACCTTTAAAATTCAAGTCCGCCCGGTAGAGATCGGCCAGTTGAAAATACGCCACGGCGAATTTAGGGTTTATCTCGGTTGCGGTCTTGTATGCGGCGACCGCCATGGCGCGTTTGCCGACGCGGGTATAGACCACACCCATATTGAAATAAGCCTCGACCATCTCGGGATGGGCGTTGAGAATCTCTCGGTAACGGTCGAGCGCTTCATCAAAATGGCCCATACGTTGCTGAAGCGCCGCTAGATTAAGCCGGGCATCGGTCTCGGTCGGACTCAGTTTTATCACCTTCTGATAGAACTCTTCTGCGGTCTTGTAGGCATCAAGGCTGTGTTGGAGATCGCCCATGCTGTGGTACGCCAGAGCCAGCGTAAAGGTCGCCTCGACATCGCCGGGGTTGGCCTTAACCACTTTCGTGTACTCATCGATTACCTCTTTAAGTGATTCATCAGCTCGTAACTTATCCTGACCGCGCAGCAGGGCTTCATCGCTGGCCTTCTTACTCTCAACTTCAGAAGCAGCTCCGCCGGTTTCGTGGCCCGGCGCCGCACCGTTTTTACCGTTGGTGGTGGCCGCGGGGGTGTCTTTGGAGGTGCTGGGGCCTGCAGCCGTTGAAGCCTTTATTTCCGCCGGTGGGGTCTTCGCCGGCTGCGCTTGCGCCATCGCGGAAATGGTTATAACCATCGCCGCAAAAAGCTCCACAGCAGTCAAGCAACGCACCTCGACCCGTCTAGCTGTGTCGAAGACTCCGGGGGAATGCTCACAATCAATAGATTGCTCCGCTTCCCTCCTCGTCTTCTCCTTGCCAGACAGGCCGATCCGCGTTGCTTTTGTAATTTTCATCGCCTATCACCTGAACGGTTAAGTTTTTTATTTATTCGTGCTCTCAGTCCACCAACCCTTATCTGACTCACCGATCGCGCCGTAGTATTCTTTCTTTGCCGCCAACCATTTCTCTTCCGATCTCTTCAGCTTCGCGGCTTCGGCATCAACGTCTTTGCGGAAGTCGTTGACATAATCTTCGATCTTTTTGACCTGTTTAACAAAATCCGCTTCGTCTTTATTAAAGGCTATCGAGTGTCCTTAACCAACTGTACCTTGACTAGTTCAAACTGTGCCTTGGCAAGCAGCAGCTCTTTATCGGCAAGTTTATACAGGCTATGTTGGTGATCAAGATCGTCCTCGAGGTAATCCACCTTTACGTTGAGCATATGGATCTCTAACTTGATCGTATCGGCGTTGCGCGCCGTTGCAGCCGAGCGTGCTTTCTTTGACTCATCGATCTTGGTTTTGGTCCGGGAAATCTCGAGCTCAGTGTTCTCGATCTGGCGCTTGATTGATCCCTTGTGATCCACCGCAATCGTCACCAATGTCTCGGCTTGAAACACGGACTTGCGACTGTTTTTCGGGAGGCGCAGCAAGAGATCATCAGGAACCGTCAGCGATAGCGAGGGCCCACAACTAACGAGTCCTCCGAACATAACTGCACATGACAGCATGCGCACCAAAACCCCCGACGACCTGCCGAGCCCGAATCTCAGAAAACCCTTTCTGCTACGCGAAGGATTGCCGGAGGGCATCGCGGATCCTTGTCGGTGGCGGCGGTAACGCGTTGAAGTCATGAAGGTCGGCATTGCCAGCGCTCCTTGTTATTTCATTGCAGCTTGAGCTCGCCCATTGCATCCTTGACGGTTGGGTAGAGCTCAGGGGCGGAGAGGTCCATAGTTTTCACCTGGGCGAGAACATTCGAGAGCAGCGACCGGGCGCGGGTCTCGTCTTGGTATTGATAGAACAACGTTGCCAGGTTGAGTCGCGCCGGAAGGTTTTGACTATCGGTTTCCAACGACTTTTTAAAGAAGTCGTACGCCGATTGGTCATTGCCGAGGTGCCGGGAAACCACTCCCATGAGATTGAGGGTCTGCGAATGGTTCTCATTAATCTCGAGAGCCTTGCTCAACACCAATTTGGCCAGGTACAGGTCTCGACTCTGGAGAGCTTGCGTGGCAAGGTCGTCGAGCGTTTGCAGGTCGGCGGGGTTTTTCAGCAGCTTGGCCTTGAGGGCATCGACCTGCGGACCCTGGGCTCGCCCGCCGCCCCGGCGGCGAACGAGATCGTCAGCCGTCGGTGGTTCTCTTTTGTAACAGGCCAGGGCGTACGGTCCAAAGACCCGTTTTTCCGTCACCGTCTTGATGCAGGCATCTAAGTAGGTCTTGGAACTGTCCCTCTGCGTTTTAACGAGTTCACCAATTTGTTTCAAATACTGTTTCTTTTGTTCGGCGTTGAAATCGGTTGGCACCGGTGCCGAGGAAAGAAAATCACCGAAATCATTGTAGAGTGCGGAGAGGTTGTAGAGGGCGGCGATGGCCCAGTACGCCTCCTTCATCTCTACGACCCCGGCAAAGATTTGCTCAAGCTGGTTGACCGCCTGCATCTTGCTCTGTACCGTCAACGCGTCGTCTTGACCTGCGCCAAAGCGAATGTTCCGATAGTCATTGACCAGCATTTCGCCCAGGGAGAACTGTGCCTCGGCCGCAAGCGCCCGGTCGCTTCCGCCGCCAAGGCTTGCCGCGGCGAGGTAGGCGCGCTTGGCCTCATCGCGCTTCCCCTGATGCTCGAGCGCCTTGGCCAACAACAGTTGTCCCTTGACGCTGCCCGGCCATAGGTCGACTGCCTGCTTCGCGGTTTCAAGCACCATGCGCCAGTCGTCCTGCTTGGAATAAGCCTCGGCGATATCCACTAGGATTTTGCCGCGCTTATCGGGGGATTCCTTTTCAAGTAACGCGCGGAAAACGCGCACGGCGTCGCGGAACTCACCCAAAAAATTATACAGGCTGGCCGCGCCGTACATCGCCTCGCGAGCCTCCGGCTGCGTTGGGAATTTACCGAAGTAGTCTTCATAGAGCGATGCCGCGCGTTCAAAGTCCGCCATCTGCACCGAAAAGTTGCCGAGGGTGGCGTAGACGTCCTGAAGGTACTTCGAGTGCTGGTACTGGCGGGCCAGTTGGGCGCCAGCCTTGAAGGCCATCTCGAGGTTGCGTTTTTCCTTGGCCATGACAAACGAGCGGTAGAGCGCGTTCTCGGCCTGGCCGCCTTCAACCGTGCCGGCGTATTTCAAAAGCTCCTCGATGGCGTCTTTACCCCCGCGCGATACTTCAAGCGACTTCTTGTCAAGCTCACGGTTTTCAGCCGTCTCGACAATGGCGGCCACTTCCCTTTTGAATTTCTCGTCCCTGATGGCTGGGTCAGAGGCAAAGGCGCGCCCCTGTTTGGCCAGTCCGCTGTAATCCTCGAGTTGTTTGTAGCAATCCAACACCAGATGACCGGCCACCGCTACTTCCGAGTGGGTGGGATACTGCTTGATGTACTCAAGGAAGGATTCGATCGCCTCTTTATATTCGCCTTGATCGTAAAACATACGCGCCACGTTGAACTTGATGGTAGGCGTTTTCTCATCCTTGGGGTAGCTCTTCACATAAAAGGCGCCGAGCTGCTTCAATCCTTGGCGCGCCTCGGTCAGCCCAAAACGCGTCAAGTACTTGGCCTCGCCGAGGGCGCGCTGGAAGGATTGAATGGCCGAGAACAGCACATCTTTGCGCTCTTTGCTTTCAGACATGCGCCGGGCGATATCCTCGTATACGCGGGCGGACTCGATATATTCGTCCGAGTTAAAGAGCGATTCAGCGTAGTTATATCGCACCTCGTCGATCTTTTCAGAGTAGTCGAAAAAGCTGAGGTAATTTTTATAGGCTCGCGCCGCGATGCGGTAGGCGCGTTTCTCCTGTTGCTTTTGGGCCAACAGGTGCAGCTTGGTGACGATGTCGCGCGCATAAACCTCAAATTCCTTGGCAAGCTGTTTCTTTTCTTCATCGGGGATTCGCCAGGAGAACGTATACTTCGAGGCGGCCTTGACCAACGCAGCCACGTCCTCGTCGACCTTGTCCTTGTTTTTGGAATACGAAGAGGCGTCATAGATGCGTTGACCATAATCGAGGTTGCGCTCGACATCATTTGACAACTCGATAATTCGCCGATAGATCAGAGCGGCACTGTCATACTGTTCCTTGATGAAATAACGGTTGGCGAGCTTCTCCAGAGCCTGGACGTAGGAGATCTTCGACGGTGCCAACTTGCGGAAATAATCGAGCGCTATCGTGGGGGGATGCACCTCGGTATAGCAAAAGACGATACCACTCAACGCCTCGATCTTGATATTGACCATTTTATGGGTGTCGACCGAGATGCCCTCGTCCGGAGTGTTGTTGGAGGTGACTACCTGTTCAAATAACTCCAGGGCTTTCTTCCAAAACTTTTTGTCCAGCCGAGCGCGGTTAATGGCGATCCAGCCAAGCTTGTAGCGCGCCATGTCGTGGATCGGCGATTCGCGGAACTCAAGGATGCGGTTGTAAAACTTTTCGGACTCGTCGAAGTTGTCATAATTGAAGTAGTGATCGCCGACAATATACAACGCCTCGAGCATCAGCGGGCTTTTGGGGTAGTCGTCGATTAGCTTCTTATAGGTTTCGAGCATGTCATCATGCATGCCGAGCTCGAGGTATTCGTGCCCGAGATAAAACAGCACCTTGTCGTTGTAACGATATTCGGGGAAACGGTGCATCAGGTCTTTGTAGATGGTGATGGCTTCGTTCTTCAGCAGCTTGGCTTCCGGCGAGGTGGCCGCCTGAGGGCCTTTGGTTTCGACATCGAGGTAGTACACTAGCCGCGACTTCTCGACGTACAACTCGGCCAGCCGAAAGATGATGTCAGGCAAAAACAGAGCGCCTTTCGACTTCTTGATCAGGTCGCGGGTGACATCAAGCGAATGATCCACCTTAATGATGTCTCGCTTGAGTCCTTCCACGAACTCGGTCTTCTCGCCGGCGTTGTCCCCCAAGGTGAAGCCACACAGCCCCACCATCAAGGCAGTTGCAACCGCCATCTTCGTCAGCAGTGTTATCGTTAATCGGGACATGGGAATCACTCCCAGCGCTCCTCGCTAAAGCAGCGATCGTCGATGAAGAATCTTAGATCGTGCAGTTCGTCGTTCCAGAATTCGCCATCAAACGGGTAGTAGACTTGGCCACCGGTAAAGGGAATTTTTTCGCGGACCGCCTCGTGTTGGCTTGGCGTGCCCTTGACGCGTTTATAGATCGACAACCCAATCTCGTACTCAAGCAAATTCATCTGCTCATCGAATTCGAGCAACGACTCGGCCACCGCCCGGATGGCGCGGTCGAGCCGGTCTTTGAGCCGCCGATTGACTTCTTTTATTTTCAACTCGTAAATCTTGGTCAGGTGTGCCGACAGACCGTTTCCTTGCCATTGACTCTCGTAACTTTCCAACAGACCCAACTCGGTATCCAGCTGCTTTTGGAAGGCGCTTATCTCGATCAAAGCCGGATCCTGCAACGCGGCGTCAAGCAAAACATCGTTTTTTTCCAACTCCACCCGGTTGTAAATGGCGCTCAACGCATCCCCGTAGTATTGACGGAACTCCGCCACCGCGTCCTTTGCCACGTTATAGTGGCAGAGGTTGGTATACATCAGCGCCTTGAGCACGTACTTTTCAGGGTTGAAGTAGCGATAGAACGCGGGCGCTTCTAGGGCATAGAGCAGTCCCATGGCTCGCCGGTAGTTTTTAAGGTCAGTATTGGATCCAGGCTTCCTCTAAAAAGACGGCGGCTTGCTTCTCTATCGGCGAATCGACGGTTTCGTACATGTTATAGGCTTCTTTGTATTTCTTTTGCTCGAACAGGATACGAGCCAAACTCTGGCGCGCGTTGTTGATCACGTCGGATTGTTTGATGTTCGAGTCGAGGATCTCCCCTAACATCTTGATGGCGGTGTCTGGGTCGAATTTAACCAACCCATAGATCGCCTTGATGTAGCGCGCTTTGTATTCATAATACGTATCTTTGCGGATATTGGAAAAGTGCTTCTCGCCCCAATCGATAAACCCGTTCTGATAATCCAGATAACCTTGGTAGTATTCAACAAAATCGCGCAAATCATCCCGCAGGTAGCCGAAAGAGGTATCGTAGATTAGATCTTTCAGGATCAACTCTTGATCGAAGGGGCCCTGGCGGGTGATGCGTTCGAGCTCGGTCAACGCATCGGGCAGCAGTTCAGCTTTGGTGCGGTTTTTGGCCACGTTGAAGAGATATTCGGCCGTGGCATGGGTAAACCCCAGCTCCTTGAGCGACATCGCCAAAAAATACTCGGCGTAGCCATAGTTTTCCGCGCCGGGTTCATTGCTGCCGAGGTAGTCCCAGAGCCGCTGGCAAGCTTTCGCGTAGCTTTTGTTGTAAAAAAGTCGAACGCCTTCGTCGAATACCTCGGGGCCGGCCTTTTCCAGCGGGACTTCCGGGCCCTTGACATCCTTCAGGTCGGCTGTACCCGCATTTGTTTTCGTTACGGGCGCTGGAGCCGGCGCCGGCGCTTTTTTAGTGTCCTTGGATTCTTGCTCCGACCCGGCAGGGTTTCCTTGGCTCGCTGGCTGCACCCCTCCGGCACCTGTCGCCATCATCAGCAGCAATGCGAGAGATGGTAGCAAGCGAAGCGTTGAACACAATCTCTTGTCCCCTCGAGCAAAGCGAGAGGGGGCTAGGCTTAGGAACCACCCCGTAAATCGTATAATACGCATGGCCTAGCTCCTTTGTTTCCTTTACAAATTAACCGACAGCATCAAACCCACCAGCAGCATTTGTTTCAAAGGGCAGCCCACATCCAGGTCACTACTACCTGCGTTCCTTTGAAAACCTAATAAAGAAACCGTGTCCCTGATATCCACCCGAATCGACCAGGTCGGGTCTATCCAAACACGAAAGCCCACCCCTGCATTAAGACCGATCTCGAAGCGATCAACTTTTTCACCGAACCCTAACGCACCGATATTAAATGGGTTCCTATAAACAAATGCGGCTCCACCGGTAACAAACAACTCAAAATGCACCACTACCCGATTGAGGAAAGACTGCTTGCCATACAGCACATTCAATACCAGGTTGGTATTTTCAAAAAAGACCACCGCCGGAAAGTCCTCGGGCTTTGCCACTGGACTGGTATTCAACAGTTTACTTTTAAGGCTGGTATCGATATTGTAACTCCACCCGAATCGAAAAAGCTCAAGCGCTACCACCGGGCTAAAATGAATGGTGTAGCCGACTTGCAAACCATAACCTTTGTAGTACGCATCCAGCGGCAGGTAAGCCCACCCCAACGAAAGCTCGTGCTTCATTTTAAACTTCCGGCTTTGTATCGGTCCGTAGGCACTTTGCTCTTGGTAATTCTGTGTCATTTCCTCCGATGGCTGCTGGAGCGCGGGCGAATTCGTATCGCGGTTCGGCGCATCCTGTCCGGCCGCTACCGTGGCAAGCAGCGCCATGAAAAACCCCACAGCCCAAGCTCCCACTATCCGAAGGGATGCGTCGTTCCTCATGGCGTCACCTCCGCATCCGGCTCGATTCTTTGAATTTTCACTTCGTCGGCAAAGGCGTTGTAACAGATACCTATCCCAAAGTAGAGCGTGCTGGTGACATTATTGCCATTTCCGATGTCCAGGTATTCACGTACCTCTAAGCGCACCGAAAATTTATTATTCAAGTAGATGCGCATGCCTACGCCAACATCGATGTCCGGGGACCAACCGATTTGATACTTCTGGGTGCCAACCCCAACCAAAAAATACCCCTCGCCATACATCACACGCCCATTCAAAAGCGCCAACTTGCCATAAAGCGGTTTGATCATTAAGTTGGTATCCAGCATCATATCGAGACGCGGGGTTTGGGTCGGGGTTTCTTCCCATTGTTTAAGGCCACCCTTCAATCCGGTATCAACACTCAGGTATTCGGTGAAGGTGAAGTGAACGGCTTCCCACGCCCAAATATTATTGAAGTGAAAAACATACTGTCCACTGAGGCCAAAGTATTTATAGAAAGCATCCAGTGGCAAAAACGCCAACGAAAAAGCAAATTCGTGGTTCATTCTGTAGGTGCGCGTTTGAATAGCGTATACATTCCCGTATTCAAGGTCTTCGTCCGCTTTCGCTTGCGTAATAGTGCAAAGAAGTAAGGCGCATCCCAAGAAGACCGTTGCGGCGCAATAATTTTTGAACCTACCACCAGAAGGGTGCATATGACCCTCCTATTTGTTTCCGCGGTCAGAACCCCACGGAGTTGAAGATGAATGGATATGACACTACAACTATTCCTCCCTTGGGGAGCGGGAACCGCCACTCTTTGATCTTGGCCGAGACACACATGGCAACATCTGCTGACTGCAAGGAGTTGAACGCCGTTTTCACTACGCTGACCGAGCCGGCCGTCGTTATGGTCCACTCCATGATCACCTTGCCGGCAAGACTTGGGTTCAACAACAGGTTCTTTTCGTAACAATATTGGATTTCGCGCAGGTGTTGGTTGACGACCTTGGCGATCTCCTCCCGGTTGAGAAAGCCTTGCACCTTCATCAAATGGCTCGGCGCTTTGAAAACCACCGCACCGACACCGCGCTTGCCCGTCATCCCGCCGGTCAAGGCTCCCGGTCCGATCGAATCTTTTCCGCCGCGCAATAAATCAATGTCGGTTTTCACCCCAAGGCCCTGGCCGCGAGAAAGTAAGACGCTGGATGTTGGCAGCTTGGTCACCACCCCGGACACCTTGAAGCGCGCTTCACCGCCGGGCACCCGAACCGCATCGAGGTTGGAGACGGCCGCCACAATATTAGTGGCGGTCTTTTTCTGCTGGAGGTTGCCCAACGCCGCCAACATACCTGCGCCAGCCGAGGTTTCTTGCTTCACCTGTGGCGCCCCGGCGGTCCGTTCGGGTTTGTTGGTTTTAACCGGTTTGGGAATTTCTTTCGTCGGCTTTTTCTCTTCGGGTTTAGGTTCAGCCGGCTTGAGTTGATCAAGAGGAATTTCCGGCTCTTCCTTCTTGGGGATTTCGATATCCTTGAGATCGATCTTGGCAAAGCGCTCTCGGTTGTCGCTTGATACCGCCTCTCCCCCAACGCCGGCGATGATACCGAGAATCAACGCCACCATGAGGTGCAGTATCGCTGAAGACCCGAGGCTTCTCATAAAAACCGGGTCTGGCTTGAACGATTTAACCGGCGGCAGTTTGGGCGGATACACAAAGCGCAGAAAAAAACCGCCCTCAGGAGTATTGATATTTGCATAATCACCCTTACCAAGCTTACAGGCGAAGACCGGCTCGCCGTCGCGGGTATCTATCTGGTAGGTCTGCGTCTTGATATCATTGAGCGGCACGGTTCGACCATCGATGATCAATCCCCCGGTAAAGCCATTGGTAAAGCGCAACCTGCCCGAACCCTGCGATTCATGAGTCACCAACACAAAGCGCTTGGGACTGATTCGATACTTCTTTCTCGGCAGAACCTGATCGTACTGCTCCACACGCTTATCTCGATCATAGCCAATCACCTCGAGAACCAGGGTCGGTTCGGTCGACATGGCCGGCTTTTCGAAGGTCTCCTTCACCAGATTATTAAGGAGTGAGAACGGCTCAATGAACGCCGCGTCTTCCGCCTCGTCATCGTCCTCTTCTGCCGTTTTAGTCGCCATGGACTGGGGCGGCGTTTGTACCGCCAAGGTCGGCTCGTTTTCCAACAGCGGCAGCTCCAGATCAATCTTCTTGGGCCTCAACGGCGCCGCCTCTGGCACGGAGGGGATCGCAGCAGGCTTACGGTCAGGTGGCGGCACGGCCTTCAGGTTCCCGTATGCGCCACGTTTTCGCTCTAGCTCAAGCTCATTGGCCAGATCGGAGAAGTCCTCGGATTTAACGTGTTGAGCCGGAGAGGCCCGTTCGGGCGCGACGCGCACGGTGAAATCTTCTTCCGCCAATGACAGATCCGGCGTGACCTCAAGCCGGCTGCTCCCGAGATCAGACCAGTCGTCGTCAGCCCGACTGGAGCGATCGCCAACCCCGAGCACGGGCGCCATCGATCGCTTGGTCGGCAGCTCATCGGATGGCGGCTGCGCTTCCTGGCTTGGCGGCTGTATTCGCGGTGGCCCCGCTGTGGAGGATTTGGCGGCCATGCGCGGTGTCGTGTCGATCCGCAAAGGGGATTCCATAAGCTGCTCGGTTTCTTCCTCAAGCGCCAGGTCAGAAGGGTCGTGTCCCGCCCTGCGGTCGTCCGTGCGAGAGGGTGCTTCGCGCTTGTTCCGCGAGAGCACCTTGAACTTCAACACAAACGAACCTATCGAGACTTCATCGGCGCTCTTAACCAAACAACGCTGAATCGCCACGCCATTGACATACGTGCCATTAGAGCTATTGAGATCTTCAAGCAACAAGCCTTCTGGCGTGAGCTGAACGCTGGCGTGCGTCCGCGAGATTTGATCGTCGTCTAACTCAAGATCAACGTCCGGATTGCGGCCCATGACAATCCGCTGCTGGGCAAAGCATTCTGTCCCGAAGAACCGACCTTCCCGAAAAATAAATACCTGCAGCACGGTCGGCTCAACGCGGCTTTGAGACTCGCGACTCATCAACACTCCACTCGGCGGCGGATGAACCACCGCCCTCCTTCTCATGTATCGTGTAGCTGGGGCTTATCCCCAGCCGCCCTACACCTATTTATCCGGAAATGCCGTCCGGATGATCTCGTCCCTGAAACTCGTCCGACGCTTGACCATGCTCTTGAGCTCGGTATCCTTGCGTTCGAGCACCTGAACTTCGCCAGCTTTGGTTGTCTGGCCCTTGATCAATTGGGCGTCAAACTCAATTCGGCTGCTGCCGGACAACCCGGCGCCGGGCGAAGGCGCTGCTTGCGGAAGCGGTTCTCGAACCGGGACCGGTTCAGGAACAGCCGTTGGCTTGTTGGGAGGCTGGGGCGCCGGTTTCTTCACCGGCGCCGTTTTACGTCGTGCTGGCGGGCGCGCTGCCGCGACCATCGGCTGGTCCGCTGAGTACTGCGCAGCGACCAACGCATCCGAACTAAAAACGCCAAACCACAACAACATAAAAAATACGTTGAACGGGTGGCATCGAGCAGGGGGCCCCCCGCCGGCGCGGAACATCGTGAGCACCGCCGGGGGATGCGAGATGGCAGGCCCCGTTCGAAATTCAATCCGAGGATTATGCTTCAAGCTCAGCATCAGTTCCTCCAACACCGCCTACTGTCTGGCAACCGCAAAACGGAAATTAGGAATCCCCGCCATGCCGCAGGTTTTCATTACCGTTGCCACGATGTCAGATTTCAAACGTTTATCGGCCGCCAGTAAGATTGCCGATTTGTCTAATTTCAAGCGGTTGGTCTTTTCCTGTTCCAGGATCTTCATAACCACGTTGTACAGGGGGACGATCTTGCCGTTATCCAAATATTTCTCAGCAATTTTGCCATCCTGTAAAGCCACCACCTCAAGGTTCTCAACTTTGATGGAGTCGACATTGATGGTCACGGTCATCGTAATTACTAACCCTTTTTCTGATGTTGAAGCAGGCAGATCCACACCCTCAACGGTATTGGCCTGGGATTTATAGCCAAGCAACAGAAAAAAGAGCAGGCAGGTAAGAATGTCAATCATAGGCGTAAGGTTTATGAACAGCTCATCTTTTCCAACGCCGCTAGCACCAGCCATTTGTTGCTCCTTTTGCCGCCAGATGTTCACTTGACCAACGTAGAAACCACCGCCGCCGGAAAGAGCGGATGCCGAATGCTCCGTTTTCCCACGATTTCCTCGCGCTCGCGCGATGCGTCTAACGTCTTAATCAGCACTTCGTAAGGAATATCCGGCTCGGGAACAATCACCACCGAGTCCGATTCTTTGAAGCGCTGTTTGAGATCCGTTAGATGATCGGTAACACCTTTATAGTCATAACCCGTTGCGGTAAGTGCGAAACTTTTTTGTAGTTTTTTGAGCTCGGTTTCGCTGAGTTTGTCGGAACTGGCCGAAACCACGAACCCTTTTTCAGAAATTGATATCGTAACCGTAATTTTAGTGACCTTGTCGGGCTCGGTTTGATCGTTGGCGTCACCCAACGCCGGAACAGTCGCGTTTATCAGTGCGATGATGACCGCCCCGAAACTCAACAAGAGAAAGAAGAGAAGGCAGGTGAGGATGTCAATCAACGGGGTCACGTTGAGAAAGACCGACCCTTGTTCTTCTACATCGTGTATGAATGAGCCCTGTCGTTGACTAAACATTAGACCTCATAAAAAATACCACGTTGAGTTGCATTCGCGTCCTGGTCTGCCTTTTCTCCCGCTCGCGGGAAGATTGGGATGAGGGTGCTACTGCGCAGCCGACCCACCCGCGGCTTCCTCTTGTTCTTTCTCGGCCATTTTCTTTACCCAGAGCTTGGCGAGCTGGCCTCCCTTACTCGGTTGCTTAGCCTGAACTGTTATAAATCGGTAGAAGGCGGACTGTTGCTCTCCATACAGTCCGCCGACAAGTATATTGGCGACCGGGTCCTCTTCATAGGGATATGCCGCTTGCAGCGAGGCTTTGAGCATCATCTCGGGCTTTTTGTTTGCGAGGGCAATGACGAGCTCGGCATACACACTCCGCGGTCCTGCCTCGGCAGCGGTATAGCAACCTTGGTAGACTTTCAGCGTCGGCGCGAGATCCCGAGAGGACTCCGCGCAATCGCACAGCCCCCCAACCAGACTGCGAAAACTGTCAATGTCGGCGTCGTACAGCTGCTTCTGGGCGCTTTCTTCAATAGGGAAAGCCTTGGCGAACGGCTCGCAGGGACCGCCGTTTTTCCATATCACATACAAAAGAGCTGCCTTTCCCCACGGGCTGGTTTCCTTCTCGACAAACTGTTTTGCAATCGCCTTGTCATCAGCATCGAGGAGGCGGATAGCGGCTTTCACCTTCTCCTTGGTATCTGATTGCGGATCCTGCATAGCGCTCAATGCAGAGAGCAAGGAGGGCGGATAGGCCGGGACCGTTCCGTTTGGATTGAATTTCTTGTCAAAGTCCCCAAAGGTTATATCGACATCATCGAGCTTCCAACCTTCGGCGCTTTGCGCAAAAGGAATCGCCCCTTTGCCCATCGGAATGGTGATGAGCAAGAGACGCAGACGCCCACTGGGCGGCGGTTTGGTGGCTCCCCGGATCGTGATCTTGTCCATTTTTCCCGAGGCGGCCTCGGCAATGAACACCGCCGCCTTAGACATAAAGACATCCGGTTTTACAACACTCAAGGCGGCGGTGGTAAAGTGGTGGAGAAGCTGAAAAGCGTTTTCTGGTTTGGTCTGTTTGGCTTCTTCAACGAACGCCTGGTAGCGGCCGATAAGCGTCTGCAACTCGGTTTCACTCGCCTTGGGCATCCGCTCGAATTCGTCTCGACAACCGGTCAGGAGCAGAGACCCCGATGCAAACAGCATAACGGTGACGAAAGCCCGAGCCTTCTCCTTTCCATACCCTCCGATCCGCGCTTTTTATTAACCACATCGCTTTCCACCTCACGGAATGTACTTCAAGTCAACTTACTGCTGCGGGCTGACCGGAGGCTTGTTCTTGGCGCACAACAAATCGATCAACACGGTCCCAGCGTATTCAATCTTGGATAAGATCTTGTTTTGCTTTGAAGATAAGATTAAGTACAAAAGAATCATTACCACCGAGACAGAAAGGGCAAAGAACGTTGCGCGGAAAGCCAACGCGATACCTTTGGAGAGCGCCTCCTGGCGTTTCACCGCGTCGGCCGACTCCATGCCGCTAAAGGCGATGATCAGGCCGCGGATGGTTCCCAGCAACCCTAACAGAGTGGCCACGTTTGAGAGTTGCGGCAGCACGCCGAGTCCCCTTTTTAAGTTTAGGTAACTCGTCGGTGACCGCCATCTCCATTGAGCGCCGGATTTCCTTTTCTGACCGGTTGGCGCGCATTAATCCGGCCTTGAGAACGGCGGTCAACGGATGGGTCTTTGAATTGCATATCTGCAATGCTCGCGCGTAGTTGTTGGCCTCGACGCTCTTCATCACCATCTGGGTGATGTCATCTTCCGACATGCGATACTTGAAGAAAAACAAGTACGCTTTACTGATGATCACCCCCAAGGCGAAGATAGATAGTGCTAAGATGGTGTACATGAAGGGGCCGCCTTCGTTGAACGTTTCCAGGTAGTCCATCATGGATCGTGTCCTCCTAGGCCATTCTTAACCGCTGGCAGTCACTCAAATTGCTGAAGGTCATGCTGAAAATACCTTTACATTCAGCTAGTTTTGTACGCTACCGACCGTGCCCCATACGCATTCATTGAATGTCCCCTCAACGTCCTAAGATTAGATAATTTGACGAAATTTGGCAAGTTTTCTCCCATGTTTTAAGGCGATTTTTTTCAACAAATTCAACTTTTTTCTTTGAAATAGCAAAAAAAACAATTGACAAGGGAAACGTTATTTTATGCCGTTTTTTTTATGCAAAGAGGGAACGGACCCCAGAGTTACTGCGGCCCGTTCCCATTGCGCTGGTTACCGATTGTCAGATTACGATCTTCGCAGTTTCAATCCAATCAGGCCGAGGAGCAGTCCAAGCAGCCCAACCATGCTGCCGCTTCCCGCGGCCGTCGAGCAGCCACTGCCGACAGGGCTCCCCGATGCGGTTAGACTCATTGAGGTGCTGGCTGTCTGGACGTCGGGATACTGAGCGTCGGGGAACACCAACTTGGCGTTCATTTGAATGCCGTACGTACCCGGCATATCCGGTGTGAACTCAACTGCACGGCCCGTCTCATAGTGATAGTTGTAGGGAGTTGACAGCGACGACGATCCCACCGGGTTGCTGATGGTTGCATTCGAACCCTCCGGGCGAGTCACAACGCTCCAGGAGTATTGAATCGAGGCGTTCTCTCGGTTGGCCCAGAAAGTAAGCGCCAGCTTGTCACCGGTTTTGGCCGACAGGTCGCCGGTGGCTACGGTGAACGCCAGGGTCGGATCCATGCACGTATCAGAGTTGTCGACTTTGTAGCAGAACCTATTGGAGCAAGCATCCCCAACCCCATCATGATCCGAATCGGCCTGATCGGGGTTGTAAACCTTTTCGCAATTGTCTCTACTGTTAGCAACTCCATCGCCGTCCATGTCCCAGTCACAGGCATCGCCGATACCGTTATGGTTGATGTCAGACTGATCGGGATTATAAACTTCCGGACAGTTGTCTAACCAATCCGGAACGCCGTCTTTGTCAGTGTCTACACTATTATCTTTCGGAAGATTCGGATTACAGGCATCGCCTAAAGGATTACCATAAGCATCCTTAGCATCGGTCGTATAGTTCTGGCTCGGGTTGTAGACATCAGGGCAGTTGTCTATTTCATTGGGTATACCGTCGCCATCTCTGTCTGGATCGCAGGCGTCGCCGATGCCATTGTTGTTCTCGTCCCTTTGATCTTTATTAGGCACCAGCGGGCAGTTGTCGCAGGCATCGCCAATACCATCGTGGTCGGTGTCAGTCTGATCGGGATTAACACAAACGGGCAGTTATCGAAGTCATCCTCAATCCCATCCCCATCATAGTCGTCGGCATACTGATAGGTAACGCCCAGGTCGGTATTGGCAATCAAGATGCTGCCGCAGCCGCAGCCGCAACCGCCGCCCGACTCGTTAGGGGTTCCGCAAAGACCTCCGCTGCACTCTCCCGGCGCCGGCGTGGTCTGCGCAAATGCGTAACCCGCCACCAGGAGCGTCGCCATCGCTACCAACGCTATCATTACAAATTTCTTCATGTCCTGCCTCCTTTCAATTCCTTGGTATTTCGTAAAGCGGTTCATTGCCTAATTCACTCCTTATGCTTCCAAATAACCTTATTGCTATCTCTGTGCCAAAAGTTCATCTTGACCTCAATAAAGAATTACATTCAAATTCAATGTATTATAAATCAGGGTTATATTCGGTAGGACTAAATGTGGGTACTACAGTCTACACATTTAAACAGAATTACCAGTTTTTCAATAGAGTTGAAAAATAATTATCTTTTTTGTAAATATAAACAAGATATTTAACTTTGTTACCAATAGCCCCCAGCCTTTTAGTACATTATTTACGAGTGTCGACTAAAGTCTACAGGAACACATTGCGGATAAGAATTAGGTATCCGTCCCCTGAAGCTCACAATTTTCTAAAAAAACAAGAAATATAGGTTGGTTAATTATTGGTAGCTAGTCTAATTCACTAAAATTATCAGTCAGGTAACTAACTGAAAAAATCACCGATCAATCAATTGGAACGCATACAGCGCCCATAAGTCGGATTATTCGCATTCGTGTAACCTGGTGGAAGGTATTGGTCATCTGCCCCAGTGCCGAAATCAACATACCATATATCACCATTTCCACTGTATGTGTTATTCGACCAGTATATACACAATGAAACCGATCCCCTAATACAAAGAGTTTCAGCTTCTGGAAAAGCGCACGTGTCTATAGCCGGGATAGTGTATGTTACAATAAGACTTTCCAACTGAGCCATTGTTGGGAGAGAATATCCATACTTCGAGCAATCCATATTATACCAAGTTCCTTCCTCTGACGTCCGCCTCCAAATGAGGTTGGTAGTATGGTCAACAACCTCATCGTAAGTTGGCAAACCTGGTCCCTCTATATTTATCTGGAATGTGTACCGATAAACACACTGCCCAGCAGTGCAAGTCGGCCCGCAGTGAGTATTAGAGTCATTTTGACATACCTGACAAGGAGCCCCTCCTGCACCGCAGTTAGCAATGTCTGTACCACTCATACAGGTGTTTCCACTTAAGCAGCCACTACAAGGGCAGTCATTATCGTTGTTGTAGTTACAACCAGCCGGGCAGCAGCCGTCGCCGCTAGTACAGGCTGTTATCGTTTCATGGGTGCAGACGACATTACAAGTGGCAGCGCTTCCCGTCAATGTGTCAGTAGTACACGCGTTATTGTCGTCGCAGCTTGTTGGACACGAGCTCGGCGGATCACAGGTCTCTTTAGGGGGCTCGACCACACCGTTGCCGCAGCTGGCCGAGCAGTCATTATCGTTGTTGTAGTTACAACCAGCCGGGCAGCAGCCGTCTTCGATATTGCCACTGCACGCCGTGATCGGCGTGTTTACGCACGCTGCCGTGCAGGTGCCGGCGTTCTGTAGCTTCGAGGGGGTACAGGGGTCAGTGGTGGTGCAGGTCGTTGGGCAAGCGCCAGATTGATTAGCGGCAATTCCGGTGTCGCAGGTTTCGCCGCTCTCGACTACGCCGTTGCCGCACACGGGCTTGCAGTCACTATCGTTGTTTGCGTTACAACTAGCCGGGCAACAACCGTCGCCGTTAATACACTCAAGCGTGCAACCTGTTATCTTTATTTCATGATTAAATATCGCAATAGAGTTATCGACCCCTTTTACATCTGTTCCGTGTCTGGTGTTGTCTTTTACGGTAACTGTAATCGTTAGTGCATCACTATCGGTGGTTGGTTTGCTTGGATATTGAGTTGTCCCGTTACTGGTGTCATTCTGTAGCCAGGCCTTGGTATTGTCGCTGTCATCCTCTATGAGAACCAGCCACCCTAATTTGTTCTCATTATCATTTAGTTTTGCTAACGACCAGCTATATGGAGGAATACCGCCACTTGCCGTCAACTCAACCTTATAATACTCGCCTACCGTGGCATCCTGCCAACTGACGGCATCGACCTTCACAGGTTGGTCTACTTCCTTACATTTCCCACACGCATCCATGGTGCATTCTGTGGACTTACCGTGGACCGGAACACATTGATCATTGCTGGTGCAGCAGTAATTGTCGTTGGTGGCGCACCCGGCTATCATCGTCAGAGCCATGGCCATAATCGAATTAACCAAGATATTCTTTATCATAAGTCTTACTCCAGATCGGTATTATAGTGTTATACTCTTATCAACCTAATCTAACCTAAGTCCTAACATGTGTTATAGATTATAGCTTCCTCCTTGATAACCGTCAACGATAATTCGTAATCCACCCTTGACCTATCCTTAATTGATTTCGAGCCATGTTGAGTGGATAGTTGCTTCAAAATTCTTGTAACTATTTACAGCAATCGCTATGCCATATTTTGAGGCAAAGGTAACTAGGTAGGCTTTTTATATAACATATTATTATAAATAAGTATTTTTAGTAAACTCAATATTTGAATTTCTTTTTGTACGTGCTCTTCAACCCAACCTGCTGTCCGAGGTTCGTACAGAGGTGTCCGAAATTCGACATTTGCTATCGTTAACAAATACCATGGAACTTATAACTGCTTGACTTATTAGTTATTTATGTTTCCGTGTGCCGGATCCCAAACAGTTCCCTGAGACTATTAGTCTATTTTTTTATCTGAAATAATCATAGTTTTCGACGAAAGAACTAAGCGTGTTTTTCGAGGTGGTCCATCATCGAGCTTTCAACACCTTAAGAGGCTGGTTTCGTGATTGTTTAATCGATATCTTTCCGCCGAAAACGTTCAGCAATAATATCGGCAACTCTGAAACTGTTGGCGATGATAGTAGGGGTGGCGGGTGCGCCGCCGGAGGTCGGCATGAAGCTCCCATCGGTCACGTAAAGGTTTTTCACCTCGTGCGCCTGGCACGAGGGATCAAGAACCGATTGGCTTGGCTCGGTTCCAAATCGGCAGGTGCCGCCCTGCAGATGGTAGGTCGTCGTTCCCCAGGTCCAGGCGTTGACCTGTTTGGGAGCAGGTTTTATCGCATTGAAGACATCCATCGATTGTTTCACCATCCACCGGCTGACCTCTTGATCCGCCGGATGATGCTTGATACTGATGCGCGCGGCGGGCAACCCGAAGCGATCCTTTACACCGGGGTCAAGGTCCATGGAGCAACCCTGCCAGGGTAAAAATTCACCGAAAATTTCGCATTCCATCCATATCTCGTCATGGAAATACTGATGCATACGATCCTTGAGAGGCTGGCCCCAAAGGGCCCAATTTGAATCCAGGGCAAGGCGGACCGCGGCGTTTATGGGATTGGGATGATGAAATAAAAAGTTATAGGTGCCGCCTTTGGGGAGCGCCAAGCCGGCCTTTTCAATCCAATAATGATCCTGGCAGCTTCGTTGGAGAAACGGCAGACTCATACCCTCTAGGCCCAGCCGTGCGGTAAGCGCTTGACGATCGAAAATGGCGGTAGATTTTCCAAAGGTTGAAAATGTCAGGTTTTTGCCTACCAACCCGCTTCCGTTTGCCAATCCATGGGGAAAAGCGTTACCGGTTGAGAGCAATAAGAGCCTCGCGCTTTCGATGGCCGATGCCGCCAGAACAACCACCCGCGCAAATATCTCGCGCGTTGAACCATCGCGCTGGACGTACTCGACTGAATGCGCACGAGCGTGCTCATCTACGTTAATCCGACAAGCCATGCAGCCCGCTCTAATCTCGCAACGGCCGGTAGCCTCGGCTTCCGGGATCAAAGTCGAGAGCATCGAGGATTTCGAGCCGTTTTCGCAGCCGTACTCGCCGCAGAAGCCACAATAGTTACAGGGCGGTCGGCCACCGTACGCCCGTGACAACAGTGCGCGCTGCGTCGGAAAAGGATGGAGATGCAGCGAGCTACCTGCCTCGTCGATGAGCAAAGCCGCCGGATGCTGCCGCACGGCTGGTAGCGGAAAAGGCCTGCGGGGCGGCTCGAACGGGTTGGTGCCGGCCTGGCCAGACATGCCCAGAAGCACCTCGGCGCGATCATAGTATGGGGTGAGCTCAGCGAGCGTCAGAGGCCAGTCGGCAAGCTGGGCGTCCGCAATGCCGCCTGTAAGGCTTTTCAGGCGCAGATCTTTTTCGTTGAAGCGGTATGAAAATCCGCTCATGTGAACGGTCCCGCCCCCCACGCACTGGCTAATCCAACCCTCGATGGTTCGATGTGCCTGGGTCTCGTCGCCCTTGCGAATGGTATGGGGATCGTCTTGGATAGAGGGGATGAAGAAATTGCGCCGGCAGATGGCGACTTCATCATGGGTGAAATCACGCACGGAATAGTACGGGCCTTTTTCCAATACCACCACCTGCGCGCCGGCCTGAGCCAAGGTGAGCGCCACCGGCGCCCCGCCCGCTCCGCTGCCAATCACGACCACGTCAACCGTGTCTTTCCGTGCGGGTATCCCCGGTGTCATCACTTTGGCCTCGGTGCCCACCAACAGGGCTCGTACCCGATAAAGCGCCAGCCGACCTGATCGCGGTTGCCGCCGTACTTCGGGTCGGCTAAATATCCCTCCACGGTCAGTGTCAGAAGCCGCTGAAAGAACCCAAGGCTATCAAAACCCCTCTCCTTGATCTCACCTTTCTCAAACATCTTGAGCAGAGCGTCTTGGTGTTCCGGCGCGCATGCGGCAAAAACCTGGTTGTGGGCGGATTTGGCCTGCCGATCCAATACCTCGGCGCCAACCTTGAATTCGCGGCGCACGCCGGCAAATTCTCTCGTCTTCAACCAATACCGCAGATGGGCAGGCACCCCGGCCTGGTTTGCTCCAGGCAGTATTCGCTCCACGGCAGCTTGCAAGGCCGTCCAGTTATCAACCGAAAGCTCATGTTCCGGTCCGGGAGCTTGCTCCGGCGGCGGCTTGCCTTTTTTACTGCAGTTCGCAAGCAGCGCCGCGCCACTCCAACCGATCGCGCCCGAAAAAATCCGACGCCGGGTAACCATTTAATACCGACCTCCCGGGTTTTCCTCATGGCATGCTACGCACGCCTTACGATGCTCACCGACGAAGGGACACTCCCTGCGGTCGCCCGCCTCCGGTACTCCGGTCATATGGCAACGGCCGCAACGCAATTCGTCGCGGTACCAATCAACGATATACACACAGCGGTGCCTAAAAGCGCCGCCGGCTTTCCCGGCCGGCCCGGCATGGCAGCTTATGCACGGCGCTTCGACGAGCGCGGTGCTCCGGCCGCGCAGGGTGCAGTTTGTCGGGCGCGGCAACACCAGGCTTTCAAGAAAAATCTGCAGATCGGTGAGCGCCTCTCTATCGCCGGCAAAGGTATGATGAAACGAAGGCATGGTCGAGCCCGGAAAGTTGGCAGTCGGATCAAGCAGGCTTTGTTCGAGGTATTTTAGGCTGTGACGCCCGATCGCGCGCAGATCCGGGCCGAAATCCCAACCGCCGCGGCCCTCGCCGGAAAGCGGATGGCATCCATTGCAACCAAGCGTAAGAAACCGTTCGACACCTTTTGTGAGCCGCTCCATCCCCTTTCCATCGCCGGGCACATGGCAGCGGGCGCAACTCGCCTGCATATGCGGCGATGTCTGCAGCGGGTCCGTAGTATCAGTACCAGGTGCGGCATGAGCTACCGAAGGCGTAAGCGCCCGACCGGTCCCGCCGTGGCAGGCGCTGCAGCCGAATTGATCGGGCGGGTGCCCGGTCAGCGAAACGGAATGCCTTCGAAGCGGGAGGGGATAGGTCGCGCCAACCGGCGACTGATTATCTATCCCTCGGTGACAGGTGGTGCAGCGATCAACGTCGCCGGTGCACGCTTGGATCTGAATCAGGCCGTTTTCGTGGTCGACCCCGCCAGTCGCCAACGCGCGATAGCGTTCCTGATAGTGGCGCCAGGGTTGCGTAAGATCGCGGAACGCCACTATGGCACAGACCGCCGCGATGCACAGCGCGCCGCCGGCAAAAGCCCAGCGTAACCGCCGAGCGTCGTTTTTTGGATCAAGAGCCACCCGGCCAGCCCTCCCAAGGCCAATAAAACTCCCACCCCGGCCCGCGGCACAATCCCATGAGCGTAAAACCCAGAAGCGCCACCGCCAAAACCAGAAACCCGGCGAGAAAAGCGTTTCGGCTTGATCCGGTCAAGCCGCCCGCGACCAGGGTTGCGACCACCGAGAGCGCGAGCATGCCGGCCGCCGGGTTGAACAAGTCCTGCAGCCAGTTACTCGGCAGTACGGCGCCGGCGCCACCCTGCCGCAGCTTTAAATATTCAAACAGCACGAAGAGAATCGCCGCCGCAGCAACCGTTATCGCCGCCGTCCGCCTGCCGGCCCGAGTTCCAAACCATCGTCCCGTTCCCCGGTCCTCGCGCTCGAAGAAGGGCAGCAGCAGCAACCCCAGTACCAGGCATCCCGGAAAAACAAACCCGCCGACCGGAGCCGAGTACGAAACCATTTCCTGAAGCCAGAGAAAATACCAGGGCGCCCGTTCGATATCGCCGGGATGATGCGGATCGGCCGGGGACCCCAGCGGGGCGTAAACCACACTCGCCAGGACGAAGAACACCGCAACCACCCCCATGACCACGAGCGCCTCACGAAGGATAAGGTGCGGCCAGGCCGGGAGTGTCGGCAGCGATTGCCCGGGTTCGGCAGCGAGGCCATCATCCTTGCGAATACGCCACAGGTGCACGGTCAAAAGCACCAGCGCGGCGATCGGCAACAGCGCCACGTGCAGAACATAGAAACGCAGCAGGGTCGGTTGAGCCACCTGCGGACCGCCCAACAGCATTTCCTTCAAGAGCCTGCCCACGACCGGAATATGATCCAGCAAACTTACGGCTACGCTGACGGCCCAGTAGCTGAGCTGATCCCACGGCAGCAGGTAGCCGGTAAAAGCAAGCCCGAATGTCAGCCCAAGCAACGAAAGCCCAAAAAGCCAATTCAGGGCGCGTCGTCGGTAGGCGCCGGTGACGACGATACGCACGAGGTGTAACGCTACCGTGACCACCATGCCGTGCGCGGCAAAGCGATGGAGCGCGCGCACCCATGCGCCAAAGCTAACCGCATACTGAATGTCCTGAACGCTCGGATACGCATCGGCCGTGGTTGGCATATAGTAAAACATCAACAAAATGCCGGTGACCGTCAGCAGAAAAAACAACGTGGCGGTGATAATTCCCAACCCCAACGTCAGCCAGGGACTCAGGGCTCGCTCGGTAACCCGTAGGGGGTGCAGGTGCAGGATAAACTTCTGACGCATCCGATGCGTGGTGTCTTGGTAAGCGACGGGACACAACTCCTCCTTGAGGTTTGCCGGGAGCTTGATCAGGTTGCCCCAGAGCGTGCTTAAGAAAACACTCACGACTGTTTGTCCTTCGTCGGCAAGACTCCGAGCACCGAGTCACTGCGCGCGAGGGGTGACGGCGCTGGCGATACCTCACTGCCGACATCAACCCAGACCCGTCCGTCTGATTCCAACCATACGTGATACCACGGCAGCGGCCGACGGGCCGGCCCGGAAAGCACCTGTCCGCGAGCATCATAACGCGCGCCATGACAAGGACACAGAAATCCCTCGGCCGTTCGGCGTACGACACACCCCAGGTGGGTGCAGCGCGTGGAAAATGCTCCGAGACCCATCTCATCGCGCACCACAAACAGCTCGTTTTCGCGGAGCCAGGTTAGGGTGCCTACCCGGAAGTCCGACAACCGTCCGATGGGATAGATACGGGGAGGACCCACGGCAATCCCCGGTCGCAAAAAACGTCCCGTGCCCAACAGAGCGGCGACGCTCGCCGAACCCAGCAGCCACCGGCTGATCCTCAGTAACACATCCCGCCGACTGAGCGACTCTCGGGCAAGGTCTGATGGGTCTTCGTTTTGCCGCGCCATGCGCCGAACAGCCTTTCTAGAAGTATCGAAATCCAGTTTAGGGGAAGTCGCGGCGCCCGGCAAGGATTGCGCCAGACCCGACAGTCAGCGCCGCAGCCAGGTACGCCGACACGCCCAGCGCGAAAACGGCCGTATAGCCCAATGTCATCCCGCATACCACCGCGGCAATCGAGCCTACCACGGAGGCAAACCCGTTTATACCCCATGCCCAACTGACTCGTTCGGGATAGCCCGCTTGAAGCCGGCGCACCATAAGCGGAAACGGCATGCCCATCACAAACCCAATCGGGGCGAGCACCAAGACGGCCAACGCGATGCGCCCGATTTCCGACCACGCGAGCGTCGCCGATACGACGGCCGGGAACGAAACAGCGCTGATACCCGCGCAGCCTCCCGCCACCAGGCAGGCGAGCAAGGGTGCGGCTTCCCGGCTCAGACGTCGCGACCAGGCGCTGCCCAAACCAGAACAGATGAGGAGGGTACCGAGGACCGTTGAAAAAACCACCACCGGACGGCCCAGGTACAGCGTCAGGCGTTGGATCAGGCCGACCTCAATGACCATGTACGCCAACCCCAGGAAACTGAACGCTAGTAAGGTCCGTAACCGTCCCCTGCCAACCAGCGCCCGTCTCCGAAACAGAAGCAATGGCATGACAATAAAAAGCGCTGCGAGGAACGTCACCTGGATCAACAAGACGAGAAGCGCCGCCTCAGCCACCGGGCGATCTTCCAACGCCAGCCGAGCGTCAACGCCTTCCGAAAAGACTCCGAACAGATCTTCAAGCCGCAACTGGTTGAGCGCAACCCGGCGGTTGAAAAACGGGCTGTCGTCGGTTGCAGGCTCCAGGATTGCTGGAAAAGGCACCGCCACTGAGAATGGATCTTTTGCGGTGACGATTGCTTCGTAGGGCGCTGCTGCAATCCGTCCGGGGAGAAAAAGCGGGATAAGGTTGCGTTGCTGGAGAAGCCGCTCAAAGGCGCTCACTTCTTCGGGTAGAAACGGTTGGTTACTCCAGGCCAGCCCGGCGTAAAAGCTTTGGCCGGGTCCGGGGGCGCGCCAGGCCAGGAGGCGCTGTGGCAGGTCTCGATCAGCGTGCGCATCGGACACGACCCGGATGGTCGCGAACAAACGCGGCAGGTGCGCTTCCGGCCTTGTTACCACTACCACCCCGGAGGGGTTGAGGTGCTCTCGGTAATCCTCAAACGCTTCTCGCGTCATCAGGTGGTTTTCGGAAAGGCTCAGCGAGCCCGACGCCAGCGCGGCGTTGGAAATGGTATGCGGCAGATGGATGACGTCAAAGCGCTCGGTCGAGCGCCGTAAAAAAGACCGGGCTTCGTCAGTGATCGCGGTCACGCGCGGATGTTGATACAGATGGCCGGTATAATTGGCCATGCGCGTGGTCACAAGCTCGTTGATAGTCGGGTTGATCTCCACCGCGGTTACCCGGGCGGCCCCGCTACGCACCGCCAGCAACACCTCGCGACCGCCACCCGACCCGACCACCAGAACCTTGGCGGAGGAATACCGGCGAATAAAAAAGGACTCCTCATCGTCGGCCGGGCCGAGCCGGTCGATCGGCCCTTCGGGATGCGCCAGGCGCGTAACGGCGGTACCGGCGTCGATGAGCACGACCCGCTGCCGCTGGGTCTGGATCACGTCGATGCGTGAGAGCGTGTTCCACCCGGTGAATAGATGAAAGCGCGGGTCATCCAATACCTGCGCAACCGGCACGCCGCCACCCGTTACCTTATGCTCGCTGATGCGCACCGGGAACACCTGTTCGGCAACCGGCAGCACCATGAGCAAGAGAGCGCCGAGGACGCCAGCCGCGATAACAAAGGCGCGCCCGGCGTGCCACGTCAAGAGTATCGCCCCAACGGCCGCGAGCAGAGCCGCTGCGACGACCGTTCCCGATCCGCCGAGCAGCGGCAAGAGCGGCGCCGCCAGCACGCTGCCCACCCCGGCTCCGAGCAAATCAAACAGATAGAGGCGGTGCACCGAGGCGGCATAGCGGCTCAGCACAGCCGCAATCGCGCCGCCTGCTGCGAAGAACGGCGCTGTCACCGACAGGTAGGCCAGCGTCAGGTACAACCATTGAATCGGCTGGCTGCCGAGGGAAAACGGCTCGAACGGCACCTGGTTGAACAACCAGTAGCCGCCGGCAAACGCTATCGGCGCAGCCAGGGCAAAGGCGGCGGCCACGCTAGGGCTCGGATTACCGGCGTTGCGTCCGAGCGCCAACACAACACCCGCGAATCCGAACCCAAATAGCGCGGTTGAGACCACCATGAAGGCAAAGGGGTACCAGAGCGTCACCGAGAGCACCCGGGTTAGGACCACCTCAAGCAGCAGCGTGGCGGCCGACAACAGCAACAACCCGGGAAATACCATCTTGGGGACAGCGAGGCTGTCAGATCGTTCGTTGTGGTTGCAAGCTTGCAGCGAACCGGTATCCATAGATGTTATCAGTGTACCTACGAAACCAACAGCTGTACAATAATCTGAAAGTGCGGATAAGCCCTAAAGGGGTAAGAGATTCTAAACCGCACGCCGTTCGGTAAGAATCTCTAACCTATAGGACAAGAGACTGTACGCAACGCTTCGCTTGCTACAGTCTCTAGAAACCACTCCGCAAACTTCTTCGGTTCGAAGCTTAAAGGCGGTAATAAGAACAGAGTGATCTTAACCTATGGGGTGATTAGATCGACTCGGGCAAAATAATGTACGTACGCGTCAGATACTATCTCGATAAGATGATCGCCGGCCTGGCTCACTGTTTTTTCCTGCGAAAATACGCGATCCCCGCCGGCCATGGAAAAGATGTCGTCAACGCCGCCGCTCTGATAGGATTGTATGTTGCCGCCGCAGCCGGGTTCGTACCAGATGATCGTGGTGTTTTCGCCCGGATTAATCTCTGTTTCGAAAAATAATTTGACTACAATGGTGGTGTTCGCCGGAGTGGTGACCACAAAGCTGATGGTGCCCGGAAGGTCGCCTTCGATGTAGGTCGACTCCCCCATGAGGCAACCGGCGGTGGTTTCACAAACCGGAATGTTTTCCTGACAGGACACCTCATCGGCTCCGGCAATGAAATCCCCTTCGTCTAGCCCACAGGCGGATATGAGCAGTAACCCCACGATTGAATAAAAAACTCGTCTTCGGTTCACGGCATCCTCACTCGATTGGCCTTATTTTAGAACGATTCCCTCCAGGGCCGAGCTTACGTCAATCAATGCCACGGCCTCGGTGGTTTCACCATTCGCGATCGTGTGCAACTTTAAAGTTGTGGCGCTTGATTTGAAACCGCCAGTTGGTGCACGTGTCCGACGCCAAGGCTTGAATCGCCTCCGGCGGTATTTCGACATAACCATCGTCATAAGCGATACACCGCAGTCTGTCATAGGGCGTTGAGGAACCGGCGCCGGGGATGAGGATGACTTCGAAGTAATCCGCCGTAGAACCTTCCCATTCGACCTTCAAGGGATCTGCCCGATCCAAGGTGATGCCCAGCGAGGGTGCGGTCGAGAGATCTGTCGAACTGAGATTGCCAAGATGTAACAGCTTTGGGAAAACCGGCGCATCGATCTGATCATTAAAGCTGGGAAAGTCGTCAGCGCCATTACTCGAGTCCACTACAAACGACACCGGGCCGGTTCCGAAGGCGCGATCGGCGAGAATAAGGCTGGATCCGTTTGCGTTCACGGAGTGGTCGCCATCGATAAGGCCTTTGACGGTCACGGCATTCACCTGCAAGGTTTTTGGTTGGGCGCCTTGATCGGGGTTGCTGGTGTAAACAAAACAAGACGCCGAGTATTGGTCACGCTGGGCAAGCTGCACTTGAACGCCGGTGAAATCCCTAAACTGGGCACTCACCGAGGTGCTGTGGTCGGCCCCGGCGCCGACCACCTCCAGTTCGTCAACACCTAAATTTCCAATCCAATCGGTGCCAAAGCTGTAGTCCTCTGGATATAGCGCCGGCATTCCTTCGCGAACATGTTTTTCAGAACTACAACCGATTACTACACTAAAAATCAGCAGCCCTACCCAGAAACTATTTACGAATTTTTCATGTATCATTCTTTTCCTTGCTTGAGCGTACCGCACACTTTTTATTGTTCTGTAACCATAAAGAAATCAGCGTCGGTCAGTGGGACCTCGGCCACATTGGGGTCTTTCTTATTGTTGTAATAGCGGATCTGCACCTGCGCCTCGCGGAAAATGGAATAGGACGTCTGGTTATTCAGCGGGACCTGGGCTAAATAGATAAAAATGTTATTATAGCCCGGTCCGAAACCCGGCGTCGTCTCAAGCGTCTCGACCAGACTTATGTTTTCTACCTTGAAGCTGATGCAGTTTTTCTGGGCCACGCCCACCACAATGCTATCTTGGAGCAGGCAGTACGTATTGGCCGGACAATTCGCGTCGGACATGCAACTGGTGTGGTTCGGATCCCCTTGACACCAGAAACCTGACTGCGGCAGTTGAGTCACATCGACCTTTACCGAGATCCAGGCCGGCTTGGTGCTTGTATCAACACGCAGGCCGTTGGAACAGGTATCGCCCTGACAGGGCGATCCGGAAGTGCAGATTCCGGACTCCGGATCGCAGCTGAGCCCGCCGGTACAGGTAGTATTGATACAGCGGTCGGTCAGGCATTCATGGAGCAAGGAATCGCACTGCTGACCCACATCGCACTCCGCCTTGATGCAATCAAAATTGCAATTTCCCGTCGTTTGATCGCACGTCTCGGTTGAGGTGCAGGTAACACTCACGCACTTATCGGGGCTGCACCCGTATAGCGGATCGCACCAGTCCCCGGTGGGGCATCCGACGGGACAATCTTTTACGCAGCCGCAGGCGGTGTACAACAATAGGTCGCCGGAAGCGGTGATGGCGACCTCGGAACCATCCGTAACGGAGCCTTGATCGCGCCACGATAGGGTCGGGTTGGCGCGTACCTGTCCATTCGCGGTATGGGTACCCTGGGGGTGGAACGTCAGCCAGCCGACGCCGATCGCTGACCGGGCGGAAACATCGAGAATGGTTACCCCGCTGATCAGTTGCGGTTGGCTGGTGAAGGTCTTGGTCACCATTCCCTCATCGGTTACCTGGTAAAAATACGCTTTGGAGCGCTCGCGAGCGTCGTACGCTTCCGGATCGGTGTGCTGTTGCAACTCGTCTCCGTTGCTCACGCCGTCCATATCGTCGTCGTTGAGAGCGTCATTCACGAGGGGGTTGGTGCCGTTTTAACCTCGATCCCATCCGGGTAGCCGTCCCGATCGGTGTCGAACAAGGTCGGATCGGTGCCGATGATCCTTTCTTCGCAGTCATTGAGCCCGTCTCCGTCCGAATCAGGGTAGGGACGTTCCAGGTCCGCACATACCTCCGGCAAATCGAAACGCAACGGATCGAGGTTCAGGCTGGCATAGAGCATTTCGATTAGATCGTTGATTCCGTCGCCATCCGTGTCGGCATTTGCCGGATCGGTGTCGGTGCCCGTTGGATGGTCGGGGGTCCAAACGTCCAGGGTGCAATCGCAGTTATAGATATTGGTACACTGGCCGGTCAGGATCTCGTGGTAGCATACCTCTTGACGATCGGTTAGACCATCGCCGTCGCTGTCAGGTTGGTCATCCCCGTTTTGGAATTTGGAGTTATAATTGCTTACCAGGAAAACCTTTTTGACAAATGCACTTATGGTGGTGGTGAAGCTGAGCGACCCGAACGTGATATAATCGCCCAGCACAAAACGCAGGAAATTACCGGTCCCGGCTGCAGACATGGCTTTTAATAAATAAGCGGCTTTATCATTATTTGCGGCGTTGGGGTCGGTACACAGATAGGTAGGGCAGCAATCATGCCCCTGAACACAAGTCAAGGCAGGATTATTGCTGCAAAGCGATAGCGACTGGCATTGGCCCGGGGGGGCGCAATCGTTGGCCGCGAGTTGACAGGTCTGGCCGTGGGCATTTGAGCAGACAGGTTGCGGCGAGTAACAGACCTCATCGCCGGCGCACTGCGTCGAGCAGGTGTTGTCAGAGTCGCAGTATTTAATGGCGCTGGCCGTTGCACAGGTGCCTGGTTGGTCGTCGAGCAGAGCGGTGTGGAAAGCAAATTCGGCCAACCCGTTGTTTTTGCCGAAGGTCGCCATATCCGCAACCGCATTCCGTAGCTGACATTCGTCATCGCAACTTTGCCCGTTGACGGTGGCGGGCGAAAGAGGCGGGTTTGGCGGCCCATTGGTTAAAAGATAAAGATATAGCGGGTTCGCGAGCGAACGCCGGTGCTGCTGCTAAGCAAATCGCCGGTATAGATACTCGATGCCAACGACAAGGCCGACGCCCAGTCGCGCTGTCCCGAAGCATTGTAGACGCCGAGATCAAAGACTGCCTCCTTAAGTTGCGTCTGATCTTGCGTGTAGCCCGTGGTCAGCTGTTTGGTTTGGTCTGAGAAGGTGATGATCGAAAAGCTGTAGTTTGACGAGGATGAATATTGATTAAGAATATCTTGAACCGCGCTGGCGCGGTGATTATTCGGATCGTCGGCGAACATCGTCGCCGAGTTGTCGATGATAAACATCAGGCGCACCGGGAATTGTCGTTGAGCGGGATCGTCCGTGCAGACCTCGCCGGATACGGCGATCTTGTTGGGGAGGTTGGGTTCGACACTCTTGTTATAGAGATTGGTGTCGGTGCAGGATCCGAGCACCGTCCCAACCACCCAACACCATGATAAGACATTAGTCGCTTGGAACATGTCTGCTCCTCATAACCTTCCTATTCATTGATATTCTAACATTTGCTTTCATCACAAAGCGATGGATTCGGGTTAGGATTCTGTGAGGTTGGACAAGCATAACAGTTACAAGTGGGCTTACAGGTTCCGCAGATTAATGGGCAACCAGGGACGACCGTTATCGTTAGGGTGTACGGATTGGAATAATCATAAATTGTTCGATCGGAGTGTTGAACCCTCAAGTACAATGGCCTCTTGTCCTGGTATTCTCCGCAGATATACGCGCACTCACCAATGCCAATAGTACCGGAACCGGTTCCCGGATGATGCCAGCTCATGAGCTCATCGGAGTCTTGCAAGCTTCCGCTCATAAAGAGTTCGAGATTGAGGTCGATGACGCTACTACTGTTGGTCCAAGCGATCTGGAATCCCCAATCCACTTTTGTGCTCATCCCCAAAGGAGCGGCTTCAGCCTGGTCTGGAATTCCATCTAACTCGTACCAGTCTTGATCGCCGCGGAAGGAAAGGTATCCAGTAATTGGAGCGCAGACATAGTCAGCACCGCTAAGGCTACAGTTAATTTTCGTCGCATACTTCAGGTTCATCCCGCGCAGGTCTTGATCCTGTTGTTCGGTGGCATAGGGCAAATACAACCCATTATTTTCATTTGTGTCATTTTCAGTACGTACGGTCGCCGTTATTGAATAAGGGTTCGTCGCATCGTAATGTTGCCCCTGGAAGTCTCGCACGAATAGGTAATAGTCGCTTCCATACATGGGTGCGACGGTCTGTAAATGCCGGGGATTTCCCGATACGCTCCAATCTTGTAGAGGATCACTCGATGCGGTCATGATCAACGGACGAATCGCGCAATATCCCGAAGGAAGGCAGACACCCCCACCCTGACAATTGTTGTCAGTGGTGCACTGTCCGGTGAAACACCTTGGATCTTGGCATGAAAAAGATAATTCGGCGCAGGTATCACCTGCAACACAAGTAGTAGTGTTGTCGGAGAGTAACAGATCGGCGGCTGGAGTTATAGCGCTTCCAGACGGGAAATTAACATCGATTTCCAACAGTTTCGGCTGACTCAAATTAACAACAGTCGGATCAATTGATATTATATACCAGTCCTCGTCTCCCCGCGAGGCGATATAAGCGTCAACAATTGCCGCGCCGCTGGAGATCGGTGAAGCATACGCCGGCGAGTTGTTGCCGTTCGTGCTTCGATCGCGCGGGTCCGGGTTCTGTACCAGGTTCAACGTCAAGGTGTAGCCGACCGTTGTGGATGAGACGTCATCCTGCTTGTCCTTGATCACGATGTAGTAGGTTCCGGCCTGCGGAAGCGCCAGCATGTCATTAATGTTTATCGGATTGTTCTCATCGTACGCATCGCCCGAATTCAGCGGGGTGAGGTCCGGCAGATACACATCATACTCTAAATCCAACTCCGAGGCGGCGTCCGTGGTCAATCCTATCTGCAGCATCTGGTCTGTTCCGCTGACATCGATCTTGAACCAGTCTTGATCGCCGAGATAGGAAATATAACCCTTTATACCTATCCCTGCCGTCACCGGGGTAGCATGATCCTTATCATTGTTGGGTTCGTTAGTGTCCGGATCAACAACCTGATCGATACTAATCAGGTATGGATTGCGGCTGTCTTGCCCGCCGCTATTGGCGTAGACCATTATGAAATATATTCCGCTAACGCTGATATTGTATGTTGCTTGCAGATCGATCTGACCCTGCACATCGCCGCGACACTGGGTTCCCAGTGTCTGGGTATGATCGGTGTCCGGAATGATCGAGTAGCATAGATCGAGTTGCGATGTCGTTACGTTGTTCCACAGGTGGACCAACACGATGGTGTTCGGATTATCCGTCTAAACCAAAAGTAATCTTTGTCCCCTGCCGGGCAAATATAGCCGGGAGCAGAATCGATGCCGGGCGTGAGCTCCCAGGCAGGATCAGGCTGACCGGTATACACCATGGATGAGTTGTCGACCTGGCATGCGCCGTATTGATTGCCTCCCCCATCGTTAGAGCTGTTGCTCTTTCCACTGCATCCAAGAAACATAACAAGAGTAATCGCCGCGCCACCGATGACCGGTATGGAGAGTCGCTTCATAATTATTCAAACCTCCTAGCTTACGAACCAACCTATTCGAACGTTAGGCAATCCCGATTCGGGTCAAACGCAATCGGTGCAGCGCTTCTGATCGGTCGAGTTCATCGGGATGCAACGGCCTTGGCAGCGCGAGTGCGGGCAGTCGCTGTCGCTGCCGCAAGGCTTGATGCACGTGCCTGCCGTGCCGCTGGGAATGTTGCACTCCCATCCCGCGCCGAGCTTTTGACAGGGACTCGCGTCGGTGCTGGTGCACGCCACCTCGACCGGGTAATTGCAGGTGCCCACCGACGCGTTGCACTGGTAGAAGGGACAATCTTGATCGCTCTGGCAGGCCTCGGCTGCCGCCGTGTCGCAGGCGCCAAGACCGGTTGTCCGCGAGCACATCCCCACGTTGCAGTTGTTGTCGTTGTTTTCAGTGGCGGGGTTGCAGGTCTTGGTGGAATCATTGATACACGTGTTGTCAGGCGTCTTACAAAACGTTTGCGGACATTCCAACGAGTTGGTGCATGCTGTGGCGGGACTGTTGCTGCATGCATAGGAAACCTGACATATGTTGGGAAAACAGTCGTCGGCGGTGGTGCAGCTCGCAGGGGGATTCGTCGACGAGCAGTACATCGCCTCGGGATTTTGAGGATCGTTTTCGGAAATACACGCATTGACCGGGCAATCGGTATTGCTGGCGCAGGCGACCTTTTGGCCGTTCTGCAAAAACGTGCAGGTATGCACCACGAGCGAGCAGAAATCAACCGGGCAGTCGATATCCAGGCTACAGGGCTTTCCCACCACCGAGTTGCAGGTGAAACCGCGGTCGCCGCGGCAATCGGTGTTCCCGGTACAGGCGGGACCCATGCAAAAACCAAGCACCGGCTCGCAATGTTGATGCGAACAGTCCAGTGAACTCATGCAGGGTTGAGTTCGACAGCGGCCCACCGCCGCGTCGCAGGGTTGCAGCGGACAATCTGTGTCCGCCGTGCACGCAACACCCTGGCAGGAACCGCCCAAATGACTAAGGCAATGATGCGCGACGCAGAAGGCACTATCGCAACTTTCCGTCCAGGATGAGGTGCAGTCGGAGGCCACCGCACAGGGCTGCCGGCAGCTCTGGTTCTGACAGACAAAGCCTGCGGGACAGACGGTGGCTGCCGTTGCCGGGGTACAGGGAATCCAATTTTCCGTGCTATCGGGTTCACAGGTCTCACCGGGATTGCAATCGCTCGGATTCTGACACGGCACCCGACACGATCCCACCAAGCAATCCGGAGTCATGCGCGCACTGACTTGGTTGGGGGGACAGGCGTTGGTAGGGCTGCAGGCGGCGTAGGGTGGAATACATTCGCGCTGAGGACATTGACCGTTCACCGGTATCGAGTGGCTCGCGTCCGTGCAGAGGTTGGTAGCCGGATCAACCGAAAAGAACGGGCAGTCGCTGTCGCTAAGGCAGGCGGCGGCCACCGGATAGGAGCACGTTCCCTGCCCGGCGTTTATTGTTTTTACGCAGGAATAATTTGGGCAGGGAGTTTTACTGTCGCAGGCGTTGCCGAGCAGGTCGACGCACGTGTAGTTGCTCGGATCGCATTCTTGATAAGGACAGTCGGCATCCGATTGACAACTCGTGCCTGCCGGCCGCTTGAAGTCCTTCTGCTCAAAGGTGACCACTCCCGAGGGCGGCACTTTTATATCCGGCCCCGGTGAACCTTGAATGTAGCGCGCCCGGGCGCACGCCACCCGAAAGATTCCTTGGTCCGTGGTGTTGTCAAGAGGCGCTTGACCGACATACACCATGATGTTGTTATAACCCCGCTGGGTCGATCCGACCATGGTCTCCGTAGGCATGAGCGTAATATTGTCGACCTGAAAATTGTAGCACATCCGGCCCTGGAAAACGCCCGGTAAGCGGCTCAGCTGATATCGATAGGCATATTTCGAAAACCACTCCGCGTCGGGTACGGTGGGGTTGGTATGCCAAGCAATCTCCCTGCCGTTGGACGATCCGTCGAAATCCATATCCAATTCAGTGTCATTCACGAGCGGATTGGTCCCCCCGCGCACCTCAATAAAATCAGAAATACCGTCGCCGTCGGTGTCGAAGAGCTGCGGGTCGGTGCCGAGCATGCGTTCCTCGCAGTCCCGCAGGCCGTCGCCGTCGCTATCCAACCGATCGAGGGCCGACTTGCAGTCCGCGTCGTTCGGATTCAACGGGTCGAAACCCGACTGGCGCAAACGATACTCCAGGAAATCGCTAAATCCATCGCCATCGGTATCCGGATTACCCACGGCCGTGCCCAGCGTGCGCTCAAGAGAATCCACCAGACCGTCGCCGTCGGTGTCCACGCCGTCGGATAACGGAGTCCAGGTTTGGCTCGCGTTCATGTTATAGGCCATGAAGGAGTTATCCTTGATCGAGTACGTGCGCTTGACCGAGGTATAGTCGACGTTAAGGAAATTGATCTCCTCCCCGTTGCTGAAATTACGGAACGTCCCTCCGCCGATTTGAGCCATATCCTTGAGCAATTGCTCTGCTTGTTGGAGCACGTCGGCCGGCATGTCGGTCGATAACAATGCGGTGTTGAACGTGAAGGCGGCCACCCCAAACGTCTCGGGCAGATTCATCATATCTTTGAGAGCGCTCTCGATGGAATCCGGCGTATTCACCTGGTTGATGTAATCAACCGGGTAAGGGAGACCATCGCTGATGAAGATCACCACATATTTCGTGCGTTTGCGGTCGCCGCTTGAGGAAATAGTCATGTCCATCGCCAACGTGGTCTCGGCCAACCCAATGGCTGACTGGTAGGATGTGTTGCCGCTCGCCGGTTGGAGGGCATTGACTGCCTTCAGGAGCGGGGCGAGATCGTTGATGAACCCAACCTGGTCGGCAATACCATCGCCGTTGGTGTCGACTTGGGTCTCTACGTCTGCGGTCGAATCAAAACGTATGATCGCGAATGACACCCCCGGATCATAGCGGTATTTCGCGATAACATCCCAGACCGCCTGAACGCGGCCCGACCAACGGTTCGGAGCAGGCGGCGGATCGGTGACATTCATGCTCTGAGAGCAATCGACGATGAACATGATTTTTACGGGATAGCTCAACTCATCGGGACTCTCGGTGCAGAATTCGCCTTTGACCGTTAGCTTATTATCGAGTTCTTTCGTTCCCAGGCCCGGGGATTCGAATACATCGGTATCAGTGCATGCCGGCTGCACCAGCGCCAAACCCAGCATGGTCATGAGCATCAGGAGTAAAAATGATCGTCTCACGAACCAATCCTCCTATGCGTATTACTAACTATGCGTATCCCTAATTACTGGGGGTCACACAGGTTGAATTAGCAAAGTCCAAACTGAATTCCGTCGCCTTCACAAAATCAGTATCTTTCAGGGTTATTTCTCCGGTTACCGGGATTTTATAGTCCGGCTCGACATATACCGCGCGCACACACGCCACCCGAAAACGTCCGGGCTCCAGTGGATTGTCGCTTGAAGTCTGATCGAACCACAGCACAATATCGTTGTAGCCGCGCGTTGGGGCGCCAATGCGCTTGAGGGTGGTCACCAGCGTTATGTGTTGGACATCAAATTCATAGCATTGTTGGTCCTGATTTTCGGAGGCGACCGGTTGAATCTCGTAATAGTAGCGATACGTGTTCCAAAGCTCATTATCCGCTCGAATCGGATCGGTGTGGAACAGCAACTCGTCGCCATTGCGGTGACCGTCGGCGTCCGGATCATCGGCTGTATCGTCCCGCAACGGGTCGGTGCCCATCTGGACCTCCATGAGGTCCGGAAACCCATCCCCGTCGGTGTCAACCAAGTTGGGGTTGGTTCCCAAAAATGCTTCCTCACAATTCAGAAGCCCGTCGCCGTCCCAGTCGGCGAAATCAGCACATTTCAAATCCCCGGCGGGAAGATTTGGATTTAAGGGATCAAATCCGGCGTTACTGTAGCGAACCTCGATTAAATCGCGGTAGCCATCGCCATCCGTATCGACCAAAAGCGGATTGGTCCCCAGTTGATACTCCTCATCATCGGACAGACCATCCCCGTCCGAGTCGGCCACAAAAATCGCGCCGGAGGGAAGGGCTTGCATATTGGTAACTATTAGATTTTTGAGGAGATAGTTGCTTTTAATTGAAGTGTAATCAATATTCAGGAAATTGATATCCTGACCGGAAGTAAAGTCGAGGAAGATGCCGTTTCCCTGCTGCGCCATCTCGCTCAACAGCGCTCGTCCACGCACCGGATCGAGGTTATAGGCAGCCTCTGCAGCCGCGCAGAGCGCCGAGGTCGGATTGCCGTATTGATCGCGACAGTAGAGAAACGCCGTGTTAAATCGCAGTTCACCAACGTGAAAGGCGGTTTTGAGGTCCATAATTTGATTAACGAGCTGAATAATCTGATTGTCAGTGTTGTAGTTCGTGCCATCCTGGAGCAGGGGAAAGAGTTGGGTATCGCTGCCGTCGTGCTGGAGCGCCACTTGATCCATATTGAGGAAGGTGTTGGACGATACACAAAAGACCTGCAAATCTTGGGAGCACGCTGCAGCATAGGTGGGACTATTGGGATCGGTTGAGCATCCGTAACAAACCGGATCGGGAGTACCGTCAGAAAAGAATATGATCACGTATTTGGTTCGACTGAGATCAGCCTGGGTTCCGTTCTGCATGTCTTTGAGTAATTCCCCATAGGCGACACCGAGCGCGCCTTGATAGTCAGTCATCGAGTCGGCTTCAAGAAGCCCGGCGGGGCCGAAAATATTATCTTCATTGCCCGTGAGATTGTTTTGGAAACCCTGGGTAAGTTTCACCACCCGGCCATTGAACTTGATTATGTCGAAATATACTTGCGGATTGTTTGCATATTGCTGTACAACCTGACGTATCGCTTCCACACGATGATCGCCCTCGTCGGTTTGCTGAAGGCTTCCGGAGCAGTCCACGATAAACATGATCTTAACCGGAAAGCTCGTGTTGTCCGGTGGGTCAACGCAAATCTGACCATGGATATGAAGCTGGTTGTCGACTTGTGGAACAGCAATTTGTTGATTTACCTCAACATTGCTGTCGGTGCAGGAATACACTCCGACAAGAAAAATACAAAACACAAAACCCTCAAAACCACACCCCTTCTTGGCACTTTTCATGCCCGCCTCCTGCCCCTCGCTTCTGAGCAATCCACCGGTAGTTTGAGTATTATCCCAACTATCCGAAGGAATTGCAAGAAAGGTAACCCTTGGGCTAAAGAAATCCTCATAAATTGAAAACAATATGCAAAATCAGAGCCATAATAGGCATCTTTTAATTACATATAACATATTGTAATTAAATGATATTTTATCTCCAATTCGGTCAGTAAATTGACCACATGAAGCATTTCGGTTTCATTTTGCCACCAATATTAATAATATTATTTAATAACAATGAATTACATATGAAAAGTTTTCAATCTTCTCGGAAAACAACTGCGCTCTATCCGAGGTCATCGAGATCGGAGATCTTGATTCTGTTCTTGCGGAGGAGGCGGTGGAGGCTTTGCCTGTGGATGCCGGCAGTTTTCGCAGCGGCAGAAATGTTATTGTTATGCTGGCGTAAAAGATCGATTAAGTACTCGTACTCGGCTTGGTCTTTGGCCTGATTGAATGTCAGGTACCCACGGCTACCGGTGTGTGGGTAGCGAGAGGCAGGCTCCTGACCAGACAGGGTTGCGGACATAAGCGAGGTTTGATCGATTACCCGCTCGTCGACTAAATGCGCCACGCGCTCGATAACGTTGCGCAATTCCCGCACATTGCCCGGCCAGTCGTGACGCATGAGGAACCGCAACGCATTGGTATCAAACCGGCGTTCCGAATCGCTGGTCAATGTCTGCAAAAACTGGCGAGCAAGCAAGGGGATATCTTCCGTATGTTCGCGCAAGGGTGGAACGTTCAATTCAAATACGCTCAAGCGAAAGAATAAATCCTCCCGGAACCGACCAGCCTCGACCTCTCCCTGCAGATTACGGTTGGTGGCCGCCAGAATGCGCACATCGACGGGTTCTTTTTCGGTCGCGCCGACTTTCTTGATCTCATGTTGTTCCAGGACCCGAAGGAGCTTTGGCTGCAATGCGGCCGGCAGCTCGCCGATCTCATCCAATAAGAGACTCCCGCCCTGGGTCGCCTCGAACGCGCCGACATGCGCGTCAACCGCACCGGTGAAGGCGCCCTTGACGTGACCGAAGAGCTCTGTTTCCATCAGGTGCGTCGGAATCGTGGCGCAGTCAACGACCAAAAACGGCGCGGCGCAGCGCGGACTGTGGGTGTGGAGCTCCTCGGCCAGCAATCCCTTACCGGTTCCGGTCTCGCCGGTTATTAATACCGTGGTATCGCGCGCAGCCACTCGATCGGCCAAGTAGAATAGCGCGCGCATCTTCAGGCTTTTCCCCAGCAAGCGGCCAAAGGATTCCTGGGGATACAGCGGGATCTCAACCCGTTCCTGCAATGGCTCAAACGCCAGCACCACGCCGCCCAGCCGTATGTGCGCGCCGGGGTGCAGCAACGCTTCTTTTATCCAGCAATGCTCAACCGCCGTGCCGTTGGTGCTGCCTAGATCGCGAATGAGGTACCCTTCTTCGGTGACACCGATCTCACAATGCTTGCGCGAAACAGTCTCGTCCAGCAACACCAGGTCGTTTTCACGGCTGGTGCCGATTCGAACCAGATCGCGATCCATGACAAACTCGCGACCCTGGCCTGGCCCTTCGACGACCACCAGTTTGAACTTGTTGTACGTCAGGGTGTCGGTCTGGCCACTGTGGGAGATAATCAGGGTCTTCTTGCGTGCAAACTTAGTCATACTGCGCCCTAAACCTTCATCCGGTTGAAAATATTAACGCACGCCGGGGATCAAAAAACCCCGACATTAAAGTGCACCGTCCAGAGCAGCTCCTCATATGCGGGATCCGGGGATAAGTTAAATCCGAAGTCAACGGCTATCGGCCCAATGGGCGTTATGAAGCGCACGCCGAAGCCAGCCGCCTTGCGGATTTTCATCAGGTCGAAATTCTTCGGGTCCATCCACAAATTACCGATATCCACAAACAAAGCCCCTTCCACTATATCCGAAAACATTGGGAATCGAAACTCGCCCTTCGCCAGCCAATAAGCGTTTCCGCCCAGCGAGATGCATTGGGTGGCAGAAGATTGGGTTGAACTTACGTTGCATGCAGGCTGATCCTGAGGAATGAGATTCTCTTCGTCATAACTGCGAATGGAATTTCGACCTCCCAGATAAAACAACTTATTCGAGGGGGTTTTTGAATTCTGAACAAGATTATGTATCACCCCACCCCTCATCGATACCGCCAGGGTGCTCTTTTTCCCCAGCGGCAAGTAGCCGGTGATCGATCCGTCAACTTTGAGCAAAAACACGGTGTGTCCCGAGGTGAGACTATTGATAAGTTCCATGCGCAGGGTAACGAGGCTGCCGCTATGGGGATTGAAGATGTTGTCGCGACGGTCCCAGGATATTTGCGGACGCACGCTGCCCAAAAAGAAGGTGCCCTGATCGTAACGAAGGGAAGGCAGAGGAGCGGTTGTAGTTCCACAGTTTGGCACCAAATCCGGGCAGGTCAAGTTGGTATGCTCGAGCTCGTACTCCACGGTAAGATTCACCTGTGGCGTAAGTTTTACATCAATTCCGGGAACAAGTGAAACCTTGGTGAGGTCATACGAGAGTGCATGCAGTTGTAGACCGACCAGATCAACCCGGGCCGATATGCCTTTTCCGAGCCACCATACCTGGGGCCAATGCAAACCGGTTAACACCCATCCCTCCAACCCCTCCCAAAAGCTCAAATGTTCGTAACGTGTTCGCAAGGGTTCGGATAAAATTGGGTAAAATACCTGGTAGTTGACCCGGGCGCGCCCGACAAACTCCATGGCGTACCCAAATAGATTTCGTTGATTGTACCCCAGCTCTAAGCGTATGCCTTCGCCCGACGATAGCCCGGGAGAAAGGGTGAGTACATGTAATGATTGTTCGCGGACATTTACCACCACATCCTTTTCCGCTTCGGGGTTTTCTGGTTCGAGCAATTTGATCTCAACCTTCGAGAAGACGCCGAGATCAAGCAAATCTCCCTGACTCAGTTTTGCTTCCTCCGGTGAGTAGATCTGTCCGGGGTGCAACCTTAGCGTGTGATCGAAAACTTGACGTTTCGTATATAGATTGCCGCGAATCAGTATCCGTCGCACCCGTACCTGCGGGCCTTCTTGTATCTCAAACAGCACTTCAGCGAACAATCGGTCTTCTGAAAATGTTACCTTTTGATTGACCTGGCAATAGATATAGCCGCGTTGCGAGTAGTTCTGCATGATTTCTTTACGCAGCCCCTCAACGTTGTACAGATTGAGCGGCTTTCCCGGTTGGGCCAACCCCGATTTAGCCTCAGCCAAGCGCATAAGTTCATCGGACGCCACGGCCTGGTTGCCGTCAAACGTAATCGCCGACAAGAAGGTTTGCACACCTTCGGTGATAGAAATGCTAACGTTCAGACGGGCGCCGCTTCGGTCGAACGACAGTATCGGATCGCCCACCTCCAAATCCAGGAATCCTTTGCTTTGATACAGATCCTTGATTTTTTCGAGAGCATCATCGTAAGCTTTTTGCACGTATACCGTCTCGGGGTTCACGTCAAACCAAAAACCCTTTGGCCAAAAAGCCGTTCGGTTATCGCTCGGAAGCGGAAAGCCACCGCCAAACGTCTCCACAGCCCCGCGTTCTATCGGTTGATCAAAGACGGGTTGTTGAATGGCATCGAGCAGCGCGTCATTGAGAAACGCACGCAGTTGATCAGCATCAAACGCGTGGTTGCCGATAAATTGAACTCGCTGCACGGCAACCCGCGGGCCTTCGTCAATTTTAAAGACAATCTCTTTGCGATTCTGTTTTGGTTCATCCGCCACCTGTGCAGTGACGCTCATGTGGGTAAAGCCTTGTCTCTGGTAGATGTCCTGAATGCGATCGGTGAGATCGTGGATTCGAGTCGATGAAAAATTAACTTGTTTTTTCAAATTAAGCGCGTCGAGCAGCGTTTTGTTGTCGATGGTGCTGTTGCCGACAAACTTAAAGGAAATCTGCGGACCGGATTGTATGTCGAACGTCAATGCCTCCAATAGGGATTCGTGCTCGCGATCCGCGGCCGGTTCGGGGATGGTTGGAGGCCGCACCACAACTTCGAGGTAACCGGCTTGGTGGTAGAAATCGGTAAGACTCTTCGTTGCTTTTTGGATGCGCTCCTCATCCAACTTGTCGCCCGAATCGATTCCCGCCTCCTCGGCAACTTTGGACCGCGGAAAAGCGAGCTGACCGGTAAACGTAACGCTGGATACTCGGGTGACCGGTCCTTCCTGGATATAGTAGCGTACCTCGACGTCGCCTTTTTCTGGCCCCTCAGCGCGGGCGATGACCTGCGTGCGGCGATAGCCGCGTTTTCGGTACAAGACGAGAATATCGTTAGCGGCCAACTCCATCGTGCCGTTATCGTACTCGTCGCCGCGCGCAAACTTCACGAGACGCGCGAGTTCGCCGGTGCCTATCGCGTCGTTGCCGATGAATTGAAGCGCCAAGACGCGACGTATCGGCTCTACCTGAAACGTGACGGCAACTCCCCCCGCGTCAGGATGGGCTACGGCGCGCACCTGGCCGAACAAGCCCAACTGGTAGAGTACGGTTATCGAGCGGCGCACTGCTTGGATCGAAAAAGAATCTCCCGGATGGATTTCAATATAGCCGAAAAGTTCGGTCTGGTTCGGCTGGGTCGGTGAAAAACTCACGGCCGTGACACGTTGACCATGCAGGGAGGACGCGTCCGCGGCCTGTGTCCAAGGCTCGAAAAGCACCACCAGTATAAGAGTGAGTACCGCGAGCGCGGACCTCGAGAATTCTTTTGAGAAACTCGGCGCCACCTCACCACTCCCAATGCCAACGTAAGTCCGTCCCAAAATCGCCCTGGTTATATAGCGGTGAACCTTCCCAACGTAATCGGGTGGACATCTCATCGGTTATCTGGTACGAAAGATCAACTATCTGATCGTTAATATCGAACAGCGCCCGGTTGTAATCCATACTCAATTTATCGCTGATGACGGGAATCGCAACACCGGTTTCCAACCAGGGCTCGGTGGTCTGCGTGAGTGAGGGAAACGGCTCCGCAGGCGAATGTACTTGGGTTGAATCAAATCGGATTGAAAGATCTGACCCAGGCGCCGGCTTAGTCCCATTTGTTGCAATAAAATATCGCCGACCGGTCCGACGGAATCCTTTCCCTTAAGCGCCTGGACGTCGCGGCTGGTAACACCGAGCAACAGCAAGGTGATGATATCTCGCTGGTCGAGCGAAGGGCTGGAGCGTAGTCCAACCTTTACGCTATCTCCTTCTCCGATCAAGTGTAATTCCACCTGATATTCGGTCACGCCCTCTTCGCCACGATCAACAGTCTCAAGCCGCGATGCCGTTATATCGATATGCGGAACAACAGCGAATTCGTCTTCGAAACGCACCCGTGCGGTCCGGACATCGAATTCCTTATTGAGATAGGACAGTTGACCCGAAAGGGATTCCATCTCTCCCTTGAGACCGAGGCGTTCATTGGTGCCGGTCACGCGCAGATGGCCCTGCATCTCGGATTGAAAACCCACTAAATCGAGGTTATAGACGACCTGAAATTTCCCCGGGAAGGCCAGATTCAGGTTGAACGCGAGCTTCTCCCGGCGTCGGTCGTAGGCACGGGTGGTCTGAGCATGGTGCCTTTGAAAAATGCCCTCGCTGAGAGAGACAAGCGTCATGTGTTCATCATACGCACCGTTCTCTATATTGATATCGCCATCGAGCTTCGGTATGTCGCCGAACGTACCCGACAACCTCAGGATTCCGGTGCCGACACCCCACAGTCTATCGGTCACGTCGTAGCGCACGTGATCGACATCGATGGTGAGCGCCACGGCGCCGGGCTTGAAATTCTGCAAGTCAACCCAACCTTGGGCCGAGAAGCTTCCGTCGCCGGCTTCACCACGCAGGCCCGTAATCTCCAACCGCCCCGGTTTCAACCGAAAATTTCCATTGAGCTGACTCAGCTCCAACGGAAGGCCTTTCGTTCGCAATACTTCGGCGTTCATATCGATTGCCCCGGATAACTCCAGGGCCTGCCACGTTCCTCCGAGCGCGAGGCGCAGATTGGTCGTTCCCGCTGCTTGTGTGATGGCATCAGTGAGGAGCGGCAACACCATAAGTCCGACGTTTCCACTCATAGTCAACCGAGGGCCATCCTTGAGGGAGAGTTGGCCGCCGAAGCTGAGCTCCGTTGCCGTCCCGCTGATAGCGGCATTTTCAACTTTTATTACGTTATTCTCTAATGTTAGCTCTATGGGGCCGCGGTTTTCTATCCGCATCCCGACCGCCTCAACAGTTAACTGCGTAAGCTGCAACCGTCCGCGCACCTGGGTCGGAAACAGCAAACGGCCCTCAACATCGAGTGTTCCCCGCGCCGCCAGTTGCAGGTTGAACTCTTTCCCTATCCAGGTTAAGAGCCGCCCGAGATTCTGATCGTTAATCCCTACATGCGCCGTATAGGGCAGGCCCTGTTGCAGCTGCGCCTCGCCCGAGAGCTCGATGCTGGTGCCGAGAAAGTGACCGTTGACCTTGATCGACTCTGCGGATACATCGGCTGAGACAAACGAGTCTTCGACGTCCTGTCCCATCAGTTTGGTATCGTAAAACTTCACCCAACCCTGGAACGCCGGCGACCGCAGGGGACCCTTGACATCCAGGCTCAGGTCGAAGCGGAAGTCCACATACTGAAGAAGCGCCTTCAGAGCGCTCACCGACGCCGCCCGTAACCCCGTTGAGTAGGCCTTGATATCGAGCTCCCGATCGGGCGAAATTCCTCCGCGCGCGTACAACCAGCCGGTTCCCATGCGGGCTTGGAAGGTGTCAAACTGCCAGGCACCGTGCTCAAGCCGACCGCTTGCGCCTCCCTCCTCGAAAACCTGGTTCCACAGCACCAGGTCTTTAAATTCCACGTTGAATTCAATCTGCGGATCGGTGAGCGAACCGCTCGCCGCGATCCGACCGGTTAGCAATCCGTCTATCGGCAGATCCGTTCGTACCCTCAGAAGATTCAAAATATCATGCGGCTTCACCGACTGAAGCTCAACGTTGCCGCTGACCACAAACGGGGTGAAGAGATCGAGTCCCCCGGAAAAACTGAGCGAGCTCTCCTGGCGGCTCAACACCAATTGATTGGCGGTGAGGTGGCCGTGGCTGAGTCCAGCGGTTCCCTGCAATTTTCCATACGTCCGGCCGGCCAACGTCAAATTGTCGATCACAAACGAAAACGCAAGTTCCGGTGCAGGAAAATTACCCGTTACGTCTAGCCCAAACGTTCCTGCACCCGAAACAGCGAGCGGCGCCTGACCGGACAGATCGGCAACTTGCATCTGAGAAGATTGAATTCTTGCTGTTACCCCACCATCCTTGAAACCGATCGTACCTTCGGTTGTGATCTGCGTCTGACCAATCTCGAGCAGCGAGGGCGCGATGCGCACCTGACGCCCGGTAAATTCTGCTCCGGTTTTGAGTTTCGCGTTCCTGAGAAACAATACCGGCTCGCGATTCTGCCCTGGTCGCACGATCAAGGTCTCCAGATCGAGCTGCATGTCGAGAATAACGAACGCGCCGGGTTTCCCCTGGAACCGGCCGTGGAAATCAAGTGCGCCCGCCCCCCGAAAGGTGATCGGCGTAAAGTGCACTCCACCCATGATCAGAGCCTCATGCAGGTCGACCTGCCGAAGCTGAAGCGACCCCGCAAAATCCAGTGGCGCGGCCAACATCAGGAAGGCCTTTCCAGAAATAACGCCACCACGGCTCGATGCCTGTATCTCCTCAAGGGCGAGCTGATGCTGATCAATCTGAAAGCGAGAGCGATAGTTCACCCCCGCGACGGTATAGGTGCCAAATTCTTTGACATCAATTTCACCGCTGGCGGAAAGCTCGTGGTTTTTTCGGCTCGCCAAGCCAGTTACGGTCGCTTGCCCATCCATAGGCGGGATAGCAGCCGGAAACTGATGCAACAATTCAAGCGGTACGTTCGCCGCAAACGTTACGCTTGGGCTCAACTCGGGTGTCAGGACGATTGGTCCAGACGCGTTGAAATCAGCGCTGCCCAATCCAATGTGCAAGCGCGCCAGATCAATTTTTCCCGGCTCTATAGACGCCTTGAGCATTGATTCAGAAAGCGACAATGAGGTGCCTTGGCCGCCCCGCAGGTCAAGGCTCCCGGAAGCAACGGTCGCCATCAGCTCGAATTGACGGCTTCCTTTTGACAACAACTCGAAATGGCTGTTGTTCAGCCGCACGAGCGCCCAGTGTTCATACAAGAGATCAACATGCGCATTTACTATTTCCAAATGCTTGAGAACAATTTCATTTTTTTTGCCCGCGCCTGACTCCAGCGCGCCCATTCCCGACGGCAACTTGAGTTGTGGCAGGTTGGCGACCCGTCCCTGTTCTATGGTCAATGAGAGATTGGGGCGCTCCACGAGCACCTGATCGATCCAGAGGCGGCCCGCCAAAAGAGCCGGCACGTCGAGCTCAACTGCTAGGGACGCAACCTCGAGCAGGGGCGACCCGTCTGATGCCCTAAGCTTAACATCATGCACTGCAAGGGATGGCGGCAGTAGTCCGAGCTCGCAGGTCGCAATCGATACCGCTGCGCCCAGTTGTTCGTCCAAACTGCGCTGGACCATTTCGCACACCCGGCGCGACGCATAGCTGCTCTTGATAAACCACACCCCCCCAACAACGAGGAGCAGCACGAAAAGCAGCACAACTGCAAGCGTTAAAACGGATTTATTACGCATCGCTCCTAACCCTTTGAATACACATTGTGGGTTTTAGCCGGGTATCGGCGCGGAAGTAAACTTTTTATTTAGAGCCCGTTACGACCGAAGGGAGTTACGGGCTCTTATCCCCGCCAGGGGATTCGACACAGTCCCCCAACGAAGAAAGGGCTATAATTATTTGCTAAGCGGGCGATGGGAGTCGAACCCACAACGTCAAGCTTGGGAAGCTTGCATTCTACCGCTGAATTACGCCCGCAGAATGACGACCCTCGGTACTATATCTTCCCATAGCTGTCAAGGAAGTTGTCAATCTCTCTCATAGTTACAGAAGGTTCCGAATCGGAAGGCTGGATCCTATTGGCGCTGAATTCACCCGGCACCAGTACGCCGGCGTTGCGTCGCGCCCGGAAGGCCTCGATGTTCTCGAGACTCGAGTCAAGGCCAAGGTTTTTAGCCACCAGGTCCACCATTGACCTATCAACCGCGATGCGTCGCAGCAAGGCCGTCTCGAACAAACAGTTATCGCAGATCGTATTGATCAGCCGGGGAATACCACGACTATACAGATGTATTCCCTCAACCGCCTTACTAAGAAAAAACATCTTCTTAGAGCCAGCTATACGTAGACGATGCTTGATATATGCTTCGGTCGACTGTTGGTTGAGCGGTTCGAGTCGGTAGCGCAAGGCCACCCGCTGCGCCAAGGGCGGGTCAAGCATGAGATTATTTTCTAATTCCGGCAACCCGAAGAAGACAAAGGACAACAGCTTACGCTCCGGCATCTCGAGATTGAGCAGGCCCCTGAATTCCTCCATAATTTCTCGATTTTGTAGCATTTGTGCTTCATCGATCAATACTACCGACTTTTTGCCGAGCTCATACAGCCGCACCAAGCGTTGGTAGAGCTGAGTGAGCAATGTCAGTTTGTCATCCGATGGGTTATCAACACCCAGCTGCAAGGCCAGTCGGCGCAGTAGCCAAATGGCGGTGATGCCGGCATGAATAATTACCAACAGAGCGGCTTCAAATTGGGCTTCGGGAAGGTTATCAAGCATCCGGCGCGCCAGGGTCGTCTTGCCTGCACCAATGTCCCCAACGCACACCGCTAATCCACGCATATTGGTCATGGCGAACATAAGACGCACCATAGCCTGCTCATGTTGCTCGCTGTTGAAATAAAAGCGATTGACCGGTGAGTTTGAAAACGGTTCCTGTGCTAGTTGAAAGTGTTCGAGATAATTCATGAGATTGCCTAAACCGGTTAATTTCTTGAATACCTATCCACCGGGCGTTGCCTTCAATTATTACATATACGTAATCTTACCCTTGTCTGCCGGCCTATGCGGCTCAGTCGGCGCTTTTGGATCGATCGCGCCATCGTCGTTTCCTATCGCCGAACGTTTGAGAAGCTCCAATCGAGCGCCAATATCACGGAAATGGTCGTCACGTTTTTGAACCTGCTGATAAAATGCCAGCGCCTGGGTCAGATTGTTTTGCAGCTCGAAAGCACGGCCAATTTCATAATACAAGCCGGTCTTTTCCTGATCCAAAATCGATGGCTCGTTGAGAGCTTTTCTGAAGAAGCTAATCGCATCGTTATAGTGTGCTTTTTCAATATGGCACAACCCAATGAGCGTTAGGGCGGAGATCCGTCTTTTGGCGTCATGAGAAGCAATCTCAAACTCACAAACGGCGTCGTCAACGAGCCCCATTTCTTTGTACGCAATGCCCAAATCGAAATGGGTGGCCGAATCTTCCTTTTCCACCACCCGCTCGACACCTTTTTTGAATTCGGATAACACATCCTCGGCGCTGTATTGAAACTCATCTAACGGCGCCGCAGCGATGTCATCAATCGCTTGGGATTCGATCTCCTTCGCCAAATCGAAGGCATCGGTACCTCCCGCGCTGCCTACCGCACCCGAACTCGTCGATCGATCTGTAGGAATCTGAGCAGGTATTGATTGGGATTGGCGGAGCTGTTCAATCCGAGTGAGGCGCTGCCGAACGTCAATTCGCCCGGAATAGCGCAGTTTGAGATCCTGTATGGCGTCTTCGGCCTCGTCCACCAGATTCTGCTGAATGAAAAAATCTACTTCTTCAATGGCTTCTTCGACTTCGGCATCGTCCTCCGACTCTTCGACTACCGGGGACGCTTCTGATTCTTTTGACGCATCTGCTTGGATTTCTGCTTCGGCTTGATCTGCTTTGGCCTCTTCCGCTTCTACCACTAGTTCTGCTTCGTCCTCTCGTTCTGCACCATCAATAACGTCGGCGGACTCCTCGCTATCGGCATCCGCGGATCCTATGAGGATTTCATCACCTATCAGATCGTGGCCTTCTTCCCCTTGACTAAGCAACTCCACATCACGGTGCTCGAGTAACCCATCGTCGCCAAGCACTGCATTGTCAATGTCGGTCTCTTCTCCTTCGGCGTCGAGCAATAGTTCGTCGGCATACTGATCAGGCCCAGCATCAGTGGACTCGCCCTCGATCAATACTTCCTGATCGCGGCTTTGAACCCCGACCGCCGTATCGTGGCCGAGAATAGCGGCCGAACCAAGCGGTGGCGGTTTCGTTCCATGGTCTGGCGTAACCCTACCCTCTGCCGGCTTGAGTGTTTCTTTCGGAATTGAGCGAAGATACAGTGTCGTCGGGGCCTCTGATAAATTCGCTCCTTCGAGGCTCTCTTCAGCATCAAGTGATACGTCGGCATCCAGGGAAAGTTCGTCGATATCTTCATCGGCGACAAAGTCACCGTCTTGTTCGAGATCGATGAACTCCGTCTCATCGTCCAATTCTTCGACCGTGAGATCCGCTGGGGAATCGGAAATCTCATCGACTGACAATTCATCTTCCGGGGCCAGGGGTTCATCCATTTTTTCACTTGACTGAGCCGCCCCCTCATCATCAACCTCGATGGCGAAGTCCACGTCCGCGATCAAGGGTTGCTCGTCGAGATCGAAATCCGCTCCCTGATCCAAAAGCACATCATCGCCGGCGTTGGGGTGAGAAGGGCGTTGATCAACCTCCAATCCTAGTTCAGCTGCGAGCGCCAGGCCCTGCGGATGATCGGGCGCAATCGTAAGCAGCGAGCCCACATGACCGCGCGCGTCTTCCAGCATCCCCCGACGCGAGGTGAGGTACGCGAGGTTGAGCATTTGCTGGGCGGCATTTTCCCGCTGACCGGCCATCAGGTACAGATCCCGAAGCTTAGTGTGCGCTTCGATGTTGTCTGAATCCATCTCGAAGATCCGGTTGAGGTGCTGAATGGCTTTGCTCTGCAGCCCGTACTTGATATAGACATCGGTTTCGGTGAGAAGCCGGGAGACCGAACTGCGCGCCTGTTCCGAGATCGACGCGGGAGCACGTGGCCGCGCGTATTTGACCGTAACCTCAGGCTCATGAGGCCTCAACGTCAGGTTCGGTGAGGTCGATTTGACCACCTTTGTCGGCGGTGCATGCAGCGACACTTGGGTTTGGTCTTCAATGGCAGAATCATCCACCTCCGAAAAAGAGAAGCCGCCACCCGAGAGATACCGACTCGCTACCGGATCGTCTGGAGCGATCTCAAGAATACGCTGAAATATTTCCCGCAGCTTGTCGCTGGCGCCGCCTTTTTGATAGATGTTGGCCATCTCTTTGTAAACCGAAACGGTCTTCGAGAGTTGATGAAGATCACGAAACGATGTCGCAAGCATTTGCAGGGTATCCAGGTCGTGGGGATCCGCTTTAAAACAGATCTGTAGCTTTGCCAATGCGCGTTTCGTATCGCCCTGCTGAAGGTAGGCGCCCGCCAGTTCTTTAATCAGCGTGATATTGGAGGCGTCATGGTAGATCAATCGCTCAACAACCTTGACAAAATCCTCCATGCGGTTTTGTCTTTTCAAATCCAGAGCCGCCCGTCCAAATTCGGCAACGGCCTCGGAGACCATTTTCTCGCGGGAGTAGAGCTCGGCGAGTTTTATTCGATTGGCAATGTTCTCAGTATCAAGCTCGACGATACGCTGGAGAATGCCGAGCATATCGCGAGTCTTGCCCTGCTGATCATAATTGCTCACCACGGTCTGGAGGTGGTTCATGGCGTCCGAGATAATCCCCAAATTTTGGTACTCGTCCGCCAGGCGAAGATTCACGTCCACCCGGGTATTATCAATTTTCAAGATCTCGTTTAAAAACGGCTACTGCCTTGAGATGAAATCCTTGTTGGGAATAGGTTGAGGCCACTTGCAGGTAGGTGCCAATAGCTTCGCCTTTTTCACCAACTCGAACGAGCAAATCGCCTTTTTTAAGAAGCGTACGAACGTCATTGGCATCTTCGGCAAGGATTTTTTCATACTCTTTGATCGCCTTTTTGATCTGGCCTTTCTGGACAAACTTGAGGGCGTTGTCGTTTATTTTATTTTTATTGATCGCCACAATGAACCTTCTTTAGAAACATCAACCTCACACCTCCTCGTCGTTATAACCGTGGAAGTGTAAAATCCGCGCAAAGATACAATTACCCACTGCCGTATCAGCCAGCAGACCCCTATCAACCATTGCCTGCTTCTGAAAATGTCTTATGTAACAAGTTGTTCCAAAGCAGGCGGTTGCGATTGCATTATATCTTTTTCAGAAATTTCCGTCAAATCATTTGCCTGTTACGGGGGTTTTGGACATTAAAAACCTGCCTGATAGCGAGAATTGTAGCTTTATAGAGATTATTGAACCGGTAAGCTGATACCATCGGTAACAAGAGTTTTGACTATGGATTACCTGACTCTTTCGACGTACAACCCGCTGCGGGTATCGATCCTAATTTTATCCCCCTCCTTGATGAACAAGGGAACCTGAATGGTGGCGCCTGTCTCCAGGGTAGCCGGTTTTGTGCTCCCCGCTGCGGTATCGCCCTTGAAGCCCGGTTCGGTGTTCGCGACGGTCAACTCCACGAAATTGGGGAGATCAACCGTCAGCGGTTTTCCGTTGTGCAAGAGAACGGTGACCTGAACGCTTTCCTGGAGAAACGCCTCCTGGCCCGCGAGATTTTCTTTATCGATGAACAGTTGCTCATAGGTCGAGTTATCCATAAAGCAGTAGCGGTCGGCCTCACCATAGAGGTACTGCATCTGCTTTTCTTCAAGATCGGGCGTATCAACCTTGTCGCCCGACTTAAAGGTGCGCTCATTGACGTTGCCGGTGGTGAGGCTTTTCAGCTTGGTGCGCACAAACGCGCTACCCTTGCCTGGTTTGACGTGTTGAAACTCGATAATAATAAACGGTTCGCCATCAAGTTCAATCTTCAAGCCTCTTCGAAAATCGCTGGTGGAATACATGGGGTTGGTTGCACCTCGTCTTCAAAATAATCAAAAGAAAAGTCTAACTATCATGTAATACGCTACACAAGAAAGAGAAATTATTTCAGCAAAATGCCATCGCATTTTTCAGGATACTGACCCTTGTCCTCTACCATGAATATCACACTTAGGATAGTTCTTGTATCAGGGGGAGGCTGTGCAGCCGCAAGGCGTAACGCCCTTTGCCCACCAGGCTTTCGGGAGGAAGAAACAGGGCCACAAAGTACTCGTCGCGCAACAAGCGAACCAACAAACATTTCTTCTTAGATGTTATGACAACCTCCTGAAGATCATCTCCCACCGCTGTGGTGAGCGCTTCCATGGTCTGGCGCAGCGGACCGGAGAGCTCGATCAGAATCGTCTCCATATCCAGATCATCGCCGCACGTGTGCTGGGCAACGCTAATGCCGTCAAAGCTCATGACCACTGCGCCCTGGCACCCTGGCACCGAGGCGCACAGGCTTTCAAGCTCAGTCGTGAACATCGAACCTCCTCTGAAGCAACCTCCCCGCTTAGGCTTCCCGGGCGGTCAATCGCTTCATTAGTTTTTGGAGCACTGCCAACCGGCGCTCTCGTAGCGAAAGCGTTGGGGGTTGAGGTTCGCCCCTGAGCATCGCCAAGAGGCGTTTGAGAATCGCAAGCCGCTTCTCGTGGTTTAATTGACTTCCCCCAGATCGATTCGCCAGTAACTCTTCGCAGTGCGCCAAACCGTGAGAGATAGAACTGCTCGACGGGTCCTGTTTATGCAACAGCTTGAAAATCGGCAGCGCCTTCTCCGGATGCCCTTGGTCCAAATACAACCGCGCCAACGTTTCTGTTTCGAACGCGTCTTGTACCATGGCAGCCTGCTCTTTCCCCTGAGATCAGTAACTAGTTAACTAGCTGATTGTGTGATTATTGTCAAGGAGTTGGCCACATGAATTCCCGGGCACTCTGAAGATTCTCTCACTCTCTTTAGCACGAGCAAGGCTGGGGAGAGTCCTGCCCGGAAATACAAAAATTTGCCGCTGTCGGCGTGGTTGCGGCCGGACAGCACATGAGCCCGACTGTGCAACCAAGACAGAATCTCACCGGATACACAAATTCGTTCGATTTAACTGAAACCCCGCCTAAGGTATGACCATAGATGGTGACGTGCGCTTCGAGCGAAACGATTTGCATGTCATCGGTGGTGAGCTCGGTCCTAAACAGATCACCGACAACCGAAGAGAATAACGGCATGCTTGTTACCATCATACCCGGCGTACCGGAGGTGTCGGCAGACGAGATTACTCCGCTCAGAGGCGCAATGAAAGGATCTTGCTTCTCGATACTCGTCAATATCGGATCTGCCGCGATGATGCTGCTTCCTGGCGGCGACCAGGAGTAGGTGACTTCGGCTTTCTCGATTTGAACTGCCAGGGTGTCAAGTTGACTTTCAGAGCTGGTACCAGTTGAAGAAGTAATAAGATTGCTCGGCATGTTGTTCTCTATCTGTGGAAAAAACCAATAAACATCCCTCGTACTCAGATCAAGCAATCCGCTAGGTACAAATATGTACGTTGTTCCCGTTTGAACGCTCCATTTACACGAAGTATCCGGCGCCACATTAAAAACGATAGCCACTGACGCATCATTGTTAACACAACTGAGTTCCATACCTACCAAGATCAGAGCGAGGGTTCCTACTCCAACCCAATTAGCTTTCATACATTCCTCCTATCAAAGCGCGCTCCCCATAAACATAGACTCTACTGTTGAGAAACCGTCTGTTGGAGGCGATTGACGATGCGCGGGGTGATGAAGATGAGCAGTTCGGTCCGATCATCTTCGTGACTGGTATGACGGAAGAACCAACCTAAGATCGGGATGCGAGAGAGAAACGGTATCCCGCTAAAGCTATCCGAGGTCGTTCGGGTAAAGATACCACCGATCACGGTGGTATCGCCATCGCGCACCATAACCCGGGTCTCGGCTTCTTTCTTTGTTATGGTGGGATCGCCTTGGGCGCCCGTGCGCGAGAAATCCGGCTCGTTTTTGGTGATCTTAATCACCATCACAATGCTGCCTTCGCGCGTAACGTGCGGGGTAACTTCCAGTTGCAGCTTGGCGTCCACAAAGACCGTATTCACGCCGGCGGCGGAAGTTACGCTGATGGGAATAGATGTCCCCTGACCGATCACGGCCTTTTGGTTGTCCAAGGTAGTAATCTTCGGCGCGCTGATTATCTTGACCGTGCCCCTATTCTCTAATGCAGACAAACGTAAGTTCAACTGGTACGCGCCGTTGGCTGAGCCCAAGATTAATCCCAGCGCCCCGCCGGATCCGGCGCCTACCGCCGCCGGCAGGTTGATGGCAAAATTGCCAGGATTGGCGGTTCCCGAGGTGGTCGTGTTTGTGGTCGAATCATCGGCGCCGCCTTTCACGCCGATGGTGCTCGGAAAGGCCAAACCGGTCGGATTGCCGGTGGCGGAGGAGAAGCCCAAATTGCCGCCCCATTGCACGCCGACTTCGCGCAGGAAAGTCGTATTGGCCTCGACTACCCGCGCTTCAATAAGCACTTGAGGAGTCTCGGAGTCAAGAGAGCGCACCAGGCCTTCCGCCTTAACCACGTTCTCAAGAATATCTTTTACTATCAGTACGTTGGTTCGTTTATCGATCGCCACGGTTCCGCGATCGCTGAGGAGGTTCTTTATCTGTTTCTCGAGATCGATGGCATCCGCAAAGTTGACCGATATGACCCGCACGCGCAACGGCTCGATCACTTTTTTTATCTCGGCCGCTTTCTGTAATAGCTCCTGCTCCTTAGTGATCTCCTCGAGCGGGGCGATGCGGATGATGTTATCGTGCTGAACCTTTCCGAGCTTCTTGGTTTTAAGAATAATGTCCAAGGCCTGATCCCACGGAACGTTGCGCAGGGTGATGGTGATCTTGCCCTTGACATCGTCGCTGGTGATAATATTTATCTTGGCAACTTCGGCGATCAACCGCAGGATATTGTGGATATCGGCATCTTTAAAGTCCAGCGAGATTCGCCTGCCTTGAAAGCTTTGCCGTCTACCGCCGTCTCCCTCCTCCGGGGCCAGGGCTGGATTTTGAACGCTATACCCGGCGACCTCGTCGGGCGCATAGCTGTAATCAGCGCTTTCGTTCAGCTCATCCTCGGCCTTCGTCGACTCGGCAGAGGCTGGATTCGCAAGGGTCACCGAACGCGCATCAGGCGTTTCCGTCGATGGCGACGCGCGGGTTTGAGCCGAGCGGGACTCGATCGGCTTCGGCGGCACTACCTGTGGCACAGCGGCTGTCGAGGGCTCCGGCTTGGTTGACACTGCTTCCGTAGTCTTCTTTAATACCGGTTTCTCGGCTGGTTTTTGCGCCACCGTTAGCTGATCGCTTGCAACCGAAGGTGATGTTGCGCTCGACGTTTTGGAGAACATAACGCGATCTGATTTTTCAGCCACCGGCTCTTTGTCAAACGCAATGCGCAGGCCCCGAGCGATTTTCTCCACCCGATACTCCGGCCGTTTGCCGCCGGCGCAATCCAGTACTATGCGTACCCTGTCTTTATGCTGGGCCATCCGAACACGGTCCAACACCTTGCCCGAGACCTTTGGTTCCGATATTTTTGACCCCACCGACGCCCCGTATACATCGATTACCAACCGAAAGGGTGAAAATACCTCCAGCACCTCGTACGCGGCTACCGGCTGGCCGACGAGCACGGTAACGGAATCATCGGTGCCGGTGGTCACGCGACGGATGGTCGATGGTCGAGCGCTCTGCTTGTCCCCAAACTGTTCCACCACGCGAAAGTCCGGTTCGGAGCTTATGACGGCTCCAGCGTCAGCAGGAGTTTCAGACACCGGCGCCACGGCGTTGGCCGCTGCCGTGACCCCCGTGATAGCATCGCCCGATTTATTCTCCCCCGCCTGCTGCGCGGCGATGCCTGCAACCAGAAACCCAGGAATCACCACGAGGCCCATGAGGATATTGCGAGATGCCATAGATACTCTCCTTCGCCAAAAACGGGCTATACCAAAAGCCTTGAAACCATCGTTTGTGCCCTGGCGCTTACAGTTCGTTTTCTTTATCCTTCTCAAGGGTTAAGTGGATGGTGTTTACCCCTTTGGCACCTTTCCCATCGCGGAATTCCTCGGTAACTACCACCTCATTATGGGAAATCCGCGCCACCCGCCCAAAATTCTTGCCGACCAGGGTACCCAACTGCACAATGTAGCCTTTGCCGTCCGGCGCTTCCACCATGGCCTTCGGTTGAGCGACCCCAAATATGACCGCGACGAGTTTGAGCTGATCGATCTCAAACATCTGCAAGGGACTGCTGGGGAGCTCAGTCTTTCCGGCCCCCGGCCGACTCTCTTCTTTGTAGAAGGACCAAAAGGGATCCCTCTTTCCCACTGCACTGTATTCAAACGTCGACGGTTGAGGGCCGCTCTCAAGGCTTCCCATGACCGGTTAAACCGGGGCTTCCTGTTTTTGCGGGCTTGGTTTGGCAGCGTATTCCGGGAAATCCGCTGCGTCTTCCCCTGGTTTTTTACCGCAGCCGATCATCAACCCGAACAAAGCGCAAAACAAAAGGATGAGGAAAACCCGTGGTGACCAACCTGCCGGCATAATGTGATGCCCCCTTCCTCTCACTTAGCCTCCTTATTTGGCCGTAGCCGCGGGCGCGCCATTAGTTGGAACAGCCGCCTGCTCGGGTATCGAACGAAATGTCCGAGCAAGGCAGGAGGCTTTAAGCACTATCTTCCCGTTATAAACCTGTGGATCGTGCAGGGAAATGTCAGAGATGTGAATGATCCGATTCTCCTTCGTTATCAGAGAGAAAAACGACGCAATCTCGTGATAGTTGCCTTCAATCTCCATCTTTACGGGGATCTCGGCATAGAAATTCTGCCGCACCTCGGGTTGCGGGGTTAATTTGATGATGCGCATGTCCGATTTCTCGGAGAGCTTTGTCAGCGTCTTGAGAAGCTGATCCATGCTGGCATCGTCGGGTAGGTTCTTCTTCGCTTCATCCAACTGCTTGCGGTAGCTATCCAACCGTTCGAAAAATTCTTTCCGTTGGGCGGCAATCGCGCGCTTCTCAGTGACATTATTTTTAAGCTGATTGAGCGTCACGGACAATCGATCGATTTCACTCCGTTGGTTCCGATAAACAGTCCAGTAGTACATCCCGCCCATAAGAGCAACGACCGTCGCCAGAAGCGCGATCTTTTGCTGTAACGGCGTCTTCTGAATGAAGGCCAATAACTTATCCATAGTGTTCTTTTCGCCTCTCGATGGCGAGCATTCACGCCGCTTGTGCCTACAATTGGTACTTCACTTTCAGCGAAAGCGAGAATTTGATAACCGGCTGTCCGACCGACTTATCTTCCTTTTGAAGTTCGGACTGTTTCAGTTGAACGTCGGTAAAATAGTGCTTACCCTGCGCAGACGTTTTTGCCGACGTCACGTCTGTTGGTTGAAAACCAGGCGCCGGTTGCTGCGGGCTGTCAACCGCTGCCGGGGCCTCGGGACCTGGCATACTTTCTTCCACGGGTTTCTCCAGGGCTTCCATGAAATCGCCAACGTCTTTATTGCTCAGCGCCTCGCCCTCGACAACGACGTTACCGCCGTTATCGTCCCATTTTAATAACCAAACTTTTCTGGGAATGATGCGACTGAGTCGATCCATCACTCGAACCGGACCAATTTTGTTTTTGATCAAATTGTCGATAATTTCGAGCTTCGTCGTGAGCTCGGTTTCAAGTCCCTTATACTTGTCAACATCGCCAATCTCGCGTTCTAGTTGAGCTATCTCTTCTCGTATATCACTGATCTCCTTATTTTTCTCGGCGAGGGTATTCGCTACCGAGTGATGCCAAAAGAACAATGCCGCCAGCGCGATCAAAATCACACCGACAAATATTGACAGCTGCTGTCTGAGATTCTCGCGTTTACGCGCAGCTCTGACCGGTAGTAAGTTGATTTTAATCATATGAGCATCTTTCACGTATCGTCTGGTGAACGAATCCCCAACCCAACCGCCACGGCCGCCGATGGTCCGATATCCCGGATGTACTCTGAATTAAACCGCTTGGGATCGAATTCAATATTACGAAACGGGTTCATGATCTCCACCGGCACGCCAACCTTGTTTTCGATCACCTTATAGAGCGATGGTATCCTGCAGGTCCCCCCGCTCAGGTAAACCCGCGCGACATGGCTATCAACTGCGGTGGCGGTAAAGAAATCGAGCGAACGCTGTATCTCGCCCGCCATGGTATCGGCAACCGAAAGAATGATGCGTTCAACCTCCTGCGGAATTACCGATTCTGCGTCGGTCTGCGGACCGCCGCCGAGCTTGAGCGCTTCCGCCTCATCGTAGCTCACGTTGAGCTGTTTTTGGATCTCCTCGGTGAACTGGTTGCCGCCCATTGAAATATCGCGGGTGAAAGCGGTAATGCCGGCGGCCAGAACATTGATGTTGATCACGCTCGCGCCGATATTCACAAGCACAACCGTGTCATTGACGGGCAGATCGTAGTTGATTTCAAAAGCATTTTCGACGCAAAAGGCCGCCACGTCCACCATCATCGGCGTCAACCCAGCCTCGTGCACCACCCCCAGGTAGTCGTTGATCATATCTTTCTTGGCCGCCACGAGCAGCACGTCCATTTGATTGTGCTCGACCGGATTCTGGGTGAGCACCTGAACATCGATATTCACATCGTTGATATCAAAGGGAATGTATTGCTCGGCCTCCCACTGAATTGATTCCTGAAGCTCTTCATTGGTCATGGTGGGCAGCGTAATCTTTTTGATGATAACCGAGTGCCCGCCGATGGCGATGCCGGTTTCTTTGTGGCGCACGCGCTGGGAACGAACCAACTCGCGAATGGTGTTGACTATCACGGTGGAGTTCATCAGTGCGCCGTCGATAATGGCCTCGGGCGGCAACGGCGCCATCCCAAAGTGTTTCAACTGGTAGCCGCGCTTGGTCTCCTTGAGCTGGATAAGCTTCACCGCGCTTGATCCGATGTCCAGCCCGACTACATTCTTCCCTCTGGCCATGGCGTGTCCTTACCTGCGCGA